>CAWFUR010000020.1:0-15865 GCA_963819115.1 uncultured Thermoleophilaceae bacterium | reverse complement strand
GGCGGCGCGCTAGCCTGGCCGCGCATGCTCGGTGGCCGCCGACCGTCCCTCGTCGTTCGAGAGGTCTTCCGGGGCCGGAACTACCTGGCCCTGTGGCGGATGGCCCGCGTGTTCCCCGAGACCCGGGACGCGGCCGCGCGCTATTTCCTGGGTCGCGGCTCCTATCCGGCCCGCTGCCGCGTCCGTACTCCGGCCGGCGAGGTGGCGCCGATGCTCCACAGCAGCCACGACATGTTCACCGTGAACGAGGTCTTCTGCCGTGAGGACTACGCCGCCGGGCCCGAGCTGCGAACGGTGGTGGACATCGGCTCCAACATCGGGATCAGCGCGCTCTACTTCCTCACCCGCAATCCGGACTGCAACTGCTTCCTCTACGAGCCCGTCCCGCGGAACGTGCAGCGGCTGAGGGAGAACCTCGCCGGCCTCGAGGAGCGCTTCGAGCTCACCGAGTCGGCGGTGGCCGTCACGCCCGGCACGGCCGGGTTCGGCGTTGAGGACAGCGGGCGCTACGGCGGGATCGGCGTGGTGACCGGGCAGACGATCGAGGTCACCTGTCTGGGCATCAACGACGTGCTCGAGCGGGCGCTCGAGGCGGCCCCCCGAATCGACGTGCTGAAGATCGACACCGAGGGCACCGAACTCGAGATCCTGGGCGGCGTGCGCCCCGACCTTCTCGCCCGCGTGCGGACTGTGTACCTGGAGACCGAGAGCCGCTCCCCGGCGGTCCCGGAAGCCTTCGAGGCCGGCTTCCGAAACGACACGCTGGTGCTCCGTAACCGGCACGCTTAGGGGCTCTCCGCGGCCATGAAGCCGCCTGACCGTCCGCTACGATCACCGGCCGAGCGCGCTTTCCGGCTGGTGCGGGTGTTGTGACTAGCGCGGCCGCCCCGACCGGAAGGCCGCATGCCCAGCATGAGTTCCACTCAGGCGACCCAGCAGCCCACGACCTCTCGCCGTGACGTCGAGCAAGAGCCGCTCGTTTCGGTCGTGATTCCCTGCCTCAACGAGGCGGACAACATCGAGAAGTGCGTGGGCATCGCGCTCGCGGCCCTCGAAGGCGCAGGCCTCCGCGGTGAGGTGATCGTGGCCGACAACGGATCCGAGGACGAGAGCGCCGAGCTGGCCCGCGCCGCAGGCGCCACGGTGGTCACCGAGCGCCGCCGCGGATACGGCAGCGCCTACCTGGCCGGGTTCGCCATGGCCCGGGGCCGCTACATCGTGATGGCCGATGCCGACCTCACGTACGACTTCAACGACATCCCCAAGTTCGTCCGCGAGCTGGAGGAAGGAGCCGACTTCGTGGTCGGCGACCGCATGGACAACATCCAGCCCGGCGCGATGCCCTGGCTGCACCGCTACGTGGGCAACCCTGTGCTCAGCGGGGTGCTCAACCTCTTCTACCGAACCGGCGTGAACGACGCCCACTGCGGCATGCGGGCGGTGCGCCGGGACGTGCTGCCGCGCCTGGACCTGCGCACCACCGGGATGGAGTTCGCCTCCGAGATGGTGATACGCGCGGCCAAGGAGAAGCTCGAGATCCGGCAGTTCCCGATCGAGTACCACCCGCGCGGCGGGGACTCGAAGCTGGACAGCTTCCGCGACGGCTGGCGCCACCTGCGCTACCTGCTTGTGCACAGCCCGACCCACCTGTTCGTGATCCCGGGCCTGATCATGGGCATCCTGGGCACGCTGATCTCGGCCACGGTGCTCCTCCAGCTGAACGTGCTCGGCCGCGAGTGGGACCTGCACTCGATGGTGGCGGGCGCGCTGCTCATGATCATCGGCACGCAGGTGGCGGCCCTCGGCCTCTGCGCCCACGCCTACGGCACGTACTTCATGGGTGAGAAGGACCCGTGGTTCGACCGCATGCGAGCGCGATACCGCCTCGAGCACGGGCTGGCTCTCGGCGGCGTGCTCATCCTGGCCGGGGTCGTGCTCTGCGCGATCATCGTCGGCACCTGGGTCAACCGCGGATTCGGCGCCCTGTCCGAGGAGCGGCTGGCCCTCGCGGCGGCCACGCTGCTGATCGTGGGCCTCCAGATCTTCTTCTCCTCGTTCTTGATCTCCATCCTCGGTCTACGCCGCCACAACTAGATGCGGCTCGTCCGTGGCGCGCTGCTCGCCGCGGGCACGGTGCTCCTCGTTGTGCTCGTGCTCGTGCTATTGGGATCCAAGCCGCGACAGTCGGGCAGCAACTACGTGCCCGAGCTCGAGGAGGTGGCACACGTTCGCGGGGATGGATATCGCTGCCAGAGCGGAACGCTGATCCCGGCCGACACCGACCGGGTGCGGATCCTGATCGGCACCTATGGCCGTCCGGCTCCCGAGCTCGGGGTCACGGTGAGCTCCGGCGGTCGCCGGATCACCTCGGGGGTCATTCCACAGGGCGGCCCCCAGGGTCACGTGGAGGTGCCGCTCCAGCGCGTGGACAGGACCGTGCCCGGCACGCGCGTCTGCGTGAGCGTGAAGGACCGCGGGGGGGCCCGCACGGTGCTGTACGGCTCGAGCGGGGTCGTGCGACTCGAATGGGTGCGACCGGGAGATGAGAGCTGGTTCGCGCTGGCCCCGACCGTGGCCCATCGCTTCGGTTTCGCCAAGGCCAACCCGGTCGGCTCCGCGCTCTTGTGGGTCGCGGGGCTGGTCCTGCTCGGCGCCTGGGGCCTGGCGGGAAGGCTCGTGCTCAGGGAGGTCAGACAGTGAGGCGCCTTCCGGTCGCAGCTCGTTGGTGCGCGGTGATCGCCTTCGCCAATGCATTGGTGTGGTCGGTGGTCACGCCCCCCTTCCACGTGCCCGACGAGACGGGCCACGTGGCGTACCTCCAGTACTTCGCGGAGACGGGGCGGATCCTCAACAAGCCCGGGGCCCCCGTGTTCTCCCCCGACGAAGTGCATGTGCTGAACGGGCTCGCATTCAGCTCAGTGGTTGGACGCCCGCGCGACCGCGTGGCGCTCACCGAGCTCCAGAACCGGGGTGCGCACCGGGCGGCTGACACCGAGTCGGGCCGTGTGGGCGGCGGCGGGATCGTAGAGAGCTCAAATCAGCCTCCGCTCTTCTACGCGTTCGAGAGCCTCGGCTACCTCGCCTCGCCCTGGAAGAGTCTCCTCGACCGGCTCTGGCTGATGCGCATCATGTCCGCCCTGCTCTCCGCCCTCACGGTGGTCTTCGTCTACCTCTTCCTACGAGAGCTCTTCTCCCAGCCCTGGACCTGGACGGTCGGGGCGCTCGCGGTTGCCTTCCAGCCCGTGTTCGGATTCATCGGGAGCGGGGTCACCCCGGACGTGCTTCTGTTCACCGCCTCGGCCGCTCTCTTCTTCGCGATCGCCCGGGCCTTCCGCCGCGGTCTTACGCCCGCGCTGGGCGTCGGCTTCGGGCTGATTCTGGCCGTGGGTTGCCTGGGCAAGCTGAACTTCGTGGCCCTCCTGCCGGGCGCGGTCCTGGCCATCGCGATCCTTGCGGGCCGCGAGCTGCGACGAGGCGAGCGCCGAAGTGTCGCGCTGGCCACCGGCGCTGCCCTGGCGATTCCGGGGGCGGCCGTGTCCGGGTACGTGGCGCTCAACCTCTGGGTCTGGGACCGAAGCGCGTTCGGAGGCGGGGTGGAGGTGGCCGCGCGTACAGCCGCGGGCGCGGACGCGGTCTCGGGCGCCCGGATCACGCTCACCGAGCAACTTGGGTACACCTGGCAGCTGTACATGCCGAGGCTTCCGTTCATGAACGACCAGTTCAGCTACTTCCCGCCCTGGCAAACCTGGTTCCAGGGCCTGATCGGCCGCTTCGGCTGGCTCGACACCGCCTTCGACCTCTGGGTGTACCGCGTGGCTCTGGCCGTCGCGGTTCCGGTCCTCCTGCTCGCCGGGCTCGCGGCATGGCGCGATCGCGGGACCCTGCGACGCCGGCTACCCGAGCTCCTGGTCTACGCGGTGCTCGTGGGAGGACTTCTCGCGTCGATTGGGTTCCTGGGGCTCCGCTACCGGCGCAACACCGGCTTTGCCTTCGAGCAGGCGCGCTACCTGCTCCCGTTCCTGCCCCTCTATGGCGCCGTCGTGGCAGCCGCGGCCCTCGGGGCGGGTCGGCGCCTGTCTCGCCCGGTTGGAGCCGTGCTGGTGGCGTTGGCGGCCGCGCACGGGCTGTTCGCGCAGCTGCTGGTGATCTCGCGGTTCTACGGCTAGACCGGCCGGAATCGCTCGGCTAGTCCCCGCTCCCGCTCCGCAGGGCCTCGCGGAGCCCATGCTCCACCTGGGACGCCGCAAGCTCCCAGGAGGCCGCTCGAGCGAACTCGATCCCCGCCCGCGAGCGCCGCGCCCACAGTCCCTCGTCGTCCAGCAGCGTCTCCAAGGCGGTGGCCAGCGCCGCGGGGTCCGGCTCGGCGAAGGACATCGCGCCCGAGGCTCCCGCCTCGACTTCGGTGGATCCGCCGGCCAGGTCCACGCAGGGCAGCCCGCAGGCCAGCATCTCCTGCGGGACCAGGGACCAGTTGGTGAGCGACAGGCAGAGCCCGGCCGTGGCCGCCGAGTAGTGGCGCGCGAGTATCCCCGGGCCGACCACGCCGAGGTGCTCGTGCTCGAAGGAGAGCGGGTATGGGTGCGTCTCGCCGAAGAGCACGACGCGCACATCGGGCCGGCGGCGATTCAGCTCCTCCAGCGCGAGCGCGCCCAGCGGCACCGCCCGCCGGGCGGTGACCTCCCGTGCGTAGAACACGACGGTGTCACGGCGGCGCTCCACGGGGCGGGGGTGGTAGGTGGAGTGATCCACGCCGAGGTGGAACCAGGTGCCCCGCTGGCCGTAGCGGCTCTCCACCAGGTCGTGCAGCCAGCGCCCGGCAGAGATCCCGTAGAGGCCCAGCCCGTACGTGCCGGCGCACCAGCTGGACTCGACGGAGGTCGGGAGGAAGTCGGGTTCGTGGTCCTGGATCAGGTAGGCACGCGCCCGGCAGCCCGGCAGTAAGACCGTCGGGTACACGGTGTCCCAGGACGTGGCAAGCACCACGTCGGCGCCGTGCCAGTCGTCGAAGCCCAGGTGCACCGGCGCGGCGAGGGGCACGAACCCGTCCACGATGTCGCGGCGCACGCTCGGAGCTCCGCCGCTCTGGAGACCGCGCGGGTCGTGCACCCACGTGGAGCAGGTGTGGCCCATGCGCTCGAGCTGGGCGAGCAGCTTGAAGATCGTGCCGTGCCCGCCGCTGCCGGGCCCGAAGGGGGGGATCACCGTGGCCACGTGGAGGGGCCGGTCGGCCATCCCGGGCACCGGGTCGTCCAGGGGAGCGATGCCCTCCCTTGCGAGCCGAAGGAGGGACTCGTAGGGGTTTCGTCCCCCCTCGACCATCGTTCCACGGGGCACCTCCTCGGAAGCCGGCGCGGGGGTGGCGGCTCCACGGCGCTCCAGCGAGAGCGCGCGCTGCGCCCGGGAGGGCAGGCGATCCGCGCGAGAGCCGAGGGCGGAGCCCACACGGCGTCCGCCGTGATGCACCGCCGAGCGCCCCAGCCAGCGCACGATCTCGCGAGCCGGCACGCCCCGGTCGCGCATCCATCGCGCGTCGCCCGTCAACGCCCCGGAGCGCGGCGCTCGGGCGCAGGGGCTCCACGTGCCCGCTGGTCTCGTTCAGCCCGCGGTACTCGTCGAAGTAGCGCTTCACGAAGTCGAGCGGGCCGTACTCGTGGGCATGGCGCACGGCGGCGTCGGGGTGGAAGACCTTCACCCAGCCCGCATCCACCATGGCGGCTCCGAAGGCCTGGTCCTCGCTGTAGGGGAGATCCTCGAAGCGGATCTCCTCCCAGCACACTCGCGAGTAGCAGGCGTTCACGTTCGAGAGGAAGGTGAGCCCGCCCGATCGCTGCAGCGTGGGCCCGCCCTCGGGAGAGAAGCCGGCGAAGAACTCCAGCAGCTCGCGGGCGATCATCGGCGTGGTCTCCGGGTTCGGCAGGTGGGGGCCGAACGACGCGCCCACCCGCGGATCGAGCTCGAACGCCTCCCGGTGGGCGGCGAGCCAGCCGGGCTGGGGCACCGCGTCCTGCGTCAGGAAGCAGATCAGCTCCCCCGAGCTGCGCTCGGCGGCCAGGTTGCGCGTGCGGCCGTGCCCGAACTCCGCCGGCGGGATCTCCACCATCACGTCGGCCACCGAGCGGGCCAGCTCCAGCGAGCCGTCCGTGGATCCCGAGTCCACCACCACGAGCTCCAGCTCGCCCTGATCCCGCACCGCTTCCAGCACCCGCCGGAGCAGCGGCCCCCCGTCCCGCACCGGGATGACGACGGAGGCCGAGCGCATCCGGCTACCTCGGCTCGAGCACGTAGAGGTCCTGGTTCCCCTCCACGCGGCCGGGCCGGAAGAAGGCCACGTGCCATCTCGGCGTGGCCCTGGCCAGCAGCCACTCGGCGCTCAGGAACGACGTGCCCCAGTCGCGATTCGCCACGCCGTGGTCACCCTCCTCACGGAACTCGGCGGCGTACCAGTAGCCGTTTGCCACGAGCGAGTCGCGGACGTCGGCGAGCTGGCCGGCGGAGCGCCGGCCCTCGGCGCGGGTGTGGGTGATCGCGTGCTCGCCATGGGTGGTGATGAGAAGTCGGCCGCCGGGCTTGATGATCCGCCTCATCTCGGCCAGCCAGTCCAGCGCCGCGTCCTCGGCGAAGTGGCTCCAGATGGAGATCGCGAACACGAACTCGAAGTGGTGGTCGGGGTAGGGCAGCGGCGGGTGCTCGGGACTGACCGCGAAGGAGACATTCGGCAGGTTGGCCTGCGCCCACTCGATCGCGCCGGGGATCGGGTCGCACCCGTACCAGGCGATCTCCGGCCCGGCCGCGGCCAGGACCCGGACCACGCGGCCCGAGGAGCATCCGAAGTCGAGGCCGGAGTGGCCGGGGGCGAAGTCGTACCCGCTCTGGCGCAGGGCATCGACCACGAGGTCGGCGTAGTAGTAGGAGCCGCCGGCCGCCCGTGGGCCCTCGGCCATCGCGTGTACGCCCGCCCCGGGCATGGCAGCGGTGAGGCCGGTGCGCTCGAGCGCCGACTCCACGTTGTGATGCGCGGCGAAGGCGAGCAGCAGGCGACGCCGCTCGGTGGGATCCGCGGCCGCGAGCGCCGCTGCCTGCCCGCGTCCAGGCGCGACTCGATGGCCGTGATCTCCGCCGGCTCGAGCCGGCCGTGGAGAAGCTCGGTGACGGGCGCGGCCACCAGCGGGTCGGGGGAGATGGTTCGCTCGAGCGCTTCGGCTGGCGCGACGGCGGAGGGAGGCACCGGCGCCGCCGTCTCGGTCGCGAGCAGGGGGATGCTGCGAGCGCGGGCACGGGAGGCTCTCGCCGCCCGGACCAGCTGCCTGGTGCCACCGAGCACGGCACGGGCCTGGCGCGCCCCGCGCCGGCGCATCAGCGCGTTCAGATCCACGTTCCAGCGGTCGAGCCAGTAGTTGCGATCCTGCGCGGCCGCGAGCGCGGCGTTGGCCCGTGCGGTCTGGTTGTGGCGCTCGCGCTCGAGCTCCTCCAGGCGTGCGCGCAGGGCCTCGGCGTCTTCCGGCGTCACAGGTCCTCCGCTATCCGCGGGGCCTCGCGGGTGAAGACCCAGAGGCCCAGCGCGAAGGTGGCCAAGACGACCGCGAATGGGATCAGCAGGCGCGCCCCTCCCCCGATGGCTTCCGCGGCGCTCGGGGCCCCGGAATCGATCACGGCGTGGCGCCACTGGGTCACGATGGTCGCAATCGGATTGGCCATGGCCGGACGCTCAATGTTGTCCGGGAGAAATGAGATCACGTAGATAATCGGCGACGCGTAGAAGAGGATCTGGAGCGCGACTTCCCAGATCGGCTGCATATCCCGGTAGCGCACGTACAGAGCGCTCAGCAACATCGCCACGCTGGTCGCGAACAGCACGAGCAGGAGCAGAAGGGGCACCACCTCGAGCCAGCTGACGCGTGGTTCCACGCCGGTGGCGAGCACGAACACGAACACCACGATCAGATTCAGACCGAGGTTGAAGAGGGCGTGGAGAGACACTGAGAGCGGGATCACCAGCCGCGGGAAGCGGACCTTCCGAAGCAGGTTCTCGCGCTCGATGAGCGACGTGACTCCGCGGCTGGTGGTCTCAGAGAAGAACGTGAACATCACGATCGCGCTGAGCAGGATCACCGGGTAGTGCGGGATGTCACCCCCGATGCGCACCACCTTGGTGAACACGAAGTAGAGCACCCCGAACAGCAGCAGCGGCCGCATCAGCGTCCACACGTAGCCGAGCGCCGAGCCGAAGAACCGGAGTTTGAAGTCGGTGACCGCCAGCATCCATGTGAGGTTCACGAAGCGCCGCAGATCGTCACCCACGGCCGACGGTCCGCGGTAGCGCGTGACCCCCGCCTGAACACTCATGGGCGCTCGATCCGGAGCTCGGTCGGCAGATCTGCGACCCCGCCGGTGTGTAGTGGCGAGTCGACGATCAGGGAGGCGACGTCGTCACGTTGGTCGAGCGGCACGTAGCCTTCGTCCCAGTCACCCACTGCTGGCGTAAGCATGTAATGGCTGGGCGCGAGAACGTTCGAGAAGGAAAAGCGGACGTTAGCCCGCTCTCCGCCACGGAACTCCCCCGGCGAAGGGTGCGGGATGCTGGAGGCCACAAAAACCGGCTGCCGCAGTTCGTTGCGGAACGCGACTGTGAAGACCGGAAAGGTCACCGTGCGCAGGAATTCCACCTCCATGCGCACATGGCAGACTTCCCCGTGACGTGACGTAACGAGCCGCTCGCCGCGGTCGTCCTCACACCAAACCCGTCCGATGCGAGCCGCCTGCCCGGGTATTTGCGGGTCCGCGGACCCGGTGTCGTCGCCGAAGTTGACCTGGTTGTAGAGCAAGGCCACCTCGTCAGGGGGGCCGATGGCCTGGACAGCGCCATGCTCGAGCAACATGGCGCGATCACAGAACCGCTCGATGGCGCTCATGTCGTGGGTGACGAAGAGGATGGTGTTGCCGGCGGCGCGCATGCGACCAAACTCGTCGAAGCATTTCCGCTGAAACGCGGCATCGCCCACGGCCAAGACCTCGTCCACCAGGAGCACGTCCGCATCCACCTGGACAGCCACTGCGAAGCCCAGTCGCACGCTCATCCCCGACGAGTAGTTCTTGAGCTTGAGATCCACGAACTCCTCGAGCTCTGCGAAGGCAATCACCTCGTCGAAGCGACGCCGCGCCTCGCGTCGCGAGAGACCGAGCATGATCGCGTTGATGATCACGTTGTCGCGTGCCGTGAGGTCCGGGTTGAAGCCAACGCCGAGCTCGATGAACGGCGACAGTCGGCCGCGGATCTCGATTTGTCCTCGGTCAACGCCGTAGATGCCTGCCAGGCACTTGAGCAACGTGCTCTTGCCTGAGCCGTTGCGCCCGACGATCCCGAAGAACTCGCCGCTTCGCACCTCGAAGTTCACGTCGCCCAAAGCGTGCAGGCTCTCGTCTGCCTTGAAGGAGAGCGGATGCAGCACGCGCTCCTTGAGCGTCGAGTAGCGCTGATGCGGTAGGCGAAAGGTCTTGCTCACCCCGTTCGCCGCGACCGCCGGAAGGGCTTCGGCCAGGCGTTCGTCCCGCCTGCGAATGGCGTGTTCCGCGGTTGCGTTCAGGGGATCTGAAACTACCAGTAAGCTCGGCTCGCGATGGCGATTGAGCACAGCCCCGCGGAGGCACGCGGCGGCCACGAGGAAAGTCCCGAACGCTTCGACCCCGACACGATGGGTGGCGGGCTCATGGAAGCCGAGCACCGCTCGCGGTACTGGTGGGCCGCCCAGTGGGTCGCTGGTAAGGACGTGTTGGATGCGGGTTGCGGTTTGGGCTACGGAACACGGCTCCTCGCTGACCAGGGACCTTCACGATTGGTCGCCGTTGATGTCTCGGCCGAGGCGCTTGAGCGAACTGCGGGCGAAGGCATCGAGACCGTCGAAGCCGACGTGCGGGATCTCCCGTTTGAGGCGGACACCTTCGACGTGATCGTCTGCTTCGAGGTGATAGAGCACGTCGAAAGCCACGAGCGCGTGGTTGGGGAACTTCAGCGCGTCCTGCGGCCCGGCGGGACCCTTCTGATTTCCTCACCGAACCGCGATGTCTACACCCCCGGAAATCCGCACCACGTGCACGAGTTCCTCCCCGAGGAGCTGCGCGAGGTGCTCGCCGGGCACTTCCGGGAGGTCGCGATGTATGGCCAGTCCGCGCACCTCGCGAGCGCCATCGTCGTCAAGGGGCCGAGCGAGCGTGCCCCTGTTCCCTTCCTCGCGGCCGGTATTCAGGCGGATGAGCCTGGCAGCGAGACCTACGCGATAGCCGTGGCGAGCGATCAGCTGCCGCCGGACCAGAGCGGGCTCATTGCCCTGGTCAGCCCATTCGAAGTGCGCTGGTGGCACGAGCAGGTCGAGAATTTCCGTGCGGAGCTTCAGGCGACGCAAACCAGGGCCCGAGAGGCCGAGGAGCGTTTTAACCGGCGCGTCCTCGAGCTTGAGCAGGAACTCGCCGGTGTGGTGCAGCTCGAGCATGACCTTGAGATCGCGACCCGGGACTTGGATGCGGCCGACCAGGCGCTGGTCATCGAGCGGCAAATTGTCAGGGACCTGAAGTCTTCGCTGAGTTGGAAGCTCACCGCACCCCTACGCGCCGCGAAACGGCTGTTCCGCTGAGGGGCTGATCCGCATGCTGCGTGAGGACGACCCGATCGTTGCGTTCAAGCTGTCCTTGCTCGACCAGTGCCTGCCGGCCGAGAGTGCCATCGTCTTCGGCGATATCTGGCGTGTGGATGGCGGCTACACGCTTGCTTGCGCTGATCGCGGATGCCAGAGGATCCTGCTTGTCGACGGCTTGGAGACCCCGGCCTGGCAGCAAGAGAGGTTACGCCGACCCGCGATCGACTTCATGAAGGGCGACTTCTCGAACCCGCTCTTCATGGCCAGCTTCGACGACCGTTTCGACGTTGGGGTCGTGTTCGACATCCTGCTTCACCAGCCCACGCTGCTCGGTGCGCTCAACCTGATGCTCGCGAAGGTTGAGCGGCGGCTCTGCATCGTCCAGCCGATGCTCGTGGAGCAAAAGCAGCCAGGGTCGGTGGTGTACCTGCCGGGCAATGCCGCTGGTCGTCGGCTTTATCCCCTCGAGGAGCCCTCTCCCGAGGTAAAGGTCTTCGACTCCCGCGAGGTGAACCATGCCAACTGGATCTGGGGAATTACCCCGTCGTTCCTCTCCGCTGCCATGGCCGGTGAAGGTTTCCGCCTCGAAGCGGAGGAGACCTTGGGGCCCCTCACGAATCCGGAGTGGCAGTGGTGGGGGGCTGTCTACGAGCGCGAGGACGCGTCAATTCCGCACCACTGGAGCAACCATCGCACCACCCCGGGGCTCTGGACCGAGCCCTGGTGAACCGGGCTCAGGACATCGGCGCTGTGAGGAAGGGGTGCGACTCAAGCAACGCCGCCCAGGCGCCCCGGCCATCCACGTCGGTCAGGGAGATCATCGAGAGAAGCCCCTTCCGGTAACGGGCCAGGATCTCCGGCACTCGCACGCCGGTCCAACCGTGCTCGGCGACCGTGCACCAGAGCGCGAAATCCTCCCATCCGAAGAGTCTCGGGTCCGTGGTGTAGCCGCCCACGGATTCCAGTACCGAACGCCGGATCATCGCCATCGCATCGACGTAGTTCCCGTACCGGAGCTTGGCGGGATCCCAGTCTCTCCAGCTGAGTAGATCGCGAGATCCTGCTGCGTCGAACACCTCGAGAAGTCCATACGCGAACGCCGCGTCAGGATTGGAGTCGAGCGCAGCCACGAGGCGCCCGAGGCAGTGCGGGAAGACGGCGTTGTCCGCGTCGAGGATGAACACGTAGTCACCGCGGGCATGCCGAACGCCGGCATTCCGCGCCTGCGGCAGGCCCTGGTTCCGGCCACGCGTGACGATGGTCGCGGTGAGCGCGGGAAACCGCGCGAGGGTTTGTCGTACCACCTGGTCTGAAGCATCCGTGCTTGCGTCATCCACCACCACCAGCTCGATGTCCGCGAACTCTGATGCTGCGACGCTGGCCACGGCCTCGCCCACCGTGTGGGCGTAGTTGAACACGGTCAGGACAACGCTTGCTCGCGGGCGACGACTCTGGTCGCCGAGGTGGTCGATGACGTCCGGCATGGTCTGCGGGGCATCCAGCTGGCGGCGGAGGTCGCTCTGAGCGACTAGGACGTGCTTCAAGGCCATGCGCATCACGTCCGCGTCCGTTTGGCTTCCCGCCAGGCGCTCGTACTCTGATATCGGGGCGGGTGCCGGTCGGGGCCGCGGACGCGGGTGGCGGCGTGCGCGCACAACTCCAACAATTGCTCCTGTCGCCGCCTTGTCGAGCGCGTCCGTCAGGACTCCGATCGACGCACTGAGAGGAAGCTCCTCCCGGAGCAGCGAGTAGGCCGTGCGCTGGACCGAAGCCACCTTTGCCGGATCTTCAAGCAGAGCGTCGAGGACCTCGGGAAGGCTCTCGAGGGATGTGCTGATGAAGTGTTCCCCGGGCACCAGCGGCGCACATCCCAGCGAGTGTTCAGTGACCACCACGCAGCCGTTGGCTATGGCTCCGACCAGGCGCTGCCATTCCAGGTACGGCAGAGGCGAGCGATGAATGTTCAGTAGAAGGCGGGAGGACGCGAGTTGCTCCCACTTTCGCCCTCCAGCCAGGAAGGAGCCCGTGGCCAGGGTGTTGGGCACGGCGTCGTCCGTCACGTTGATGTACGAGCGCCAACGCGAGAGAACGTCGGAGCATCCGGCGAGCGCCTCGGCACGTCGTTGCGTGTAGGCCCCCATGAATGTCAGGTCGAAGGGCCGCGCGCGCGTCTCATCACCGCCCCAGTGGTCCCACTCGGGTACCCAGCCAACGGTCAGGAGCTCCGCGTCGATGCCGCGCCGGCGCAGCTCCCGCACTCCCTCGCCGTTGATGTCTATTACCGCGCCCGCGCGCTCGGCGACGGCAGCGGCTTCGTCGAACCAGTGTGTACCGGGTTGCTCTGTGCAGAGCGCCACGCTGCGGCGTAGCTGATCGGCGCTCGGATGCGCGTCGGGCAGGGTGAGAGGGACGTACTCGTGAGGAACGAAGAGATACGCCGTGTCGTCGCGAAGGGTGGGGAAGTGATCCGTTGCGCGCTCGGTCTCTACGCCCTGGACGCGTAGCTCGCTCTCCAGCGCCGCCAGTAGCTCGTCGAAGAAGACGTTCTGGCCGCTCGCGGCCACGACACATACGCGTTTCACAGCGGCTGATGGTAAACATCGGCTGAGCGGGGACATTCCCGCGACCCGTGTCCGACGCCTGTCCCGAACTGTGTCTGTCTAGCCTCCCCGCCCGTCGTGGCGAAATCCTCGGCTTCCATCCCAGGGCTCGCGCCCACCGACGAGCCTGACAACTCCACCAGGTCGGTCGATCGGTCCCAGGTCCCCTGGGTCATTTTGGCCTTGCTGATCGCCGCCGCGGTCGCCGAGCTCATGTACCTCGGCCGAGGACTGACCTTCAACTACGACGAATGGGAGTACGTGCTCTTCCGCCAGGGCCACGCCTTGGACGTCTTCCTCGAGCCGCACAACGAGCACGTGAGCGTCGTCCCAATCGTCGTCTTCAAGGCCCTGTTCTCGCTCGTGGGCATCGAACATTACGGTGCGTACCGGTTGGTCAATGTCGTGGTTGTCGAGGCGTGTTCCGTTCTCGTTTACCTCTATGGCCGCCCGCGCCTGGGAGCGTGGTATGCCCTCGTCCCGGCCGCCATCGTGGGCTTCATGGGGGCGGCCACTGAGGATGTCTTCTGGCCGTTCGAGATGTCGCTGGAGATACCGGTCGCATGTGTCGTGGCGGCATTCCTGCTGGTGGACCGCGGCGGTCGCTTGGCTGATGGCGCCGTGAGCGTCCTGGCGACCATCGCCATCTTCTGTTCGGGAGTCGGCCTCGCCGTGTTGGCGGCACTGGCCGTGGACATCGGAGGACGCCCCGGTCGCCGGCGCCGCGCCTGGGTGATCGCGGTACCGGCCGCGCTCTACTTCGCCTGGTGGATCCCGTACCACGCGGACGTGAGCATCTGGAAGAACATTCCGTTCGTCCCGCGATTCAACGTCAATTCGCTGGCGGCATCCGCCCGGGGGCTGCTCGCGCTCGACGCTCAATGGGGGCCGCTCCTGGTGGTGGCCGTCGTCGCCGGCGTCGCGGTCACCCTTGTTCGGCGTCGTGGACCCCATGTGCGTTTGGTTGCTCTCTGCGTGTTGGCTGTCGGCTACTGGACGTCGATCGCCCTCGTGCGCGGCTCCGAGGGGAACGCTGATCAGGGCCGATACCTGTTTGTAGGCGGAACCGTCGTAGCGCTCGTGGTCATCGAGCTTCTCCGTGGGCGCCGCCTGCCCGAGGGGCGGACTGCGGCCACGGTTGCTGCGGTCGTGACAGCCGGAGTGTGCCTGGCAAGTCTGCAGCTCATGCGCGATTTCCTGCCCTACCTACGTGACCCCAGCCGGCTTGTTCGCGCCGAGCTCGGTGCCGTCCAGCTAGCGCGCGACACCCTGCCTCCAGACCTGCCATTGACCCAAGCACGGGTTCCTGGCGGAACGGTGGCGCTCTATCTGAGGGCCCGCGATGCGTACGGCTCGGCGGGAGGGTCCGAAGCCGAGCTCGCACGGGCGGCGCCCGATGCTCGGAAGCTGGTGGACTACTACCTGCTGAAGGGCGCCTGGCAGGGCCTTGAGCGGTCCACCGGTCCGCTGGCGGTGCGGGTCGCACCGCTGACCTTCGCACCGAGTCAGGGCACCACTCTTCATCAAGGCCGAGCATGCACGAGAGTTGCGCCTTCCGCTCCAGGAGCAACTGTGACGGTGACCGTGCCCCCCGGAGGGATCGTAGTGCGGTCGGGGCGCGGGACAGTGGGCGTTGGCGTCCGCCGCTTCTCTGACGAGTTCACCGACTTGGGCACAGTGACCGCCCCGCAACAGGCTCGCGTGAGGCTGCGACCCGACCGAGCACGCAGGCCTTGGATTGCCCAAGCCCGCGGCGCCGCGACGTTCGCGATTTGCGCCGCAGCGTCTTGACTAGGCCCGCTGCTTGAGGGTCACGGCGGCGCTGCACCCAGGAGAGTCATTTGAGTAGCCCGTGTACTCGAATTGCCAGCAGCTTTGCTCGATGTACTCGAAGAACGCCCTGTGCTCCTCCCGCTCCCAGCCAGGCTCGAGCATGAAATCGTCAAGCACGATCTGCGTGTCTTGCGTGAACCGCGGTCCGATCAGATCAAGGACAGTCTTCGCCGATCGGTAGAGGTCGCAGTCGAGGTGGACGAAGGAGACCGGGCCGGGATGCGCTTCGAGAAAGCCGGGAAGGGTCTCATGAAACCAGCCCTTCACCAGGCGAACGTTGCTCGGCATCTCGGGCAGGGTGCCGCTGATGTCGAACGTCCCCGCGGGATAGACGGACCACGGCTCGGGTAGTCCCTCGAAGGAGTCGAACCCGAAAAACGTGACGTCGCGTTCGGCCGCAAGGCGCCTCAGCCAATTTCCCTCCCAAACGCCGAACTCCAGGAACAGGCCGCCGTCTGGCGCGGCGAGTAGGGCGTCTGGCGCAGGGCGAAATGGTCCTTACCGAGGTGTAGCGGGACATGCTCGAGCACAAAGCGCGCTGACTCTGCGGCCGCGACAGTTCGAAGCTGATGGGCCATGCTCCACTGTTGCTGGTACACGTCCGTGGCCACCTGGCGCATGAGCGCCTCGAGCCGCTCGTAATCGACCGGGTCGGACGAACCCCCTGCCGCGTGGGAAGTCGGAGATCTAGCGGCGGCTCGAAGCGACCGCGCTCGAGCGCGGACTGACCTGAGGGACGAGCGGAGCACGCCGGCCGAGTCTAATGCGCGCTCCCGGCCCCCTACCGCTCCATGCGCCGCACCA
>CAWFUR010000019.1:0-23813 GCA_963819115.1 uncultured Thermoleophilaceae bacterium | reverse complement strand
TGCCGCCGCGCGAGCGCGTGACGCGCTGCGTCGAGGGGCGGGCGGCCGCGACCCTTGCCGGCTATGACCGCCTCCTCACCGCAGCCGGCCGGCCCAACGTCGGCTAGCTCGTGTGCGGCATCGCCGGCATCCTCACCTCGAGCGGCCCGGCCGCGATCCGGCGGCTCGGCAGATGACGGACGCGGTCACCCACCGCGGCCCCGACGGCGAGGGCAGCTTCGATGGCGCGCTGGGGCTGGGCCACCGGCGCCTGGCCATCATCGACCGCACGCCGGCCGCCGAGCAGCCGATGGCCACGCCCGACGGCCGCTTCGTGCTCACCTACAACGGCGAGGTCTACAACTTCCAGGAGCTGCGCCGCGAGCTGGAGGCCCACGGCTGGCAGTTCCGCTCGCGCGGGGACACCGAGGTCGTGCTGTACGCGCTGGCCCAGTGGGGCGCGCACGCGCTCACCCGCTTCAACGGCCTGTTCGCGCTCGCCCTGTGGGACACGCGCGAGCGCACGCTGCTGCTGGCCCGCGACCGCTACGGCATCAAGCCGCTGTACTGGACGCGGCAGGGCGACGCGGTCCTGTTCGGCTCGGAGATCAAGGCGCTCCTGGCCCATCCGCGCATGCGGGCGCGCATGGACGAGCGCGCGCTGCTGGAGTACTTCACCTTCCAGAACCTGTTCACGCGGCGGACGCTGTTCGCGGGCGTCGAGCTGCTGCCGCCCGGCACCTACCTGCGGCTGCGCGCCGGCGATCCGGTGCCCGAGCCGACGGCGTACTGGGACTTCGACTTCCGCGAGCCCGACGCCCAGGACCGGCGCATCGACGAGCGCGACTACCTCGAGGAGCTCGACCGCCTGTTCCGCCAGGCCGTCAACCGCCAGCTCGTGGCCGACGTGCCGGTCGGCTCCTACCTGTCGGGCGGCATGGACTCGGGCTCGATCACCGCGGTCGCCGCGCCGCAGTTCGACATGTTCAGCTCGTTCACCGTCGGCTTCGACCTGAGCTCGGCGTCGGGCATGGAGCTGGCCTTCGACGAGCGCGACCGCGCCGAGCGCATGTCCTACCTGTTCTCCACCGAGCACTACGAGATGGTGCTCAAGGCCGGCGACCTGGAGCGCGTCATGCCCGCGCTGACCTGGCACCTGGAGGACCTGCGCGTCGGCCAGTGCTACCCCAACTACTACGCCGCGCGGCTGGCCTCGAAGTTCGTCACCGTCGTGCTGTCGGGCGCGGGCGGCGACGAGCTGTTCGGCGGCTACCCGTGGCGCTACTACCGCGCGGTGGTCAACGACAGCTTCGACGACTACGTGGGCAAGTACTACGGCTTCTGGCAGCGGCTGCTGCCGCCCGACCAGATCGAGCGCGTCTTCGCCCCGATCTGGCCCGCCGTGCACGACGTCGACACGCGCGACATCTTCGCGTCGGCCTTCGCCAGCCACGCGCCCGAGCTGACGCGCCCGGAGGACTACATCAACCACTCGCTCTACCTCGAGGCGCGCACGTTCCTGCACGGCCTGCTGCTCGTCGAGGACAAGCTGTCGATGGCGCACTCGCTGGAGACGCGCCTGCCGTTCCTGGACAACGACCTGGTCGACTTCGCCACGAAGATCCCGTCGGGCTGAAGCTCGGCAACCTGGGCGAGGTCGTGCGCCTGGACGAGAACGAGCCCGGCTGGAAGACCGAGCGCTTCTTCAACAACGCGCGCGACGGCAAGCTCCTGCTGCGCCGCGCGATGGAGCGCTACGTGCCCGCCGACATCACCGGCCGCGAGAAGCAGGGCTTCGCCGCGCCCGACGCGTCGTGGTTTCGCGGCGAGTCGATCGACTACGTGCGCCGGCGGCTGCTGGACGGCGACGCGCGCATCTACGACTACCTCGACCGCGACGCCGTGCACGCGCTGATCGACGACCACCTGTCGGGCCGCGAGAACCGCCGCCTGCTGATCTGGTCGCTGCTGTCGGTCGAGGAATGGTGCCGAACCTTTCTGGCGTGAGCCCCACGCCCGACTGGGTGTTCCACCTGCTCCATGCACCCCCGCCAGAGGAGGGCGCGGCCATCGAGCTCGGCGGGACCTCCTACCTCATGCGGCACGGCATCCTCCGCGCCGAGCATCTCTATTCGGACCGTCAGGACCAGACGGCCCGGACCTTCGGCTTCAAGTGGAGCCGACGCGAGAGTTTCGATTCCGACCTGGCGCGCTCGCGCATGCGCGACTGGCTGATCGAGCGCTACGGCGACGTGGAAGGGGCCGCGTGGTGGTCCGGTTACAGCGAGCGTCCGCTCGTGCTCGACGCCGGGTGTGGCGCGGGCCTGTCCGCGCTCGAGCTCTTCGGCGCCAGGCTGAAGGGGGTCCGCTACCTCGGGAGCCGACGTGTCAGATGCCGTAGATGTCGCCAAGGATCGTTTCGCCGAGCGCGGTATCGAGGCTGGGTTTCTTCAGGCCGACCTGCTCCAGCTTCCACTGGCCCCTGGGAGCGTTGACGTGATCTTCTCGGAAGGGCGAACCCATCACACCGACTCGACCCGCGCGGCCCTGGAGGCGGTGGCCCGACTGCTCGCGCCCGGCGGGCGATTGCTGTTTTACGTCTACCGGCGCAAGGGTCCTGTCCGCGAGTTCACCGACTACTACGCGGCGAGCGCCTTCAATCGATGACTCCGGGCGAAGCCTGGGATGCGGTGGAGCCGATAACCCTACTCGGGAAAATGCTCGGTGATCTGGAGCTGGAGGTGGTCGTCCCCAAGGATGTCGACCTGCTGGAAATCCCCGCGGGCCCGATCGACATTCAGCGGCTCTTCTACTGGCATGTGCTCAAGGCCTATCACCACGTGGGCCTGACGGTGGAGGAGCTGAACCACATCAACTACGACTGGTTCGCCCCGCGCAACGCGCATCGCCAGAGTCCGGAGGAGGTGCGCGCCTGGTGCGCGGAGGCCGGGCTGGTGGTAGAGCAAGAGAACGTGCAGGAGGCGGGCATCACCGTCGTCTGCCGACGCGGCTGATCTAACCGCTCGCGGGTGGCAACTCGTCGTAGCGCAGGCGCACCTGGCCGTCGGGCTCGACCACGACCGTGCCGATCCGGCGAGCCGGCGCGCCGGCGAGAATCGAGTAGGCGGGCGCGTCGGCGGTGACCACGGAACCCGCGGCGACCAGCGAGTGCGCTCCGATCGTCACTCCCTTGACCACCACCGACAGCGAACCGAGGAAGCAGCAGTCCCCAATGGCGGTGGGCGCCTGCTCATATTCGGCAGCACCTCCAGAGAGCGCCCAGCGCACGGTGTCGTGCGACAGCACCTGGCAACCGGCGGCGATCGAGCAATGGTGGCCGACGGTCAGGCCGCCGCTGCCGTCGAGGATGGTGAAGGGGCCGATCCACGTGTGCTCGCCGATCTCCACCTCGCCGATCAGCGTTGCGGAGTCGTAGACGGTCACACCGCGGTCCTCGTTGGTCCAGGCGCGTCCCCGCTCGCCCCAGTCGATGAGATCCTCAATGAACGGGTTCTGCCGCGCGAAGCGCTCGAGAGTGTCCGCGCGCAGGCGGTCGCGCAGGGCAAGCAGATCGGCACGAAGTACTTCGAGCCGATCGCTCACGCGCTTGCTCTCGCCCGCTCGGCGATCATCAACGCGGTCGCCTCCCAGCCACAATTCATCAGGGCGTCGATCACGGACATGCCCGGCACGTGCTCGGCGGACCTCTGAGGGTACGCGGGCGGGACGAAGCGCTGGTAGCGCAGCTGAAGTCCCGCCTCGCCGAAGCGTTCGTCGTCCTGATAGCCCCCCGCGCCGTCGCCGCTGAGATAGACGTCCCCTCCGACGGAGCGCGTGAGGGCGACGATCCGCTCGGTGCCCGTGCTGGGGATGCCGAGCGACGAGCTACGAACGATGCTTCCGACATCCAGGCCGAGCTCCCCGGCCAGCTTGCGGATTCCGGTCTCATTGAAGTCGGCCAGGTTGTCTGTTGGCGCTTCCAGCAGTGCGCCGACTAGCGGCCAGACCTCTTCGAAGAACGGAGCGCGACTGTAGCTCTGCTGAATCGTGCTCAGCGCCTTGGCGCGCCAGGGCGTCGAGTCGTCGATCAGCGTCTCGTTGATCATGCGCACTCCGCTGTACGCGCGCACGACGGGTACGGTCAGGAACGCCGGGCCGCGGCTCTGGAGCAGCCTCACCCGATTCGTCCAGTTACCCTGCTTCTTGGGGAACTGGGCATCGTTCAGCAGCACGAACACGTCGGCGCGGGCGAGCTTGTCGAAGAAGCCGAGCCAAGGCAGGAAATTCGGCTGGTGAATCGCGACGACCAAGCTCATGGCCGCTCGCTTGCGAACTCCTCGGCGAGGATGCCCATCACCACGACGTCCACCGGCTCACCATCGATGAAGGCGCCGGCCCTCAAGAGGCCCTCGCGCCTGAAGCCGGTGGACTCGTAGAGTGCGAGCGCCGCGGCGTTGTCCGCGAACACGTGCAGGCAGACCCGGCGGAGGCGGAGGTCGGCGAAGGCGTGGACAAGCAGGCGGCGAACGGCATCGGCGCCATACCCCCGTCCGCGCTCGGCGGCTGCGCCGATCCTGATCTGTAGATCGGCCGTTCCGTGAAGCGGATCGATGCCCAGCAGCTGACACGAGCCGATCAGTCGATCGTCCTCCAAGAGCCTGATCCCGAAGATCTCGACGTCGTCGCGCTCGCGAATCGTTCGAAACCAGACGAGGTGATCGGGCTCGTGAACCGGGCGGTAGGGCGCGCTGAGGAGAACCTGGTCGCGGTCGTTGATCCACTCGTGGAGCAGCGGGGCATCGGTCTCGCGCAGGGGCACAAGGGCGATCTTCTTGCCCTTGATCATGTCGAGGCAGCGCCGTGGCTGAGCAGTTCCCGGTAGACCTCGTCCAGGCGCCGGCCAGCGGCGTGCGCGGCATGCCACTTGAACGCGAAGTCCCGGCTGCGGCGTCCGATCTCGCGCCGCTTCTCCGGGTGATCGATCAAATCCACGAGCACGTCGTGAACGGTGTCGGGGGTCGCGCTCACCACCGGCAGCTCGTCGACGTACCCCGGCACCTCGGCACGCATCTGGTCGAGCCACTCCGGCCGGAGGTAGCAGACCACCGGCTTGCCGAGCATCATCGCCTCACGGGCCGTGGCGCCGATGAAGCCGTAGGTCAGCATGTCCACCACGATGTCCGCCTGCGCCTGGTAGAAGCGGAGCTCTTTGTTCGGCACGTCCTGAAAGAAGATCAGGTCCACGTCGTGGCCTTCTTCCTTGAGGCGGTTGATCAGGGGAAAGTAGATGTGTGACGACTTCAGGTTCCGCCGGCTCACGCGATCGGTGCGAAGCTCCGCATTGCCGACCGCGTGGTAGATCTTCACCGTGCTCGCAGGAATCGGCAGGCGGTAGTTCGACGGGATCAGCAGATCCGGATGCCACAGGTCTGGATCGAGGCAATAGAACTCGGGCACCTCGTGCACATTCGGATCGATGTTGAAGTCGGCCCGATTGCCGCCGAACAGGATCTGATAGTCGCTGAGGTCGTTGCGCAAGCGGCCCCACGCGAGGTTGGTGGCGTCGCTGCAGATCTCGGGCACGTTGCGCCACGGGCAGTCGGTGCACACCGGGCGGTCCCCCCAAGAGGCAAAGGAGGTCTGCGAGACGCCGTCGAGGCAGCCGCTGTGGGAGTACACGATCTTCTTGCCGAGGCGCTTCAACAGCCGGATCTCGGCTCCGGGTGAGAATCGCTCCGCCACCCTGTTATGCAGCAGGTGCCCGAATCGCATCCCATTGACGTTGCTGAAGTGAAAGATGTCGTAATTGCGCAGCGCCCAGAAGTAGAAACGGGTATCTCGTGCGAGATCTAGCCGCCCCTTTCCGCGTCGATCGGGACGGAAGTCCTCACCGTGGTAGAACGGCTGCGCGCCGGGATCGAGATCCCAGTTGAACACGTCCGCTCTCCATCCCAGCTTCCGCAGCGCACGGGACAGGTACCACGTGTGGTAATAGGATTGGCCGACGTAGAGGACCCTCCTCGGGTGAGTCTCGCCGCCCTTCATCGGAGCGCGCCCACGGCGTCTGGTTGCACCTGCCACTCCGAATCCGCGCGCACCGATCCACGGACCACGTTCCATGGGTAACGGTCCTCGCCCTGTTCGGAGACGTTGAGTGCCGTGAGGGTGAACACCTGCTCCACGTAGTCGCAGGTCAGACCCGGCTGATGGTAGATGCCGACGTCCACCGTGAAGTCGCCCGGGAGCAGCGTGAGCTTCAGCGAAACCTCGACCTCCCACGTGCCGGCCTCGAGCTCCAGCGTTGGACGCTCGCCGTCCGTGTTCATCGCCGTAACGACGCGGGTGCCATCCGCCGAGCAGAGGCCGACCTCCACCACGCCGTCCTGTATCGGCGTGATCACCTCGAATCCCAGGCGTAGCCTGAACGGTTGGCCGAGCATCAGCTGGTCGATCGAAGTACCGCCAGCGTTGAGCATCGAGACGCTGCGCAGCAGGGCATCCCCGTTGCCCACGCGCGGAGCGTCGTTGCCGATCGCAGCCGATCCACCCTCCTGGCGCGACCCGACGCCCTTGAGATAGGCGGCGATCACGTCCTGTGTCGGCCCCTCGGCGCCCAGCCGACCCCGGTCGATCCAGAATGAGCGCGTGCACAGGCGTTGGACGGCGGAGAGGTTGTGGCTAACGAAGACGATCGTCCGGCCGTCATCGTCCACCACTTCACGCATCTTGTTGAGCGACTTGCGCTGAAATGCGGCGTCGCCGACGGCCAGGACCTCGTCGATCAGCAGGATCTCCGGCTCGAGGTGGGCTGCTACAGCGAACGCGAGCCGGACGTACATCCCGCTCGAATAGCGCTTAACCGGCGTGTCTATGAACCGCTCCACTCCAGAGAAAGCGACGATCTCGTCGAACCGCGCTTCGATCTCCCTGCGACGCATCCCGAGGATCGCGCCGTTCAGGAAGACGTTCTCGCGGCCGGTGAGCTCCGGGTGGAAGCCGGTGCCCACCTCGAGCATGGTCGCGACGCGGCCCCTCATCGTGATCCGTCCCTCCGTGGGAGGGGTGATGCGAGATAGCAGCTTCAGGAGCGTGCTCTTTCCGGCGCCGTTGGCTCCGATCAGCCCAACGACCTCACCCTGCGAGACCTCCAAGGAGACGTCGCGGAGCGCCCAGAAGAGCTCGTGGGCGGGCGCCGCCCGTGCGCGTCGCCGGAGCACCCTCGCCGGTGCGCGCAGGGTTCCCGAGAGGGCCTCGGACAGGAGGCCGCGGCCCGGCGTCTCGGTGGCGCCGAGCCGGTACGCCTTTCCCACCGCTTCGACGCTGATGGCGGCTGCCGCGTCCACGAGGCTCAGATGACGTCCGCGAAGCTCCGCTCGGCCCGCTGAAAGAACCGTGCGCCGGTGAACAGCAGCACGGCGCCCGCCACGAGAGGTATCGCGACGATCGCGCCAGGCCAAGAGGCGTCGGCGAACAGCATCCAGCGGTAGAGCTCGAGGACCCCCACCATCGGGTTGAGTGCGTAGATCGGCTGCAGGTTGGCGGGCACCAGGTCGAACGGATAGATGATCGGGGTCACGAACAGCCCGACCTGGATTGCGAAGGGAACGATGACCTGGACGTCGCGGTAGCGGACGTGCAGCGCGGAGAGCCACAGGCCCAGGCCGAGCGCCACAGCGAGCGCGATTGGCACCAGCAGGGGGACGAGCACGATCTGGGGTGCCGGAGTGACCCCGTAGATCAGCATGGCGGCGAGCACCACGATCATTCCGAGACCGAAGTCCAGCACGGGCTGCAAGGCCGCGGCGAAGGGGATGATGATACGAGGGAAATAGACCTTCGAGATCAGCTCGGCGTTGGCGACGGTGCTGGATGAGGCGAGCGAGATCGAGTTCGCGAAGTAGAGCCACATCACCATGCCCGACAGCGCGAACACGGGGTAGGGAATCCCCTCCTGGGAGGGCACCTTGGCCAGCGACCCGAGAAATACGCTGAACACGATTCCCAGCAGGATCGGCTGGAGGAGCGCCCAGAGTGCTCCCACCGCCGACTGCTTGTAGCGCACGGCGATGTCCCGTCGCACCAGGAAGTAGACGAGGTCGCGGTACTCCCAAAGCTCCCGGAGCCGCGGGCGCTGGTAACCCTCGATCGGCTCGATCCGGATCGCTGGGAGCGATCTGGCGGACGACTCCATCGGGTCGGCGCCCAGGACCTACCGACCGGCCAGCGGCATGGGCAGGTCAGGCACCCGGTCTGCGTGGCGGGCCATGCAGCGCTCGATCCGGTCGAGGTTCTCGCGCGTCCACTCGATCGTGCGCTCGAGACCTTCGCGAAGCGGCATCGCGGCCTCGAAGCCGAGCTCGCGCCGGGCCTTGTCGGTCGAGCCGAAGCGCTGCCCCGAGTGATCCCAGTCGCGCGCCGGGGTGAGCGCGATCGGGGCGGGGTTGCCGGTCAGCTCGTTCACCAGCTCAGCCAGGTCGCGGATCGTGGTCTCCACCCCGCTGGCGAGGTTGTAGACCCCACCCGGCTCCCCCGCGGTGGCGCACGCCATCAGCCCGCGGGCCATGTCGCCCACGTAGATCAGGTCGCGCGAGGCGATCCCCCCCGTTCTCAACCGGGGAGGGCCTCCTGGCCGAAGCGCCTTGTAGACGAACGTCGGGGTGACGTTGCGCCACACGGTGTTGACCGTGCCGCGCCAGCGGCCGGCGCCCAGTACCTCTCCCGGGCCGTAGACGTTCTGAAAGCGCGCCTTCACCACCGGCAGCCCGAAGCGCGAGTGGTAATAGTTCGAGTAGTACTCGCCCACGATCTTGGAGATCTGGTACGGGCTGTCCAAGTGGGAGCGAGACCGGCGCGTCCTCCTGCGTGGCCTCCGCTCCCTCGAAGGTCTTCTCCGCCACCGTGCAGCCCGCCGACGCGTACACCACGCGGCCGCAGGCGGTCGTGAACCCTTGAGGAGCCTCGTAGAGCTTCAGCGTGGTGAGCGTGTTGTGCTCATGGTCGGCCAGCGGGTCGGCCATCGAGCTCTGGTTGCCGTGATAGGTGGACAGGTGGAACACGTAGTCTCAGGTCCCGCGGAAGCGAGGCGAGCACGTCGTCGTCATTGATCGAGGCCTCCACCAACCGCGACGCGCGGGTCGTCGGGCAGGTTCTCCCGCTCGGCGGAGAGCAGGTTGTCCACCACCAGCACGTCCGCCGGCTCGCTCTCCAGCAGCTCGCGGACGAGGTTGGAGCCCACGAAGCCTGCGCCCCCCACCACCAAGATCTTTTTTCCCTGATCGAGCACGACGGCTGAGTGTAGTCCCGGGCAGGGCGGTTCAGGTGGCCGACTCCACTGCCACCATGCGTGCGGCTTTCATGCGTCTGCGCCTGCTGATTCTGCCGCTCGTCTGGCTAACGGGGCTGCTCTTCGTGCCGTCCGCCTTCGCCGCTTACGGGCGCAACGGGCCGTACCTCGACTACTCGACGACATTCGCGCTCGGCGCCCACGGCGTCGTCCCGCGCTCGGAGTACTCCTTCGGCACCTACTACACGCCGGTCACCGTCTCCCAGTACGGGCTCCAGGCAGCCGCAAATCTCACGGTCACCGGAGATCGTGCCTATCGCGCTGATGCGCTGTTGGCCGCGCGCTGGCTGGTGCATCACCAATCTTCAGGCGGGGGCTGGCGGTACCGCTTTCGTTTCACCGTCCAGGGCTTCCCAGCGCTCCACCCGGGTTGGGTTTCGGCGATGGCGCAAGGACAGGCCATGTCGCTGCTGTGGCGCGCATATCGCCTGCATCCGGCGCCGGCCTTTCGAGCGGCCGCGGTCAGGGCAGTGGGGGTCTTCTCGCGTTCGATCGGATCGGGTGGGGTCGTCGGAGACTTCGACGGCGTGCCCTGGTACGAGGAGTACCCGACCAGGCCGGGCTCTCACGTACTCAACGGCTATCTGTTCTCGCTGCTCGGGCTCTACGACATCGCACCGTGGTCGAGCAGGGCATCGCGCCTGTTCCACCGAGGCGTCAGCTCGCTTCGCGCTCGCATGGGCGTTTCGACCAGCCGTCCGGCAGCTCGTATCTGCCCGGGCTGCCGGCTTCCGGCTACTACAACAAGGTTCACGTCGACCTACTGGGCGCGATCGACTACCTGCGTCCCTCACCGCGGCTCCAGCGCTATCGGAGCCGTTGGTGGCAGGCGACCGTTCGTTAGGCGGCGACGCTCACTCGCCCACCTTGAGGTGCGTGTAGGTCTCGGTGATGCCGCGGTCGCGATAATAGTCGATAGCCCGGCGCACGCCCGTCCTCGAGCGGCGTCTTGGGCGTCCAGCCGAAGTCCTGCTGGATGCGCGACGGGTCGAGCAGGATCGTGAAGGCGTCGTCCTCGCCCTTCGGGCGCACCTCCGGCTGCGCGTCGAGCTGGACCTGGCGAGTGCGGCGAGCGTGGCGTCGAGCAGCTCCTTGATCGCGAAGTCCGAGCCCGAGGACGACGTGATAGTGCCCGTGGCCGCTCCCGTCGACCGACGCCTGCCTCACCACGTCGATGAGATCGTCGACGTAGATGAAGTCCCGGCGAGTGTCCATCACGAAGCACGGCTTGTCCTCTGTCAGGCGGCTGGTAGAACGTCGGCAGCGGCCCCGAGATGTTCCGCGGCCCGTAGCAGTTGGCGAGCCGAAAGGAGACGAAGTCGAGCCCGAAAGCTCGATGTAATGCTCGCCGGCCGTCTTGCGAGATCGCGTAGCTGCGAATCGGGCCGATCGGATGATCCAGTGTGATCGGCTGCTCGTGCGGAGTGGTGCCGTAGCAGAGCGCCGTCTGGAAGTAGATCGAGCCGCGCCGCGCCGGCTTCGCCGGCGGGCGCGCACGACGTGGCACGTGCCCAGTACGTTTGTCCGGACGTCCGACGCCCAGTCGTTGGGATCCTTGTACGACGCCGCGGCATGCACCACGCTGTCGGGCCGAAGTCCTCGAAAGCCCGGTTCACCGCTTCGCGATCCGCGATCGTGCCTCGACGATCGTCAGCCGCTCGCGCTCCTTCGAGGTTGTCCCGTCGGCCGGTGGCGTAATTGTCGATAACCAGCACCTCGTCGCCGCTCCGCCAACAGCCGGTCGGCCAGATGCGAGCCGATGAACCCGCCCCCGCCGGTGATCAGCACCTTCATCGTTACGTCCTTCGTCGTCACCAGGCTCCTTGAACTCGCTGCTCGCGGTCGTGGAACTGACGCTGCCAAAGCTCGAGGCACAGCAGTCCCCACATCTTGCGGCCGAACGGTGCTCTGCTCCAAGCCGTCCAGCACCCTGCGCATTGTCGAAGATCTCGCGCTCGCGGGCCTGCCGGCTGGAGAAGACGTCCGGACGAAATCGCGTGCCGGGCCCTGCATCCACTCCGGCAGAGGGCACGGGAAAGCCCATCTTGTCGCGTGCGGTCGGCGATGCTCTTCGGGCAGCCGCGACCGGAGTCGCCTTTCGGAACACGTGCTTCAGGTGCCCGTCGGCGAACTTGATATCGGCCGGGATCGTGGCGGCCAGCTCGACCAGCGCGATGGTCAAGCAGCGGCACGCGCGTCTCGACGCCATGCGCCATGCTCACCCGGTCCTCGACGTGCAGCAGCGCCGGCAGCAGCGTCTTGAAATCGAAATGGGTCATCATGTCGAAGTACGACTCCTTGCCGACGTTGTCGCCGTTGAAGATCGCGCGGAAGGTGTCGTACGGCGAGTAGTCGCCCAGCGCTTCCCAGCGATCTCGCCGGCCAGGTGCGGGCGCGCGGTCGATCAAGCCGGAAATAGCGGCGTCGATGTCCTCGAACAGCCCCTGCGCCAGAACTGCTGCAACATCGGCTTGTACTGCCGCAACGCGGCCAGTTGGGGATGATGCTCTCGTAGGTCACCACGAAGTTGCCGTTGTGCATCGTGCCGTCGATCGCCGCCCTGATGCACTGCTCGAAGTAGGCGATCAGGTAGCGGGTATAGCCGCCGAAGATCTCGTCCCCTCCCTGGCCGCCGAGGACCACCTTGCGCTCCTGCGCGGCGGCCGCGGGAGACCATGTACTGCGGGAACGACCCGGGTCCCGCCGTCGGGATAGTCGAGGTGATAGATCACCTGCTCGATCGATCGCGAGAAAGTCCTCGACGGCGATCTCCACCTCGCGGAGCTCGAGAGTTCGCCCGACTCGGCCACGCTCGCGGGCGTACTGGCTCTCGTCGTAGCGCGGGTCCTCGGGGAAGATGCCGGTGAACGCCTTCATGCGGCCGTCCCCGTGGTCGGCCGGCCAGCGATGCCACGGCGCTGGAGTCGAGGCCGCCGCTGACAGTAAGCCGCCACAGGCACGTCGCTGCGCAGGTGCAGCCGCACCGACTCGCGAGCAGCGCCTCGATCCGCTCCTCGAAATACTTGGCCGTATGGTCCCAAGTCCAGGTCGTAGAAGACCTGCCAGTAGCGATCCTCCCGCATCCTGCCGCTTCGCGACCGTCAGCGTGTGCCCGGGCAGCAACTCGTGAACGCCCTTGAAGAGCGTCTTGCCCGCGAGGCAGAACTGAAAGGCCAGGTAGTCGCTGCAGCCCTCGAGGTCGGTCTCGATCGACGGCAGGAACGGCAGCAGCGCCTTGCCTCGGAGGCGAAGTAGAGGACGTCGCCCACCTGGGCGTAGTAGAATGGCTTGATGCCGAAGCGGTCGCGGGCACAGAATCAGCTCCTCCGCCGACCTCGTCCCACAGCGCGTAGGCAAACATGCCGCGAAGGCGGTCGACGCGAGTCCGCCCCCCACCGGTCGATAGGCGCGCAGGACCACCTCGGTGTCGCAACCGGTCCGGAACGCTCGCCCGCCGAGCTCGGTCCGCAGCTCGGGGTAGTTGTAGACCTCGCCGTTGTAGGTGAGCCAGCGGCCGGCGTCGTCCCGCATGGGCTGGTGCCCGCCGGGTGAAGGGTCGATGACGCTGAGCCGGCGGTGCCCGAAGCCGACGTGCCCGCGATCGTGGGTCCACACCCCGTCGTCGTCCGGGCCGCGGTGCGCGATCAGGTCGCTCATCACCTCGAGGCGCGTGGCGAGGTCGGGGATCGGCTGACCCCTGAGGTTTATGGCTCCGCAGATTCCGCACATGGGGTGAGGGATGCACACGCGTGGGACACGCAGGCGCAGCCGACTACGGTACAACGCACACCCGACCGCGAAGTTGTCCCTGCCCGCGCCATCTCGAAACCCGCCGCGCACGTCGCTAGCGTCCACCGGCGTGCCGGTACCGCTCTTCGCCGCCTCGCTCGCCCCCTACATGGAACGCCTCGCCGGACGGTTGGCCGAGGTGGCCGAGTCGGGCGCCTACATCCTCGGTCCCGAGGTCCGAGCCTTTGAGGAGGAGTTCGCCGACTACCTCGGCACGGGCCATGCCATCGGGGTGGGGAACGGCACCGATGCACTCACCATCGCGCTGAGGGCGATCGGTGTGGGGCCCGGCGACGAGGTGGTCTGTCCCTCCTTCACCTTTTACGCGACCGCAGAGTCGATCGTGAACGCGGGCGCCCGCCCCGTCTTCTGCGACGTCGACCCGGACACGGCCTGCGCCACCCCCGACACGGTGCGGCCGCATCTGACGCCTCGGACGGGGGCCATCGTGGCGGTCCACCTGTTCGGCAACGTGGCCCCCGTCGGCGAGCTCCGCGAGCTGGGCCTGCCGGTTGTGGAGGATGCCGCGCAGGCGGCGGGGGCCTCGCTCGGCGGCACCATGGCCGGCGCTCTCGGGGAGGCCGCCACCTTCAGCTTCTTCCCATCCAAGAACCTCCCCTGCCTCGGCGACGGCGGTGCGATCACCACCGCTTCCGACGAGGTGGCCGAGCGGGCCCGGGTGCTCCGCTTCCACGGCTCCAAGGACAAGCGCACGCACACCGAGGTGGGCTACAACTCCCGACTCGACTCACTCCAGGCCGCCGTGCTGCGCGTGCTCCTACCGGAGCTCGACGGCTGGAACCGTCGCCGCGCCGAGGCCGCCGCGGCCTACGAGCGCGCTGGGCTGGGCGAGCTGGTCCGCCCGCTCAGCCCCACGCAGGGCGCAGAGCACGTGCATCACCTTTACGTGGTGCGCTCTGAGCATGCCGACGAGCTCGAGGCCACGCTGAACGCGCGAGGCGTCGGAGCGCGGGGCTATTACCGCATGCCGGTGCACCGGCAGCCGGCGATGACCCAGTTCCGCGGAGGAGAGCTGCCCGCCACCGACGAGCTGGCGCGCACGATCCTCGCCCTGCCGATGGGGCCCGAGCTCAGGGACCACCAGGTGGCGGCCGTGGTGGATGCCTGCCGCGAGAGGGCGATGGCGTGAGCACCTCCGTCGCTGTGGTGGGCCTTGGGTATTGGGGGCCCAACCTGGCCCGTAACTTCGCCGCCCTCCCGGAGTCTGAGCTGACGTGGGTCTGCGACGGGCGGAGGAGCAGCTGGAGCGGGCGCGACAGCCCTTCCCGTCTGCGCGCCTCACCCATTCGTTCGACGACGTGCTGGCCGATGCCGAGCTCGACGCGGTGGCGATTGCCACGCCGGTGCCCACCCACGCCGATCTCGCCCGGCGCGCCCTCGAGGCGGGCAAGCACGTGTTCGTCGAGAAGCCTCTGGCCCAGTCCGTGGCCGACGCGGAGTCAGTGGTGGAGGCCGCTGCGGACGCCGGAAAGACGCTGATGGTGGGCCACCTTCTCGAGTACCACCCGGGCCTGGTCCAGCTCAAGGAGCTGGTGGATGCGGGCGAGCTTGGCGAGGTTCATTACATCTACGGCAACCGCCTGAACCTCGGCAAGCTGCGCTCCGATGAAAATGCGCTCTGGTCGCTGGGCGCGCACGACGTGTCGGTCGTGCTGCGCCTGGCAGGTGAGGAGCCGTCGGAGTGCCACGCCCACGGCGAGTCGTACATGCGGGACGGCATCGAGGACGTCGTCTTTTGCTTCCTCCGCTTTCCCTCCGGGCTCACGGCTCACCTCCACCTTTCGTGGCTGGACCCGCACAAGGAACGTCGCTTCACCGTCGTGGGCTCGCGCCGAATGGCCACCTTCGACGACATGGCGCTGGATCAGAAGCTCACCATCTACGACAAGGGCTTTGACCAGCCCTACAACAGCTACGGTGAGTATGTGGCTCGCTCCGGCGCGGTCTGGAGTCCCGCGGTGCCGAACGGCGAGCCCCTCCGCCTCGAATGCGCCCATTTCGTGGAGTCGATCCGCGAAAACTCCCGCCCGCGCTCCGACGGCGAGAGCGGCCTGCGGGTGGTGCGGGTGCTCGAAGAGCTCCAGCGCTCACTTGACAGTGCCACGGCCAAGGCACCCCTGGGCAGCTACCCGGCTTCCTGATCCTCGCCGCGGGCCACTCCCGCGAGCGCCACGACCAGCAGGATGGGAAGAGCTGTTACGAGCAGCCCGGCGATCAGCCAGAGCAGCCACGGCGCGGAGAGAAAGCCGTGGAAGAGCGAGGCGCGTAGGACGATGTCCGGGGCCAGCGACAGGAGCGTCGCGGGGTGGTCGCGCTCGAAGACAAGGCTCAGGTCGGCCGGGAGGCGCCGACCGTCGAGGTAGGCGCTGCTTCCGCGAGCCGCGGCCGCGGCATTGCCGTAGAGAAGTGCGGGGCGGGGTCCCTTGGTGGTGAGGCAGACGGCCACCCGCCGTCCCTTCGGCACGCCGCCGACCTCGGCCGTAACGACCTTGGCGACCACGACGCCGTCAAGCAGCCCCCCACCCGTCCCGGTGGTGCCCTCGGCGAGCACGCGCCCGGCCGGCACGCTTTTCACCGTGATATCGATGGCCGGCGCAGCGGCCACCGGACCCGCTGTGCTCATCGTCAACCTGTGGAAGCCCGCGGGGACGTCGACGGGCCGCTGGCAAAGCTCGTGGCCCGGGCGCAGATCCGCCACGGCTGCGGTCGGCGTTACGCCGAGCGTGAAGGCCAGCGCGTGCTCGTCGCGCGCTCCCGTCAAGAAGAGCGTAGCCACCCCGAGCGCGAACAGCCCGGTGAAGGTGCGAATCGCACTCCTACGCATAGAACCTCGCGGCCACGTTGCCCAGCGAGAACAGCTCCAGCACTGCCAGGGCGGCAAGGAAGGTGGCCAGGGCGAGCGGCCGCCGACGCGGTGCGACTACCGTGAGTGCGCCGGCACACACGAGGCCGGCCAGCCCCACCATCGGGAAGAGGTAGCGGCCCTGGTTGATCAGCGCCCCATGTTCCTCCGCCAGCTTGTACTCGTTCCAGTGGAGTCCGGCCATGACTGTGAAGACGGAGCCGGCGAAGAAAATGAGCACCGTCCGGTCGAGCGTTCTCCGTCGCCGGTGCACAGCCAGGAAGAAGAGGCCGATCACGAGAAGGGAGAGCAGCGCCGCGGCCCTGTACACGTTCGGTGGCCAGCGCACCTCCAGCCAGCCGAACGCGCCGACGCTCTCCTTAAGCCACACGTCATATAGGCGCGGACGCGGCGCCTCGAGGCCCGGATAAACCGTCTGGAAGGGCAGCCGGGGAAGGTAGTACTGCCATAGGTAGCTGCCGAACTCGGCCGCGTTGAAGCTGTCCGGGACCCCGGCCGCGTCGGTGAGCTGGGCGGCTGCGGGGCGACCCGACCCCTGGGCGACCACGAACCAGGCGCCGGCCGTGACGACGATCCCCACTGCCGCTGCGGCCAATACCGCGGCCACCACCCGCCGGCGCGAGCGCACGCGCCAGAGCAGCACCCCGAGTACGAAGACCACCCCCGGCAGTAGCCCGAAGCTCGTGGCCTTGGTGGCGAGGGCCAGGCCTACTGCGCCCAGGAACGACGCCACATCCAGCGGGCGCTGGTGGCCCTTCAGCACCCGCGCACCAAGCCAGAACTGGATAGTCCAAAGTGCGTAGAGAAGCGAGTCGGGAGAGGCTGAGGCGGAGATGAAGGTGACCATCGGCACGAGCGCCGGAAGAGCGGCGGCGGCCAGCTGAAGGTCTCGCCTGGGCCCGAAGACGGTGCCTGCGAGAAGCCACGTGCCCACCACCGTCAAACAGAGCAGGACAACGCCGCCCAGCCGCACGGCCGTGAGCCGGGCGAACAGGTCGCCACCCGACGCGAGCTCGTAGGGCACCACGCTCCAGAGGTAGTAGAGGGGCGGGTTCGAGCTCGCCGGGTTGAGCCCGCCGCCGTCGGAGCGCGCGCTGGGCGGGAGCTCGCTCGCGCGACGCCTCCAGTGGGCCTCCGCCGCGCCGGCCCACTGTGGCTTCACCGCGAGCTGCTGGGCGGTCTGCTGGGAATTGGACAGGTTGCCCGCAAGGGCCTGCTCGGTCGAGATCCGACTGCGGGACGGGTCGCCCGGCAGTGCGCCGCGCTCCGCGAGCGATTGAACGTAGGCGAAGTGCGCGTCCTCGTCCGGCGCCTGGAAGGGCGGCACCACCAACGACCAGGCGACACCGAGCAACGCCGTCGCTGCCACCAGCGCCGCCAGCGGCCGCGGGATCCTGGCAAGGCGAGCCCTCATTCTGCCGGAGCGTCGGCACGTGACCCGAGCGCGGACCGCAGGCCTGCCTCCAGCTGCTCGGCGGCAGCGGCCCACGACAGGCCGGCCGTGAGCTCGATCCCGGCCAGCGACCTTGCCTTCCACAGGTCCCGGTCATGCAGCAGGTGGTCCACCGCGTCTGCCAGGGCAAGCGGATCGGCCTCAGCGAAGCTCACCGGTCCATCCGTGCCCAGCTCGAACTCCGTGCTGCCCCCTGCGAGGTCCACGCACGGGAGCCCGCAGGCCATCATCTCCTGCGGTATCAGCGAATAGTTGGTGAGGGAGAGGCACAGACCCACGGTCGACTCCGAGTACACGCTGGCCAGCTCGCGCGGCGAGAGCAGGCCCAGGTGCTCGTGTTTCACGCCGGTGCCGAGCCGTTCCTCCTGCCCGAAGGTGAGCACGCGGAGGCCGGGACGCCGGCGCTGGAGCTCCTCGAGAGCAAGCAGGCCGAGGGGGACGCCGCGCCGGGGGGTGGAGGCCCGGGCGTAGAAGAGCACGGTGTCGCTCCGGCGTGCCGTGGCGGCCGGGGCGTACACCGAATGGTCCACCCCGAACCGGTACCACGATCCCGAGACGCCATAGCGGCGCTCGAGCAGGTCGCGCAGCCAGCGACTCCCAGCGATCGGAAATAGCCCCATGTCATACGTGCGCGCGGCCCAGAGCGCTTCGGCCGAAGTGGGGAAGAAATCGGGCTCGTGGTCGTGCACGAGGTATGCGCGCGCGTGACATCCGGGGAGCAGCATCACCGGGTATGCGGTCTCCCACCCGGTGGCCACAGCCACGTCGGCGCCATGCCAGGAGTCGAATCCCTTGAGGACAGGGGCGCGGAGCGGTGCGAACTCGTCCACCGCGCGCCGGCGGAGCACGGAGCCCGGGGTTCGGGCGGTGAGCCCGACCGGGTCATGGACCCAGGCAGAGGTGGTATGGCCGAGACGCTCCAGCTCGGCCATCAGCGTGAAGATCGCCGCGTGCCCCCCACTGGCCCTCCCGAAGGGAGGGACGACCATCGCGATGTGGAGGCGCGTGCGCTCTGCAACCCCGGACTGCGGCGCCAGCAGCGGCGCTGGGCCCTCCCGTGCCAGGCGGAGGATCTCCTGATGAGGCGTGATCCCCGATGCCGACGCGAGGCTTGGCGGCTCGGAGGAGCGGCCTTCCAGGGAGATGGCGCGCTCCACCCGGGATGGGAGGGCGACGGCTCGAGAGCCGAGCGCCGAAAACGCTCGCCGGCCGGCGTGGTGCACGAATGATGCGCCCGCCCCCTGAGCGCGCGGTCCGGCGGACCAGCCGCGCTCACGCATCCATCCGAGATCCTCACGCACGCTGCGGATCACGCCTCGGAACGCGAGTCTCGCGGTGGCCGGTGGCCTCCCGCAGTCCTCGGTACTCGTCGAAGTAGCGCCGCATGAACTCGACTTGCGTGTAGTCGTGTGCGTGCAGCACGGCCGCCCCCGGCTGGTAGACCTTGAGCCAGCCTCGCTCCAGCGCTGCGCGGGCAAACGCCTGGTCCTCCGCATAGCCGAGATCGGGGAACCGCACCTCCTGCCAGCACGAGCGCCGGTAGCAGGCGTTCACGTTCGAAAGAAACGGATCGTCCCGCGGACCCTGAAGGACCGGCCCTCCACCGGGGGAGAACCCGGCGAAGAACCCCTCGAGCTCGCGGGCGATCGTCGGACCGGTCTCAGGTCGCGGGAGGTGGGGCCCGTAGGCCATCCCCACCCTCGAGTCGAGCTCGAAGGCCGCAGCGTACGCGGCGAGCCACCCGGGCCGGGGCTCGGCATCCTGGGTCAGGAAGCACATCAGTCCCCCACTCGTGCGCTCGGCCCCGACATTCCGGGTGCGCCCGTGTCCGAACTCGGAGGGCTCGATCTCGAGCACCTCCGCACCGAGCTTCCGGGCCACGGTCACGGAGGCGTCGCGTGAGCCGGAGTCGATGACCAGCACCTCGTCAGGGTGCTCGGCCATGACCGCTGTGAGCAGCGCCGCCAGATGGCGCTCGCCGTCCTTGACGGGCACGATTACCGAGAACCGGGTCACGTCAAATGCGCGAGTGCCGGAGGCTCGCGATCAGCCTGCGCACGAGGTATCGGGCTCTCCCCAGGATCGGCAGCAGGCCTGCCATGCGGGCCGCATGGGACGCGCCATCAGGGCATTGAGGTCGAGCCCGAGGCGGTCGAGCCAGTAGACGCGGTCCTGAGCGTGGCGAGTGCGGAGTTCGTCCGCTCCGAGCGTTCGACCAGTCCAGCTCCAGCTCACGACCCGCGCCTCCAGTGCTTCCACCGACTGCCCTCGCCCGTCGGGCCGTCCCGGCTCGCCGATCACAGGTTCTCTGCAATGCGAGGGGTTTCGCGGGCAAATACCCACAGTCCCAGGACAAAAAGTCCCGCCGAGATGGCCACGGGCACGGAGAGCCAGGCCCAGCCTCCCACCATCGTCGCCGCCGTCGGAGCGTTGGAGTCGATCAACGCGTGGCGCATCTGGGTCAGAATCGTGGAGATCGGGTTCATGGCCGCCCAACGCTGCACGCTGTCCGGGACCGTTGTGGCCACGTAGATGATGGGCGATGCATAGAAGAGGATCTGGATCAGCACTTCCCAGATCGGCTCCAAGTCGCGGAAGCGCACGAACAGTGCCGAAGCAACGTTGCCACCCCGGTGGTCAGCACGAGCAACATCAGTATCAGGAGGGGCACCTGTAGCCAGTCGAAGCGTGGTCGGATCCCGGAGGCGAGGACGAAGACCATTACCGCCACCAGGTTGAGCCCGAGATTGAACATACCGTGGAGCGTCTCGGACACCGGTATCACCATGCGCGGGAAGCGGACCTTCCGCAGAAGGTTCTCGCGGGTTACGAGGGAGGGCACCGCGCGCGTCGTGGTTTCCGAGAAGAACGTAAACAGGACGATCGAGGTGAGCAGGTAGACCGGATAGTTTTTCACCCCGTCTCCGACGCGCACCACCTTGGTGAACACCACGTACAGAACGCTGAACAGGAGCAGCGGCTTCACCAGTGACCACAGGTAGCCGAGCGCCGAGCCGAAGAAGCGGAGTTTGAGTCGGTGGAGGCGAGGGCGAGAGTCAGGCTCCAGAACCGGCGCATGTCGTCACCGAGCGCCGAAGGACCCGAATAGCGCGCGGCCGGCGCCGGCATGCTCACGCGCGCGTCACCTCGACATCGACGGGGAGGTCCACTACGCCGCCCGTAACGGGCCCCTCCACCAGCAGCGCGGCCAAATCGTCGGAGCGTGCGAGGAGATCGTGGGTGCCGTAGCCGCCTCCGGGCGGACCGATACAGGGGGTGAGCGTGAAACGGCTCGGTGCTAGCGGTTCACGAAGCGCATGCGCACGCGTATTCGCTCGCCGGCAGCAAATCGCCCGGTCCCCCCGGGTGCCAGTTCGGATGTTGGGGTGAAGATCGAGTGGCCCACCTCATTGCGGAAGATCACGGCGAGCGCGGGATCCGCCAGGGCCTCGCGGAACCCGACCTCGAAGCAGGCCACCACCTCATCTCCCTGCTGAGTACCACGTACCGCTCACCGTTGAGGGCCTCGCACCACGCGGCGATGATGTGGGCCGGCTTCAGCGGGTTCCCGACCCGGGTGTCAGGATCCCCGAAGTTCAGCTCGCCATAGGTCCGAACCACGTCCTCCGGCGCACCGAGGCCCGCCACGCGACCGCGCTCGAGGACCAGCGCCCATCGCAGAAGCGCTCCACGCTCCCCATGTCGTGCGTCACGAGGAGCACCGCCCGGCCCTCGTCCTTCAGTGCCTCGAAGCGCTTGAAGCATTTGACTTGGAACCACGCGTCCCCCACCGCCAGCACCTCGTCCACGAGCAGGACGTCGGCCTCTACCGACACCGCTACGGCGAAGCCGAGCCGGACGGACATGCCCGAGGAGTAGTTCTTGAGCTTGAGGTCGATGTAGTCCTCGAGCTCTGCGAAGGCCAGGATCTCGTCGAATCGCGAGCGGGCCTCACGGCGCGTCAAGCCGAGCATGTTCGCGTTGATCAACACGTTGTCCCGGTGGTGAGCTCCGGGTTGAAGCCCACACCGAGCTCGATGAAGGGCGAAAGGCGGCCCGCCACGCCCACCTCGCCGGCGTCCAGGGAGTAGATGCCGGCGAGGCACTTCAGCAGGGTGCTCTTGCCGCTGCCGTTGCGTCCCACCATCCTGAAGAACTCACCCTCCTTTACCTCTAGGGACACGTCGTCGAGCGCATTAAGCTCCTCGTGCGTTCGCGCGGCGAAGGGGTGAAGCGCGCGTTCCTTGATGGTGGAGTAGCGGTGGTGCGGGATGCGAAAGCGCTTGCTCACACCACGCACGTCGACCGCCGTTCGAGCCGTGGCGAGCGTGTGGGCGCGCCGTTCCGCAGTCTCTGGGACGGTCGCGCTCAAGGACGAACGGAAGCTAGCAGGCGCTGAAGCACGCCCTGGACCCGGAAGGTTCGGGAGGAACGGATCGCCTCGACCCACTCCCGTGCGGCGTCCACCTCCCGCTGCTGGCGCAGCCGCGCGCTCCGGAGCTCCTCCAGCCCCGCGTCCAGATCCGCGAGCAGGGCGCCCGTCCCGGCGCCAGATTCGGGGGCGGGCGCCGTGGCAATCTCCGCGAGCGCCACGGCCATCGCGGAGGCGGACGTCTCCCAGGACGGCCAGGCCCGTGCGGTCTCGAGCGCTCCCGCGCGAAGGCGGCGCAGGAGAGCACGATCGCGAGAAAGGAGGTCGAGCCACCCGGCGGTGCCCTGAACATCGTCGAAGTCGACTACCGCGCCGTTGTGCCCGTGGCGGACGTACTCATCGTGGCCCGTCACCGGCCACACCACGCAGGTAGCGCCTAGGTGGAAACCCTCCAGGGGCGGGGTGAACACCCCCTCGACGCGCGAGAGCTTCAATACGACGTCGGTGTCCGCGTAGAGTGCCGGCATCTCCGTGTGTGCGACGGGTCCGATCACGCGGTCGAACGCACGCCCGATCGCGGGCGGGACGGGCTCGGGGCTCACCAGTGTGGTGACGAGAGGGACGCCGACGCGGGACAGCACTCCCACGCTTTCGGCCACTCCCTTGTACCAGAGGTTCGGGCTGCCCTCCACGGTCACGCGCAGCGCCCCGTCCCGCTCGGGAGTCTCTGCCGGGGGTGGAAACAAGTCCTTGTCCACGCCGTTTGGAACGTGATGGCACGCGGCCTCCGGTCTCAGCTCTGCCAGAAGGTCCGCGATCCACGCGGCCTCGGTTACGAAAGCCACGGGTAGGTCATGGGTGAGGGCAGCCCCAAGCCGCTCGAGGTCGCCCGGCCGGTACAAGCGCTCGTCGAACTGCTGCACGAAGTACACGCGGCGCCGGGCAGGCACCGAGAAGAGATCGAACGCCGTGCGCCACCACGTGCAAACCGCGAGATCCCAGTTGCGGGTTCGGGCGCTCGCCATTGAGATAACGGGAGGCCCGGGACCCGGCTCGCGGGACTCGTCCCCCACGGCCACGGCCACCTCAATCCCATGCTCGTCGCCAAGCCGGCGCGCGTGCTCGAGCACGGTGCGCACGCCGCCTGAGGGCCCGAGGCGGCCGAGGATGAAGCACACGCTGAGCGCCATGGCCAACCCGCAGCCTAGCCGTGGCCCGGGCTATCATCGCCTGAGTGCGCATGGTCGCGGTGACCGGGTCCGCGGAGACTCTCAAACGATGTGCTCCGGCCGGGCGGGACTTTGCCGTCGTCGCGCCGGAGAGGATTTCCGAGGCGAACCCGGATGTGGTGGTGGCCTTTGCGCCGACCTCGGCCGACCGCGAGTACCTTCAGCACGCTGGGTTCCCCTCGATCTTTTGGTACGAGGATGTCGTTCCCGACGCGATCGGCGACGCAAACCGGGAGATGTGGCGGGCGGTGGGTGACTCGGGGCAGGTCTGGCGCGATCTCGCCCTGCCGGTGGCCGACGGTCTTTACTCCAAGGGGATCGCAGCGGGGGGCGGCGCGGCGGCGTGGCTCGGTACTGACGGGCCACGGCGGCGCGATTACCTCCGTTGGTTCCCGCGCGACCCGGAGATCGGAACGGATCCGTCCATTGCGAGCGTGGTGGTGAGCCTCCGGATGGAGGACGACCGTGCTTCCCATCACCAGGCCGTGACTGCGTTGGCGCAGGGCCGGCTCCTGATTAGCGAGACCCTCAGTCCACCACGTGGGCTCGAGCCGGGATGCGATTACCTCGAGGGGCGGGACCTCACGGACATTTTCCACGCTGTGAGCAACGCGACCCGGGCCCCCGCGGCCTTTCGTCGCACCCGTCTTCGGGGGCGGCGCAAGGCTGAACTGTTCCGCTCGTCCGAGGTGGTAAGGCGCTTGGCTGGAGACCTGCTCCTCGAGCTCGGGAGGTAGCCGCCTACCGCTCCAGCCGTCGCACCA
>CAWFUR010000018.1:0-10773 GCA_963819115.1 uncultured Thermoleophilaceae bacterium | reverse complement strand
GCGGGAGTCGGATGAAAACCCTGCTAGCCTCGGGTTTGTGGGAGGCGCCGCCTCCCGCGAGGTTCTTGTCTCGTGCGCTTCAGGCGATCCGGGTCAGTCGAATCTCCCGGATCACCATATGGCCGCTTTTCCGGTGGCCGCTAGGAGTCACGCATGTCGTCCCAAACCTTTGCCGATCTCGGCGTATCGAGCGCTGTGCTCGGCGCCCTCAACACGCGAGGGATCAAAGAGCCCTTCCCCGTGCAGCGGCTCGCCGTGCCCGACGTTCTCGCCGGCCACGACGTGCTCGTGAAGTCCCCCACCGGGTCGGGCAAGACGCTCGCCTTCGGGGTCCCGATCGTGGATCTCGTGGAGGCCACCGATCCGCGCCCGTCGGCGCTGATCCTCGCCCCCACCCGTGAGCTCGCCCTCCAGATCGTGGAGGACATCCGCCCGCTGGCTCACGCCCGGGCCCTGTCCGTGGCCGCCGTCTACGGAGGCGCCGGCATCCACAAGCAGGCCAAGCTCGCCTCCAACGCGCACATCGTGGTGGCCACCCCCGGCCGCCTCGAGGACCTGATCGACCGCGGCGCCCTGAGCCTCAAGCGAGCACGCATCCTCGTGCTTGACGAGGCCGACCGCATGCTCGACATGGGCTTCCGCCCGGCCGTCGACCGCATCGTGAGCCTCACGCCGAGGGACCGCCAGACGCTGTTCTTCTCGGCCACGCTGGAAGGCGTTGTGGGCAAGATCGCCTCCGCCTACACGCACGACGCCCGGACCCACGAGCACACCGCCAAGCCGGAGCTCTGGGCCGATGTGAGCCACCGCTTCGTGGCCGTGACCCACGAGGGCAAGCTGGAGGCCCTCGTGTACGAGCTGCGGCGTGAGGCCAGCCACCGCCGGCTCGTGTTCGTGCGCACCAAGCGCGGAGCGGACCGCCTGGTGAAGCGTCTTCGCGCCCACGACATCGAGGCGCTCGCGATGCACGGCAACAAGTCGCAGTCCCAGCGGGAGCGCGCACTCGGCCAGTTCGAGTCGGGCCGCGTGGACACCCTGGTGGCCACCGACGTGGCCGCCCGCGGCCTGGACATCGATGACATCACGCACGTGATCAACTTCGATGCCCCGCCGGACCACGACAGCTACGTGCACCGCCTCGGCCGGACGGGCCGCGCCGGGCGCTCGGGAATCGGCGTCACGCTGGTCTCGGCCGGTGAGGCCGCGGACGTGGGCCGGATCGCGAAGAAGCTGCGCCTCGAGCGGGAGCTCGGGGACGCCGGCCTCGCGACCCAGGGCTCGTCGCGCCGGAACGGCGACGACAGGTCCCGCCGCAACGGTGGAGATGGCCCCCGCCGTCCAGCCGGTGACGGCCGCCCCAGCCGCCAGCGCCGTCGCAGGCGCCCCCGCCAGGCGGCCTAGCCGCACCGGACCCCGAGGGAGGAGCGCAGCCCGATCGGTGATCGGGCGAGCACCGGACCATGCAGGGAGGAGCGCAGCCCGATCGGTGATCGGGCGAGCACCGGACCATGCAGGGAGGAGCGCAGCCCGATCGGTGATCGGGCGAGCACCGGACCATGGTCTCCATCGGTTCCCCCTGGTTCGCCCTTGCCCGGCGGACTAGGGTGGGCACCGGATGAGGAGGGATCGCACCCGGCGCCGCGGCGCCATCGTGTTCGCCGTGGCCACGACGCTGGCCCTGTGGCTGGCGCTGGCCGGCTCGGCCTCGGCCGCGTTCCCGATTCGCTGCAACGGCAACGCGCGCTACTGCGACCGCCACTTCAACCAGGTCGTGCTGCCCGCCGCTCACAACGCCATGTCCGCGGCCGCGCTCGGATGGGCGCTCCCCAACCAGCCGGTGGGCATCCCCGACCAGCTGGCCCTGGGCGTGCGCGGATTCCTGTTCGACACCTACTACGCGCACGTGACCCCGGGTGGCGGTGTGGTGGCCGACCCCGTGAAGACCCCGCAGAGCCAGCTCTATCTCTGCCACGTGGCCTGCCAGCTGGGCGCCACGCCCCTGGTTGACGTGCTGCGCGCGATGAACAGGTTCCTTAACCGGCATCCCAACAACGTCCTGATGATCGTGAACGAGGACTACGTGGCACCGGCGGACTTCGCCCGCGAGGTTCGCCGCTCCGGGCTGATCCATCACGTCTGGCGCGGGCGCACCGGACCCACCTGGCCGACGCTGCGCCGCATGATCAGGCGCGGCAAGCAGCTCGTGGTCACCGCCGAGCACGACTCAGGAAAGGTCCGCTGGTACCACGAGGCCTACCAGGGGATCGTGCAGGAGACGAACTACGACTGGCCCGTGGCTTCGCAGATCACGGACCCCGCCCAGTGGACCGCCAGCTGCAGGCCCAACCGCGGCGGCACCACGGGCACGCTCTTCCTGATGAACCACTGGTCACCGCCGGCGGCACCATCGCCCGCGGGGTCGGCGGTGGTGAACGCCTCCGACACCCTCGTCGGGCGCGCGCTCGCCTGCAAGGCCGCCCGCGGCCTGATGCCCACGATCGTGGCCGTGGACATGTTCACGAGCGGCGGCCTGTTCGACGCCGTGCGGCGTTTGAACAACCTATCTCCGTAAAGCCGAGCTAGGTCAAGGTGCGCGCGCCCGCCAGGGACTCGCGGCACACGAAGCGGAAATGAGCCAGCCAGAAGCGCCGCAGCGCGCGGTAGGTGGGGCCCTCGGCCACCTCCCACGAGCCGAAGCGGCAGCGGTCGGGGCCGGCGGCGGCGAAGCGGTAGCTGTGCACGGCATGGAAGCCGGGCGCCGAGACCTCCCAGGTCACGCGATCGTGCTCCTGCAGCTCCACGATCTCGGCCTTGGCCGGGAGCCGGTAGGGATAGCGGCGCTCGATCGGGTGGAAGGTGAACCGCAGCGTGGCCCCCACCTCGAGCTCGCCGCCGTCCACCGAGGCCTTGCTGAAGCACGGATTCCAGTCCGGCCACCGGGGCACGTCGATGAACGTGGACCACAGCCGCTCCACCGGAAGGTCCAGATCCGTGGATCCCGCGATGGGAAGGGGCGGCTTGTGGGCCACGGCCCGTCGCCCAGTGGGCTCCGGCCCAGCGAAATCCGTCGCTGCGGTGCTCGCCCGATCGCCGATCGGGCTGCGCTCCTCGCGGGCGCCGTGACCGGTCATAGGACGTCAGTATCCCCGCTCGGGCGAGGTCGCGGCCCGTCGGTGTGCACGAACAGGACCGGCCCGGGGCCGAGGTCGCCGGCGCGGTTCGCGGCCATCAGCGCCGCCATCGCCTTCGCCGTGTAGACCGGGTCGAGCTCGAGGGAATCCGCCCGCGCCGCCGCGGTCGCGGTCTCGCCCTCGGGTGTGGAGTGGCCGTAGCCCGGTCCGATCCATCCCTCGAGCACCGTGAGCTCCACCGCGTCCGGAGCGCGGGTCGGGAGCGCCGCGCCGCGCCGGCGAAGCTGTTGCTCGGCGCGGCGGGCGAGCCGGATCGTGGTTCGCAGGTCGAGCTTCAGCCTGTCGTTCACGGGCACGCCCACCACGCGGGTGCCGAGGCCGGCCAGCCGCAGGCCGAGGGTGAGCCCCGCTGCCGTGCCCGCCGTTCCCATCGCCACCACCGCGTGGGAGGGCTCCGGCAGGTCGCCTGCGGCCACCTGGTCGCCGATCTCGAGCCCGCCCTCCACGTATCCGACCACTCCCACCGGCGTGGAACCTCCGGCGGGCAGGATCAGAGGCGGCCGGCTCCCGCTGTGGCGCAGCATCAGCCAGGGCAGGAGCGCGACGGTCCGCGCCTTCGTGTGGGTGAAGTGGAGCTCGGCTCCCGACGCGTGCAGCCGCTCCAGCTGGCGCTCCACGTGCTCGTCCCGTGGCTGGTCCACCAGGGCGAGCACCGTGCGCAGCCCGTGCTCGGCCCCGTAGAGCGCGGTGGCGAGGCCCCAGTTGGTGCCGAGGCCCCCGACGGTCACGATCACCCGCGCCCCGCGCCGGCGCGCCTCCGGGATCAGCCACTCGAGCTTGCGCACCTTGTTGCCGCCCCAGGAGCCGGTGCCGAAGGCGCCGTCGTCCTTGAGCCACACCGGAGCACGGCCCTCGGCGGAGAGGGCCGGGAGCGCGCGCACCGGCGTTGGCCCGTCCCCAAGCGGCGTGTGGGGCAGCCTCGCGGCGAGGGCGGGAAAGCGCTGGTGAAGACGCGGGGGACCGGCGGCGGTGAGCACGCGGTCAGTGTGACGGCCGCGGGCTTAGTGACGGCGGGCGCGCCCGCAGGGCGGCACGGCGCTCGTGCTCCCGTGAGCGTGTGCCCAGCGGCCACGGTCGGCCGCGCAGCGGGCGGCCAGCTTCGCCTGCCTCAGGCGGTTCTTCAGCCAGCGCGGCTCGTGCCAGGACGGTGCCGGCAATGCCCGCCAATGGGCCAGCTTCCGCGAGCGCGCGGCTGCCTTCCGCCGCTTCGCGGTCCTGCGGTGGGAGGCCGCCGCGGACGCGCGCCGGGCCACGGTCGCTCCGGCCGTGATCGGCGTGGTGGAGTCGGACTGGATCTCCGCCGTGGACAGCGCCCGGGTGTACAGGCGCACCTCGTCGATCACCCCGGCGAACCACTCCGACCAAATCGAGTTGCCGCCGAAGCGCAGGGGGTTGGTCGAGCTCAGCGCCGTGCCCGTGACCAGGGCGTTCGCCACCTGCGTCCCGTTCACGAACAGGCGCAGCGTGGTGCCGTCCCAGGTGGTGGCCAGGTGCGCCCACGATCCGATCGTGAGCGCGGCCGGGCCGCGGAGCCCATACTCCTGCGAGGTGGACACGTGACCGCTCGGACGGGTGGTGTCGGTGTTCGCGTAGAGCGCGTAGGACAACTGGCCGGGGAGGCGCTCCTTGACCGCCACCGTCCGCCACATCGTGGACAGGGCCGTGGGGCGCACCCATGCTTCGATCGTCATGGCCGTGGTCAGGTGGAGCGAGGCCGAGTCGGCCACGGTCACCCAGTCGTTCTGGCCGTCGAACGACAGGCCCCCGCCGAACCTGCCCGCCACCCGGGCTGGTCCGGAGATGGTGCCCGGATTCCCTCGCCCGGAGGCGTCCTGCACCGTGGATCCGCTGGCCTCGTCGAAGCTCCAGGAACCCACGAGCCCGCCGGCGGGCGGAGGCGGCTGGCTCAGGTTGAGGGTCACGGGAATGCTCTTCGGCGATCCGGTGGCGCCGGTGGACGCCACCTGGACCGTGCCGGTATAGGTGCCCGCGGCCAGGCCGGCGCTGCTCACCGACACGGCCACACTTCCAGGCGCGGTGCCCGAGGTCGGCGACTCCGTGATCCAGGTCTGGTTGTCGGAGGCCGTGTAGGAGAGGGTGCCGCTGCCCGTATTGGTCACCGACACATTCTGCGCAGCCGGATTGGCGCCGCCCGCCACGCCGCTGAACGTGAGGCTCGCCGGGCTGGTGTTCAGGATCGGCGCGGCGGCCGGGGGCCCGACCGTGAGCGTGACCGGGATGAGCTTGGGCGAGCCGCTCGTGCCCGCCGAGGCCACCGTCACGGTGGCGGTGTAGGTGCCCTGGGTGAGTCCGGCCGCGTTCACCGCGACGCTGAGGTCACGAGGGGCGGTGCCGCTCGCCGGAGTCACGGTGAGCCAGGAGGCATCGTCGGAGTCGGTGAAGGACAGCGTCCCGCCGCCCGTGTTGGCGACGCTGAGCGTCTTGGCCGCCGGGTTCGCGCCCCCCTGGGTCGCGGAGAACGAGAGTGAGGTCGGTGTGACCGAGAGGGATGGTGCCGGCGGCGGCGCCCCGGTGCCCATCACATAGCCGGACAGCGGGCCGTCGCTCCAGCTGGCGGCGGTGGTCCAGGCGCCCGGCAGCGAGGCGTGCGGGTTGTTGGCGCTCGTGCGCTCGGCCCCGCCTCCGCCTCCGGCACGGTCGTGCCAGCGGAGCGTGCCCGTAGCGTCTGACGGGTTCAGCAGGCTGATCCAGTAGGCCTGACCGGCCACGAGCTGGGGACCGTTCGCGAGCGGCACCTCGGCCCACTGGCCGGCCACCGGCGCGCTGATGCGGCCCGAGCCGAGCAGGAACTGGGGTTCCCCGCCGGAGTCCGAGTACATGCCGAGCACCAGCGCGGAGGCGGTGGAGTTGGGGGCCAGGTGCAGGCGCAGGGCGGTGGCACGCCCGGCCGCGGTGGCGGTGGTCCGGTAGACCTCCCCGGCACCCGGCACCGCCTCGCTGACGTTCGAGCCCACCACGTCGGAACCGGCTATGCGCGACACGGTCCCGCCCTGGGTGAATGTCGCGCGGTACGTGGTGTCGGTGGCCGGAGCCACCAGGTTGTGGGCGCGCGCCCCGCCATCGCTCCAGGAGGTGAAGTCGTAGCTCGTGCCGCCGATCGATTGGGGCGAGGACACGGCCACCGAGTTGGAGGAGCCCACGATCACGTCGCGCGTGAACGGCGTGGCCACCGTCTCCGAGCCGAGGCTCGCCTGGAGTCCGGCCGGGCTGCTCTCAATCGTCAGGCGCACGGTGCGCGGGTCGATCCGGCGGCTCACCGTGGTCATCAGCCCGTGCGAGTCCGTGGCCGTCATCCGCAGTTCGATGTACGACGGGTATTCGTGGTCGGGCGCGGAGAACGAGCCCGACGCCACCCCGGGATAGGTGTTGAGCTCGTGCGTATGGCAGCTGTCACCGGTGCGGTTGCAGTGGTGGAGGACGAGCTCCCAGGTGAGCCCGGACGCCGGAACGGCGGAGCCCTGGAAGTCCTTGGCCGAGCCGGAGAACGACACCGTGTCGCCCACCTTCCAGAGGGTCCCGGCCGTGGGCGTGGCGATGGTGGCTGTGGGCGGGGTGCCCGCGGTGATGGTGAGCGTGTCGGTGTCCACGAGGCCGCTCGGGTCCGTCACTCGCAGGCGCACGGTGTAGGTGCCGGCCGTGGTGTAGCGGAAGGTCGGGCGGCTGGCGGTGGAATCGTCGTAGGCCCCGTCGCCGTCCAGGTCCCAGGCGTAGGCCAGCGTGTCGCCGTCTGGATCGGACGAGCCCGTGCCGTTGAAGCTCACGTCCAGCGGCACCGCGCCGTCGGTGGGCGTCGCGGAGGCCACCGCGGTCGGGGTGCGGTTCGAGAACAGGTAGCGGATGCGGCGGATCGTGCCGCCGTTCAGGTCGGCGTAGTAGAGGTCGCCGTTGGGGCCCACCTGGAGGTCCACGGGACCCGCCGCGCCGGCCACGAAGGTCTCGCGCTTCGTCGGGTCGGGCAGGCCGTTCGCGCCGGGGAGCATCACCCAGATGCAGTTGCGCGTGTAATCCGCGAAGAAGAGGGCGTTGCGGTAGCGGGCGGGGAAGGCCGTCTTGTCGTAGAACGCGAGTCCCGAGATCGACGAGCCGCCGATCGGGCAGCTCTCGCCCGCCACCACCCGGTCCCCATGGTTGTAGGTGTAGTAGGGCTCGGATACCGCCGACGCGCCCTGCGAGTAGAGCGACTCGCAGAGGTTGAGGTCCAGCGAGTCGTACCCGCCCTGGCGACCGTCACCCTCGTAGCACGGCCAGCCGAAGTTCTTCACGCCGGCCGTGGGGGTCTGGAGCCGGTCGATCTCCTCCCAGGTGTTCCAGCCCACGTCACCGGCCCAGATCTCGTTCGTGCCCGGCCGCACGGTGATCCGGAAGGGGTTGCGGAAGCCGTGCGCGACGATCCGGCGGGCATTCGGGTCGGAGCTGCCGGCGTTCGGGTTGTCGGGCATGGCCGCGCCGGTATCGGGGTTCACCCGGAGGATCGTGCCGTCGAGCCCCGTGGGGTCGCCGGTGGTCCGCACGTCCTGGCTGCGCAGGGCACCGCCCTCTGCCGTGGGCGGAGTCATGGACCCGCCGCGGCCGCCGGGCGGGTCTCCGCACGGGTTCACGGGGCTGCCGTCCTGGCCGTAGTCGGTGAAGTTGAAGCTCGCGCCGTCGCCACCACTCACGTACAGCGCACCGTCGGCCCCGAACGCCAGGCTGCCCAGGGAGTGGCTCGGATACTGCTGGCACCAGTCCTCGATCAGCACCTGCTCGGTGCCCGACGCATTCAGCCGCGAGAGCCGGCCACTGATGACGCAGCCGTCATCCGTGGCCCCCGGCGGGGTGGGGCAGTCGTCGCCCCAGCGCGGCGTGGTGGCCGAGCTGGGGTCCTTGTCGTACGCATACAGCGCGTATACGAACGGACGCCCGGTGGTGAACCCCGGGTCGAGGGCCATCCCCTCCAGCCCCCGGTCCCAGAAGTCGTGCACCCGGGAGGAGAGGTCGGCGAACACGGTCGGGGTCGGGTCCGCGAGGTCGTCGAAGACGAGGATGCGCCCGCTCTTCTCCGCCACGAACACCCTGCCGTCGGCCGCGAACCGTATGGCCATCGGGTTCGTCAGCCCGCTCCAGACCGTGGACTCCTGGAAGTCCGCGGGCGCAGCCGCGGCCGCTGCCGAGAGCGGCGCGGGACCCGCGAACGGGTTGGCGACGTTCGAAGACAGGAGCGGAGACGCGGCTAGAGCGACGGGCGCGTGGGCACCCGCCGCCAGTGCCGCGCCCACCACGGCTCCGATCAGGAGTCGCGTAAATCGTGGGCGAATGGTGGGGACTATGCGGTCACGCTAAGCGCAATCCGCCCTCGTACTAACAGCTCCACCCGAAATTGGACCCCAGGGCTGTTACCTTGAGGCCGCGGATGGGAGGAGCCACTCGATCCGCCGCGGTCCTCGCGCTGGCCCTCGCGGCCATGCTCGCTGGCGGCGCATCCGCGTCCGCCATCCCCTGGGACGCCGGCGGCGAGGTGCCGCCGGCGAAGACGCCCCCGGCCAAGCGGCCCGACCCCACCTGCGCCCAGAGCTATGCCAACGACCGGTCGCGCGGGGGGCCACCGATCCGCTTCGGCGTCGGCCCGCGCCCGGCGGGCGAGGGTGGCGTGGGGCAGACGACCCCGCTGGTCAGGGAGGACTTCGACAAGCGCGACGCCGCGCTCGCGCGCCTGCGCGGCCGGCGCCACCTGACCGTCCGGCTCAACCGCCTGTTCCAGGCCGACGGCCGCGCCGGGATCAACCGCTTCAGGCGCTACGCGCTGCGCTTCGCCCGCCAGGGCTACGACGTGGAGCTCCAGGTGCGCTACCACCCGCTCGACCGCGACGATGGGGACATCGGCAAGTGGCTGGCCTACGTACGCAGGGTCGTGCGGGCCTTCGGCCCCATCCATCACGTCACCGGCCTTCAGATCACGAACGAGGTGAACCTCACGTTCTCGAAGAACACCTCGGACGGTGCGTACAAGCGAGCCGTGGAGGCGTTGGTGCGTGGCGTGATCGAGGCCAAGCGCACCTCACTGAGACTCGGTTACCGCCACCAGAAGATCGGCTTCAACTACTCCTGGCGCTCAGCCGGCACGGTCGCGGCCGACGACGCGCGCTTTTGGACCGCGGTGGGCCGCCGAGGCGGCGCGCGCCTGCGCCGGGCGACTGACTGGGTCGGCCTCGACATCTACCCGGGCACGTTCACGCCCGGCCTGCTGTACCCGGTGCCCGTGGTGAACCTGGGCGACGCCTTCCTCGAGGGCCTGGCCCAGACGCGGGAGTGCTACATGCCGCGCGCGGGGTTCGGGCGAGCCACCCCCATACGCGTGGAGGAGACCGGGTACCCCACCGGGCCCGGCCGGACGGAGGCCGCCCAGCGGAAGGCGGTCGCCGCCTTCGTGAAGACGGTCGTGGCCTACCGCGGCACCTACGGAATCAGCGACTTCCGCTGGTTCGGGCTCCGGGACAACAACAGCCAGGGGCCGAACTTCCAGTCCTTCTTCGGGCTGCTCCACGACGACTACTCCCCGAAGCCCGCCTTCGCCACCTACCGGCGGCTGATCGCGCGCTACGGCCAGGGGTAGCGCCGCCGCTCAGCCGCCGACGAACGCGAGCACGGGCACGCAGGGCACGGCCCGCGGGTGTGCGGGGTCGAGCGCATTGAGCACATTGGTGAGCGCGCGGCGGTCATATGAGATCGCCAGGTGCTCACCGAAGTCGATCGGACAGCCGTTCTGCACGGTGATGTTGGTGACGTTCGGCCCGCTGAGGAAGGCCGACGAGTACGGCGTGACCACCTCGTCGTAGCGGGTGGCGATCACCGTGTACGCAACGCCGGCCACCGTGTCACCACCGGAGTTCAGCGAGCTCAGGAAGGACGAGCCCACGAGCTGGTCGCGGCAGGCGGGGCAGACACCCGAGATCAGCGCGGCCGACCCGGGGATGTTCGCCGCGAGAGTCACCAGGCCGTCCAGCGTTGTGCCGTGGTTCGACGGCGCCAGGCCGATGAGCGCGCGCACCTTGGCCGCTCCGCCCCCGAACTTCAGGTACTGCCGCGGCATCATCCCGCCCTGCGAGTGCCCCACGAGGTCCACGCGGCCCGCGCCGGTGGCACTGCGCACGCGGTCCACGAATGCTCCCAGCTCCAGCGCGGATGAGGCCACGGCCGCCGTGCCCTTGAACGGGAGCGGACTGGTACTGCCGTAGTTGAACGTGAACACGCAGTAGCCGTTGTTCTTCAGCAGCGGGGAAAGCGCACGCCAGTTGATGTTCTGGTTCTCCACCGTGCCGTGGACGAGGATCACCGGACGCGGATGGGCGGAGCTCGGGCGGCAGCCCCAGTCGTTCGCTCCGGGCGGCGCGCTGTTCGGCGCGGCGGTGCCGATCGTGAGCGCGGAGGGGAAGTTGTAGAAGACCGGCAGTGCGGCTCCGGCCGACGCCGGGGCCAGGAGCGCGGCCAGCCACAGCGTGAGGGCGATGGCCAGGCGTCGCGCCGCACGCGTCATGGGAGGGAGTTACCCCCTGGGGCCGGGAACTATGCGGTGCGTCCGCTCAGA
>CAWFUR010000017.1:0-9243 GCA_963819115.1 uncultured Thermoleophilaceae bacterium | reverse complement strand
GTAGCTCGCAGCTCGGCTCTGCAAGCGGACTTCCGCGCGGAGCGATCGACCTCCTTCGCGGTTCCGGTCGGCCCCCCTCGGCACCGGTAAACCCCTCTGTGCTGCAGTCGATTGCAGCGCACCGGCTCATCCCGCGGCCTCCAGATTGGCGTCCCCGCCTGCCTCCGCGATCCCGACACTCCAAGAGAAACGCCCACCGCGCCGACAACACCCCACCTACCAGCAACGCCACTGACCAAGACCGCACCACGCCACCGATCACCGCCGAACCGCCCAGAAACGCCGGCGGCAGCGCCCACGTCCAGCGCAGGTTCGCCCACGACAACCCGTACTGGCCAACCATGGCGGCCAACACCCCCAGCACCACGCCAGCCAGCATTTGTCCGGCTTGGCCGGCCGTCGGACTCGCCATCAGGGCCTCCCGAGCTCGAAGACAAGAAGTCGCGCAGACACGGCCTCCAGTCATAAGGGGCGAAGGGACGGAGCTATCCCTTCGTTGCACCGCGAAAGTGGCTTTGATGCTGCGGGTACCTCAGCGCTGGGGCGCCTGAGCGCCCTGTCAGTGGGCGTGCGCGTCGGTGGCGGCGACTCCGAGCTGCTCTGCGGGAAGGGCCACGGCGAGCGCGGCGGCGAGCGCGGTGGTGATGGGCACGGCGGCGATCAGGCCTATCGATCCTACGAGCGTGGCCACCACCTCCTTTGCCACGAGCTCGAAGTTGAGCACGTCGAAGAAGCCGAGCTGGCCCGAGCTGAAGAGCAGCACCAGCGGCAGGGAGGCGCCCACGTAGGCCAGGACCAGGGTGTTCACCGTGGCGCTCACGTGGTCCCGGCCCACTCGCATGGCCAGCGTGGACAGCGGGCGGAAGCGCAACGTTGGGTTGGCGGCGCGAAGAGCCATCACGGTTGAGGCCTGGCTGACGGTCACGTCGTCGAGCACGCCCAGCGCACCGATCACCATCCCGGCCAGGAGCAGGCCCTGGAGCGAGACCCGTCTGCCCTCGAGCTGAAGGATGGTGGCCTCCTCGCTCGAGAGACCGGTGAGATGAGTGAGCTTTACGAACACCACGGCCAGCACGACCGTGATGATCAGGCTGCCCGCGGTGCCGAGAATGGCGGCGATGCTCTTGGGCCCGAGCCCGTGCGCCAGCGCGATCGTGGACAGCATCACCGCGAATGAGGCCACCAGCGCCACCAGTAGTGTCGGCTTGCCGTCGAGCATGGCCGGGGCGGCGAACAGCATCACGATGGCCAGGCTCACTCCCAGGCCGACGATCGACAGCGCTCCTCGCAGGCGGCCGAATAGCACCACGATCACCACGAATGCGATCGCGAGGAGGAGCATCGGGCCGCGGCGCTCGAAGTCCGTGATGCTGTAGACCGGCTGTCGAAGCGCCCGCCCGCCCTGCACCTCGGCCCCGGGTTGCTGCCCGGCGGGCACGCCGTTCTTGATCACCCGCACCTCGTCCCCGACGCCCACGTCCGGGTCGAGCCCGGTCACGTCGAGGTCCACCCTGACGCGCTTCCCCTTCTCGGGGCCGCTCTGGAGCAGCACCCGCGTTCGCCGGCAGGTGTTGCCGGCGGCGGTCACGCAGGAATAGTCGGTGACGCGCTCGACCCTGCCCTTCTCGGTGTTGGCGAGGAGGCCGGCATCCACGCGGCTCTCCACGCTCCCGGGCCAGAGCAGCACCATGCCGACGATGGTGGCCACGGTGAGGCCACCGACGATCAGGGCGAAAAGTCGGGGGAGGCTCATCGCGGCGTCCGGGCCGATCTGTAGGTAGGGCACCGATTGCCTACCCTCATCCAATGAGCTCCACGGTCAGAGCTCCCGCTCCTCCCGCGGTTCGGGTTCCGCTCTGGGTCGTGAGCGCGGTGCTGTGGAGCAGTGTGCTGGCGTTGGTGGCGATCCACGCGGCCAACCTGGGCAACAGCTCCGCCATGGGCACGATCGGCGTGGTGTTCACCTCCATCGTCGTGGAGGCGCTCCCGTTCATCCTGGTGGGCGCCGTTGTCTCGGCCGCAATAGCCACCTTTGTGCCCGATTCGGCCTTTGCCCGCCTGGCGGAGCTCCCGCGGAGCCTCCAGGTTCCCGGGGCCGCGCTCGCGGGGATCGCGCTGCCGGTGTGCGAGTGCGGCAGCGTGCCGGTTGGGAAACGGCTCCTCGCCCGCGGCATCGAGCCCGCCGCCGGGGTGGCCTTCATGCTCGCGGCCCCGATCCTGAATCCCGTGGTCCTGATCTCCACCTGGGTGGCCTACCAGCCCCGGGGCCTCGGGCTGGAGATGACGGTCGCCAGGTCGAGTATGGGTCTGGTGCTCGCCGTGGTGGTGGGCCTCGCCGTGGCCCGCTTCCTTCCCGGCGATCTCGTGCGCGCTGATGCTCGCCAGGAACCGCACGATGCCGGCTCCCACGACCACGGGTCACGCGGCGGCGCGTTCGCCGGACACGTGGCCGGCGACTTCGTGTTCATGGGCCGCTTCCTCGTGCTCGGTGCAGCCATCTCGGCGGTGATCCAGACCGTCCTGCCCGAGAGCATCCTCTCGGGGATCGGCGGCGCGGAGGTGGTGGCCATCCTGACGATGATCCTCCTGGCCTTCGCCCTCTCGCTCTGCTCGGAGGCGGACGCCTTCGTGGCCGTCTCGTTCACCGCATTCCCGCTATCCGCACAACTCGCCTTCCTGACGATGGGGCCCGCGCTCGACGCGAAGCTGGCCGTGCTCTACGGCGCCACCTTCCGGCGTGGATTCATCCCCATCCTCCTGGCCGCCGGACTACCGCTCACCGTGGGCGGATCACTCTTGTTCGGAGCCCTCACATGACCCTGGACACGCGCGCGCTCCGGTTGCTCGTGCTCAGCGCCTGGAGCATCTTCCTGCTCTGGCTCTGGGCCAGTGACGAGGTCCTCCGGTACCTCGGGCCCCGGACCCAGTGGGTCGTGCCGGCGGGAGCGGTGGCGCTCGGGCTCGCCGCCCTGCTGTACGCCCGCGGGACGCGTCCCGATGACCACCCTCTCCGCCCCTCCCTCCGCGAGGTCGCGGGATCGGTCGCGCTGCTCCTCCCCATCCTGATGGCGGCGATCCTCTCGGGCGCCTCACTCGGCTCGCTCGCCGCCTCGCAGAAACTCTCCGCCCGCGGCGTCGACCTATCGGCGCTCGCCCGCCTGCACTCCGGCGACACAGGCGAGGTCACATTCCTCGACCTCGAAGGCGCGGCGCACGACGCACAGCTGGCCAAGGAGCGAGGCATCAGGCCCGGAGCCTCCATTCAGCTATCCGGCTTCGTGACGCACGCCGCCCGCGACCACTTCGAGATGGCCCGCTTCTACATCTCCTGCTGCGTGGCAGACGCCATCCCGGTGGGCGTCACCGTCCTGCCGGGGACGAAACGCCCCGTCCGCGTCGAACGCGACGAATGGGTCGCCGTTACCGGAGCCATCGCCCGCCAAGGCGACCACTACGCGGTCCGCGCGCTACGGGTGACGAAAATCAACCAACCGAAGCACCCCTACCTCTACTTGCGGCCGCTGACCGTCAGCGCCCGGCAGCTGAGGCCGGAGCGTGGTGGCTCGTCGACGAGCTCGTGCTCGTGCCGCTGAACGAGATCGTGGACACGGCGAGCATCAGGATCACGATCACCACGGTGGCCACACGGATCCTCGCCTCGGTGAGCCAGGTCATGTGATGGGCCTGAAGCCAGGCCTTCGCCCCACTCGCTCCCGCCGCGGCGGCCATCGCGCAACCCACGCACATACGTCGCAGTGTAGGGAACCTCCAAGGTCCCAACCGCGCCTCGACAACGCGCCGGGGCCTGGCTACGGCGGTTCGCCATGCCCCGACCGTGAACTCCCTACGGCGAGAGTGAGTGGTGCCACCGTGGTGCCTCGCAGCGTCCGCCGACTCACGATGGTCGTTGCCGTGGCCCGGATCGCCGCTCAGTGCTGGCGCTCTGGCTGGCGGGCTCTCGCTCAGCGGAACATCCAGGCCTTACATACATGGCCGTGCTCTTTGACAAGCCGAGGCGACAGGCGCCCGGCGCACCGGTACGCTGGGGTTCGATGTTGGCTCGCGAGCAGCGCCTGATGACGTTGTCGGCCGTGTTCGCCGTGCTGGTCACGGTGGCCATGACCCTGGCCGGGGTCGAGCAGATGTTGGGCTACGCGGCGCCGCTGCTCGTGGTGCTGCTGCCGTTGCTGGCCGGCCGGTTCGTGGGTGAGGAGCGGATGGTGCGGGCCACCGCGCGCGCCCGCTCCGCCCGCGTGCGCCCGCGGTCGACCAGCGTCCCTCGCGCATGGCTGCGCGGTGTGTCGGTCTTCCCGCGTGGCGGCCTGCTCATCGCTCGTGCGATCGCGGTGCGCCCGCCGCCCGCGGCTCACTCGCTCTAGCGCCCGGCCCGCTGTGCGGGATTCGGGCGCATGTTCGTCCGAGTCGAGGAGATCGCATGCTCCGCTTTTTCGGCGCGACCGCCCTGGCGGTTGCGCTGCTGGGGGTGACCGCCACGGCCGCCCCCGCCCATCAGGGCAATCCGAACTTCCGCTCGCAGGTGCGGCACGTGACGCCTGCGCAGAACGGCCTCGACGTTCGCGTCGTGAACTACGACGACAGTCTCGAGCTGTTCAACAAGAGCGGCAAGGACGTGATCGTCGAGGGGTATCGCAACGAGCCGTTTGTGCGGATCTCCGCCGACGGTACCGTCGCGGTCAACACGCGTTCACCCAGCGGCTACCTGAACGACGACCGCTACGCCGTGGGCGTCCAGGTGCCGAAGAGCGCGGACTCGAAGGCTCCGCCCCAATGGCAGACGATCGACAAGACGGGCCGCTACACCTGGCATGACCACCGCATCCATTGGATGGCGCGCACAGTCCCGCCGCAGGTCAAGGACAAGGGGAAGCGCACCAAGGTGTTCGACTGGCGGGTGCCGGTGCGGGTGGGCGGTCGCCCGGCGGCCGTGCAGGGCACCCTGACGTGGGTCGGCAAGCAGGGCGGCGGCTTCCCCGTGGCGGCCGGTCTCGTGGGTGCGCTGCTGATCGCGGCCGGCCTGGCGGTCATTGGCCTGGCGCGCCGCCGGCGCGGCCCGGGCGGCGGTGGCGGCCCCGCCAAGGAGGCGGCGCCGGTGAAGGAGGCCTGGTGAGCCGGAGGACCCGGCTGGCCCGGTTGGCGTGTGGGGTGGCGATGGCCGCCTGTCTGATGGCGCCGTCGTCGGCGGCTGCTCACGCGAGCCTCGAGGGCACCTCGCCGGAACGCGGCGCAGAGCTCAAGCGCGCACCGGACCGGGTGGTGTTTCATTTCAGCGAGTCGGTAGAGGCGGCCTTCGGTGCGGTGCGGGTCTACGACGGCCGCGGCCGGCGGGTGGACACCGGCGGCACCACGCACCCCGCGGGTCGCAGCGACTCCGTGACCAGCTCTCTCCGCCACGGCCTCGGGGATGGCACCTACACCGCCACCTACCGCGTCATCTCGGCCGACTCGCATCCGGTGTCGGGCGGGTTCGTGTTCACCGTGGGGAAGGGCGGCACCCCCGCCCGGTCGCTCGACCAGCTGCTGGACGCCGGTGGGGCCGGTCCGATCACCGAGGCCGGGTTCGGGATCGTGCGCGGTCTCTCGTACCTGGCGCTGGCGCTGGCCGCAGGGGGCATCTTCTTCGTGGTGCGCGTATGGCGACCCGCGGTGCAGGCCGTGGCCGGGAGCGACGAGGGCTGGGCCGCTGCGGGGACCGCATTCGCTGGCCGCGCACGCGGTCTGGTCCTGTTCGCGGCCGGGCTCGGAGTGGCCTTGTCCGCGCTCGGCATCGTCTTCCAAGGGGCTGTGGCTGGTGGCACCTCGCTGTGGCCGGCCTTCGACCCGGGGGTGGTATCGGATGTGCTCAGCACCCGCTTCGGCACGGTCTGGGGCCTGCGGCTGTTGGCGTGGCTGGCCGTGGCCGGCCTGGTGGCGCTTCCGGTCGCCCGCCGCCAGGCGACGATCTTGCGCCCCGCGCGGCTGGGGGCCACGGGCCTCGCGCCCGTTGCACCGGCGCCACCGGTGGTCGCGGTCGGGGTCGCGGGCCTGCTCGGCTTCCTCTGCCTCACGCCCGCGCTGGCCGGCCACGCTTCCACCCGCAGTCCGACATGGCTGCTGGTGCCGGCCAACTTCACACACGTGGTGAGCATGGCCCTCTGGGTCGGGGGAGTGGCGATGCTCGTGACGGTCCTGCCGGCCGCCACACGGGCGCTGGAGGCCCCGGCCGACAGGACCCGGCTGCTGTCCGCCACGGTGAGCCGCTTCTCCGGCGTCGCCCTGGTGGCCGTGGCCGTGCTGGTGGCCGGCGGAACGGTGCAGGCCATAGCCGAGCTCGACTCGTTCGGAGACCTTCCCGGCACCGCCTTCGGCCGCGCGATCCTGATCAAGATCGGGCTGCTGCTGGGGCTGATTGGCCTCGGAGCGTGGAACAGGCGCCGTTCCGTACCGCGCCTAGAGCGGCTGGCAGCCTCGGGCGAGGCGCCGGGCAACACTGGCGTTGAGCTGCGCCGCGCACTGCGTGCCGAGGGCGCGCTGATGGTGATCGTGCTGGGAGTGACCGCCGCGCTGGTGTCCTACGCTCCGGCCACGGGCGCCACCGGTCCCGCCTCCGCTCACGCGGATCTTGGGCCGGCCCGGGTCGAGATGACCGTGGACCCGGCCCGTGCCGGCCTCAATCAGGTGCACCTGTACATGTTCGACCGCCGGAGCGGGCGCCAGTGGGACCGAGCCAAGCAGCTCACCGTGACGGCCAGCCTGCCGGACCACCAGATCGGGTCGATCGCGCTCGACGCCCAGAAGGCCGGGCCCGGCCACTACGTGATCCGCCGCGCGGCGCTCTCGCCACCCGGCAGCTGGCGCCTGAGGGTGGACGCCCGCGTGTCGGCGTTCGACGAGTACTCCGCCCAGCTGAAGGTGCCGATCCGATGAGCGAGCGGCAGGTGCTGGAGCAGGAGCAGCGGCGCATGGCCGTCGTGTCCCTGATCGCCGCGGTGTGGGTGCTCGGCACGGCGCTCCTCGGCGTGGCCGACGCCGTTGGCTTCCTCGCGCCGGGACTCGTCCTGCTCGCTCTGATCGCCCTGGGCCGGTACCCGGGCGAGAACGCCTACGTCCGCCGGCTGACCGGGCGTGTCGCGAGTCCTCGACCCCGTGCCACGCCACTCTGCTGGACACCGCGCGCGCGGGCCCACGTCGTCCGAGGCGGCGCGCTGCTGGCCGCCGGCCTGGCCGGTCGTGCACCACCCCTCCTCCTCGTGTGACGCCGCGGGCTCGGCCCGCTTACGACGACAACACGATGGAGGTAAGACGTATGAGAAGGACGATCATCATGGCCGGTGCCCTCGGGGCGCTGGCCATCCCGGCCGCCGCACAGGCACACGTCACCGTGCAGCCCGACACGGCGCCCGCCGGCGGATTCACCCGGCTCGACGTGCGGGTACCGAACGAGACCGAGGACACGAACACCACCAAGGTGGAGGTGAAGTTCCCGCCCGGCTTCGCGGAGGTGTCCACACAGCCGGTTCCCGGCTGGACGACGAAGGTCACGAAGAGCAAGCTGGCGAAGCCGGTGACCACCGACGAGGGGGACAAGGTCACCGAGCAGGTGAGCACCATCACCTGGACCGGATCAGGAACCACGGGGCGGATCGCGCCCGGTCAGTTCCAGGACTTCGGTCTGTCGGTCGCGCTGCCCGACGAGCCAAACACGAGCCTCACCTTCAAGGCTCTCCAGACCTACAGCGACGGCAAGGTGGTTCGCTGGATCGGTCCGCCCGGCGCCGAGGAGCCCGCGCCGCAGGTGAAGCTCACCGCCGGGGACGGCGAAGGGAGCACGAAGCCCGTGGCCGCCACTCAGACGGCCTCCACCAGCGGCGAGGACGAGAAGGGAGCCCCCACCTGGCTCGCCGTGCTCGCCCTCGTTCTGGGTGCGGCAGGGCTCGTCGCGGGTCTGGCCTCGCTCCGCCGCAGGACGAGCTGATCTAAGCGCTCCACGGCGGGTGGCCTCCGAAGATGGAGGTCACCCGCCCTGGCTTGCCGCGTCTGCTCGATCCTGGGAGACTCTGAGATGCTGTGGTGTTCGCCTGCGCCGTCCACTGGTACACCTCGGCGATGTACTTCGCCCCCGTGGCGTTCTTCGGCGTTTGGCTGGGCGTCACCACGTTTCGCGAGAAGCGACGCGAGCGGACGAAGCAATCGACCAATCTGGCGAGGGCCAGACGGGTCAAGCCCACCTCGCCGGCCTAGCTCGATTAGCCGCGCCGCGGTGGCCCGCACACACCATCCGCCAGCAGACCGGCCGGGGCGCCGCCACCAAGCGCGCCACTACAGCCAGCCGGTTTGAGACGCCCGACCAGCCGGAGCCAACGCCCCCAGCGTGTTCGCCAGAAACCTTGGCCACAGCGCGTTGGGCACCTCGTGCCCAGATCCGCCAACAGCTGGCATTGCCCGATCCCCTAAAAGCTAGGTGTCAGCCCTCGACGTCTCCCGGCCTAGGTGTAGTCCCTGACTAGGTTGTTCATCCGGGCCCCCTTGGAGGCTGAGAGGTGCTTAGGCCACTCAGTCCCAGGGAGGACACCGGATGGAGCTTCACGGTAATGCTGCGCTCAGCTTGATTCAGCGTCGCCGGTTGGCGGGGCGGGTTGTTTTGGAGGGTTGGACGCTCGCTGAGGCGGCGCAAGCCGCCGAGGTGAGCGTGCGCACGGCCCAGAAGTGGTCGTCGCGGTTTCGGGTCGCGGGCGAGGCCGGTCTGCTCGATCGCTCGTCGGCGACGCGGAGCTGCCCGCACGCTACGTCCGAGGATCGCGTCCAGGCGATCGCCTCGTTGCGGGCGCTGCGTCTGACCGGGACGGAGATCGCGGAGGTGCTACGTGGGACGCGATCGCTCCCCCGTAGTTTACCCGCGGACTCCCGCTCTGGCGGCCCAGTGGCTCTATCTGACAACCGAAGAGAGACGTCCCGAGGACAGCTGGCTAGTCGGGCGGCTCTACGAGCTGGACCTGCGCACACGCCCTCAGCACATTCGAGGCCAGGCCACGACCGCTCTTCGCGACCACGCGTTCTTCTCGTACCACGGAGACGTGGTGGGAGCGGGCCGCCATCGCGACGCGGCCATCCAGGCCTCGACCTAGGGGATCTCCCGCGCCACCAAGAGGTGGTTCGCGCCAGGCGCTACCTCGCGGCCTAACGCAACGCGCTTCACACGAACCATCTGCGTTTCGGTCCGGACTCGCCGGACTCATAGCTCCAAAA
>CAWFUR010000016.1:0-17232 GCA_963819115.1 uncultured Thermoleophilaceae bacterium | reverse complement strand
GCGTTAGCCTGACCGTTCGATGCTCGGAGGCCGGAGCCCTTCCATGGTCGCGCGGGAGGTCCTTCGGGGCCGCAACTACCGGGCGCTCGCACGCATGGCCCGCGTGTACGGAGAGCCCGGGCAGGCGTTCCGGCGCTACTTCGCCGGGCGGGGTGACTATCCCTACCGCTGCCCCGTGCGCACGCCCGCGGGCACCGTGGCGCCGACGCTCCACAGCAGCCACGACATGTTCACCGTGAACGAGGTCTTCTGCCGCGAGGACTACGCCGCCGGGCCCGACCTGCGAACGGTGGTGGACGTCGGCTCCAACATCGGGATCAGCGCGCTCTACTTCCTCACCCGCAACCCGGACTCCCACTGCTTCCTCTACGAGCCCGTCCCGCGGAATGTGCAGCGGCTGAGGGAGAACCTCGCCGGCCTCGAGGAGCGCTTCGAGCTCACCGAGTCGGCGGTGGCCGTGACCGCCGGCACGGCCGGGTTCGGCGTTGAGGACAGCGGGCGCTACGGCGGGATCGGGGTGGTGACCGGACAGACGATCGAGGTCACCTGCCTGGGCATCAACGACGTGCTCCAGCGGGCACTCGAGGCCGCTCCCCGGATCGACGTGCTGAAGATCGACACCGAGGGCACCGAGCTGGAGATCCTGGGTGGTGTTCGACCGGACCTCCTGGCCCGCGTGCGGACCGTGTACCTGGAGACCGAGAGCCGCTCTCCGGCGGTCCCGGAAGCCTTCGACGCCGGCTTCCGCAACGACACGCTGGTGCTCCGCAACCGGCACGCCTAGAGGCTCTCCGCGGCCATGAAGCCGCCTGACCGTCCGCTACGATCACCGGCCGAGCGCGCTTTCCGGCTGGTGCGGGTGTTGTAACTGGCGCGGCCGCCCCTACCGGAAGGCCGCATGCCCAGCATGAGTTCCACTCAGGCGACCCAGCAGCCCACGACCTCTCGCCGTGACGTCGAGCAAGAGCCGCTCGTTTCGGTCGTGATCCCCTGCCTCAACGAGGCGGCCAACATCGAGAAGTGCGTGGGCATCGCGCTCGCGGCCCTCGAGGGGGCGGGCCTCCGCGGTGAGGTGATCGTGGCCGACAACGGATCCGAGGACGAGAGTGCCGAGCTGGCCCGCGGGGCGGGCGCGACGGTGGTCACCGAGCGCCGCCGCGGATACGGCAGCGCCTACCTCGCCGGGTTCGCCATGGCCCGCGGCCGCTACATCGTGATGGCCGATGCCGACCTCACGTACGACTTCAACGACATCCCCAAGTTCGTCCGCGAGCTGGAGGAGGGGGCCGACTTCGTGGTCGGCGACCGCATGGACAACATCCAGCCCGGCGCGATGCCCTGGCTGCACCGCTACGTGGGCAACCCGGTGCTCAGCGGGGTGCTCAACCTCTTCTACCGCACCGGCGTGAACGACGCCCACTGCGGCATGCGCGCGGTGCGCCGGGACGTGCTGCCGCGCCTCGACCTGCGCACCACCGGGATGGAGTTCGCCTCCGAGATGGTGATCCGCGCGGCCAAGGAGAAGCTCGAGATCCGCCAGTTCCCGATCGAGTACCACCCGCGCGGAGGGGACTCGAAGCTCGACAGCTTCCGCGACGGCTGGCGCCACCTGCGCTATCTGCTCGTGCACAGCCCCACCCACCTGTTCGTGATCCCCGGCCTGATCATGGCCATCCTGGGCACGCTGATCTCGGCCACCGTGCTGCTCCAGCTGAACGTGCTCGGCCGCGAGTGGGACCTGCACTCGATGGTGGCGGGCGCGCTGCTCATGATCATCGGCACCCAGGTGGCGGCGCTCGGCCTGTGCGCCCACGCCTACGGCACGTACTTCATGGGGGAGCAGGACCCGTGGTTCGACCGCATGCGGGCGCGCTACCGGCTCGAGCACGGACTGGCTCTCGGCGGCGTGCTCATTCTGGGCGGCGTCGTGCTCTGCGCGATCATCGTCGGCACCTGGATCAACCGCGGCTTTGGCGCCCTGTCCGAGGAACGCCTGGCCCTCGCGGCGGCCACGCTGCTCATCGTGGGCCTCCAGATCTTCTTCTCCTCGTTCCTGATCTCCATCCTCGGTCTACGCCGCCACAACTAGATGCGGCTCGTCCGGGGCGCGTTGCTCGCCGCGGGCGCGGTGTTCGTGGTTGCCCTGGTGCTCGTGCTGATGCAATCCAAGCCGCGGCAGTCGGGCAGCAACTACGTGCCCGAGCTCGAGGAGGTGGCACATGTTCGCGGGAACGGGCATCGCTGCCAGATGGGAGTTCTGATCCCGGCCGACACCGACCGGGTGCGGATCCTGATCGGCACCTATGGTCGCCCGGCTCCGGAGCTCGGGGTCACGGTGAGCTCCGGCGGTCACCGGATCACGTCGGGCACCATTCCCCAGGGCGGCCCCCAGGGTCACGTGGAGGTGCCGCTCCAGCGCGTGGACAGGACCGTGCCGGGCACGCGCGTCTGCGTGAGCGTGAAGGACCGCGGGGGGGCCCGCACGGTGCTGTACGGCTCGAGCGGGGTCGTGCGACTCGAATGGGTGCGACCGGGAGATGAGAGCTGGTTCGCGCTGGCCCCGACCGTGGCCCATCGCTTCGGTTTCGCCAAGGCCAACCCGGTCGGCTCCGCGCTCTTGTGGGTCGCGGGGCTGGTCCTGCTCGGCGCCTGGGGCCTGGCGGGAAGGCTCGTGCTCAGGGAGGTCAGACAGTGAGGCGCCTTCCGGTCGCGGCTCGTTGGTGCGCGGTGATCGCCTTCGCCAATGCATTGGTGTGGTCGGTGGTCACGCCCCCCTTCCACGTGCCCGACGAGACGGGCCACGTGGCGTACCTCCAGTACTTCGCGGAGACGGGGCGGATCCTCAACAAGCCCGGGGCCCCCGTGTTCTCCCCCGACGAAGTGCATGTGCTGAACGGGCTCGCATTCAGCTCAGTGGTGGGACGCCCGCGCGACCGCGTGGCGCTCACCGAGCTCCAGAACCGGGGTGCGCACCGGGCGGCTGACACCGAGTCGGGCCGTGTGGGCGGCGGCGGGATCGTAGAGAGCTCAAATCAGCCTCCGCTCTTCTACGCGTTCGAGAGCCTCGGCTACCTCGCCTCGCCCTGGAAGAGTCTCCTCGACCGGCTCTGGCTGATGCGCATCATGTCCGCCCTGCTCTCCGCCCTCACGGTGGTCTTCGTCTACCTCTTCCTACGAGAGCTCTTCTCCCAGCCCTGGACCTGGACGGTCGGGGCGCTCGCGGTTGCCTTCCAGCCCGTGTTCGGATTCATCGGGAGCGGGGTCACCCCGGACGTGCTTCTGTTCACCGCCTCGGCCGCTCTCTTCTTCGCGATCGCCCGGGCCTTCCGCCGCGGTCTTACGCCCGCGCTGGGCGTCGGCTTCGGGCTGATTCTGGCCGTGGGTTGCCTGGGCAAGCTGAACTTCGTGGCCCTCCTGCCGGGCGCGGTCCTGGCCATCGCGATCCTTGCGGGCCGCGAGCTGCGACGAGGCGAGCGCCGAAGTGTCGCGCTGGCCACCGGCGCTGCCCTGGCGATTCCGGGGGCGGCCGTGTCCGGGTACGTGGCGCTCAACCTCTGGGTCTGGGACCGAAGCGCGTTCGGAGGCGGGGTGGAGGTGGCCGCGCGTACAGCCGCGGGCGCGGACGCGGTCTCGGGCGCCCCGATCACGCTCACCGAGCAACTTGGGTACACCTGGCAGCTGTACATGCCGAGGCTTCCGTTCATGAACGACCAGTTCAGCTACTTCCCGCCCTGGCAAACCTGGTTCCAGGGCCTGATCGGCCGCTTCGGCTGGCTCGACACCGCGTTCGACCTCTGGGTGTACCGCGTGGCTCTGGCCGTCGCGGTCCCGGTCCTCCTGCTCGCCGGGCTCGCGGCATGGCGCGATCGCGGGACCCTGCGACGCCGGCTACCCGAGCTCCTGGTCTACGCGGTGCTCGTGGGAGGACTTCTCGCGTCGATTGGGTTCCTGGGGCTCCGCTACCGGCGCAACACCGGCTTTGCCTTCGAGCAGGCGCGCTACCTACTCCCGTTCCTGCCCCTCTATGGCGCCGTCGTGGCAGCCGCGGCCCTCGGGGCGGGTCGGCGCCTGTCTCGCCCGGTTGGAGCCGTGCTGGTGGCGTTGGCGGCCGCGCACGGGCTGTTCGCGCAGTTGCTGGTGATCTCGCGGTTCTACGGCTAGACCGGCCGGAACCGCTCGGCTAGTCCACGCTCCCGCTCGCGCAAGGCCTCGCGGAGCCCATGCTCCACCTGGGACGCGGCAAGCTCCCAGGAGGCCGCCCGAGCGAACTCGATCCCCGCCCGCGAGCGCCTCGCCCACAGCCCCTCGTCGTCCAGCAGCGCCTCGAGGGCGCCGGCCAGCGCCGCGGGGTCGGGCTCGGCGAAGGACATCGCGCCCGAGGCTCCCGCCTCGACTTCGGTGGATCCGCCGGCCAGGTCCACGCAGGGCAGCCCGCAGGCCAGCATCTCCTGCGGGACCAGGGACCAGTTGGTGAGGGACAGGCAGAGCCCGGCCGTGGCCGCCGAGTAGTGGCGCGCGAGTATCTCCGGGCCGACCACGCCGAGGTGCTCGTGCTCGAAGGAGAGCGGGTATGGGTGCGTCTCGCCGAAGAGCGCGACGCGCACATCGGGCCGGCGGCGATTCAGTTCCTCCAGCGCGAGGGCGCCCAGCGGCACCGCCCGCCGGGCGGTGACCTCCCGTGCGTAGAACACGACGGTGTCACGGCGGCGCTCCACGGCGCGGGGGTGGTAGGTGGAGTGGTCCACGCCGAGGTGGAACCAGGTGCCCCGCTGGCCGTAGCGGCTCTCCACCAGGTCGTGCAGCCAGCGCCCTGCGGAGATCCCGTAGAGGCCCAGCCCGTACGTGCCGGCGCACCAGCTGGATTCGACGGAGGTCGGGAGGAAGTCGGGTTCGTGGTCCTGGATCAGGTAGGCACGCGCCCGGCAGCCCGGCAGTAGGACCGTCGGGTACACGGTGTCCCAGGACGTGGCCAGCACCACGTCGGCGCCGTGCCAGTCGTCGAAGCCCAGGTGCACCGGCGCGGCGAGGGGCACGAATCCGTCCACGATGTCGCGGCGCACGCTCGGAGCTCCGCCGCTCTGGAGACCGCGCGGGTCGTGCACCCACGTGGAGCAGGTGTGGCCCATGCGCTCGAGCTGGGCGAGCAGCTTGAAGATCGTGCCGTGCCCGCCGCTGCCGGGCCCGAAGGGCGGGATCACCGTGGCCACGTGGAGCGGCCGGTCGGCCATCCCGGGCACCGGGTCGTCCAGGGGAGCGACCCCGTCGCGGCCGAGTCGAAGGAGGGCCTCGTAGGGGTTCCGTCCCCCCTCGACCATGGTCCCCCGGGGCACCTCCTCGGAAGGCGGCGCGGGGGCGGCGGCTCCACGGCGCTCCAGCGAGAGCGCGCGCTGCGCCCGGGAGGGCAGGCGATCCGCGCGAGAGCCGAGGGCGGAGCCCACACGGCGTCCGCCGTGATGCACCGCCGAGCGCCCGAGCCAGCGCACGATCTCGCGAGCCGGCACGCCCCGGTCGCGCATCCAGCGCGCGTCGCCCGTCACCCCCCGGAGCGCGGCGCTCGGGCGCAGGGGCTCCACGTGCCCGCTGGTCTCGTTCAGCCCGCGGTACTCGTCGAAGTAGCGCTTCACGAAGTCGAGCGGGCCGTACTCGTGGGCGTGGCGCACGGCGGCGTCGGGGTGGAAGACCTTCACCCAGCCCGCCTCCAACATGGCGACTCCGAACGCCTGGTCCTCGCTGTAGGGGAGATCCTCGAAGCGGATCTCCTCCCAGCACACCCGTGAGTAGCAGGCGTTCACGTTCGAGAGGAAGGTGAGCCCGCCCGATCGCTGCAGCGTGGGCCCGCCGTCGGGAGAGAACCCGGCGAAGAACTCCAGCAGCTCGCGGGCGATCATCGGCGTGGTCTCCGGGTTCGGCAGGTGGGGGCCGAATGACGCTCCCACCCGCGGATCGAGCTCGAAGGCCTCCCGGTGGGCGGCGAGCCAGCCGGGCTGGGGCACCGCGTCCTGCGTGAGGAAGCAGATCAGCTCCCCCGAGCTGCGCTCGGCGGCCAGGTTGCGCGTGCGGCCGTGCCCGAACTCCGCCGGCGGGATCTCCACCATCACGTCGGCCAACGAGCGGGCCAGCTCCAGCGAGCCGTCGGTGGATCCCGAGTCCACCACCACGAGCTCCAGCTCGCCCTGATCCCGCACCGCGTCCAGCACCCGCCGGAGCAGCGGTCCCCCGTCCCGCACCGGGATGACGACGGAGGCCGAGCGCATCCGGCTACCTCGGCTCGAGCACGTAGAGGTCCTGGTTCCCCTCCACGCGGCCGGGCCGGAAGAAGGCCACGTGCCATCTCGGCGTGGCCCTGGCCAGCAGCCACTCGGCGCTCAGGAACGACGTGCCCCAGTCGCGATTCGCCACGCCGTGGTCGCCCCCCTCGCGGAACTCGGCTGCGTACCAGTAGCCATTGGCCACAAGGGAGTCGCGAACCTCGGCCAGCTGGCCGGCGGAGCGCCGGCCCTCGGCGCGGATGTGGGTGATCGCCTGCTCGCCGCGGGTGGTGATGAGGAGCCGGCCGGCGGGCTTGATGATCCGCCTCATCTCGGCCAGCCAGTCCAGCGCCGCGTCCTCGGCGAAGTGGCTCCAGATGGAGATCGCGAACACGAACTCGAAGTGGTGGTCGGGGTAGGGCAGCGGCGCGTGCTCGGGACTGACCGCGAAGGAGACGTTCGGCAGGTTGGCCTGCGCCCACTCGATCGCGCCGGGGATCGGGTCGCACCCGTACCAGGCGATCTCCGGCCCGGCCGCGGCCAGGACCCGGACCACGCGGCCCGAGGAGCATCCGAAGTCGAGGCCTGAGTGGCCCGGGGCGAAGTCGTACCCGCTCTGGCGCAGGGCATCCACCACGAGGTCGGCGTAGTAGTAGGAGCCGCCTGCCGCCCGTGGGCCCTCGGCCATGGGGTGCACGCCCGCCCCGGGCATGGCCGCGCTGAGGCCGGTGCGCTCAAGGGCCGACTCCACGTTGTGATGCGCGGCGAAGGCGAGCAGCAGGCGGCGCCGCTCGGTGGGCTCCGCGGCCGCCAGCTCCGCGGACTGCCCGGGGTCCAGGCGCGATTCGATGGCGGTGATCTCCGCCGGCTCGAGCCGCCCGTGGAGGAGCTCCGTGACCGGCGCGGCCACCAGCGGGTCGGGGGAGATCGTTCGCACGAGCGCTTCGGCCGGCGCGACGGCGGAGGGAGGCACGGACGCCGCCGTCTCGGTGGAGAGCATGGGAACGCTGCGAGCGCGGGCACGGGAGGCTCGCGCCGCCCGGACCAGCTGCCGGGTGCCACCGAGCACGGCACGGGCCTGGCGCGCCCCGCGCCGGCGCATCAGCGCGTTCAGATCCACGTTCCAGCGGTCGAGCCAGTAGTTGCGATCCTGCGCGGCCGCCAGCGCGGCGTTGGCCCGTGCGGTCTGGTTGTGGCGCTCGCGCTCGAGCTCCTCCAGGCGCGCGCGCAGGGCCTCGGCGTCTTCCGGCGTCACAGGTCCTCCGCTATCCGCGGGGCCTCGCGGGTGAAGACCCAGAGGCCCAGCGCGAAGGTGGCCAAGACGACCGCGAATGGGATCAGCAGGCGCGCCCCTCCCCCGATGGCCTGGGCGGCGGTCGGGGCGGAAGAATCGACCACGGCGTAGCGCCACTGGGTCACGATGCTGGCGATCGGGTTGGTCATCGCCGCCTGCTCGATGCTGTCCGGCAGGAAGGACGCCACGTAGATGATCGGTGACGCGTAGAAGAGGATCTGCAGCGCCACCTCCCAGATCGGCTGCATGTCCCGGTAGCGCACGTACAGGGCGGACAGCAGCATTGCGACGCTGGTGGCGAACAGCACCATCAGCAGGAGCAGCGGCACCACCTCGAGCCAGCTCGCCCGCGGTTCCACGCCCGTGGCGAGGACGAACGCGAACACCACGATCAGGTTCAGCCCTAGGTTGAAGAGCGCGTGGAGCGCCACCGCGATTGGAATGACAAGACGCGGAAAGCGCACCTTTCGCAGCATGTTCTCGCGCTCGATGAGCGATGTGACCCCGCGGCTCGTGGTCTCCGAGAAGAACGTGAACAGCACGATCGAGCTCAGCAGAACCACGGGGTAGTGCTCGATGTCGCCGCCGATGCGCACCACCTCGGTGAACACGAAGTAGAGCACCCCGAACAGGAGGAGTGGCCTCATGAGAGTCCAGACGTAGCCGAGCGCCGAGCCGAAGAAGCGCAGCTTGAAGTCGGTGACCGCAAGCATCCAGGTCAGGGCGCCGAAGCGGCGAAGATCGTCGCCGATCGCCGACGGTCCGCGATAGCGCGCGACGGCGGACCCGGCGCTCATGACCGCATGACCTCGAGTCTCGTCGGGAGGTCGGTGACCCCGCCGGTGATGCCCTCTCCCTCGACGATGAGAGATCTGATGTCCTCGCGGTAGTCGATCACCCGCGGCTCCGGATCCCACACGGTGGCCGCGGGGGAGAGCGTGTAGCGCGCGGGGGCCAGCCAGTTGTCGAACGAGAGGCGCACGGTCACGGACTCGCCGGCCTCGAACCGGCCGAGCGGCCCGTGCGGGGAGGTGGTGGCCACGAAGATCGTGTGCCGGACCTCGTTGCGGAACGCGATCGTGAAGATCGGGTTGTCCACGGCCTCGCGGAACTCGGCGTCGAGGCAGACCCGGGACACGGCTCCCTGTGACGCGGCAAGAACGGGCTCGCCATCGGGGTCCTCGCACCAGACGCGCCGGATCCGCACCTCGCCGCCCTGGGAGACCTCCGGCTCGTCGCCCGACCTCGTCTGGCCGAAGTTCACCTCGATATAGCGCCGGGCCACGTCGGCGGACGGACCGATCTCGAGCACCCGCCCCGTCTCGATCAGCATTGCGCGATCGCAGAACCGCTCGACGCTGCCCATGTCGTGCGTCACGAAGAGGATCGTCTTGCCCTCGTCGCGCATGCGCTCGAACTTGTCGAAGCACTTTCGCTGAAAGGAGGCGTCGCCGACCGCGAGCACCTCGTCGATGAGGAGAACGTCCGCGTCAACCTGAACGGCCACCGAGAACCCGAGCCGCACACTCATGCCGGAGGAGTAGTTCTTCAGCTTGAGATCGACGAACTCCTCGAGCTCCGCAAACGCGATGATCTCGTCGAAGCGCTCGTTCGCCTGTTTGCGTGTGAGCCCGAGCATGATCGCGTTGATCACAACGTTGTCGCGAGCGGTGAGGTCCGGGTTGAAGCCCACGCCGAGCTCGATGAACGGGGACAGCCGCCCGTCCAGCTTGATGTCACCGGAGTCGAGCCCGTAGATCCCCGCGAGGCACTTGAGCAGGGTGCTCTTGCCGCTCCCGTTCCGGCCGACGATGCCGAAGAACTCGCCCTTCCTGACCTCGAACGACACATCGTGGAGTGCCTCGAACACCTCGTCTCCCCCGCGGGAGAAGGGATGAAGCGCTCGCTCCTTTAGCGTCGAGTACCGCCGATGGGGCAACCGAAAGGTCTTGCGCACGTCCTCCACTGAAACGGCGAGCGGCGACGCGGCCAGACCACGGGCGCGGTCGGTGGGAGTCTGGGTGACGGCGGCTTCCAGACGCCCGAAACTACCAACCGGACTAGTCGCCTCGGGCGCCTTCACCCGGTGCTGTTTCCCGAAGACGCCCTCTTGCCAAGCGGAACAGCTCGAACGGGGAATGCATGTCGGTCCGGCCCGCGAGCGGACCGCCGGCCACCGGCTCGGTCACCACGATGAGTGCAAAGCCGCCCCACAGCTGGCCCTCGTACGGACCCACGTTGCTCAGGTGCCCGGCGATGAGGTCGAGGTCCACCATGGCCACCTTTCCGTAGGCGGGGTAGTCCACCTGCTCCAGTCCCGCGCGGACGTCCTCGTTGGCGGCGTCGTGAGCGAGGATCAGGGTGGACCGGATGGCCTTCGACGACAGCAGGGCGTCCATCTCCCGCGCCACGCCCGCGCTCTCGTGATCACCATCCACGAGCACGAAGTCCACGTTCCGCCCGGCGCGCTCGAAGCCCTCGAGGACACCGGGCAGAAGCGCGTGGCTGTCGCCTGTGTGAAGGGTCACGTTCTCCAGTGCGCGCAGCTCCTCCGGATGCTCGAGGTCGAAGCTGTGAACCTCGCCCGCGTGGCGTGTGAGGCACCGCAGGCTGCCGCCCCCGGCTGTGCCGATCTCGATCGCCAGGGCCGGGCGCATCTGACTCAGCAGTCCCTCGAGCACGGCTCGCTCTCCGGCCACCATCTGCCAGGAATCGGCGCCCAGGATCTCGAGGGCGAACGGACCTGATGTGACGCCTGCCTCGCTCACCGGCGCGGACGGTACCAGTCGCCTTCGGCCGATCTAGCATGTCGCCGGTGACCGACTTGGTGTTCGTGATGTCCCGCCGCCAGAACCGCTTTTTCATCGAGCTGGCGGAGGCGCTGCGTGACGAGCTGAAGGGGCTCCGCGTGCAATCGGAGCTGTCGTTGGATGGCTTCCCGAAAGCGCGAAGGGGCTCGGTGAACGTGCTTCTGCCGCCGCACGAGTACTTCGCGATGAGTGCCGGCGCCGGGCCTCCCGACCCGGCCCTGCTCCGGCGCTCGGTGTTCATCTGCGCCGAGCAGCCCGGCTCCCAGTGGTTCGAGTACGACGTCGGGCTGGCCCAGCATGCCGGCGCGGTGCTCGACATCAACGCCTGGGCGGCGCGTGAGTGGGTGATCCGGCATGGCGTCAAGGCGGAGCACCTGCCGGTGGGGTGGACCCGAAGGTGGGATCGGTCTCCCTTCGGCGAGGAGCGTGACATCGACGTCGCTTTCCTCGGGTCTCACAGCGACCGGCGGGCGGGCCACCTGGCCGGCTACGCACCGTCTCTGTGGCGCTGGCACTCCCACCTGCTCCTTTCGGACAACGGCCGGCCCAATGCCGCCCGCGGCCCCGATTTCGTGATCGGCGACGAAAAGCGCGACCTCCTCGCCCGAAGCCGGGTGCTCCTCAACCTTCACTCCACCGATCAGCCGTATCTCGAGGGCCTGCGGCTCGTCGAGGCCATCCACTGCGGGGCGGTGGTGGTGAGCGAGCATTCGGCTTACACCGCGCCATTCGTGGCCGGACGCGACTACCTGAGCGCACGCCCCGAGAACCTGATGCTCGTCGCGCAGGAGCTGCTGGAGGACGAGGACCGGCGGAGGCGGTTCGCGGAGGACGCGCTGCAGCGGCTGCGGGAGGAGCTGCCGCTGCGGTTTTCGGCCGAGAGGCTGGCCTCGGTGGCGAGCGAGCTCGACCGGACGGCGCCGGTCGGGGTGGCGGCGACTCACGCGGCACCCGAGCCGGTCCCGGAGCCCGAGGCCCGGGGGTTCTCGCCGCCCGGTGTGACGCTCGATCCGGCCGAGTCCGCGCTGCGACGCACCCTGAAGGAGACGACGCTGGAGCTCATCGGGGGCCGGCGGCGGGTAGCGCAGCTCGAGCTGAGGCTGGCGGGCAGGCCCGCGACGGGTGTCGAGGTCGCCGGGGTCACCACGGCTCACGCCGGTGCCGAGCCGCGCGTCTCGGTCCTCGTCTCGCTCTTCAACTACGAGGGACACATTGAGGCGGCGCTCGACTCCGTGGCCGCGGGAGAGTTCCGGAACTTCGAGATCGTCGTGGTGGACGATGCCTCCACCGACGAATCGCTCGGCGCGGCGCTCTCGTGGGCCCGTCGCAATCCCGAGGTCGCCGCGATCGTCCTGAGCCAGCGGTCGAACCGCGGACTGGCCCACGCGCGCAATGCGGGGGCCGACTTCGCGCGCGGCGACCTCGCCTTCGTGCTCGACGCCGACAACGAGATCTACCCGCATTGCCTCGGCCGCCTGGTGGAGGCGCTCGACGCCGACTCGGGGGCGGCCTTCGCCTACGGAATGTCCGAGCGCTTCGGCCCCGTGGGCTCGGTGGGGCTGGTGAGCGTGGGCGGGTGGAATCCGGAGCGCCTGCGCGAGATGAACCACATCGACGCCATGGCCATGCTCCGCCTCGACCGTCTGCACGAGCTGAACGGCTACACGGAGGACCTCCGGCTGTACGGGTGGGAGGACTACGACCTCTGGTGCGCGATGGCCGAACGAGGCTGGCGTGGGCGCGCCGTCCGGGAGGTGCTCGCGCGCTACCGCGAGGCACCGGGCTCGATGCTCGGGTCGGTCACGAACCTCTCCACCACAGACGCCTACGTCGCGCTCATCGAGCGCCACCCGGAGCTGATGCACGGGGTCACGCCGCCCCTCTAGGGCGGCGCTGGGTCAGTCCAGGCGCGACCGCAGGCCGTTCTTCATGCTTCTGAGCGGCTTCGTGAGCTTCCAGCTCGGCGACCCCATCACGTCGCGGAGGATCTGCTCGCTCGTCTCGAGTCGCCGCCGGAGGTCGTCCCGCTCCCGGCTCGTCTCCTCGAGCGCGTCCCCGAGCTCCACCTCGAGCTGAAGCGCACGCGCCCCCTGCGCCTCGGCCTCGATCAGCCGCGCGCGGAGCTCCGCACGCTCACGCTCCATGGTGTTGAGCTGCTGCAGGTGCAGCCGCTGCTCATCGAGGGCACGTTGCTGCTCGTCCGAGTAGTCGAGCCAGCTGCGCAGGTCGGCGAGGCCCGTGACAGCGGCCACCGGTGCCCCGGATGGAGGCAGCTCGGACGCGCTCGCGAGCGCAACGGTGTGCCCCTCGGCGCCGGGCTCCCCCCGCACCTGGACCTGCTCGAGTGGTTCGGCGGTGACGCTCGACGCGAGCCAGTTGCGTTGATCGAGCAGCCTCACGTGGGGCCAGTGTCGAGCCACGGCGGCTTCGAACTCGTCCGCACCGGCGCCGGGCAGCAGCGTGGCGATCACGCCCTCGGCGCTGAGCACGCGCGCCAGCTCGTCCAGGACCGCGTCGGACCCCTCTCCGGGATCGAACCAGACCACGGCATCGAAGCTCGCGTCCGGATACGGCAGCTGCCGGAGGTCGCAATGCTCAAACCGCAGCCCCGGCCGCGCGGCTGCCTGAGCGGCCTCCACCACGGCCGGCGCGGCGTCCACGCCCACGACCTCCCGGGCGCCGGCGTCCATCAGGATCGCGGACCCCTCTCCGACACCGCAACCGACGTTCAGGACCCGCCGTCCGGCCATCAGCTCCGCCGCCCACCGATAGCGCGCCGAGCGCTCGGTGTCCACCAGTCCGCCCCGCAGCTCACCGGGGATGAAGCGGGCTGGCCGGGCGTGCAGGAAGTCGGTGGGCGCGTCACCCATGGGGGCGACCATAAACCACGACAGGGAGCGTCACCGCCCGGCCAGCTGACACGATGGGACCGATGGGGATGCTGCCCGAGCAGGACATGCTCACGCGCGGGAGCTGGGGCGATCTTGAGGCTCCGGAGGAGGTCCTCGCGGTCCCCACGATGCTCTCGCCGCAGGAGCGCGCGCTGTTGTACGCGCTGGCGCGCGACCATGCCGGCGGCGAAGGCGCGATCTCGACGCAGCTCTGCAAGGCCGAGCTCAGGCGAGAAGTGGACGACCACGAGAAGCTGACCCTGATCGACTGGGCTATTGCCCGCAACGACGGCGGATCGGCGGAGATGGTCACGCTCTCCAAGGCGGCGCTGCTCTTCGAGCTCGGACGTGAGCGGGATGCCCACGATCTCGTGAATGCGGTGGAGGCGGACACCGGGGATCCGTCGGAGCTCCTGTGCATCGAGGCCGCTCGCGCGCAGCTCGCTGACGCCCCGTGGCCCCGCTGGATTGGACGCCTGCGCAGGCGGGGCTGATTTCGCGTTCCTGCCATCCTCTCCACCCTTATGGCGACTGTCGGACTTAGCTCCCGCACTCCCCGGCGCGCTCTCGGCGCGACGCTCCGCCCAACCCTGTCACCGGGGGAGATCTTCCCGGAGCTCGAGCAGGAATTCGGCGAGTACCGGCGCTATCTGCGCGGCCGGGTGCTGAACGCCGGCGCGGGCCATAGGGACATCAGCGCGGTGGTTGATGGCACACTGATCAATCAGGACATCGAGACCGGGCTTCACAATGACAACATCGACGTCTACTCGCCCCTGGACGACATCCCCTTCGATGACGCCTACTTTGACGCGATCATCTGCAATGCGGTGCTCGAGCACGTGGCCGACCCCGCCGCCGTGATGTCGGAGTTCGCGCGCGTCTGCCGGCCCGGCGGGCTGCTGTACCTGGTCGTGCCCTTCATGCAGCCCGAGCATCTGGATCCCACAGACTTTCAGCGCTACACCCGCGATGGACTGGCCCGCCTGTGCGAAACGCACGGCTTCGGGGCCGTCCGCGTGGAGGGGGTGCACTCGGTGTACGTCACCCTCGCCTGGATCGTGGCCGAGTGGCTGCGCGACGCGCCCGGCGCCAGAGGCACGTTGCTGCGACTGGTGCTGTTCCCGTACCTGAAGCGCAAGGCGCGGACCTCTACCGAGCACGTCCACTCCCTGGCCTCGGCCTATCGCGCAATTGCGGTCCGGCTTCCCGAGTCGTGATCTCGGACGGGCCACGCACGAGGCCGGCGGACGGCGAGGTCGCTCCCCCGGAGCTACCCGGCTTGGTGGACGGCCTGAGCCGTGTGCTCGGAGTTCGCGAAGTCCGATCGTGGGTCGGCCCGCTCGGCAGCGCTTCGCTTGGTGAGCTGGTTGCGTCGCTGACCCCGGCTGACGTGGCGGTGCTGTGCTTCAGTGCCGGCGACGCCGGGACGCCGCCTCCACTGGCATCCGCTATCGAGGCGGTGCGCGCGGCGGGGCTGGCCGTGGCCTGGTCAGGGCTCACCCGGAACGCAATCCGGGACATAGAACGGGAGACCCCGATCGTGGTCGTGGCAGACGACCTGGGCGCCGAGGTGCGCTCGCTGCTGGCCACGGGCACCGCAAACCTGCTGTTCGATCGCGAGGCACCGGAGGGCGCGGTGCTCGAGCGCCCGGTACGCATCTGCGTGGCCAGCTATGAGGTGGTCGGTCCGACCAAGAACGGCGGTATCGGGACAGCGGCCACGTCGACGGCCGAGTTGCTCGGCGCGGCCGGGCATGATGTGACGCTGCTGTACACCGGCTCGCAGGCGCTCGATGACGCTGGGCGCAGTCGCTGGGCTCGGTATTACGAGCAGCGATCAGTCCGCTTCTGCGAGCTTCGTGACGGAGCGTCGCTCGAGGTGGACACGCCGCACTTCAATCAGGCGCGCGCCTACGAGGTATACCGCTGGCTGGCCGCGCGCGATCACGATGCGCCATGGGACGTGGTGCACTTTCCGGACTGCCAGGGACACGGGTACTACGCCCTGCTCGCACGTCGGCTGGGTCTCGCATTTCACTCGGGCACGTTCGTGGTGGGCGCCCATTCCCCGACACGCTGGGTCTACGAGGCAAATCGCTGGACGATGGACACGGCACACCCGCTGATAGACGACTTCCTCGAGCGGCGCTCCGTGGAGCTGGCCGACGTGCTCGTCAGCCCTAGCGCCTACCTGCTGGGCTGGATGGAGCTGCGCGGGTGGGAGCTGCCCGAGCGCCGGTTCGTGCAGCAATACCCGACCAGCAGCGCTGTGACCGGCCGATCCGCCGACGTCGACGGCGGTGAGCTAGACCGTTCGCTGCCCCTGCCCGAGGGGCCTGGAACTCAGGCGGCGCGCGAGCTGGGCTACGGCCACCTTGCCCCGGACGGAGTGCTTCGGGCACCGCTCACGCCGTCCCAGCGTCCCGTCGCGCTCGGGCCGCTCGGCGACGAGGCGGCCTCCGGCGTTCAGGAGCTCGTGTTCTTCGGGCGCCTCGAGACCCGGAAGGGCGTTGAGCTGTTCTGCGACGCGCTCGACCTCGTCGCCGAGGATCCCGAGCCGCCGGAATTCCGGGTGTCCTTCATTGGGAGCGAGACTCATATCGAGGGAACCCCCGCAAGGGACTACCTCAGGGAACGCGGCCGGTCCTGGCCGTGGCGTGTTCGGGTCGACTCCGGTCTCAACCAGCCACAGGCGGTCGCCTACATCCGGGAGCCGGGACGTCTCGTTGTCATGCCGTCACCAGTGGACAACTCCCCAAACACGGTGCTCGAAGCCATGGGTCTCGGCATTCCTTTCATAACCAGCCGGGGTGGCGGCATCCCTGAGCTCATCCACCCGCTCGATCTGGAGCTGGCCACGTTCGCGCCCACCGATGCTCGTCTCCGCCGAGTGGACCCCGGTGACGCTCGAGGGTTCGTCGCCGGCCTGAGTGCCGAGCCGCTGGCCGCGGCCGTACGTCGCGCAGCGACCGGCCGCGATGTGGCGCGCCCGCGATTCGCAGCAGACCCCGAGGCCACTCAACGCGTGCAGATTCAGTGGCATGAGCGAGCGGCGGCCAGGTCCGCAAGCCGGTCGCCCTTGCCGGCGGACAATGCGGTGCGCGCGTCGGTGTCGGTCTGCCTCGCGGGAGGGCACGAGCCGATGCTGCTGGGGCGCGCGCGCCTTAGCTACGAACGCCAGGACCGTCCGGAGATCGAGCTCGTGGTGGCCCTTCCGGAGGGACGGGAGAACGCTGAGGCGGGCCGCCTCCGCGATGCCGGCTGGCAGGTGGTCGAAGGCCCGGAGGGGGAGCTGGACCGTGCGGCCGCCGAGGCCGCCGCGGGGGACTGGCTCTTTCTGTGCGATGCGGCATCGGCCGCTCTTCCCGCGCTGCTCTCCACGCTGACTGCCGCGGCGCGGGTGAGCGACGCCGAGGTCGTGACCTGCGCGGCCACCTACCCGCGCACGGCGGACGGCGCGCCTCTTCTGTGGCGGGGCACCGTCCCGCTCGGGGGCTCGGCGGCGGCGGGCCTTCACTACGACTGCTTCGGGGTGGGTGGCGCGCTCATTCGCAGGGACGCCTTTGAACGTCTGGGCGGCTTCGAGCTCGATGGGCCCCCTGACGTCAGGCGACGCGACCTTCTCTCGCGGGCGGCTCTCGCCGGGATGCGATTCGAGGTTGTTCCCGAGGCCCTGCTGGAGTACGACCAGGAGGCGGCCGCCTCCCGGGCGCTGTCGCCCGAGGAGAGCAGGCTGCGCGCGATGCGCCCGTACCGGCGGGCGCTCCCGGAGGCCATCGCAGATCTCCCGGGGCTGGCGTTGTTCATGCCGTCGCCTGCCGTCAGCGACGCGGGCGACCAGGACGACTACGTGCGCGAGCTCGAGGAGCGCGTTCACGCCATCGCCTCCAGCCGCAGCTGGCGGGCCACCGCGTTGCTCCGCAACGGGATGGCGCTGCTCCGCGGCCGCCGCTAGCCGCTCGTCTACCGCTCCATGCGCCGCACCA
>CAWFUR010000015.1:0-22047 GCA_963819115.1 uncultured Thermoleophilaceae bacterium | reverse complement strand
TCTGCGATGGCCGAATGGAAGGCCACGCCTCCCGGCCTCGCCCCCCCGCGATGCATCAGCGAGGTGCTGGCCGACTGGCACTGCGGGCCGGCGGCCAAGCTCGTCGAGCGGCTCACCGCGACCGGCTGGACGCAGCCACCGTCCGCCGGTGCGGGCTTCGGCGACGTCCAGCCCCGCTACGTGTTCCGCGTGCCACTCGCCGACGCGACGACCGACGACGTGTTCGCCGGCTTCAACCAGCTGTGGCGGCGCAACGTCCGCAAGGCCGAGAAGGCGGGCGTCACGGTCCGCGAGGGCACGCGCGAGGACCTCGCCGCGTTCCACCCCGTCTACGTCGAGACGGCCGAGCGGGACGGCTTCACCCCGCGCGGGCCTCGCCTACTTCGAGCGGATGTGGGACGCCCTCAACTCCGCGATTCCGGGCCGGCTACGGCTGTACGTCGCCCAGCACGCCGGCCACTCGCCGCCGCCACGATGATGATCACTGTCGGCGACCACGCCTGGTACTCCTACGGGGCGTCGACGACCGCCGACCGGGACGTCCGTCCGTCGAACGCGCTGCAGTGGCGGATGGTCAGGACGCGCACGCGGCCGGCTGCGCCGTGTACGACCTGCGCGGCATCGCGGACACGCTCGACCCGGCCGACCACCTGCTACGGGCTCGTCCAGTTCAAGGTGGGCACGGGCGGGTCGCGCAGGAGTATGTGGGCGAGTGGGACTACGTGCTGAGGCCGTTGTGGGCCAAGGGGTTCCGCACCTACCATGTCCCGGAAGGGTGATGACATGGCCTTCGCCGTAACGGTCGACGGCCGAACGCTGGCGCGCCATCAGGACGAGGTCGCGGACGCGGTCGGCCGCGCCGCAGGCGCACCGATCGTGCCGGTCATCAAGGGCAACGGCTACGGCCTCGGCCAGCGGACTCTGGTCGGCGAGGCGCTGCGCCTGCAGGCCGACACCGTCGCGGTCGGGACAGTGGCGGAGGTCCCGGAGGTCGCCGCGCAGGGCTCCTTCGACATCGTCGTGCTCGAGCCGTTCGACCCGCGCGACACGCTCGCGGCCGAGCTGTGGTGGGCCGTCGCCCAGGACCTGAACGCCGGTCGCGTCATCCGCACCGTCGCCTCGCACGAGGCCCTGCTCGCACTGGCCGACGGGCCGGGCTCGGTGCGCGTCGTGCTCGAGGCGCAGACCTCGATGCACCGCTTCGGTTTCGATGAGCCCGATCTGGTGCGGACCCTCGCCGACCCGCTGGTGCGTCGAGGCGTTCGCCCGCGGGCGCGTCCTCGCCGAGGGTCTCGCCCTGCACCTGCCGATCGCCCAGCCGGCGGACGAGGTGGCGCCCGCCGGTGAGTCGCGGATCACCGCCAAGACCCGCGAGGCCGTTCGCTGGGCCGGACTGTGGCAGGCGCGAGACCGACGTGTGGTCCGGACACAACGCGCCATCGACGCGGGTGTGGGTCTCCCACCTGACCGACGACGAGCTCCCCGTCGTCGCCGCAGCCGTGCCGGACGTCACCGTGCGACACCGCGTCGGCACGCGCCTGTGGCTTGGCGACCGCGACGCGCTGCGCGCCGCCGGCACCGTCCTCGCGGTTCATCCGCTGCCCGCCGGTGCGCACGTCGGCTACCGGCAGCGGACCGGGCCGAAGGACGGCACGCTCGTCGTCGTCTCCGGCGGCACGTCGCACGGCATCGGCCTGACCGCGCCGACGCCGCGCGTGCTGCGCCAGCGGGTCGTCACCGCGGGTACCGGCGCCCTTGACGCGGCCGGTCGCGCGCTGTCGCCGTTCCGGTGGGCGGGCCGCAGCGCTGGTTCGCCGAGCCCCCGCACCAGCACGCCTCGATGGTGTGGCTGCCGAAGGGCTGTGTCATTCCTGCGGTCGGCGACCGCATGCCCGCGGACGTGCGCTTTACGACGTCGCGCTTTGATGCCGTTCTTGGCCTCGCGTAGGCGACGCGAAATGGGTCAGGGCCGCGGAACGCGGCTCCCCAATGTGAATCGGTCCGGGGCGTTGTTGTAAGGACCGCCGCCCGGATCGTCTGTGTCCTCGGCGAACCCGTCGTTGCGGATCGGGTCATGCTGCGGGGAGTAGATGTCGCGTAGCACCATCACGGCGAAGTAGATCGTCGCGGCGAAGTGGATCAGCGTCGCGAACGCGTACTGCTGCCCGGTCAGTCCCTGCTGATCCTCGATGCCGTACCCGACCAGGAACCACCAGATCGCGGCGAAGTAGATGACCTCGCCGACCTGCCAGATGAGGAAGTCGCGCCAGCGCGGGCGCGCCATACCGCAAGGGGGACCAGCCACAGCGAGTACTGCGGTGAGTAGACCTTGTTGGTCAGCACGAAGGCGGCGACGATCAGGAAGAGCAGGGCGGCAGTCGCGGACGGCGTGGGGCCGACAGCGCGACCCAGCCGATCGCCGCGCACAGCATGAGGAAGCCGCCGGTTGCCACCAGGTTGAGGTTGTCCGCGGGTATCGACGGCAGTCCGGCCTGCGTCATGGCGAAGTACAGCGAGCCGAAGTCCTCGCCACGGAAGCCGACTGAACCGGTAGAAGAACGACCAGCCCTCCGCGTTCGCGAGAGCAGACCGGGACGTTCACCACGAGCCAGGACAGGACGGTGCCACCGAGCAGAGCGCCGAAGCGCGCCATCGCGCCGTGCGCAACGTCAGGACGAGGAACGCGCCAAGGAAGAACAGCGGATAGAACTTCGCGGCAACCGCCAGGCCGAGCAGGATCCCGGCCGCGAACGGATGGTTGCGCGACCACAGAGCAGCGCGACCGCCGACGAACGCGAGCGGAAGCAGGTCCCAGTTGATGTCGCGCCGAGGATCACCGTCGGCGCGAGGGCAACCATCGCCGCGTCCCACGGGCGACGGCGGACCGTGAGCGCGGTGGCCACGACGGTGACGGCCAGGGCGACGAAAGCAGCACCACGTTGACGTCGAAGAAGACGACGGCCTTGTCCACGCCGGCGACAACGCCCCCGATGCCGCGTGATCATCGACGCGACCTGCATGAACGCACCAGTGAGCACCGGGTACTCCAGGTACTGCAGGCTCTGGCCTGTCGGGTTCGGATTCAGGTACGGCATGATCCCGTCGGCGAAGCCGCGGATGAGTACAGCGGGGAGATGTCGGTGTAGCACAGGTTCGTATCGGTCGGGATCGCCCAGTCGTTGCTGCGACAGGGCAGGTCGACCAGGTAGCCGATGATGTAGCCGATCGCGGCCAGCACGACGAGCACTGCGAACCGGCTTCCACCAGGTGCCGCCGATACGCGCTCGTCGACCGACCCGCCCACCGAGCCATCCCACGCTCGACGCGACCACCGGATCCTCATCGGACGGCAGGTGATCGGTGAGCGCGGGGTCACTCGGGCCTACCTTCCTCGACCGGCGGTGACGGCGTGGCACTTGCAGGATCGGGCGTGGGAACCGGCTCGTTGGAGAACAGTCCAGCGTCCGGCGACTGGCTGGTTGACCGCCGGGGCGGCTCGTCGGACGGGAGTGTATCCGCGGACGGGTCGGGGCGAACTCCGTGACGACGGTCGGCGACGGGCAGCCGACCGGGACATCGCCCTCGATGGCCTCCGGGCAGTCCATCGGCGCCAGCGACGGACTTCGGTGGCTTCGGGAAGCTCTCGACCGGCAGTCCTTCGAGGCGCCCTTCATGAACGCGGTCCAGATCGCGGCGGGGAACGAACCCCGGTCACCGTCGACAGGCCCGCCGGTCCCGACAGCGACACCGGCAGTCCGTCTCGTCCTCCTTGGCCATCAGCACGGCCGCGGCCAGTTGCGGGGTGTAGCCGACGAACCACGCGCTCTTGTTGTCGTCGGTCGTGCCCGTCTTCGCGGCCGCGGGCGCCCAGCGCGAGCGCCGCACCTCCCGTCCGTTGGTCACGACCGGTTCAGTGCGTAGCTGACGGTGTCGGCGATGTCGGAGTCGAACGCGGCCTCGTGCTCGGGGTCGAACGGAAGAGCAGCCCGCCGTTCGGCCCGACGACTTCCTTCAGCACCGTCGTGGTCGCGCGTGCACCGCGCGCCGCGAAGGTCGCGTACGCGTTCGCCATCTCGAGCCCGGATGGCGAGGCGGTGCCGAGGACGAAGGTCAAGTTGAGGTCGTCGAGGTCCATGCCGGGAGTGTCCGCGGGGATGCCGGCCCGTACGGCTGCGTCGGCGACCGACTTCACGCCGATGCTCGACTCCATCTCGACGTACGCGGAGTTGATGCTGTTCTCCGTCGCCTGCAGCAAGGTCACTGGTCCGTAGGACTTGTCGCCATAGTTGGAGAACGTGTAGCCGTCGACCGTCGACGGGGAGTCTCCGTTCCACACCGAGGTCAGCGGCACCTCCTTCTCCGTCGCCGCGGCGAGTGCGAACGGCTTGAACGTCGAGCCCACCTGCGAACGGCCGAGTGGCGTTGTTGATCTGGCTCTTCTCCCAGTTCTTGCCGGCGTAGATGGCGACGATCTCGCCCGTTCCTGGGTCGTACGGCAGCTAGTCCGATCGCACCCCCTTGTTGCGCGGCGGCGGGACCCCCTTCCGTACGGCCGCCGTCGCCGCCGCCTGCGCCTGCGGGTCGAACGTCGTCGTGATGCGCAGGCCGCCGCCGTCGATCTCGGCGTCGTTGAAGCCGAGCCCTCGAAGCTCGGTCCTCGACCATCGTCGAGCATGTACCCGGTCTGCCCCGCTGAGAGCGGCCCTTCGGGTCGAGCCTTGATCTTCGGGAGCTCGGCGTTGTCGCGCTGCATCTGCCGCTGAGCCAGCCCTGCTCGACCATTCCCGGGATCACGTAGTCCACCGGGCCTGCAGCGCCTGCCGGTTCGCGTCTCGGGTCGTAGCTGCTGGGGGACCTGATGATCGCGGCGAGCACCGCGCCCTGCGCACGTGAGCTCCTCGACGTCCTTGCCGAAGTAGGCCTGGCGCCGCCTGGATGCCGTAGGCGCCGCGCCCGAAGTAGATGGTGTTGAGGTAGTCCTCGAGCATCTGCGTCCTTGCTCTGGCAGCGTCGCGAGCTTGATGGCCAGGATCGCCTCCTTGACCTTGCGGTCCACGAGCGTTCCTGGGTCAGGTAGGCGTTCTTGCGTACTGCTGGGTGATCGTCGAGCCCCCTGGGTGCTGCCGCCGCTGAGGTTGTTCCAGAGCGCCCTGCGCGATCCCCGCCGGCGAGATGCCGTCGTGGTCGTAGAACCCGCGGTCCTCCGCAGCGAGGACGGCGTGTTGACGTGGTCGGGACTCCGGTCGAGCGTCACGATCTCGCGGTTGACATCGGCGTACGCGACCGATACTCGGTCTTGCCGTCGGCGTAGTAGACGATCGTCGTCTCGGCTGGTGGCGAGCTCGTTGGGCGCGGGCACGTCGATCCTCGCGTAGAGGGTGGTGAACGCCGCCGATCCAGCGCGATCACGCCGAGAGCGCCAGACTGAGCACCTGACGCCACGACGGAACGAATCCGTCGCCGCTCGCGGCGGGCCGTCGTGCGCCGGTGCCTCTCGATGCGCACGGGGCGCTTCCTCGGCGGATGCGCCCGCGAGCGGCTGACCGGCGCGAAGGTTCCGTCGCTCGGTGACGGACCGGCCGTCGGGCCCGTTCCGCGCCCCGCCGATCGCCGCTCAGCGAACCGGGTCGCCGCGGTGCGCGCAGAGCGCGTCGCGGGCGCGCCGTCACCGAGGACGTAGGTGGTCGCCAGGTAGTTCCACGAGCAGCGCTGGCAGACCTCGACCACGTAGACCCGGAACTCGCCGAACTCGCGGGCCATCGCGTCCAGCTCGCGCGGTGCCCGGATCCGCCCCTGAGTACGGGCCCAGCTCGTCGCCGAAGACGTAGGTGACGCTCGGCCAGCTCGTCGTCGCGGCACACCGGGCAAGGCCGGTCGGCCGGCACCCCGTGGTGCTGCGCTGCCCGCAGCAGATACGGGTCGGCGTCGCACAGGTCCGAGGAGAGCCCGCCGTGCCGAACGGCGCAGCAGGGCGGCCCGCCGCTGCAGCGCGTAGTCGATGACCGACGCTGCGACCACGGCGGATCGCTGACTGCTCTCCGGGGTGACCCATCGGCTCGCGGTCACGGCGGCGTCGGCCGGGTGCGCCGCGGGCGATCGTGCCGCGGATCGCCGACTTGCGAGGTGGACGCCATGATCGCATCGTTCTACGAACCGCTCGATGTATTGCCGTCGATATATCGACTTGATATGTTGTGCCGACTCATCGTCGAGAGGAGCGGCGCGTGGCCAAGCGGCAGCGGCGTGCTCGAGTTCGCCGTTCTCGGGCTCCTCCACGAGTCACCCATGCACGGCTACGAGCTGCGCAAGCGGCTGTCCAGCCAGCTCGGCGCCGTTCCGCGCCCTGTCCTACGGCTCCCTCTACCCCTGCCTCAAAGAGCTCAGTGCGCCAGGGGCTCATCGCCGAGGTCGCGCCGACCCCGACGCCTGGGCCCCGCACCCCGTAGCGCGTCGAAGATCGTCTACCAGCTCACCGCCGACGGCAAGGAGCACTTCCAGCACCTGCTCGCCGAGTCCGGCCCCGCGGCGTGGGACGACGAGGGCTTCGGCGTCCACTTCGCCTTCTTCGGCCGCACCGACGCCGACACCCGGCATGCGCATCCTGGTCGGACGCCGCGGCCGCCTCGAGGAGCGCCTCGACAACCTGCGGGAGCTCGTTCGCCCGCACCGCGCGAGCGTCTCGACGACTACACCCCGCACTGCAGAACCACGGCCTCGACTCCGTCGAGCGCGAAGTTCGTTGGCTCAACGAGCTGATCGACGACGAGCAATCGCAAGCAGACCAGCACACCATCAAGCTCTGAGACGCACAGTCTCGGGGACACGACAAAGGAGTAACCATGGGTTCGGTACGCGTAGCCATCGCGGGCGTTGGCAACTGCGCCGTCGTCGCTGGTCCAAGGCGTCGAGTACTACAAGGACGCCGACCCCGCGGCGACTTCGTCCCCGGCCTGATGCACGTGCAGTTCGGCGACTACCACGTCAGCGACGTCGAGTTCGTCGCCGCGTTCGACGTCGACGCCAAGAAGGTCGGCCAAGACCTGGCGCACGCCATCGTCGCCAGTCGGAGAACAACACGATCAAGTTCGCCGACGTGCCGCCGACCGGCATCACGGTCCAGCGCGGCCCGACCCTCGACGGTCTGGGCAAGTACTACCTCGAGACCATCACCGAGTCCGACGAAGCGCCGGTCGACGTCGTCGCAGGCGCTGCAGCGACGCCAGGGTCGATGTCGCTCGTGTGCTACCTGCCCGTCGGCTCCGAGGACGCCGCCCGCTACTACGCGCAGTGCGCCATCGACGCCGGCGTCGGCTTCGTCAACGCCCTCCCCGTGTTCATCGCCGGCACCAACGGAGTGGGCCGAGAAGTTCGCCGACGCCGGGCTGCCGATCGTCGGCGACGACATCAAGTAGCCAGGTCGGCGCCACGATCACGCACCGCGTGCTCGCCAAGCTCTTCGAAGACCGCGGCGTGATCCTCGACCGCACCTACAGCTGAACGTCGGCGGCAACATGGACTTCAAGAACATGCTCGAGCGCGATCGCCTCGAGTCGAAGAAGATCTCCAAGACCCAGTCCGTCACGTCGCAGCTCAATGCACGACATGGGCAGCGACAACGTGCACATCGGCCCGTGCGACTACGTCGCCTGGCTCGACGACCGCAAGTGGGCCTTCGTGCGCCTCGAGGGTCGCGCGTTCGGCGACGTCCCGCTGAGCCTGGAGTACAAGCTCGAGGTGTGGGACTCCCCTAACTCCGCCGGCGTCATCATCGACGCCGTCCGCTGCGGCGAAGATCGCCATGGACCGCGGCATCGGCGGCCCGATCCTGTCGGCCTGCAGCTACTTCATGAAGTCCCCGCCCGTGCAGTACAACGACAACGAGGCCAAGCAGGCCGTCGAGGACTTCATCGCAGGCACCATCTCCTAGTTCGGCGCTCGAGCTCGACTCGTGCCGTTCGTCGTCGAGTAGCGTCACGACGTGGTGGCGCTGCCGGCTCTTCGCGAAGTACTCGCCGGACGTGACTTCCGGCGCCTGTTCGGCGTACGCCTCGTCGCCCAGCTCGGCGACGGCCTCCTGCAGGCCGCCCTCGCGACCTTCGTGCTGTTCTCACCAGAGCGTGAGCCCAATGCGGCGAAGGTCGCCGCCGCATTCGCGATCCTCCTGCTGCCCTACTCGCTCATCGGCCCGTTCGCGGGCGTGTTCCTCGACCGTTGGCAGCGCGCAACGTGCTCGTGCGCGCCAACGTCCTCAAGGCGCTGCTGACCATTCCCGTGATCGTCCTCGTCCTGAGGGCCAATGACGGCTTCGCGCTCGGCCTGTCCGTCCTCGTCGTCCTGGGCATCGGCAGTTTCGTGCTGGCCGGCCTGTCCGCATCACTCCCACACGTCGTCGCGGGACGGACCTGGTCACGGCAAACGCGCTCACCCCAACCGCAGGGACGCTCATGGCGGCAATCGGCGCCTTGGCGGAGTCGCGCTGCGGTCGGCGCTCGGGGGAGGCGACACGGCAGCGCGATCGTTCTCGGGTGCGCGCTCGTCGCGTACCTCGTGGCAGCGGCAATCGCCGTCCTCATCGCGGCCGATCGCCTTGGCCCCGACGGCGAGCGCCCCTCGGACACTGTCCGCGGGGTTGCGGTCGGCCTGGTCGAGGGAATCCAGCGAGCTGCGGATCCACGCAGCGGCCGGCCGGGCAATCGCCGTCGTCGGCGTCCATCGCATCGCCTTCGGCGTCCTGACCGCCGGTGGGCCTGCTGCTGGTCAGGTACACGTTCAATGACCTCACGGCGGCGGACAGCGCACTCAACGAGTTCGCGTTACCTCACCGGCGCGGCCGCCTCCGGAGCACTGATCGGAGCGGTGCTCACGCCCGCCGCGAGCCGGCGACTGGGCGAGGTCGTCTGGTCGGCCTTCGCACTCATGCAGGCAGGAACGCTGGGCATCGCGCTCATCGTCGTCGGCGCGATGACTCCGACTTTTCCGGTGCTTCTGCTGGGTGCCGCCAGCCTCGGGTTCGCTGGCCAGGCGGTCAAGGTCTGCTCGGACACGTTGGTGCAGAGTCATATTCCCGATGACCACCTTGGTCGGGTGTTCGCGCTCTTCGACATGATCGTCAACGTCTGCCTGGTCGCTGGAATCGCTGTATCTGGCCAGTCATTTCCCCCACCAGCGGCGAGACACCGTGGACGTACGCGGCTGTCGGCGTGCTGCTCGTGCGCAACAGCTTTCTGGTATCGGCGATACTCGGGCAATAGAGTCCGCACCACTGGCGACTCTGGAGGCTGACATGAGTGTGGACACTGCAACCCGGAATCGGTGGGGTGCTCGGTCCGTCGCCGCGCTCATCATCTTCATCATCGCCGGACTTCTGACGCCAATTGCGCTTGTCGGCCACTGGGGTCACCGGACACGATCATCGACAGTGAGCGGTACATCGACACGGTCGGGCCCCTCATCGCCAATCCTGAGGTGCAAGCGGGCATCTCCACGACCATCACCGACGCGCTTGTCACCAAGGTCAACACCGCCGACACCGTCGACGAGCTGCTCAACAAGCAATTCCTCTGCCGCTGCCGGGCCCGAAGGGCGGGATCACCGTGGCCACGTGGAGCGGCCGGTCGGCCATCCCGGGCACCGGGTCGTCCAGGGGAGCGACCCCGTCGCGGCCGAGTCGAAGGAGGGCCTCGTAGGGGTTCCGTCCCCCCTCGACCATGGTCCCCCGGGGCACCTCCTCGGAAGGCGGCGCGGGGGCGGCGGCTCCACGGCGCTCCAGCGAGAGCGCGCGCTGCGCCCGGGAGGGCAGGCGATCCGCGCGAGAGCCGAGGGCGGAGCCCACACGGCGTCCGCCGTGATGCACCGCCGAGCGCCCGAGCCAGCGCACGATCTCGCGAGCCGGCACGCCCCGGTCGCGCATCCAGCGCGCGTCGCCCGTCACCCCCCGGAGCGCGGCGCTCGGGCGCAGGGGCTCCACGTGCCCGCTGGTCTCGTTCAGCCCGCGGTACTCGTCGAAGTAGCGCTTCACGAAGTCGAGCGGGCCGTACTCGTGGGCGTGGCGCACGGCGGCGTCGGGGTGGAAGACCTTCACCCAGCCCGCCTCCAACATGGCGACTCCGAACGCCTGGTCCTCGCTGTAGGGGAGATCCTCGAAGCGGATCTCCTCCCAGCACACCCGTGAGTAGCAGGCGTTCACGTTCGAGAGGAAGGTGAGCCCGCCCGATCGCTGCAGCGTGGGCCCGCCGTCGGGAGAGAACCCGGCGAAGAACTCCAGCAGCTCGCGGGCGATCATCGGCGTGGTCTCCGGGTTCGGCAGGTGGGGGCCGAATGACGCTCCCACCCGCGGATCGAGCTCGAAGGCCTCCCGGTGGGCGGCGAGCCAGCCGGGCTGGGGCACCGCGTCCTGCGTGAGGAAGCAGATCAGCTCCCCCGAGCTGCGCTCGGCGGCCAGGTTGCGCGTGCGGCCGTGCCCGAACTCCGCCGGCGGGATCTCCACCATCACGTCGGCCAACGAGCGGGCCAGCTCCAGCGAGCCGTCGGTGGATCCCGAGTCCACCACCACGAGCTCCAGCTCGCCCTGATCCCGCACCGCGTCCAGCACCCGCCGGAGCAGCGGTCCCCCGTCCCGCACCGGGATGACGACGGAGGCCGAGCGCATCCGGCTACCTCGGCTCGAGCACGTAGAGGTCCTGGTTCCCCTCCACGCGGCCGGGCCGGAAGAAGGCCACGTGCCATCTCGGCGTGGCCCTTGCCAGCAGCCATTCGGCGCTCAGGAAGGACGTGCCCCAGTCGCGGTTCGCCACGCCGTGGTCGCCCCCCTCGCGGAACTCGGCTGCGTACCAGTAGCCATTGGCCACAAGGGAGTCGCGAACCTCGGCCAGCTGGCCGGCGGAGCGCCGGCCCTCGGCGCGGATGTGGGTGATCGCCTGCTCGCCGCGGGTGGTGATGAGGAGCCGGCCGGCGGGCTTGATGATCCGCCTCATCTCGGCCAGCCAGTCCAGCGCCGCGTCCTCGGCGAAGTGGCTCCAGATGGAGATCGCGAACACGAACTCGAAGTGGTGGTCGGGGTAGGGCAGCGGCGCGTGCTCGGGACTGACCGCGAAGGAGACGTTCGGCAGGTTGGCCTGCGCCCACTCGATCGCGCCGGGGATCGGGTCGCACCCGTACCAGGCGATCTCCGGCCCGGCCGCGGCCAGGACCCGGACCACGCGGCCCGAGGAGCATCCGAAGTCGAGGCCTGAGTGGCCCGGGGCGAAGTCGTACCCGCTCTGGCGCAGGGCATCCACCACGAGGTCGGCGTAGTAGTAGGAGCCGCCTGCCGCCCGTGGGTCCTCGGCCATGGGGTGCACGCCCGCCCCGGGCATGGCCGCGCTGAGGCCGGTGCGCTCAAGGGCCGACTCCACGTTGTGATGCGCGGCGAAGGCGAGCAGCAGGCGGCGCCGCTCGGTGGGATCCGCGGCCGCGAGCTCCGCAGACTGCCCGGGGTCCAGGCGCGACTCGATGGCCGTGATCTCCGCCGGCTCGAGCCGCCCGTGGAGCAGCTCGGTGACGGGCGCGGCGACCAGCGGGTCGGGGGAGATGGTTCGCACGAGCGGGCCGGCCGGCGCGACGGTGGACGGCGCGGGCGGCGCCGCCGTCTCGGTGGCGAGCATGGGGATGGCGCGGGCGCGGGCGCGGGAGGCTCTCGCCGCCCGGACCAGCTGCCTGGTGCCACCGAGCACAGCACGGGCCTGGCGCGCCCCGCGCCGGCGCATAAGCGCGTTCAGGTCCACGTTCCAGCGGTCGAGCCAGTAGTTGCGATCCTGCGCGGCCGCAAGCGCGGCGTTGGCCCGGGCTGTCTGGTTATGGCGCTCGCGTTCGAGCTCCTCCAGGCGCGCGCGCAGGGCCTCGGCGTCTTCTGGGGTCACAGGTCCTCCGCTATACGCGGCGCCTCGCGCGCGAAGACCCAGAGGCCGAGCGCGAACGTGGCCAGCACCACCGCGAGCGGTATCAGCAGCCGCACGCCTCCCCCGATGGCCTCCCCGGCACTTGGGGCCGTGGAATCGATCACCGCGTAGCGCCACTGGGTCACGATGCTGGCGATCGGGTTGGCCATGGCGGGACGCTCGAGGCGGTCCGGCAGGAACGAGATCACGTAGATGATCGGCGAGGCGTAGAAGAGGATCTGAAGCGCCACCTCCCAGATCGGCTGCATGTCCCGGTAGCGCACGTAGAGCGCGGCCACCAGCATCGCCACGCTGGTGGCGAAGATGACCAGCAGGAGGAGGAGGGGCACGACCTCGAGCCAGCTCACGCGCGGCTCCACACCCGTGGCCAGCACGAACGCGAACACCACGATCAGGTTCAGACCAAGGTTGAAGAGCGCGTGCAGCGACACCGAGAGCGGGATCACCAGGCGCGGGAAGCGGACCTTCCGAAGCAGGTTCTCCCGCTCGATGAGCGACGTGACTCCGCGGCTGGTGGTCTCCGAGAAGAACGTGAACATCACGATCGCGCTGAGAAGGACCACCGGGTAGTGGGGAATATCGCCCCCGATGCGCACCACCTCGGTGAACACGAAGTAGAGCACCCCGAACAGGAGCAGCGGCCGCATCAAGGTCCACATGTAGCCGAGCGCCGAGCCGAAGAACCGCAGCTTGAAGTCGGTGACGGCCAGCATCCATGTGAGGGCGGCGAAGCGGCGGAGGTCGTCGCCGACCGCGGACGGTCCCCGGTAGCGCGAGACGGCCGTCTGGGCGTTCATGAGCGCCGCAGCTCCAGCTCGGTGGGGAGGTCGGCCACGCCGCCGGTGAACCCGCCGCCCTCCACGATCAGCGAGGCGGCCTCCTCGCGGCGGTCGATCACCCGGGGCTCGGGCTCCCAGACGGTTGCGGCGGGGGTCAGGACGTAGCGGCTGGGAGCAAGCCAGTTCTCGAACGACAACCGTGCGATGGCGCTCTCTCCCGGATCGAATCGCCCCAGTGGGCCATGCGTGAAGGTCGTGGCCACGAAGATCGTGTGGCCCATGTTGTTGGCAAAGGACACCGTGAGCATCGGGTTCTCGACCAGTGCCCGGAACTCCACCTCGAGACAGACGGCGCAGGTGTCGCCCTGGCTCGAGGCCACGATCCGCTCGCCCTGCTCGTTCTCGCACCAGACCCGCCGGATCCGGATCTCGCGGTCGCCCGCCTCGACCTCGGCATTAGCCGCCGGGCGGCCGAAGTTCGCCTCGTGGTAGCGCTGCGAGATCTCCTCCGGGTCGCCGATGGCCACGAGTCGCCCTGAGTCGAGCAACATCGCGCGGTCGCAGAACCGTTCCACGGCTGACATGTCGTGGGTCACGAACAGGATCGTCTTGCCCTCGGCACTCAGGCGCTGGAAGCGGTCGAAGCACTTTTGCTGAAACGAGGCGTCCCCCACGGCGAGCACCTCGTCGATGAGCAGAACGTCGGCATCGACCTGCACCGCCACGGAGAACCCGAGCCGGATGCTCATCCCCGACGAGTAGTTCTTGAGCTTGAGGTCCAGGAAGTCCTCGAGCTCGCCGAAGGCGATGATCTCGTCGAAGCGCTCGTTGGCCTGCTTGCGCGTGAGCCCGAGCATGATCGCGTTGATGATCACGTTGTCGCGCGCGGTGAGATCTGGGTTGAAGCCCACACCGAGCTCGATGAATGGGGAGAGCCGGCCGTGCAGCCTGATGTCCCCGGAGTCGATCCCGTAGATCCCGGCGAGGCACTTGAGCAGCGTGCTCTTCCCACTCCCGTTGCGGCCGACGATTCCGAAGAACTCCCCCTCGCGCACGTCGAAGCTCACGTCCCGCAGCGCCTGGAGCACGTCGTGCCCGCGCCCGGCGAAGGGATGGAGGGCGCGCTCCTTGAGCGTGGTGTACTGCTGGTGCGGAAGACGGAAGGCCTTGTCCACCCCCTCCACCACAACGGCGGAAGGTGGCTGCGGCCGGCCCACCGGTCGATCGCGCGCGGGTTTGAGCCCCGAGCTCAAGCGACCGACGCTAGCACCCGGCTCCGCCGGTCCCGCGCAGGAGACGACGGTGTTCCTGGGGCGGACTGAGCTACCGTGCCCGCCTGTGTCGAACCGCGTGCCACAGGCCCTCGCCGACCGCATCAGAAGGCGCCGCGTCCCCGAACAGCGGCCGGAGCCGGGCGCCCCTGCCGAGCCCGAGGTGGCATGCCGCTTCCCGCTGGGCCACTACTACTCGCCGCTGCCCGACAGCAGGGAGCTGGCGCGGCAGCCGCGGAGGTCGCAGGTATGGCCGCCAGCGCCTCGTCCCACCCCCGGCATCGACTGGAATCCCGACGGGCAGCGGCGCCTGGCCAGGGAGGTCTTCGCGCGCCAGGAGCGCCTTCAGCTCGCCGAGTCCGAGACGGCGGACGCGAGCGAGTACTGGGCCGAGAACGACCAGTACCCGCCCCTTGACGCGTGGGTGCTCGAGGGGCTCCTGCGCCACCTGCGCCCCGCCCGCATGATCGAGATCGGCTCCGGCTACTCGTCGCTGGTCACCGCCCGGGTGAACCGCGAGCTGCTGGGTGGCGCCATGGACTTCACCTGCATCGAGCCCTACCCGCGCGAGTTCCTCACGGCCGGCGTCCCGGGCATCTCCGGCCTGCGGGTCGAGGCGGTCCAGGACACCCCACCGGCCGTGTTCGCGGAGCTGGGGCCCGGCGATGTTCTGTTCGTGGACACCGCGCACACGGTGAAGACCGGCGGCGACGTGGCCTGGATCTTCGGCGAGATCGTCCCACGCCTTCGCCCCGGCGTAGTGGTGCACGTCCACGACGCGTTCATCCCCGGGGAGTACCCGCAGCAGTGGGTGCTCGAGGGCTGGGGCTGGAACGAGATCTACCTGCTGAAGGCGTTCCTGGCCTTCAACAGCGGGTTCGAGATCCTCTTCGGAGTCCAGTGGATGATCCAGAACGAGCCCGGGCTGGTGGACGAGGCATTCCCAGGGTTCGCCGCGCACCGGGAGCGGCAGGGCGGCGCGCTCTGGATCAGGAGGACGGGGGAGTGACGGCTCCGGACGGGATGACCCAGATCAGGGAGGCGGTTCAGCGCCAGCTCGGGACCGACCACCCCGGGATGGCGGAGCTCGATCCCAGCGGGCTCGTCCGCTTCTCGCCGGACCTGTCCGCTCGGCTGGCGCCGGAGGAGAGGCGCCGCCTGGCCGAACGCGTGGAGGAGCTTCAGCCCTGGCTCCAGGGGCCGTTCCTCCTCGGCGGCGACCTGGTGGTCGGCGGTGTGTGGCGCAACGACCAGCGCTGGGTGATCCTCGGCCCCGAGGTGCCCGTGGATCTCGCGGGCTCCCGGCTCCTGGACGTGGGATCGAACGCGGGCTACGACCCCTTCATGTTCAAGCTCCGCGGCGCCGACCACGTGCTGGCCTGCGAGCCATTCGAGTTCATCGAGCAGGCGCTCTTCCTGGAGTCGGTGTACCGCAGCGGCGTGGACTTCCAGCGGATCGGATGGCAACAGCTCGACCCGGATACGCACGGGTCCTTCGACCTGGTGCACTGCCACGGTGTGCTCTACCACGACCTCGACCCGCTCGGGCTCCTATCGCGGCTGTGGGACATGACGGTGCCCGGCGGCACGCTTCTCTTCGGCTCGATGATGCACGCGGACTCCGAGCTTGCGGAGCTCGTGCGCTTCGTGCCGCGGGCGTACTACGGCGATGAGACCTGGTGGTTCGTTCCCGGGCGCCTGGCCCTCCGGGCGATGATCGAGTCGGCCGGGTTCGAGTTGCAGGGAACATTCGGCGAGCACCCGGGGCCGCCCGGGGAGTTCGCGACGCTCAACGGCTACGTCCGGGCGATCCGGCCGGTCTAGCGTTCCACTCGTGCCCACCTCCAGCACCGGCCACCTCGGCATCTCGGAAGACCTCCGGAGCTTCGTGGAGGAGATGCCCCTCGAGCGCGGGCCGATCCTCGAGTTCATGATGCGCGCTGCGCGCGAGATGCCGGCGGGCTCGCGCACGCTGGACGTGGGAGCGGGGGACGCGCCCTACCGTGAGCTGTTCACGCACGTCGAGTACGTCACGGTGGACTGGGAGAACTCGCTCCACGAGGACCTCGCCGCCATGGACATTCAGGCGCCCGCGGATGACCTGCCGCTGGACGACGCGAGCTTCCACGCCGTGCTCCTCACCCAGGTCCTCGAGCACGTGCCCGACCCGGGGCGAGTGCTGTCGGAGCTGTGGCGGGTGCTACGCCCCGGCGGGCGGCTGTATCTGAGCGTCCCGCTCGTGTGGGAGCTCCACGAGCTGCCGTTCGACTTCTACCGCTACACCTCGGTGGGCCTCGAGCACCTGCTCCACACGGCGGGCTTCGAGGACGTGAGCGTCGAGCCGCGCAACGACTGCTTCTCGACCCTGGCCCAGCTGATGCGGAACATGTCCCACGTGATGGGCCGGGCTCCGGACGGCCTGGACGACCGGCGCGAGGCGGCGGCGGCCATTCTGCGAGAGCTCTCCGGTCAGGTGGCTGAGCTCGCGCCGCTCGATGTGGAGCGAAGCCTTCCCCTGGGTTACGCCGCGGTGGCCACCCGCCCCGGGCCCACATGAGCGGCGATCCGGGCGCGCGGATCCCGATCCTCTACCTCGCTCCCTGGGTCGACTACGGGGGCACCGACAAGGGCACCATCGATTGGTTTCGCTGGATCGACCGGGACCGCTTCGCGCCCGTGCTCGCCACCACCCAGCCGTCCGCGAACCGGCGGCTCGCCGAGGTGGTCCCGTACGCGGAGGAGGTCTGGGCACTCCCGGATCTGATGGCCGGCGAGCACATGCCCTCGGCGATCTTCGACCTGATCAGCTCGCGCGGGGTGCGGGTGCTCCACGTGATGAACTCACGGCTCGGGTATGACCTGCTGCCCGACCTCTCGTGCCTCGCGGCTCCGCCGAAGGTCGTGGTGCAGCTCCATGTGGAGGAGGCCGATCGCTCGGGCTACGTCCGCTACGTCACCACGCGCTACGGCAATCTCGTGGACTGCTTCTCGGTCACGAGCGAGCATCTCGCCCAGGCCGTGGAGGACTACGGCGTGCCGCGTGACCGGATCCGCGTGATCCACACCGGGGTGGACGCTGAGGAGGAGTTCTCGCCGGAGCGGGCCTCTCCGGTGGAGGGCCTCGAGGCTGGCCGCGTGCACATCCTCTTCCCCGGGCGGCTGGTGGATCAGAAGGATCCCCTCCTGATGGTGGAGGTGGCCGCGGCGCTCCGGGACCGCGGTCTTCCGTTTCAGATCCACGCCGTGGGCGAGGGCGACCTCGAGCCGCGTGTCCGGGAGCGGCTGGCTGCCCTCGGACTGGGGGACCACGTGCTCATTCACCCGCCGACCCGCGCGCTCCAGCGCTGGTACGTCGCATGCGACCTGCTGCTTATGACCAGCGTCTTCGAGGGTGTGCCGTACGTGGTGTTCGAGGCGATGGCGATGGGCCTTCCCGTTGTCGCGCCCTCGCTCCCCGGGAACCGCGAGCTGCTCGGCGAGGGCGCCGCGCTCGTGGAGCCGCGGGACTCCGTACCCGCCTACGTGGAGGCACTGGGCCGCCTGATGGCTGACGCGGGCGAGCGCGAGGCCCGCGCACGCGAGGGCCGCGAGCGGGTGCGCGATCGCTTCTCCCTTCGCCGGATGGCCGCAGATCACGGCGACCTCTACGCGAAGCTCCTTCCGGCGGAGCCCCCGCCGCCGGCCGCGGAGCCCCGCGAGGCAACCCCGATCCGCTTCCGCGACCGCCCCCTCTTCGGCACCCCGCTCGTGTCCGTGGTGATCCCGCACTTCAACCAGGGCCGCGTCCTGGTCGAGTGTCTGGAGGCGATCCGCGAGCAGACCTACCCGGCGATCGAGATCATCGTCGTGGACGACGCTTCCAGCGAGAGCGACACCCTGGAGGTGCTCGACTCACTGGGTTCCCAAGACGACGTGACCCTCATCCGCCTAGATGAGAACAGGGGCCCGAGCCGCGCCAGGAACAGAGGCTTCGAGCGCTGCGAGGGTCGCTACGTGCTGCCGGTGGACGCCGACAACCTGCTGCTCCCGGATGCGGTCGAGCGTTTGGTGGAGCAGCTTTCGGAGGCGAGCGAGGACGTGGGCTTCATCTACCCGAACCTCCAGTTCTTCGGCAACCGCGAGGACTACTTCGAGGCCCCGCCGTACAACGTCTACGAGCTCACTCGCCACAACTTCTGCGACACGTGCTCGCTTCTCGACAGGGAGATCCTCGACCAGGGTGAGCGCTACCGCGAGGAGATCCATCTCGGGCACGAGGACTGGGACTTCGTGCTCCGGCTCGCGGCTCGCGGGGTGCGGGGCGAGCCGGCCCGGGGGCCCACCCTCCGCTACCGCAAGTGGGGCTTCAACCGCTCGGACGCGGTGGAGTACATGTCCGACCCGTTCCACGAGGTGGTGGGCGAGGTATCGCCGTTCAGGGGATACGAGGGAAACATCAAGGCCCGGGAGGCGCCCGCGCTCTCGCTCATCCTCCTGGAGCCCCTGGATGCGGCGGGCGAGGTGGGCCGGCGGGTGACCGGGCGTCTGGCGGCCCAGTCGTGCCTGGACATCGAGCTGATTGCGCGCTTCGAGGGCACGTGGCCCGCCACCGGCGACTTCCCCCGCGTCCGCCGGATGCCCCCGGCGCTCGCCGGAACCCCCGGCGAGGCTCTGGAGCAGGCGTCTGCCGTGGCCCGTGGATCGTTCCTGGCCGCGACTCGGGAGACGGGGAGCGCCCTGCTGGCCGACCGGGCCTTTGTGGAGAAGGTGTTCCGGTGCTTTCGGAGCCGTCCCGAGCTCGACGCGATCGCGCTTGCGGACTCCGGCCCCGAAGCGGGCCATCCCTTCCGGCCGCTGCCGGGCAGGGATGGGGACCTCCGGCCGCACACGCTCATCTGGCGGCGCGGCGTGGAGGAGCGCCTTCCGGGCGGACTTTCGGCGGACGCGCGCGATCCCGTGCCGTCCATGACACGTCTCCTCGTCGGCAGCGGGGCCGCGGTCGAGTGGCGCCACGTCGCGGCACGTGCTCCCGGCGCCGCCGCCGAGTCCCGCGATGAATGGATCTCCGTGTCCGGTGGCGTGCTGGGTGAGCTTCCCAACGAGCCCCTGCTTCCCGGTCCCGGCCCCTCCATCGTGCCGAGGTGGCTGACCGTACCCACGTGGACGCCGCCCCAGGCGGTGCTTCTCTCCCGGCACCGCGAGATCGGAAGCGAGCGTCGCTTGGTCACGAACGATCGCCGTTCCCCCCCGGGCTTCGAGGTCGAATGGGATCTCGGGATGCTCCGGCTCTCCTCGTTCGAGGGCACGGTCCGGCTGCTCCGGACCGCTGACGACTATGTGGCGCTCCCGCGCGGCGAGTGGCATTCCGCGCCCGCCGGCGCCGAGGAGCTTGGGTACGTGGAGCTGGCGCCCTTCCCGCTGCTGGATCCGCTGGTGCTCGCGCTCCACCGCTCGACCGGCACGCGGGTCCTCGTCACGCTCCCGGACGACCCCCTGCTGAGCGAGGTGGACCTGATCCGGACGATCGGGTACATCGAGCGCTTTCCCATCCGCCCCCGCCTCGAGGCCGTGGCCGAGCGGCCCTACGGCGCTGTGGGGATCACCAAGGCGGTGGACTACGGGGCGCGCCGCCATCGCTACGCCGTGGGGGCTGTGGCGGAGGGCGAGCTCGTGGGTGAGCTGGGTGCACTGGCCGACTCGGCCCTGCCGGGAGCCACGCCGGTGTGGATCTCCGACGGCAGCCTGATCACCGAGCGCCACCGGCCGCCGGGTGGGAGGCCCCCGCTCGATGCGGTCGTCCGTTGGTCGGGGGCTCCGGCGCGCTGGCGCGGCTTCTCGGAGCCGGCCCCGAAGGCGCGGGCGATGGTGCGTCGCGCTGTGGCCTCGGCGGCGCGGATGGCCGCCCCCGCCGGCGTGCTCCCGGAGCCGAACGGGGCCGCTCCGGCCGGCTGGATGTACGAGGCCCCCCGGCTCGGTCTGATACCGCTCCACGTCGGCTATCACCCGGTCACCGGGGACCAGATGCTCACCCGCTTGCCCCACGAGGCGCGCAACCTCGGGTACGTGAGCTGCGAGCTCTTCGGATTCGTCCAGCCGCTGGCCCCGGTCACGGGAAGCCTCGACCAGCGGGTGCTCCCGTTGCCCTGGGCGTCCAGATTCGGCCTGGCGGGCAGGGGGTAGAGCCGGGCATGCACGACCGGGAGGGGATAGACCGGGCCCTCGATGCGCTCGGCGATGCGGCCGGCAGGCATCTCCTGGAAGGCCCGGCGGACACGGGTGCGCCCGCGGTCGCCCTCGCGCCGCCGGCGGACATCACCCCCGCCGTGGTCGGGGAGTTGGCGGTGCGCGTGGCGGAGCTCGAGCCGTGGGAGGAGGGCCCCTTTCCGCTGGGTCTCGGGCTGGTGGCGGGCGAGGGGGCTGGGGACGAGCGGCGCTGGCGCGACCTCGATCCGCACGTGGCGGACGACGTGACGGGCCGGCGGGTGCTCGACGTGGGATCCGGTGCCGGCTATGACTGCTTCGCGTTCGCGGCCCGTGGGGCGGCGGAGGTTCTCGGCTGCGAGTGGACGGACGCGATCGAGCAGGCGCGCTTCCTCGAGGGCGTCTACTCGAGCGGGGTGACCTTCGAGCGCCTCGGGTGGGAGGACCTGGACCCCGAGCGCCATGGCAGCTTCGATGTGGTGCACTGCCGCGGCCTGCTCCAGCGCGTGGCGGCGCCGATGAACCTGCTCGGGCGGTTGTGGGGGATGACGGCGCCCGACGGCCTGCTCCTGTTGGAGTCGGCGACTCTCGATCCGCCGGAGCTGTCCCGCTACACCACGTTCGCCCCCCGCACCGCGGAGCGCCCGGCGCCCGAGTGGATACCGGGTCGGCTCACACTCCGCTGGATGGTTGAGACGTCAGGTTTCGATCCCCGGGAGTGGCGGGCCGAGCATCCCCAGGGTGGTGCCGGCCTGCCCACGGTGAGCGCGTACCTGCGTGCGCGCCGGGCCGAGCGCAGGCCCGCGGTGGGGTGACAACCACCGTGCCCCGGAGATCGCCGACGCACACCGTAAAACTTCGGGACGTGCAACTCCCCAGCTTGGACCTCGACTCATGAAGCTACGCCCGCTCGGCCGGCGCGGTCGTGCTGAGAAGCCGGCCGACAGCCGGACCCAGGAGCTCGAGGCGCGGCGCCAGGAGATCGTCGCCCAGTACGGCGAGTGGACCGCGCACAACATCCATGTGGGATCTGGGGTGTACACCCGCGGAAGCCGGGTGTTCGGCGACGAGTTGAAGGTGCTCCGCGCCGCCCAGCTCATCGAGGATCTCGTCAAGCGTCCTTGGTCCGAGCTGCGGATAGCCGACCTAGGGTGCAACGAGGGCCTGTATGCGTGTGAGTTCGCCCTCAGGGGCGCGAGGGTGGTCGGCATCGAGGGCCGCGAGGCGAACATCGCCAAGGCCGCCTTCGCCAAGGAGGCCCTTGGCCTGGACCGGTTGGAGCTCGTGCAGGCTGACGTGCGCAGCCTCGGGCGCGGCGCCCACGGAGGCTTCGACGTGGTGCTCTGCTGGGGATTGCTCTACCACCTCGACACACCAGAGCTGTTCACCTTCACCGAGCAGATGCGCGAGGTCTGCGACGGGGTGGCCATCGTCGACACACAGATCAGTCTCGGCGACGAGGATCTGAGGGCGGTGGAGAGCGACATGTTCTGGGCGGATCCGGCCCAGCTTGGCCCGATCGAGGCCCGCAGGCATGCGGGTGCGGAGTACTGGGGACGCTCGGTGCTCGAGCATCCTCCCGAGACCACGCTGGAGCAGCGCCTCAGGGCCGGCTGGGCTTCGCTGGACAATCCGGACAGCTTCTGGCTCACGAAGCCGTCGCTCGCCAACCTGCTCGTGAACTCGGGATTCGCGAGTGTGCTCGAGGCCCATGCTCCTCGTCTGGCCTACCCCCCCGACCGGGTCACGTTCGTGGCTCTGGGAAGGGGACGTCAGGAGCTGCTGGCGGCTCCGCTCGCGGCTGGCACGTCGGAGGCTCCGCTGACAGAGCGTCCCCCGCGCATCCTCCGCTGAGCGCCTACCGCTCCAGCCGTCGCACCA
>CAWFUR010000014.1:0-27459 GCA_963819115.1 uncultured Thermoleophilaceae bacterium | reverse complement strand
CGAGAGCCGCCGTCGGAAGTGGGGAAGAAGCTCGAGGCGCTCCTCGAGGAGGCAAACGAGCCGCTCGACGCCGGGAGCGCCATCGGGAAGTGAGTCGAACACGAGCGTCCAGCCGACGTGCATGTGCGAGGACTGGTCACCGTCCTCGAGCTCCAGGAACACTGCGTCCAGTGGCGTCAGGTGGTCGGCCATGTCGGCTCCGTAAACTCAACCTACGCCAGGCGAGGTCTCCCGCCATCGCGGAAAGCTACGGATCTCACCGCGGGTCCGGCGCGGATCGGAGATAGCGGTAGAGGGCGTCTCGCAGCGCCTTCTCGCGCGGGTCCTGGTTCGGGTGGACGCCGAGCCTGTTCATCACGTACGCAAAGACGGATGCCGAAGTCGAACGGCCAGCACGCGGCGGCCGCTGGCAGCGATGCGGTCGCCAGGGCCGGGCGTTGTCGGTGTCATGGGGTCTGCTATCCACCAGGCAGGCGGACCGTGAGCCCGAACTCCGACATCAACGCAAGCGCCGCAAGGCCCGCGCACGACTCAGTCGGCTCTTCACGCGCCGAGAGCGCTGCCCGGCATGCGGACGGAGAATCCGTCCACGGGATCACGTGGTTCACGATGTCGATGAGCATGGCGCCAGCGGCACCTACCACCAGGTGTGCGCGCTGGACCTCCATGTCCCTGGCGAGGTGGGGCATTAGGACGCCGCGGGCCGGGTGGCGAAATTCGGGCGAAACTCGTACGCCGCGGGAGGCAGAGCTCACCCCACGCTTAGTAGCGTCCCGCGCCGTGCCCGAGGTCGAGCTGCACGGACAGCGCATCGCCTACCACCGGCTCGGAGACGGTCCGGCGGTGTTGCTCCTCCACGGGATCACGTCCAGTTCACGTACCTGGCGTTCGGTGATGAATGGGCTGGCAGAGCGGCACACGGTCGTCGCACCCGATCTGCCCGGGCACGGCCGTTCGGGCAAGCCGCGCGGCGACTATTCGCTCGGCGCCCACGCCAGCGTTGTGCGCGACCTCCTCGCGGTTCTCGGCGTCTCCAAGGCCACCGTCGTCGGGCATTCCCTGGGCGGGGGCATCGCGATGCAGTTCGCCTACCAGTTCCCGGATCGCCTGGAACGGCTGGTGCTCGTTGACAGCGGCGGTCTGGGCGAGGAGGTCAGCCTCGCCCTCCGCGCGGCGACGCTGCCCGGCGCCGAGTTCGTTCTGCCCCTCCTGTTCGGCCCGGTCACGCGTACCCTCGGGCGCGCCGCCGGGCGGGTGCTCGGCCGTCTCGGGCTGAAGGCGAGCGCCGACGTGCGCGGCTTGGCCGAAGGCCTTGACTCGCTGGGCGACTCCAGCGCACGGCGAGCGTTCGTCCACACCGCACGCTCGGTCATCGACCCACGGGGGCAGCGGGTCGATGCTCGCGACCGTCTCTACCTCTCCGAGGACGTGCCGACGATGCTCATCTGGGGGGCGAAGGATCCCATCATTCCGGCCGACCACGGCCGCCGCGCGCACGAGCTGATGCCGCACAGCCGGCTCGAGGTCTTCCCGGGCGCTGGTCACTTCCCGTTCAACGACGATCCAGACCATTTCGTCGAGGTCCTGACCGACTTCATCGCATCGACGCATCCGGCCGACCTCACCGAGAAGCGGATAGAAGCCCTGTTGCGCCGCGGCAGGCAAGCGACATCATGAACTTCCGCAACGTCGATGCTCGCCTTGCCGGCCTGCTGGGCGTAGCGTCGCTCGCCGGCGCGTCGATCTGGTGGCGCCGGCATCCGTCAGCGTGCCCGTACTCACAGCGCTTCTGGCTCGAGCCCCCGCACCCACTCATCACCCGCGCACGGCTGCGCGAGATCCTCGAGCCACAGCCCGGCGAGCGGATCCTCGAGATCGGTCCTGGAACCGGCTACTACACGCTGCCCCTGGCCGAGTGGATCGGGCCGGACGGCCGGCTCGACATCCTCGACATCCAGCAGGCGATGCTCGACGACACGATGCGACGCGCCCGCGAACGGGACGTCGAGAATCTAACGCCGACCTGCGCCGACGCACAGCATCTGCCCTACCCCGACGGAACATTCGACGCGGTGGTGCTCGTCACGGCCCTCGGGGAGATCCCCGACCAGGATGCCGCCTGGCGGGAGATGGCCCGCGTCCTCAAGCCCGCCGGCCGCATCGTCAACGGCGAGCTCTTCGGTGACCCGCACTGGGTGAGCCCGAGAGCAGCCGAGCAGCGCGCGACCGCGGCCGGCCTCGGGAGCCACCGGCGACTCGGTCCGGGGGCGGGGTACTTCGGGCGCCACGAGCGCGCCTGACTCCCAGCGCCGCGCGGACGCGTCGGGCGTGCCGCGCGGGCGCTGGGTGCCGGTCGCAGCCGAAACGGCCCTACTTTCCGCCGTCCGCTCTGCTCAACGTCGTGCCGGCGCTCTTCACGACCTTGCGGATGAACTCGTACTGCGTCTGGACCAGCCCATCGGCCATCTCCATGGCGGCGTCGACGATCTCCTGCCGCCTGGACGGACGCTCGCCGAGCGCCGGGAGCGTCTGGTCGACAGTGTCGACGAACTTGGTCACCGCCTCGATCGCGGCCCGCTGCCCCGCCTCGAGCGACTTGAGCACGTCGTCGGAGAGCTCCGCGGTGCGCTTGACGGCGCTCCCCTGCGGGGGCTTTGCGGCCTCCGCGGCGTGACGCTTGCGAGTGGCCGCACCTTTGCGTGCCGCCGCGCTGCGCTGTGCCTTGGTCTCTGGCATGGGATTGCCTCCTTCGCGGGACTCGGGTCCCGTCACAAAGCCTTTGCGGAAGCCGCCTGCAGACACTCCCAAGCCGCGGGCTCCGCCCTCGCGGCCACCGCCTCTGCAGCGGACCGTAGGCCACCCCGGCAACGATGCCATCGGTACAGAACCCGGACGTGATCGCACTCAACTACGCGCTCAGAACACTCGGGGCCGGCACATCCGGCGGAGTCGCTTTGACCTGATGCGGGGGAACTACGGTCCGTCGTCCATTACCCGCTCGGTCGCCACGGCGTCGAGCGCCCGCGGGACACCGGGCGCGGGCTTGCCGACAATGGCCATCACCCAGTCCGGCTCGCTTCGCCACCAGCCCGCGGCGCGCCCGCCACCGTCGCTCCAGAGGACCTCGAGGCGGCGCCAGCCGGGGGCGGTGGAACCGATTCCGGTGGGCGTTGCCACGGCGTGCCTGGGGTCGAGGCGGAGCCCCTCCCGTCGTGCCTTGGCGGCCGCCTCCTTCGCGGTCCACAGGAGGTTCGTGACGAGATCGCGGTCGGAGGCGGCGGCATCGGCCACCAGGTCCTGTTCGGCCGGCGCAAGCCAGTCGGTCACGAAGGCCCGGCTCCGCGGCTCGATCAGCTCGAGATCACATCCCATCGCAAAGCCCGCCTCGCCCACCACAGCGAGCGCGCGCCCGGCACGGTGGCTCAGCGACAGCGAGACCGGGGCCGGGTCGTCGCCGACGCGGGCCTCCGGCGCGCCGTCGGATGCAGCCGCGATCTCCACCCCGGCGGCGGGTAGGCCCAGCCAGCACACCACGGCGGCCTTCGCCGTGAAGCGGCCGAGCCGCCAGTCGACGCGGCGCCTCTCGAACCGGAGTCCGGCCAGCACCTCGCGCTCACCGGGGCCGAGCCAGCCGTCGTCCACCGGGACGTCAGCGACGGAGCGGGTCAGCCAGCCCGGCGAGTTCACGACCAGTGTGGTCACGTTTGAGCGCACGCTCCATGCCGCGCTCGACCGCGTCGATCAGGAACGGCCGCATGTTGCCCGGCTCGATGATGCGGCTGATCGACCCCATCCGAAGCGCTCGCTCCACGGAGTGGATCGAGTCGAACTCCGCGGCCAGCTCTCCGAGCTGCTGCGCGTGGACCTCGGACCAGGCGGCGGCACGCTGCTCGCGCAACCGCTGGCGCTCGATCCCCTCGGCTCCCGGGATCCGCTCATCCAGCTCCACGATCCGGGGATTGGCTGTCGTGCGTCGCTTCACCTCCTGGGCGAACACGACCGCTGCGGCCGGCGCCCCTCCGATCACCGAGGCGCGCGAGCCCTCGAGCGCCACGGCCTCGAGATCGTCGTTCAGGAGCTGCGAGAACACCACGAACGCGCCGCCGTGATAGCGCGAGACGACACAGAACACGATCGGCCCGCTGAAGTTCACCACCGCCCGGCCGATCTCGGCGCCGTACTCGAGCTGCCAGCGGCTCATCGACTCGGGTGAGCCGTCGAAGCCCGCGAGGTTCGCGATCACCACAACCGGGCGGCGACCGCTGGCGGCATTGATCGCCCGGGCGATCTTGCGCGACGCTTGGGGGAAGAGCGTGCCCGCGGTCCACTGCTCGGGGCCGTCGGCCGGAAGCGCCCCGGGGCGCGACAGGGGCCGGGACTCGATGCCGAGCACCGAGATCGGCCAGCCGCCCAGATGGGCGTCCCAGACCACGGCGACCTCCGCCTCGCGCCACCCGGCCCAGCGCTCGAGCGGCGGATGGTCGCGGTCGACGGCCGCCAGCATGACGGAGCGGATGTCGAACGGCTTCTTGCGGCCGGGATTGGTCTCGTCCGAGAAGATCTCACCCACCTCGCGCAGATCCGACCCCGGTGCGAAGTGGGGCGAGCCGCGCACGTCACGCTCGATCGGGTCGGAGGTCCTGGCGCGGCGCGGGAAACGTTCGCCGGGCGCCACGTAGGTGTGCTCGTAGTGCGACAGCAGGACCCGGCACGCGGCCGCCAGATCGGGCGCCCAGTACTGGGCCTGTCCATTCGGGCCCATGATCCGCTCGTAGCCGCCGATGCCGAAGTTGTCCTCGGCTGAGACGCCGCCCGAGTAGTCGAGCGCCTGTTTGCCTGTCAGAACCATCGCGCTGTCGGGCGTCATCACGAGGATCCCGCTCGTGTGCATGAGCATCGTTGCCTCGGCGTTCCAGTAAGGCTGAGCGCCGACGTTGATTCCGGTCACCACGACGTTCAGCTCACCCCCGCGCTGGGTGAACTCGATGATCCGGCGCAGCACCGCGGCGATCCAGTCCATGTTCTCCGTGCCGGAATCCATCGCGATCTTGGCCCCGGCCGACAGAGCGAACCATTCGACCGGCACCAGGCGTTTCTCGGCGAGATCGAGCGCGGCGATGATCCTGGTGCATTCCGGTTCGGCCAGCGAGCCCAGCGCGCGCGTGGGGTCGCTCAGAAGCGCCACGCGTTGCATGCCCTCGGGATGGCTTTCGGTGTAGTTGCTGACCACTCCCACCACGACGCTGGCCTCGTTCAGGGCGGGGCCGCGGCTGACCGGCGCCAGCCGGCCGCCGGCGTCAAGGTCGTGCTCCACAAAGGCGCCCGGGGGCTGGCCGCCGTGGTCGCGGTCCCCGCGCGCGGGGGCGAGCAGCTTCACGAGCTCGGCGGGATGGACGGTGCCACGCTGGCGCGCCTGCACGACCCGCCGCGCGCCCTCGTCGAGCGGCTGGATCGGGCGGGTGGGCGGATCGTCCACCTCCACCACCACGCCGCGTCCGGTGGGGCTGAAGAAGCGCAGCTCACGCTCGGACTCTCCGCCGGCGTCGTTCCGCATCGTGCCGCGAAGCTCGACCATCTCGATCCCGAGGCCCCCGGTCGCGCGGGCGTAGCGCTCGATCACGCGGCGCACGTCGTCGGGGGCGAAGTCGATCGTCGGCCATGCGTAGAGGAAGGCTCGGTTCCACAGGAGGCGCCGGCGCGGCTGCCGGAGCGCCTGAAAGTCACGCATCGCCTCGAGCGCCTCGACCAGCACGCGCTCCAGCTCGGGCAGCCCGTGCACACGGCCCGTCTCGTCGTTCACGGGGGTAAGATCGCGCACCTCGGCGAGTGCGAAGAGACGTTCGTCCTTGGGGCTGGCCCTCGACACGCCGTGGTACAGGTAGACATCCTCGGCCGAGGGAAGCCGCGTCAGGTCGAATTCGGCAAGGCGCCAGCGCCGGAGGCGCTCGGCCATCATCGGATGCAGGTCGCGCAGCGACTCATCCTCCGCGAGGACGCCGCCGTCAGTCCGGTGGAAGTTCACGAAGTCCACGGCAGACATGCCTCGGCCGCCCGCCGGCTCGGTCACCGCGAACACCACGCTCTGAACCCGGGTCGGCAGGGCGGCCTCCGCGATCGCCTGTCGCAGCCTCGCCGCGAGCTTGTTGGGCGACCGGGCGTGCCCTGAGGGACCGGCGGGGGCGGCATAGAAGTCGGCCACGAACTCGATCGAATTGCCGGTCCTGCCCGCGAGGTCGGCCAGCGCGCGGGTGGCCGCACCGACCTGTTCGAGGTCCACGAAGGCGGTGGCAAGGCGCCGGACACGGCCGTCCCGCTCGTGGTCCGCGCAGAGGAACGACACCCCTGCCGCTGTCTCCTCGGTGAACCGCGACAGCGTGCCCAGGCGGTGGTAGCGGCGCGCCATGGTCTCGAGCAGAGCCCGGCGCACGGGTGGATCAGCCTCACGCATGAGGCTCGACAGGAGCGGCGCCAACGGCTGGGGACACTCGACGAGGAGGCGGATCCGGTCGGCACGGTCCGGTGCGTCGGGCGCCGACGCGAGCGCCGCCAGCTCGTCGGCCATGTCGCGGTAGGTCGCCTCACGGTGGGCCGCGATCACCGGCTCGTCGAAGTAGCGGTAGCGCACCTGGCGAGTGAGGTCTGCCAGCACCGGGTCGCGGCCCTCCATCGTCGTCTCGAGGTGGTCGAGCACCTCGCGGAAGTCGCTTGGCACGTTGCCCGCGAGGTCGTCGGCGAGCTCGAGACGGCGGTCGAGGATGGCGGTGATCGCGGCGCGCTGGGCCGACACGCGCTGTTGGGAGAGGACGATGCGGTAACAGGCTTCCTCGAGCGCGGGGGTTCGGGAAAGCTCCGTGATCCCATAGTGGGCCAGCGCACTCCCGAGCAGCGCGATGAACCGCTCGGGCAGGCCCTCGGACTCGGCGTCCAGCGAGCGCAGAAAGGCGTGCAGGTACTCCTGGGGGCTGCGCAGCAGTTCGCCCTCCGGATCCTCTTCGTGGCGCGGCCGGGTCAGCGCCCGCAGGTCCGCGAACAGCCAGAGCAGGCGGTGCTCGCCGGGGATCAGGGCCGGGCTGCACGAAAGGTCCGAGCAGGCGCCATGCAGGTCCATGACGATGCGCTGAACATCGTCGTCGGTCACGTCGTAGCCAAGGATGAGCCACTCCAGCCGGCGCAGGTTGTCCACACAGCGCTGCGGCGCCTCGGGTGGCTCCGTGTCCCCGCCCTCGAACCCGATCCGCTCCCGCCGGTCCTTCCCCGAGCCGCGCTCCGCCTCGTCGATCTGGACCAGCGGGGTGCGCGCGCCCACCTGCGTGTTTGGGCCCACGAGCACCCGGCGCACCCGGCCCGCGGACGGGGTGGTGAGCGACGACTCCATCTTCATGCTCTCGAGCACGGCCACCACGTCCCCGGCCTCGACCTCGTCGCCCTCGGCCACCGGCAGCGACACGACGATCCCCGGGGCGTGGCTGTACACGATGCCGCCCTCGTCGTGGGCCGCACGGTGCGGCACGCCGTCGACCTCGACGAGCAGGTGGCTGCCCTGCTCGGAGATGACCGTCCGGTGACTGCGGCCGCCCGCGGCCAGCCGGCGCTCGTGCGCGCTCAGCCGTTGGACGTCCACCTCGACAGTGGCACCGTCGACGGTGACCCGGGCGCAGCCCGGCGCGACCTGAAGCACCCGAAAGCGGTAGCTCTGCCCCTCGTAGGCGAGATCCACGATGCGGCCCACCTCGTCGCGGGCCTCAGGCCGCCCACGCCGGGCGAAGGCGTAGAAGCGCGCCCGGTCGGCGGCATCCGCTTTCTCGCCGACCTCGATCGCGGCCTGGAGCAGCGCAATGTCGGCGTGAGCGAGCCGGTCGGCATCGGCGCCAATCCGATGACGGTCGAGCCAGGTGGTGTCCACGCGTCCGGCCGCGACGTCGGGGTGCTCCAGCACCCTGAGAAGGAAGCCCCGGTTCGTGCTACCACCTTCGATCAGGGCGGTCGTCTCGCGCAGCGCGCGGACCAGGCGTGCCATCGCCTCGCTCCGATTCCGGCCGAGCGCGATCACCTTCGCGATCATCGAGTCGAAATCGGGCGGGATGACATCGCCTGTCTCCACGCCCCGGTCGAAGCGCAGCCCTGGGCCGCTGGGCAGGCTCAGCAGCTCGAGTCGCCCGGGCGACGGGGCGAAGTCCATGGCGGGGTCTTCTGCGTTCAGCCGCGCCTCGATGGCGTGACCGGCGGCCGGCGGCGGCTCCCCCCGAAGGACCCCGCCCGCGGCGACGTGGAGCTGGAGCTTCACCAGGTCGAGCCCCGTCGTCATCTCGGTCACCGGGTGCTCAACCTGGAGCCGGGCGTTCACCTCCATGAAGGAGAAACGTTCTTCCGCCGGCTCGTAGAGGAACTCCACCGTCGCCGCGCCGCGGTAGCCCACCTCGACCACCAGGGCACGCGCCGCCGCCTTGACCTGCTGCTCCTGAGTCTCGGTCAGCACCGTGCTTGCCGACTCTTCGATCACCTTCTGGTGACGCCGTTGCAGGCTGCAGTCGCGCACGCCCACCGCCCAAGCGCCGCCCGCGCCGTCGCCGATCGCCTGGACCTCGATGTGGCGCGCAGAGGTCACGAGATGCTCCATGAGAACCGTGGGGTCTCCAAAGGCCTGCTCGGCCTCCGCGCGGGCCCGCTCGAACGCCGAGGAGAGCTGGTCCGCCGCCTCGACGCGACGGATCCCGCGGCCCCCGCCACCCGCGGTGGCCTTGATCATCAGCGGATAGCCGATGGTCCCGGCTTGGCGCTCCGCCTCGGCGAGCGTCTCGACCGGGCCGCCGCTCCAGGGCGCCACCGGGACGCCCATGGACTCGGCGAGCCGCTTCGAGCGGATCTTGTCGCCCAGCAGCCTCATGGTCTCGGAGCTCGGTCCCACGAACACGACCCCGCACCGCTCGCACAGCGCAGCGAACTCCGGATGCTCCGCGACGAAGCCCCAGCCGACCCATGCGGCCTCGGCCTCGGTCTCGGTCAGGGCCCTTTCCAGGGCGCCGTAGTCGAGGTAGCCGGCACGGTGGCTGCCGTCCGGGGCGGTGTAGGTGGCGGGTCCCAAGCAGTAGCCCTGGTCGGAGCGGCGCACGAACATCGCCTGGGCCTCCGGCTCGGTGTAGAGCGCGATCAGGTGGAGCTGCTGCTCGCGTTCCTCGTTCAGCTCGCGGGCGGCGTGAACGACCCGCATCGCCGCCTCGCCGCGGTTGACGATCGCAAGCCGTTCGAACGGTCGTTGCTGGACCACGTCCGCGGCAGCCACCTAGTCCATCACCGCGCGAATCGGGTCGAGGGCATCCGGATCGAGTCCGCCGGGCATCGGAGTGGTCCGGTAGCCCTCGAGCCGGACCCGCACCGTGCCGCTCTCGTCCACCACCTCGGCATCGACGCAGTCGCCGTCGCGCGGTTGGACCACGGCGAACAGCGCGCCGCCGTCGTCCGCGCCCTCGAAGCGGACCACGCGATCCACATGGGTCGGCAACCCCATGCGGCCGAACTTCCCGAGCTCCCAGAGGCCGGCGGTTTGGAAGCAGAGCTCCACCAGCCGCGGAGCGATGTCCGTCGGCTGTCCGGATGGCTCGTGCGCGGGCGGCAGGTCCGGAGCCAGGGCCCCGACGATCGCACCGTTCGCTCGCCAGGCCCGCTCGACCACCTGGAAGGCGGGGCCATGGAAATACACGCGGTAGACGGCCTCGTGATCCACCTCGGCACGCTCACCCGCCGGCGCCCCGGGACTCGTGCGCCCGTGCGGAGCGGGCGGCGCCGTCTTCGTCAGGCACGCGCGGCCGGTGAAGTGCACGGTCTCCTCCTCGCCGCGCCCGGGCAGGGTTCGGCGCCCGATCAGCCGACAGTCCGCCACGATCGTGCCCTCGCCGCCGTCGCGCACCTGCGCCCGCAACTCGAGCGTGCGCGGCTCGTCGCGGTAGAACTTGAAGGGGGCGTTGAGATCCACGTCCTCGAGCGCGCTGAGGCGCCATCCGGGCAACAGAGCGTGCGCTGCCTCGGCAAAGCCCTCCATGCCCATCACGCCGGGCAACACCGGGGTGCCGTCGATGCGGTGGTCGTAGAGGAACGCCTGGCGGCTGGGGTCGAGCTCGATCAGCACGGTGAGACCGCGTCCGAGCGTCATCGAGACGATCCGCCCGCTCATCGGCCCTCGCGCAGCCGCGACCTTGTCGCCGGCGGCTTCGGGGTCGAGGCCCCCGGTCGGGTGGCGCTCCTCCGCGAGCACGCCGAGCGAGCCGCCGACCAGCACCTCGCCGCCGTCGCCGGCGGCGAGGATCTCACGCCGGACCACCGGAACGCCGAGCTCAGGCGGGAGCATGTCGATGCCCGCCGCTTCCATCATCTTGGGAATCGAGCCGCGGCTCGCCATGCCGATGCCGGCCCAGGCGGTCCAGTCGATCGCCACACCGCGCGTGCCCCTCGAGCGGCGCAGGCTGGAGATGCTCTTGCACAGCATGTCGTTGGCGGCCGAGTAGTCGGTCTGCCCGGCGTTTCCGAAGCGGGCGGCTATGGAGCTGAAGACCACCGCCGTGCCGATCTCCGTTCCGCGCAGGGCTCGCAGGAGGGAGAACCAACCGTCCACCTTCACATCGAAGACCAGGTCGTACTCGCGCTGGGGCTTGTCTGGGAGGAAGTGGCTTATCTCAAGGCCCGCGCAGTGCATCACCACATCAACGCGGCCCCCGTCCCGTACTGCGGACAGCGCCTGCTCGACGGCGTTCGGGTCGGTGAGATCGCACTGGTGCCAGTGGGCCGTGCCGCCGACCGCCGAAACGGCTTCGATCGCGTCTTGGGCGGCGCGGGCGCGCTCGATGCGGGCGAGCTCGCCCTCGACGAGCTTCGGCGTCGGCCGCTCGCCGCGCTCCCGGATGCGCTCGGCAAGCTCGCGCTTCAGGCCGTCCGGATCGACGACGTAGCGCTCCAGGTCGAGGTCCCCGGACTCCGGCTCGGGAACGAGGTCGAGTAGGTGGAACGTGCCACCCGACGCGCGTGCGAGGTCCGCCGTTATCGCGGAGACGATGCTGCCCGCTGCACCGGTGATCACGAACACCGCGTCGCCCGAGAGCTCGCGTGCCGGATCGGGCTCCACGTCGCGCTCGAGCAGCGCGACGCTCCAGCGCAGGTCGTCGGCGTGGCCGATCTCCACCGCCCCCGGGTCGAGCAGGGTTTCCTCGATCAGGGTGTCCGCGAGGGCCGCCTTCTTACGGCTCGCCGCGAAGTCCACCACCTTCACGAGCACGTTCTCGCGCTCGCGTGCCAGTGCCTTGCAGAAACCGCTGACCGCGCCGCCGAGGACGGATGTGGACCCGGCGCGGTCGTAGCCGTGGCGTCCGCCCAGCCGGGTGGCGCCGACGAGGAATGTGCCCGTGTCCGCGACCTGGTCCGCCAGGGCGCGCATGGTCGCGGCGAGCAGCTTCACCCGGATGTGGAGAGCCTGTCTCCAGTCCGCGGCCTCCAACGCGCCGATGTCGCCCTCGTCGTCCAGGGCGGGCAGCCAGTAGACGCCCTGGATGGGACCGGCCGCCTTCCATTCCTCGAGTTGCCGCTCGAGGTTCTCGACCTCGGGCGCGCCCTCGATCGCGAGCACCTCGACACCGGACTCGAGGAGCCGCTTGGCAAGCGCCTTGGCCACACCGCCCCGATCGGGCATCACGACGACGCGGCTGCCCTCGCCGAGCTTCACCCCCGTCTCGACGCAGACGTCGAGCGGCGGACGCAGGACCGCCTCCGGGACACGGCGCGGGTAGCCCTGGTAATCGGATTGCGCGCCGGCGGTGGCCGCCTCGGCGGCGGGAGCGGCCGGTGGTGGCGGGGCGGGGGTCGTGCTGCCCTCGCCGGGAGCGCGTTCGCGGACGAAGCCCACCACGTGGTTGATGGTCGGGTAGTCGCGCAGCTTGAGCGTGTCGTCGCGCTCGATCCCGTAGGACTCGCGGATCGCGGCGAACACCTCGGCCTGCTTCACGGTGTCGATCCCCAGATCCGCCTCGAGATCGAGGTCCATGTCGAGCAGATCCTCGGGATAGCCCGTCTGCTCCGCGACCAACCCCAACACCTGCGCCTCGACATCACCCACCGGGGCGGGAGCGGCAGCAGCAGGAGCCACGGGAACCGCGGCGGGAGCGGCCGGTGGTGGCGGGGCGGGGGTCGTGCTGCCCTCGCCGGGAGCGCGTTCGCGGACGAAGCCCACCACGTGGTTGATGGTCGGGTAGTCGCGCAGCTTGAGCGTGTCGTCGCGCTCGATCCCGTAGGACTCGCGGATCGCGGCGAACACCTCGGCCTGCTTCACGGTGTCGATCCCCAGATCCGCCTCGAGATCGAGGTCCATGTCGAGCAGATCCTCGGGATAGCCCGTCTGCTCCGCGACCAACCCCAACACCTGCGCCTCGACATCACCCACCGGGGCGGGAGCGGCCGGCGCTGGCGGCTGCGCGGAAGCGGGCGCGGTCGGCACAGGCGCTTCCGACGCGGGCGCCTCCGGCGGCTCCTCCACCGGCGCGCCGAGCGGCACGGCGAGCTCCTCGGGCTCCCGCGACACCGTGGCCGCCGCTCCCTGGTCGGCGACGCGCAGGCGATGCTGCACAACCTCGAGCTTCGGCTCCTCGTAGCCGCTGACGCCACGCAGCCACGCCGTCCAGACGGCGGGGTCGGCGATCCGGTAGGCGAAGCCGAGCTCCTCGGGGTTGCGCCGCCGGCCGTCGGCCACCGGCGTCCAGCGCAGCAACAGCATGCTGATCTGCGAGCCGAAGCCCGCCGCCAGGCGCAGCGCGTACTGCACCGGGTAGAGCCCCCCGTGCGACAGGTTGAGGTTCCCGAGCTCAGGGTCCGGGTCGCGGAAGTTCGGCACGGGCGGGACGATGCCGGTCTCCAGCGCCCTCACGGCCATGACGTCCTCGAGCCCGACGCCCATGGGATGGCCCGTGTAGCCCTTCGTGTTGGCGATGACGATGCGGTCGGCGTCGTCGCCGAAGACCTGGCGCAACGCGTTGATCTCCGCCGCGGCGCTTCCGCCGCGCGCGGGGGTGTAGGTCTCGTGCGAGACGAACAGCATCTCCGGCGCCATGTCGTGCCGGCGCACGCCGCGCGCTTCGGCCTGTGCCACGAGCTGCTCCATGACCCCACCGATGTGCTCCACGTCGAGGCGGGTGCCGTGGAACGCGGAGTTGGCGGTGACCGACCCGAGCACCTCGCAGATCGGCGTGATCCCGCGCTCGCGGGCCGCCTCCGCGCTCTCCACCACGAGCGCCGCGGCGCCCATGCCGAGGATCATGCCGTGGCGGCGCCGGTCGAACGGCAGCGCGGCGTCTTCGACGACCTCGTCGGTCGCCGCGGCGCCTGAAGCAAGGAAGCCGGCGCCGAGCCAGCCGAGCATCGCGTCCGAGGTCGCGTCGTCGGCCGCCACGACCACCACGCGCCGGCAGCGCCCCGCGCGGATCCAGTCCTCCGCAACGGCCACGGCCTGCGTCGTGCTCGCGCACGCAGCGTTGACCTGGGTGTTGGGCCCGCGCGCGCCGATCAGCTCGGCGAGCTGGGAGTGGCCCATCGAGAGCACCCGGAAGATGAAGCGGCGGTCGAACGTGTAGGCCTGCTGCTCGATTTGCAGGGAGACCTCATGGATGCGCCGCTCGACCTCGCCGAGCGTCACGGGGTCGTGGTGCTCGTGGTCCAGCATGCGGTCGCGAAGCGAGTTGAGCGCCGCCAGCCGCTCCCGGCGCATGCGGTCCTCGGTCTGGTGAGCGACCTCGTCCGTCATCTCCTCCAGGCCCGGGAAGGCGGAGGCGAAGATGACGCCGGTGTCGTCGCGGAGCACGCCGGGCAGCCCCCAGCGGTCGGGCAGCTTCGAGCCCACCGTGGTGGTCTTGTAGTGGCGCACGAGCGGCAGGCCGGCGTCGCGCAGCGCGTCGATGCCCGCGGCGATCGCAAGCTGGGTGGTGCGCCCCAGCGCGGCCACGCGGTCGGCGTCCACGCCAAACTCCTCGACGATGTCGAAGGCGCCGGCGCGCCCGGCCAGCTTGATCACGTCGTCGGGCTGGTCGATCGTCTCGAATGTGGCGCCGCCGTCGTCACCCTTGACAAGGCGCGTGATGTGCTTGTCGAGCATGTCCCGGCGCAGCCGGCCCGGGATCACGTCGATTCCCTGCTCGCCACCCAGCAGGCGGGCGATGTTGGCGTCGTCGAACAGCCGCTCGGCGCCCGGCAGCCCGAGCGCGGCACCGGTGATGACCACCGGCTCGGTCCTTCGCGGGCCCCCGTCGCCCGGGGTGCCCATCAACTCGCGGCCGCGCTCGAGGAACTCGGCGAAGAGCCGGCCGAGGTTGCCGTACGTCGCCTCATCGAGGCGGTCGCCGCCTGGCGCGGGGGCTCCGGCCTCCATAGGCGGCGGGGTCTCGGCCCCGGCCGCCGGCGGTGGCGCCGGGTAGCGCGGCTGCGCCGTCGCGCCCGCGCGCAGCGCGGCCGCCTCGCGCCGGGGCGGCTCCACGCCCGCACCCAGGCCCGATGCGTAGAGGCCGCACAACGCATTGTTGAAGGACGCCACGTCGCCGGGCTTCGGGTGGTTTGAGGCCAGGGCCATCACCTCGCCCTCGCCGAGCACGTCGGCCGCGAACCCCTGCAGCGCGTGCTTGGGACCGACCTCGACGAAGATCCGCGCGCCCGCCTCGTAGACGGTCCGCAAGCCCTTTGCGAACTGTACTGGGGAGGCCACCTGGCGAGCGAGGATGTCGAGCATCTGCTCCTCCGCGCCCTCGCCGGTCGGGTAGAGCTCGCCGTTCACGTTGGCCACGACCGGCAGCCGCGGCGCGTGCAGGCCGAGACGCTTGAGGACCGCCCGCAGCGGGTCGCTCGCGGGGGCCACGATCTCGGTGTGGAAGGCGTGGCTCACCGGCAGCGGAATCGCCTGGTGCCCGCGCTCCTGGAGCGCCGCGACGACCGCGGCCACGGCCACGGAGGCGCCGCCCAGGACGACCTGGTGGGTCGAGTTGACGTTCGCGAGCACCACATAGCCATCCGTCCCGGCCACGATCTCCTCGACCTCCTCGACCGGGGCCATGACCGCCGCCATCGCGCCTGGGTCCTCGAGGTCCAGGCTCGCCATCTCGTGCCCGCGGGCGCTCACCGCCTCGAGCGCCGCCTCAAAAGACATCCCTCCCGCCGCGACCAGCGCGGCGTACTCGCCGAGCGAGTGACCCATGACGAGGTCCGGGGCGATCCCGTAGGCGCCCAGCAGCCGCGTGAGGGCCATGTCCACCGTGAGCACCGCGGGCTGGGTGATCTCCGTGCGGCGAAGCTCGTCCTCGGCGCGCGCAACGGCAGCCGCGTCGGCCGGGTCCGCGAAGATGATGTCGGACAGGCGGCGCCCCTCGAGGAGCGGCGTCATGATCGCGTCGGCCTCCTCGAAGACCTCGGCCACGATCGGCTCACGGCCGCGCAGGTTGGCGAGCATGTTGGCGTACTGGGAGCCCTGGCCCGTGTACAGGAAGGCGACCTTGCCCGGGGTGCCACCACCGCGGAAGATGCCACGGCCGCGGAGCGCCGGCCAGGCGGCGGGGTTGCCGCCCTGCAGAGCGCGCAGCGTGATCTCGGCCTTGGCCACCAGCTCGTTGCCGTCGGCGTAATCGATCGCGATCCGCTCAGGCGAGCGCAGCGCCGCCGCGCTCGGCGGTGCGGGGTCCAGGTGGCGCCCCTGGCGCGCCTCGGCCAGCGCGGTGCGCAGCTCGTTGGCCAGAGAATCCTCGTCTGCAGCGCCGAGCACGAGCGCACCGCGCAGGGGGGCCTTGGCCGTGGTCGCGGGGGCACGTGCGGGAGCTCGCACGGGGCGTTCGCCCGATGGGGAGGCCGTCGCCGGCAGGGCGGCCGGCACGGCGATCGAGGTGTGGCCGTTGGAGCTCAGTCGTCCAGGCACGTGCTCCTCCATGACTATGTGGAAGTTGGTTCCGCCAAACCCGAAAGCGCTCACGCCGGCGACCCGGGCCTGGCCGTCGGGGACCTCCCAGTCGCGCAACTCGGTGTTCACCGCGAACGGGGAGGCCGACCAGTTGACGTTCGGGTTGGGCCGATCGAAGTTCAGGCTTGGGGGCAGCACCTTGTGGTGAAGGGCGAGCGCGGTCTTGAGGATGCCCGCGGCCCCCGCGGCGCCCTTCAGGTGGCCGATGTTGGACTTCACGGACCCCAGCGCCACCGAGCCCCGGGCGAGCCGCGCCCCCGCGAACGCCTCGGCGAGGCTGCCGACCTCCACCACGTCGCCCACGCGTGTGGACGTGCCGTGGCCCTCCACGAGCGTGCACTCGGCGGGCGACAGGCCGGCGTTGCGCCACGCGCGCTCCACGGCGAGGCGCTGGCCGACCGGGTTGGGCGCGGCGATGCCCTTGCCCCTGCCGTCGCTGGCCCCTCCGACGCCGCGCACGACCGCGTAGATGCGGTCGCCGTCACGCTCGGCGTCGCTCAGTCGCTTGAGCACGACCAGGCCGGTCCCCTCACCCATCACGAAGCCGTCGGCGCCGTCGGCATAGGGGCGCGTGCCGGTCGGCGAGAGTGCGCCGATCGCGCAGAACTTCACGAAGCTCGAGACGCCCATGTTGCGGTCCACGCCGCCGGTGATCGCCACGTCGAAGCGGCGCTCGGTCAGTCCCTCGACCGCCGCGTCCATCGCCGCCATCGCCGATGCGCACGCGGCGTCCACGGTGAAGTTGGGCCCGTGGAGATTGAAGAGGTTGGCGACCCGGCCGGCGGTGCAGTTGGCCAGCTCTCCGGGCATGGTGTCCTCGGTGATCTCCGGCAGCCGGGCCTCCACGTTGGCCTTCAGCTCGCGCGCCACCGTGGCCCGGACGTCGGCGGGCAGCGCTGCGAAGCTCCCGGCGCGCTCCAGCTCGCGCGCCACCTCCGGGAAGGTGATGCGCAGCGTGGTCAGGTAGTGCTTCTCGCCGCCCATCGCGTTGCCGAGGATCACCGCCGTGCGCTCGAGCTCCAGCTCCCGCTCGGGCCACCCGTAGTCGGCCAGCGCCATGCGCGTGGCGGCGACGGCCCACTTCTGGCCGTCGTCCATTCCGTCCGCCACCTTCGGCGGGACCGGAAGGTGCCAGGCGAGCGGGTCCCATTCCCAGTCGCGCACCCAGCCCCCGATCTTCGAATAGGTCTTCTCGGGCGCCTTGGGGTCCGGGTCGTAGTAGAGCGCCGGGTCCCAGCGCTCGGGGTCCACCTCACTGATCGCGTAGTGGCCGGTCTTGACGTTGTTCCAGAACGTCGCGGCATCGGGAGCATCGGGCAGAATCGCGCTCACGCCTACGATGGCGGCGGCGTTGTCGCGTGACTCGGGCATCGGGGCTCAGCTCTCTTCTCTGGTCCTCTGGGTCAAGGTCGCATCCGCCCGTAGACCGCCTCGGCTACCGTCCCAAGGTCGGCGAGGAGGCCGGCCTGGGCGCGATGGATCGACGCGAGGCCGAGGCGCTGCTCGAGTTCGCCGAGCTCGCCGTCGGCTCCGGCCACCCAGCGGACCGCTTCGGTCGCGATGGTCAGGGCCGCGCCGCGGGCGTACACGCGGCTCGCGGCGGCCAGCGCCCCCGCGCGTAGGCGCCGCGACGCCTTCGGATTCAGCTGCTTGTCCGCGGCCCGCTGCGCGCGCCTTGCCAGCGCGGCCGCGCCCTCTCCCTGGGCGATCAGCGCGCCAAGCCGCAGCAGGATGTGCTGGTGGCGGGTCAAACGCTCGGCACGGCACCGCTCGAGCAGCTCCGCAAGCGAATGGTGCGCCAGCGCGGCGGTGTCCGCGCCCACGGTCGGGTGCGTGCCGTGGAGCGCTTCGAGCTCACGCGCGCTCGCGTGGTAGTGGTCGCCGCCGGATTTCAGGTGCTCCTGCCAGCGCCCGCGGGCGATCGTCATCTCCATGATCTCCGAGGTGCCCTCGTAGATCCGTGTGATGCGAACGTCGCGCTTGATCTTCTCGACCAGGTAGTCGTGGGTGTAGCCGTAGCCGCCGTGGGCCTGGATCGCAGCGTCGGCCGCCTCGTCCCCGGCCTCGGTTGCGAGGTACTTGGCGATCGCCCCCTCGACGTTCAGGCTGCCCTCTCCCGCGTCCAGCCGCTCGGCGGTCTCCTCGATCGCCGCCCTCGATGCCTCCAGCGCGACCGCATGGGGCACGATCAGCTTGTGGGTGTAGCCCTCCTTCTCGGAGAGCGGTCCGCCGGCCTGGATGCGCTTGCGGGAGTACGGGATCGCGCGGTCGAGCGCCGCCCAGCCCGCGCCGAGCCCGAACGCGGCCACCATCAGCCGCGTGTAGCCGAAAACCTGCTGGGCCTGGACGAGACCCTGGCCCTCGACGCCCCCGACCAGTCGGTCGGCGTCGACGTAGACCCTGTCCATGAAGAGCGCCGCGGTGTTGCTCAGCCGGATGCCGTGCTTGTCCTCATGCTCGCCGTGCGTGAAGCCCTCGGCGCCCGCTTCGAGCACGAACCAGCTCGGCCCGCCGGGCGCCAGCGCCAGGATCGTGTACAGGTCGGCCACGCCACCGTTGCTGATCCACTGCTTGGCGCCGCTGATCCGATAGCCGGTCACGGTCCCGTTGTCGCTGACCTGCTCGGCGGTCGTCTTCAGCGCTCCCAGGTCGCTGCCCGCCTCGGGCTCGGTGGCACCGTAAGCGAACAGGATTCCCTCCTTGGCGACCCGGCCCATGTACTCGCGCTTCTGGTCCTCCGTGCCGCCGACCCTGATCGGGTCGCTGCCGAGGAACGTTGCGAGCTCCGACGTGGCCAGCCCCAGGTCGATCGCCGCCATCCGCTCGCATACGCGGTACACGTCGAACGCGCCGCCTCCCATGCCCCCGTACTCGTATGGCACGAACAGCAGCTGGATGCCGAGCTCGTCCCCGGACGACATCCGGCGCACCAGCGCCTCCGGGAACTCGTCGCGCTCGTCGAGCTCGACGAGCAGCGAATCCGGAAGCTCGCGCGCCGCGAACTCGTCGATCGACTTGAGCGCGACCTTCAACGTCTCCGCGTTGAGCTCGTTCGCCATGAAGCGGCTCCTCTCTCAAACTGTCCGCTTCGCAGGGTCCCACCGCACGACGCCCAATCCATCGGCCGTTGACCCACGGTCGTGGTGGGTGAACTACGGATCCAGGGGGGGCGGACTCGGACTAAGGTCTCGCTCAGTGAACATCGCGGTAGCGCTACGGCTGATGCCCCAAGCTGGTGACGAGCTCGAAGTCGACGAGAGCGGCACGGACATCGACCGCGAGCTGGTCGACCAGGTGATCAACGAGTTCGACGACCACGCGCTCGAAGAGGCGGTGCTGATCAAGGAGGCCACCGGCGCCACCGTCACCGCGGTGGGGCTGCGGTCGGACGGGATCGACCAGGCGCTTCGCGTGGCGTATGCGCGCGGGGCCGACCGGGTGGTCGTCGTGGAGGCGGGCGAGATCGACCCGTACGACTCGCGGACGGCGGCGCTCGCGTTCGCGGAAGCGTTCCGCCAGCTGGCGCCCGACCTCGTGCTCACCGGCGTCCAGACGCCGACCGACGTGTTCGGCCAAACGGCGCCCTACCTGGCCGCGACGCTCGGCTGGCCGCAGGCAAGCGTCGTCGTCGGAGTCACTCTCGCCGACGAAACCGCGCGCGTCCTGCAGGAGTACGCCGGTGGGAGGCTCGCCGTGCTCGGCCTCCAACTGCCCGCGGTCGTGGGCGTGCAATCCGCAAGCTCGCCGCCGCGCTATGTGGCGATGGCCCGGCTCCGTCGGGCGATGACCGAAGCAGGCGCCGAGACGATCAACGTCAGCGTCGAGGCGCCCGCCACGGCGCCGAAGCTCATCTCGCTGGCTCGGCCGACCCCGCAGACCGAGGCGACGATGCTCGAGGGCGATGCCGAGAAGGCGGCCGCGCAGATCGCCGAGGTGCTGCGCGAACGGGGAGTCCTGACGGGCTGATGGGCGACGTGCTCGTCTACGTCGAGTCGCCGGTCAACGACCGGCTGCTGGCCTTCGCCCGGCCGCTGGCAGACGCGGCAGGCGGGGACCTCGTGGCCCTTCTCGCAAGCGGTGAGCCGACGGGTGGGGAAGGGCTGACCGCGGCAGACGTGGTGCTCGAGGTATCGCATCCGTCGCTCTCGCCCTACCTCCCGGAAGCGCATCAGGCCGTGCTGGCGGCGGCGATCAGGGAGCGCACGCCCGACCTGGTCCTGCTCGAGAACACCACGGCCGGCCTGGACCTCGGGGCCGGAGCCGCAGCCTCAGCCGGCCTTCCCTATGTGAGCTACTGCGTCGGGCTGTCGCTGGAGGACGGAGACGCGCAGTCCACGAGCGGGATCTACGGGGGGCAGCTCCAGGCCACCGCGCGCACCCCGCTGCCGGCGGTGTTTGCGGTCAACACCGTGGCCCTGCACGACGAGCCCGGCGCCGCAGGTCGCGGCGAGCACATCCAGCTCCCGCCGCCGGCAGAGCTGGAGAGCCTGAGGACGACGTTCGTCGAGCCGGTCGTGCCCCCCGACGAGGGCGTCGACCTCACGAAGGCCGACCGGATCGTCTGCGTAGGCCGTGGCATCGGGGGTGCCGAGAGCATTCCCGTCGCCGAGGACCTGGCCGCCGCGCTGGACGCCGAGCTGGGGGCGTCGCGGCCGGTGATCGATTCGGGATGGCTGCCCAAGGTGCGGCAGGTCGGAAAATCGGGCGCCAGGGTTGCACCGAAGCTGTACCTCTCGCTCGGAGTCTCGGGTGCGCCCGAGCATGTCGAGGGGATGCAGGGGGCTGAGCTGATCATCGCCGTCAACACGGATCCCGCGGCGGCGATCTTCCACGTCGCCCACTACGGGGTGGTTGCCGATCTCTTCGACGTCGCGGACGAGCTGACGAGCCTCATCGGCCAGTGACGCCGCCGGGCTCGGCCTGGGCGAGCGCCCGTTCGATCAGCGCGGTGAGCTCCGCAACCTCGAGGTCGGCACCGACCACCTTGGCCGCGTCCGAGTACATCGCCAGGTCCTTGGGGCAGCTGACGAGGAAGTAGTCGAGATCGCCCAGCGTCAGCGCTTCGCGGATTCGCTGCTCGCTTGGCCGCTCCGCGATCTCCGCGTCGTCCGTCATCCAGATCCGGCCGCCGCCGGCGCCGCAGCAGAACGTGTTCGTCCCGTTCCGCGGCATCTCCACGAGCTCGGCGCCGGTCGCCTCGATCAGCTTTCGGGGCGCCTCGGTGATCCGGTTGTAGCGCGCCAGATAGCAGGGGTCGTGGTAGGTGACGCGCGTGCCGGAGAGCGGGGTGCGGAGCGAGATCGAGCCCTGCGCCACGAGGTCGGCGAGCAGCTCCGTGTAGTGGTAGACCGGCTTGTCGAGCCCGAACTGGGGATACTCGTTGCGCAGCGCATTCAGCGAGTGCGGGTCGGTCGTGAAGATCGCCTCGAACTGCGCGTCGGCGAGCGCGCCCATGTTCTGCTCGACCAGCATCTCGAACAGGCCCTCCTCCCCGATCCTTCGCACGTCGTTGCCCGAATTGCGCTCACCCTCGTAAAGCAGCCCGAACGACACGCCGGCGTCGTGCAGGATCCGCGCCACGCTCTGTGAGGCAAGCTGCACGCGCTCGTCGAAGGACGCGAAGTCGCCCACGAACCACACGTACTCCACGGGCTCCTTGCGCGCATCCGGGATCTTGAACTCGAGGCCCTTGGCCCAGCGTGCGCGCATGCGGGCTGACTTCCCGTAGGAGTTGCCCTGCGTGCCGTAGTTCTGAAGCGTCTGCTGAAGAAGTGGATCCAGCTCGCCCTGGTCCACCAGGCTGCGGCGCATGTCGACGATGGTCGGCACGTGCTCGATCCCCACCGGGCACGCTTCGACGCAGGCCATGCAGGTCGTGCACGACCACAGGGCCGCATCCGAGATCACCGGCTCGGAGGAACCGCCGCCGTTCCGCTGCTCCTCGGGGTGCTGGTACAGGCGATCGCGGATGTCGAGGATCACCTGCCGCGGCGCCAGCGGCGTGCCGGCGGCGGTTGCGGGGCAGACATCCGTACAGCGGCCGCACTCGGTGCACGAGAAGGCGTCGAGCACCTGCTTCCAGCTGACGTCGGCGAGGGACGCGACCCCGACCAAGCCCTCGGGCGGACCGTCCAGCGCGGCCATCGGCGCGGGCGGCACGTGAGTGATCGCCAGCGGCCGCTCGGCGCCGCGCGGCGGGAGCTTGCCGAAGAACACATTCGGGATCGCCGTGATGATGTGGAAGTGCTTGGAGAGCGGCAGCACGCACAGGAACACCAGGACCGTGACGCAGTGCAGCCACCACCCGACCTCGCTGACGTTGCTCGCCGCGGAGCGACTGAGGCCACCCAGCGCCGTGGCCACCGGCGCGGCCAGCGGCGCGAAGTCGCGCTCGTTCCCGTGGACGTCGTCCGCAACCAGGCGGCCGGCGTCGTACAGAAGCCCGCCAACCATGATCAGCAGGATGAAGACGAGGATCAGGACGCCCTCCCAATGAGCAGCGTCGCGATAGCGCTGCTCGGCGCGGCCGATGCCGAACAGCCGCGGGGTATGGAGGACCACTCGCCGATAGAGCATGTAGACGACCCCGACGATCACGATCGCCTCGAGCAGATCGCGGGCCACGAAGAACGGCGGCCCGAGCGGCTCGTCTGCCCCAAACCCGGGAAGGGACCAGTCCGCGTCGAACGCCCGGCCGTACAACATGATCACCTGGAGCATCAGAACGACGAAGCCCCAGAAGACCAGTGCGTGCATGATCCCCGATGGCTGCTCGCCGACCAGGAACTTCTTCTGGCCAAGCCCGTAGACGATCGTCCGCCTGATCCGCTCCGGAATCCGATCCAGGCGCGCCGCCGGACGTGCGGCCACCAGCAGCCGCGTCCTCGCGGCCACGATCCCCGCAAACACGAGCAGCCCGAGCCCGCAGAGGATCGGAAAGACGACGTGACTCACGCGCGGCGCCTCGGCCCGCCGAAGATTCGGATCGACTCAAGCGTGAAGCCAGAATATCCCTGTCAAGGCCGGCGCACCTCCCGGCGCTTCGCGAGCAGGACTGCCGCGTCGAGCGGTTACCCTGGGCGGGGCTCGTGCGCCTGCACGTCATCAGCGACCTTCACGTCGAATACGGCGCCTTCGAGCTCCCGATGGTCGACGCCGATGTCGTGGTCCTCGCGGGTGACATCGGCCTGGGGACGGCGGGTGTGGCGCTGGCGCGTCAGTGGTCGGACGACCGGCCCGTGCTTTTCGTGGCCGGCAACCACGAGTACTACCGCCACGCGCTTCCGGCGCTGACCGCCGAGCTTCGCGCGGCGGTGGTGGAGAGCACGGTGCACGTGCTCGAGAACGACGAGCTCGTGCTCGACGGCGTTCGCTTTCTCGGCTGCACCCTGTGGAGCGACTTCCTGGCCGCCGGCGCCGCGGAGCGTGAGCGTTCCATGTCGGTCTGCGCCCGTCTGCTCAACGACTACGAGGTCATCGACTGGAGCGCGGAGGGGCGCAGGCTCCGACCCGGCGACACGCTCGCCCTGCACGAGTCGAGCCGCCACTGGCTTGCGGCACGGCTCGCGGTTCCCTTCGACGGGCCGAGCGTGGTGATCACCCACCACGCTCCGCTGGTGCGCGTCCGGCCGCCCTCGCCGGTGCACAGGGCGATGCTCGGCGCCTTCGCCAGCGACCTGACGGCGTTGATGGACGGCAACCGCGTGGCGCTCTGGATCTACGGCCACACCCACCGCGTGGCCGACCTCGAGGTGCACGGGACGCGTGTGATCAGCAACCCGCGCGGCTACCCGCACGAGCCCGTCGCCGCCTTCGATCCGAGGCTTGTCGTCGAGGTGGAAGGCCGGGCACACGACGGCACGACGAGCGAGCGCCGCGGGTGAACGACTTTCTGCTCGTCTACGAGGGTTTCGATCCTGCCGAAGAGGGGCTGCGGGAAGCCCTGACCTCGACGGGCAACGGCTACTTCTGCACGCGGGGCTGCGCGGAGTGGGAGGACGCGGACGAGACGCACTATCCGGGCACCTACTCCCACGGTGTCTACAACCGAAGCACCACCATCATGGGCGTCCATCCGGTGGCCAACGAGGATCTGGTCAATCTTCCGAATTGGCTGGTGCTCAAGCTTCGCATCGAGGGAGACGAGCCGTGCCGCCTCGCCAACGTCGAGCTCCTCTCCTACCGGCACGAATACGACTTCCGCAACGCGATGGTCATGCGCGAGCTGCGCTTTCGGGATCGAGCAGGCCGGGAGACCAGATTGAGGAGCCGCCGCTTCGTGAGCATGCACCGAATGCACCAAGCGGCACTCGCCTGGGATCTGACCCCGGAGAACTGGTCGGGCGCGGTCGAGGTGGTGTCGGCACTCGACGGGCGGGTCGTGAACCAAGGAGTCGCCCGCTACCGACAGCTCGAGGGCCGTCACCTCGATCCGCAGGGACCGCGGATCCACAGCGCCGACGTGATCGCATTGAAGGCGCGAACCCGACAGTCAAGGATTGAGGTGGCCCAGGCAGCCCGCACGCGCGTGTATCGCGATGGCGAGGAGGTCGAGGTCGCTCGCAGCAGCTACCAGAGCGAGGACTACATACAGCAGGTGCTCGCGTTCGACGTGGACCAGGGCGCGTCCGTCCGGGTCGAGAAGATCGCGGCGTTCTACAGCTCGTACGACCGCGGCATCAGCGAGTCGCTGGAGGCCGCGGCCAAGAGCGCTACCCGCTATCCCGCCTTCGACAGCGCCCTGGCCGGCCAAGCCCGCGCGTGGGACGAGCTGTGGGAGGTCTCCGACCCGCAGCTGCCACGGGATCCACGCGTCCAGTACCTGCTGCGCTTCCATGCCTCGCATCTCCTCCAGGTCTGCTCGCGACTGACCCCCCACCACGACGCCGGCGTCCCGGCTCGAGGCCTCAACGGCGAGGCATACCGCGGGCACGTCTTCTGGGACGAGCTCTTCGTCTATCCCTTCCTGAACCTCCGGTTGCCCCTGATAACGCGAGCGCTGATCCTGTATCGCTTCCGGCGGATCGGCGAGGCCCGCGCGGCGGCTCGCGCCTGCGGCTACGAGGGGGCGATGTTTCCCTGGCAGAGCGGCAGCGACGGGCGCGAGGAAACACCGGTCGTTCATCTCAACCCGCTCTCGGGGCGGTGGGTCCCGGATCTCAGCCGCAACCAACGACACGTCAGCGCGGCGATCTTCTACGACGTATGGCACTTCCATCGCGCGACACACGACCTCGACTTCCTGCGCGACTGCGGGGCCGAGATGATGCTGGAGATCGCGCGCTTCTGGGCGTCCATCGCCCACTTCAACCCTCATCGCGATCGGTGGGAGATCCACGGCGTCATGGGCCCGGACGAGTTCCACGAGCGGTACCCGGGCGCCGCCGAGGGAGGCCTGCGCAACAACGCCTACACGAACGTGATGGTGGCCTGGATCTCCCGGGTCGCCCAGGAGGTGCTGGAGCTCCTCCCCGCCAGTCGCCGCGACGCCCTACGGGCACGCATCGGTCTCACCGACGAGGAGATCGGCCGGTGGCAGGAGATCAGCCGCAAGATGTTCGTGCCATTCCACGGCGAAGGAATCATCAGCCAGTTCGAGGGTTACGGGGACCTGGAGGAGTTCGACTGGGAGGCCTACCGCGCCAAGCACGGCGACATCCATCGCCTCGATCGGCTTCTGCGGGCCGAGGGGGACAGCCCGGACCGCTACAAGGTGGCCAAGCAAGCGGACACGGTGATGCTGTTCTTCCTGTTTCCGGACGCCGAGCTGCGAGAGCTCTTCGAGCAGCTCGGCTACGACTACACGCCCGACACCGCCCGCAGGACGATCGAGTACTACGACCAGCGGACCTCGCATGGATCGACCCTGAGCCTGATCGTCCACGCCGGCGTCCTCGCGACCATCGATCCCGAGAGCTCGTGGAAGCGGTTCCTGGTCGCCCTCGAGAGCGACATCGGCGACATCCAGGGGGGGACGACCCCGGAGGGCATCCACATCGGAGTGATGGCGGGCACGCTGGACCTGGTCCAGCGGATCTACCTCGGCGCGGAGATCCGCGACGATGTGCTGTTCTTCAACCCCAGGCTTGCGGAGCGGCTCGACGGGTTGTCGTTCCCCCTGCACGTCCGCGGTACGCCGCTCAGGGTGACGCTCGAGGCCAGTCAGCTCACGGTGGTCGCATTGACCGGTGGCTACGACCTGCCCATCAAGGTCGGCGTCGGCCACGACGTGCGGGAACTGGGCCCCGGCGAGGAATGCACCTTCACCATCCGAGCCGGCTCGGGCCTGGCCAAGTGACTTCCGCGTCTGCGGCAAGTCCGCCTCCCGACGCGTGGTTTCCCCGCTGGCGCACCGGGGCCCCTGGTGGTGTCGTTGGCTGCCAAGCATTCAACCGGGAGACGATGTTTCATGCCCCAGATCCTCGGAGCCAATCCGGCGATGCGACGGGCCTGGCTCGCGCACAACACCGGGCATGCCCTCGATGCGACCGCGGAGATGGCGTTCGCGCCCGAAGAGACCCGCGGGAGCATCGAGAACCTCGTGGGCGCGACGCATGTCCCGCTCGGCATAGGCGGACCCATCCGCGTCAACGGACAGCACGCCGACGGTCTGTTCTTCGTGCCCTTTGCGACCACCGAGGGGACCCTCGTAACGACCTACCAGTACGGCATGCGCGCGATCACCGAGGCGGGCGGCGCCAACGCGTACGTGCTGGCGGACGAGCTCGACATCACCCCCTGCTTCGTGGTGGCGACGACGCGGGACGCGCTCGCCCTCGCGGGCTGGCTCGATGGGCACCTGCCCGAGCTTCAGGCGCTGGCCGCTGAGACCACCGCCCACGGCCGTCTGGTGAAGATCCGCCCGCATGTGTTCGGCCGGCGCGTGTTCGCTCAGTTCGTGTTCGGAACGGGCGATGCGATGGGCCTGAACATGGTCAATCTCGCGGTCGACCAGATCTGCCGTCATGTCGCGGAGGCCGTGCCGTGCGAGCGGTGGTACCTCCGCTGCAACTACTCGAGCGATAAGAAGCCCGCCGCCATCAACCTGTTCCGGCCCTATGGCAAGGAGGTGGCGATCGACCTGACCCTGCCGGCGAACGTCGTCGAAACGCACCTTGGCGTTTCGCCTGCCGACCTAGTCGAGTTCGCGGCGTCTGGTCGACTCGGATCCATGCACGCCGGCGCGCTCGGCGCGAACGCCCACTTCGCAAACGGCCTGGCCGCCATCTACATCGCCTGCGGACAGGACGTCGCGCAGATCGTCAACGCGAGCATCGGCTTCCTGGACGTCGAGCTCGTCGGCGACGACCTGTACGTCGCAGCCCGGCTCCCGAGCCTCGTGGTCGGCACGGTCGGCGGTGGGAGCCGCCTCCCCACGCAGCGCGAGTGCCTGGCGCTGCTCGGCTGCGACGGGGAGGGCACGGCCCGGAAGTTCGCGGAGATCGTGGGGGCCACCCTCGTCGCCGGCGAGCTGGCGATCTGCGCGGCCCTGGCCA
>CAWFUR010000013.1:0-86571 GCA_963819115.1 uncultured Thermoleophilaceae bacterium | reverse complement strand
AGGAGGTGATCAGAGTGCTATGGCGAGTTTGCACGCCCGATTTGCGATACAATGTCTGGATCGCCGGACCATGCCCAGCACCCTGTCCGGCCAGCTCGATTGCCAGCCGAGCCGCATCATCCTGGGTGATCAGTTCCTGAGGCACGGCTGTTCCAATGCCGACAATACTAAAGCTCATGGTGTGCTCATTCCTGCTTGGCAAACAAACTGTCGATGGAATGCTCGTCTTAGCAATCAATCGCCCGGCTACCCCTGGAATTATCCGGCAAATGCTCATGGCGGCAAATGCGGCCCACGGACGGCGAAGAATCCAGGCCAATTGCCGGCACGTTAGCTGCCGATCGCGCACGATCTGTCGATGCAGCGCCTGCCAGCAAACGGCCAGCGACGGCACCCACGCTTCCGTCGCCCGCATGGCAAACGGCGCCACCGCAACGCTCGTTTCCAGCGCAGCCCTGATGCCTTCGCCCGTAAAGGGCTCGACGTACCCGCCCGCATCGCCGATCAGGAAGAGCCGCTTGGCGGCCACGCTAGCGGGCTGGCTCGTGAGCGGCGGCCTTTTGTCACACACCGCACTTTCAATCCCGATTGAAACACGTACACCGGCCGCCTCAAGAATCGAGGCGACGATTTCCCCGGGTGCGGCGTGCGACAACAACTGTGGGTCAACCGCAGCGGCCACGTTGAGTTGACGCGCTCCGATCCGCGAGATGCCCACGTATCCGTGGCGCGATACAACCATCGTGATTCGGCCCATTTGGCAAGCCTCGACGTCGCCAACAACGACGGCGCCGATGCCAATGCGCGAGTCGGCCGCCGTCGATACGGAGAACTGCGGGCAATTGCGCGCGCTTCTTCGCGATAAGCCGTCGCACAAACCACCACCCGTGCGTTAAGAGTTTGGCGAGTGCCATTGCCGGCAACGGTTACGCACCGCGATTCATCGCAATCGGTTGGCCCAACGACGGCATGCGCGAGCCAAAAGAATTTTTGCTCCCGCGATGCGTGCCGATTCCACGAGGGCTGCATCGAAAGTCGCACGGCAAATCACCCGGCCCGGCGGCAATGAAAAACGAACTCTCTGCCGGCCGCAAATCAATTCGAGTATCGTTCGCACCTGATTCGGCACCACCCCGGCCGTTGATTCGAGCCCGATTTGTCGCAGCACCTCGAGTGCCCGGCTGTTCAAATAGCCTCCGCACACCTTTTCGCGCGGAAACCGCTTGGCGTCGACGAGTAGCGTTTCGAGGCCGGAAAGAGCGATTTGTCTCGCAGCGATCGCACCGGCCGGACCTGCACAGACGACAATCGCATCCCAAGTCTGACGGGCAGCACCCCGCAAGAGCACATGCAGTCCATCCGCATTGATCATGCTTTTTCCATGTCATCACGAATCTCTGCGGCCAATGCCGGCGGAATCGAGCACCTGGTAATCCGGCGTCATAAGCCAGCTGACTAAATTCCGCCACCGTAAACGCGGCAGGCACGGAGAGGGGACCATCCGTATGCACGATGTGAGATCGCGTGATCAGCCGTCCTCCGGCCCAGGCATAATAGTAACCGAGCCGACTTCGGCACATCATCGATCAAAACGCATTGCTTGGTCGCGTAGGCCATTCGACGCAATAATTCTTTCGCATTGTCGTTGTCAGGTGATGGAGAAACAGCGTAGACATCAACACATCGTATGCCTCTGGCAACCGATCGATGAGCGCGTCGAGCTGGAAAACTTCGATGGCAATGGCTGTTTGGCAGCATTGCGAGCATATTCGACCGCGGTGGAGTTGATGTCGCATCCGTACGTCTCGATGGCTACGCCGTGCCGGGCTGCCATCTTGGCGATCCCGAGCACGACATCGCCACCGCCGGCCGCAATATCCAGAATTCGCAGCGGCGTCCGTCTTCCAGTCTAATGCAGGCATGCATCATTCCGCGCCAAATTACCTGGGAGGTGCGACTAACCGAATTCGTTGCCGAGTGCCGCCGGTGCGCGCGATGTGCCTCGGTGTCAAGCCCGGGTTGATCCATCATCTCGGGCTGCCGATCATGCTGTGTCAGAAACCTCAACTCTCCGCTCCTTCGCAAGGTACTATAATTATCGTAAATTGCCCTGCGTTGTCGGCTATTCGGCCGGAATGTCAAGCCGCACCCTGCTAGCTCATTCCGCTATCGAAACGCGACGACGCTAAGACGATCAGATCATGCCGTTTGCCGACTTATCTTCAAAAACTTGCAACAACGCATGGGCCGGACGGCGATGACGGTCGCCGGCTTGGCCGTGCCGTTACCGCAATCACTTCACTGATGGAACACTGTTTGGGGATACGCGGAATCTGCGAACAGTTTTATTCGACAAGAGGCGTCGATATCGTCGTCGTTCGCGCGGGAGTTTCAAATCGACTCACCAGTAGTTTGCATGCCGACTTCGCGATCGTCTGGCGGCGTTGCCTGGAATGGCGGACGTCGATGCGAGTTTGACCGACATGGTTTCGGTCGGCGACGCCCATTTTATCGGAGTCCCGCTGCGCAGTATCGCGCCGGCGGCATTCACTATGGGCAATTTCCTCAGCAAAGGGCGAAGCTCGCGCCGATGATCATGGCGTCGTTCTGCTTGGCAGCGGGTCGCCGGCGCGTTGCAGCATCCAAATTCCGAACAGGTCGAGATCGAAGGCACGACGTTTAATATCGTAGGCATTTTCAGGCGGATAATCCGTTTGATGCGAATAGCATTGTGGCACCGTTCGCCGACGTCCAAAAACTGATGGAGCCGCCCGGCGACCGTCTCCGAATTCCAAGTACGAGTCGATGGTCGATTCGCACGAGGCCGGGCGAAATAATCTGTGCCGGACCATCGAATCGCTGCGAGACGAGCACAACCAACCGCTCGGCCTCAAAGCACAATCGACGCACCAATTTGTCGACACTGCGACCGAAGCGAGGCTCGGCACGCGATGGCATGGGGTACCAGCACGATCGTGCTTGCCCTATCGCTCTTGGGCATGCTCAACACGATGCTCATGTCCGTCATGGAACGCACGCTAGAGCTCGGCCTGCTCCGCGCGGTCGGTTGGACTCGCGTGCGCATGATCCGCATGATTCTCGGCGAGAGCCTTGTAATCAGTTTGCTCGGGGCGCCCTGGGCCTGGGCTGCGCTGGCTTTTGCTTCGCGCGCTCTCGCATTGGTCGAGCACGAGTTTGATCGTGCCGAGCCATTTGTCGAGTACGGCGCTCATTTGGGCGTGGCGACCGCGGTCATGGCTGGCATTGCGGGTTCGTGCTATCCTGCGTTTCGCGCGGCCAGCGTTCCGCCGGTCGAAGCATTACGTTATGAGTAGCGCCTTGGCAGAGAATTCCGCCGAACCGCAAGCTGATTCGGCCGCTGCGTTGCTGCACGTCGTCGATGTGTGCCGCACGTACGATGACGGCGAAGTTCAGGCTCTGCGAACGTGTCGCTCGCCGTTCGGAGCGGAGAGTATATGGCCATCATGGGCCCCAGCGGCAGCGGCAAATCGACGCTGCTCAATTTGCTGGGCGCGCTCGATCGGCCGACGACGGCGAGATTTTCTTCGAAGGCCAGTCGCTGCGCGAGTTGCCCGATCTCGATCGATTTCGCGCGCCACGCTCGGCTTCGTTTTTCAATCGTTCTACCTGCTGCCCACGTTGACGGCGCTGGAAAATGTGCAAATCCCGATGTTCGAATCGGCGCTGCCGCTCGCCAGCGCGCGCCAGAAGGCCGGCGAATTGCTGAACTCGTGGGATGTCGCACCGTGCGAGCCACCTGCCGAAGAAACTTTCGGTGGGTGAAGGCAACGCGTGGCCATTGCCCGAGCCTTGCCAACGATCCAATTGCTGCTGGCCGACGAGCCGACTGGCAACCTCGATTCGGCATCCGGCAACGTCGTGCTCGATTTGTTCGATCGCTTGCACCGCGAACATGGCCTGACGCTGATCGTGATCACGCACGATCCGCAGTCGCCGCCCGCGCCGAACGCACGATCTGGATTCGTGACGGCCAGCTCCAGGATTCATGAACGATCGTGGGGCCAGCTACCATGCAAATCTGGACGTTGCGAGCAAGAACCTGTTGCGTCGGCCGCCCGTTCCACGTTAACGGCCTTCGGCCTGGGGGTCGCCGTTGCGCCGTCGTGTCCCTCGTCGGCGTCTCGAATCGCTCGAAAGTTCCTTTCTCGACTTATACACCAAGCGCGGCGGAGACCTGGTCATCCAACGGCGAGGTGGCGCAGTACAACTGTCGAAGGGAATCAAGCAATCGTTTGGCGATCAATTGCGAAAGATTCCTGGCGTTGGAAGTCATCGGCTGGCTGATGGATCTGGTCGCTTTCGAAGACCAAGACCTGTTTATGGTGTCGTCAACGGCTGGGAACCCGACTGCCCCGTTCTCGATCGAGTCCATTTCTAACGGGCCGCCGCCTGCGAGCGGGCGACGGACGCGTCGTCATGCTGGGACGCATCCTGGCGGCCAATCTCGGCAAGCAGACGGGAGACCACGTTCAACTCTACGGCCAGGACTTTGAAGTCGTTGGCATTTTCGAGAGTTTCAGCGTTTACGAAAATGGCGGCGTCTTCATGTTGCTTGACGAGCTGCAACGACAAATGGATCGACCGGGCGAAGTGACCGGTTTCATGTTCACGCAGCCGACAAGCGTCCCTCGGCGGTGGCGGCATCCGCCGCAAATCGAAGCCCTCGACCCGCACATCGCCGCCACGCCATGCGCCGAATTCGTAGGCTCGCTCTCTCAGATGAAGATTGCGCGTACGATGTCCTGGTTTACCTCCACGTTCGCGATCATCATCGGATCGATCGGTGTCATGAACACGATGGCCATGGCCGTCTTCGAACACCGCGCTGAAATTGCCTCGCTGCGGGCCATTGGCTGGCGAAAATCGCACATTGCCGAGTTGATCCTCGGCGAATCGTTGTGCCTGGCGCTGGTCGGCGCACTCGTCGGAATTGCCAGCGGGATTGGCCTGACATTCCTGCTCACGCAGTGGAGTAAAACTTCGGGATTTATCCAGGGAAACATTTCGCCTGCGCGATCGGCGAGGGCTTGTGCGTCGCCGTGGCGATCGCGGTCGTCGGCGCCGCTTACCCGGCCTGGCGCTGCGCGCCTGCCAATTGCCGATACGTTGCACGCCGGCTGATCATCGCTCGCTCAAGCTGCGGCGAAACTTTCGCACCATGTCTTGCGCCACGATCGGCAACTTCGACCGCAGCAGATTGGCTCCATGGAACCAACCTGGCGGTTCGGCGAATGCGACGTGGTATTCCAAGAAAGAGCGCCCGCCGGTTGAGCCAGCCGGGTGGCTTTCACGTACGAGCCCATGCCGCTGTATGGTTGCGGCGGTCCAATCTGTCGGTGGCCCGCGTCGTCGGTCGAAATCGAACGCCAGCAGTTGGGGTGCTCCGCATCCGTTTCAAACCTTGGGTCGGCGATCGACGCGATCACGATCGATTCGTTCGTTTCCGTTTTCACATTCTGCGTCGTGACGCTCATTAGCACCTTTCCCAACAACTTGCGATTCCGAGGCAACCCAGCGGCATCTTCCGGCTGCCGGCTTTCGGGAAGCCCCCGCGGGCGTATTTCCCCACCAGATAAAACGCGCACGTGACCGTCTTCCGAACCCTTGCCGCTCGCGGTGAGGTTTAGTTGCTCCTGCAGATAGTTCTCGCTGCCCAGCGCAGTTAGCGAACCATACGCCACGAAATACAAATCCACATGCCGGCCGATCCGCCCCGATTTGCGCCGATCGTCCGTGATTTTCAGAAGAAACGGACTGACAACCGCTTTCCGCGTGAATCTTCCCCAGTCGTATTTGCCGGCGACCAACGCTTCGATTGCCTGACGCTGTTTGGCCGCGTCCATCCCGTCGTTTAAAACGGGCGGCGGCAACCGACTCGTTTCTTCCGGCGATAGCTTTAGCCCGCGTTCGATGAGCGCATCGTAGATCGCGTTCGCTGCCATGCACGGGCAGGCGAAGTGCGCCATGGCCACCACCAAAAACGATGCGACTCCTGGTCTTGCCATACGTCAATCGTAACCGCCTTCTTCTACTTACCAATAGTGACTTCCGTCGAGGGCTCCATTTGCCACAAATAAAGGAAGCAAGGCAGTTTCGAACGATCCAAACCCGGAATACTCACGGAAATGAGGCCCTTCTGCAACGGCGTATTGGGAGTGATCGCGTATTGCGACAACGCCGGGTCATCGCGCCGATGGAAGAAGACCACGTTCACGTGATTCACGCCCGCCATCGTTCGTGCCGCCGAAACGGCGTTGTCGAGGTAGCCGATCTGATCGATCAGGTGCAGATCCTTTGCTTGCCGGGCCGTGAACACCCGGCCATCGAATGTCGATTCGAGCTTGGCATCGACCTCCGGCCGGCCCTGACGCACCACGCTACGAAACCGCTCATGAAATTCGTCCGCCATATCTTGCAACAGCTTGCTCCTCGGCGTTGAGCTCCTTGATCGGCGAACCGAGATCGATATTGGGTCCCGCTTTGACCGGGGTGCCCAATATGTTGAATTGAGCCATCAAATCCTGCAAATTTAAACGTTCAGGATGCAGCCGATGCCGCCGGTCACGCTCGTCGGGTGGGCAATGATCGAATCGCGGCGGTCGCCAGGTAATAGCCGCCGCCGGCCGCAACATCCATCAAGCAGGCCACTACGGGCCGGCACGAGCACTCTTGAACGCAATCAAGTCTCGCACTGATGTCGGTTGCCGTTACGCTGCCGCCCGGCGAATTGATTCGGATGATTACCGTGCAAATACGCGGGTCGCATTCGATCCATCGAGCCGCTCGCGAAAAACGGAGACCGGATTCTCGCCCCACGAGCCAAACCCGGTTGCATCGTGCCCAGCAGAAGCCCGTCGACATCGACGATGGCCACCGATGCCGCACCCGGGTCCTGCGGCCGATGCGGAAGCGCCATGGCAGCCACCGGATGCAATCGCGGCATCGGCGCAGCTCCGCACGCATGTTGCCGTTTACGTTAGCGTTCGCATCGACGTTTGCATTGACGTTTGCATTGGCGTTCGCGTCGACTTGCGCCACCGCGTTCACGCCAGCGAATCGCACAACCCAGGCACTGGAAAACACACGTCAATAGGCAGCATCGGAAAACGATGCGGCCCCATGTGGGCGAACTACTCCAGAAAGTGGAAGACACGTGCGGCATATATCGCAGCCGTAGCCGCCGGCGAACGGGTTTTTTGACAAGCAGACAATTGCTAGCAAACACGGCTAGCGGCCGGATTATTTCGATCTACGGCCCGATGTCGAGACCAATCGCCGTATCGTTCCCATCCGAGCGACGACCTCTCTGGTGCGAATGCTGGAATTCGAAGGTACACGCCCGAAAACCGCCGTTTGTTCGCATGATAGCAATGGCGGCAGCGTCAAAACGTATTCACCAGCCGGTGCTGCTCGACGTCCATATTTCGAACCATGTTATCCAGGTGATAGTGGATGACGCACTTCAGCAGGTAAACAAACAGCACGACCGGATCACGGCGAGAACGCAGCAGGCCAAGAATTCGCCGCCGATACTCGCGTCGCAGAGCGGCCTCTGGAACGCCCCGCATGAGCTGCCGATAGATAACAGCCGAAATGGCCAAATGGGTCGCGTTTCCCTTCAGCCACGACCAGGGATGTCGTCGCCAGTAGGCGGCCCGCGTTTGGCTGAAGCGAATATTGCCGCGCACGAACAAATCATCGAGCCGGTCGAAGTAGGCCTCCGGCTCGTAGAGCTCCTGCAGCACTCGCACGTAGCCGTCGAGCAGCTCCTCGCGCGACATCTGCAGCGGGATCGACGTTGGTGCCGAACTCGGCGGCTCCACGTCGAGCCGGCCCTCCGCGGCGAGCCGGTCGTGGAGCGGCGTCTTGGGGATGGCCGAGAGCATGCCGCTCATCGGAGAACGCGAGCTTCCTGCAGATGAACTCGAGCTGGCCTCGAAGATCGTCTCGTCGTCGTGGTCGAAGCCCATGATCATGCCGCACCAGACCTCCATCCCGGCGTCCTGGATGCGGTGGACCTTCTCGAGCAGGTCGTGCCCTGGCGGACGTTCTGGAACTTCTTGGTCTCGCGGAGCGACTCCTCGTTGGGGCTCTCGATGCCGATGAAGACGGCGATGATGTTGGCCTCGACCATCAGCTCGCATCAGCTCGGCGTCGTCGGCCAGGTCGATCGACGCCTCGGTGAAGAAGGTCAGCGGATAGCCGTGCTCCTGCTGCCAGGCGATGACAGTCGCGGAGCACCTCCTTGATCGCCTTCTTGTTGCCGATCAGGTTGTCGTCGACGATGAAGACGATCTCGCATCCCGTCTGCGCAGATCGCCTCCAGCTCGGCGATGACCTGCGCGCTCGTCTTGATCCGGGGCCGGCGGCCGAACGTGACGATGATGTCGCAGAACTCGCACTGGAACGGGCAGCCGCGCGAGAACTGCAGGCTGCCGAAGGCGTAGTGCCGCATCTTGAGCAGGTCGAACCGAGGCGTCGGCACCTTCGTCATGTCGGTCTTCTCGGCCTGCTCGTAGCGGTACTGGTGCAGCCCCTGCTTCCACTCGCGCGAGGAACTGCGGCCAGGTCTCCTCGGCCTCGCCGATGAAGATCGACGTCGGCCAGGCCGCTCGAAGTAGTCCTCCTGGACGGTGACCCAGGGCCCGCCGACCACCGTGAAGCAGCCCCGCGCGCTTCAGCTCGGTCGAGGATCTCCCTCATCCGGAACCGCTGGACGCTCATGCCGGTCACGCCACGATGTCGGCCCGTGCCAGCCGCTCCCAGTCGATCGGCTCGACGTTCTCGTCGATGAGCGTGACGGTGTGCTCCTCCGGCGTCAGCGCGGCCAGCAGCGGCAGGCAGGCCACCGGCAGGTTGGCCCGCTTGCCCATGAACGGCAGGGCGTGCTCCATCCCCCAGTACGAGACCTCGAACCGAGGATTGATGATGACGATGTCGGCCATGTGTGTGCCGCAATCAATGGTCCCCGGAGCCCAATCCTGCGGATAACCGGACGACCACGACCTCTGGCCCGGCACCCGTGGGTCGCCAGTCAGGGCAAATCGCAACCGCGATCATCCAACCGACCACGGGCGACTAACCATGATATCGCTTCTCCCACCAAGCCGCTATCGGGCCCAATTCGATGGCAGATTCGCGTGCAATTCCAATAAGCGCCGGGCATTCGTCGCGGACACATTTTCGTCCCATCGCAACCACCATGATTGCACCGATATCGCTCGGCCAGAGATGGTCAGCTCGTTTGTCGCGGCAACGCATTTCGCGAGACTGCTAATCTGTACTGGTTGCCAAGAGCACGCCTTCTATTCGCAGCATGATGGACGAAGCGTTTATGCACCGCCGAAAAAGAATATGCCTACCGATAGCTTCCCACCTTCCGCGTCGCCCCGCCTGCGCCACTTCGCCCGCTCTTGCGATGCCCAAGTCACGCGTTCCACCTGCGACTCTTTGCGCTCTTTCCCTGCTGCTGGTGCGGCTGCACGGGCGTTTCCGAATACTTCCACAACGGCTGCAAAGTCGGACCGAACTATAGGCCGCCTTGCGCCCCGGTCGCACCCCCCTGGATCGATGCCAATGACAAACGGGTGCGTACGTCGACCGATGACCTGGCCGGCTGGTGGACCGTCTTCGATGATCCGTTGCTAAACAACATCATCCCGCAGGCGTATCAACCAGAACCTTACACTGCGCGAAGCCGGCTATCGCGTTCTTGCCGCACGCGCACAGCTCGGCATCGCGAACGGCGAATTCTTTCCGCAAACGCAGAAGGCCACCGGCTCGTACCGGCGAATCGGCTCCGGCGGGAACTTCTTCGATCAGTGGAACTTTGGCTTCAATCTGGCTTGGGAACTCGATTTTTGGGGACGATTCCGCCGTGCGATCCTCGCGCCGAAGACTCGCTCGATGCATCGGTCTTCGACTACGACGACGCCATCGTCACGCTGCTCTCCGATACGGCGACCGACTACGTCGCGATCCGCACGACGCAAGAACGAATCCGGCTGTTGGACGTCGTCATTCGACGTTCAAGAAAACGTTCTGCGCTTCATCGAGGAACGCGTTGAAAGCGGGCAAAGGCGGCAACCGCTCTCGATCGCGCCCAGGCACGCAGCAACCTGGAGCAAAGCCGTGCGCAGCGAAATCAGTTCCTGATCGACCTGCGGACGGCGGAGAATCAACTCTGCATTCTTGCTCGGCATGCCGGCCGATCAAATCGACAGATTTGCTCGCCATCCGGGCCGAAAACCTCGATTCCTCTAGCCCCGGATTTTGTTGTCGCCGGCATTCCGGCCGATCTGCTGCGGCGACGGCCCGATGTACGGCGTGCCGAACGGCAGGCGGCCGCCCAAGCCGAGCAAATCGGCATCGCGGAGACCGATTGGTATCCGGCGATCACCGTCTCGGGCACCCTCGGTTGGCAGGCCCGAAACCTGTCCGATTTGTTTCGACCCGCTTCGTTCAACAGCAACGTTGGACCGTCGTTTCAATGGAATCTGCTGAACTACGGCCGCATTCTGAACAACGTCCGGCTGCAAGATGCCCAGTTCCGTCAGTTGGTCACCGCCTATCAGAACACCGTGCTGCAGGCCGACTTGGAAGTGGAGAATGGAATCGTCACTTTCGTGCAAGCACACGACCGGGCAGACGATCTGGAAGAGCGTGGACGACTGCGTGGTTCGCGCTGCAAGTGATCGTCGCGCAGTACCGGGCCGGCTTGGGCGGCATCGACTTCAATCGCTACGCGACGATCCAGCAAAACCTTGATCGTTCAGCAGGACCAATGGGCCCAAGCTCGTGGCCAGATTTGTCTTGGTCTGATTCAGGTCTACCGCGGCCTGGGCGGCGGCTGGCAGATCAAATGCTCGCCACCGCCCGGACAAACTAGGCATCCTCTCACCGGCCGCTGCCGTGACCAGCGATCCGGCGACAAACGAGGGCGGAAATCCAGTCAACGGGCCCTGTCGACGAGACCACCCCCGCGTTAAAGCGGCTGCCCGAACTGTTGCCGCCACAGGCCGCCCTCTAAGCCGGCAAGATCGGAGCTGCAGCTGGCCTCTGTGACGCCGGCATCCTTTCAGGCATCGGGGTCACGCCCCGGCTACAGGTTCTCAATGGCTGCCAGGCCAGACACGTGCCGTTGACGGCATCTTATCTCATTCGCCCCAACTCGTGGTCGCCTTTCCGTTAGAATTTGGAGCCGTCTGGGCTTGATCTATTTAGTTTATCTGTATAAATAGTTTATAGCCGGTAACTATAAGGCTCGGCACTTTCGTCGGCCAACCGGTGTTCTATGTCTGTAGGCGTGTCTACGGACGTGTCAGTCAAACGGTTCGCTTGCGGGCATCCGAGCCGAGGCGGTGCATGCCGCTTTCGGAGCGTCGTTCGGAACTTGTTGAGCGTCGACGACCCGATGATGGATTTGCCGCTTCGCCAATTCAAAGTTTGCCTGACTCTCTATCGGCAAAGCCACTCGATGTCGGAGATCAGCCGCGAACTCGGGCTTTCGCCGAGTGCCGTGACGCAAGTCTCCGATCGACTCGAGCGGCGGGGGCTGATCGAGCGCGCGTTTCAGGACGAAGATCGCCGCGTGCGGAAGCTGCGGCTGACGAGAAAAGGGCAGCATCTTATGCTTCTCGCGAGGAGAAACAGCTCTGTCGCATTGCCGCGGCGTTGGACAAGATTGTCGCACAACGAACTCCATCAAATCATGACTGGCTTGAGATACTCGCTGAAACTGAAGCACACCCCAGGGCGAAGCCTCCTAGTTGGTTCGACTCTTCTTGGTTGGCGGTCGAACCGCAGCTTAGTGGGAACGTGACAACGAGTTTTATGGCACGATTTATAGCATTAGTCGTCATTATCGGCCTGGCGGTTGGCGGGACTCGACTGTACAGCCAGTATTTCCGTTCGCATGAAGCAGAAGCGCCGTTTCGCTGGAAAAAGTGACTCGCGGACGATTTGCACATTACGGTGCACGCAACGGGGACCGTCGAACCGGAGGAAACCGTCGACGTTGGCGCCCAGGTCGTCGGGCGAATCAAGGAGCTCGGGAAAGATCCGCGCGGCGTCAGCCGATCCAAATTACGCCGACAAGAACAGTCGATTACGGAACGCCTGTCAAAAAGGGAACCGTCCTGGCCAAATGTTGATCCGCAGTTCGCCGACAAATCGGTCGACTACGGCTCGCCGGTCGAAAAGGGAATGGTGCTGGCCCAAATCGATCCGGCCGTCTATCAAGCCCAATTTGATCAGGCGAAGGCCTCGCTGGCCCAGGCAAAGGCGCATGTGCTGCAAGCCCAGGCTCAGGTTGCAGACGAAGGCCGAATGGGACCGCGCTCAGCAGTTCTGCGCGACCTGAAAATTCCCAGTCGTTCGCCAACGGGAGATCATACAACCAGCAAGCGACTTGCCGATCAACGGCATTTCCGATGCCGACTATGTGCTCGCCCAAGCCAACGCCGAAAGCGCGAAAGCCGATCTGGAAGCCGCCAAAGCAGCCGTTCTGCAGCAACAGGCGACCCTGGCGCTGGCCAAAACAAATCTCGGACTACACGACGATCGTCTCGCCCATCGACGGCACGATCATCGATCGCCGCGTCAACATCGGCCAGACGGTTGTCTCGAGCCTGAATGCACCGAGCCTGTTTCTTGATCGCCCGCGATCTGCGCCGGATGCAAGTCTGGGCGTCCGTCAACGAAGCCGACATCGCCAAAGTGAAACCCGGCACGAAAGTGCATTTCCGCGTCGACGCGCTGCCGGATGATGTGTTCCACGGCACCGTGGTTCAGATGCGTCTGAATGCGTCGATGACCCAAAACGTCGTGACGTATACGGTCGTCATCGGGGTCGACAATTCCGATCTCAAGCTGCTGCCGTATCTGACAGCCGACGTGTATTTCGAAGTGGATGAACGGAAAGACGTGCTGCTCGTTCCCAATTCGGCGCTGCGATTCCGGCCGATCGCCGGACCAGATCGCCAGCGAACGCCTGCATCGGGCGAGAACTCGGAAGAAGACAAGTCGCCCTCCGGCCGAGGCACGGACCACGCAGAGGCGACTGCGCTCCAGCACGAACAGCGGGCAGTTGTGGAAGGTCGTTCCGGAGACCGACAAGCTGCGGCCGGTCGACGTTGCAAACGGCGCCAGCGACTGGCCTTCACCGAGATCACCGGCGGCGATCTGCACGAAGGCGACGAGATCGTCGTCGGCGAAGCTCGGCAGGCACCGGCGGCCGCCGGGGAAGTGACCAATCCGCTTGGACCGCCCCAATTCCGCGGCACGACGCAACCAGATAAAAATTCCAGCAGGTCAGTACGTGACTGCTATGGAACTCATTCGCCTGGAAAACATCTGCAAAACGTACCACTTGGGCGAGGTGGATGTGCCCGTGCTGAAGGGCATCTCGTTCTCGATTCAAACGCGGCGAATTGGTCGCGCTCATGGGCGCGTCGGGCTCCGGCAAAAGCACGCTGATGAATATCCTCGGCTGCCTGGATCGGCCCACGCTCGGGTATTACTGGCTGGATGGCCGCGAAGTCGGCCAGCTTTCGGCCAACGAACGGGCACTGGTGCGCACTGAAAAGCTCGGGTTCGTCTTTCAAAGCTTTAATCTGCTGGCGCGCACGTCCGCGATCAACAATGTGGCGATGCCGCTCGATTATGCGGTGACGCCCATTTCGGCTACGAAGGCGGTCGAGCGGGCGAGCGAATTGCTGATTCGCGTCGGGCTCAGCCATCGGCTCGACCACATGCCGTCGCAAATGTCCGGCGGCCAGCAACAACGCGTGGCGATCGCCCGCTCGCTGATCAATCAGCCCTCACTGCTCTTGGCCGACGAACCGACCGGAAATCTCGATTCGCACACGAGCGTCGAGATTCTGGAAATGTTTCGCGAGCTCAACGCGACCGGGCATCACCGTGCTGCTGGTCACGCACGATCCGGATGTGGCCGAGTACGCCGATCGCGTCATTCACATTGTCGACGGTCTGATCGATAGCGATACGCGTTGAACAACGCCCGATGATCGGTTACCCGTATGATCGGCAACGGGAACGGAAATGGCAACGGCAACGGCCATGTCCACGGACGACGGCAATGGAGTCACGCGATAGCTGCCGGACGGCAAGTGCTGGCCGCCGTCGGCGCGGCGGTCGGCAGCATTGCCGACGGCGATCACGCACTGCGAAGCCGTTGCGACCGCAACGCTCGATCCGGAAGCGAAGCAAAATGCGACAACCGGAGCCGAGCAATCGGCCATCGGCTGCAAGCGACCTCGCCGCAGTTTGGTGGCCGCGTTGCTTCCCGCCCACCTTGCGGACCGCCGTCAATGCGCTGCGTCGCAACAAAATGCGGTCCGCGCTGACGACGCTCGGCATCATCATCGGCGTGGCGCCGTCATCGCGATGGTCGAAATCAGCCAGGGTTCGAAAACCGCGCTCATGCAGACCATGTCGACGATGGGCGCGAACAATTTGCTGATCCAGTCCGGCGCGGCCGCCAGTGGCGGCATCAGTTGGGGGTCGGGCAGCGAGAAGACGCTCACGCCCGAGGACGCCGAGGCAATCGCCGAACAATGCGACGACGTCGCCGCCGTTGCGCCGATCGTCGCAGATCCGCGGCCAGGTCGTTCGCGGAAATCGTAATTGGACGCCCATGACCATCTACGGCACGACGCCCGACTATCTCGTCGTGCGCGATTGGAACAACATGGAAGCGGGTGACATGTTTACCGACCAGGACGTGCGCGGCAGCATCAAGACGTGCGTCATCGGCATGACGATCGCGCGCGAATTGTTTCCAAGACGAGTCGCCGATCGGCAAGGATATTCGCGTTGCAAAATGTCGCCTTGCGCGTCGTCGGCGTGCTCGGGCCAAAAGGGCGCCAACATGATGGGCATGGACCAGGACGACATCGTCCTCGCGCCTTGGACGACAATCAAGTTTCGCGTTTCGGGCAACAACAGCGGGGGCGCAAGCGGCGGCACACGGCCAACTCCGAATTCGCGACCAGCGGCATCTCGACCGATACCAAGACGCTCAACGACTTGTATCCCGGGCACCGTGGCGCTTTACCCGCAGCAATCGAGCACGCAGGCGCTCAACAATCCGCAGCGCATCATGTTCACGAACGTCGATCAGATTCTGACGAAGGCGGTTTCGGCCGAGGCCATTCCCAGCGCGATCTCGCAGATCACCGCTCTGCTTCACGAACGGCACCATATTCGCGCTGATGAGACCGACGATTTCAACGTTCGCGACATGAGCGAATTCCTTAAAACGCTTGGGTTCGATGTCGCAAATGATGGGCATGCTGCTGCTCATCGTGGCGATGATTTCGCTCGTCGTCGGCGGCGTCGGCATCATGAATATCATGCTCGTCTCGGTTACCGAGCGAACCAAGGAAATCGGCGTGCGGATGGCGGTCGGGGCCCGCAGCCATCAAATCCTCCGGCAGTTCCTGATCGAGGCCATCGTGCTCTGTCTGATGGGCGGGGCGGCCGGCATCCTCTTCGGCCGCACCGCGGCCACGCTGGTCTGGTATTTCCTCCACTGGCCGATCACGGCTTCTTATCCGGCGATCGTGGGAGCGTTCCTCGTGTCGGCCACGATCGGCATCGGTTTTGGATTTTATCCGGCCTGGAAAGCGTCGCGACTCGATCCGATCGACGCGCTGCGATACGAGTAAACACTCCCTCTCCCAACGGGAAAGGGTTCTTCAAGCAAACGCCGTGCGAATCTGCTCAGTGTACTTCCGGCAATCCTCGCGCGGGTTGCCCGCGGCCCTCGTACTCCAGCGCGATGTAGCCTCGATACCCGGCGTCTTTGAGAATCTGCCCGACGCGTTTGAAATCGCTCGGCTCATCCGGTTTCCCGGCCGGATGGATCGAAATCTTCATCTGCACGTTGATCGAATATGGAGCGATCTTCGCCAGGTTGCCGTAGACGTCGGCGGTGCGGAAATTTCCCGTGTCCATGTTCACGCCGAACCACGGGCTTTTTATGCCGCGCACGATCGCCAGCACGCCGTCGGCTTCCGCGACGATGCCGCCGTGATTCTTGATCCGCCAGAAACACGCCATATTTGCCGGCGTATTCGCAACATTCCTCAATCGCCTCGATCGCTAACCGGCAAGCCTCCTCGGTACCCTGCCCCGCCTTCGCCGCGCCGGAAAAAATGCGGATCACCGGCGCGTCCATCTGGTCGGCGTACTCGATCCACCGCTCGACGTTGGCAATCTCCTGATCGCGCCGCTTGCCGGCCGGAAAACAAAAGTCGTTGCCTACCGCCGTGCCCGAAATATCCAGCCCGCGGCGAAACGTCGTCGATTTCAACTGCCGCAGAAACTCTGCCGACGGACGCTGCGGAAAATAGTACGACGTAAGCTCCGTCCCATCCAAGCCGAACTCGGCACAATCCTCGATGAAGTCATTAAGCTTCAACTTCGGCGGTTTGCCCTTGAGCAGATCGCGATAACTGTACGCGGCCAGGCTGAACTTGAAATGCGACCCCTTCGTGGCTCGATTGGCCTGATCGCACGGGCCAGCGGCAAACGCACCGCGCCGATCCCAGCGATACCCGCGGCCAGTGACGAACGAATAAACGCCCTGCGATCGGTTGCCTGCGACATAAGGGGTTTCTCCGGAAAAACAAGGGTCAACTCGTTTCAATCGAACTCAATCCATCGTCGGCCAGAGGACCGCTATTCGAGCTGTTCATATTTCACATCACGCCGCAGCAGCCATGTCGCGTTTGGTAAACACTCCCTGCAAATCGGCTCCCCGCGGGCGAATCTCGCCAGTGATACAGCGGCTGTAAAACCCGAGCTTTTCCAGCGCCGGTCCCAATTTCGTCCGAAAACGCACCCGCTGGCATGTCGCCTGCTTGTCATCCGGTTGCCCGATCCAATGAAGCCACTCGGCAACTAAATCGAAATAAGGCTTTGTCCATGCGGCCATTGTTCCCGTCGACGGCGACCGACACTCGAACCACCACCAAACCAGCGCAAATTGCCCGGCGAACGTGCCCGGCGACCGTCCTTGGCACCGGGATTTGTGTTCCGGAGTGCGTCATCCGCAACGAATACTTTAGCCAGGAACTGGGCATCGATACAACGCCCGAATGGATCGAGAGCCGGATCGGAATCGTTCAGCGCGATATTGGGCCGAACATGAAACTTCGACCGATCTGGCTGTCGGGGCCGCCCGCGCTCGGCGTTGAGCCACGCCAAGCTCGACCCCGACGACATTGAGCTGATCATCGTCGCCACGAGTACGCCCGATTTCACCATGCCCTCGACGGCCTGCCTGGTGCAGAACCGCCTGAATGCACGGTGGGCTTCGCTTTCGACGTTGTCAACGCCTGCTCCGGATTCGTCTACGCGCTGGATGCCGCTACCCGATACCTTCAAAACGGTGAGTTCGAAAACGCACTGGTCATCGGTGTCGATCGCGGTAGTCAACTCGTGAATCACCGCGATCGCGGCACGAGTGTATTCTTCGGCGACGGGGCTGGAGCGGCCATCGTCGGCGCTCACGGCGGCGGTCGCGTGCTGGCCTCGAAAATGCATTCCTGCGGCACCAGCGAACCGCTCTTCGTACCCGTCGGCGGCTCGATGACGATGGACGGCAAAGCCATTTGGAACTTCGCAACGGAAGTCCTGCCCGAGACGATCCGCGAATTGTGCGACATGGCCGGCGTGGCTATCGACGAGATCAAACTCGTCGTGCCCCACCAGGCAAACCGCAAAATCCTGGCGGCTTCCGCCGACACCCTCGGCCTCGACTTGGATCGAGTGGTCATCAACATCGAGCGTTACGGCAACACGCTTGCTGCCAGCATTCCAATCGCACTCGACGAGGCCTTGGCAAACGACCGTGTGCGTTCCGGAGAAATCGTCGCTTTGGTCGGCTTCGGGGCCGGTTTGGCCTGGGGCGGACTGCTGCTCGAACTTTAAGGACCGTGGCCGGCAAACGGCCGCAACATCTATATCGAAGGAGAATTGCATGACCACTTCCATCGCGCATTCATCGAAAGGCATCCTGCAACGCCTCGCCGAATTTCGCGACCGATTCGGCGTTAAGGGCACGTTTTTCAAATTGTTCGATGCGCGCCAATAAGGGGCTGCGAACGCACGTTCACCGCGTGGTCTGGTTGGAATTGGCGTCGGTTGCGAAAATGGCTGCCGCCAGACGAATCAATAACATTTCGTTTTCTCAGCGCCGACGAAGTTGCCAGCTACGCCCAGGATCCGAGCTACTACATCGACCCATCGTTAATCGAAGGCGTGCGCAGCGGACACGAAGTATGCTTCGCCGCGCTGGCCTGCGATCGGCTGGCCGCTTTCGGCTGTTACACACTGAATTACGTCGAGCCCCACCAGGCGGCCGGCGCGGCGATGTCGTTTCCGAGCGACGTGGCCTACATGTCCTATGGATTTACCCATCCCAACTTTCGCGGTTTCCGTTTGCACGGGCTCATCATGGGTCTGGCGCTTCAAGGAATTGGCGAAACGCGGCATCACCAAGTTTGTTTCCATTGTCGCCTGGACCAACATCGCCTCGCTCAAAAGTTGCGAACGCCTGGGCTATCTCAATCTGGGCAATATGATCACCATTGGCAGCAAACAACGCGCCGTCGGCTTCTATCCGCCAGCCGCCAAAAAACTGGGGGTCCGCTTCGGCCGATGCGCCGCCAAAGGCAACTAGCGCCTTTCTACGGCGACCCGCCATGCTCACCGGCAGCAGCCCGAGTACGCACAGCGTCAGGCCGCATGGCTCCGGCACTTTAAGTTCGGCAAAGTAGTAACCGACGCCATCTCCAATGGTGTTCAACGACGGCAAGTCTGCGTACACCCTGATTTCCTTGGTTGTCGGCGGAATATTTTTCCAAAATGTGGCATCTGTATGCGTTCCAAATGAATTGGTCGACGCACCAAACGTGATCTCTCCCGTCGCCGGCGTCATGATCATCTTGTGGTGGCTAAGCACTCCGGCCGAACCAGTGTTTTCTACGTTGTCCATGTAGCTAAAGGAGCTTGGATTTACAATTGTGTTGCTCGCGTCAAGTAATTGGACCTGATACACCGGGTTGCCACCTACAGGCTTCGTGACCTCATCCGTTGTGTTCCATATCCCAAACGCTGTATCCGGCGTGATTGTGTAACCCGTCATATCGAACGTTACAACCGAGGTGTGCGCATACACCGTTTGCGCGAGATGCCCCTGAACCGATCCGGTGCCGGGAAATAAAGCTGAAAAATCAGATGGGGCAATCAGCGGATTGTTATTGTCGTCCGCACCAACGCCGCTGGCGCTCGGAAAGAAATGGGTGACATTTATCACGCCATTGGCGCCATTGAACTGCGTATTTGTTGTATTCCCAGTACCACTACTACTGCTGTTAATGGTCAAAAAGCTGTAGCCAGGGAACACCGCCGCGAGCGACACGGTCGACGATGCCAGGAATACGGCTGCCGTGACTAAAGCGAGTAGCCGGGTCGGTCCGGCGGTTATCGTTGAAGCAATTAGATTGAATACGCTTGTCGGTTTGAAAAACATGCGAGCGCCTTTCCAAGAATTCAGGACGGAGTGATTGACAAAAACGAGACAGCACCGAGAAGTTCAAATCACTCGTATAGGGCTCCGATTTCGTTGGTCCTGAATTGATGAAAGGCTCATCCGAGGCGTGGCACGCTGGCCAAACAAAAAAGGCGTTACAACAACCTCCACGAAGGAGAGAGTTGCAACGCCTTTTGGTCGAATCAGTGTGGTCGAAAAATCCTGTGTTGGCGGTCCTGACTCACCGGCAGAGGGCCGCTTCTGTCAATATTTATAACAAGTGCGATTTCGTTTGCAAGACAAAATCGCGAATTTTTTCTATCGGCTAATCTCAGGCTGGTTGTTCTGAGGCAGCGAAACCCGGCAAAATCCGTCTTTTGGCCGGAACTCAGCCGCGATCTGCACCGGACTTCAGGACGCCCGGATTCGCCGTCGGCGTAACTGCATCGCCGCTGCCGCCACGCACAGCAGCACGGCAGCCGATGGCTCGGGAACGGGTAGCCCCAACAATATATAACTGCCCGACAACGGCGGAATTACGAAATTAAGATGGCCGCCCGAGATCGTCACCGGGCTATTCGCCATCAGGTCCCATGCCAGCGACGGCGCGGTTTCAAACAGGGAAGTGTTGAGCTGCACCGTCATCGCCTGGTCAGATGTATTCATCGCGAACACAATCTGCTGGTCGTGATACGTCTTTAAATCAACGTACAACACATCGTCGGCGTATAAACTCTGGCGCTCGCCGCGCGAGAGCCGGGTATTGGCTGCGGATGGCCATCAACTGCTCGTGAAACTGCATCAAATCGAGTGCATCGGTCGACAGATTTTGGGACGTGACAGTAACGCCGAGAATCTTGGCGCTCGTGCGGGCGACGTGGTCGTCGCACAAGCCCCGGCTCGCGCAATTGTTCGTCACTTGGGCCGCGTAGTTAGGAACTTCATCGCCGATCTCTTCGCCGTAGTAGCGCGTAATCGGCCCGCTGTACGCCGCTTGAAACATGAACGCCAGCCGATGGCGGGCCCAATATGCCGGTTGGTCCGGATTCGCCAGGCCCGCACGCTGCAATAGATCGCCGAACGCACCAGATCGTGATTGCCGATCATCAAATTCGGCACCGCATGATCGGCGTACACGTTGTCGTGGGCGCCGTACGCCCACGACTGGTTGATGTCCGACGCTGGTCGGCCAGAATACCCGGACTCTTCCCCACCGACCACGTCGACCAGCGCGTAGCGGACCGGAAAATCAAACGCCGAATGCAGGATCGGACTCGCATCGGGCCCGTAGGTCCGACTCGCGATCGTGCCCGCATCGCTCCAATCTTCGGCAACCATGTAACCGAGCGTGCCCCACTGTTGCCCGGCCGCGGCCCGCTGAGCACTTGCGCTTTCGACCGCCCCGCGAATCTGTTGCCACGACGATGGGGGAACCTGGTACGACTGATCGAGCCGCCAGCCGTCGATTCCTAGTTGGTTGACCCAATACGTGGCCACCTCTTTGTAGAAATCGAGCGTCTGCGGCGCCGAAAAATCCGACACGCCGGGCGAGCTGCTGACGGGCAACTTCCCGGTCGGCGATGCGACGAGATTCCCTTTGTTGTGGCCGAACACGCCGTCGAAAAACACGTACAAGCCTTTTTCGTGAGCCTTGTTCACCAGCTCCTGGGCATCGGCGAACGAGCCGAATTTAGGATCGATTGTGAAATAATCGCGCGTGTAATACCCGGTCGCATCCAGCTTCAAATCGACGCCGCCTCCTTCCTGCGCCTCGCCGGCGTGCGAGTCGAAAACGGGCGTCAACCAAATCGCGTTCATCCCCAAGTTTTTGATGTAGTCGAGCGAATTGATAATGCCCCGCAGATCGCCCTTGTGATGACTGGTCCCGTAGCCGGCGTTGTAATTGCGCGTCGGATCCCCATTGACGAACGACTCGACCATGATCTCGTACATCCGCAGGTCGCAGGCGTTCGCAGTAGCTGACGCGCAGCCAGAGTTTGCCTGAACCGGCCCCGCCGGCACGTCGACTTGAACCGCCAACAAAGTCCCTGCGCCGCGTTCGCTAAAACCGGCAAGACGGTCGCCAGCAACGTGCGAATATCAACGGCCGCTTCATCGAGGCGCACCGGCGGAACCGCTTGATCGCTGCCGGGGCCGGATAGCCCGGGGAGTCCCGTCCGCGAGGCAGCTAGGCCGGCGCGGCGGTGGTTGCCGGGTCCTGGGCCGGGAAGCTGATGTGCTCGTCGAACGTGAAGCCGCCCTCGAGCGCGCGGCGCACTGGACAGGTGTCGGCTACGCGCTGCAATCGCTTGATCTGATCGCGGGTCAGGCCGTCGGGGAGGTTGACCGTTATGTCGAACCGGCGCGGCTCGGACTCGTGGTCGTACTCCACATCCGTGCTGATCTCCCCGATGTCCCATCCCTTGCGGGTGGCGTAGAGCGCGACCATCGTCGAGATGCACGACGCGAGGGTTGCGGCAAGCAACTCGTGCGGGGCCGGTCCGGTGTCGGTCCCGCCGAGGCAGGCGGGCTCGTCCGTGACGATCGAATGCCGACCGTTCACGTCGATCTCGTGTCGGAGGGTGTTCCCTATGCGGCGGGCGCTGGCGGTGAGGCTCATCTTGTTCCGATCTGGTCTAGGCGTGTCCGAAGCGGACGTTCGGAAGGGCTCGTCGCAGAGGCTTTGGCAGCCACCAGGCCCGGGGGCCGAGCAGCCTCAGGATCACTGGCACGAGCAGGAGGCGCACGAGGAAGGCGTCGAGCAGCACGGCGGTGCCGAGGATGACGCCCATCTCCTTGGGCGGCAGTGGCCCCGAGAGGGCGAAGGTGAAGAAGACCGCGACCATCACCGCGGCCGCGGCGAAGACGACGCGACCGCTGTGCGCGACGCCTCCGACCATGGCCTCGCGGGCGTCGTGCGTGCGGTCCCAGTGTTCCTTGGCTGAGGAGAGCAGGAACACGGTGTAGTCCATCGAGATCGCGAAGATCATCGCGAAGAAGAACACCGGCCCCCAGGCGTCGAGGAAGCCCTGGGGTTGAAAGCCGAGCAGCCCGCTGCCGTGGCCGTCTTGGAAGATCAGTCGGGCGACCCCGAATGCGGCCGCTGTGCCGAGCAGGCTGGTGAGGACGCCGAGGCCGGCGATGATCGGTGCTTGGAGGGCCACCAGGAGCAGCAGGAACCCGAGGACCAGGACCACGCCGATCACCAGTGGGGTTTTGGCGGACAACAGTGCCTCGAGGTCGTGGTTCTCGGCGACGGCTCCCCCGACCAGCGCGCCGGGCGGGAGCTGAGAGCGCAGCCGGTCGATGGTCGCTCCGGTGGACTTGCTGGATGGGCCACTTGCCGGTATGAGCTGCACGAGCGTGCGGCCGTTCGCGCCTGGCACGGGCGGCATCACCTGGGCGATGCCGGGGTCGGTCTGGGCGGTCGCGACCACGCGGCCGGCGTCCGCCCGGGTGGTCACAACCTGCACGGTGCCGGGAGCGCCGGCGCCGAATGCTTGTTGCACCTGTGCGATGGCGACGAGCGCCCATCCGATGGCGACCGTGCGGAAGTGGGTTGCGGTGTAGCGGCCGAGCCGGCCGACCGGGCCGAACCGGTTCAACGGGGGGCCTCCCCCGGGTACAGGGTCGAGCGCAAGCCGAAGAGGCGACGCAGCACGAGCGAAGCCGGGCACGCACCCACAAGGACGTACAGCCACTGGTTCACCCCGACGAAGACGGTGAGCAGCACGAACCACGGCGAGACCACCACAACGAGCAGGGCGCTGAGGAGCACCATCGTGCCGGCCAGCGCGAACAGCACACGCTCCAAGGGCCACGCGGAGACTCGGGCAGGACGGTCGCAGGTCATCGCGCGCCTCCCGTGAGGAGCTGGTCGAGGTCGCTGACCTGCTGGCGGAGGCTCCCGCAGACCAGATCGCACAGCTCGAAGACCCAGTCGTCGGTGATCGCGTAGCGCACGAAAGTGCCCTGTTTCGATCGGTCGATGAGACCCGCCTGGTGGAGGACTGCCAGGTGACACACGGAAGCGCTGCGCGATCAGCTGAACGAGTGGGTCGGGAAGCGGGTGAGGCATCTCCATGCCGAGAGCCTACCACTACTCCGTTGTGTATCGATATAGGGGGAGAACCGCTTAATTCCGGCCCTCACCACTGCTCGCCCTCCGGATTTCTGCCCCCCAACCGGGTGGACTCCTACGGACGTGCCGGGCCACCTCGGGGTCTAGCGTCCTCCTCAGAGCCACGCCGGGCGGAGGAGAGAAGCCATGGGTCAGCAGCTCAGCATGCTGGACACGATGTTCCTCGAGCTGGAGCAGATCGACGAGAGCGCGCACATGCACATCGGCGCGGCGCTCATCTTCGATCCACTGCCCGGCGGCGGAACCCCGGATATCGCCGTGCTGCGCGACCACATACGCGCACGGGTGGGGGCCCTCCCGCGGTTTTTGCAGCAGCTCTCCGGCTCCCATGCCGGGCCCCTGACGTGGCTGACCTGGGAACCGGCCGGATCGTTCGACCTCGACGCCCACGTACGCCATGCCGCGCTGCCGGCGCCGGGAGGCGAGGCCGAGCTGTACGACTGGCTCGCGGAGTTCTGGTCGCATCGCCTGGACCGCCACCGGCCGCTCTGGGAGATGACGCTGCTCGACGGTCTGGAGGGAGGCCGCTGGGCGCTGGCGAGCAAGACGCACCATTGCCTGGTAGACGGGGTCGGGTCGCTCGACATCGGGCACCTGCTGCTCGACGTCTCCCCGGACGCTCCGCCGGCCGCGCAGCCGCCCGCCACCGATGACGAGGAGGACGGCGAGCAGGCCAATGGCCGCTTCTGGCTCTCACCCGGCCTGATCCTGCGCGGCGCCCGGGCCGGGATCGGCGCTGCGACCCATCCGCGCGAGTCCTTCGGCCGCGCACGAGCAGCAGTCGAGCTCGTGGTCCGCGACGAGGTCATCGGAGCACCGCAGACAAGCCTCAACGGGCCCATGAGCGGTACCCGGCAGTTCGCCGTCGTGCGACTGAGCCTCGCCGACGTCAAGGCTGTGAAGGCGCACCTGGGCGGCACGGTCAACGACGTGGTGCTCGCGATCTGCGCTGGCGGGCTGCGGCACCTGCTGCTCGCACGCGGCGAGGTGCTGCCCGAGGGCCTGCGGGCGCAGGTGCCGGTGAACATCCGAGCGCAGGACCACGAGCACTCGCTCGGCAACGAGCTGACCTCGCTGTTCGTGGAGCTGCCGCTGACCGAGGCCGACCCTCTCGCGCGCTACCGCCGCGTCCAGGCGCGCGCGCAGGAGCTCAAGGCCGGCTCCCAGAGAGCCGGTGGCAAGGCGATCGTCGACCTCGCCGACATGGGGCCGCCGCTCGCTGGCAACCTGATTGCCCGGTCGATGTTCGGCGGCACGCGGATGTTCAACCTGACGATCACGAACGTCCCCGGCCCGCAGGAGCGGCTGTACGCATTCGGCGCGCCACTCGTCGAGGTGCTGCCGCTCGTCCCGCTGTTCGCCGGACACACGATCGGCATCGCCGTCGTCTCCTACGCCGGGCAGATGGCCTTCGGCCTCAACGCGGACCGCATGTCCGCGCCCGACGTCGCGGTGCTCGCCGAGGGCATCGAGCACTCGTTCGCCGAGCTCACCCGAGCCGCCCCGCCCGCTGCTAGTCCGCCGGTCGCTTCCTAGCCACCTGCCACCGCCGGCGCTTTGCCACGTACTCGGGTGGCAACGTGCCGTCGAGTCCCTCCGCCGCGGCCAGCCACTCGAGCGCCCTGCCGGGCGACCCGCCTCGCGCCTCGTCGTCGGCCATCGTCAGAGCGAGCTCCACGGCAGCGTCGTGGTCCGCCCGGTCGACCGGCTCCTCGCCCTCCGGCAGCTCGCGGTCCTCGAAAGCGCGCGGCGACGACTCGGGCTGGTCGAGATGGGTCAGGTAGGGCGAGAGGTAGCGGCCGGCGATCTTTCCCGGCGGCCACCAGAGGGCGCGCCCGGCAACGTCCGCGGGGGTCTCGTCGTCGTGGAGGTTCGCGCGAAGGTAGATCGGCGTGGAGCCGGTGAGCAGCACCGCGCGGAGGACCGGCCTGAAGGGCTCGGGGGTGTGCAGGGAGCCGAAGCCGGCGACGATCGCCTCGGCCGCGGCGTCGGCCTGCTGAGTGGCGAGCCCACCCTGCTTCACGGGGAAGTCTGCCCCGTCGCCCGCGACGTAGACGTTCTCGATTCCCCTGACCCGTCCGTGTGCGTCAACCGGGATGAAGCCGTCGGAGTTCGCCGGGAGTCCGATGGTCCGCGGCCCCTCGAGACAGGGGACCGTGATGGCCGCGTCAGCGGGAATCGACGGCCCGTCTTCGAGCACGACCCGCCCGTCGCCCACCCGAACGGCGCGGGCGGCCGTGTGGAGCTCCACGCCGCGCTCATCGAGCAGCGCTCGGACGCGAGCGGCGGCCTCGGCTCCGAAGAGGTCGAGCGGATTCCGCTCCGACGTGACCAGGGTGAGCGCCGCCCCGCTGACCCCATCGTTCGCGAGTCGCCATGCCGTGAGCAGGGCCAGCTCGTAAAGCGGGAGGGGCCAGGTCACACCGCCGGGAGCCACGAAGGCGAGCCGGCGAATCCGCCCCGCCCCGAGCGCGTCGAGTGCGGCGGTGATGTCGTTCGTGCCGGCTCGACCCTGGAACGGCAGGGCGCCGGGCACCGCATTCCAGGCCCTTGCCCCGGTGGCCACCAGCAGCGCGTCGTATGAGAGCCACCCGCCACTGCGCAGGCGTGCCCTGCGGAACTCTGGATCAACCGACGTCAGGGCGCCGGGATGAAACCGTGCCCGTTGGTCTGCTGCGATGTCCTTCAGTGGGAAGCGCCGCAGCTCACCAAGTCCAAAGGGTTCCGTCACCCGCAGTGGGCGGTAGGCGAGATCGGGGTCCGGCGAGACCAGCTCGATCTCCGGCTCCTGTTCAGCGAGTGCGCGAAACGCGAGCAGTGCCTCGACGCCGGCGACACCCCCTCCTGCGATCAGGACGCGTGGGCGCTTTCTCGCCCTCCACTCCTCCGATGACATGAGTTGAGACCGTAGACCGAGCATCCGCTGCGGTCATCCGGGTGAACGCGTTGTAGGTTACGGACAACTACCGAGCAGCGATCGGGCACGAGTCGCGGCGAGCCCTGGTGCGGCCTTTTGGTACCCGTTAGGGGGGGCCGGGACCATGGGGCCCGGTGTGGTTCTCGGTCAACAACCTCGTCCTGGTCGTCGCGCAGGCCGCGTGCGTGGCCCTGCCGGCCGCCGGCCTGCCCCTCTGGGCACAGCGGTTTCGCACTCGCGCCTGGGCGCTCGTTCTGCCCCTGTCGATTGCCGTCGTCGTCGGTGCGATCGAACTACTCCCATCGACTGCCGACGTTCTCACCTGGGTCGCCCTGCTGCTCGTTCCGCCGGGCTGCGCGCTGGCGCTCGGGTGGGCGGCGCGTGGTGCCCGCCCGGCCTACGCCGGCCTCGCGCTCCCGCTGCTGGCAATTGCCTGGGCGGCGCCCGACGGCCGTCCAGGACAGATCGCCACGATCGTGCTGATCGCAGGGTCGGCGATCACGCTCGGCCGCCTGCTGGCCGGGGTCGCCCCGCTGCCCCTGCTCAAGGCGGGCGTCGTGAGCATGGCCATCGTGGACTCGTGGCTCGTGTTCTCAAATCAACTACAGGCACCGAACTCGGTTCTCGTGGCCGCCGCTCCGGGAATCGGGCTGCCGCAGCTTCAGTCCGCATCGTTCGGCACCGCCGGCCTGGGATACGGCGACTTCTTCGCGGCCGCGGTCGTGGGCGGGATCCTCGCCGCCGAGCGCGGGCCCCAGCTTGCCGCCTTCGCCTTCACGATCATCCTCTCGCTGTGCTGGGATCAGCTCTTCCTCGTCTACGACGTGCTTCCGGCGACGGTTCCGCCCGCCGTGGTCCTCGTGGCCGCCGGCGTGTGGCGAAGCCTGCAAAGGTTCCGCGGCGATGGTCGCTCGAATGTGGCGGGGCGTGGTGAGGCGCGAGGACGCGGACGAGTAGGCCGACTACGTCCGCGAGACCGGCTTCTCGGCCTCCGCGGCTATCGACGGGACGAGCGGGTCTCGCACTACGACGTGGCCGATCAGGTCAACACGGACGGCGGCTGACCCCTTCGCTCGAAGAGCAGCGCCGTGACGATCGGACGTGACTCGGGCGCCGGCTGATCCCAGTCCGAGTACGGCCGGTTGAGCAGGTGCTTGCGATGGACGAGCGTGGCCGACCCGCCGCCATCCAGGTTGATGGCCTCCGTGGCGCCGAAGGAGATGAGCAGTCTCGCGAGCTCGGGCAGGGTGAGCCCCCCGTCCACGCCGGACCGGCGTCCGTCGCAGCACACGGCCAGGAGCTCGCTCTCGTTGATGCCCAGCGCGCAGCGCGGATGGCGGCCGATGGTGATGTCGGAGTCGAACTGCGTCGCGTCGGCGGAGAAGCCCTCCCGGTCCTCGCCGTCCATGAGCGACCGTCCGCCTGACACGAGCAGCGGCCCGGCCTGCACAAGGTCCCCGTCCGGATCGCCGGTGATCTCCTTCCGGGCCACCAGCCGGACCGTGCCATCGACGTGCACGCAGGCGCGCTCCGGACCCCACTCGCCGAGGATGGGCTCGTGGGGCACCTCCTCGCCGGCCAGGCGCACCTCGCCGAGCGGGCGCCACGGGTCGCGCACGAAGAAGCCCGCCACCATCGCCTCGGAGTGGCCCTGCTCGACGCACCAGTGATCGAGGCGGCGTGGCTCGGGGAAACGCAGCACGCGCACCGACGTGTCGGCGAGCGGGTGCCGGACGAGGTAGATGGTGGTCTCCTCACCATCGCCCAGCACCATCCGCGCGAGCTCGTAGGAGATCCCATCGGACATGCCGGAAGCCTACGCCCGTGCTCTCTGGAGATATGGTCGACAGCATGAGCCGGCGCGTGGTCATTCTCGGAGCCGGATTCGGGGGCCTCGAGCTCAGCACGATGCTGTCGGAGGAGCTCGGTGACCAGGCCGAGGTGACGCTCATCGACAGGACCGACGCGTTCGTGTTCGGTTTCTCGAAGCTCGACGTGATGTTCGGGCGTGCGACGCCGGAGGCGGTTCGCCACGCCTACCGCGACATCGCCAAGCCCGGGGTGCGCGTACTGGAGGAGACCGTTACCGCGATCGACCCCGACGCGCGGCGGGTGACCACCGACGCGGGGGTGCACGAGGCCGACGTGCTCGTGATCGCGCTGGGGGCGGACTACGACATGGACGCCACGCCGGGCCTGGCCGAGGCGGGCAACGAGTTCTACTCCGAGGCCGGCGCCGAGCGGCTGGCAAGTCTGATCCCGGACTTCTCGGAGGGCCACGCGGTGGTCGGAGTGTGTGGCGCACCGTTCAAGTGCCCTCCGGCCCCGAGTGAGTGTGCCCTGCTCCTGGACGACGAGCTCAAGGCGCGCGGCGTGCGGGACCGCTGCCGGATCTCGTTCGTCATACCGCTCCCCTCGCCCGTGCCCCCCTCGCCCGAGACCTCGGAGGCGCTGATGTCGGAGTTCGCCAAGCGCGGCATCACTCTCATTCCCGGGCGCCGCATCGCCTCGCTCGATCCGGCGCGTGGCGTGACCGCTCTCGATGACGGAACCGAGCTGGCCTTCGACCTGTTCCTCGGTGTGCCGAAGCACCGCGCGCCGGACGTGGTGATCGCCAGCGGCATGGCCGAGGACGGCTACGTGCCGGTGGACTCGGCCACACTCCGGACCCGCTTTCCCGGCGTCTTCGCGATCGGGGACGTGACCACCGCCGGAGTGCCGAAGGCGGGCGTGTTCGCCGAGGGCGCCGCCCGCGTGGTGGCCCGGCAGCTGATCGCTGACGCGAGAGGCGGTGAGGCCCCCGCCCCCTTCGACGGACGGGGCTCCTGCTACATCGAGTTCGGAGAGGGTCGCGTCGGGCGCGTGGACATCGACTTCCTGTCCGGTCCCACGAAGACCGGGACCTTCAACGCGCCGTCGGCAGCCCTGGTCGCGGAGAAGGAGCACTTCGGCTCGAGCCGGCGCGAGCGCTGGTTCGGCACCTGAGCGTCAGGCCGGCGCGACCTCCCTCGCCGGTCCCACGAGCGAGCCCTGCAGCCGGCGGGCGGCATCGAGGTGGTCGCCGGTCCAGATCATCCGCACCGCGGTGGCCGTGGCCTCACCCCCCTCGTCGCGCAGGTCGTGCCCGACCGCGTCCACGAGCCGGGCCTCGGCGAGCGTGTCACGGGCCAGCGGATCGGGGACCGTGCCGCGGCCGAGCAGGCCCTCGGCGAAGCGGTCGTACCAGCGCGTCATCCGCTCGGCGTTGGCCAGCACCTCGCGCCGCGCCGCGCCGCGGTCCCCGCCGGCCGGGTCGTCGCTCTGCCAGAGCTCGAGCACCGCATCGGCCGTGAGCCGCAGGGCGGCCACGCCGGTCACGAGGGTCGCGATCTCGTTGAGAGGCGCCGGCTTCGCGCCGCGCTCGGCCACGTATCCGCGAAAGGTGTCGTCGAGCCGGCGTGAGGCCGCGGACGCACTCGCCGCCTCGCCCTTCGGCGCCGGGGTGGGCACGGCCCGTGAATCGCAGCGGTCCATGCCGAACTCCACCGCCCGGGACAGGTACAGCGCGCTGTCCACGTAGGCCTCGGCGAGCGCCTTGCTCAGCGCGGCGGCGGCGCCGCGCGGCCAGAAGAGCACGCCCACGGCGAGACTCACGGCGCCGCCGAGCGCCACGTCCTCGATCCGCACGAGGCCGACGGTCCAGCCGGCGGGCTGGATCAGGTTGAACAGGATCAGGAGCACCAGCGTGAAGGCGGCCTGGCCCGTGGCGAAGCCGATCACCGCGGGTGCGAGTCCGGCGAGCAGGACCGCCGGCGGCAGAAGCACCCAGAGCAGCGTGCTGTCCGTGCCGATCAGCGAGACGAGCGCCGCGCCGACGACGAACCCGGCGGCGGTGCCGAGGAGCCCGCGGACCACGCTCTGGCCCGTGTTCACCGCGTTCGAGCGCAGCACAGCGAGCGTTCCGAGCACCACCCAGAACGCGTGCTGGACGCCGGTCAGGTCGGCCACCAGGACCGCGAGCCCGAGACCGGCGGCGCCACGCACGCTGTTCCGCAGCCACAGGGAGTGCCGCTCGACGTGGGAGCCGGCGCGTTCCTGGGCGGCGGCGAGGGGGCCGGCCAGCCCCGCGGGCTGGCGGCCGAGCAGCCGGTCGATCCAGCTGCGCCGCTCGGCGGCCGCGGCGAAGTCCACGTTGCGCGCGATCTGCGACACCACGTAGCTCACCTCCTGCGCCCTGAAGCTCGGGTCCAGCGACGAGACCACCTCGCGCACCCGTTCCTTCTCCGAGGACGCCGCGGCGGTGGGGAGCTTCATGGTGGTCACCCGCTCGAGATCGGCCAGCACCTCGCTCAGATCCGCAAGCGCGGCCCGGAGCGCATCGGCGGAACGGCCGGGCGCGTCGAGCAGGTCGGCCGCGCGCTCCAGCACCTCGGCCGCGGACGATCTCGCGCCGCACGCGCGGACCCCGCCGTCGCTACCAAGTACCGGAGAGGTGGACTCGCCGAGGATCGCATCGAGCCACTTCAGCTCGTCCACGAGCCGAACGGCGGCCCGGGCGGCGGTGCCCAGACCCGTCGGCCGGTACGGGGTGGCCACGAACGCCCGCTGCATCGCGGCCACGGCGCCGGTCGCGGCCGTGACTGCCGCATCGTGCTCGGCCGGAGAGGGCCGGTACTCGCCACCGAGCGCGAGCGCCACCTCGGAGCGTATCCGGGCGGCCATCGCCCGGCAGGCCGCGATCAGCGCCCCGCGCACCGGGTCGCGTGCCGGCGCCGGCCACAGCAACGCGATCGCAAGCAGCGCGGCGCCTGAGGCGATGCCCCACCCGGCCAGGCGGTCGGGGATGGAGGACGCCGGGCCCGGAAGCGACACGGGCAGGATGAACGCCAGCAGCAGCGAGGTGGTGGCGCCCGCCAGAACCGAGCTCACGACGCCGGCGAAGAGCACGCCGAACCCGACGACCGCCATCGCGGCCGCGGCGAGCCAGGTGGAGTTCGACGCCAGGGTCCCGAGCACCACGAACACTGCGCCCACGGCGGCCAGCGCGGCCTGCCCGAGCAGGCGATCGCCCATCGGGCCGGGGAAGTCCACCAGCAGCAACTGGGCGAACGCGCCGAACGCTGCGAAGGTCGCCAGCGTCGGATTGCCGATCACCTGGTCGCCGAGCGCGAACACCGCCGGCATCACGATCGCGGCGCGGCCCGCCCGGCGAAGCCCGGCCAGGCCGTTGTCGCGTGCGCGGAGCCGGTTCAGGGGCGCCCTCAGTCGTCCGTGCGGTTGCGCGCCCTCGACGGTTGCACACGCATGGGCTCCCCGGGCATCTTCGGATAGTCGGGCGGATAGGGCATGTCGGTGAAGCCCTCGGCCTCGTCGCGCTCGTACATGTCCAGCAGCGGCTGGAGGGAGTGCGCCGTGTCGTTGATGGCCGAGTGGAGATCGCCGACCTCGGCGAAGCGGGCGGGCATCGTCTCGACGTTGAAGCTCTCGGGCTCGAGGTCGCCGAGCTCCTCCCAGGTCATCGGGGCGGACACTGGCGCCCCCGGCTTTGGCCGGACGCTGTACGCGGAGGCGATGGTGCGGTCGCGCGCGTTCTGGTTGTAGTCGATGAAGACGCGCTCGCCGCGCTCCTCCTTCCACCACTTCGTGGTGACCTCGCCGGGGAGGCGACGCTCCAGCTCACGACCGAAGGCGATCGCGGCGTGGCGCACGTCGGTGAAGGTCCAGCGCGGCTCGATGCGCACGTAGATGTGCACCCCGCGGCCGCCGGAGGTCTTGGGGAACCCGGCGTAGCCCAGCTCGCCCAGGAGCACACGCGCCTCGGCGGCCACGCGAACGGCGTCGGCGAAGTCGGTGCCCGGCTGTGGGTCGAGGTCGAGGCGCAGCTCGTCCGGGTGGTCCACGTCGCCCTCGCGCACCGGCCACGGGTGAAAGGTGATCGTGCCCATCTGGGCGGCCCAGCCGACCACGGCCACCTCGGTCGGGCAGATCTCGTCCGCGTGGCGTCCCGACGGGAACTCGATGCGAGCGGTCTCCACGTAGTCGGGCGCACCCCGGGGGATGCGCTTCTGGAAGAAGGCGTCGCCGCCACCCTTCTCCCGCGTGGACAGCACGATCCCCGGATGCACGCCCTTCGGCCATCGCTCCAGCGTCGTGGGCCGGCGCTCCAGCGCACGCATGATGCCGTCGGCCACCGCGAGGTAGTACTCCACCACGCCGAGCTTCGTGACCTCGCCGGTGCGCTCGGTGGCCGGGAAGATCACGCGGTCCGGGCTCGAGACCCGCAGCTCGCGCCCACCGGCCTCGACCATCGTGGCGTCGGACTTGGCCATGCCCGGGAGAATGCCGCACCGCGAGTGCCGGGCGCGCTCATGTTCCGTTCAGGATCCGGAGTTAGCTTCGCCGCGTGTACCGCTTCCGGCTCCCGCGGGCGTGCATGGGCGTGGCCATCTGCCTCGCCGTGGCCGGGCTGTCGCTGCTTCTCCCCTCCGCCCCCACCACCGACCCCTGGGGCTGGATCGTGTGGGGCCGAGAGGTGGTCCACCTCGATCTCGACACGATCGTGCCGGGAGCCCCGTCCTGGAAGCCGCTGCCGGTGCTGGCCACCGCACCGCTCGCGCTGGCCGGCGGCGCCGCCCCCATGCTGTGGCTCCTCCTGGCCCGGGCGGGAGGGGTCGCCTCGCTGTTGCTGGGCTACCGGGTGGCCCATCGCCTCGCGGGTCCCGTCGCGGGCCTGCTGGCCATCGCCGGGCTGCTCCTCAGCTCGAGCTGGATGAGGGGATTCGCGCACGGCTACACGGAGCCGCTCGCGCTGGCACTCCTGCTTGGCGCCGTGGACTCGCATCTCGACGGGCGCTCCGGGCGGGCCATCGCACTCGGCGGCCTGGTGGCGCTCACCCGGCCCGAGACCTGGGGCCTCGTGATCCTCTACGCGCTGCTCCTCGAGCTGCGCGGCGAACGCCACCGTCGGGTTCTCGCCGCGGTGGCCGTCGGGGTGCCGGCCCTCTGGCTGATCCCGGATTGGATCGGCTCCGGGGACCCGTTCCACGGCAGCCGGGTGGCCCGGGCCCTGGCCGCCGAGAAGCTCCACGGCCTGACCCACGCGCTGTCGCAGGCGTGGGCGATCGTCCCGCTGCCGCTGATCGCCGGCGCCCTGGCCGCCTCCGTGCTCGCCCTACGTGCCCGGGACCGTCCTGTGCTTCAGATCGCGGGGACGGCGGCGGCGTGGTGCGCGCTTCTCGTGACGATGATGGTCGCGGGGTATCCCGCCACAGGGCGTTACTTCTTCCTTCCCGCGGGCCTGATCGGAGTGATCGGCGCCGTGGGGATCGTCCGGGCTCTGGCGGAGCTCCGCCGACCCGGCGTTCGCGTCGCGACGGTGGTGGCGCTGGCCGTCGTGGCCGCACCGGTCACGGTGGCCCGGGTCACCGAGACGTCGGATGACGCCCGCGCCAGCATGACCCGCGCCCGGTTCGAGAACGCGCTCCGGGCGGCGGTGGACGAAGCGGGTCCGCGGCTCGGCCGCTGCCACGGCGTGACGCTGCCGTCGGCGCTCTCGTGGACGAAGGGCGCGGTGGCCTGGGAGCTCGGAGTGCCCCTGCGGCGCGTGCGCGGGATTCGGACGTCGGTGCCGCACTACCTCGAGCGGCTCAGCGAGCCGGGCGACGAGCCGCTTCCCTCCGTCCCCCGCGGGGAAACGGTGACGGTGGGCGCCGGTCACCCCTCCTTCGCACTGCTGAATCCCTTCGGACGAGCCCGCGTTCGAGCGTCCGGTCCCGCCAGGCCCCACCTCGCGACGGTGGCCCACTCGGGCCCCTGGCGGGTGGAGGTGCCGGGGGGCGGGGCCTGCGGCGCGCCGCCGGCTCGCCGCAGCTACCTGTAGTTGTCGGTGCGGCAGGGCTGGCCGCCGCACACGTCGATCACCCCGCCGTACGGCGACAGGAACGCCGACTTCTGGCTACGGGCGGCCACGGTGCTGCGCGGGAAGGAGTGCGGGTCTAGCCCGCCCCTGTTCGGGATGTTGAGCGCCGGGGCGGGCGGCGTCTGCGGCCCGCCGTCCCAGTACACGATCGCCGAGCCGGCAAACGGGAAGCGCCTGATGGTCGGGATTCCGAACAGCGGCGTCTTGTCCGTGGAACGGCCGGCGGCCACGGCGGGACGGTAGGCCGACACCCCGAGGGTTCGCGCCTCCACGTCCGACATGGCGTTGGCCACCTGGTGGTCGCCCACCGCCACATGCAGCAGGACCTTGTGCTTCGGCGTGTTCCGGGGCGGCTTGTTGGTCACGTGATAGGCCCAGCCGTCCGTCTCACCGCGATCCCAGAGCATCTGGATCAGCGATACGAGGAACAGGCGGGTACCGCCGTCCGGGTACGCGGGCCGGAAGATGGCGTTGTAGGTGTCGAAGTCCACCGAGCGCGGCAGCAGCGCGCCGTAGTCCATCGTGGCCACACCCAGCACCGCACGCGTCCAGTCGGGGGCGACCGCGGTGGCCAGCCCGCCGAGGATCGCGCCCTGCGAGTTCGAGTCGAAGTAGAGGTTCGAGGTGGAGAGCAGCTTCTGGGCGCCGGCGCCCTGGAAGGCCGCGTTGGCCGTGAAGCCCTGGGGGTGGGCGAGCAGGCGCCCGAGGTAGAGGGTGTTCACGATGCCCTGCTGGAGACGGTCGGCCAGCGACGGGAACTTCGAGATGTCCTTGAGCACCGCGATCGCGTTCGGCACGTCGGCGGTCGACATTCCCGCCCAGTCGGTCGCGCAGAACGTGAAGTCGTGCTCCGCGCTCATGTCCTTGATGTTGTCCTCCTCGATCTGCGTGTGATCGCCGAGGAGGCCGTGGCCGTAGAGCGAGATCCGCGAGGGATTGGAGAACGCGGCGCGCGGGATGTTGCACTGGAACGGCGCCAGGGTGACGTTGCCCGGGATCTGGGTCGGCAGCGCGTCCGGCTTACGGCTCGAGTAGTGGTAGCGCGAGCCGGGCGGGCAGCCCATCGCGTCGAGATAGCAGGGGACGGTGAACGTCCCTGAGACCGTGCGCGCGATCCGGCCGTCCTGCGCGGGGGTGAAGTCCTGGACGCTCGTGATGGTGAAGCTGGGAGCGTGGCCCTGGATCACCCCGTCCTTGAGGTTGCGGTCCCCGAGCTGCGCGAACGCGTCGTTGCGGATCTTCAGCATGCGCGCGGTGAGCGACTTGTCGCTGGCCACGGTGAGGTCCCAGGTGAGGTACACGCTGGAGCGCCTGACCTTGGCCTTGCGCAGGGCCTTGCGCAGGACCCGCGAGGTCGTGTGCCATAGGCCGCGCGGCGCGCGGTGCCCCAGGTTCCGGAGGACGACCACATAGCGGCGTCCCGGCCTGAGGTTCTTCGCCGGGTGGATGATGAGGTGGCGGCTCGCGGCGGGCACGCCGGCGGCGGCGTCCAGCTCGCCCCAGACGATCTGGCGCCTGCCCGTCCGCTCGTCGAGCAGGAGCAGCGGCTGGCGGCGCTTCGTGTACCTGGCCAGGTTGTTCACCGGCACGATCCCCGAATGCCGGAACTGCGCCTGGGTCTTCAGGAACGGGACGTGGACCATGATCGGCTGGCCGGGGCTGAAGCCGTCGTTCCGGTTCCACTCGCGCGGGTTGACCTTCGACCCCGCGGCGTTCGCCGGCATGGCGGAGCGGCGGAGCGCGACTCGCCTGCCGGTGGGGGTGCTCGAGTCGTGCCTGGTCTGCGCGTAGTCGTTCGGGAACGGGAGTGCACAGGCCTTCTTGGGCACCCCGTTACAGCTCGCCGCCTCGGCGCCGGCGGGCAGCGCCAGCGCGGCGGGCAGGACGGTCACGGCAACGACCAGCACGACACGACGCAGCATCCGGATGGTTCCCTCCCCCGAGGACGACGAGAGGGGGACCTTAGCGGCCGGGTCCGAGCGCGCCGTTCGGCCGCATCGGGTAGGCCGCGGGCCCGAAGTCCTGCCGCGAGAGGCCCGCTACGAGTCTCGCGCTCTCCCCGCTCCGGTCGAGGTGAGGGATCCCCGACGGGTCGAGCCGGACCGACGACCAGCGCCCGCCCCGGGGAACACCGGACGGGGAGAGACGCACCGTGAGCAGCCCGCTGAGCGACAGCACGCCACCGGTGGACAGCGTGCGGTACCCCACGAAATTCCCGAGCGAGTAGGCGATCAGGCGCCGCCTGAAGCGTTCGATCCCGCGCACGACGTGCGGGCCGGAACCCAGCACGATGTCGGCGCCCGCGCGCACGACGGCGTGCGCGAACGCGCGCGGTCTCCCTCGGTTCTCTCCGACGGCGAACTCCGTGCTCCGCGGCGTGTGCGTCTGGCCGGAGCCCTCCGCGCCCGCGTGCATGAGGACCACCACCACGTCGGACCGCCGCCGCGCCCTTCTCACGAGCCGCATCGCGGCGGCGGGGTCCAGGAGGGACGCGGCCCAGGGGTAGGGCGCGAAGCCGACGAGCGCGACCCGGATGCCATCGACGCGACGGACCAGGACCTCGCCCGGCCGGCCGGTGTAGGCGATCCGGTGCCGCCTGAGCGCGGCGGTGGTCTGGCTCTGGCCGCTCGGGCCGAAGTCGAAGCAGTTGGGACGCCCTCCCCCGCACTTCGATGTGCCTCCCGAGCCGAGCGTGCCCTCGAGGTTGCCCACGGTGATCTGACTCGCCCGCAGCCTTCCGGCCACGGACCTGAACACGCCATTTCCGCCGTGAGGGGGCAGGCCGTGATGGCGCGAGAGCGAGATGTCCCCCACCCACGTGAGTGAGATGGCGCGGGCGGGAGAGGCACCGGCAGCATCGGCGAATGACGCCGCCCCGCCGCCGCGCAGGCCAGAACCGCCACTGCTCGCCACTGGTTACGACGGGTCAATGGAGCGGTCCGGATCGCGCCGGCCGAAAATGCGCCTCAGTAGGCCGGGGCCCCGGGATTCCACGTCTTCTCGGAGCGGCAGCCGGCCGGCCCGCCGGGCATTCATCACGCACCGGGCATGCGCGTGGCGACGGCGGGTGCCGTCGCCCTCCGGGAGCACGAGCATGTGCTGGCTCAGCGCGGGCAGGAGGCCGCCGCAGAGCGGGCAGCGGTAGGTGGCCGGCCTGCGGTTGGCGGCCGGGCGCACCACGTACCAGCGAGCCTTGCGGAAGTCATCCATCCCGCGGAGGCTCGCCGCGATCGTTCGGGGCGACGGCACGCTCCGCCTCCTCCGCCCGCTCGAGGCGCGCAGCAGCGCCCTCGGCGGCCCGCTGAAGCTCGCGCAGCCGGACGTCGCTGGACGGTTTCCCGCCATAGGTCTTCGCCCGGTACAGCTCGAGGCGCTCGCGGTGGTAGCGCGCCTCCTGTCGCAGGGCCTCGCGCTCGTCGAGCGCGCTGCTCTGAGTCCCGCGCCGGCGCTGAGCGCTGCGCTCGAAGTCCCCGACGGCCTTGGCTGTCGCGGCATCCACCCCGCCCTGGAGCGCGTAGTGCAGCCGTTCGAGCACGGCCGGCCGGGCCCGGTGGCTGCGCTCGTAGGCCTCAACGTCCGCCAGCTCGACCCGCGACAGGTGAGCGAGCTGGGCGATCACCTTCTTCTCCGAGAGCCGGTCGTAGTGCACGATGGCCAGCTCGTCGCCCGCCCCGGGCGGATGCGAGCCGCGTCCGGGCTCACGCCGGCGGAGCCTTCCGAAGATGCTCACCGTGGAGATCCTTCCGGACTTGCCGGGAGGCGGGCGCTCACACCCGCGAGCGCGGATCGCGCACGACGATCGCCTGCGCCAGCGGCTCCGCGGGCAGGCCATCGCCGTCGTCCAGCCAGCGAGAGGGTGCGAACGGCGGCTGCGCCCGGGGGGCCTCGCCCCGGCCGCGAAGGTCGTCGATGCGAGCCGCGAGACCGCTGTAGCCCGAGCCCGAGCCCGTGCCCGTGCCGGGCGCGCCGGCCGGGCCGCGCGTCATGGTCTGGAAGCCCACCAGCTCGGCCAGGGAGGCCACCGGCTCCAGTGGTTGCCCGCATCGGGGGCAGGGCCCTCCGGCCGTGTCCTCCGGACTATGTGAGCTGCAGATGCGGCCCTTACAGGCCGCACACTTGAAATGGGGCATGGATGCCCTCTTCCGGTCTGGTACAGATACCTTAACGTGATCTCAGAGTCTGGAAATGAAGATCAAGGTTCGGTGGAGCCCCGCGAGGAGCCCCAGTGGTCTTTCCTCACCAATCATGCCCAGGTCCTCCTGTGCGTCGCGCACGATCCCGACATCCGCCTGCGGGACATCGGGGACGCGGTGGGAATCACCGAGCGGGCGGCACATCGCATCGTCGGCGAGCTCGCCGACGCCGGGTACCTGGTGCGCGAGCGCAACGGCCGTCGTAACCGTTACAGCGTGAACTCCCACCTGCCGCTCCCCGACGCGCCCGCCCGCTCGAAGCGGGTCGGGGACCTCCTGCACGTTCTGGCGAGCGAGCGCGCGCCCGTGACCGGCTAGGAGGGCGCTTCTCCGTCCTCGGGTGGGACGTGGGTCACGATCACCACGCATTTCGCGTGGCGCAGCACGTGCTGGCTGACGCTGCCGATCATTCCGACCATCCGCCCGAGCCCGCGCGCGCCGAGCACCACCACGTCGTGCCCATCCTCTTCCGCCTGGGCCACGATCTCAGGGCCCGGATGGCCACGCCGGAAGCGCTTCGCCACCGGCAGGTTCTCCGGCACGGCCGCGGCCGCCTCCCGCAGGAGCTTCTCGGCCCCCTTCTCAGCGTCCTCCTGGAGGGCCGCGGGGTTCACCGTGGCCCAGGCGAAGCGCGCGTCGTTCAGAAGGTCGGGCGCCACCACCAGCAGGGTGAGGCGGGCGTTGTCCCGCTGGGCAAGCCGCACGGCCGCCTCGAAGGCGAACTCCGCGTGGGTCGAGCCGTCGATGGCGGCCAGGACGTGACGGAAGGGCGGGCGCGGTTCACCGAACATTGCGCGAATTGTGACGGTTCTACCCTTTCCCGTTCGTGACGCTCTCCGTCCAGCTCGGCGTGCTGATGGCCGCGGTCACCGCGTTCGCGTCGATCGTCGGCTTCCTTCTGAAGCACCGCGGCGCCGTGGCGGCGCCACCGGTGGAGCTGCGACATCCGGTGCGGAGCACGGCCGACCTCTTCCGCTCGCCGGTGTACGTGATCGGATGCGTGGTGGCCACCACGTCGTGGGGCTTCCACGTGGCCGCCCTCGCCCTGGCGCCCATCTCGATCGTCCAGTCCGTGATCGCCGGCGGGCTCGTCCTGCTCACCGTCACCGCCGATCGGGTCTTCGGCCAACGCGTCACCCGACGCGAGTGGATCGGGGTCGCGCTCACCGCGGCGGGCCTCGCCTTCCTCGCCGCCACCCTCGAGGGCACGGGCGACTCGGCCCACTCGGCCCACGAGGCCGGCACCCTGGCGGCGTACATCGGGCTGGCCACCCTGGCCGGCATGGCCCTGGTGCCGCTGGCGCGGCGCAGGCCGGACGGGATCGTGCTCGCGGTGTCGGCGGGCTTTCTCTGGGGCGCTTCCGACGTGTCCATCAAGGCGATCAGCGCTCACTCCGACCGGGGAGTCGCGGTGGTCGTCCACCCGCTCGCCCTCGCGATCCTGGTGCTCTCGCTGGTGGGGCTGCTCGTGTCCGCGCGATCGCTTCAGCTCGGACCCGTCGTGGCGGTGATCGCCGTGACCAGCGCCACCGCGAACATCTTCACGATCGCGTCGGGCCCGATCGTCTTCCGGGAGCCGCTCCCGGACAGGCCCCTCGGCGTGGTGCTCCGCCTGCTCGCGTTCACCCTCGTGATCGGCGCCGCCGCGCTGACACCTCCGCCGCGGGCGCCCGAGCTGAGCGCCGCCCGCTGAGCGTCGGCGAGGAGCGCAGGCCGATCGGTGATCGGCCGAGGACCGGAGCATGCCGTCCTTCACACAAAAGCAACGGGTTCCCCCCGCGCAATCCGCATAGTCCTTTGGATGGGCGCGAGCAACCGCGTGATGGGCCTATTCGGCAGCGCTCCCCGCTACCGCGAGTTCTACGCGCTGTTCGAGCGCGCCGGTCACAACGTTGAGCGCGCCACCGGCCTGCTCGCCGACCTGATGGACGCCTGGCCCGACGAGGGCAACCGGCTCCGGCACGAGATCAAGCTCCTCGAGGAGGAGGGCGACAAGATCACCCACGGAGTGATCCGGCACCTGAACCTCAAGGCGGCCGTGCCCTTCGCGTCACCGGACGCGCACAAGCTCATATCCGACCTCGACGACGTGGTGGACTTCGCCGAGGAGGTGGCCGACTTCATGGGGCTCTACCGGGTGGAGGCCCCCACCGACCAAGCCGTGCAGCTGGCGCACACCCTCCACGCCTCGGGCAGCGAGATCGCCGCCGCCCTCTCGCTGCTTCCCGACCTTCCCCGCGCCCGTCCTCACATCGTGGCGCTGGACCGGCTGGAGCACGAGGGTGACGACCTCGAGCGGAGCGCGCTGACCTCGCTCTTCGACGGCGGCATCGACCCGATGGTGGTCATCCGCTGGAAGGACATCTACGAGCGTCTCGAAGAGGGGATCGACGCCGCCGCGCACGTCGGCCGCACGCTCGGCGGGATCCTGACGCGCCGCCCGTAGCGCCGGCGGGCATGGGTCAAGCGTCCAGCCGCGGAACACCGGCCCCGTCTTTCGCTTCCCGGCCCGCAGTCTCGTCCCCCAAAGGCTGAACCAAACCTGCAGCGCAGGAGTGCGCACGACCCAGGCCGGTATCAGATGTGGACCCGTTTCAGACGGGATGGACCGTGGCACTCACGAGAGGCAGACATCTGAGAGGGATCGCGGTCGCCGCGCTGGCGATGGGCGCGTGCGCGCTCGGTCCCGCGGCCTCCGCCGAAGCCTCCAGCTCGCCGCTTGACCAGGTCACCGCAACGGCGCTGGGCGCCGCGGGTCAGGTCACCTCACAGGGGGACGGCACCGTCAGCAAGGTGAACGCCACGCTCGCGCAGGCCGACACTGCCGTGGACGGCGTCCACCGGGTCACCGACGACGCCCTCCAGAGCACCGGTGCGGGCACGCGGCAGTCGGTCGAAACGGCCACCGAGGGGCCCGGCCGGGAGCTTGCCGGCGTGGCCGCAACCACCACTCGCGGCGCCGCCGGCGCCGTCGCCGCGGTCGGGCAGACGCTGAGCGCAGACTCCGGTTCCGCGGCGGCCGCCTCCATCCGAGAAAAGAGCCCGCCCACGCAGGGCGCGCACAAACTTCGCATGACCTCCCGGCGGCCGGAGGGGGTCGCCACGAGCGCCCGCGCCGGCCTGGGGACCGATGTCGCGCGCGGGCCCGCCGCTCCCGCCTCGGCCGCGCCCGCCGGCTCGGCCGGGGCGGAACGGCAGGATCCCGCCGCCGCCTCCCGCGCCTTCCCGGGGATTCCGGGCCTCGGCCTCGGCACCGGCGACGGTGGTGTGGCCACCGGGGCCACCGCACTGCTTCTTCTCAGCGCCTTCGCGCTGGCACTCATGACGAGTGGCACGGTGCCTCCGGCACTGCGCTCGCGACTGTCGGTGGCCACCGGCATCCGGCGCTCGCCGCCCCTCATCCTCCTGCTCGAACGCCCCGGCTAGGCCTCCCGCCAGCCGCACCAGGCCGGCCCCAGCGGGGCCCGGCCGGACGTTCGTAGTCGAAGCAGAGGAGACACGATGAGACGCAGTATCTCTGCGCTCGGGGGCGCGGTCATTGCGCTCACGCTGGCCACAGGGCCGGCATGGGCGGGCACCCCAGGCGAACAGAGCGTCACGCACTCCGCGGCCGTGGGTCAGATCGGATCGATCCACGCAGGCGCGCCGGTGCGAGTCGCAAGTGACGGAAACGATGCCCCGACCGGGGGACCGACGGGAGGCGGCGGCCAGGCCGCGAGCTCCTCGGCCGGGGCGGCCCAGGTCGGATCCGTGGCGGCCGATACGCCGGTGCGCGTCCTGAGCGACGGCGACGGCTCGGAGCCGTCGGACGGATCGGGATCCGGGACGGGGGACGCGGGTGGCTCCGGCGACCAGACCGTGGCCGGCTCGCTCGGCGTGGCCCAGGTGGGCGACCCGCGGGTGAACGCCCCGGTCGAGGCCACCGGTGACGTGCCTGCCGATACCTCGAGTGAGGCCGAGGTGGAGGTTGGGCTCGGCGGCCCCGGCCTCACGTCAGAGCTCACGGCGGGCGCCGATCCGGACGCCGGCGGCGATCCACTGGTGGGCGTCGGGCTCCGCCTGGCGGGCCGCTCGGCCGCCGCTTCCGCGGTCCCCGGATCCTCCGGGGGCGGAGGCACGGTGTCCGCGATCGGTCTCAGCGAGCGCGGCACCGGCTCGCGAGGCGTCGACGGAGTGAGCCTGGGGGGACGCGGCGACACCGCCCCGTCCTCGGCGGGCCAGACCCTGCCGGCGGCCAGCTTCCAGGCCGGCGACGCGGGCAGCCTGCCGCTCACCGGGCTGGGCCTCTGGCTCCTGCTCGGAGCCGGGGTGTGGCTGGTGGCCAGCGGGCTGGCGCTCATGCTGGTGAGCTCGCTGCTCCGGGGAGCCGCGCCCAAGCGGCCGTACGAGGACAGGAGGTTCGCGCGCTGAGCTTGCAGGACGGCAGGGGGACCCCGGTCGCCTGAGCACGGTCAGGCGGGCAGGATCCACGGGGTCAGGTACCCGTGCTCCCCGGTGCGGCGCCTCAGGCGTCGCGCCGGGGGCCGGGAACCGGCTTGACGTGACGCCGATCCCACATAGGCTGGGGCGCGATGACCACCCCAAGGGGAATGCTCGGGATCGCCGCCCTGAGCCTCGCCCTCGGCGGGCTGACGCTCGCCGGGGCTCCGGCCGGCAGCGCCCACGGACAGGCCGGCGCGGTCGCCGCGGCCCACGGCCGGCTGGCATTCAACGTTCGCTTCGTCGGTCCCTACGTGCAGGGCTCGGTGCCGTTCATTCTCGTGCGCGACGCGAGCGGGGACGACCTGGTGAGGCGCAAGGTCAAGCGCGGAAGCACGACCGTGTCGCTGCCCGCGGGCCGGTACACGGTGGCCAGCTACTGGCGCCCGTGCCAGGGCCGCTGCAATCCCGATGACCTGGCCACGGATCGCTGCAGCCGTCACTTCACACTGCACACGGCCCGGCGCGGCGACTCGGAGACGATCGCGGCGAGCGCCGTGTTCTCGAACGGCAACCCCTGCACCATCAAGCTCGACTCCGACTACCCGCCGCTCCCTCGCGCCCGCACCGGAAGAGCCTCCCTGGACGTGAAGCGCGGCGTGATGTGCCGCCCCCAGCGGGACGGGTGCACGCTGCCCGCGCGCTCGCCGCGCACCAAGCGCACCCTCCGGGTGAAGACAGGCAGCCGAGTCACCGTGGCGCTCGGCGCGCCCGCGCGCCGGATCCTCCTGAAGGGGATCTGCGGCGGGGGCACCTTCATCCCCTCGGCCGGAGGCCGCAACTGGACCTTCCGGGTGCCCGCCGACACGATGGCCCACTTCGGCGACTGCCGCGACCTCGGGCTCGAGGTCACCTACAAGGGCCCGGGAATCCGCAAGGGAGTCCGAGCCGCCTTCGGCTTCCGCCTGGGCGTCGCCGGCTAGGAGCGCAGCCCGGGGCGGTGGCCCGGGCGAGCACCGCAGCCAGGTTTAAGCCAGACCCTCGACCTTGTACTCGCGCAGGAAGCCCTCGAAGAGGCGCTTGTGCCCCTCCTCGTCACGCAGGATCGCGATCACCATGTCGTTGGTGACCGGGTCCTTGTCGTCGGTGAACTCGATGATCTTGTTGTAGTGCTCGATCGCGCCGGACTCGGCCTGGATCACGCCCTTGATCACGTGCACGATGTCCGTCTGCTCCTCGGGCGGCTGCAGGTAGGACTGCTCGGCGCTGAAGTCGAGCGACCCGGGCACCACGCCGTAGAGCTCCTTGATCCGGTTGCCGAACTGAGTGGCGTGCCCGAGCTCCTCCTGGATGTCCGCCTTGAGCGACTCGATGATCTCCTGGGCCCGGACGCCGTCCGGGTTGATCGAGTTGGCGATGTAGCTCATCACCGTCTCGATCTCCATCCAGTAGGCCCTGGTGAGCATCTCGATGAGCTCCTCGCGCTCGGCCCGCTTGCCGTCGCTGAGGATCCCCTGGCTTGGTGACGTTTCCGTGGACATGCCTTCCTCCTACCTAGTCTGGTCAGGGTGAAACTAGACCCGTGAGCACGGTCAGCGAAATCGAGGCGGTCGCACGGCCGCCGCGGTCGCTCTGGGACCGCATCCTGGCGGAGCCCGACCGCGCTCCCGAGCACATCGCCCTCGCGGCCGCCGAGCGCTTCGGTCCGGGCGCCGCCGAGTGGGCCCGCACCGCGGGGGGCGGGACCACACCGGACGAGCTCGCGCGGAGCGCCTACCGCAAGCACGTGTGGATGGCCCGGGTGGAGGGCGGGGCGCTCGGCATTGGCGGCATCGTGACCGCGGCTCCCGACCTGGTGAGCTTGATCTGGATCCAGAGCCGGATGGTGTTCTACATCGCCGCCGCGCACGGGTACGACCCGAATCACCCGATGCGGCCGGCCGAGCTGCTCGCGCTGCTCGACCTCTACGTGACCCCCGCCGAGGCCCGGCTCGCACTGGACGGGCTGGGCAAGCACATCGCCCAGGCGGTGGCCGAGCAGGCCCTGCGGGGCAGGGATGATCACGCACTCCATATCCGGCTGGCCCGATACCTCGGCCGGCGCCTGACCCGGCGCGCTGCCGGACGGCTCGTGCCGTTCATCGGGGCCCCGATCGGCGCGCTCCAGAACGGCGGTGTCACGCAGGACCTCGGCCGGCGGGCGCTGGCCTACTACGGCGGGGATCAGGCCCGGCCGTAGACCGGCACCGCGGCGCCGCTCGTGGGCGCCGACTCCTCCGACACGAGGAAGCGGACCACCTTCGCGATCGCCCCCGGGTCCACCCACTTCGACTGGTCGGCATCCGGCTGGGACTCGCGGTTCGCCGGCGTGTCGATGACGCTGGGCAGGATCGCGTTCACGCGCACACCCTGGTCGCGGTATTCGGCGTCCAGGGCCTGCACGAATGCGAGCAGCGCCGCCTTGCCGGCCACGTAGCCCGCGGCCCCGGCGAACGGGCGCAGGGCGGCCCGCGCCGACACTCCCACGAATGCACCGCTGCCGCGCTCGACCATCCTCGGCATGGCCTCGTGCGCGAGAAGGAAGGCGGGCACCAGGTTCAGCTCGATCATCCTCATGAAGTCCGGCAGCCCGGTCTCGTGGACCAGCGGTCCCTGGGCGTAGCCCCCCACCAGGTTCACCACCGCCTCGAGGTCCTCCACCCCGGCCACCACGTCGGCCACCCCACCGTCGGGATCGGTGAGATTGGCCTTTGCCAGGGACACGCGATCGCCCAGCTCCTGGTCGATCCGCTCCCGTTCGCGATCCACGATCCAGGTGAGCCGGCAGTCGTATCCGGCGTCCAGCAACTCGCGCACCACGGCCGTACCGAGGGCTCCCGTTCCACCGGCCACGAGCACGGTCATGTCAGGTTCTTGAGGACGGGGGCGACTCCACCGCTGTGCAGGCTATCCCGTCCGAAAGCAGTTCTACCTTGGATCACCCGATGGAGCAGCCCACGCTCACCCCCAGCCGCTGCTATGTGCGCGACTTCGCGGACGGCCAGGAGGTGGACGAGGTGTTCGTCGTCCGCGCCCGCAGCGTGCGCCAGAAGCGCAACGGCGAGCCCTTCCTGAAGCTCCAGCTGGGTGACCTCACGGGAGCCGTCGAGGGCGTCATGTGGGACGGGGTCAAGGAGGCCGAGCCGCTCTGCTGCGCCGGGTCCGTGATCCGCGTGGTGGGCCGGTTTCAGGTGGACACCCGCTACGGCGCGGGCATCACAGTCCGCGCCCTCCGGCCGGCCGCCGACGACGAGTACGACCTGGCCGACCTCACCGAGGCTCCGCCGATCCCGTATGCGCAGATGGCCGAGGACCTCCGCTCGCTCGTCAACACCGTGCAGCATCCCCACCTGCGCGAGCTGCTGGCGCGGCTGCTCGATCCCACCACGGAGTCCGGCCGCCTCTACCACGAGGCCCCGGCCGCCAAGTACTACCACCAGGCCTACCGCCACGGACTGCTCGAGCACTGCCTGTCCGTGGCCCAGGGCGTGAGCGCGCTCGCCGCCACCTTCCCGGGCATCGACCGTGACGTGGCCGTGAGCGGCGCGCTGCTGCACGACATAGGCAAGCTCGAGGCCTACGCCTGGGCCGGCCAGGCCATCGAGCTCACGGACGCCGGCAAGCTTCTGGGCGAGATCCCGCTCGGCTACTTCAGGGTCCGCCGCGAGATCGAGCGCATCGAGGGCTTCCCCGCCGCGTGCGCCCAGGCCGTGCTGCACATCATCCTGAGCCACCACGGCAAGCTCGAGCACGGCAGCCCCGTGGTGCCCTGCACGCGAGAGGCCACGCTCGTCCACTTCATGGACAACCTGGGCGGGAACCTCGGCAGCTTCGACCGGATCCAGAAGAGCCTCGCCGACGGAGTCCGCTGGTCGGACTTCGACCGCGCGATCTCGGCCTCCGCGTACTTCGGGCCCGCCGAGAACGAGCGCGAAGCCGCATAGCACCGCAGCTGGGCGAGGAGCGCAGCCTGATCGTTGATCAGGCGAGCACCGCAGCCATGTCATCCGCAAATAGCGGGATTGGGGGGCGGCTCTCGATGCGTTCCCGCTTATCCTCGGGAGCGGCATGGCCAAGGACACCGAAAAGCTCATCCGGCAGCTCTCCCTGATCTCGTTCCTCATGGCGGAGCGGCGGCCCGTGTCGGCGCTCGAGATCAAGGCCGACGTGGAGGGCTACTCGCAGATGAACGACGAGGCCTTCGCGCGCCGTTTCTACGCGGACCGCTCGGAGCTCGAGTCGCTCGGCATCCAGCTCAAGGTGGACAAGCCCGCCGAGGGCTACTACGAGGCCGAGAACTACTCGCTGCCCCCTGAGAACTTCTACCTCCCGGCGATCGCGTTCACCGACCAGGAGCTGGGCGCGCTGCGGATGTCGCTCTACCTGCTCGACGGCACGTTCGCCTACGCCGAGCCGCTGCGCCTGGCGCTCCAGCAGCTCTCCTGGGGCAAGCCCTCCCCACTCGACTCGCCCGACGAGCGCTCCGTCGCGCTGGCGGTCACCGCGGACAGCGGAGGCCGCGAGCTGTCCCAGCGGCTGTCGAAGGTCGAGACGGCGATCTTCCGCCGCAAGACGATCCTCTTCGACTACTACACGATTGGCCGCGACGCGGTGGAGAAGCGCAAGGTGGACCCCTTCCACCTGCTCTTCCGCGGCGGGCAGTTCTACCTGATCGGCCACTCGCACGAGCGTGATGACGTGCGGGTGTTCCGCGTGTCCCGGATCCGGGGCAAGGTGGGCTACTCCTCCAAGGCCGAGCACGACTTCAACCGGCCCGAGGAGTTCGATCCGCGGAGCTACGCCACCCGCACCGACTGGCAGCTGGGCGATCCCGCCGGGAGGGGGCGCATCTGGCTGTCCAACCGCATCGACTGGCTGGCACTGCGCCACTTCGGCCACGCCGGCGAGGTCACCGAGGACGAGGGCGGCCACATCTTCGAGACCGAGTACGCGGACTCGCGCCAGCTCCTCTCCTGGGTGCTCGGCCTTGGCGATCAGGCCCGCATCCTCGGCCCCGAGGAGCTGGTCGAGGAGCGCGACGAACGTCTCCGTGTGGTGATCGACCGCCACACCGGCACTCCCGAGCTCGCCTCGAAGGCGCGCAGGCGCCGTGCGGTGGCGGAGGAGGAGGACCCGGAGGACCGCGGCGAGGCGCCGATCCGGCCCGAGCGCTTCGCCCGCCTGGTCACGCTCGCGGGGATGCTCATCGACGCCGCGCGCGAGGGCCACAAGCTCGAGGTGGTGGACCTCTGCGAGAGCCTCCAGATCTCCGACACCGAGCTGCGCCAGGACATCGACGTGCTGAACGTCGTGAACTTCGGCGGTGGGAGCTACGTGCTCTATGCCGAGATCCAGGGCGGCCAGATCGAGGTGGACCCGGAGCCCTACGGCGACAACTTCGCCCGCCCTGCCCGTCTCCTTCCGCTCGAGGCCAAGGCCCTGGTGGCGGCCATCGACCTGCTCGGCGAGCACCTCCCCGAGGGCTCGCTCACCTCCGCCCGCCAGAAGATCGTGGACGCGCTCGGCCAGGACCCGGCGGCCGAGGGGCTCCAGATCACCACGGCCAAGGGCGACGACTCCGAGGTGGCGCGCGTGGTGTCGGGCGCAATCGTGGGCCGCAGCCTGCTGAGGATCGAGTACTACAAGGAGAATGAGGACGAGTTCACCGAGCGCACGATCGAGCCCTACAAGCTCGCCAACGGCCAGGAGGGCTGGTACGTGCACTCGTACGACCTGGACAAGGACGCCACGCGCTCGTACCGCCTCGACCGGATCCGCGAGGCCACCGTGCTGGACGAGACCTTCGAGCCGCGCGAGGGCATCGAGCCCGACGTGCACGGCTGGCTCTCCACCGGCGAGGTGCCCGCCTCCACCACCGCCCGGATCTGGATCTCACCCGAGCGCGCCCGCTGGGCCCGCGAGGACCGCCGCGTGGTGGACGACCTCTCCGACGGATCCGTGGTGGTGGAGCGCACCTTCGCCTCGCACGAGTGGCTGGCCCGCGAGGTCCTGAAGGAGGCCGGCGACGCCGTGGTGCTGGAGCCCGACGAGGCCCGCGCCGCAGTGCTCGAAGCGGCCGAGTCGCTGGCCGGCGCCGTCAAGAACTAGCCCTTCGCGAACGCGCCGCGGCGAGGCGGCGCGCCCGCTCGGGCCTTCCTCTCCTCCGTCAGTCCTGGTGCTTGGCGGCGTACGCTCCCGAGCGCCGGCACACGTCGCCGACGTTCACCCGCTGGCCCCGGTCCACGATCACCTGGCGGGAGGCACGCAGCCGGCCCTCGGTGTCCTCGCAGGTCAGGTTCCACGCCTCCTTGACGGTGTTCACGACTCGCGGCGTCGGGCTCCGGAAGCGGACCTCGCCCGCCTTCCAGTCGTCCACCGGCTGGCCGTCCACCTGGTCGAAGTTCACCACGTGGGCGACGTAGTTCCCGGGCGGCGGGTCCACCAGCACGGCGTCCTCGTTGGTGTCGCCGAACGAGGCCGACTGGGTCACGACCTCACCGGCCGAGTCGGTCACGTAGACGTCCCAGTCGGTGTCAGGGTTCGTCCACTCGACGTGCACGGTGAGCCGCCCGTTGTCCACGGCCGGCGGGCCCTGGACGGTGAACGGGATGCTCTCCTGCGGACCGTCCGGGAAGTTCCCGGTGTTCTCCGCGGGAACCCCCGGCGGGTTGGCCAGCGGGATGTTCGCCTGCGGCGGTCCCGCCGGGTTGCGGCCGTCGCGCCCGGCCACGATCGGGCGGGTGGACGGGTTCACGGCCCACCTGAACCGGCCGCCGTCCGAGTGCAGCGTGCTCTCCAGCGAGTCCGGGAAGAGCTGCGCGGCACCGATCTCGGTGCCGATGCTGTCCTTCCACACCGGTGAGGTGGAGCTCATGAAGCTCTTATAGATCTTCAGGTTCCACCCCCTCGGGGCCTTGCCCGTGATCAGCGAGTGGTCGGCCGAGTTGGCCGTGGACGCGAGCATCTCGTAGTACGCCTCGCGGTTGCCGCCCTTGCCGGCGCCCGCCGCGGGGGTCTGTCCCAGGTACTCGGCCACCACGCCCTGCTGGAACGGCGGGTGGAAGGCCACGTCACCGATCTCGAACGTGTAGCCGATGCTGCCGGTGCTCCAGAAGCTCCAGTCCTCCGTGGCACCGGTCGTGTCGTACAGCCCGTAGCTGGGCTCGTTCTTGTAGCCGTTGTGGGCCGCCATCCGCGCGCCCAGGCCCTTGACCAGGGCCTCCTCGAGCGGCGGTCCCACGTCCACCACGCCCGGAGGCCGCAGCAGCAGGTTCGAGAACGTGTGGTTGGTGATCAGGTTCGTGACCTGGCGCTCCGAGAAGAGCCAGCGGATGTTCTGCGTCTCGGGCTCGGAGAACGGGCCCGTGCCGCGGAACGTCTCGCCCGTGGACTCCGCCTCGGCGCCCGGTCCGCCCCAGAAGCCGCCGTAGTTGCGGTTCAGGTCCACGCCCTGGTAGGCGCCTGCGGTCGGGTTGTCGTTGCAGGGTCCCGGGTTCTCGGGGTCCGGCCAGCAGTTCTTGCGCTTCATCTCGTAGGACTGCGTGTCGAACTCGGTCTCGGCGGGGAAGTCCGGCGCCTCGCGCGAGATGTTGAACCCGTCGGGGTTCACGATCGGGATCACGATGTTGCGCGTCTCGTTCACGAGCCTCGTGGTGCGGCGCGACTTGCCGTAGTTGCGCAGCAGGTCGTAGGCCCACTCCATCGAGTGCTCGCCCGCCGGCCACTCGCGTGCGTGGTGCACGCCGATGTTGGCGAAGATCGGCTTGCCGTCGTTCACGTCGTACACGTGCCTGGCGATCTCGATGCCCACGACGTCACGGCCGAGGTGGGTGCGGTAGGGCAGCGTGAACGGGCGCACCATGTTCGGGTAGCGCCGCGCGAGCTGCTTCAGCTCCAGCTCGTAGTCGGCCAGGTGGCGATAGGTGGTGTGCCCGCTCGGCAGGGCGCTCCCGCCCGCCTTCGCCGCGCGGGCGGCGAAACGGCGGTTGCTTCTCTGGTCGAGCCGCGCCTGAGCGTCCAGGTCGGCGATCTTCACGCGGTATCCGAACTTGGCCTGGCGCAGCTTGTTGAGGCCGGAGGTCCCGGTCACCAGCACGTCGATGGACTTCGCGGTGCCGCTCTCGGTGAGGTCGAGACCGAGGCCCTGAAGCCGGGTCTTGTCCGCGCGCGTGGGCGTGGACACCTCCACGATCTGGGTCCGCTGCGCCGGACCGGCGTGCGCGGTCACGAAGCTCACCGACACACGGGCGCGCTTCGCGTGGCCGCGGAAATGGCAGGCCTGCACGATAAGGCGCTGGCCCTTGGCCACGAAGCCCTCGGCCAGCTCACGCCCGCCCAGAGCGGCGGACCCGGCCACGAAGCGCTTGCTCTTCGCGTCGAAGACCCCAAGGTCGAAGTCTGCGCGGCTGCGCAGGCGTGCGCGCACCAGGCCCGTGCCCGGCGCGGTGGCCCGGACCACGGCGCTGCGCCTCGTGCGCCCGGCATAACGGGTGTGACAGCCCTTGGCCGCGGCCTTCGAGGCCGTGACCTCGGCACGCTTGACCGCGGCAGACGACGCGGTGGCGAAGGCTGACAGGACGAGAAGGAACGAGAGCGGAAGGACGCCTGCGGCACGCCCCACGCGGATCTTCCCTGAACGCATGGAACCCCTCCCTCTGAGGTTTGGAACGCGAAGGATGCCCGGGGTCATACCCGATTCCCGCTCAGAGGAACCAAACGAGTCTGGGCCGCCGGGGTGCCGGCGCGCTCCTTCCGGGTACTGTGGCGCCCCGGATTTCGATGCCCTCGCGACGCGAACAGATACAGATGACGGACGACGAGTTGCTCGCCTTCCTCGACGAGGCGATGATCATGCAGTGCGCCACCGTGGGTGCGAGCGGAATGCCGCACATGGTGCCGCTCTGGTTCGTCTCGGATGGCCTCGAGCTCACTGGCTGGACCTACGCGAAGTCGCAGAAAGCGAAGAACCTGGAGCGCGATCCGCGCGCCACCGTCGGCCTCGAGGCCGGCGTGCAGTACCAGGACCTGCGCGGCGTGATGTTCGAGTGCGACGTGACCCTGGAGCGCGATCCGGAGAAGGTCGCGTACTACGGGCTGGCGCTGTTCGGCCGCTACGCGGGCGATCTCGGGCCCGAGATACGTGAGATGGTGGCCGCCCAGGCGCAGAAGCGGGTGGGGTTGAGGTTCGTTCCCTCCCGTGTGGTGACCTGGGACCACCGGAAGCTCGGAGGCACATACTGATGGACGCGCTGAAGGGCCTGATCCTGTCGGGCGGCAAGGGCACGCGCCTGCGGCCGCTCACCCATACGAGCGCGAAGCAGCTGGTGCCGGTGGCCAACAAGCCCGTGCTCTTCTACGGCCTGGAGGCGATGGCCGAGGCCGGCATCGACGAGGTGGGCATCATCGTGGCCCCCGAGACCGGCGGCGAGATCCGTGCCGCCGCGGGCGACGGCTCCGCCTTCGGACTCCGCATCACGTACATCGAGCAGGACGCTCCGAGCGGCCTGGCGCACGCGGTGCTCACCGCCGAGGAGTTCCTCGGCTCATCCTCGTTCGTGATGTACCTGGGCGACAACCTCCTGCGCGACGGGATCGTCGAGCTTGTGAAGAACTTCCGCAGCGAGGGGCCGGACGCGCTGATCCTGCTCACGCCGGTGCCCGACCCGGAGAGCTACGGCGTGGCCGAGCTGAACGACGACGGTGGCGTGAGCCGGCTGGTGGAGAAGCCGAAGGACCCGAAGACCAACCTCGCCCTCGTGGGCGTGTACATGTTCACTCCCGCGATCTTCGACGCGGCCCGCGCCATCGAGCCGTCGTGGCGCGACGAGCTCGAGATCACCGACGCCATCCAGTACCTGGTGGAGCAGGGCAGGCGGGTGGATCCGCACATCGTGCACGGCTGGTGGAAGGACACCGGCCAGGTGCAGGACATGCTGGAGGCCAACCGGCTGATCCTCGACGACCTGGACGAGCGCATCGACGGCGAGGTCGTGGACTCGCGCGTGGAGGGACGCGTGGTGGTGGAGGAGGGCGCCCGGCTGGAGCGCTCCACCGTCCGCGGGCCGGCGATCATCGGCCGCGGCTCGCGCGTGACCGACGCCTACATCGGGCCGTACACGGCGATCGGCGAGGACGTGACGATCGAGAAGGCCGAGCTCGAGCACTCGATCGTGCTCTCCGGCTCTTCGATCACCGACCTCGAGTCGCGGGTGGAGGCCAGCCTCATCGGCAAGAACGTGCGCATCAGCCGCGGCCCGGCGCTCCCCAAGGCCTACCGCTTCGTGGTGGGCGACAACGCGGACGTGCAGATCCTGTGAGGGCGCTGGTGGTCGGGGCCGGGGGCATGCTGGGCCAGGACCTGATGCGGGTCCTGGGCGACGAGTCCGTGGGCCTCTCGCGTGCGGAGCTCGACGTGACCGACGCCGAGGCGGTGCGCGCCGCGGTGGCCGAGCACGGGCCCGACGTGGTGTTCAACTGCGCCGCGTACACCAACGTGGACGGTGCCGAGGAGGAGGCCGAGGAGGCCCTGCGCGTGAACGGCGAGGCCGCCGGGATCGTGGCCGCCGAGGCTCCCGCCGTGCTCTACGTGTCGAGCGACTACGTGTTCGACGGTCAAAAGGGCACGCCCTACCTCGAGTCCGATCCCACCGGGCCGGTGTCGAGCTACGGGCGCTCGAAGCTGGCGGGCGAGATCGCCACCGCGACCGCCAATCCGCGGCATCACGTGGTTCGCACGTCGTGGCTCTTCGGCGCCGGGGGAAAGAACTTCGTGGACACCATGCTGCGTGTGGGAGGCGAGCGCGACGAGGCGCGCGTGGTGGCCGACCAGGTGGGCTGCCCCACCTACACGGGCCACCTCGCACAGGCGCTGGTGGAGATCGCCGGCGGCGCGGACCACGGCGTGCACCACGCCGCCGCGGCGGGCTCCTGCTCCTGGTACGAGCTTGCCGCCGCCGCATTCGAGCGCGCGGGAGTGGAGTGCGAGCTCTCTCCGATCACCACCGCGGAATACCCCCTTCCCGCGCCCCGCCCGGCGTACTCGGTTCTCGGCACCGAGCGCACGCCCCTGCTTCCCTCGTGGCAGGACGGGCTCGACGCCTATCTGGCCGAGCGGGAGGTGCGCGCATGAAGCTGCTGGTGACCGGAGCGGCCGGGTTCATCGGATCGACGTACGTCCATCTGGTGTCGGGCGACCACGACGTGGTGGTGCTCGACAAGCTCACCTACGCCGGACGGCGCGAGAACCTGCCCGCGGACGTGCCGCTCGTGGTGGGCGCGATCGAGGATCCGAAGGCCGTCCGTGAGGCCATGGAGGGCGTGGACGCCGTGGTGAACTTCGCGGCCGAGTCGCACGTGGACCGGTCCATCGACGACCAGACCGCGTTCGCACGCACCCACCTGATCGGCACCGGGACCCTGCTGGACGCGGCACGAGAGCTCGGGGTGTCGCGCTACCTCCAGGTGTCCACGGACGAGGTGTACGGCTCGATCGCGTCCGGGTCGTTCACCGAGGAGTCCCCGCTCGATCCCTCCTCCCCCTACTCGGCCACCAAGGCCGCCGGGGACCTCCTCGTCTCAGCGCACGCGCACACCTACGGGATCGAGGCCGTGATCTGCCGCGGCTCGAACAACTACGGCCCCCGCCAGTACCCGGAGAAGCTGATCCCGCTGATGATCCTCAACGCCATCCACGGCGACGGCCTGCCGGTGTACGGCGACGGTCGCCAGGTGCGCAACTGGCTCTATGTGGAGGACTTCTGCCGTGGCATCCACACCGTGCTCGAGCGCGGCCGGCCGGGACAGGCGTACAACGTCGGCGGGCCCGACGAGTGCGAGAACCTCGAGGTCGTGCACCGGATCCTCGAGCTGGCCGGGCGCGACGAGTCGCTGATCGAGCACGTGCAGGACCGGCTCGGCCACGACCGCCGCTACTCGCTCTCCTCGCAGAAGCTGCAGGACGAGCTGGGCTGGGAGGCGCAGGTGCACTTCGAGGACGGCCTCAGGCGCACCTTCGACTGGTACCGCGACAACGAGGCCTGGTGGGAGCCGATCCGCTCCGGCGAGTACCGCGCCTACTACGAGAAGCAGTACGGGCGGGCGCTGGGCTGAGCCCCGTGCGAACGGCTGCCGGGTAAGGACTCCGGCCAATCGCCGTGGCTAAGAAGCAGCCCTCGGCGTCGTACGGATGTAACGATCAATTGGTCGACCAGAGGGCGTGGCGCTTTATGCATCCCCACGGTGCATTAGGCGCCAAGCCCCCCTTGGGCCGCGTGACAGGACCGCGACGTATGTGACGGGATCGTTCGATCGCGCGGGCTCCGGGATACGCCACGCACCCCCCCGCTAGCCTCGAGCTGTGTACCGAGATGACCCGCCCGCGCTTGAGCTGCGCGGCCTGACCAAGCGCTACGACGACGGCACGCTGGCCCTCGAGGAGTTCGATCTCGTGATTCCGGCGGGCGCGTTCTTCGGCCTGCTGGGCCCCAACGGGGCGGGCAAGACCACCCTGATCAGCGCCGTGTGCAACCTCGTCCGGGTGACCAGCGGAGAGGTGCTGGTGTTCGGCGAGCCGGCCGACACGCTGCTCGCGCGGTCGTGGATCGGGCTGGCCGAGCAGGACATCAACCTGGACCGCTTCCTCACCGTGCGCGAGACGCTCACCTACCACGGCGGCTACTTCGGGATGCAGCGGGACGAGGCTGAGGAGCGCGCCGAGGAGATGATCGAGGCCTTCGGCCTCGAGGGGAAGCGGGACGTGCGCGCTCCCAAGCTCTCCGGCGGCCAGCGCCGGCGCCTCCTGCTCGCCCGCGCGCTCATGCACCGCCCTCGCCTCGTGATCCTCGACGAGCCCACGGCCGGCGTGGACGTGGAGCTGCGGGCGGAGCTCTGGCGCTACATCGACCGCCTTCACGCCGAGGGCACCACGATCCTCCTCACAACGCACTACCTCGAGGAGGCCGAGAACCTGTGTGAGGAGATCGGCCTCATCCGCGACGGTCGCCTGATCGCACGCGACAGCGCCGAGGGCCTGCGCGAGCACTTCGGTGTGGAGTCGCTCCACGGCGTGTACATGAAGGCCATGGCCGAGCCCGCGGCGTGACCGGCCTCGCCTGGCTCTGCCGCCGCGAGACGCTGCGCGTCTCCAAGCTCTGGACACAGACTGTGCTGGCGCCGGTGGTCTCGTCCCTGCTCTTCATCCTCGTCTTCGGGCTGTCGCTCGGCGGGCGGATCAAGCATGTGGGCGACGTGGACTACGACGTGTTCATCGTGCCCGGCCTGATCACCATGGGAATGGTCCAGGCGGCCTACGCCAACAACGCCTCCACCATCTTCCAGGCCCGCTTCGACCGCTACATCAACGACGTGCTGTCCGCCCCCATGCGTCCCTGGCAGATGACGCTCGGCTACACGGTGGGAGGCATCTTCCGCGCCCTGGCCATCGGCGGCTCGCTGCTCGTGCTGTCGGTGCTCCTCGTGGGCGTGCCGGTCGAACAGCCCTTCGCCCTGATCGCCGCGGTGGCCCTCGGCCTCGTCCTGTTCGCCTCGCTCGGCCTCGTGGTGGGGATCTACGCGGAGACCTGGGACCACACCACCTTCATCGCGAACATCGTGATCCTGCCGCTCGCGTTCGTGGGCGGAGTCTTCTACTCCGTGGACATCCTGCCCGCGCCCTGGCACGAGCTGTCGCACGTGAACCCGGTCTTCTACCTCGTGAACGGCGTGCGCTTCGGGTTCCTGGGCGAGTCCGACGTGTCCGTGTGGCTGTGCCTGGCCGTGACCGCCGCCCTGGCGCTCCCGACCTACGCCTGGGCCCAGTGGCTGTTCACCACCGGCCGGAGACTCAAAGACTGAGCTCCCCTCCCTCGCTGGCGGAGCTCGAGGCGCGCGTGGTCTCCTGCCGCCGCTGCCCCCGCCTCGTCGAATGGCGCGAACGGGTGGCGAGGGAGAAGCGGGCCGCCTTCCGCGATGAGGAGTACTGGGGCCGGCCGGTGCCGGGGTTCGGCGATCCGGACGCACCGGTGTACGTGCTGGGCCTGGCGCCGGCGGCCCACGGCGGCAACCGCACGGGGCGGGTCTTCACCGGAGACCGCTCGGGCGACTGGCTCTTCGCCTCGATGCACCGCACCGGCTTCGCCAACCAGGCCGAGTCGGTGGACGCCGAGGACGGCCTGCGCCTCGACGGCGCGTTCGTGGCCGCCGCGGTGCGTTGCGCTCCTCCGTCCAACCGCCCGCTGCCCGAGGAGCGCGACAACTGCCTTCCGTACGCCGCGGAGGAGCTCGAGCTGCTGCGACCGCGGGTGGTGCTGTGCCTCGGGGGCTTCGCCTGGGACGCCGCTTGCCGGCTGCTCGGCGTCCGGCCCCGGCCGCCCTTCGGGCACGGTGCAGAGTTCGCGGTGGAGGACGGGCCGGTGCTCCTCGGCAGCTATCACCCCAGCCAGCAGAACACCTTCACCGGCCGGCTGACGGAGGAGATGATGGACGCCGTCTTCGCCCGAGCGCGCGAGCTGGCCACCAGCGCCTAGCGGGACAGGTCCTCGCGCGCCTTCTCGAGTTCGCGGCGAACGTCGTCGGCGCGGTCGCTGCCCTGGGCCTTCAGCTTCTTCGCCTCCTTCTGCAACTCGTCCACCCGGGCCTGCCGGTCGTGCTTCGAATCCACCGACTTCTTCAGGTCCTCGGCCTCCGTCTTGACGCTGTTCGCGGCGTCCGTGGCCTTGTTCTGAGCGTCCTTCACGTCGTCGTCCCCACACGCCACGGGAACGAGGGCGAACGCGACTGTGGCGGCGATTGCGGTCAGCTGACGGGTTGGGCGATTCATGTCAGCAGCGTATCCACGCCGCGCGCATCGTTATGGTGACTACTTAGTTCTAATAGCCGAGTTCCCGGCCGCCACGTGGCCGGGGAGCGGGGGACCCACCTTCTTTCGGGGCGAATCACGGCCTTTGCCGAGTAGCGCCGCTCTTCTGGCGCGAGCCCGTCAGCTAACCCCGTAGGCGCATAGAAGAGAAGGAGTTCCCGCGCCCCATGAAACGGACGCTGCCGATCCTGATCGGCCTTGTGCTCACGGTCGCCCTGTCGAGCAACGCGCTTGCGGCCCGCTACGCCTCCCGGATCCTGAAGCAGGGGTCGACGGGGGGAGACGTGCTCAAGCTCCAGCGCTTCCTCGACCACACGGGGCGCGAGACCGCGGCGGACGGAGAATTCGGTCCGGACACGGCGGACAGTCTCATGGACTTCGAGCAGGCCGAGGATCGGAAGGTCGACGGCGTGGCCACGCGGCCCGAGCAGCGCCTCGTGCGTGCCCGCGCGGTGGGCGAGCCGGAGGTGGCGGCGCCCGTCAGCGACAAGGCCACCATCGGTCCCGACGGCCTCGCCGTGCCCCCGGCCTCGGCACCGCCGGAGGTGGCGGAGATCATCGCCGCCGGGAACAGGATCGCCACGAAGCCCTACAAGTACGGCGGCGGCCACGGAAGCTGGCGCGACTCCGGCTATGACTGCTCCGGCTCGGTGAGCTATGCGCTCCACGGCGGCGGGCTCCTGGACACCCAGCTCGACTCGAGCGCGCTCGAGTCCTACGGCAAGCGCGGCCGCGGCGAGTGGGTCTCGGTGATGGCCAACGCGGGCCACGCCTACATGGTGGTGGCCGGCCTGCGCTTCGACACGAGCTCGGGCAAGAGCAGCGGCAACCGCTGGACCGCCCGCATGCGCTCACGCAGCGGGTACACCGTGCGGCATCCCGCCGGGCTCTAGCCCAAGCGGCCATCGGGGTCGCGAGACCGTCGCGGTAGATTCGTATGTCGCGTGTCCGCCGATCCGCTCGCATCGTTCACACCGCAGGTCCGTGACTGGTTCAAGCGGTCGTTCGCCAGTCCCACCGCGGCTCAGGAGAAGGCCTGGCCGGCCATCGCCGCCGGTGAGAACGTCCTGCTCTCCGCCCCCACCGGCTCGGGCAAGACGCTCGCCGCCTTCCTCTGGGCCCTCGACCGTCTGGTGGCTCAGCCGGCGCCAGAGGGCGAACGACGCACGCGGCTGGTCTACGTCTCGCCGCTGAAGGCCCTCTCCTACGACGTGGAGAAGAACCTGCGCGCCCCGCTCCGGGGGATCGGCGGCGACGTGTCGGTGAGCATTCGCACCGGCGACACCCCGCAGCGCGAGCGCCAGGCGATGCTGCGCACCCCGCCCGACGTGCTCATCACGACCCCGGAGTCGCTCTACCTGATGCTCACCTCCCGGGCGCGCGAGTTCCTCGCCGGCGCGGAGGCCGTGATCGTGGACGAGATCCACGCCGTGGCCCGCACCAAGCGCGGGGCCCATCTGGCGCTGACGCTCGAGCGCCTGGAGCACCAGGCCGAGCGCCCGATCCAGCGCATCGGGCTCTCCGCCACTCAGCGTCCGCTGGAGGAGGTCGGCCGCTTCCTCGTCGGTGCCGGCCGCGACTGCACTGTGGTGGACGCGGGCATCCGCAAGCCGCTCGACGTGAAGATCCACGTGCCGGTGGAGAACATGCGCGAGCCGGACGCCCACGACGTGACCGATCCGGCGGTGGGCGGTCAGGGCACGGCGGCGGGAGGCGGCGATCTGGTGGGCGCCGGGCTCGGCACCCTGGAGGCGCCGGTCACCCAGCGCTCGATCTGGCCCGCGATCTACCCCGAGCTGCTCCGGCTGGTGCAGGAGCACCGCTCCACGATCATCTTCGTGAACAGCCGCCGTGGGGCGGAGCGCCTGGCCGTGAGGCTGAACGAGCTGGCGGGCGAGGAGGACGAGCCGGCCGAGCGGGAGGAGCACAGCCCGACCGATGATCGGGCGAGCACCGCACCGACCTATATCGCTCGCGCGCATCATGGATCCCTGGCTCGCGAGGAGCGGCTGGTGGTGGAGGACCTTCTCAAGTCGGGCGAGCTGCCCTGCCTGGTGGCCACCTCCTCGCTCGAGCTGGGCATCGACATGGGTGCGGTGGACCTGGTGATCCAGGTGGAGTCGCCGAAGTCGGTGACCGCCGGGCTCCAGCGGATCGGCCGCGCCGGGCACGGCGTGGGCGAGGTCTCGCGCGGCCGGATCTTCCCCAAGTTCCGGGCCGACCTCCTCGAGTGCGCGGTGGTGGTCAAGCGCATGCGCGACGGCGACATCGAGCCCACGGTGGTGCCACGCAACCCCCTTGACGTGCTGGCCCAGCAGGTGGTGGCGATCGTGGCCGCCGGGGACGACTGGCGGGCCGGCGACCTCCACGACCTGGTGCGCCGGGCCTACCCGTTCTCGGAGCTCTCCCGCGAGCTGTTCGACAGCGTGCTCGACATGCTCGACGGCCGCTACCCGAGCGAGGAGTTTGCGGAGCTGCGGCCGCGCATCGTCTGGGACCGCGTGGCGGACACGGTCCGCGCGCGCAAGGGCGCGCGCCAGCTGGCGGTGACCAACGCGGGCACGATCCCCGACCGCGGCCTCTACGGAGTCCACCTCCCGGACGGCCGGCGCGTGGGCGAGCTCGACGAGGAGATGGTCTACGAGGCCCGGCCGGGCCAGACCTTCCTGCTCGGGGCGAGCACCTGGCGGATCGAGGAGATCACGCGCGACCGGGTGATCGTGACCCCCGCGCCGGGTGCGCCGGGCGCGATCCCGTTCTGGAAGGGCGAGGGCATCGGGCGGCCCAAGGAGCTGGGCGAGGCGATCGGTGCCTTCTCGCGCGAGGCCGTGGACCGGGACCCGGCCGACCTCGCCGCGGACTACGACCTGGACGAGCGGGCGGCGAAGAACCTCTCCGCCTACCTGCGCGAGCAGCGCGACGCCACCCGCGTGGTGCCCTCCGACCGCACTGTGGTGGTGGAGCGCTTCCGGGACGAGATCGGCGACTGGCGGCTGTGCGTGCTCACCCCGTTCGGCGGCCGCGTGCACTCGGCCTGGGCGCTGGCGATGTCGGCGCGCATCCGGGACGAGTTCGGCCTCGAGTCCGACGCCATCTGGTCGGACGACGGGATCATCGTTCACCTCCCCGACGCCGACGAGCCGCCGTCGGCCGATCTCGTGATGGTCGAGCCGGACGTGGTGGAGGAGCTTGTGGTGCGAGAGCTGTCGGGCTCGGCGCTCTTCGGTGCCCGCTTCCGCGAGAACGCCGCTCGCGCCCTTCTACTCCCCAGGGCCTACCCGGGCAGGCGCACGCCGCTGTGGCAGCAGCGGCTGAAGGCCCAGTCGCTGCTGGAGGTGGCCAAGCGCTACGGCCAGTTCCCGATCATCCTCGAGACCTACCGCGAGTGCCTGCGCGACGTGCTGGACCTCCCCGGCCTGGAGGAGCTGCTCCGCGGACTGCACACGCGCGAGCTCTCACTGGTGGAGGTGGAGACCCAGCGCGCCTCTCCGTTCGCCTCCTCGCTGCTGTTCGACTACGTGGCCACGTACATGTACGAGGGCGACACGCCGAACGCGGAGCGGCGCGCCGCCGCGCTCGCGCTCGACCGCGACCTGCTTCGCGAGCTGCTGGGCCAGGAGGAGCTGCGGGAGCTGATCGACCCGGTGGCGCTCGACGAGGTGGAGGCGGACCTCCAGCGCCTGAGCGAGCGGACGCAGGCGGCGAACGCCGACGGCATGCACGACGTGCTCCGCGCGCTGGGTGACCTGACCGCGGACGAGGCCGAGGCGCGCAGCCTCGGCGCGGTGCGGGCGAAGCGGATGCTCACCGAGCTGGAGCGCCAGCGGCGGGCCGTCCGGATGCGGATCGGCGGCGAGGAGCGCTGGATCGCCTCCGAGGACGCCGGGCTCTACCGCGACGCGCTCGGCGCCGTGCCGCCGGGAGGGCTTCCGGAGGCCTTCCTCGAGGAGGTGGAGGAGCCGCTCGCCCGCCTGGCCCGCCGCTACGCCCGCACCCACGGGCCCTTCACCACGCGCGAGTTGGCCGGCCGCTACGGCGTGGATCCCGGCCCGGTGCTGCGCGAGCTCGAGCGGTCGGGGCGGCTGGTCCAGGGAGAGCTGCGTCCGGGCGGCAGCGAGCGCGAGTGGTGCGACACCGACGTTCTGCGCCGGCTGCGGCGGGCCTCGCTGGCCACGCTGCGCAAGGAGGTGGAGCCGGCCGAGCAGCGGGCGCTGGCCCGCTTCCTTCCCGCCTGGCAGGGCGTGGACTCGGCACCGGCGTCGGGCGCCGGCGTGGACCGGCTGCGCGAGCTGCTGGTGCCGCTTCAGGGCGTGGCCCTGGCCCCGCAGGTCTGGGAGCGCGACGTGCTGCCGCGTCGCACGGGCACCTACTCCCCCGCCTGGCTCGACCAGCTCTGCGCGGGCGGCGAGATCGTGTGGGTGGGCGCCGGGTCGATCGGGCGCAGCAGCGGCCGGGTGGCCATGTACTTCCGCGACGACGCTCGCTGGCTGGGCCCGCCGCCGGTGAAGGGCGGCCCGCCGGCCGAGCCCCTCCATGAGGTGATCCGCGAGCGCCTCGGGCGCGGGGCCGCCTTCTGGACCGACCTTCTCAGCGACCTCGTGGACGCCGAGCCGCTGGAGCTCCAGGAGGCGCTCTGGGACCTGGTCTGGGCGGGCGAGATCACGAACGACGCCTTCGCCCCCCTGCGGGCGCCCCGCCTCACCCTCGCCCGCCGGGACTCGGCGGCCGGCCGCCGCTTCGCCCGCCGCCGCCGCCCCGGCGCGCCGCAGGTGCAGGGGCGCTGGTCGCTCACCGCTCCGCTCTTCGCCGATCCGCCGGCCCACGGGCCGCGCATGCGGGCGCTGGCGGAGGTCCTGCTGGAGCGGTACGGAATCGTGACCCGGGAGACCGTGCTGGCCGAGGGCATCCCCGGAGGATTCGCCGGCATGTACGGCGAGTTCGCGAACCTGGAGACGCTGGGCACCGCCCGGAGGGGGTACTTCGTGGAGGGCCTGGGCGGCGCGCAGTTCGCGCTGCCGGCGGCGATCGAGCGGCTGCGCAGCCTTCGCGCCGACGAGGACTCCGGCGCACGTGTGCTGGCCGTGACCGATCCGGCGAACGCGTACGGGGCGACCCTTCCCTGGCCCAAGCGCGACGACGACTCCTCGCGCCGCCCGGCGCGCGTGCCCGGCGCCTTCGTTGTGACGCTCGACGCCGAGCCCGCGCTCTACGTGGAACGAGGGGGCAAGGGCCTGGTGGCGCTGCGCGACCCCGAGGAGACCTGGCTGCGACGCGCGCTGGAGGCGCTGGCCGACGCTGTGCGCCGTGGGCGGGTGCCCCGCCTGGCCGTGGAGCGCTTCGACGGGGAGCCTGTGGTGGGCTCCGGCGTGGGCGAGCTCCTGATCGAGCTCGGATTCCAGCAGGGCCCGCGGAAGCTCACGCTCAGCGCATGAGCGAGCTGAACCGCGCCTGGTGGGACGAGCGCGTGCCACTCCACACCGCCAGCGCGTTCTACGACGTGGAGGCGTTCATCGGCGGCCGCGACACGCTGCGCCCGTTCGAGCTCGAGGAGGTCGGGGACGTGGCCGGCCGCTCGCTCCTCCACCTCCAGTGCCACTTCGGCCTCGACACCCTCTCCTGGGCCCGGCGCGGGGCGGAGGTGACCGGGCTCGACTTCTCGGAGCCGGCGGTGGAGGCGGCTCGCGGCATCGCGGCCACGGCGGGCCTCGACGCGGAGTTCGTCCAGGCCGAGGTGCACGACGCCCCCGCGGCCCTCGGCGGGCGGCGCTTCGAGATCGTCTACACCGGGCTCGGCGCCATCAACTGGCTGCCGGACATTCGCCGCTGGGCCGAGGTCGTGGCCTCACTGGTGGAGCCGGGAGGATTCCTCTACCTGAGCGAGTTCCACCCCTTCTCCTGGGTCTTCGCCGAGGACGAGCTGCGGGTGGAGAACGACTACTTCCCCGCCCGCCTCGAGTTCGACGAGCCGGGCACCTACGCCGACCTCGGCGCGGTCACGGTCCACAACCGGACCGAGGAGTGGCAGCACACGCTCGGGGACATCGTCTCGGCGATCACCGCCGCCGGCCTGCGGCTGGAGCTGCTGCACGAGCACGACCACACGCTGTCGCCGCGCTGGCGCTTCCTCGAGCGCGCCGCCCACGACGTGTGGCGCTTCCCCGCGGGAAGCCCGCGGATCCCTCTCATGTTCTCGCTGCGCGCCCGCGCCTGACGGCATGGTCCGGTGCTCGCCCGGCCAACGCCCGGGCTGCGCTCCTCCCTAGTCGCGCAGGTCCGCGAGCAGCGGGGCGTGGTCCGAGGGCTTCGGGCCCTTGCGGTAGTTGCGGTCGATCCCGCACGACTCGAGCCGCTCCGCGAGCGGCGGTGAGAGCAGCACGGCGTCGATCCGCAGGCCCATCTTGCGATGGAAGTGGCCCTGCCGGTAGTCCCACCAGGTGAACCCTGGCTCGTCCGGATGCAGCTCACGGAAGGCATCCGCCACTCCGGCGTCGAGCAGCGCGGCGAAGCGCTCGCGCTCGGCCGGGGTCACATGGGTGGAGCCCACAAAGGCCGCGGGGTCGTACACATCGAGATCGGTGGGGCAGACGTTGAAGTCGCCCGCCACCACCAGCGGCCCGGTCGACAGCTCGGCAATCCGGGCGGCGGCGGCCTCGAGGAAGCGGAGCTTGTCCATGTAGGGCGGCGAGTCCACCTCGCGTCCGTTGGGCACGTACACCGGCACCGCCCGCACACCGTCCACGGTGGCCTCGAGCCAGCGCGCCTCGTCGCCGGCGGGCTCTCCCTCCAGGCCGGTTCGCACGTCGGTGATCTCGGCTCCGGCCGGAGCGGCCAGCGCCACACCCGCCCAGCGGCCGGCGCTGTGGTGCACCGCCTGGTATCCCGCCGCCTCCAGCTCCATCACGGGGAAGGCGTCCGGGTCGGACTTCGTCTCCTGCATCAGGAGCAGGTCCGGCCGGTGCTGCTCGAGGAACTCGAGCACGCGCGGCATCCGCACCTTCAGGGAGTTCACGTTCCACGTGGCGATCCTCACGGCGCCCGACCCTAAACGAGCGGCCTATCCTCCCCTGTGGTGCCATTCCTCGCGTACGTGCACGAGCCCGGGCCGGACTCGCCGGACGACCGGCCCTGGGAGCCGAACTGGCGCGTCTGGCGTCCCGGCGCGGCGGGCGTGGCCGGCCTGGTGGGCGCCGGTGAGCTGCACGGCGCCCTGGCCCTCGCACTCGTGCTCACCGGCTGTGCCCTCGTCCTTCGCGCGCTCGACGCCGCGCTGCCCTACCGGGGCGGCCTGCGCGAGTGGCGCCAGTGACGCGTACATCTCTCTAGAGCGTCATGCCCGAAGGCGACACGATCCACTACGCGGCAAGCCGCATCCGCTCGGCACTGCTGGGGCGCCCGATCCAGGAGGTCGAGACACCGCAGCGCCGGCACGCCATGGACCGCTGGCCCGAGCGGCTGGACGGCCGCGCCGTACGGTCCGTGGACGCCCACGGGAAGCATCTCTTCGTGCGCTTCGAGGGTGACCTCACGCTGCACTCGCACCTGCGCATGGGCGGGGCCTGGGGCGTCTACCGGCGGGGCCAGCGCTGGAAGCGCAGCCCGCGTCGCGCCTGGCTCGTGATCCGCACTCCGGAGCACGAGGTGGTTCAGTTCGACGGCCCGGTGCTGGAGCTGATGACCGAGTCGCGGACCCGCTTCGACCAGCGCCTCGCGGGACTCGGGCCGGACATCCTTGCCGAGGAGCTCGACACCGTCGGATTCCTGCGCCGCCTCCGCCAGGACGATCCCACGCGCGGCATCGCCGACGCCCTCCTCGACCAGCGCAACATCGCCGGGATCGGGAACCTCTGGAAGGCGGAGGCGTGCTTCCTCGCCGGGGTGAATCCCTGGCGGCCCGTGTCCGAGGTCCCGGACGACCTCGCGCTCGAGCTCGTGGAGGTCGTCCGGCCGTTGATGCAGGCCTCCGCCGCCGGTGGCTGGCAGGCGCGCGACCCCTGGGTGTTCGAGCGCCACGGGCGCCCCTGCCGCCGTTGCGGAACGATCATCCGCGCCCGCGGGCAGGGCGACGACAACCGCACCACCTACTGGTGCCCGGCGTGCCAGGCGTGATCCGCGTAGGCCACAAGGGAGCGGCGCACGTGGCGCCCGGCAACACCATCGAGAGCTTCGAGGCCGCCCTCGAGCACGGGGTGGACATGGTCGAGTTCGACATCCTGCGCACCCGCGACGGGCGGCTGGTGCTGGCCCACGACTACGAGGACGCCGCGGGGCGCGAATGCCTCACGATGGACGAGGGGCTGGACCACTTCGCGGGTGAGGCCTACGCCGGCGTGACGCTCGACGTGGACCTGAAGCTGCCGGGCTACGAGCGGGAGGTGGTGGAGGGGCTGGCCGAACGCGGGCTGGCCGAGCGCTCGCTCGTGTCCACCATGTACCCCGAGAGCCTCGACCGGCTGGGCGAGCTGCGGCCGGGGCTGCGGCGCGGCTGGTCGGTTCCGCGAGTGCGGCGCGACTACACCCGCTCGTGGCTGGCGGTGCCCGCCTACGCGGCGGTGCGCGTGATGCGGGCGCGCCTGCCGGGCCAGGCCGTGGAGCGGCTTGAGGCCGGCGGCTGCGAGGCGATCATGGTGAACCGGCTCTTGGCGAGCAGCCGCCTCATCGAGGCCGTGCACGGCGCCGGCGGAGAGGTGTACGTGTGGACCGTGGACGACGCCCGGGCCATCCGGCGCTTCGAGCAGATGGGCGCCGACGGCGTGATCACCAACGACCCTCGTTTATTCCGGCCGAAACGCTAGGCGAGGAGCGCAGACCGATCGTCGATCGGTCGAGCACCGCAGCCATGCCTTACGACAGGGTGCAGCTGGCCTGTGAGCCGCCCACGTCGCTGGCGGCGCCCGCCTGGGTGCCGACCGACGTTGAGCGGATGACCGTGGCGCCGTCGCGCCACTGGACCTCGGCCAGGGCGCGCACCTGCTTGGCGCGGCCGTCGGCGGGCTGGTCGAACTGGAAGGTGTAGCCGGCCTGCTGGGTGGTGAGGGCGGCGGATCCCACCGACATCCAGGGCGAGCTGGGCACGCCCTCAACCGGGAGCCATGTTCCCTGCTTCTCGCTGTACCACTCGACGGTGAAGCGAGCGTAGATCTGCACGTCGCTGCCGTCTCCGGGCACGCCGACACGCGCTCCCACCTGATTGCCGCCGGCGTCGCAGACGTTGATCGTCGCCCAGACAGGGGCCAGCTGCTCCTCGTCGTCGGCCTGAGCCACGACGGCGAGCGCTAGCGCGGCGCAAAGCGCCAGGGGAACGATGATCCGTCTCACCTTGGTTCTCATCGGCTTGGCCACGCGGAATCTGTAGGGAAGAGTGCACGAGCCGTTTCACGCCGCTGCCGCGATCCCACCCCTCATGGGCCAGACTCGGCCTTGTGACGGATGTTGCCGGCGGTCGTAGTACGGACATGAGCGTGATCGCCGAGAGCGCCGTGACCGGGACGCTGCCCGCCGCGGGCGCCCGCGAGCGGGACACCTTCGCGAGTCTCTACGAGCGCACCTTTCCTCGCGTATACGCCTATGTGGCCTCGCTGCTGCGCGACCGGGCCGCGGCCGAGGACGTGACCGCCCAGGCCTTCGAGCGGGCCTACCGGCGCCGGGCCAGCTACCGGCCCGCCCGCGGGACGGCCGAGGCCTGGCTGTTCGGCATCGCGCGCAACGCCGCTCTCGATGAGCTGCGGCGCCGCAAGCGTCACGCGGTGCTCGCGGAGGACCCGGAGGACACCGGCCTCCCCCTGGCGGAGGACCACGCCGAGTACGCGCTCCGGCGCGAGGTGGTGCGCTCGGCGCTCACCGTGCTCGACCCGAGGGAACGCGACCTGGTGGCGCTGAAGTTCGCCGGTGAGCTGTCCAACGCCGAAATAGCGCGGGTCCTCGGGACCTCCGAGTCGAACGCCGGCACGCTGCTCCACCGGACCGTGACAAAGCTGAGGAAGGCCTGCGATGAACTCCCGTGAGGACACCATGCTGATGGACCGCGACCTGGCCGCCCTCGATGCCGCGCTGTCCGCCGGACACGCCGATCACGAGGATCAGGGTGCCCGCGAGCTTCAGGAGCTGGCCCTCCTCCTTCGCGACGAGGCGGCCCGGCCGGACGAGGATTTCGAGCGTGTGATGCGCGGGCGCATGGAGGCGGGATTCCCCCCGAAGGCAGGCTCCCGACGAGGGCGGCTCCGTGTACCTCGCATCCTCGTCCGGCCGCGAGCCCTCGCGGCCGCGGCCGCCGCGCTCGCGTTGATCGCGGCGCTGGCGGTGGTGGTGACCCTGCGCACCGGCCCGGAGTCGGCGGAGCCCCTCAGTGCGAGCGGCGGAAGCGTCGCGAGCACGCCCGAGTCCTCGTCCCCCGCGCTCCCCGGCGCTGCGAAGAGCGCCGATTCCGCCCCTCGCAAGCTCCTGCGCATCGCGCCCCCTCCCGCCGCGGGTCGCTTCGCCCCGGGACGCTCCAGCCGCCGGATCGAGCGCTCCGCGGAGCTTGAGCTCGGGGCCCCCGCCGATGAGATGGAGCACCTGGCCGATCAGGTGAGCTCGGTGACCGCCCGCTACGGCGGCTTCGTGCTCAGCTCGTCGGTGAGCTCCGGCAGGAAGGACGCCTCCGGCGGAGACTTCGACCTGCGCATCCCCGCCGCCCGGCTGCGACCGGCGCTGCGAGACCTGGCCGCCCTGGGCGCGCTTCACTCACAGACCCAGTCCGGCCGCGACGTGACCCGTCCCTACGTAACGGTGGCCGCGCGGCTGGAGGCCGCCCGGGCGGAGCGCACGGGCCTGCTGCGCCGACTCGCCGCGGCCGGCACCGACCAGGAGGCCGGGGCAATCCGCGCCCAGCTCGACACGGTGGACCGCAGGATCGCCCACCTCCGCTCCCAGCTTCGCGGCCTGCGCCTGAGCACCGACTACGCCAGCGTGCTCGTCACGCTCGCCGCCGACGACGGCTCGGGCGGAGGTGGCTCGTTCGACGACTCCCTGAACGACGCCGGCAACCTCCTGGTGGGTGCCGCGGGGATCGCAGTCAGGGTGCTGGCACTCGCCCTGCCGATCGGACTTCTCGCCCTGGCCGGATGGCTCATCGGCCAGGCCATCCGCCGGCGCCGGCGCGAGTCCGCGCTTCTCTAATCGGCCCCACTAGCTTCTACCCGACCTCTCCGTACCGATGGAAGGAAGCACATGAACACGCGCAAGCTCGGGGACCTCGAGGTCTCCGCCCTCGGCCTCGGCTGCATGGGGATGTCCGAGTTCTACGGCGCCACCGACGAGGACCAGTCCATCGAGACGATCCGCAGGGCCCTCGACCTTGGCGTCACGTTCCTCGACACCTCCGACATGTACGGGTCGGGCCACAACGAGCAGCTGATGGGCCGCGCGATCGCCGACCGGCGCGACGAGGTGCAGCTGGCCACCAAGTTCGGGATCCGCCGCGACGACGGCGGGCGACGCTCGATCGACAACCGCCCGGAGTGGATCCACCAGGCGTGCGACGCGTCGCTGCGGCGCCTCGGCGTGGACCACATCGACCTCTATTACATGCACCGCCGCAACCCGGACGTTCCCATCGAGGAGAGCGTCGGTGCGATGGGCGAGCTCGTGCAGCAGGGCAAGGTGAGGCACCTGGGCCTGTCCGAGGTGAGCGCGGAGACGCTGCGCGCCGCATGTGCGGCACACCCGATCGCCGCGCTTCAGAGCGAGTGGTCGCTGTTCACCCGGGCGATCGAGGAGGAGATCATTCCCACCGCCCGCGAGCTGGGTGTGGGCATCGTGCCCTACAGCCCGATCGGCCGGGGCGAGCTCTCAGGTTCTCTCGAGATCAGCGACGAGGGCGACTTCCGTGCCCACCTGCCGCGCTTCCAGGAGGGCAACCGCGAGCGCAACCTCGAGCGTGTCGAGCGGGTCCGCGAGCTGGCGGAGGAGCTGAGCGCCACGCCCGTCCAGGTGGCCCTCGCATGGCTGCTGGCACAGGGCGACGACGTGGCGCCCATCCCGGGCACCAAGAGGAAGGAGTACCTGGAGGAGAACGCCGCCGCCGCGGACATCGAGCTCACCGCCGAGCAGGTCGAGACGCTGGAGGAGATCTTCCCACCCGGCGCCGTGGCCGGAGAGCGCTATCCCGCGGAGGGCATGGCCTCGGTCGAGCTTTAGGCCTCGCGCTCGACCCGCACCGAGAAGCCCTCGGCCGCGGCCGCCTGCACGATGGCCTCGCCGTGCTCGCGGCCGCGGGTCTGGAGCACGAGCTTCACCGCCGTCTCGCGCACGTGCAGGTCGATGCCGTCGCGCAGGTGCTCCACGTCCACGACGTTCGCGCCGCGCTCGGCCACCGCCGTGAGCAGCCCGGCCAGCGCTCCCGGGCGGTCGGGAACCACCACGGACAGGACCATGCGCCGCCCGGCGGCGGTCTCGCCCATCCGGATGCACTCCGACAGGAGCGAGGCGTCCACGTTGCCGCCGCTCAGGATCGCGCACACCTCGCCGTCCGCGGGAGCCCTCACCCGCCCCTGCATGAGCGCGGCCACCGCCACGGCCCCAGCTCCCTCCACCACCAGCTTCGCCCGCTCGAGGAGCAGCACCATGGCCTCCGCCACCTCGTCGTCCGAGACGGTCACGACCTCGTCCACATAGCGATCCACGAGCGGGAGGGTGTAGTCGCCCGGTCGCTTCACGGCGATGCCGTCGCAGATCGTGTTCGCCGAGCGTGCACCGATCGGGCGCTGGGCGGCGAGCGAGTCGATGTAGGGCGCGCAGGCCGCCGCCTGCACCGCCACCACGCGGGCACCGGGCATCACCGCGGCCGCCGCCAGGCCCAGGCCGGCGGCGAGGCCGCCGCCGCCCAGCGGCACCACCAGCACCTTGGTGGCCGGAGCCTGCCGCGCGATCTCCAGGCCCACGGTGCCCTGGCCCGCCACCACGTCCGGCGCGTCGAAAGCGTGCACGTGGTGGAGCCCCTCGTCACGGGCGATCCGGACGGCCTCGGCGCCCGCGTCGTCATAGGTGCCGTCCACGAAGCGGATCTCCCCGCCGTACTGGCGTACCGCGGCCACCTTGGCCAGCGGGGCACCCGCGGGCATCACGAGCACCGCCCGCGCGCCCGCGGTCCGGGCGGCGAAGGCCACCGCCTGCGCATGGTTCCCGGCGCTGGCCGCCACCACCCCGGCGGCAAGCTCGCCCTCCGAGAGCCGCCCGATGGCGTTCGTGGCTCCGCGCGCCTTGAACGAGCCCGTGATCTGGAGGTTCTCCGCCTTAAGAGTCACCCTGACGCCGACCCGCCGGGACAGCTCGCCCGAGGAGAAGAGAGGGGTCTCCCGCACGCGCCCGGCGATCAGATCAGCCGCGTCGCGCAGGTCGCGTTCGCCAAGCGCCCTCTCCACTACAGCCATGCCGATCCCACCTATGCGAGATTATGCGCCTATGGCCACGGCCGAGGAGACGGCCCGGCTTCTCGCGGGCACCGAGGTGTTCAGCGACCTCGACTCGCGGGAGCTGGAGGACGTCGCGAAGGTCTCGGTGCCCCGGAGCTGGGAACGAGGCGAGGTGCTCTTCCGCGAGGGCGACGCCGGAGACACCTGCTACCTGGTTCGCACGGGTGCGATCCTGCTCACGCGCGAGCACCAGGACGGCCGCCTGGTCGCGCTCGCCGAGCTCCGCGCCGGCGACCTCTTCGGAGAGCTGGCCATGTTCCGCGGGGAGACCCGGTCGGCCACCGCCGAGGCGATCGAGGAGACCAGCGCGGTGGCGCTGCTGGCCGGGGACATGCAGCGGCTGATCCGGCGAAACCCCGACCTGGCACTGAAGCTTCTGGCGGCGCTGTCCGAGCGAGTGAGCCGCACCACGGAGCGCCTACTTCAGCAGTCCTTCCAGACCGTGGCCGGGCGCGTGGCCGGCACCCTGCTGGCACAGACGGTGACCCGCCAGGACGAGGGCGCGGCCGACCGCGATGTGCTGATCGTGGCCACACAGGCCGAGATCGCGCAGCTCTCGGGCACCTCACGGGAGAGCGCCAGCCGCTTCCTGGCCACGCTGGAACGCGCCGGCCTGGTCACGCTCGGGCGCGGCAAGGTGACCGTGCATGAACCGGCAAGGCTCCGCAACTACATCCACTGACGCGCGCGAGCGCATGGTGCGGCGGCAGCTCCGCCGCCGCGGGATCGACAACCCGAGAGTCCTGGCGGCCATGGCCGAGGTGCCGCGCGAGCTGTTCGTGGCGGAGGACCAGCGGCGGCGGGCCTATGACGACGGCGCGCTCCCCATCGGGGCGGGCCAGACGATCTCGCAGCCCTGGATCGTGGCGTACATGGCCCAGCTCCTGGAGCTGGGCGGAACCGAGACGGTGCTGGAGGTGGGCACCGGGTCGGGCTATTCCGCGGCCGTGCTCTCCCGGCTCTGCGCGGAGGTCGTGACGGTGGAGCGCCATCTCTCGCTCGCAGGCGAGGCACGCGACCGCCTGGCCGGGCTGGGCTACGGGAACGTGGAGGTGCGCCACGGGGACGGCATCCTCGGCGCGCCGGACCGCGCGCCGTTCGACGGCATCTCGGTCTCCGCCAGCGCCCCGGCCGGACCGCCGCCCGCTCTGATTCGCCAGCTGACGCCCGGTGGGACGCTTGTGTGTCCCGTGGACCGCGACGGGCGGGAGCGGCTGGTGCGCTTCCGGGGCGACGGCGAGGAGACCGTGGCCGGAGTGAGGTTCGTGCCCCTCCTTCCCGGCGCCGAGCCGTGATTCGGGAGTTCTCCGCCGGCGGCGTGGTGGTGCGCCGGTTCCGGGGCCGGCCCTTCGTGGCCGTGGTCCGTGTGCGGGACGACGTGCTCGCCCTGCCCAAGGGGCACCCTGACGGCGACGAGTCAGCGGTGGACGCGGCCCGGCGCGAGGTCCGGGAGGAGGCTGGGATCGAGGCCGAGCCCCTGGAGAAGCTGGGGGACGTGCGCTACTGGTACTGGCGCGACGGCGACCGGGTGCTCAAGATCGTGAGCTTCTTCCTCTTCCGCTGGCGCGGCGGCAGCGTCAGGAACCACGACGGCGAGGTGGAGGAGGCGCGCTGGATTCCCCTGGAGGAGGCACCCGAGCGGCTGCGCTACAAGGGCGAGCGCGAGATGGCCGCTGCAGCCCTTTCCCGCGTGGCGCCCGGCCAGTAGTCTGCCGCGTTCGTGTTCGTCCTCAACTTCTATTCGCCCGTCTTCATCGACCAGCTCAAGCGGGGCCGCAAGACGGCCACGATCCGGCTCGGGAACAAGGGCAAGAAGTACCGCAAGGGCGAGGTGGTGATGGTCACCGTGGGCTTCCAGCACTCCCCGCGCGAACGGATCTTCGAGGCGGTGATCGACAGCGTCGAGGTCAAGAAGGTCAGCGAGCTCTCGCGCCGCGACATCGAGCACGACAACCCAGAGTTCCGCCGGCTCGATGAGATGGTCCATTTCCTGGAGCAGATCTACGGCCGCAAGGTGGACACGAACGACGACGTGACCGTCGTTCGCTTCTCCCAGATATCGGACCGCCCGTCCGAGATCCGGGAGCGGATGCGCCCGGACGCACCCGCCCAGAACTAGCTTCCCAAGCGGTAAAACGCGTGGGCGCTTGGCACTCCAGGTGCTAGAGTGCCAACCCTGGCACTCGGCTGTTCTGAGTGCCAAGTTTTTGACCTACAAGCGACGCGCTCCCAGACGGAGGTACCGCGCATGAAGCTCAAGCCCCTGGGCGATCGAGTGATCGTCAAGGCAATCGAGGAGGAAGAGACCACCGCGAGTGGCATCGTCCTCCCGGACACCGCTAAGGAGAAGCCGCAGCGCGGCAAGGTCCTGGCCGTCGGTGACGGCAGATGGGACGACGACGGCGAGAAGCGCATCCCGCTCGACGTGGGCGAGGGCGACGAGGTCCTCTACTCCAAGTACGGCGGCACCGAGATCGTCGTCGAAGGCGACGACCTGCTCGTCCTGCGCGAGTCAGACGTACTCGCCAAGGTCGGCTGACCCAGACCTGATTAGGAAGGAATAAGGCTTATGGCTCACAAGGAGCTCAAGTACGAAGCGGAGGCACGGCGGGCGCTCGAAGCGGGCGTCGACGCGGTTGCCAACGCCGTAAAGGTCACGCTCGGTCCCAAGGGCCGGTACGTGGTCATCGACAAGAAGTTCGGCGCCCCGACGATCACGAACGACGGCGTGTCCATCGCTCGCGAGATCGAGATCGAGGATCCGTTCGAGAACCAGGGCGCCCAGCTCGTGCGTGAGGTGGCCACCGCCACCAACGACGTCGCGGGTGACGGCACCACCACGGCCACCGTGCTGGCCCAGCAGATCGTGCACGACGGCCTGAAGAACGTGGCCGCCGGCGCGAACCCGCTTGGTCTCAAGCGCGGCATCGAGAAGGCCGTGGAGCAGGTCGTCGAGGCGATCGGCAAGCTGTCCACGGAGATCTCCGGCAAGGAGCAGATCGCCCGCGTGGCGGCCATCTCCGCCGCCGACGACGACATCGGCGACGTGATCGCCGACGCCATAGACCGGGTCGGCAAGGACGGCGTGGTGAACGTCGAGGAGGGTCAGACGTTCGGCATGGACCTCGAGTTCACCGAGGGCATGCAGTTCGACAAGGGCTACATCTCGCCCTACATGGTCACCGACCAGGACCGCATGGAGGCCGTCCTCGAGGATCCGTTCATCCTCATCGCCAACCAGAAGATCGGCTCGGTGCGCGACATCCTGCCGATCCTCGAGCAGGTGATCCAGTCGGGGAAGCCGATCCTGGTCATCGCCGAGGACGTGGAGGGCGAGACGCTCGCCACCTTCGTGGTGAACAAGCTCCGCGGCACCTTCACCGGCGTCGCGGTCAAGGCACCGGGCTTCGGCGACCGCCGCAAGCGCATGCTGGAGGACATCGCAATCCTCACCGGTGGCGAGGTCATCACCGAGGAGATGGGCCTCAAGCTCGAGAACACGCAGCTCTCGCAGCTCGGCCGCGCCCGTCGCGTCGTGGTCACGAAGGACACGTCCACGATCGTGGACGGCGCCGGCGATGCCGAGGGCATCAAGGGCCGTATCAACCAGATCAAGAACGAGATCGAGAGCACCGACTCGGACTTCGACCGCGAGAAGCTGCAGGAGCGGCTGGCCAAGCTGGCCGGCGGTGTGGCTGTCGTGAAGGTCGGAGCGGCCACCGAGACGGAGATGAAGGAGAAGAAGCACCGCGTCGAGGACGCGCTGCAGGCCACCCGGGCCGCCCTCGAGGAGGGCATCGTTCCCGGTGGCGGCACGGCACTTCTCGGTGCCCAGAAGGCGATCAAGCTGGACGCCTTCGAGGGTGACGAGCGCACGGGCGCGTCGATCGTGTTCCGCGCGCTGGAGGAGCCGCTGCGTCAGCTCGCCAACAACGCCGGGCTCGAGGGCTCGGTCGTGGTGAACGACGTGCGCCAGGCCAAGGGCAAGAACCAGGGCCTGAACGCCGAGACCGGCGAGATCATCGATCTCGTGGCCGGCGGCGTGATCGACCCGGCGATGGTGACCCGCTCTGCTCTGCAGAACGCGGCCTCCATCGGCAAGAACATCCTCACCACCGAGGCGATCATCGCCGAGATGCCGGAGAAGGATGGAGCCGGCATGGGCGGCGGAATGCCCGGCGGCATGGAGGGAATGATGTGATTCCATCCGGGGGGCTCGCGCCCCCCGGAACCCCCCGGCTTCACATCGGCCAGGGGTTGTAGTTCAGGGATTTGGGGGGCCCGGCGCCACGCCGGGCCCTCTGTCGTTTCGGGCTAGGCGCCGCCGACAACCGCGGGCATCGCCAGCGGGGTGACCCCGAGAGAGCGTGCGTCGGCCGTGCCGCGAGGGGTGGTCATCGGCTCCTCCATCAGCTCGGCCTCCTCCCAGGTGGCGAATGCCCGCGGGCCCACGGCGCGGCCGAGGACTCGCAGCGAGGAGCGCACCACGGGAAGCGGCACGTGGAGCAGGCGGCGACGGCGGCCGGTGGGCCGCATCGCCACGCGCACGATTTCGTCGTAGGAGAGCGTCTGGGGCCCCGCCAGCTCGTAGCGGCGGTGGCCGTTCCCGTCCGCAGCCAGCGCCGCCATCACGCAGTCGGCCACGTCCTCCGCCCAGATGGGCTGGTAGAGCGAGTCGCCCGAGCCCGACACCGGGATTGCCGGCAGGTAGGAGAAGCGCTCGAGCAGGGTGAGCCAGGGATCGCCCGGGGTGTAGACGATCGAGGGCGAGAACACCACGGTCTCGAGCCCCGAGGTCGCGACGGCCTGCTCGGCCAGCGCCTTCGCCCGGAAGAAGCGTGTGCGGGAGTGGTGCTCGGCCCCCAGAGCCGAGAAGAACATGAACCGGCGCGCGCCCGCCCGCTCCGCCGCGCGCACCAGGCGGAGGGTGGCCATGGCGTTCAGCTCCTCGATCGACGCACGAGGCTCGTCGCGGATCGACGCGGCCAGGTGGATCACCGTGTGCACCCCTCGAAGCGCGTTGCGGAAGGAGGGAGGGTCCACGAGATCGCCCATGGCCAGCTGGACGCGCACCCGGTGGTCGCCCAGACGGCGGGGATCGCGCACCAGGCAGCGGACGGGTTCCCTCTCGCGCGTGAGGCGGCGGAGGAGCGCCGAGCCCACCGTTCCCGTAGCGCCGGTCAGGAGGATCACAGGCGCCAGCCTAGAGCGCCCAACCCGCTGGGGCCTACGCTGCGGCCACCGGTGCCGGATCGGCGACGATCACGGAGTCGGGCGGCGATGCGTCCGGCGGCCCGCCCCCGGCCACGACCACCCGGTCGCGACCCTCGCGCTTGGCCTGGAGCAGGGCCGCGTCCGCGGACCGGAACAGCTCCTCGTACCGGAGCGCCTCGCCCGAGGCCGAGGCCACCCCCACCGACATCGTGAGGCGGAGCCCGCCGGGCGCGGATTCGGTGACGTTCGACCGCAGGCGCTCCGCCACGTCACGGGCCTCGGCCAGCGAGGCACCGGGCATCAGCACGAGGAACTCCTCGCCGCCCAGCCGGTAGACAAGCTCGAAGCTCCGCAGCGAGTTGCGGATCTCGTGCGCCACGGAGCGCAGCACGGCGTCCCCCCGCTCATGCCCGAAGTTGTCGTTCACGCTCTTGAAGCGGTCGATGTCGCAGAGGACGAGCGACAGCGCGCCGCCCGAGACGCGGGCCTGCTGCTCGATCTCCGTGGTGCGCGTGCCGAGCGAGGAGCGGTTGAGGAGCCCGGTGAGCGGATCGATGACGGCGCGGTCGCGCTGGGTCAGCTCGCCGTGCATCAGGGCGCTCGTGATCGTCACGACGCACACCAGCAGTGCGATGGCCGCGATCAGGCGCTGGGGATCGCCCAGCACCCTGTCGGGGTCCACCGGGATGGTGGCCAGCAGCATGGCGATCGCGGTGATCACTCCGCACGCCGCCACCACCTGCCAGCGGAAACGAGTGGCGGCGAAGGCCACCGGGACGATCATCCAGGAGAGCGAGGGGCTGTCCAGGCCGCCGTTGATCGCCGTGCCCACGGCCATGGCGAAGAGCACCACGAGAGTGGTGCGGGCCACCACGATCTCCGGGTTCGCGGAGCGCGCCATGCGCTTCTCCACCAGGGCCAGCTCCACCAGGACGGGTACGAACACGGCGAAAGTCAGAAATCCCGTCCACGGCACCACCAGAACCATCGCGCAGAGCAGGACGGCGGCACAGAGCGTCCGGGCCTGCCGCACGCGTGCTCCTGCCTCGAGCAGGCGAGCGCGGTCCATCTCCGTCGGACACAGGAACGAGCTGATCCGCCCCATCCCTCACCAATCGGCACAACGGGCCTCGCGGTTGACCCCGATCGCGCCCCGTACGGACGACTCGGCATTTCCCACCGGTACAATTCCCGCTCCTCGCGCCGCGGGCGCCCTACCCCGAGACGAGAAGGACAAGGACACCCATGGCATACGTAATCGCCGAACCCTGCATCGGTCAGAAGGACAACTCGTGCGTCGAGGTGTGCCCGGTCGACTGCATCCACCCCACGCCCGACGAGCCGGACTACGAGGCCGTCGAGATGCTGTACATCGACCCCGAGGAGTGCATCGACTGCGATGCCTGCGTCGAGGCCTGCCCCGTGGATGCGTGCTTCGCCGAGGACCAGCTGCCCGATGAGTGGCAGCACTTCACCCTCGTGAACGCCGAGTACTACAAAAAGAAGGCGTAATCCCTCCAGGGGGCTCGCGCCCCCCGGACCCCCCGGCTCGCATATCGGCCAGGGGCCCTACTCCAGGGGGCTCGCGCCCCCCGGCCCGGACCTCGGCCGGCGGCTGTCGGGCTAGCCGGCGGCGCCGGAGGGCGCCATCGGCAGTGCCGTGCCCGTGACCGCCGGTACCGGCGGGCCCGACGGGGCCTGAAGCACGGCCAGCTGCTGCGGAGTGGCGGCGATGAGGCCGCGGGCGGCGTGACGGAGAGCCTGCGACGCGGGCGCGTCGGGATCCTCCAGCACGAGCGGCATCCCCTCGTCCGCGCCCACGCGGAGTGCCTCCTGGAGCGGGATCTTGCCCAGGAGGGGCACGTCCAGCTCGTCGGCGAGGAGCTGGCCGCCACCCTCGCCGAAGATGGTGAAGCGCTCGCCGGTGGGGGTGGTGAAGCCGGACATGTTCTCGATCACACCGGCGATCTCGAGGTCGAAGCGGAGTGCCGACTCGGCCGCGCGCTTGGCCACGTTCTGGGCGGCCGGCTGCGGCGTGGTGACGATCACGAAGCGCGCCTGCGGCAGCAGCTGGGAGAGAGTCATCGACACGTCCCCGGTGCCGGGCGGAAGGTCGATCAGGAGGTAGTCGAGCTCGCCCCACTCCACGTCCTCGAGGAACTGGCGAATCGCCTTGTGGAGCATCGGGCCGCGCCAGGTGATGGCCTGATCGCGCTCGGAGAGGAAGAACTCGATCGAGATCACCTTCACGCCGCCGTGGGCCTCGAGCGGGATGATCTTGCGCTCGCCCGACACGCGCGGGCGGCCGTGAACGCCGAGCATGCGCGGTATCGAGTACCCCCACACGTCGGCGTCGAGGGCGGCTGCGGCGTGGCCCTCGGCCTGTAGGGCGGCGGCGAGGTTCGCGGTCAGGGTGGACTTGCCCACCCCTCCCTTGCCCGAGGCCACGCAGATCACGTTCTTCACCGCGGCGAGAGCGCCCTCGGGTAGCCCGTCCTGGCGGCCGAGGCGCTGGGCGAGGGTGGACTTCTCCTCGTCGCTCAGCACGTCGAAGGCAACGGTGACCAGTTTCACGTCTCCGAGGGCCGTGACGTTCTCCACCACGGCCTTCTCGAAGTGGGAGCGGATCGGGCATCCGGGCGTGGTGAGGGATACCCCCACGTCCACGCGGCCGGGCTCCGGCTGCTCGATGAAGCGGACCATCCCGAGCGTCACGATGTCCTTGCGGAGCTCGGGATCGATGACGTTGCGAAGGGCGTCGCGAATCTGCGTCTCGGAAGGCATGAGTCTCGATTCTCGCAGACGGCAGGTGTGGGCCCGCCGGCCCCCGAAAAGGGCCCGCAAAGACCGACGGCGCCCCGTATTAGGAGGCGCCGTCGGCTGAGGGAGGAGAGATACTGCACTGCCGGGTTTGCCGACAGTCTCGCCCCGTCCCGGTCTCTCCAACCGGCCGGGGGGAAGCGGTGAGACTTAGGCGAGCGCCGTCACGCGGTTGGCGAGGCTCTCGGCCTGACGCTGCGCCTCGCGGCTGGTCGTCTTGACCTGCTTCTCGGCGTCGCGGCGGGCGACCTTGACCTGCTTCTCGGCGTCGCGACGCACGGACTTCAGCGTGCGGACGGCCTTGTTGCGGCGCTGGCGAAGCTCGCGCTCGATGCGAGTCCGGGTGCGCTTCACCTCGCGCACCGTCCGGTTGCGCGCGGTGGTGCCGCGGCGCTCGAACTTGCCGAGGTTCGTGGACACGCGCTTCTGGAGCTTCGTGAGCTCCTTCTCGGCGCTGTCGCGACCGTCGACGTACGGCTTGGCGACGTCGAGAACGGCGTCACGAGCCACGAGGGCGGCGCCCACGGGGATCAGCACGGCGCGCTCGGCCTGGGCCTGCACGGCGGCGATGGTGGACAACTCGGCCTGGGCGCGGGTCTCCGCGGCACGGCGGGCCGACTGGCTCCGCTTGGCGGCGTTGCGGCGGCGGGTGGCCGCTGCCTTGCGGGCTGTGGCCTTGCGCTGCTGTTCGGTCTGTGCTGCCATTTTCGGCTCTCCTTCCCCGGCACTCCCGGGGCTTCGAATACCTTGTTAGTTCTAAGTTCGGTAGAAATATTAGCACCGAACACATGTTTGTAAACCCCCGGCCTCCGAGGGTTACATCTGGGGTGCGCTGCTCGGAGGCGAACGGCGGGCGCGGCCGGCGTCTCGGGGGGGTGTGGCCATCTATGCACGGTATGCATGCATAAATCGGCAGACCCCCCTCAGAGCCAGACCTCACCCAGCCGCAGTAGACGCCGGGCCCGCCGGCCGCGCCCTGCCTAGGCGGCCTGCGGGGCCACGCGGCGGAGCCAGAGCTCCGGGCGGCGCAGCTCACGCTCGTCGGGCAGGGCCTTGGGGTCGGACCAGACGATGTTCAGGGCCTCGATGCCGCCCTCGGCCACCACGGCGTCGCTGAAGACCTTGCCGCGCTCATACTGCTGGAGCTTCTGGTCCAGGCCGAACAGGCGCTCCACCACCCGCTCGGGCGCGGAGCGGGAGTGGCGGCGGCGATCCATCGCGTCGCGCAGGGCGGGAAGATCGGGGATCAGCTGCTCGCCGAGCGCGTCCATCACATGCTCGGAATAGCCCTCGATCACCGCCATCGCCGATTGGAGGCGCGCCATCACGGCGCGCTGCTCACGCGTCTGGATCAGCGCGACGAGCCCGCCCTCGCGGAAGGTCTCCACCAGGCGGGCCGGGCTGGGCAGCGAGGGCAGGCCGCCCGCGGCTCCGCGGTCGATCCTCACCTCGAGCGACGCCAGGTACTTGCGGAGGAGCGTCCCCAGGTGCTCGCGCAGCCAGGGCACGCCCTGGAACTGGAAGACGTGCGTGAGCTCGTGCGCGCAGATCCAGCGCTCGAAGCCGGCCCGTTCCACGCCGAGCTCGCCTACCGCTTTCTTCAGGTTCGGCGCCACGAACAGGAGTCGCGGCGGACGGTCCCCGCCCAGGAGCGACACGTCGTACTGCCCGAGCACCCGCTGGGACACGTAGCCCATCACGAGCCCGGCCTCGGCGGCCACGGTGGCCGCCGCTCCCACCCGCAGCGCTCCCGCGAGCGGTCCGGCGAACGACAGCCTCCGGTCGAGGCGCTCGGCCACGGGGTCGAGCAGGTCTGACAGCGACTCCAGGTTGGCCGAGGCCCACTCGGAGCGGCTCACCAGCTCCGGCGGCGGCACGGGCGTGGCGGGTTCGAGGCCGGTGTACCGGGCCACGTGCGGTTCGAGCTCCGCGCACACCGCGGCCAGGTCGAGATCCGCCTCCGGGGCCTCGTCGGCTCCGGCGGACAGGCGCGCCACCTGACGGGCAAGCGACCAGTCGACCATTGGCAACGAACGCTATAGCTCCGGGAGCCGCTGCTGCAGCTCGAGGATGGGCGCGAAGAGGTCGCCGTGGTCGCCCACGCGGTCCAGCACGTCACCGGCGTCGAACACGAGCGCCGCGGGATCGTCCAGCTCGTCCCACCCGAGTGGCGTGGACACCGTCGGCCGCCGACGGGCGCGCAGCGAGTAAACGGAGACCGTCGTCTTGTGCTCGTCGTTCTGGCTCCAGTCGATCAGCACCTTGCCCCGCCGGAGCTCCTTCTTCTGGGTGGAGACGATCAGCTTCGGATGCTCGGCCTCCAGGTGGCGGGCCAGCGCCTGGGAGAGCGGCTTGGTGTCGTCGTAGGTGGCCTCGTCGCGGTTCAGCGGAACGTAGACCTGGATGCCCTTCGATCCCGAGGTCTTCGGAAACGACTCGAGCCCGATCCGCTCCAGCGCCTCGCGCAGCACAAGGGCGACCTCACAGCACTCGGCCAGTCCCGCGGGCTCGCCGGGATCCAGGTCGAAGGCCATCACCCTCGGTCGCTCGATGTGCTCCGCTCGCGAGAGCGACGGGTGCAGCTCGAGGTCGGCCAGGTTGGCCATCCACACCAGGGTCGGAAGGTCCTCGCAGAGGCAGAAGTCAATCGTCTTGCGACCGGTGGGGACCGGCGCGGTGTGCACCCACTCCGGGCGGTGGGAGGGGCACTGCTTCTCGTAGAAGTACTGCCCCTCGACGCCGTCGGGGTAGCGCTTCAGCGTGAGCGGATGGCCGCGCAGGTGCGGCAGCAGGACGGGGGCAACCCGCGTGTAGTAGTCGATCACCTGGCCCTTGGTGAACCCGGCCTGCGGGTAGAGCACCTTATCCAGATTCGAGAGTGAGAGGGTGCGGCCCTCGACCTCGACCTGCACCCTGCGGGCCGGCGGCACGGCCCCCGGCTACGACTTCTTGGCCGTCTTGCGGCGCGAGGTGGACCCGCTCTTCGCCTTGGCGGAGCCGTTCGCGGCCTTTCGCCCATTGGAAGTCTTCGCCGCGGCCTGGGTCTTCTTCGCCGCCGGCTTGCGCCCGCCGGGGCTCTTGGCGGCGGCGATGCTGGCCTCCAGGGCGGCCATCAGGTCCGGCACCTTCTGAGGCTCCTCGGAGGGCTGCTCGATCACCACGTCCTCGCCCTGCGCCTTGCGCTCGATCATCTCGAGCACCCGGTCCCGGTACTCGTCGCGGTACTTGTCGGGGTCGAAGTCCGAGGAGAGCGACTCGATCAGCTGCGTGGCCATGTCCAGCTCGCGCTTGCTGGTCTTCTTCTTCGACTCGCCCGCGCCGCTGTCGAGCTTGTCGGGCGGGATCACCTCGTCGGAGAACAGCATCGTCTCCATGGCGAGCACTCCGTCGCGCGGGCGGATGGCCACCAGGTTCTCCTTCGAGCGGAGGACCACGCGGGCGATCGCGACCTTGGCCGAGGAGTCCATCGCGTCCACCAGCAGCTTGTACGCCTTCTCGGCCCCGGTGTCGGGCACCAGGTAGTAGGGGTGGTCGTAGAAGATCGGGTCGATCTGGTCGAGGTCCACGAAGTCCTCGATGTCGATCGTGCGCGTCTTCTCCGGCGAGATCGAGTCGAGCTCCTCCGGCGTGATGATCACGTAGCGGTCGGGCCCGATCTCGTAGCCCTTGACGAGGTTCTCGTACGGCACCTCCTCGCCCGAGGCCGAGCTCACGCGCTTCTGCTGGATGCGCTGGCCCGACGTTCCGTCGATCTGGTGGAAGCGCACCGTCTTCCGCGAGACCGCGCTGAACAGCTTGACCGGGATGTTCACCAGGCCGAAGCTGATTGCTCCACTCCAAATCGCTCTAGGCATCGTTATGAAAGTTACCCGGCCGGGGCCCATTAACCCTCTTCACGGATGCAATCTTGCGGGTCCTTGTCCGGCCGCAGGCCCTTGAAGGAGGGAGCGCGGAGAGTCCCGCTCTTCGTCCACTCGCGGAACTCCACGGCGGCCACGAGCTCCGGATCGGCGAACATGGTGCCCTTCGGCGGCTGGCGGCCGCTGAAGGGCGAGTCGTCGCGCCGGCGGGGCTCCAGCTCGCGCTTCAGCAGCGCCAGCGTCTGCTCGGTGAAGCCGGTGCCGACCTTGCCGGCGTAGAGAAGGTCGCCGTCCTCCATGACCCCCACCGCGAGGGCGCCGAGGTGCCCGCCGCGCCCGCCGGCGCCCGGCGTCCACCCGCCGATCACCACGTCCTGATCGTTCACGTTCTTGACCTTGATCCAGGCCTGGGAGCGCCGGCCTGGCTCGTAGGAGGAGTCGAGCCGCTTGGCCACCACACCCTCCACGCCCATGGCCGCCGTGGCCTCGAGCAGGGCCGCGCCCTCGCCGGGGTGATAGCCGGGCGTTCGCCAGGAAGGCCCCTCCAGCTCCAGCCGCGCGAGCAGGTCGCGGCGCTCCTCGTAGGCGAGGGACATAGTGCTGTGGCCGTCGAGATAGAGCAGGTCGAAGATCACGTAGGTCGCCGGCAGGTCCTTCATCCGGCGCCGGATCGCGGACTCAGATGCGAGGTGCATGCGCGACTGGAGCCGCTCGAAGCTGGGGCGGCCCTGCTCGTCCAGCGCCACCACCTCGCCGTCGAGGACGACCCGACGCGCACCGAGCTCCCGAGGCAGCTGTCGCAGCTCGGGGTAGCGCGGGGTGAACTCCGTGAAGTTGCGGCCCTGAAGCGTGAGGTGGCCGTGGTCGCAGTAGGCGATCGCGCGAATGCCGTCCCATTTGACCTCGAAGCCGAAGGCCTTCTCGTTGCGGGGCAGAGAGCCGCCGCGGGCCTGCATCGGCGCGATCCGCTCCGGCAGCGGCTCGTAGCTCGGGTCCTCCGGCGGGTCCATGCGGTGGATGAGCCAGTCGGAGCCCCTGGTGTGTATGAGGGCGTAGCGGCCCCGCATCCGCTCGCCGTGGAACTCCGCGATCACCTCGCCCTCGCGGAACTTCTCCGCGTCGTAGGTGCCCGAGTCCCAGACCTTCATGGTGCCGCCGCCGTACTCGCCCTTCGGGATCTCACCCTCGAACTCGAGGTACTCGAGCGGGTGGTCCTCCGTGTGCACGGCCAGCCGGTTCTCCTTCGGGTGGTCCGGCACCCCGCGGGGCAGGGCCCACGACGCCAGCGTGCCCTCGTGCTCCAGGCGAAGGTCCCAGTGGAGCCGGCTCGCGTCGTGCTCCTGCACCACGAAGCGCCCGGCGGACGCCGTCGAGCGTCCGTCGCCGGCGGGCTCGGGCGTGGACCCGAAGTCCCTCTTCTTCCGGTAGCGCTCGAGCCGGTCCGCCATCCCCCGTGAGTGTTCCCGATCCGGGGCGGCCGCGGCTCAGCCGGCGAGCGGAGTGCGGTCGAGACCGTCGCGGAGCTCGGTGATCGAGTCGAATACGGCCACCGCGCCGGCTTCGCGAAGCTCCTGCTCGGAGAAGCCCCCGGTGAGCACGGCCACGGTCTCGATCCCGGCCCGGCGCGCGGCCTCGCAGTCCCAGGTGGAGTCCCCGACCATCACCGCGTCCTGTGTTTCGGCCCTGTCGAGGGCCGCCTGCACCAGGTCGGGCTCGGGCTTGGTGGCCTCCACGTCATCGGAGGTGGTCCAGCCGTCCACCACGGCGCGAACGCCGAGCAGGTCCAGGTAGTGGTCCACCTCGTCGCCCTTGGCCGAGCTGGCCAGGACCACGGCGCGGCCCTGCTCCTTGAGACGGCGAACGAGGTCCGACGCCCCCTCCAGCGGCTCGACCTCCGGGAGCAGCTCCGAATAGAGCTCCTTCTCGGTGGCCCGGATGTCATCCCCTCGCGCGCGCTCCGTGTCCTCGCCCGCGAGCGCGGCCACGAACTGGTCGCCCCCCATCCCGATGTGGCGGTGGATGCGGTAGAGCGGGAGCACCGTGCCGTGCTCGCGGAAGGCGCGGTACCACGCAATCGCGTGGTGGTAGTTCGTGTCGACGAGGGTGCCGTCCACGTCGAGGATGGCCGCGGAAGGCATCGTTTCCTAGTGCCAGAGCGGGGTGCTCGGTAAACCCATCGCCTATCTGTCCAGATCGGAGTGCACAAACGCGCAGGACGGCGGGGTCGGGGCGACATAGATCTCATGAACCGCCCCCCCGCCCCCACCCTCAAGACCTCTCGGTCCCCCGCCGAGTCCCCCACTCGAAACCGGCTTCGCGCCGTGGCACTCAGCACCGCCGCTGCGTTCGCGCTGATGCTGGCCCCCGCCGGCGTGGCCTCCGCGCAGAAGTCGGCGCACTGGGTCCCCATCGGCAAGAAGCCGGCTCACGCCGCCTCGGCCCACCTCCGTACGGCCGGCGCCTGCGCCGCCCGCACGGCCACACCCGCCCAGGTGAACACCGATCAGCTCGCCCAGGCGACGCTCTGCCTGCTTAACGCCGAGCGTGCGCGCTACCACCTGCGCCCCCTGGCGGCCAACCCCCGCCTTGCCCGTGCAGCCACCCTGCACGCGCAGGACATGGAGCAGCACAAGTACTTCTCCCATGTGTCCCGCGACGGCTCCGACTTCGTGTCGCGCATCCGCCGCGCCGGATACCTGAGGCACTGCAGCGCCTGGTTCGTCGGTGAGAACCTCGCCTGGGGCGCCGGACGCCGCCGCTCCACGCCGCAGGGAATCGTGGCCGCCTGGATGGCGAGCCCGCCGCACCGCGCCAACATCCTGAACGGACGCTTCCGCGAGGCCGGCATCGGCGTCGCACTCGGAACGCCCCGCCGGATACGTGGCAACGTGCCTGCCGCGACCTACACCACCAGCTTCGGCTCGCGCGGCTAAGGAGCACCGAACGTGCCCTGTTTCGGTCGCTCCGGATCCGGACACGAGGGCGGCATGACGCTCTCCGCCACCCTCGCTCCAGCCATTTGGGCCGAGGTGCCGGCACCACCGGCACCCGACCAGCCTCAACCCGCCGGGCCCCCAGGCCCGGCGGTGCCCGTTCCGGAGTCGCCGGACGCACCCCAGCCCGACCCGAAGGGCCCTGAGACTCCTCAGGAAGCCCTGGCGGTCTA
>CAWFUR010000012.1:0-372006 GCA_963819115.1 uncultured Thermoleophilaceae bacterium | reverse complement strand
GCGTCGCGCCGATCGGTTCGGCGGGGGGCCTAGCCCTCGGTAATGTCGGCGATACGAGGGTGCGCCGCGTTGATGATCTCGACCGGGATCATCACCAGCGAGTGGGTGTGATCCCCGCCGGCGCAGACGACGCGCGAGTACTTCGGGACCTGGGAGTCGAGCAGCCGGAGCGGCGGCAGCCCCGGTCCGAGGGGTGGCAGCGCCCCGACATCGAAGGTGGGAAACGCACGCCCCATCTCCGCCTCCGAGGCGAGTCGAATGCTTCGGTCGTCGAGCAGCTCGCGCACCCGACGGAGGTTGAGACGGTCGGAGGCGCGAAGCGCGGCGAGCAGGAAGCCTCCGGCTCCGAGCAGCACGAGGGTCTTGAGTTCGTGGTATCGCGGGACGCCGCTAGCGGTGGCGTCATCAACGGCCCGGAACGTGGGCTTGTGGCTCACGAGCTGGTAGTGCAGCCCCTCACGGTCGAGGTGGGCGGTTGCCGCGGTCACGCCCAGCGAGCCGGCCAGTGGCTGAACCACGCCGAGGCGTTGCCAGGCGGTGCGAAGCGGGTCGAGCGCCAGCCGCCCTGTGCGTGGCGGCCGGGAACGACGTGGGGGTCGCGACGACTTCATCTCCGAGCCGCCGCTACCGCCCTGGCCCATGCTCAAAGTGATGGACGTGCACGTCCGAGCCGGGATACAGCCGGCTCACGTGGCCGTCCTCCTCCCATCGCACCTCGTAGGGAGGGGCGCCGTCCTCGCCGAGCACGGCAAGAACCTCGCAGTCTCGCGGAGCTTCGCCCTGACGGTGGCCGCTCACCACGAGCCGATCACCAGGGCTTGCCTTCAGAGTTGATCCTGTAGGGCTCATACCGCCACGGTACGACGCGCCTCGCGCCGGGTCATCCGTAGTCATCCCGTTCTCGGTCGCGGAGCTTCCGCTGTGCGCGCAATCTGCGGGTCGTACGACCAAACTGAGCAGGTGCGCCCAGTGCGCCACGCGCTCGCCCACGCTTCCGAGCGCCCGCAACCCCGTGACGCCGCGGCTCCCTATCGGGCGCAGCCCCAGCGCCTGGAGCTCGAGCAAGGGATCGTCTCCACCTCGAGCGTGCGGCAGTCCTCGACCCGGCGGAGCTCATGGTTCGCGCCAGCGGTGACCCGCAGCAGCCGGCGGCCATCGGTGTGGCAGGTCCCCGGCGCGTAGCGAGCCGCATCGGGCCTTGCGAGCGAGAGCAGTCCCATGCGCACAAGTTATGGAGGCCCAGGCCGTCCGGCATCGGGGACGATCCCCGCGGGGAGTCGGGGGGAACTACTGGTACGACAGATCGACAGGCCGCAGGACGATCTCACGGGCCAGGCGCTCGATGTCTGCCCGGGCACCGCTGCCAAGACCGCGCCGCGATGCTCACGCTCCTCGAACACCGGCCCGGACAGCTCGAGTGCACGGTCGTCAAGCAGAGCGATTGCCGGTTCACGCCCGCGAGACACAATCGTGTTGCGGGCGCCCTGGTCGCGCAGCCGCTCCATCGCGGCAATCGTCTCGTGGACGTCGCTTGGGGCGGCCCCGCCGTGCTCTCCCAGCTCGCGTTCGCTCAGGTGGAGCAGATCCAGACCCCCGGCGAGAGCAGCCACCAGGGCCTCCGGATAGGTCCGCCACGACGGTGCAGCCGTTGCCGCGCAGGTCTCTGGCGAGCCGCCGGTAGAGGTCGGGGTCGATGACCTCCGCCGAGCGGGGCCCGGTGAGTACCGCCAGCCGCGCGCTCAGCGCGGCCGTCACCATCGCCGCATACAGGGCGTCGGTCTCGTGTCTGGCGAGGACGGGGCTCGCCGTCTCGCCGAGGGTCACCGCGTCACCGTGGCCGCGACGGTGCACGTATGACCCGTTCCACCCTCCGCTCTCGACCGCGTGCAACTGGATGCCCTGCGTCTCGATAAGTGCACGCAAGACGCTCCCGACCTCACCCCCGAGCGGGGCGCAGAACCCCACCTCGACCCCCAGGACCCGGAGCATTCGAGCTACCCAATAGCCCTGACCGCCCGCGTGCAGGTGGAGCTCCGCCTCTGGGCGCTCTTCTTCCAGGGTGATGGTGAGGATCGGCGAGGGCGCCAGCAGCGCCGCGCGAGCGTCGTCAGCCACTGGAGCGCTCCCTCGCCTTCGCGATCACCGATACCAGTCGCTCGCGCAGTGCGGGCACGTAGCACGCCGGCGCTCACATCCCAGGGAAGGTTCGACAAGGCGACCGTGCCCGACATGCGACCGGCCGCCAGCCAGGCCAGGTCGAGGGCCACCGACCCGTGGATCCGCAGGCGCATCGAGCGGCGCACCAGCTCCTCGATCACCGCGAACCTGAGCTCGTTCGTATCCCGGTGCTTGCGGCCGAAGGCGAAGTCGGACAGGGCGATCAACGTGTCACCGACCTCCCGCTCGGCGACGTGAATCCGGGCGCCGTTGCGAAACGCCCCGGCTCCCTCCACTGCCATGTAACGCTCACCGATCAGCGGCGCGGCCACTATCCCGAGAACCGGCCGCCCGTGTTGCAGGAGCGCGAGCGATATCGAGCACAGCGGGCTGCCGTCAGCGTAGTTCGCGGTCCCGTCGATCGGGTCGAGCACCCAGATCGACTCCGACATCAGGGCGTGCCCGCCCTCCTCCTCACCCAGGAACGGGATCTCAGGCGCCTGTTCGCTCAGGTAGCCACGTACGAGGCGTTCTATCTCGATGTCCACCACGGTGGCGAAGCCGTAGTCGCCTTTGTCGATCAGGGACCTGACGTGCGCGCGCCCGCGCGTCAGCGCATCGGCCGCGAGGTCCACGCCACGCTCGGCCGCGAACAGCAGGGGCGAGAGGTCATCCTTTCCCCACCGAGGCGGCCCGGCATCCGTACTTCACCGCCGGGATCAACAAGTCCGCAGTTCGCCGCATCCACAGGTGTGGTTTCCACCCGATGTGCGGCCTGCCCGCCGGTGGTGGAGTGATGCTCACCGAACCACGGACACGAGGATTCGATGGCCACTCTTGAAACACCCAAGACGTTCGCGGCCCCGCGGCAGGCCGGTAGCGAGGCGGAGCTCAAGGAGCGCTACGACAACTTCATTGGCGGCGAGTGGCCCCCCCCGGCGAAGGGGGACTAGCGATGGAACCTGACCCCGGCGACGACGGGGTTTTCGCTCGAGGGGCTGGCTGACGTCCATTTCGTGACTCGGGACACCGATTGAGGAGAGCGGCCCCGATCTGGCTCGTCGCCGCGATCGTGCTGGCAGCCGCGGCGGCCGCCCTCGCCAGCCCGAAGTTCTCCGCCACATTCCACATGGCGTACCTGACTGAGAGGCCGGGTGCCCCGACGGGCCAGGCCCCGCTCATGACCTGGAGCGACCCCGGGGCGCGGAAGGAAGTGCCCAAGCCGATCAAGCGGATCGATATGACCTTCCACCCGGGCACCCGCTTCGACACGTCGGCGCTCACGCGATGCCAGGCCTCGGACGACGAGATCAAGCTGAAGGGAGGCTCCGCCTGCCCCGCGAGCAGCCGGCTCGGCAGCGGGCACACCAAGGCGGTCTTCCCCTCCGGCTCGGGGTTCACCACCGACGTGACCCTCTACAACGCGCGCGGGGAGATCATCGTCGTCGTGACGCTCCAGGGGAACGTCATCACCGAGTTCCGCGACGTGGTGAAGCGACGCACGATCTCCATCCGCCCCGTGCTCCCGGGTGGGGTCTCCCTGACCCGGCTGAGCCTCCGGATCGGCCGCCACTCGAAGGGCCACGGCGCGAAGCAGCGGACCTACATGCGGGCTCCGGACTCATGCCCGAAGAGCCGGCGATGGACCACCAGGGCGAAGTTCATCTACCTCGACGGATCCACCGAGAGCTTCACCAGCAGGACCCGCTGCCGGCCGGCGGCCTGAGCTAGCGGCCGACGGTACGCCGCAACAGCACGCCGCAGACCACGGCCACGATGATCGCTATCAGCGGAATGCCGAAGCCCATTACGCCGAAGATGGCGAGCAGGAGGGTGACCACAGCCACCACTCCGGCCGTACCACCCACTACCACCAGCTGATAGGCACGTCGCTCGCGCCCGCGGCGCGAGGGTGGCCCGCCCGAGCCTCTGGTCAGATCGCTCATGCCAGGGACCCTACTCACCACCTGAGAACATCAGAGCCCGTGGCCACGATCTCCCGCCCGCACACCCCGCGCGTTAACGCCAAGCTGCGCTCCGAGGAGCGGGTCACGCCGCTCGAGCTCTTCTTCGACCTCGTGTTCGTGCTGGCCCTGACGCAGTGCACGGCACTGATGGCTCACGACCCCACCTGGACTGGCCTGGGCCAGGCGCTGATCATTCTCGGGATGCTGTGGTGGGCCTGGGTGGGCTACGCCTGGCTCACCAGCGTGGTGGACCCGGAGGAGGGGGTGGTGCGCCTGGCGATGTTCGCGGCCATGGCCGCGCTGCTGGTGGTGGCACTGTGCATTCAAGAGGCCTTCGGCCATCTCGGGCTCCTGTTCGCCGGCGCCTACGGAGTGGTCCGGACCGGCCAGATCGTGCTCTTCGTCGTGGCCAGCCGCGACGACCCGCCACTGCGGCGGTCGGTGAACGGACTGGCGGTGAGCACCGCCATCTCCGTGGCGCTGCTCGTGGGCGCCTATTTCGCGGACGGGGCGCTGCAGGGCGCGCTCTGGGTCACGGCCCTGCTCTTCGACATGGGCGGCCCCTTCTTCTTCGGAGTGGAGGGGTGGAAGCTCGTGCCCGGCCACTTCGCCGAACGCCACGGGCTAATCGTGATCATCGCCCTGGGCGAGTCGATCGTGGCCATCGGGGTCGGGGCCCAGGGCACCACCGTGGACGCCGGCGTGGTGGTGGCCTCCGTGCTGGGAGTGGCCGTGACCGCCGCAATCTGGTGGCTGTACTTCGACGTGGTCGCGCTCGTGGCCGAGCGCAGGCTCTCCCACGCGGAGGAGGGGCGCGAGCGCAACGCGATCGCTCGCGACTCGTTCTCCTACCTGCACCTGCCCATGGTGGCCGGGATCGTGCTCCTCGCCCTCGGGCTGAAGAAGACGCTCCAGCACGTGGAGGACCCACTCAAGCTCGAGCCCGCGGTTGCGATGCTGGCCGGCACCGCCATGTACCTGCTGGCGCACGTGGCGTTCCGGCTGCGCAACGTGCACCGGCTGAGCACCGAGCGGCTCGTGTGCGCGACAGCGCTGGTCGCGTTCATCCCGGTGGCGCTCGAGATCCCGCGCCCTGGCCACGCTGGCGGTGGTCACCGCCCTACTGGTGGCCCTGATCGCCTACGAGAAGCCTCGTTTCGCCGAGCTGCGCGATCGCATGCGCAGCCAGCTCGAGGGAGAGGCCACGCCGAGCTAGGCGCTACGCGTGCTCGCGGCTGGGCGCCTCCGGCTCGCGCGCCGGAGCGCGGCCGTCGAGCTTCGGCTCGCGGCCCCCGGGCTGCTTCGGAGCGGGAACGTCCTCCTTCGGGGGAATCGGAAGCGCCACCGTGCTCCCGCCCTCGAGGACCATCTCCTCGTTCCAATGGAGGATCCGCAGCCGGTCCTCGCCCGACAGCGAGTACTTGGCCTCCTCGTGGCTCACCTCGACCCGCAGCAGCCGGCCGCGGATCTGCATGGCGAAGCGCAGGCGGTCGAGGCCCTCGGGAAGGCGAGGCCGGAACGAGAGCCGGCTGTAGAAGTCCCGCAATCCGCCGAACCCGGCCACGATGGCGATCACCGCCCCGGCGAGCGACGCCATGTGCAGGCCGTCCGCCGTGTTGTGGGCGAGGTCGTAGATGTCCATATGCGCGGCCTCGAGCAGGTACTCCCGCGCGAGGGTCATGTGCCCGACCTCCGCCGCCATCACCGCCTGGGTCGAGGCGGACAGCGAGGAGTCGCGGACGGTCAGCGTCTCGTAGTAGTCGAAGTTCTCCCGCTTCTGCTCGGCGGTGAACGCGTCCCCCCTCCAGTGCATCGCCAGCACGAGGTCGGCCTGCTTCACCACCTGGCGGCGATAGAGCTCGAAGTACGGGTAGTTGAGGAGAAGGGGGTAGTGCTCGGGCGGCGTCTTCGCGAAGTTCCAGGGCTCGTGCTCGAGGAAGTCCTGGTCCTGCGGGTGCAGTCCACGCTCCTCGTCGAAGGGCACGAACATGGCGTCCGCGGCGCGGCCCCACTCGTCCACCTCGTGGTCGGTGACCCCGAGGCGCTCCGCCGCCCCGGGCTGGCGCTTCACCGACTCGATCGCGGCGCGCAGGTTCATCTGCGCCATCAGGTTCGTGTAGACGTTGTTGTCCACCAGGGCCGAGTACTCGTCGGGCCCGGTCACGCCGTCGATTCGGAAGTCCCCGCGCTCGTCGTGATAGCCGAGGCTGGCCCAGAGGCGCGCACTCTCCACGAGCAGCTCACAGCCGGCGCGCTCCTCGAACTCGTGGTCGCCTGTCACGCCCAGATAGCGGTTCACGGCCGAGGCCACGGCGGCGTTCACGTGGAAGGCCGCGGTGCCCGCCGGCCAGTATCCCGAGCACTCCTCGCCGCGGATCGTGCGCCAGGGCATGGCGGCCCCGCGCAGCCCGAGCTGGCTGGCGCGCTCGCGGGCTGAGTCGAGGATGGAGTGGCGCCACTCGAGCGCGTGACGCACCGTGTCCGGCGCGGTGAAGGTCAGCACCGGGAGCACGAAGCTCTCGGTGTCCCAGAAGGCGTGGCCGTCGTACCCGCTGCCGGTCAGGCCCTTGGCCGGGATCGCCCGGCCCTCGTTGCGGCTGCTGGCCTGGAAGAGGTGGAAGAGCGCGAACCGCAGTGACTGCTGCAGCTCTTCGTCCCCGTCCACCTCCACGTCGGCACGCGACCAGTAGCGATCCAGCGCCTCCTTCTGCGCCTCGGCCAGGCCCTCGAACCTCTCGGCCAGGCCGCTCTCGAGGCTGGCGTCCACCTGGTCCCGCAGCCAGTCGATGCTCTGCTGAGAGGACCAGTGGTAGGCGATGAACTTGATCAGCGTGAGCGGGCGGCCGGGCTCGAGCTCGGCCGACAGCGTGACGCGACCGAGGTCGGGCTCGGACTGGGTGAGCGTGGCCACCTCGCCGTCGTGCTTGAGCACGTGGGCCATGCCGGACACCACGGCCAGACCGGACCGCCCCGTCTCGTGCCCGAGCACCACCCGCATGCCGTGGTCCACCGACAGGCGCGAGCGGAGGGCGTTCTGAAGCGCCCGCCCGCGACGGGGGTCCGCTCCCTCGTGCGCGTTGACGCGGTTGGCCTGGAGGTTCGACTGGATGGCGATCCTGATCGGCTGGTCCACCGCCTCCACCTCGTAGTGGATCGCCGCAAGGCTGCGCAGGGACAGCGACACGAGGCGCTTCGTGGTGAGCTTCACCTCGTGCCCCGAGGCCGCGCGCCAGTGCAGCTTGCGCTCGAGAAGGCCGCTGCGGAAGTCCAGGCGCCGTTCGTGCTGAAGCACCTCGCCGCGGTGCACGTCCAACGGCTCGTCCTCAACCTGAAGACGGATGACCTTGCCGTCGGTCACGTTCACCACCGACTGGCCGTCCTCCGCGAACCCGTACCCGCGCTCCCCGTACTCCAGCGGGAACGACTCGTAGAAGCCGTTCAGGTAGGTGCCGCTCAGTCCGGCCGGCTCGCCCTCATCGAGGTTCCCGCGCAGGCCGATGTGGCCGTTCGAGAGGGCGAACAGCGACTCGGTCTGGGCGAGCCGGTCGAGGTCCACACCCTCCTCCACAAAGGCCCAGGGGTCGACCGGATGGCGGTCCCGGACGCTCACCCGAGCAGCTCCGCCAGGTCCTCGACCACCACGTCGGCCCCGTGCTTCTTCAGTTCTTCGGGACGGCCCTTGCGGTCCACGCCCACCGTCAGCCCGAACCCGCCTGCGTGCCCCGCCTGAACCCCGGCCAGTGCGTCCTCGTAGACCACTGCGTCCTTCGGGTCCACGCCGAGAAGCTCGGCCGCTCGCAGGAACGAGTCCGGCGCCGGCTTGCCCGGTAGGTGCTCGCGCGCGAGCACGACCCCGTCCACGCGTTCGTCGAAGAGGTCGCTCATCCCGGCGGCCTCGAGGATCTGCTCGGTGTTCGCGCTGGACGACACCACGGCCGTCTTCTGCCCGGCGTCGCGAACCGCCTCCACGAAGCGCCGCGAGCCTTCGTAGACCTTCACGCCGTCGTTGGTGATCAGCGTCTGGACCAGCTCGTTCTTGCGGTTGCCGAGACCGCGGATGGTCTCCGACGCGGGCGGGTCGTCCGGCTCGCCCTCGGGGACTGTGATCGCGCGGGAGGCGAGGAAGTCGCGCACTCCGTCCTGGCGCGGCTTGCCGTCCACGAAGTCCTCATAGTCGCGCTGCTCGAAGGGCGACTGCCCGTGCTTTGAGAGGTAGGCGTCGAACATCTCCTTCCACGCGCGCGCGTGCACGGAGGCGGTGTCGGTGAGGACGCCATCCATGTCAAAGAGGGACGCCTTCATGTTCTTGGGCAGTCGAAGCACCGGGGAAACATGGCAGACACTTCCGCCGGTTCCGCCAGATACCTGCCCGTGCGGGTGGGGCCGGGTCGCGACAGGGGACGTACGATCGGAGCATGTGCGCGGTGAGCGCAGGGGAGGAAGCACGCCTGGAGGGCGGGCTGGCGGGTACGGCGCAGGTCATGCGCCCGACCCTGTGCGACCTCTGCGGGATCGCGCAGGCCGAGACCCTGATCGAGACCGGCGAGCGCCGCTTCGGGATGCCGGGCCGCTTCGAGGTCGTGCGCTGCCGCAGGTGCGCCCTGGTCCGAACCAGCCCCCGCCCCGACGACCTCGGCGCCTACTACCCGAGCAGCAGCTACTACAGCTACGCGGCGCCCCGGCCCCCGACCTCGGCGGGCCGGGAGCGCATCCGCCGCGCATACACGGGCGGCGGCGGCCTGCGACGCATCCTCGACGACCGCCTGACCCAGGGGCTCCCGCCGGGTCCGCCTGGACGCATCCTCGACGTGGGCTGCGGCTCCGGCGCCTTCCTGCTCGGGCTCCGGGAGGCCGGCTGGGAGGTCCACGGGATCGAGATCGACGCGCAGGCGGTGGCCGCGGCGCGCGCCGCCGGGCTGCATGACGTGCGAGCGGGCGAACTCACCACGGCGGGATATCCCACCGGCCACTTCGACGCCGTGCGCTTCTGGCATTCGCTCGAGCACGTGGGCTCGCCGTGCGCTCAGCTGGCCGAGGCCCGGCGGGTGCTCCGGCCCGGCGGGACCCTGACCGTGGGCGTGCCCAACTTCGCCTCGTCGCTCTCGCGCCGGGCCCGCGGGCACTGGTTCTACCTCGACGTGCCGCGCCATCTCTGGCACTTCGAGCCCGTCACGCTGCGACGCGTGGCCGAGGCCGGGGGATTCGAGGTCACGCGGCTCTCCATGTGCTCGACCGGAGACGCGCTGCTCGGCACGATCGACTACCTGCGCGGTCGCGGCGAGCGGCTGCTCGGAGACCGGCGCGCCTGGTACGCGGCGCTCCCCGCGGCGGCGCTGATGGATCTTCGCGGCCGGGGCGACGCGCTCTGGCTCGAGGCCCGATAACGCCTGCTGCGGTGCTCCGCCCGATCACCGATCGGGCTCCGCTCCTCGCTATGTAACGCCTGCTGCGGTGCTCCGCCCGATCACCGATCGGGCTCCGCTCCTCGCTATGTAACGCCTGCTGCGGTGCTCCGCCCGATCACCGATCGGGCTCCGCTCCTCGCTATCGTCGCCGTCACGTGAGCGTGACCACCGACGTGCCGAACGCCCGGAAGGTCCTCGTACTTGCCGCGGGCGGAACCATCTCCATGAAGGGCGATCTGGAGACCGGCAACGAGAACGGCGCCATACCCGCCCTCGACGGCGAGGGCCTCGTGGATGCCGTGGCGGGACTCACCGCCTTTAGGGGGATCGAGGGCCGCACGGTGGTGAACAAGCCGTCCGCCCACCTCACCATGGACGATCAGCTGGCCATCTGCCGCCAGGCGCGCGACGCCGCCCGGCGCGGCACCGGGGTCGTGGTCACCCACGGCACCGACACGCTCGAGGAGACCGCGATGCTGTGCGACATCCTCCATGACGCCGAGGCGCCGATCGTGTTCACCGGCGCCATCCGGCCCGCCTCCGCCCCGGGCGCCGACGGCCCGGCCAACCTCGTGGACGCCGTGAGCGTGGCCGCCAGCCGGGAGGCCGCCGGCGCAGGCGTGCTCGTGTGCTTCGGAGGAGAGATCCACCATGCACGCGGTGTGCGCAAGACGGACACGGTCTCGCTCGTGGCCTTCTCCTCGCCGCAGACCGGACTGCTCGGGCGGGTGACTGAGGGCCACCCGATCATGTGGTCGCGGATGCCCCGCAACCCCCCGCTCGACCCCCCGAACCTGGACAAGAGCGTGCTCATCGTGCCCACGGCGGCCGGCGACGACGGCACGCTCGCCCGGGCGGCCCTGTCCACCAATCCAGACGGCGCGGTGATAGGCACGCTCGGCTCCGGCCACCTCGCCCCTCCGGTGCTCGAGCTCTGGGGCCAGGCGGCGGAGAAGATCCCGGTGGTGGCCTATTGCCGCCCCGAGCGCGGCGTGATCCTCATGGCCACCTACGGCTACGCCGGGTCCGAGCGGGACCTGCGCGGCACGGGAATCATCCCCGCGGGCTTCCTCTCCCCCCAGGCCGCGCGCATGAAGCTGCTGGCTGCGCTGTCCTCGGGCCTGTCGATAGACGAGGTCCGCTGGGCGTTCCGCCAGGACGACGGATAAAGGCATGGCTGCGGTGCTCGCCCGATCGACGATCGGGCTGCGCTCCTCGCCTGGGCCCATCCGGGCCTAGCGAGCCAGGGCTCCGACGACCTCCTGCCACCACGACCGCTCGTCGGCCGACGGGTCGGCGCTCAGGCGCCGGCGGGCGTAGCGCTGGATCTGGGCGGCGGCGCCGATCGCGAGCGAGGGCCCCGCGATGGCGTAGCGGCCGTCGTCGAGCAGGACGAGTGAGCCCGGCTGGTCCCGGCGGCTGCGGAGGTGGCGGATCACGCGGCAGCTCTCCACCTCCACGGGGTGGCCGGCGTCGCCATCGTGCTCCATCCAGGGGCGGGTGGAGAAGATCACCGAGCCGCTCCTCACGTGCGGGCGCCGCACGGCTTCGGGCTCGAAGGGCCCCTCCTGCCAGCGCTCCATCAGCGCCGGGAACTGGCGTGCCACCTCCTTGCGCAGCAGCACGTGGAGCCGGTCCCCGGCTTCGATCTGCGTGGAGCCGCGCGGCGGGATCGCCTCGCCCCGCCGGACGATCACGTTGAGGAGTGCGTCGCGGGGTAGCCCGAGGTCACGTACGAAGTGCCCCACCACGGCGTCGCTGGCCGCCACCGGGAACTCCACCACCTCGGCCCCGAGACGCCGGATCGTGCCGCTCTCGGCGATCGGCCGTGGCAGCGCCGGCTCGTCCGTGGTCAATCCGAGCGCCTTGGCCAGAGGCTCGAAGGTCGAGCCCTGGAGGAGCGTGGAGACGACCACGGCGAAGAACGCGATGTTGAAGAACTCGCGGCTGTGCGGCACTCCCTCGATCACCGGGAAGGTGGCCAGCACCACGGGCACGCCGCCGCGCAGGCCCGCCCAGCCCAGCGCGAATCGCTCGGCCGCCGAGAAGTGATCGAAGGCCGTGGCCACCGCGGCGGACAGCGGCCGGGCCACCACCACCAGCACCAGGGCGAGCACGGTGCCCTCCAGCCACACGTCGCCGAGCTGGCTCGGGAACACCAGCAGGCCCAGCGTCAGGAACAGGCCGATCTGCGCCACCCACGCAAGTCCCTGGTGGAAGACGGTGATGGTGTTGCGCGCCGGAATCTGCGCGCTGCCGAGCACCAGCCCGGCGAGATAGATCGCAAGGAAGCCGGAGCCGTGCAGGCTGTCGGCCGCTCCGAAGGCCAGGGCGCCCGCCGCCATCGAGGCCACGGGGTAGAGCCCGGCGGTGGCGAAGGACATGCGGCGCATGGCCCACGCGGCGGCGAAGCCCACGCCGAGCCCGGCCGCGACACCGATCGAGATCTGCTGCACGAACAGGCCGGCCATGTCGAGCAGGCCGTAGCCCGGCTCGTCGATCCAGTCGATGAACCCGAGCACGAGCAGGATCGCGACCGGGTCGTTGAACCCGGCCTCCGCCTCCAGGGTGCGGGCCAGGCGGCGGCGGAGGGTGGAGGTGCGAAGCAGCGAGAAGATGGCCGCGCCGTCCGTGGCGGCCAGGATCGACCCCAGCAGGAGCCCCTCGAGGGTGGACAGGTCGAAGAGCCAGATTGCCGCCAACGCGGTTATCACCGCGGTGCCGAGCGTGGCGAACACCGCGAGCATCAATCCGGGCCGCAGCACCGGCTTGATCTCGGAGAAGCCGGCCACGAGCCCGCCCTCGAAGAGAATGGCCGCCAGGGCGATGATTCCCACCCTGCGAGCGAGCTCGTAGTCGTCGAGCTTGATCCACCCGGTGCCGTCCGAGCCGATGATCATCCCGAGCCCCAGGAACAGGAGGAGGCCGGGCACGCGGAGGCGTCCGGCGAGCATGGCGGCGGACAGCGCAGTGGCCAGGAGCGCGCCTGCGACGAGGATGAGCTGGCCGTCGCTCATCTGTCGCCCGGGCTCACGTCCACGCGCCCTGAGCTTTACAGATCGCGCGACGGGGGCATTCGCTCTTCCCTTGCACGGGTTCGGGCGCTCTTAGCGGGGTTCATCTTCACCGCGCCCTTTTCGGATGGCCCAGGAGGAGGATGCTCCCCAGTCGGGATGGGGGTGTTCGGTATCTACCGCGAGCGTCTTGTGGCCGGCCTTGCCGCCGGCCAGACGCTCGAGGAGCTCGACCAGGAGCTGCTCGTGCCCGCGCCTCTGGACGAGGACCAGAAGGCCGCTCTCTGGCTGGTCGGCTTCTCGCTGATCGACCTGCGACGCGCCGTCGGCTGAGGCACAGCTTCGCGACGGGCGGCAGGGCCGCCCGGGTCCCCGGGGAATGATTCCCGCAGGTGACCTTCCCCACGATCGAGTTCGCCACGTTCTTCGTGGTCGTGTTCGTGCTGTCGTGGCTGCTCATGCCGCATCCGCGGCTGTGGCGCCCGTTCATCCTCGCCGTCTCGTACTTCTTCTACGGGTGGATCGATCCGCGCTGGGTGCTGCTCCTCGTGGGATCCACGCTCGTGAGCACGTTCGCCGCGCAGGTGATCGCCAGGTCGCCGTCGGAACGGTCACGCCGGCGCGCGCTGTGGGGCGCGATCGCCTTCGACCTGGGCCTGCTCGGCACCTTCAAGTACCTGGGGTTCTTCGTGAGCTCGACGGACGACGCGCTGGATGGCATCGGGCTGGGCGCACCGCTGCCGCTGCTCCAGGTCGTCCTGCCCATCGGCATCTCGTTCTTCACCTTCCAGGCGATCTCGTACGTGGTGGACGTGCACCGGGGCGAGACCCGGGCCGCCTCGCTGGGCGACGTGGCCATCCTCCAGGGCTTCTTCCCCCACCTGGTGGCGGGGCCGATAGTGCGCGCCAACGAGCTGATCCCGCAGCTCCGCACCCCTCGGGATCCGCGTGCGGTGCTGGCCGGGCCCGGGCTGTTCCTGATCTCCGCGGGCCTGATCAAGAAGACGGTGGTGGCCGACGAGCTGGCGCGCCGCATCGTGGATCCGGTGTTCAACGATCCCGGCGCCCACTCCGGGGCCGAGGCCGCGCTCGCGATCTACGGGTTCGCCGCCCAGATCTACTGCGACTTCTCCGGCTACACGGACATGGCGATCGGGCTCGCCCTCCTGCTGGGGTTCGTGCTGCCCCAGAACTTCGACCGTCCCTACCTGGCCACGAGCCTGCGGACGTTCTGGCGCCGCTGGCACATGACGCTGTCGCGCTGGCTGCGCGACTACCTCTACATCCCGCTGGGCGGCAGCCGAGACGGGCCGCACCGCACGTACCGCAACCTGATGCTCACGATGCTCCTCGGCGGCCTGTGGCACGGGGCGGCCTGGACGTTCCTCATCTGGGGCGGCATACACGGCGTGGCGCTCAGCGGCGAGCGCTGGGCGCGCGAGCGCTTCGGGATCTCGCGCGTGCCGGCCTGGCTCGGCTGGCTCGTGACCTTCAACGTGGTGTGCCTCGCGTGGGTCTTCTTCCGGGCGCCCGACGTGAGCGTCGCGCTCGACGTGCTGGGCAGGCTCGGGGCCGGAGGCCCGTCGCCTCTCGTGACGCTTCCGGTGGTGTTCCTCACGGTGGCCGCGATCGCCGTGCAGGGCGTGCCGCCCGGCTGGTGGCGGGACGCCGAGGCATGGGTCGTGGCCCGGCCCGCGCTGGCCCAGGGCGTGGCGCTCGGACTGCTCGTGGTGGCGGCGGACGCCGCCGTCGGCCAGCAGGGCGTGGCCCCCTTCATCTACTACCGGTTCTGAGCTGTGTATCCGACCGGCGACCAGCGCGATCTGAGAATGCCCGCCGGCCGGGTGCTCGTGGTGGTGGTCGTGGCGCTTGCGGTGGCCGCCCTTCTCAATTCCGAGGCGATCGTGCGTGCGGGCGAGGGCATGGGGAACGGCCCCACCAGGGACGCCGTGCTTTCCATCGGCCGGCCGCTCGACGACGCGGCCGGCGCGGTGGGCCTCCACCTACCCCGCGAGGGGCTCGACCTCGCGTTCGGGCAGGAGCCGAAGACCCAGGCCGGCACCGAGCTCGAGCGCGGCTCGGCGGCGATCCTCCACAGGCACGCGCGACCGGCACGGCACTATCGCCAACCCACCCGAGCCGATCCGCTGAACGTGCTCGTGACCGGTGACTCCCAGGCCGAGTTCGTGGGCCAGCGCATGGTGGACGTGGCCCCCGACGGGCTGCTCCACGTGGACGTGGTGGCTCGCAACGGGACGGGCCTCACCCGGCCGGAGTTCTTCAACTGGGAGGTGAACGCGAAGCAGGAGATCACCGACCGGCACCCTGACGCGGTGGTGATGGTGATGGGCGCCAACGACGGCTTCAACGTGACGGTGGACGGCGGCGGATACGGCCCGTTCACCCCGGAATGGGAGACCGAGTACGCGCGGCGCACGGCGGTGGTCATGCGCGAGCTGGGCAGCCGCGGCCGGCGGCCGGTGTACTGGGCGCCCCCACCCACGGCGCGCGACGAGGAGTTCAACCGCATCTACCGCGTGCAGAACTTCGCGGTGTCCCGGGCGGCCGAGGCGGTGCCGGGCGCGCGCTACGTGAACTTCTACGACCGCATCTCCGGCGGCCGCTACCGAAACGTGACGAAGATCGACGGTCACGAGGTCGTGTCCCGCCAGCCCGACGGCGTTCACTTCACGCGCGACGGGGCGTTGACGCCCGCCCGGCTGGTGGTGGAGTCGATGGCCCGGGACTACCCGGTGCTCGCCCCTTAGCGGGCGAGGGAGGAGCGCAGCCCGATCGGCGGCGAGGAGCGCAGCCTGATCGGTGATCAGGCGAGCACCGCAGCCCTGTCATCGGGCGAGCACCGGACCATGTCCTAGTTCACCGACGGGTCGCCCGGCATCGTGGCGAGGAGCGAGTATTCGCCGCCCTTGCGGCGCAGCGCCTCGGACCAGATGTCACCGTCGGTGAAGGGATCGTCCGCGTCGGCCGGCTCGACGATCCAGGCGCCCTCGCCCAGCTCGTCGTCGAGCTGCCCCGCGGACCATCCGGCGTATCCCGCATACACGCGCAGGCGCTGAAGCGACACGGTCGGCCGGCCCGGGTCGAGGGTGCCGAGCGAGCCCACCAGGTGCGTGCCCGCCTCGTCGGGATCGTCGAAGTCGCCGAGCGCCACCACCGATCCCGGGGCCACGGGGCCGCCCACGTACACCAGCTCGTCAGCGTCGGGAAGCGACGCGAGGGCGGGCACAGCGTCGGCCACGCTGGTCTCGGAGCGGCGGTTGAGCACCACGCCCATCGCGCCGTCCTCGGAGTGGTCGAGCACGAGGATCACCGTGCGGCGGAAGTAGTCGAACAGCGACGGGGCGGCGATGAGGAGCTTTCCGCGAAGACTGTCCACAACCCGATTCTTACCCACCCGCGCGCCGACGTTAGCTGTACCGTGCCCGCGCATGGAACAGAAGCTGGACGTGGGCACGGTCTTCGAGCGCATCTTCTCGGTCTACAGGGACCAGTTCTCCTTGCTCGTACCGGCGGCGCTGGTGGTGTTCGTTCCCGTGGCGATCCTGAACGGGGTCCTCCGCGAGAGCGGCGGGTTCTTCCTGGCAATCGCGGCGATCATCGTCGGCGCCATCGCCACCTACTGGTTCCAGGGCATGGTGGTGGAGGCGGCTCACGACATCCTCGACGGACGCCGCGACCACACCGTCGGGTCGCTCCTGTCTGCGGTCACGCCGGTGATCGGGCCACTGCTCGTCGCGGGCTTCCTGGGCGGGCTCGCAACCGGCATCGGCTTCGTGCTGCTGATCGTCCCCGGTCTGTTCCTGCTCACGATCTGGGCCCTGATCGCCCCGGTGATCGTGATCGAGCGAACCGACGCGATGTCCTCCTTCGGGCGGAGCCGGGCGCTGGTCAAGGACCACGGATGGCAGGTGCTGGCCGTGCTGATCGTGCTGCTGCTGCTCAAGCTCGTGCTGAGCGCGGTGGTGGCGGCCATCCTGATCGCGATCGCCGACTCCGTGGTGAGCTACGTGGCCGCCGACCTGATCACCAACGTGCTCATCGCCCCCCTCTCGGCGCTGGCCGCGGCCATCCTCTACTTCGAGCTGCGACGTCTCCATGGCGAGACCGCACTCCCCGCCACCGCGGCCTACACCCCTGCCGATCCGCCGCCGGCCCCGGAGGCGCCTGCTCCGGCGGCGCCGGAAAAGCCCTAGCGAAGCGATACTGGGCTGGTGCGCGTTCTCGCGGCCGTCCATAACGATGATGCGGGGCCGGGTGTCTTCGGCCAGGTGGCCCGCGAGGCCGGCCATGAGCTGGTGGAGTGGCGCCCCGACCTCGCTCCACCCCCGGACCTCTCCGGGGTGGACGCGGCAATGGTCTTCGGCGGGGCCATGAACGTCGACGAGGAGGACAGGCTCCCGTGGCTGCGCGGGGAGAAGGACGTGCTCCGCGACCTGCTCTCCCGGGGCATCCCCGTGGTGGGCCTGTGCCTCGGCGCCCAGCTCCTGGCCGAGGCCGCGGGAGTCACCCCGGGCCGCGCGCGGGAGCCCGAGATCGGCTGGAAGCCGGTGGAGCTGACTCCCGAGGGCCGCCACGACCCGCTGCTGGGGGGGATCCCCGAGACGCTCGACGTGTTCGAGTGGCACAGCTACGAGGCGCCGCTGCCCGAGGGCGCGGTGGCGCTGGCCCGCAGCCCGGTGTGCCTACAGGCCTATCGCCTGAACGGCTCGCCCGCCTGGGGGCTCCAGTTTCACGCCGAGGTCACGGAGCCGGACCTGAACCGGTGGTTCGACGCGTGGAGCACCGACCCGGACGCGGTCAAGACGGGCCTCGACCCCGAGGCCCTGCGCACCGAGAGCAGCCGCCGCATCGGGGCCTGGAACGAGCTCGGCCGGGGCATCGCCGGGCGCTTCCTGGCCGCGGCGAACGGTCGCAGCCCGTTTTAGCTGTCCGGGGTGGTGTACGCGCTTGAGATCCCGCCGTCCACCATGAAGCTCTGGGCCGTCACGTACGAGGACTCGTCACTGGCCAGGAAGAGCGCGGCGTTGGCGATCTCGCGCGTGTGTGCGAAGCGCCCCATCGGCACGTGCACCAGCCGGCGCGCTGCCTGGACCGGGTCGCTGGAGTAGAGCTCCTCGAGAAGCGGGGTGTTCACGGGACCCGGGCAGAGGGCGTTCACCCGGACGCCGCGTCGTGCGAACTCCACGCCCAGCTCCCGCGAGAGGGCCAGCACCCCGCCCTTCGAGGCGGTGTACGAGATCTGCGACGTGGCCGCCCCGAGCACGGCCACGAACGAGGCCGTGTTGATCACCGAGCCGCCCCCGCCGTCGAGCAGGTGCGGGATGCCGTGATGGCAGCAGAGGAAGACGGACTTCAGGTTCACGTCCTGAACCCGCTGCCAGGCCTCGAGGGTGGTGTCGAGCACCGACACGTCGTCCGGCGGCGAGATGCCCGCGTTGTTGAAGAGCACGTCGATCCGCCCGAACTCCTCGCGCACCCGCGTGTACATGCCCGCCACCTCGTCCGGATCCGTCACGTCGACCTCGAGCGCCAGGTCTCCGGGGGAGCCGGCCTGCAGGTCCACGCCCACCACCCGCGCGCCCTCCCGCTGGAAGAGCTCGGCGCTCTCGGCGCCGATCCCGCCGGCGGCCCCCGTGATCACGCATACCTTTTCGTCGAGCCTCCCCATCGTCACTCCGTCGCGTAGTAGACGTTCTTCAGCTCGGTGTAGTGCTCCAGGGCGTCCGGCCCGAGCTCGCGGCCGACGCCCGACTGCTTGAAGCCCCCGAACGGCGTGGCCACGCGCACCGACGTGTTCGAGTTGATCGAGATGACCCCGGTCTCGAGCGCCCGCGCCATGCGCAGAGCGCGGGCCCCGTCCCGGGTCCACACCGAGCCGGAGAGCCCATAGACCGTGTCGTTGGCAAGGCGGACGGCTTCCTCCTCGCCCTCGAAGGGGATGACGCACGCCACCGGGCCGAAGATCTCCTCGCGCGCGGGCCGGTCGTCGTTCGCCACCGGACACAGCACGGTGGGGGCGAACCAGTATCCGGGCCCCTCAGGGGCCGAGCCGCGGATGGCCACCGGAGCGCCGTCGGGCACGTACGACGACACGGTCCGCAGCTGGTCCTCGGAGATCAGCGGCCCCATCTGAGTGGACTCGTCGAGCGGGTCGCCGACGGAGATCGACCCGACGGCGCTCTCGAGATGGCCCATGAACCGGTCGAGGGCCGAGCGCTCCACCAGGATGCGCGAACGAGCGCAGCAGTCCTGGCCGGCGTTGCCGAACACCGCGGGCGACGCGGTGTGCGCCGCGGCCTCCACATCGGCGTCGGCGAACACGACGTTGGCCGACTTCCCGCCGAGCTCGAGCGTCACCCGCTTGATCGTGCCCGCGGCGCCCTCGGCGATCCGCCGCCCGACCTCGGTGGATCCGGTGAAGGCCACCTTGGCCACGTGCTCGTGCTCCACCAGCCGCTGCCCGCACACCGAGCCCGGCCCGGCCACCACGTTCACAACACCCTCCGGGACCCCCGCCTCGAGCGCGATCCCGCCCAGCTCGAGCGAGGTGAGTGGGGTGAGCTCCGCGGGCTTCAGCACCACCGTGTTCCCCGCCGCCAGCGCGGGGGCCACCTTCCAGGCCGCGATCGTGAGGGGGAAGTTCCACGGCGTGATGAGCCCCACCACGCCGAGCGGCTCGCGGAACGTCATGTCCACCCCGCCCGCAACCGGGATCGTCTTTCCCGTGAGTCGCTCCGGCCCCGCGGCGTAATAGCGGAAGGTGTCCACCACCATGCCCATCTCGCCGCGGGCGTCCCCGATCGGCTTCCCCGCGTTCCGGGCCTCGAGAACGGCCAGCTCCTCGCGGCGTGAGTCCAGCTCGTCCGCGAGCCGGTGGAGCATCCGGGCGCGGTCGGCGGGCGCCACCGCACGCCACCCGGGGAAGGCGCGGCGCGCTCTCTCCACCGCCGCGTCGACCTCCTCCGCCCCCGCCCGCGGCACCTCGGCCATCACCTCGGCCGTGGCCGGCTCGATCACGCGGATCATCCGGCCGCCGCGCCCCTTCTCGACCGTGCCCGCTCCACGAGCGATCCGATCACCTTGCTGCGCTGGTCCTCCTCGGGGTGCCACAGCACGCCCAGCACGAACTCGCGGCCCGGCAGCTCCACGGCCTCCACCAGGTCGTCGTCCGCCGAGCGCCCGGTCACCACCAGGCCCTCCCCGAGCTCCGCGAGGCCCTGGTGGTGGTGCGACTTGACGCCGGTGGTCTCCCCACCGACCGCCTGCGCCGCCAGCGAGCCCGGCTCCAGGCGCACCTCATGGTCGGAGAACACGCCCGACACCTCGCGGTGGCGCTCATGGCCCAGGGCATCCGGGAGATGCTGGTCGATGGTTCCGCCGAGGGCCACGTTGAGCATCTGGACGCCGCGGCAGATGCCGAGCAGGGGGATGTCCCTCTCGAGCGCCCGGTGCGCCAGCGCCAGCTCGAAGCGGTCGCGCTCCGGCCAGGTGCCGTCGGTCTCGGGATGCGGCGTGGCACCGTATGTACCGGGATCGACGTCCGCCCCTCCGGCGAGCACGAGCCCGTCGAGCAGGTCGAGCGTCTCGTCGGGCGACTCGGCCGACTCGTCGTCGGGAGGAAGCACGAGGGCCAGGCCGCCGGCGACCTGGACGGCCTCGGAGTACACGCGCGGGGAGATGTTGCACAGCACCTCCCAGGCCCGCCACCGCACCACCTCCAGTGCGCTGCAGATGCCGATGACCGGACGAGTCACAGGCGCTCGAAGCCGCGGAACTTCTCCCAGTCGGTGATGGCCTTCTCGAAGGCGTCGAGCTCCACCGTGGCGTGGTTCACGTAGTGATCCACCACCTCCTGGCCGAAGGCGTCGCGGGCCAGCGCCGATTCCGCGAAGAGGTCGCGCGCGGCGTAGAGGGTGTGCGGCACCCGCTCCTTGTCCGACTCGTAGGCGTTGCCCTCCAGCGGAGCCTCGAGCGGCAGCTCCTCGTCGATCCCGCGCAGCCCGGAGGCGATCATCGCGGCCAGCGCGAGGTAGGGATTCACGTCCGCGCCGGGCAGCCGGTTCTCCACCCGCAGGCCCTCCCCGTGCCCCACCACCCGCATCGCGCAGGTGCGGTTGTCCCGGCCCCAGGCCACCGCGGTCGGGGCGAAGGACCCCTCAACGAAGCGCTTGTACGAGTTCACGTGCGGGGCGAACAGAAGCGTGAGCTCGGAGAGCGCCGCGAGCTGGCCGGCCACGAAGTGATCGAAGGTCTGTTGCTGCTCAGCGAACACGCTGCCGCTGCCGTCCGCCTTCTGGAGCGAGCAGTGGATGTGGCACGAGTTGCCCTCGTGCTCGTTCAGCTTGGCCATGAACGTGAGCGCATAGCCCTCCTGGGCGGCGATCTCCTTGGCCCCCGTCTTGTAGAGCGAGTGATCGTCGGCCGTCTTCAGCGCCTCGTCGTACCTGAAGTTGATCTCGTGCTGTCCGAAGTTGCACTCGCCCTTCGAGTTCTCGACCTTCATTCCGGCGCCCTGCATCGAGTTCCGGATGCGGCGGATGAGCGGCTCCACCCGCGCCGTGCCCACGAGCGAGTAGTCGACGTTGTAGAGATTGACCGGCTCCAGGTCCCGGTAGCTCTTGCGCCAGGCGTCCTCGTAGGTGTCGTGGAAGAGCATGAACTCGAGCTCGGTGCCCGCGGCCGCGCTCCACCCCCGCTCGGCCAGGCGTTCCAACTGCCGGCGCAGGATCTGCCGCGGCGAGGCCACCACGTCCGCGCCGTCGTGCCACTGGAGGTCGGCCATCACCATCACCGTTGCCTCGTGCCACGGCACGGGCTTGAGGGTGTCCAGGTCCGGCTTCATCACGAAGTCGCCGTAGCCGCGCGACCAGCTCGACATCTCGTATCCGGACACGGTCTCCATGTCCACGTCCACCGCGAGGAGGTAGTTGCACCCCTCGGCGGCGTTCTCGGCCACCTCCTCCAGGAAGTGGGTGGCGGTGAGCCGCTTGCCCTGAAGACGGCCCTCCATGTCGGCGACCGCGAGCAGCACCGTGTCCACGGTGCCGTCCTCGACCGCCCTGCGGAGCTCTCGAATGTTCACGCGACTGAAACTAGCCGGGGGCCGGCTCCTCGGCCACCACGCGACCGGTCTCGTCGGTGGTGATCTGCCGCACCGGGCCCTCGAAGGAGTGGCGGGCGGAGATCAGCCACCAGAGGCCCACGGCGAGGATCACCACGGCCACCGTGACCGGGGCGTAGTTCAGGTACTTCAGGTCGAACTCGTCATTCCACGGCACCCCGACCGGTGCCTGCGGGAGGCTGAAGATGATCACGCAGATGATCACCCAGATCACCGCCGCGGGGTTGATCCACTTGTATTTCTTCCCGAGAGTCCAGGGCCCGGGCTCCCACGAGTCGCCCTTGCGCCAGCGCAGGAACACCGGGATCACATAGGCGATGTACAGCCCGATTACGGTGATCGACACCACGGCTGTGAACGCGTAGGTGTAGTTGTTCTCGTCTCCCTTCAGGGCCGGGATGGTCACGAGGAAGGAGAGGAAGGCCATGAATAGGACCGAGTAGGCGGGCACGCGGTGGTGGTTGAGCCGCGTCCAGATCCGGTGCCCCGGCACAGCCCGGTCCCGCGAAAAGGCGTAACACATGCGCGAGGCGCTCGTAAGCCCCGCCATGCCGCAGAAGAGCTGGCCGATGACCGCGATCAGGATGACCATCTTCGCCGCCCACGGGTCGAGGGCGCTGCCGAAGATCGCGGTGGAGGCGCCAAGGCCGAAGCCGTTTCCGGGATCGTTGATGAACTTGGTGTCGGTGGCCGCGAACGTGATGGCGAGCAGGACGAACCAGCCGATCACGCCGGACCAGAACACCGAGCGCCACACGCCCTTGGCCGCTCCGATCGCGGCTCCCTTCGTCTCCTCGCTGATGTGTGCCGAGGCGTCGTAGCCGGTCTGGGTGTACATGGTCAGCAGGAACCCGAGCGGAAGGACGTAGAACCAGAAGAACCCGCCGCCGATGGTGCCGTCGCTGAAGCCCGTGTTGTTGATGCGCTCCGTGAAGACGAAGTCGAGGCTCTGGTGCTGGTCGGGCACGATGACGAGGATTCCGATGATCACCGCCACGCCGAGCACGTGCCAGCCCACGGAGATGTTGTTGAAGAGGGCGACCAGCGGCGAGGAGAAGATGTTGATCAGGGCATGCAGAGTGAGGATGGCCACGAACAGCGCGAACGTCTCGGGGAGGACGTGCTCGGCATCGCCGAAGTTCATAAAGCCGAGATCGAGGCTGTAGAGGCCGAACAGCACGTTCATGAACTGGGCGCATGCGTAGTCCACCGACGCCACCACGCCCACGAGCCCGATCAGGTTGAACCAGCCGGTGAACCAGCCCCAGGTCTTCCCGCCGAGCTCAGAGGCCCACCAGTAGATGCCGCCGGCGGTGGGGTACCGGGACACCAGCTCGGACATCGAGAAGGCCACCAGGAGGATCAGCCCGCAGATGATGGGCCAGCCCCAGCTGATCGCAATCGGCCCGCCGCTGTTCCAGGCCACGAAGTAGCTCGTGAAGCATCCGGCGAGTACCGAGATGATCGTGAAGGAGATGGCGAAGTTGGAGAAGCTGCTCCAGCCACGCTGGAGAGACTGCGAGTAGCCGAGCTCCGCGAGTCTCTTCTCGTCCTCTCCCTGCAGCTCTGCGCCGGGGGCTCCGGTGGTGGACATCGAGTCGCTTTCTCCCTTCACTTGGGCCGGTGATCCGGGCCTCCGGCGAGAATGGTTTGCTGGACCCACCTATTCGATGCGCGCGACCCTAAGCAACCAGAACCTGCGGTGTCAACCATCGGCGCTCGGGCCGAGGCCTCCCTGCCGTGGCTGACGTGGAGGTCGCGGTGGTGGGCGCGGGCGTGGTCGGGTGTGCCACGGCCCTCGAGCTGCGCAGGCGTGGCGCGTCCGTTGCGTTGCTCGAGGCGGAGCCCGCGCCCGGCCTTGCCGCCAGCGGCACCAACTCCGGCATCCTGCACACCGGCTTCGACTCCGCCCCCGGAGAGCTCGAGACCGAGCTGATCCTGAGGTCGGGCAAGATCCGCGATGCCGTGACGGACGGTCTCGCGATCCCGATCCTGCGGTGCGGGGCGCTCCTGCGCCCCGAGGATGCGGACGGGCGAGGGACGGTCGCCCACCTGGAGGAGCGCGCGGAGCGCAACGGCGTTCACGCGCACGTGAACGACGACGGCTCGCTGGTGGTGCCGGGGGAGTCCGTGACCGATCCCGTGGCCTACACGATCGCGCTGGCGTCGGCCTCGGTCCGGCTGGGGGTGAGCGTGTGGACGGGCTGGCGCGTGGCCGGCATCGCCGAGGTGGAGGACGGCCTGGAGTTGCACGAGCCCGGCGGCGCCCGGCTGCGATGCCGCGTGGCGGTGAACTGCGCTGGGCTCCGCGCCGACGAGGTGGCCGCTCTCGCCGGCGACCGCTCGTTCGAGATCTACCCCCGCAAGGGTGAGTTCCTCGTCTTCGACCCCGGCGAGGGGGGCCGCGTGAAGCAGATCCTGCTGCCCGTGCCAACCGACCGGACGAAGGGGGTGCTGGTGTTCCCGACCCTCGACGGCAAGGTCGTGGCGGGGCCCACGGCGATCGACCAGGAGGACAAGGAGGACTGGTCGGTGCGCGACTCGGCCGCCGGTGAGATCCTCGCGACCGCCGTGCGCATGCACCCGCCGCTGGAGGGGGCGGAGCTGGTGACCGCCTACGCCGGCCTGCGTCCCGCGGGCCGCGGCGTGAATTACGTGATCGGGGTGTCCCGGGAATGCGCGCGGCTCGTGAACGTGGCGGCGATCAGGTCCACGGGACTCACGGCGTCGCTGGGAATCGCCGAGAGCGTGTCCGTCGTGGTGCGCGACCTGGGGGTCGAGTTGGGCGAGTTGGCGAAGCTGCCTCCGCCCGAGCCGCCGGGCGCACTCTCCGCGGACGGGCCCTGGTGGCGGCGATCGGCGCAGTTCCGCAGGGCATGAGCCGCCCCCTGCTGCTCGGGATCGACGAGGGCACCTCGGCCGTAAAGGCCGTTGCGTTCGACGTGGACCTCAGGCCGGTCGCCGAGGCTCGGCGGGAGAAGCCGCTCGACCGTCCGCGCGCCGGGTGGGTCGAGCAGGACCCGCACGCCGTGCTCGTCGCGGTGGTGGACGCGGTGGCCGAGGTGCTGAGCGACCTCGACGGCGAGGTGGTGGCGTGCGGGCTCGACCACCAGGGCGAATCGGTGCTCGCGTGGGAGGCCGAGGGCGCGGAGCCGCTCACGCCGATCGTGACCTGGCAGGACAAGCGCTCGCAGGAGGCGCTCGACCGCCTCGAGGCGGACGGGCGCGAGGCCGAGGTGCGCGAGCGCAGCCGCCTCCCCCTCGACCCGTACTTCTCGGCCGGCAAGCTCGCCTGGCTCCTCGAGCACGAGCCGTCCGTGGGAAGCGCGCTCGATGCCGGGACGCTTCGCCTGGGCACGGTCGACGCGTGGCTGTGCGACATGCTCGGTGCGGGCTTCGCCACCGATGCCTCCACCGCGTCCCGTACGCAGCTCTCCATCCCCGGGGCGGCCGGCTGGGACGACGTGCTGCTCTCGGCGTTCGGCGTGCCCCGCGCCGCGCTCCCCGCGATCCGCGACAGCGCCGGCCGGCTCGGCACCCTCCGCCACCCCGACTGGGCGAGCGAGCTCCCACTGTGCGCCCAGGTGGTGGACCAGCAGGCCGCCCTCGCGGGTGCGGGGTGCGTGAGCCCCGGACGGGTCAAGGCCACCTACGGCACCGGCGTCTTCGTCCTCGCGCACGCGGGAGACTCACGCCCGGACCCCGGGCGTGGAGGCCTCCTCCCCACGGTGGCGTGGAGGATCGGCGGCCGGGTGGAGTACGCCCTCGACGGCGGCGTGTTCACGGCGGGCGCACTGCTGGAATGGCTGAGCCGCGACCTGGGCCTCGCCGCCGGTCCGCCCGAGCTCGCCGCCCTCGCGTCCGAGGTGGAGGACAGCGACGGTGTCCGAATGCTGCCTGCGCTCGCCGGGCTCGGCGCTCCCTGGTGGCGGCCCGAGGCGAGGGCCGTGATCGCCGGGCTCACGGGACGCGCTCGTTCCGGCCACCTGGCGCGCGCCGCCCTCGAGGCGATCGCCTGGCGTGTGGCCGACATCGTGGCCGCCGTATCCGAGCAAGCGAAGCCGGAGGTGCTGCGCGTGGATGGGGGCCTCGCCCGCATCGATCTCCTGCTTCAGCTCCAGGCCGATTGCACCGGCCTGCCCATCGAGCGCGGGACCATCGACGCCACCGCGGCCGGAGCCGCAGCCCTGGCCGCCGTGGGCGCGGGGGTGTGGGACGGCACGCGGGAGATCGCCGAGCGGGTGCCCGTCGGCGACCGAACCGAGCCTCGGAGGGATGAGGGCTGGCGGCGCGGTGAGCGCGACGCCTGGCGGGCGTTCGTGGACCGAGCGGCGGGTCTTTAGGGCTGTAACCGGCGGCAATTGCGGGCTCTGAGGGCACCCAGCACGGTGCACGCCCGTCGCCTGGCCCTACGCGCGGTGAGCTGGTGTAACCCTCAGTCTCCATGCGGCCTGGAGGGCGATGGAGCGGGTGTAACCAAGTGCCTCCGGCGACCGATCCGGGCGCTCGGCGGCCGCTCGAAAGGGCTGAGAGACCTCGTCGAGGAGCCGTGTTGCCTACAACCGTCGCTGCCGAGGTCTCGGGGCAGCTCGACCGTCGGCCTTCTCGGCGAGGAAGGTTCGCCCCCGAACCTTCCTGAAGCCGGGTCGAGCCGGTCGCGACAGGCCCCCGACGGTCACACCTGGAGGTCATCCTTCCGCAGGCCGGGAATGAAAAACCTCGTATCCGCCCTTGAAACCGCGGCGCCGGACGTGGAAACTCCTGTACCCGCGCAGAGGTTGGCCGCCCCAACTTGCGCATGTGCATGCACCGACCCGGGTATGGGACCCGGAGCGAGAACTACCGACGTGTCGCCTACAGCAACCTCCAGCCAGCCTTGGCCGGGATGAGCAACTCGCCATTCCGCCCCTCCGGCCTCCGGGTCTTCCTCACCGCGCTCGCGCTGGCGCTCGTCGCCCTCCTCGCTCCCTCCTCGGCTCTCGCGCTCCCGGCCGTGGACGTGCCCACCCTCCCGGTGGACCCGGGCGCCGTGCTCCCGCCTGTGGACTCCCCGGCGGCTCCTGACCTGGGCAGCGTGCTGCCGGACACCCCCGCGGATCTGCCCGCGGCGGATCCACCCGCGGCGGTTCCGGCCGAGCCCGCCACCCCGGCGGATCCGGCTGCCGGCGAGCCCGCCGTCCCAGCCGAGCCCGCCACTCCCGCACAGCCCTCGGCCTCGCCCTCGGACCCGGTTGTAGACGCACCGTCTACCGACGGCTCGGCGGAGGCGGTCCCAGACGCGGGAACCCCCACCCCGTCGGCACCCGCCGACCCTCCGGCTTCCACTCTTCCTGACCTGGGCGGCACGCTGCCCGATGTCCCGGCGCCCGACCTCCCTGACCTGGGCGGCTCGCTCCCCGACATCCCAGCGCCTGACCTCCCTGATGTGAGCGGCACCCTGCCGGATACTCCGGCACCCGACCTCCCCGACGTGGGCGGAACGGTTCCCGATCTACCGGCCCCGGACCTCCCCGAGGTGGGCGGCACCATCCCGGACGCGCCGCTTCCCGACCTCCCGGATCTTGGGGGCACGCTCCCCGACCTCCCGGACGCCGGCGGCACGATCCCGGACCTGGGCGGCACCGTCCCGGACACCCCGCTGCCGGGTCTCCCGGACGTGGGCGGCACGCTCCCGGACACCCCGCTCCCCGACCTGGGCGGCACGCTCCCGGGCACCCCGCTCCCCCACCTCCCCGACGTGGGCGGCAGCCTCCCGGACATCGGCGGCAGCCTCCCGGACCTGCCCGACCTCGGCGGTGGATCCCCGCCCCCCACGGGCACCGGCGGCACCCTGTCCGATCTCCCCGTGGTGCCCTCCCTGCCGGATGTGACCCCGTCGCTGCCCATCATCGGCGGGGACATCCCCACCGTCCCTGACGTCATCCCCACGCTGCCCGACGTAACCGCGACCCCGCCCGACGTGCTCCCGGTGGTGCCGCTCCCCACCGACACGCTGCCGACGCTCCCCGCCGTCCCGGCGATCCCCGACCTCCTGCCGGCGATCCCCGACCTCCTGCCGGCGATCCCCGACCTCCTGCCGGCGATCCCCGACCTCCTGCCGGTGGTCCCCGTGGTTCCGCAGGTCCTCGATCCCGCGACCACTCCCGCGCCGACCATCCCGGACGTGCTTCCCCCGCCACCCTCGATTCCGGATCTGATCGCACCCGTCATCGTGCCCGTGACCAACGCGGTCGACCAGGCCGGACCGGTGATGGTCCTGCCCCCGGCGGGCTCGGCGCATCCCCCGTCCGGCCCCACCCATCAGGCCCCGGCGCTCGCGCCGGTCCCGGCGGCGTTCCTGCCGATCGGGTCCGCCGCGGCGCCGACGCTGGGCACCGGCCTCTCCTGGTCCCTATTCGGCGGGATCCTCGGAAATGACAGCGGCGGCCCGAGCGGCACCGGCCTGGGCATTCTGTCCCTCATGGGTCCCTCAGGCGTCGCGCTGTTCGCCACGAACAGCGCCGCCCTCCTCGCCTACACCGACCCGGGTAGCTCCGGGTTCGGCGCCACGGCCCCGTCCCGCGACCGGTCGGCACCCGCCTCGCCGCCCTCGCGGCCCGCGCCCGCGCCCGACCGGCGCATGCCCACGCAGGCCCCGGGCGGCGCCTCCGCCGTCGGCGCGTCCGCCTCGGCAGGCTTCTTCTCAGGAACACTCTTCGCCACGCTCGTGCTTCTCGGCCTCGCCGCCCTGAGCACCAGCGTGTTGGCGATGGCCTCGGCCCGTGTGCGGCCGCAGGCCTATATCGCCCTCCTCGAGCGCCCCGGCTAGCCCACTCGGCTCAGCCAGTCGCCGGCCGCCCCCGCGCGGCCGGTGGTCTCAACGCTCGAGAAGGAGTCCTTGATGTACTCGAAAACTCGATCCCTACCTGCGGGCAGCAGGCTGGTGGGATTGCTCATAGGGGTGGTGCTCATGTTGAGCCTTCCTCAGGCCGCGCTCGCGGCCGGGCAGTCCGGCGGCGCCACGCCGCTGGCCCCCGGGGTGGGGTATGCGAGCGCCGGCGGCTCGCCGCAGGTGAAGGCGCTCCAGCGCCGCCTGCAGACGCTCGGTGAGCAGCCGGGGCCCGTGGACGGGCTGTTCGGCCCGATCACCGAGGGTGCGGTGCGGCGTCTCCAGGCACGCTTGGGCCTGGCCGCGGACGGGCTCGTCGGCCCGGCCACGCGCACGGCCCTCAGGCATGCCCAGCCACTTCCCGTGCGGAGGGGCGCCGGACTCGGCGTGCCCGGCGGGTCCGCACAGGTTCGCGCGCTTCAGCGCCGGCTGCACACGGCCGGCGAGTCCGTGGGGCCGATCGACGGCGTCTACGGACCCAGGACCGAGGCGGCGGTACGCAGTCTGCAGGACAGACGAGGACTTGCCGTGGACGGGGTGGCGGGACCCCGTACGTACGCGGCTCTCAACCGGAAGGGCACGACGGCGAGCACACCGCCGGTCAGCCTGACCAACAAGAAGAAGAAGCAGCCCGGCACCAGGCCCCCGGCGAGCGCACCTGCGCCGAAGCCGGTGGCACACACCGAGCCGGAGGAGAAGAACGACTCCGGCGGCGTGCCCTGGTGGGCGATCGCCATCGGCGTCGCACTGGTCGGCGCTCTGATCGCGTTCCTGGCCACCCGTGTCCTGCTCAGGCGCAGGCCCGATCGCAGCGTGATCCCGCTCGGGCGGGGACTCGAGCTCGAGGGAACGAGCAGCGACCCGTCCATCGGCAGCTTCCGCGGCACCGCGTACGCCGTGGACATGCCGGCGGTGGCAGACCCACGCCGGCGCGCGGAGGCGAGTCGCTTCTTCGTGCTCGATCCGAAGCGCAAGCTGCCGTTCTGGGTCGACTACGCGGACGTGGACACGCCACTGCCCCCGGCGCTCCAGGCCCATCCCGGCCCGATTGCCGGAGGGCCCGAGCTCGCTCCGGGCACCGCGGTGCTCGGCTACGTGACGGTGCCGAAGGCGGTGCCCGAACGTCAGGCCAAGCTCTATGAGCAGCTGGCCCAGATCGAGGGGTTGTGCAAGCGACGGCGCTTCGAGCTGGTGGGCGTCGTGCGCGACGTGGAGCCGAACGGTGATGACGTGCTCGAACGGCCAGGAGTGCGGTATGCCTTCGAGCAGTTCCGCGCCCACCGCGCGAGCGCGCTCGTGGTCTCGGACGTGCGGCGCCTGAGCGTCTCGCGCTCACAGCTCGACTCCCTGCTGGCTCGCCTGACCGCCGAGAATGTGGTCCTCGTGGCCCTCGAGCCCGAGGTGGACACCTCCACCGAGGAGGGCCGGGAGGTGATGCGCCAGCTGGAGATCGTCCGCACCGAGCGGACGAAGCTGGCGGAGGCGGCGCCGACCAGGAAGCAGAAGCCAGCCGCCCAGCGAACGAGGCCGGGATCCGGCCGCATCACCCACGGCGGCGGAGCGCAGGCCGACGCACTCAAGGAACGCATCGTGGAGATGCGCGACCAGGGCGAGTCCCTGAAGTCGATCGCCGAAGCGCTCAACGAGGAGGGCGTGCCGCCGCCCACCGGCGGCCCCAGGTGGCGCCCGGCGAGCGTCCGGGCGTCCCTGGGCAAAGAGCATGCCGAGGGCGGGAACGGCACAGGTCCGAAAAAGCGTGCCGGGGGAGGCAGTCGCCGCCGGTGACTCCCCCGGCCGCACCCATCACTTCGCCTCTCTCAGAGGCCACCAAGCTACCCGCAGGACGGGCAGCGCCAGCGCCCCGGGCAACGCGGACATGGACGTCCACGGATGCCCGGGGCGTCGGCGCACTATTTGTGGCGGACCCGGCTAGCCGGGATCGCGCATAAGGCCGGCGAGGATGTGCTCGGTGCCGGCCAGGTGCTCGCGCATCAGGCGAACCGCGCGGCCGGTGTCGCGGCGACGGAGCATGGCGACGATCCGGCGGTGCTGAGCATTCGAGCGGGCCAGCACCTCCCGGGGATGCGCGATACGGGCGATCAGGTCGCTCATCTGGCCCTGCACCTCCGTCATGGCTGCCACGAGGCGGGGTGAGCCGGCGGCCTCGGCCAGGCCGATGTGAAAGCGCACGTCGGCCCGGCGATAGTCCTCGAAGGGCGCCTCGCCGGCCATGCTCTCGGTGAGCTCCTCCAAGCGAGTGAGGTGGCCGTCCCCCGCGCGCTCGGCGGCCAGCACGGTAACGCCGGTCTCCACGGCCACGCGGTAGTCGAGCAGCTCGCGCGCGGGGTCACCCAGGGCGGGTCCCTCGTCGCTCAGGACGAGCGGCGGCTCGTCCGCCACGAACGTTCCCCCGGCGCGGCCCCTGAGCGCCACCAGGTGTCCGCTCTGCACCAGCGTGTTGAGCGCATGCCGAAGTGTTGAGCGCGATATGCGCAGCTGCTCGGCCAGGTCGCGCTCGGCGGGAAGGCGACTGCCGGGCGGAAGCAGCCCGAGCCTGATCGCCGTGCCCAGCCGCTCCACCGTCTCCTCGAATGTCGTGGGCGGCTGCACCGGCTTGAACACCGCCTCGAGCGCCGCGCTTCGCACGGGAATGGTTCCACTCTCCACCTGGCAAAGGTACACCCGGTATCCCTTTCGGGTATCGGGTGTCGATAGATTCCAGCCCGTGGACATGCGCCAGGAGAGGGTGGTGGTCGAAACCGACCGCTACCGCGTGGAGGGGAGGCTCACCCTCCCCCGCGAGGGCTACCGAAGCCGGCTCTCGGACTACGTGAACCGGCGCGACCATGACTTCTTTACGATCGTCGACGCGGAGCTTCGGGCGCTGGACGGCTCCGGGCGAGACTGGAATGCACCGGTCCTGATGCTGGCGAGGAGCCAGATCCGCCTGATCGTCCCGCTCGAGGAAGACTCCTAGCTCCCGATTCGGCTCCCGGCCACAGCCGCAGCGCTCACCGCCCTTGCGATCGTGGCCGCGTCCTGCGGAGGGGGTGGGGACGAGAAGCCGGGCTCGACCGCGAGGCCGCCCGCCCGGCCGCACCTGAAGACCGCATGCGACCGCGTGCCCACCGCCGTGGCGGCGCGTGTGGCGCGGGTGCGGCCCGCTGTGCTCACACGGAGCGCGAAGGGGGACGCCGACGCGGTGTCGGCCTGCGAGTGGCGCGGTGGCCCCGTGGTGCTGGTGCGCGTGAGCGTCGACTCCGCGCCGCAGGCCCGGCGGCGCTTCACCAACCAGCAGGTGGAGCAGCAGCAGTTCTACGCCGGGGACCCCGAGCTGAAGCCGCGCCTCGTGAAGGGCGTGGGCGAGGACGCGTCCCACGTGCCCGGTGCATGGTGGACGCGCGGCTACCGGACGCTGTCGGCCTACGCGCACGACCGGCTGCTGCGGATCGGCGTGACCGTGCGGGGATTCTCCGACGCGGACCGGCTCCGCGCCGCCAAGGCCCTCGGGCGATACGTGGCCCGGGGCCTCGGCGACAGCTGACCTGCATTCCGTCCGCGGGCCCTCACACGATGGCCCGATGATGCACGCAACCCTGCTCTGCACCGACGAGCACTGCGCCGAGACCGTGGAGGTCTGGGGAGAGCTCGACGCCCTCGCACTCGCTCTCTGCGAGGGCTGCGACTGCTTGATGCAGATCATCAAGGTTTCCGAGTTGGAGCCAGCTCCACTTGTGCACCTCCCGGTGCGCGTGCCTCAGCGCCGGGCCGCCTGAGCGACCCTGCAAGGTCCCTCCCGCGCCTCGACAACGCTTCGAGGCCTGGCTACGGTGTCACGTTCGCTATGCGCGGGCCATGGACGGCCTGCCGCGAGATGGGAGTGGTGCCGCCGCCGTGCCCCGCAGGGTCGACAGACTGACGATGGTCCTCGCCATGGCCGTCGGGATTGCCGTTGCCATGCCTTCGCCGGCGATGGCCGCCCGCTACGGATCCCGACCGCTCCGGATAGGGGCGCACGGAGGAGACGTGACGCAGCTGCAGCGGCTGCTGACCGAGGCGGGACACCGAACGCGCCGCGACGGAGAGTTCGGCCCGCGCACGGCCAGGGCGCTGATGAGGACCGAACGCGAGCTCGAGCTGCGCGCCGACGGCGTGGCCAGCCGGGGCGAGCAGCGTGCCATCAAGCGCTCCGTGGGTGACACCACCACCGGCGGCGGAGCGGTCTTCGTCCCCCCGACGGTGCCGAGGGCGCCGACGAAGGTCAGGCCGGGACGGGCCGGCGCGGTGACCGACCAGGGCCTCGCCGTGGCGCCCGCCTCGGCGCCAGGTGTGGTGAAGCAGGTGATCGCGGCCGGAAACGTGATCGCGCTCGCTCCCTACAAGTGGGGCGGCGGCCACGGCAAGTGGCAGGACGACGGGTACGACTGCTCCGGCTCGGTCTCCTTCGCCCTGCACGGGGCCGGCCTGCTCGACGGCTCGCTCATCTCCGGAGACTTTGCCCGCTGGGGAGAGCATGGAGCCGGTCATTGGATCACGCTCTACGCGAACGCCGATCACGTCTACATGGTGGTGGCCGGGCTGCGCTTCGACACGAGCGCGCAGTCACGGGACGGCTCACGATGGACCACCGAGCCGCGATCCTCGGACGGCTTCGCCGTGACGCATCCCAAGGATCTGTAGAGCTCAGCGCCGGCTGAAGCGCCCGCACCCGGTGGACACGAGCCGAGGGCGGTCGTGCCGCTTCTGCGGACCGAGATTGAGCACCCTGAGGCGATCGAAGGGAATGCCCGTGAGCTGCGGGTAGTCCTCGTCGGGCAGCAATGAGACGTAGGGATCCTGGGCGCCGCTCATCGCGTGCAGGGCGTAGAAGCTCACTCCGCGGCCCCCGGTGTCCCCCACGATCGCGCCATACACCTGGAGCGCCCGCGCGATCGTGCGCTCGTAGCCCTGAAGGCCGAGCGAGTCGAGGTCGAGGCGCGGATCCAGCTGGAGCCGTGCCCCCTCCGGGATGGCGCCGCTGCCGCGGGTGCGCCCGTCGCTCTCGGTGGCCGGATGCACCGGCCCGTGCGCGCGCGTGCCCGGGTATGAGAGCAGCAGGGCATGATCGATCCGCCCCCGCGCCAGCTCACGCGGCAGCACGACGCCGGCCAGCAGCGCGAAGCCCGATCCACGCGCGGAGTAGCCGCGTGGGTAGACCCCGGAGCTCTCGATGTTGATCGCGTTGCCCCAGCTCGCCGCGTAGCCACGCGCGGTGCGCCGGAACCGCCAGAAGTCGTACTCGCATCCCGATCCGGGATCGATCACGGCAAGGTGGCCGTCGCTGGAGGGGTCGGGGGTGGCGCCCGCGGGGAGCGGAACACGGAGCATCGCGTTGCGCGGACGCCACGGCGCCGTGAGCCGCACCCGCTTGCGCGGTGTGCGCGGGCCGGCGGTGTAGAGCGGAACCGTGAACTGCCGCGAGGTGATGGTGGCGCCCTCGGCGCTTACGTACTGGTCCAGTCCGGCCACCATCGGGCCCGAGTCCCGGTCGATGTGGGGACGGCGGCTGATCCTGCGGTTGAACGGGCTGCGGGCGGAATAGAGGTGGGGCACCGCGGCCCGCGCCGCGTGAACGGAGGGCGAGCCGGGATCTCCCTCCCCGGCCGAGGCGTGCGCGAGCAGGCCGGTGAGCACGAGCAGAGCGAGGAGGAAGGGGCGGCGTACCTCCATACAGCCGAAGCTAGCTGGGCTCCGGGCATAGGGTCGCGGTCGCTCGAAACTTGGCGTCGTAGAATGCCCGCTCCATGAGCTTCGTCTCGAGGGGTTTCGGAGGACGCCGCCGCGTGCCGGAGGAACTGGCCGGCAGGGTGCCCCCCGGGCAGTACGTGGAGCCGGGCTTTCCGGTTCTCACCGCGGGCCCCACCCCTCGCCTGGACCCGAAGGACTGGGGCTTCCGGATCGACGGCATGGTGGCCGACGAGCAGGAGTGGACGTGGTCCGAGTTCGCGGAGCTGCCGTTCGAGGATGTGCCCTGCGACATCCACTGCGTGACCAAGTGGTCGAAGCTCGGCACGAGCTTTCGCGGCGTGCCGGTGGACCTGCTGCTCGAGCGGGCCGGCCCACGGGCGGAGTTCGCGATGGCCTTCTCCTACGGGGGCTACACCACGAACCTGTCGCTGGCCGACCTGACGGGCGGCAGGGCCTGGGTGGTGACCGAGCACGAGGGGGAGGCGCTCCCCCGGGAACACGGCGGACCCGCACGGCTTCTGGTTCCGCACCTCTACTTCTGGAAGAGCGCCAAGTGGGTGGCCGGGCTGCGGGTGATGGATCACGACGAGCCGGGCTTCTGGGAGCAGAACGGGTACCACAACCGCGGCGACCCATGGAAGGAAGAGCGGTACTGGGGGGACTGACAGCCCCCGCGCAGCGCGCGCCCGGCAGGTGGCAGGTGGCCACCGTGACCGCGGTGAGGGTGGAGACCCCCACGGTCAGGTCCTTCCGCATGCGCCTGCCCATGTGGATGCCGCACCTGCCCGGCCAGCACTACGACGTCCGCCTCACGGCACCGGACGGGTACCAGGCCCAGCGCTCCTACTCGGTGGCCTCCTCGCCGCTCGACGAGGGCGAGATCGAGCTCACCATCGACCGCCTGGTGGACGGCGAGGTATCCCCCTACTTCCACGACGTGGTGGTCGAGGGCGACCAGGTGGAGGTTCGCGGGCCCTTCGCCTCCTACTTCGTCTGGCGGGGAGAGGCCCCCGTGCTGCTCGTGGGCGGCGGCTCCGGAGTGGTCCCGCTCATGTCGATCCTCCGCCACCGCCGGCGGACGATGCCCGAGCTTCCGATGCGCCTCGTGTACTCGGTCCGGTCGGCCGAGGACGTGATCTACGCGGACGAGCTGGGCGACGAGGCGGTGCTCACCTACACCCGCCAGGCCCCGGACGGGTGGACCGGGCACACGGGACGGATCGACTCCTCGCTGTTCCCCGACGACCGCGACGCGTCGGGCCTCGCCTTCGTCTGCGGCACGAACGGGTTCGTGGAGACGGCCACCTCGCTCCTGATCGGCGCCGGGTATTCGCCGGCGCAGATCCGCACTGAACGCTTCGGGCCGACCGGGCCCTGAGCCTCAGGAAGCCTCGACGGCCTTCTTGATCGAGGCCGCGAAGCCGTCCGCTCCCTTGCGCGCGGAGCGAAGCGCCAGCGGCAGGATGACCTTGCCAAAGCCGTGGCCCTCGAAGTTGTTGTGGATCGTGAGCCGGGTGCCGCTGCCCTCGGGCTCGAGGTCGTAGCCCCCCTCGGGGACCGTCACGGCGTTCTTCGAGAGCTCCGTCCAGCGGATGCGCGTGGGAGGCACGAACTCGGTGAGCTTGAACTCGCGCTTGGTCTTCATACCGGCGTCCTTCACCGTGCTGGCGTAGACCGTGCCCACGCCTGGTGGTCCGTCGGTGGTCTTCGCGATCTCCACCACCCTCGGACTGAACTTCGGGTCGTTCTCGCCGTTCGCGACGAAGGCGAACACCTCTTCGATCGGCCGGTCGATCACGACCGTGCCCCGGAACTCACCTGCCATGACCAACTCCTCGCCTGGGGGCAGCGCACCCTACCGAGGGAGCGTGAAGCGAAAGGCGCTGCCCCCGCCCTCCGCCGCCTCCATCCAGATGTGCCCTCCATGGGCCTCCACCACTCGCCGGCACACGGCCAGCCCGATGCCCAGACCCTCCACTCCGGGGTCGAGGCGGGAGAACATCCCGAAGATCCTGCTCGCCTCCGCGGGGTCGACTCCCGCCCCGTTGTCGCGGACCGTGACCACCCATTCCTGGGCGCCACGGAAGGCTGAGACCTCCACCCTCGGCGGCGCCTCCGCGCGGAACTTGAGGGCGTTGCCCACCAGGTTCTGAAACACCCGGCGAAGCTGCCGGGGATCGCCCTCGACCTGGGGCAGCTCACCAACCTCCAGGGTGGCTCCCACCTCCTCGAGACCGGGGCGCAGGTCTTCGGCCACCTCCGCGAGGACCCGGTCCAGTGACACCGGCTCGATCTCGAGCTCCCCCACGCGCGCGTAGGCCAGCACCCCGTCGATCAGGTCTCTCGCGCGCTCCGTGCCCTCCCGAAGCAATCGAAGGACATCGGGTGGCGGTGGCTCGGCGGCCCGCCGCTCCAGGAGCGATACGAGCAGGGCCATGCCCGCCACCGGCTCGCGCAGGTCGTGTGCCACCACGTCGGCGTAGTTGCGCAGGTCCGCCTCCATCCGCCGCTGCTCGGTCACGTCGGTGAGGAACACCACCAGCCCGTCGCCGAGCTTCGCGATGCGCTGCACGAACGTGCCGAGCATGTAGCCGTCGCCGAAGGGGGTGTCGTAGGTCACCTCCTGGACCCAGGGCTCACCCGAGTCGCAGACCTCGACATAGGCACGCAGAGCGCGGCTCCCGCGCATCCGGGGGAGCGCCTCCAGCAGCGTGTAGCGATCCCGGGTGGCGGGTGGAAGGCGGAAGCCGCGGAGGATGGCCGGGTTGCCGTAGCCAAAGGAGAAGTCGGCAACCCTCCCGGCGGAATCCCTCAGAGCCCAGAGCACGCCGACCGCCTCGGGGAAGGCGTCGAACACCGCTCGAAAGCCGGTGGCGCCCTGATCGCCAAGGAGCGCCACCAGTTGCGGATCCTCGCCCCAGAGCTCCACCTCCTCCACTAAGTCTGGACCACTCCCACCAGGTTGCCCTCGGGGTCGTTGAAGAGGCCGATCACGATGCTGTCCATGATCTTCTCGGGACCCATCACCCGCGTCCCCCCGAGGCTCTCCGCCTTTGCGAGCGCGGCCTCCGCGTCGGGCACGCCGACGTAGAAGGTGCTGTGCCCGGGGGCTCCCTCCGGCATTTGACCCACGCCGCCGGCGATCCCCTCGCCGTCGGGTCCCAGGTTCTCCTCACGCGACACGATTCCGTACCCCATTGGGTTTCCCGCGTCGATCTTCCAGTCGAAGAGCTCCGAGTAGTAGCTCCGCAGCTTCTCCCCGTCCTGCCCCATGACCTCGAAGTGCACAACCGGCTGTCCCATGTTCTCTCCTATCGAGCTACGACGTTGTCCGGGTGTGTACCCGATTTCCGTCCGTCGCGATGCCTGAGTTCATACGCCCTGTGGGCTGGGTAGGCTCTTCGCACGAGTCGAGTCGAGTGCGGCCCGGAGCGGCGCCTGAGGGTGACGCGTCGGGGGCGGGCCTGACCGGCATAGCGAGTTGGGACGCCGGGGCTCCTCATGGGCTTCGACGGACCAGAGGGAGCACCATCGTGAGCGCGGAGATTCGGCTCTCGTTCGAACCCGACACCGGCGCCCCCGCCGCGGCGCGTCGCGAGCTCGAACACCTGCGGAGCCAGCTGGATGACGCTCTCCTCGAGCGCTGCCAGCTCGTGACCACCGAGCTTCTGACGAACTCGGTGAGGCACGCAGGCCTAGGGCCGGATCAGCAGATCGACATGGAGGTTCAGGTGCTTCCGGGCGTCCTGCGCATCGAGGTCACCGACCCGGGGCCGGGCTTCGACCATGCCAGTGTCGAGATCCCCGCGCCGGGGCAGCCGGCGGCGGGCGGATGGGGGCTGTGGCTCGTGAACGAGCTGGCGGACCGGTGGGGCGTGGAGTTCGGGCACGGCACCAGGGTCTGGTCGGAGTTCGACACTGGAGGCGCCCCGACGATGGACTACGCTCTGTAGAGCTACTTGCGGGGTCTCCGACGTTTCCTCCCCCTTCTCGTGGTCTCCACCAGAAGAGGAAGCGGGCCTGGAGCCTGAGATGGAAAAGCAGCGCGGTAGTCCCGATAGTCCGAGTGCGACAATCTCTGACGCGGCCGTCAGGCTGCTTCGCGAGTACACCGGCCGCGGGCCCACGGGTGCCCGCACCACGATCAACCATGATTCGGTGATGATCGTGCTCCGCGACACGCTGACCTTAGGCGAGCGCATGTTGGTGGCGAACGGCAAGGCCGACCGGGTGATGGCGGTCCGCCATGATTTTCAGCTGGTCATGAAGGACGACCTCGTCGGCGCCGTGGAGGGCACGCTCGACCGTAAGGTGATCGCCTTCATGAGCACCAATCACGTGAATCCCGACCTTGCCGTCGAGGTGTTCGTGCTCGAGCCGCAGCCCAAGGCGGATGCCGTCGCCGATGCGTGACGTCGAGATCCGGGGCGACATGATCCGCCTCGGACAGCTCCTGAAGCTGTCCGGCCTCGCGGGCTCGGGGGCGGACGCCAGGGAGCTGGTGCTCGGCAACGGCGTGTCGGTGAACGGCGAGGCCGAAACGCGGCGCGGCCGTCAGCTCCACCGCGGTGACGTGGTCACCGTCGGTGACGACTCGGTGCGAGTGACCTAGGCGAGAACGCCGGCGGGCAGCACGAAGCGCAGGGTCGTCGGGGAGACAGACCCGCCGCCCTGGTTCAGCCGCGCGCCGTGCAGGCCCTGGCTCGCGGCCTCGGCCTGAGCCTCCGGCTCTCCGCCGTGCGCCACGATCCAATCCAGGATCGTGGTGAAGCTGCTGCCCTCGGCGAGGATCGCGGCGCGCTCCACCACGTGACCGCCGGAGGAATGAGGCCGGGCCAGGCGGGCCACGGTCTTCCGGATGGAGTCCTCGCCTACGGGCTCCGAGGCCACGGGCTCTGGCACTGGAGTGGGCTCGCTCGCGGGAGCGGACACCGAGAAGGGGAAGCCGTCGCTCATGGCTTCGCCGCCTGAGCATCGGCGGCGGACTTCGCGTCGGTGAGCTTCTCGCCGGCGGCGGTCCTCGACTTGTGTCCGGCGGTGATTCGGGCGGCACGCTCCTCCACGACGCGATCCTCGCGCGCGCTGGGCTTGGCCTTGGGCAAGAGTCGCGTCACGGCCTCCGAGATCTCTCTCCGGTGCTGGAACTTGCGCTCGTAGTCGCGGATCGTCCTGATCGTCTCCGCGTCGGCGTCGGTGAGGATGGCCACGACCTTCGGGGCGTCGAGCTGGTCGTACCCGGGCAGCGGCTCGTCCTCGCGCATCCAGCCGAGCTTCATGAGCACCGGAGCGCGGTCCTGATGAGAGCGCTCGTGCTCCTCGATCACCCCGAGCTCGACCTGGGTGAGGAGGTGCAGCCTGTTCGTGATGTCCTTCGTGCTCAGCTGGTCGTAGTTCGCGATCGGCAGCGAGTCGTCGGCTTCGAGCGGGCCGGCGGACTGGTCGCCATCAGGGGCCGGCGGCTTCGCGAACCGCTTTCGAAGCTGCTCTGGAAGCCTCATACCCTTCGACAATAGCAGTGCGATTCTGGAAACGAGAATCAGGTGTTTGGGGTTACCGTGCCTCCATTCACCCCGACCGGGTGATGTCGGGCCACCGGAGGATTGGGAGTCTTCTCCGGCGTCCGACCTGGAGATGACTCATGCCGAAGGAGTTCAAGGGAGTAGTCAACGTCGATATCCGGGACTCGGTGCCGGATTGGGAGCCTTTCCTTCAGCCGAAAGCCCCTGAGGGAGCGCCGAATGTGCTGATGATCGTCTGGGACGACGTGGGCTACGGCGCCATGGACGTCTTCGGCGGCCCGATCGAGACGCCCACGATGCGGCGTATCGCGGATGCAGGCCTTCGCTATTCCAACTTCCACACCACCGCCCTCTGCTCACCCACGCGCTCGAGCCTTCTCACGGGACGCAACGCCACGAGCAACAACATGGCCTGCATCACCGAGGGCTCGGCCGGGTTCCCGGGCTTCTCGGCACGCATCCCCTTCGAGAACGGAACCATCGCCGAGGTGCTGAACGAGCACGGCTGGAACACGTACGCGATCGGCAAGTGGCACCTCACGCCCGCGGACGAGGTCGACATGTCGGCATGGAAGGCGCGCTGGCCGCTGGGCCGCGGGTTCGAGCGCTACTACGGGTTCCTCGGCGGCGAGACGAACCAGTGGTATCCGGATCTCGTCTACGACAACCACACGATCACGCCGCCGGCCACTCCGGAGGAGGGCTATCACCTCTCGAAGGACCTGACCGACAGGGCGATCGAGTTCGTTCAGGACTCGAAGGCGGTGGCACCAGAGAAGCCCTGGTACATGTACTTCTCCCCCGGCTGCGCCCACGCGCCGCACCACGTGTTCAAGGAGTGGTCGGACCGGTATGCCGGCCGCTTCGACGAGGGATACGAGGCGATCCGCGCGAGCATCCTCGAGAACCAGAAGAAGCTCGGGCTGCTCCCTGCCGACGCCGAGCTGTCCCCGATCAACCCGCACGGCGAGCCCGAGGTGACGGGACCCGACGGCCAGCCGTGGCCGCAGCTCGATTTTGTGCGCCCCTGGGACTCGCTGACGGACGAGGAGAAGCGCCTGTTCGCTCGTATGGCCGAGGTGTACGCGGGCTTCGTCTCGTACACCGACGACCAGATCGCGCGACTGCTCGACCACCTCGAGGAATCCGGGCAGCTCGAGAACACGATCATCATGGTGGTGTCCGACAACGGTGCGAGCGGCGAGGGCGGCCCGAACGGCTCGTTCAACGAGAACAAGTTCTTCAACAACGTGGCCGACAGCGTCGAGGCGAACCTCGAGCGCCTCGACGAGCTGGGCACCCCGAGTTCCTACAACCACTACAACACCGGCTGGGCGTGGGCCTTCGACACCCCGTTCCCGTACTGGAAGCGCTTCGCGGGCTACGAGGGCGGCGTGGCGGACCCGCTGCTCGTGTCCTGGCCCAAGGGCATCGACGCGAACGGCGACGTGCGCGACCAGTACGTCCACGCGGTGGACATCGTCCCGACGCTGTACGACATGCTCGGCATCGAGCCGCCCGACGTGCTGAAGGGGTACACCCAGAGCCCGATCGAGGGCGAGAGCATCACGTCCTCGTTTTCCGACCCTTCCGCGGACGGGCGTGAGACCCAGTTCTATTCGATGCTCGGGATGCGGGCGCTCTATCACCAGGGCTGGCTCGCGAACACGCTGCACCCACCGATCTCCGGCTGGGCGAAGTTCCAGCTCGACGAATGGGAGCTGTACAACCTCGCCGAGGACCGCTCCCAGATGCACAACCTCGCAGCCGAGCATCCCGAGAAGCTCGAGGAGCTGAAGGGACTGTGGTGGTACTACGCCGGCATCTACAAGGGCCTGCCGCTCGACGACCGGACCGCGCTCGAGATCATCTCGGACGTGCGGCCGCAGCCGAGCGCGCCGCGTGACCGTTATGTCTACTACCCGGGAGCGGCCGAGGTGACGGAGTCCGTGTCCGTCAACGTTCGGCGGCGCTCGTTCACGATCGCCGCGGCGGTGGACCTCAGGACGCCGGAGGCCGAGGGAGTGCTCTTCTCGCAGGGCGCCCGCGCCGGCGGCCACGCTCTCTACGTCCGGAACGGGCGGCTTCACTACACCTACAACTGGCTCGGCGAGAAAGAGCAGACCGTCAGTTCGGAGGCTGAGGTCCCCACCGGGAGCCGCGTGCTCACCGCGGAGTTCCAGAAGACCGGAGACGACGAGAAGACGATGAGCGCCACCGGAACGCTGAAGCTCTACATCGACACCGACGAGGTGGGCGGCGGCGAGGTGATGACCCAACCCGGGATGTTCGGCCTGAGTGGAAGCGGAGCCTCGGTCGGGCGCGGCAACGGGTCCTCGGTCTCATCGGACTACGACGGCCCGTTCCCCTTCGTCGGCGGCACGATCGAGAGGGTGGTGATCGACGTGAGCGGCGACCACTACGTGGATCACGAGAAGGAAGTGCTCGCCTACCTGGCCCGCGATTAGGCGAGGAGCGCGCGCAGCTCGACGAGCATGTGGCGCGGCGCGCGAGCCTCGCGCTCGCGACGACGGTCCTGCTCCCAGGCGTGGCGGGAGTTGTGGTAGCGGTAGCTGTCGAGCTCGACCGTGAGGGCCAGGCCGGGCCAGCGGCAGTCCACCCGCCGCCCACCGGCGGGGCGGTTCGTGCGCGGCAGCGCGAGCCCCTCTTCGCGGAGGCGCGCCAGAAAGCGCTCCTCGAGCTTGCTCAGAGTCACGCGAACGTCTCCCCGCATGACGCCGCGCAGCTTGCCGGCACCCGGGGCGCGACTCCAGTGCGCGAGCACGGCTTCGACATGGGCGGGCGTGGTTCCGTGCCGAACACCGGCCTCGTGACATGCGCGCGCGAGGATGTCGGGTGCCAGCACCGCAGCGAGGTCCACGAGCGTGCGCGCCACCGTGGTCACGGGGATCGCACGCCACGTCATCGCATCGCCGGGGTGGACGCGAACCGAACGCCGCGTCCGGACGCCCGTGACGCGTCGCTCTCCAGGAGCCGTCACCTCTGGCGGCGGGGCCCCACCCTTGACCAGACCAAGCAGATGAGCAGCGGCCCGCCCGCTCAGCACTGCGCCGTCGCCACAGGCCCAAACCGCCGCCAGATACCGCGCTTCGAGGCTCGGCGCTGTGTGCCCGACTCGATAAACCCCGCGATGCACGCGAAGCAACGTCCCGCGGCGCACCCGCTGCTTGATCTCTTCGGCTGTGACTCCGGCCCGCACAGCCTGCGTTCGCGTAACGACACCATGAGACAGCCCGGCGATCCGGGCGAGCGTGCGCTCTACCTTCCTGTCCTGCGGTTGCACTGCAACCAAAAGTCAGGAAGAGACCGAAGTTCGTCCCCGGCGATCCCGGGACGGAGAGATCCGGACAACGTGCGAACTCTCAACCCGAACTTGACTCTCTCCCCGAACGCCTCATGGAGCCGGTCGGGCGAGAAGCACGGCGCCGGGCCACTGACTATCTATACCGACGCTGACCCGGGTCGCGACTAGCGCTTCTCGCGCGAAGCGAAAGCCAGCCCGATGCCCTCATGCTCCCACTGGGCTTTAAGGGCTGCTCCTACCGAATCGAGTCCAGAATGGCGTATTGCTCGCAGCCTAGGCAAAAGGGCAATGCGGTCTCCTTGTGCGGGTTTCGTGGAAGGAATGACTCAGCACGGCACGGGATGGCGCCGTCCCGAACGGGGTGCGGTGGCCGGGCTGTCCTTGGCTCGCAGTGCCCTGAGCGCCGATCGGACCGCCACGATCGGCGCCATCACCACCGCGACGAGTATCCCCACCGCGATGCTCATGGCGAGCAGCGGCAGCAGGGCGACGGCGGTCAGGGCGACGAGCGGAACCGCAAACGGGAAGAGCGCCATCGCGACGATCCCGCCGCCGACGGCCCAATCGGACAGCTCGTCGAGGAGCTCAGCGGGCGAGTCCTTCGATGATTGCCTGGACATGATCAGACTCCTTTCATGGCTCAGAGACGACTGGTCGAGACGGCGACCTCGCCGACCGAGGCTGGCGAACTCTCCTCCGCCGTCCCCGGAGCGGGTTCCGGCTCCACGGCGCGCGTATCGGTGGCTCGCGCCGCGATCAGGGCGGCCGCGGCGACGAAGAAGCTGCCGATCAGCAGCGCCCGCGAGAAGCCGGAGGTGAGAGCCTGCGCCTGAGATGCTTGGGCGCCCAGCAGGTCATTGGTCCGGCTGGTCGCCAGCGCCGAGAGGATCGCCAGCCCGAGTGCCCCGCCGAGCTGCTGGGAGGCGTTCAGCAGTGAGGCCGCAAGCCCTGCCTGCTCGGCCGGCACGCCGGCGTTTGCCGCGGTCGTAACGGCGACGAACACCGCGCCGCCGCCGATCGCGACGAGCAGCATCCCCGGGAGCAGGTCGGCGAGGAAGGAGCCGTCGACTGGAATCCGCGAGAGCCAGAACAGCCCACCCGCGGCGATCAGCGCCCCGCCGACGATCAGGGGCCGCGTCCCGGTGCGCGAGATGAGCTGCGATGAGATGCCCGCGACGACGGCGACCGCGAAGGTCAGCGGCAGATAGGCAGCGCCGGCCTGGATCGGCGAGTAACCGAGTACCTCCTGCATGTAGAGCGTGAGGAAGAAGAACATCGCAAGCAGGCCCGCGAACATGATCAAGCCGGTGGCATCGGCATAGCCGATCCCGTTGATTCGGAAGATCGAGGGAGGAGCCAGCGGGTTCGGGTGGCGCAGCTCGTTGACCGCGAAGGCCCCGAGCAGCGCCAGTGCGCCGCCGAGCCCAGCGACCGTGCGCGCTTCGCCCCAGCCGACGTCGGGAGCCTCTACAAGCGAATAGATCAACAGGAGCATCCCGCCGGTTGCCAGCACGGCGCCGAGCAGATCGAAGTTTCGAAGCTCGGCGCGGCGGCGCTCGCCGTCGATCAGGCGGAAGGTCGGGCCGAGCACCAGCAGGCAGGCGATCGGGTTCACGAACATCACCCAGCGCCACCCGGGCCCTTCGGTGAGCACACCACCGAGAAGGACTCCGACAGCGGAGGCGAGTCCGGCCATGCCGCCCCAGACCCCGAGCGCCGTGTTGCGATCGGAGCCGTCCCGAAAGGTCGTGGTGAGGATCGAAAGCGCCGCGGGAAGGGTCAGAGCTGCGCCCAGTCCCTGCGCGAGGCGAGCGCCGATCAGCACGCCGGAGCTCTGGGCGAGCCCGCCGACGAAAGAGGAGATGCCGATGAGAACAATCCCGGTGACAAGCACCAGCCGCCGGCCGAGCAGGTCGGCGGCGCGGCCGCCGAGCAGCATGAAGCCGCCATAGGTCAGCAGGTAGCCGCTTGGTACCCATTGCAGATCCTGCGTTGAGACGTCCAGGCCGCGGCTGATCGAGGGAAGCGCGACGTTGACGATCGAGGCGTCGACGAAGTCGAGAAACGCGATCGACGTCAGCAGCGCCAGGATCAGCTTCCCGCGATGCGAGGAGAGGGATGTGGTTGGGGAAACTTCACGTGTCACTGACGACCTCCTCGCCCGTTGGCCGGACGGATGTTGTGGTTGAGGTGGAAGAGGTTGTCCGGGTCGTAGCGCCGCTTCAGCTCGCGGAGCCGATCCCAGGTCGCGCCTGGATAGGCGGAGCGGATCGTGGCCTCATCCTCGTCACCGAGGAAGCCGACGTAACCGCCCGCGCCGTTCCTACCTAGTGAGTTTGCGACGTCATCGACCCAGGCGTCATGGACGTCTCTCTCGCCAGCGTCCATGTACGTCGCGGCGACATTCACGAATTGCACTCGGTCGCGATGGGCGAACGCGGTGGCGTCGTTGGGAACCCGCGCCGCCGCGCCGCCAAGCACACGCAGCTGCACAACCGTCATCGGCGCTGTCGACTTCGGCAGCTGCTCGAGGATCGCCTCGGCGGCTGCCGGGTCGAGCAGGTCGGCGAAGAAGTTGGTCCCTGCCGCGAAGCGGGCCTCCTGTTCCGGGCCTTCGTAGAGTTCCGGATAGCGCATCGGCCTGACCATGTCCGCAAGCGGCTTGGCGAGTACCCGGAAGGGAGCGAAAACCTCCTCAGCATCCTCGACCGGCCCGGCGTAGGCGAACTGGCCAATCACGATCGGCTTTCCGTGCGCCTCCCCAGGGAGGAACGGCATTGGCGGGGCGATCATCACGTTCGCGATCGTGGAGAGATCCTCGGGGGCCGCATTGGCAGCCTCGAGAAAGCCCGCGATCACCTGCGGCGACGCGGGCAGGATCAGCATGCCGCCGACGATCTGCGAGACCTCCGCCAGGCGCAGCTTGAGGCGGGTGGCGACACCGAAGTTGCCCTCTCCGCCCCGGATCGCCCAGAAGAGGTCGGGCTCCGAGTCCTCCCTCGCCTGAACGACCGCACCATTGGCGGTCACCACCTCGGCCGCGAGCAGGTTGTCGATCGTCAGACCGGTCTTTCGCACGAGAAACCCGATCCCGCCCGCCAGGGTGATTCCGCCTATCCCGACCGAGCCGGTGTCACCGAGTCCAGTCGTGCCTCCCTTCTCGGCGGTGGCAAGCGTGTACCTGGCCACCGTTGCACCGGTCTCGACCCAGGCGACTCCGTCGCCGGCATCCACATCCACGCGGTCCATCCGGGAGAGGTCGATGACGAGGCCGCCGTCGACCGTCCCGTAACCGGGGCGGCTGTGGCCGCCGCTGCGAACCGAGAGCTCCAGCCCACCCTCACGAGCGGCGTCTACCACCGCTGCAACGTCATCGGCGCCGGCGACCCGCGCGACCGCGAGCGGCCGCTTGTCGACACCCTTGTAGAACACCTTTCGGGCCTCGTCGTAGGAGGGATCCTCCGCGTTGATCAGCTCGCCCTCGAGCCGGGTTTCAAGATGCTCCAGCGAGATGATGCTGCTGGTTGTTTCGCGGGCTGTCGACATCGGGTTCCTCCTATTGCCGGATGAACTCGACGACAGGATGGATCGCGGAGGGCGCCGGGAAAAGCCGGGTACCTGGCGTCAACCTCGGGGGCTAACCGGCGTTCGTTGGTTCGGCTAGCCGGTGTCTGTGCAAGACCTGAGCTCCGGCGCAATAATTCCGAGGCGAGCAAAGGAGGTCGGCTGAGCGCGAATCCAGACACGACGCGGGCGCCGCGAAGCGTTTCCGGCCGCGGAGAGCTAGAGCAGGTGCTCGAGGAGCAGGCGGCGCTGCGCCGCGTGGCCACCCTCGTCGCCGGGGACGGGGAGTCGGCGCAGGTGTTCGAGCACGTCTGCGCGGAGGTCGGCCCTCTGCTCGGCGTTGAAAGCGCGAACCTGGTCCGCTTCGAAGGCTCCGACCGGGCGATCGTCCTTGGCGGCTGGGGCGCGCGGGGCGCAGCGGTCGGCAGACCGGGTGAAGAGCTGACGCTCGTGGGCGACACAGCAGTCGTAAAGCTCAGGGCCAGCGGCGTTCCCGAGCGCGGCGATGACTACACGCACGCCGCCGGGCCGATGGGTCGACGGTTGCGAGAGGCGGGAATCAGGTCCGGGGTTGCGGCACCGATCACAGTGGCCGGGAATCTCTGGGGCGCGATCGTCGCTTCGAGCGGCCGCGCGAATGCATTTCCGCCGCGAGCCGAGCAGCAGCTCGCCGGCTTCGCCGAGCTGGTCGCGAGCGCTCTGGCCGACGCCGATGCTCGCGAACGGCTCCGCAAGCTCCTCGACGAGCAGGCGGCGCTGCGGCGGGTCGCGACCTTCGTTGCCGGCGGCCCAGAGCCTTCGGCCGTGCTCGAGCGCGTCTGCGCGGAGGTCGGCAGCCTCCTCGAGGTCGAGAGGACGATCCTGCTCCGCTTCGACGGCGGCGGCAAGGCAAAGATCGTCGGCCAATGGCCGCAGCTGGATTCTCCGGAGTTCAAGACCGGAGAGGTCATCGAGCTCAAAGGCGAGTCCTCCTCGGTCAAGCTGTACCGCAGCGGCCGTCCCGAGCGCGTCGACGATTACGACAGCATCGCCTCAGGGCACCTGGTCGAGCGGATACGCGCCGTGGGAATCGCCTCCTCGATCTCAGCGCCGGTTTACGTCGAGGGCAAGCTCTGGGGGGCGCTGGGAGCTTCGCACGGGCGGACAAGAGGCTTCCCGGCGCGAGCGGAGCACCGGATTGCCGCCTTCACCGAGCTCGTCGGGGACGCGCTGGCCAACGCCGACGCTCGCGAAAGGCTGCATTCCCTGCTCGACGAGCAGGCTGCGCTGCGACGGGTTGCCACCCTCGTGGCTCGCGAGCCGGAGCCGCAGGAGGTCTTCGAGTGCGTCTGCGAGGAGCTTGGATCCGTGCTCGGTGGCGAAGCCACGAACCTCTTGCGCATCGAGGCCGACGGGACCCAGAGGATCCTCGCCGGCTGGAATCGACCGGGCGTGCAGATTTCCCTGCCGGTTGGCATGGCCCTGCCGCCGGGAGGCGATACGGCTATCCCGCGCATGATGCGAAGTGGCCGGCCGGAGAGGATCGATGACTACAGCCGCTTCAACGGTCCCCGCGCCGAGCTGGTTCGGGCGGCCGGCATCGCCTCCGCGGTCTCGACGCCGATCCGGGTCGCCGGCAGGCTCTGGGGGGCGCTCGCGACCACCAGCGGCTCCCCCTACGGCTTCCCACCCGACACCGAGGAGCGCATCGCGAGCTTCGCCGAGCTGGTCGCTGACGCGCTTGCCAATGTCGATGCACGCGAACAACTCGCCGCCTCGCGCGCCCGGATCGTCGAGGCTGCCGACGCGGAAAGGCGCAGGCTGGAGCGGAACCTCCATGATGGGGCACAGCAGAGACTCGTCGCTCTTGCGCTTGCGCTACGACAGGCTCGGTCCGAGCTCGATTGCGACCGCGATGCGGCGGGACGCCGACTGGAGGCCGCCGACGCTCAGCTTGCGACGGCCCTGGAGGAGCTGCGCGAGCTCGCCCGCGGCATCCATCCGGCCATCCTCACCGACCGGGGACTGCGGGCCGCGCTCGAATCCCTGGCCGAAACTGCCCCGTTTCCGGTCCTGCTCGAAGGCGTTCCGGAGCAGCGCCTGCCGGCCCCGGTGGAGGCTGCCGCCTACTACATCGTCGCGGAAGGCATAGCAAACGCGGCAAAGCACGCCCGGCCCTCCGAGGTGACGGTCCGTGTTCGCCAGGCGGGCTGCAGGGCGGCCGTGGAGATCTTCGACGACGGCGTCGGCGGTGCCGACCCGCGGCCCGGTGGCGGACTTCGCGGCCTCGTCGACCGCGTCGAAGCGCTCGGGGGACGGCTTGTCGTCCAAAGCTCGCCCGACCAAGGCACCACGCTGCGGGCCGAGATCCCGCTCGGGGCGCAGGCAAGCTCCCGCGCGGCAAACAAGTGGGGCTAACCCCATTGCCGAATTGACGTCTCGGGGTGAAGATCGATCCGAGATGGAAAGGATCTTGATCGTCGACGACCACCGAGGATTTCGAGTCAGCGCACGGGATTTCCTCGAAGCCGAAGGTTTCGAGGTGATCGGGGAGGCCGCCGATGCCGCCTCGGCGATCGAATCCGCGCGCGAGCTGCGTCCGGACGTCGTCCTGCTCGACATTCAGCTTCCCGACCTTGACGGCGTTCGCGCCGCGGAGCGCTTTGAGCGTCGCAATGGGCGTCCTGCCATCATCCTCACTTCAAGCCGCGACGTGTCCTATCTCGCTGGCGCGCTGGCTGACTCGAGAGCGTGCGGATTCATCCCCAAGTCCGAGCTCAGCGGCTTGGCGATCCGGAAGCTGATGCGGTGAGGCACGGATGACATCGGCGGGGTCGCCAGGTCGGGTGGTCGTGGCCGACGACTCAGTGCTGTTCAGGGAGGGAATCGTGCGCCTGCTTGACGACGCCGGCTATGAGGTAGTCGCCCAGGCCGCCGATTCCGACGAGCTGGTTCGCAAGGTCAGGGCGCACAAGCCCGATGCTGCCGTGGTCGACATACGCATGCCCCCTGGCAACGCCGACGACGGCCTCCGCGCCGCCCTTCAGATCCGCGCGGAGTTGCCGGCTACCGGTGTCCTGGTGCTCAGTCAATACGTCGAGGGCGGCTACGCCCTCGACCTCGTCGGGGAGAACGCTCAGGGGGTCGGGTACCTGCTTAAGGACCGCGTCTCCGACGTCGAGCGCTTCACCGACTCGGTACGTCGGGTCGTCGATGGCGGCTCGGTGCTCGATCCCGAAGTCGTGTCCCGCCTGCTCGGGCGGCAGCGTCGCGAGGACCCACTCGAGAATCTGAGCCCGCGCGAGCGGGAGGTTCTTGCACTGATGGCCGAGGGTCGCTCGAATCGAGCGATTGCGTCGCAGCTCGTGATCACCGAGCGAGCTGTCGAGAAGCACGTCGGCAGCATCTTCTCGAGGCTCGATCTCGTCCAGGACGCCGAAGATCATCGACGCGTTCTGGCAGTGTTGACGTTCCTGCGCGCTTGACGGGTTAACCCCACCGCAGAACACCAGCCTGCAACATTGCCGGCGGCCAGCCTCGCTGACGCTACGAGCCATGTTCAGCGATCAGGTCCAAATACTCGGGTTCGCACGTCGCTCATGCACTCCTCGAGCGGTTGGACACCAAAACCCGCCGGATACCAGGAGTGACGAAGGAACACGAACAGCGGGACGGAGAGGGTGGGATTCGAACCCACGAGGCAGTTTGACCCGCCCACACGATTTCCAGTCGTGCACCTTAAGCCACTCGGTCACCTCTCCAGGCGGCCCGTAGGGTAGCCGCGCCCGCGGGGGCGCTAGAGGCCGAGCTGTTGCACGCCGGCCTCGCCCCAGCCCAGATGGTGGGCCAGCTCGTGCCGCAGCGTCCGCTCCACCTGGGCGCGGAGCAGGTCGGGATCGTGTCCGAAGTCGCGCTCCAGGGTGTCCTGGTAGACCACGATCCGGTCCGGGTAGTTGTCGCGGGCCACGGTGTCCCCGAAGTAGTGGCCGTAGGCGTGATGCTCCGCTCCGCGGCGGGAGACCACCACCGGGGTCTCGTCGAGGAGTCGCTGGAAGTCCTCGGGCAGGGCGTCGATCGCCTCGGCCACGAGCAGGTCGAACTCCTCGGTCTCGAATCGCAGGTCAGGCTGGCGCGCGAGCTCCTCGCTCCGGCGCACCAGGCGCTCGAACTCCTGGTCGCTCATCCCCTCGTCCCCGGTGAGGGCGACGGACATCCAGGCGGTGAGACCCATGAGCACTATCGCTCCGCCGATGATGGTCATCAGGCCCACGGCCCCGGACAGTGACGGCGGGTTGAGCAGGAGCAGCAGCAGGCCGACAGCGAAGAACGCTGCGACTGCTGCCTTGACGGGTCCGCTTGCGGCGTCCCTCACGAATACGAGGGTACGCGGCGGCGGCGGGAAATCCTGCGGAAGGGCTCTAGTCGCGCTCGTCCGGCTCGTCCGAGCCGGCGGCACCGGGGTTCCCGGTGGCGGTCCCCTCCTCGCCGGGCACGCCGGGCGAGTCCTCAGAGCCCTGACGCGAGGCGCGCCCGGTGTCGTCCGGCACCTGCTCGGCCGGACCCTCCTCGGGCAGCTGGTCGGACTCCTTGCGAGGCGTCTCGGTCACTCGTCCTCCTGGGGCTGTGCTCCGGGCACCGAAGAGTCCTGCTCCTTGTGCTCCCAGTCTTCGCGCGTCTCGTCGATGTGCTCTCCGAGCCGCTCCGACTGCTCCTCCATCTGCTCGAGGTCGCGCTCTGGCTCCGGTGTCTTCTTTGGGTTCACAAACCCTCCTCTACCCGTGCCCGGCCGGGGCGAAAACTCAGGGGAGCAGCGGGAGCAGGTCGGCCACCGACTCCACGATCCGTGATGGCACGAACGGATGGCTCTCGGCCTCGGCCCGCTGGGTCACGCCGGTGAGGACCAGGATGGTCTCCAGCCCGGCCTCGAGCCCGGACACGATGTCGGTGTCCATCCGGTCACCGATCATCGCGGTGGTCTCCGAGTGGGCGTCGATGGCGTTCAGCGCCGATCGCATCATCAGCGGATTCGGCTTGCCCACGTAGTAGGGGTCGACCCCGGTGGCGCGGCTGATCAGCGCCGCCACGGAGCCGGTGGCGGGCAGCGGGCCATCCGCGCTCGGGCCGATGTTGTCGGGGTTGGTGGCGATGAAGCGTGCGCCGTTCACGATCAGCCTGATCGCGCGGGTGATCATCTCGAAGCTGTAGGTGCGCGTCTCGCCCAGCACCACGTACTCGGGCTCGCGGTCGGTGATCGTGTAGCCGGCTTCGTGAAGCGCCGTGGTCAGGCCCACCTCGCCGACCACGAAGGCCGTGCCGTGTGGGCGCTGGTTCTCCAGGAAGTTGGCGGTGGCGAGCGCCGAGGTCCAGATCGATTCCTCCGGCACCTCCAGCCCGCTGCGCCTGAGGCGGGCTGCGAGATCCCTGCGCGTGTACATCGAGTTGTTGGTGAGCAGCAGGAAGGGCGCGTCGAGCTCGGTGAGCCGGGCGAGGAACTCGGCCGCCCCGGGCAGTGGCAGCTCCTCGTGCACGAGCACGCCGTCCATGTCCATCAGCCACGAGCGAATCTCCCTCGATCCCACGGCCACAGCGTATGCAGGCGGGCGGCTAGGCTGCGCCCATGAGCCACCCATTCAAAGAGGCGGTCCTCGCCGGTGACCACGCGGCCATGGTGGCCACGCTCGCCCCGGGCGTGCAATTCCACAGCCCCGTGGCCTTCCGGCCCTTCGACGGCCGCGAGTCCACCGCCGGCGTGCTGGCGGCGATCATGTCCGTGTTCGAGGACTTCGAGTACACCGACGAGCTGAGCGCCGGGGACACCGTGGCGCTGATGTTCCGCGCGCGTGTCGGCGACAAGTCGGTGCAGGGCCTGGACTACCTCCGGATGGGCGATGACGGCCTGATCGAGGAGTTCACGGTGATGCTCCGGCCCGTCTCGGCGATCATGGCCGTGGCGGAGCGGATGGCCCCGAAGGTCGAGGGTTTGGCCAAGACCGAAGCCTGACCTGCGCACGTTCGCCAGATCGGATGCATAGTGAAATCCGACTGCCGGCTGCCCGCTTTCGACGAGGCGGGCTCCGGCAGTCCCTTTTCGTCTAGGACCCCACCAGGGATTCGAAGAGGTGAGCGAGCGTGGCCTCAGGATCCTCGGTCAGGCCCGTGTGCACGTGTGAGGGCTGGATCATCGTGGAGGAGGGCGCGGCCACCCAGCCGAATCGCTCCGAGTCGCTCAGGGCGCTGAGCGGGCCACCGGCGGGGTCGCCCTCAACCACGGCCAGCACGGCGTCGAGGTGGGGACGGACGGTGGCGGGGTCGAGCCCGGGAGCGAGGGCGGCGAGCCGCGCCTCGTCCAACGCAACCCGGGCGCCCAGGTACCTGCGCTGGGAGCAGTGCACCACCACGCCCACGTTCATGCGCTCGCCACGCTCGACCCGGGGCACCACCCGGAGGATCGTGTACTGGAACGCGCTACGCCCGGGCACGCTCGGCTTCCTGGACGAAGCTCCTGGGACCGTCGAGGCGCCGGCTGAGAAAGGCGGCGACGTCCGCGCGGCGCGCGTCGGGGTCCTCCCCGAGCCAGTCCGCGGGAACCAGCTCCACCGCGGGACCGGCGGCCTCCAGCGCCCTCGCCGCGAGCCGCTCGTCGGCCTCGGCCACCGATCCCGCGTGGGGCAGGAGCACATGCTCGGCGATCAGCGGGAACGGCGCATCGGCCGAGTCGGCCAGCGGCGCGCCGCCGTGCTGCAGGTAGAAGGCCGCCCCATGGTCGATCAGCCAAGTGCGCTCGTGCCAGACGAGCAGGTTCGGGTTCCGCGGCGTGCGGTCCACGTTCATGACCAGCGCGTCCAGCCACACCACGTCGGCCGCCGTGCCGGGACCGAGAGCGGCTCCCGCGGCGGGGGTGAAGGGGAGCGCTCCCGGGAGGAAGTCCACGCCGAGGTTCACACCCGCGCTGGCCTTGGCCAGCTCCTGGATCTCGGCATCGGGCTCCGCGTGCGCCAGCTCGGGCTCGAGCTCGGCCAGCACCAGCTCGGGCACGCGGAGACCGAGACTGCGCGCAAGCTCGCCGGTCACCACCTCGGCCACGAGCGCGGCCGGGCCCTGTCCGGCCCCGCGGAACTTCATGACGTACAGGCCGTCGTCGTCGGCCTCCACCAGCCCCGGGAGCGATCCACCCTCCCGCAGGGGCGCGACATACCGGGTGGCGGTCACGCGGCGGAGCATGACCACTCAGGCCGGCGGCCCGGCGTCGATCGCCTCCTCGACCTCGCGGGGCGAGGGCTGGGGGCCGAAGCCGATCAGGCACCACGTGGCCCCCGCCTGGATCCAGGGCCGAGGATCGGTGCCCGCCGGGTTGTCGACCACGACATCGAACGGCCCGCCGGCGCCGGGCCCGCGCAGGGCCTCCGTCTCCTCCCTCAGCTCCGCCAGGGCCTCCGGTCCGGGCATGTCGATCGGAAAGAGGCCGTCCCAGCGCGCCGCTCGGCGCAGCGGGCGCCTGTGGGGCCAGCGGGCGGCCACCCAGACAGGGATACGCGGGGTCTGGACCGGAGGCGGCACGAACTCGCCGCGCCAGTAGGCCTCGAGGAGCTCGAGCCCGGCGTCGAGCAGGCGCGCCCGGGCGCGGGCGTCGCCCTCCTCGCCGAAGCGGACGGGATCGAACTCGGGGGTGCGTTCGCTGCCGTTTCCCACCCCGAGCACGAGGCGCCCGCCGCTGAGGCGGTCGAGCGTCACCGTCTCGCGCGCGAGCTGATGCGGGCGCCGCCGGGGGAGAGGGGTGACGAGCGGACCGATGATCAGGCGCTCCGTGGCCACAGCCACCGCCGCGAGGGTGATCCAGGGATCGGCCACGCGCTCCACGGGCGGGCGGTACTGAACGTGATCCCAGAGGAAGAGGCCGTGCCATCCCCGCTCCTCCGCCCGCTCGGCCAGCTCGGCCACGAGCGCGGGCTCCGAGAGCTCCTCGAAGGGCGCGACGAAGATCCCGTGGCGGACGGCCATGGCGGCAGCCTACGACCGGCGCTCGGTCCAGAGGCGCTCGACCAGGGCGCGCTCGTCGGGACCGAAGCCGGGATGGTCGCCCGCACGAGCGTTGGCCAGCGCATGCACGGGGCTGCTGGTGGCGGGTATCGCCACGGTGACGCGCGGGTCCGAGAGTGCCCAGACGAGCACCGCCTCAGCCCAGGTCTCCACCCCCAGGGCACGCAGCTCCCCGGCCGCGGGCCCGGCACCCAGCGCGCCGCTTCCGAGCGGGCGCATGACCAGCACTCCGAGCCCCAGGTCGGCGGCGAGGGGCAGGATCTCGCGCTCCACCTCCCGCTCGCCCGGGTTGTACGGAACCTGGATCGCCTGGATCCGGCCCGTCCGCATGACCTGGGCCAGCTCGCCGAAGGCGGAGGGGTTGTGGTGCGTGGCGCCGAGGAGGCGGATCCGGCCGCGTTCGCGCCCCTCCTCCATCCACGCGAGCTGGCCCTCCCAGTTCACGAGGTTGTGCACCTGCTCGAGATCGACCCGCCCCCCGTACCACTCGAGCTGGCGGGCGAACTGCGACCGGCCCTCCGGCACCGAGGGCGTCCAGATCTTGGTGGCCACGAAGGCCTCGTCGCGTCGCGACCCGAGCGCGGCCGCCAGCGCTGCCTCTGCGCGGCCGTACATCGGCGACGAGTCCATCACGCGGCCGCCCGCGTCTTGGATGGTCGTGACCACGGCGTCGGCCACACCCTGCCGGCCGGGCGGGAGGTCGAACACGGCCCAGGTGCCGAGGCCCACCACCGGCACGTCGATGCCCGGTGCGAGTGGGCGCTCCCTCATGCGACGAGCGTATGGACTCCCCCAAACGGCTTAGAACGATGGAAGCCGTAAGCGCTTTGTCTTACGGGGTTTTTGCCCTGCAAACGGCACGTTCGGGGGATGGGGCCCGCACTGCCCGAGCGGTACGTTCAATCGTGTGCTGATCGGCGTTTCTCGAGTCCCCGAATGGCTTCACTACCTGCGCACGGTCGGCAGCGGTCACGACCTGTACCTGACCGACGGCCTGCGGCTTTTCCGGGTGGCCGGGACCCTCGGACTGGACGAGGGGCCGTGTGTTCACCTCGAGGACTGCTACACGCTCAGTCAGGAGCTCTACACGCCGGGGGAGCTCTGGGAGATGCAGCTGCGCGCGGTGGGCCACGATCTCCCCGTGCTCGCGTGAGGATCCCGCGCGCCCCCCCGGGTGGTCATGCACGATCCCCCCGGCTCCGTACTCCGCCGCGCCCTGGCCGCGGCATGCACCTGATGTGGAGAGCACCGCGGTGACCTAGCGTGCACCCATGAGCTCCGCGTCCATGCCCGCCGCCGACGCGGCGTGGCTCCACATGGATAGCCCGGCCAACCCGATGGTCGTGAATGCGCTGATCTGGTTCGACGAGCCGCTCGACTGGGCGCGCACGAAGGAGCTGTTCGCGCGGCGGGTGGTGGGCGAGTGGCCCCGCTTCCGGCGCCGGGTGGCCGAGACGGTGCCCGGCCGGCCGCGCTTCGTGGACGATGCGCGGTTCGACATCGAGCACCACATGCACCGGCTTGCGCTCCCCGCTCCCGGTGACAGGGAGGCGCTTCAGGATCTGGTCGGCGACCTGATCACTCCTCCCCTCGACCGCACGCGGCCGCTGTGGCACGCCTACCTCATCGAGGGCTACGGCGACGGCTGCGCGCTGCTCTTCCGCATCCATCACTGCATCGCGGACGGGATCGCCCTCTCGCGGGTGATGCTGTCGATCACCGACCCCGATCCCGACGGCGATCTCGAACCCGACTCGCCGAGCGGCCCCGACCACCCCCGCTCCGCGCTCAGCGCGCTGGTGCATCCGGCCGGCTCGGCTCTCTCCGCGCTCCGCCACGCGACCGGCACGGCCGTGCACGAGGGCATGGAGTCGCTCGTGCATCCTGCCCACCTCGCCGAGCTGGGCACGGTCGCGCTTCGCGACGCTGGCACGCTGGCCAAGCTCCTCACGGCCTCCAGCGACACCCGCACGGTGCTGAGCTCGCCGCTGCACGGCGGACGGCGGGTCGCGTGGTCCACCCCGTTCTCACTGGACCGTGTTCGCACCTCGGCGCACCGGGCCGACGGCAAGATCAACGACGTGCTCGTGGCCGCCGTGACCGGCGCCCTGCGGACGTACCTGGAGAGCCGCGACGAGACTCCCGACGAGCTGCACATCATGGTCCCGTTCAACCTCCGGCCGTTGGACGAGCCCGTGCCGCGCGAGCTGGGCAACAGCTTCGCGCTGCTGCTGATCGCACTGCCTGTGGGGATCGCGGGGCAGACCGAGCGGCTGGCCGAGGTGAAGCGGCGCATGGATGCCGTCAAGGACTCGCACGAGGGCCCCATCGCCTACGGGATCCTCAGCGCGATCGGCATGACGCTCCCGCGGGTGGAGGACCGGCTGATCGGCTTCTTCTCCAGCCGGGCGAGCGCGGTGGTGACGAACGTGCCCGGGCCCGCCGACACGGTCTACCTCGCGGGCACGGCGGTGGCCGGGGTTCTCGTGTGGGCGCCCTGCTCAGGCGGCATGGGGATGACCGTGAGCATCTTCAGCTACGCCGGCGAGGTGACCGTCGGCTTCATGACCGACGTGGGCCTCGTCCCGGATCCGGCCCCGCTCGCCAAGGCCTTCGACGCCGAGCTGCGGGCCCTCTGCGCCGGCACCCGAAGACGGTCCCAGCCGCACGGCTAGCGGCCCTCCGGGGCGTCCTTCGCGACGGTCGGGTGCCTGGGGTCGACGGAGACGTGCCCTCGCGCAACCGCACGGATCGTGCCGCCGATCGCGGGCGGGACACCCTCGTCGGGGACGTCGGTGAGCAGCTCCACCACCCCGCCGTCGCGGCTCACGACGTGCACGTCCCCCAGCTCATCCAGCAGCTCGAGCATCGGCCTGTTCTGCTGGAGGACGAAGGCGCTGAAGTGCTCGACCCCCTCCTCGCGCGCCCGCGCAGCCAGCTCGCTGAGCAGCTCCGTGCCCAGGCCACGCCCCTGCCACTCGTCCACCACCGCCACCGCCACCTCAGCGATGCGCGGATCGTCCTTGGTACGGATGAATCGCGCCACGCCGAGTGGCTCGCCACCGGTCGCATCGAGGGCGGCCAGCGCCTCATGCGTGTGATGGTCCACCTCCGTGAGGTAGCGCAGCTGGCCGGCGCCGAGATCGTTGATCGGCGAGAAGAAGCGGCGATAGCGCGACTCGGGGCTCATGCGGTGAAAGCCCTCGAGCAGCCGCTTCTTGTCGCTGGGACGAATCGGTCGGATCAGGACCCGGTCCCCCGACCTCAGGGTCGTCTCCTGCCCGTCCGTCATCGGCGCGCGAGACTAACGCGCTTGGGTGAGCACGTCTTCGCAGAGGTCCACGTACTGCTTCAGGTGGCGCGCGCCAAGGAATAGATCCCTGATCTCGTCCCTGGCGGCGGCTCCCATTCGGGCGGCGGCACCCGGGTCATCGATGAGCGACACCACGGCGTCGGCGTAGGCCTCGAGGTCGTGCGGGTCCACGAGGCGGCCGGTCTCGCCGTCGCGGACCTGGTCCTGGATGCCGCCCACCCTGCTGGCCACCACCGCCGCGCCCTTCCACATGGCCTCGGCCACGGTGAGCCCGAATCCCTCGGCGAGGCTCTTCTGCACCACGACGGCGGCATGCCGCTGGAGCGCGTTGACCATCGCCGCGTTCTCGGCGGGGTCGTCCATCGGTAGCGACACGAGGTGGACGCGGGTCCGCACCTCTTCGGGAAGCGCGGCCCGCTGGGCGAGCATCTCCTCGACCACCGCGAGCCCTTCCGGATCGTCGGTGACCGCCGCCACCGCCGGACCTGCGATCAGGAGATGGGCGTCCGTCCGGGGCGCGATGCCGCTCACGAAGCCCGCGAGCACACCCGCCGGGTCCTTCAGGCGGTCCCAGCGCGACACCTGAACAACGAGCGGCACGGACGCGTCGACCTGGCTGGACCCACCCATGTCGGCCACGCGGTCGACACGGCCGGGGGTGCCGTCCTCGCGGGTGAACACGGCGTCCGAGGAACGGCACCTTCCCGCCTCGATGCCGGCGCAGCGAAGAATCGCAGTCACCGCCTTAGCGCTGAGATCCTCGTTCTTGGCCGAGAAGGGGTCGATCGACGGCGGGATCACCACCACCTTCTCGGGGTCGAGATCGTCCCACGCGAACGACTCGCGGGAGAAGACGAACCTGGCCGCGGGCCGCACATAGGGGAGCAGGAAACGCCAGGCCTCGTGTGCCTCTCCGTTGGCCACGTCCACCCCCACGTGACAGCGCCAGATCACGCGCACACCTCGGTCAGTCAGCGGTCCGATCAGACCGGCGGTCTGGGGATCGTGGAGGATGGCGATGTCCCCGGGCTGGATCAGCTCCTCCAGTGCCCGGACGTTTCGTTCGGTCACCGCGTCGTAGGCCCTCCGCTCCGCGGCTCCCAGCGCTCCCCCGTCGCCGTCGGCGCCATGCAGGCGGTTGTGCAGCCGCTTGGTGATTCGGAAGAACTCCGCGTCACCCTCGATCACCACCCAGCGAGCATCCGCACCCGCGCCGCGGGAGTAGGCAATCAGCGAGTGGAGCATCTCCGCCACGCCACCGCCGTTCGCCGTGGAGCTCACGTTCCACACCACTCGGCCGGCCAGCAAACTCCGGGCGCGCTCGACCGTGGCGCGCAGCTCGTCCGTCTGGGCCGGCGTCAACACGTCCGCGAGCCGCTCCCAGGGAAGGGTGGTCATCGGTACGTGGGTGAGCTGGGCGGCCGCGCCGGCGAGCCCGGGGTCCTCGTCAGCCGCGATCCTGGGCCTCCCAGCCGTTGAACCCCGCTTCGAGGAGCGCGGTGAGCTCTCGTACCGTCGGGATGCGCGGATTGGTGCGAAGGCTCGCGTCCGCGAAGGCGTTGCGCGCCAGCTCGGGCAGGGCCTCGTCGAACTCCGCGCGGCTCACCCCGGCCTGCTCCAGCGAGTGCGGCATGCCGACCTGGTCGAGCAGCTCCTCGACCTTTGCGAAGAGCCGCTCGCGGCGCTCTTCCTCGGTCCTTCCTCCGAGGCCGACGATCCATGCCACCTGGGCGTACTTCTCCGGTGCCACATAGGCGGTGTACCCCGGCGCGGGCATGAACTTGCTCGGGAGCGAAGCGTTGTAGCGAAGGACATGCGGGAGGAAGATCGCGTTGGCGCGCCCATGGGCGATCCCGAAACGCGCGCCGGCGGCATGCGCGAGAGCATGGTTCACTCCGACGAAGGCGTTGGAGAACGCGAGGCCGGCGATCGTGGCGGCGTTCGACATCGCCGTGCGGGCCTCGAGATCGGAGCCGTCCGCATAGGCCCGCGGGAGGTTCGGAAGGATCTGATAGATCGCCTGGACGCAGAACGCGTCCGTGTAGGGGGAGGCGAAGATCGACACCACCGCCTCGAGGGCATGGGTGAGCGCGTCGATGCCCGTGTCCGCGGTGAGGGTGGGCGGCATCGAGAGAGTGAGACGCGGGTCAACCACCGCCATGTCCGGGACCAGCGAATAGTCCACGAGCGTCTCCTTGCGGCCCTCGACCGTGATCACGGCCGCCGGGGAGACCTCGGACCCCGTCCCCGACGTGGTGGGGATCGCCACCAGCCGGAGCGAGTGATCTACCTGCGGGAAGTGGGCCACGCGCTTGCGGGCGTCGAGGAAGGGAAGCGTGAGCTCGTCGAGTCTCAGCTCGGGACTCTCGTGGAATAGGCGCATGGCCTTCGCCGCGTCCATCACCGACCCGCCGCCGACGGCGATCAGGAGGTCGGGGCAAAGCTCGTCCAGCACCTTCACGCCCGCGCGGATCTGCGCCTCCGTGGGCTCGGGCTCGATCGCGGAGAACACATGGACGCCCATGTCGCCGAGGTGCGCTCGCACCTCGTCGGCCACTCCGCGGGCCTCCGCCTCGGGGTCGGTGACGAGCATCGCCTGGCGCGCCCGGACCTCTCGCAGAGTGTCGAGCGCGCCGGGGTTGAAGTAGGTGTCGGAGGGAACCCGGAACCACTGCGAGGGCGCCTGGCGCCGGGACACCGTCTTCACGTTCAGCAGGTTGCGGTAGTTGATGTTGTCGGTGGTGACCGAGCCGCCCCAGGTGCCGCAGCCGAGGGAGAAGGTGGGCGTCATCGAGTTGTAGACGCCGCCCAGTGCGCCCACGGCCGTCGGCGCGTTCACCAGGATGCGGCCGGTGCGGATCGATTCCGCGAAGCTGTCTATCACGGTCTGGTCGGTCGCATAGACCGCGGACGTGTGGCCCAGGCCCCCGTGCTCGGTGACCAGGTCGCAGACCGTGATGGCGTGCTCCACCGAGGGAGAGCGCACCACGCCCAGCACGGGCATCAGCTTCTCCCGGATCAACGGATGGCGGGCGAGCTCCTCGGGATCCGAGGGAAGCGGCGCGAGCAGGACCTTATCCTCCTGACCGGCCTCGAATCCGGCCATGGTGGCCAGGTTCGCGCACGACTGGCCGAGGGCGCGGATCTCCACACCTCCGTCGGGACGGAACGAGAGGTCGGCGAGGCGCCGCACCTCGTCCTCGTCGAGCAGCCGGGCGCCGAGACGCTGGAGCTCGGCCAGCGTCTCGTCCCAGATCGCCTCGTGGATCACGCACGTCTGCTCTGCGGGGCAGATAACCGAGGCGTCGAAGGTCTTGGAGATCAGGATGTCCACCGCGGCCATCTGAACGTCGGCACTGGAGTGCAGGTACACGGGGGCGTTGCCGGCTCCCACGCTGAGGCAGGGCTTGCCCGCCTGGTTGGCGGCGGCCACGGCCTTCGGACCACCCGTGGTCCAGATGAAGTCCACCCCGTCGTGGTGGAAGAGGTACTGGGAGACCTCGAGGCTGGGATCGGGCACCACCTGGAGCGCATGCGGCGGGAGCCCCTCGCGCTCACCCGCGGCCTGGAGGATCTCCACCACGCGCTCCGCGCAGCGGACTGCACGCGCGGACGGCCGAAAGATCATCGCGTTGCGCGTCTTCGCGGCCACGATCGACTTGAACAGGACCGTGGAGGTTGGGTTGGTGATCGGCGTGAGGGCGAGCACCACGCCGATCGGCTCGGCCACGTACTGGATGCCGCGCTCGGGATCCTCGTCGATCACGCCCACGGAGCGCTTGTCCTTGAGGTAGTCGAAGAGGAACTCGGTGGCCACGTAGTTCTTCACGACCTTGTCCTCGAACACGCCGAAGCCGGTCTCCTCCATCGCGAGCTCGGCGAGATCAACGGCGTTGCGAAGACCGGCCACGACCATCGCCCAGACGATCCTGTCCACGGTCTCCTGGTCGAGCTTGCGGAACTCCCGGGCGGCGGTCCGCCCGCGCTCGACGTGCTCGTCGAGGCGAGCGGCCACCGAGGGACCAACCACCGGGAGATCCTTTGCGGGTGGCCCCCCCACCGGGATGGTCGTGGGGAACGACACGACAGCAGCTTCCCGATCGAGGCCATCGGGCGCTTCGGCGGAGATCACGGGACGTTGTCCGGGGCGACTACTGATTCTCAGGGTTGCCTTCCGGGCGGGGCGTCGTCAGATTCTGCTCGCCAAGCTCACGAACCCGGAGAAGAGATGTTCAAGACGATCGTGTTGGGGCTCGACGGATCGGATGCGTCGAAGCAAGCGATGTCGGTGGCCGCGGAGCTCGCGAAGCGCGATGGCGCGAAGCTCGTGATCGTTCATGTGGAGCAGGACGTGGCCGGCAAGGGCGGAGGTCCGATAGTCGCGAGCGAGGATGAGATTCAGGAGGAGATCCGCGGGCAGGCCGGCGAGCTCACGAAGCAGGGGATCGACACGACCGCGGTGATGCGGAACATCATGCTCGGCGGGCCGGCACACCCGATCGAGGAGATCGCGGAAGAGGCGAAGGCCGACCTGATCGTCGTGGGAACGCGAGGGCATTCCGCCATAGCCGGGCTGCTGCTCGGAAGCGTCACGCAGCGCCTGCTGCACATCGCCCGCAGGCCGGTGCTCGTCGTTCCTCTAGTGAAGTCCTAGAGAGCGAGGGAGCGGCGCCGCGGCCCCGACGGCCGCGGCTCCCCACCCGGTCGCCTAGCTCTTGCGCGCGGTGCTCTTCCGGGCGGCGGGCTTCGCGGCCGCGGTCTTTCGCGTGGTCGTCTTCTTGGCCGCCGGCTTCCGCGCGGTGGCCTTCTTGGCGGCCGGCTTCTTGGCGGCCGGCTTCTTGGCGGCGCCGCGTGCGGTCGCGACCCTCCCGGTGGCCGCCTTCTGGAGATCCTCCAGCTCCTTGGCCACCTCCTTCCGGATACCGCGCACGTGCTTGCGGACATCTCGGAGCGTGGTGTCCACGTCCCTGAGGATCGTGCGCTGGCCGCGGCCCATCTCGGCCCGAAGGTCCTTGAGGGCTTTCTCGGCCGCGTCGATAGCGTCATTCAGTCGGTCGAGGGCCTGCTGCCCACCCGATACCCGGGACCTGGACTTCCCTCCTGCCTTGCTCTTGCTGGTGGTGCGTGGTGCCACTGGTCACCTCTGGTCTCTCTGTAGGTCGATGCGCGCGGCTAACGGCCGATTGTTACGGATTGCGTGACCGCGTGCTCGAAACGCGCGGTGAATCCCGTGGCCGTCCTGCGGTCAACTCCTGATGGCAGGGCGGGCCGGCAGGCGTAGCGTCGCCGTAATGACCAGCGCCACCGCCACTCAAACAGCCGTCCGCTTCTTCGATCAGCTGTCCAGGGCCGACGTGGCCTGGGCCGGCGGGAAGGGCGCCAACCTCGGCGAGCTCACCGCCGCGGGGATCCCCGTCCCGGACGGCTTCGTCGTAGGGGCCCCTGCCTATGCCGCGTTCATCGAGGAGACGGGCCTACGGACGCGCTTGGGGGAGCGCCTCGCCGATCTGGACGTGGATGACTCGAAGGCGCTCGCCGACGTGACCGCCGAGCTTCGTGAGGAGATACGTGCCACTCCGATTCCAGACTGGATCGCCGAGGAGGTGGCCGCGGCGTACGAGCGGCTGCGCGGCAAGGAGAAGAAGGCGCCCGTCGCCGTGCGCTCCTCGGCGACTGCCGAGGACACCGAGGCCGCGTCCTTCGCGGGCATGAACGAGACCTTCCTCAACGTGAAGGGACGCGACGCGCTGCTCGACGCGCTTCGCGACTGCTGGGCCTCGCTGTTCGGCGCCCGCACCGTGTTCTACCGCGCGAAGCGCGGATTCAGCCAGGCCGACATGGACATCGCCGTGGTGGTGCAGCGGCAGATAGCGTCGACGCGCTCCGGGGTCATGTTCACGATCGACCCCGCGGCCGGACGAACCGACAGGCTCGTGATCGAGGGCGCGTTCGGGCTCGGCGAGTCCGTGGTTTCGGGCTCGGTGTCACCCGACCGCTACGTGGTGGACAAGGAATCGCTCCACGCTCTGATTCGCGAGGTGCACACCAAGGAGCTCGTGATCGAGGGTGTGCCCGGTGGCGGCACCATCACGCGCGACACCCGACCCGACGAGGCCAACGCGCCCGTGCTCTCCGACATGGAGGTGCGGCAGGTGGCCGAGCTGGGCCGCCGGATCGAGCAGCACTACGGCGCTCCGCAGGACACCGAGTGGGCGTTCGACACGGACGGCAACGTGCACATGCTCCAGTCGCGGCCCGTCACGAGCATCGGCGGCACCGCCGCCGACGCAGGTTCCGCGACCGTTCCGGCGGCGGACGAGGAGATCCTCGTTCGCGGACTCGGTGCGGCGCCCGGGGCCGGCTTCGGCCGCGTCAAGGTGGTGGCCACGCTGGCCGAGAGCCCGGACCTCGACGAGGGCCAGATCCTCGTGACGCACATGACCGCTCCCGACTGGGTGCCGCTGATGCGAAAGGCCGCGGCGATCGTCACCGATTCGGGGGGGATGACCTGCCACGCCGCGATCGTTTCGCGTGAGCTCGGGATCCCCTGCGTCGTGGGCACCGGTACAGCGACGCACAAGCTCCGGGACGGCGAGGAGGTGACCGTGGACGCCGGCCGTGGGGTGGTGCTCGAGGGGCACACGGCCGCGGCCGATCATGTGGCGCCGGAGACCGCCGTCGGGTCGGCTCCTGCCGCGCCGACCACCGGCACGAAGCTGCTGGTGAACCTCTCCGAGCCCTCGCAGCTCGAGCATGCCACCGCACTGAATGTGGACGGCGTGGGCCTGTTGCGAGCGGAGCTGATGATCATCGAGGCGCTGGAGGGCGTGCACCCGCGGCTGCTTCTGGAGCAGGGGCGCACCGAGGAGTTCGTCTCCCGCATGGCCAAGGCCCTCGAGGCGTTCGCGAGCGGTTTCTCCCCGCGCCCGATCACCTACCGGACGATCGACTTCCGCACGAACGAGTTCCGCGGACTCGAGGGTGGTGACCGCTTCGAGCCGGAGGAGGCCAATCCGATGATCGGCTACCGGGGGGCGGTCCGCTACACCCGCGAGCCGGACCTCCTGGGCCTGGAGCTCGACGCCGTGTCCAGGGTCTACGACGCGGGCCACCAGAACCTGCACGTGATGCTGCCCTTCGTGCGCACGGCGCACGAGATGTCGATCTGCCACGGGATCGTGGCGGAGTCCGGTCTGCTCGACCGGCCCGGCTTCGAGCTGTGGGCCATGGCCGAGGTGCCCTCGGTCCTGTTCGAGCTGGAGCAGTACGCGGAGATCGGGATCCAGGGGATCTCGATCGGGTCCAACGACCTGACGCAGCTCCTGCTGGGGGCCGACCGGGACTCGGAGACGCTCTCCGAGACCTTCGACGAGCGCGACCACGCGGTGGTCACCTACATCGACCAGCTGGTCCGCAAGGCGAGGTCGCTCGGTCTCCAGACATCGATCTGCGGCCAGGCGCCCTCGGTGCACCCGGAGTACGCGGATGTGCTCGTGAGGGCCGGCATCGACGCCGTGTCGGTGAACATGGACGCGGTCGACAACGCGCGCCGGCTGATCGCCGCTGCGGAGCGACGGGTGCTGCTGGACGCCGCGCGCAACGGCGCCTAGTCGACGACGGTGCTCGCGTGGTCCCGGGCGTAGGCCGCGAGCACGGCCTCCGTAGAGTCGGCGCGGACACCGTGGAAGCGGCTCGCCGTGGTGAGCGCAAGATCGTTCATCGCCTCGAGGAGCAGGCCCGCACGTAGGCGAACGCGGTTCGGCGCGTCTGGGCGGACCCCTCGCCGGCCGAGGCCAAGCATGTATGGGGCCACGGCCGGTAGCGAGAAGCGCTCGTCGCTCTCGGCGAAGTAGTACGCGATCGGGAAGTTGACGAGGTCGCGCTCCACCGCCACGAGCCGGGAGGTGAGCTCGGCATACAGCCGCTCCGCCGCCCCGGGGTCGAGGTCCTCGATCCTCCAGCCGTCGTCGCGCTCGGCCTTGCGAAGGAGCGACACCTCATAAGCGAGGGAGCGACGCCGGGCCAGGACCGGATAGATCAGCAGCAGATACGAGACACTGGCGCTGAGAAGCCCGAAGCCCACCAGGGCTTCCATCGGCGCCACCACGCGCAGCCAGGGTGTCACCGGAATCGCCTCCGCCGAGCCGACCGTGGTCAGGGTGGTGAGGGACACGTGCACGGCGTCGACGAACCCCGGCCCCCCGGCGGCCGGCTCGCTGAGGCGAAAGCCGTCCTCTAGGTGGGGCCAGAGGAACAGTGCCCATCCGACTGCCAGCAGCCCCGCCCAGGTGGCGATCATGATGGTGAGAGCGAGCGGGCCGGCCAGCGGAAGAGCCCGGCGCGGCGAGCGGCGCGCTCTGAAAAGCACCCAGACGGCGCGCATGATCGCCCGGCCGAGGGTGGCCCTGCCCTCGGGATGGAGCAGGGCGTCGAAGGCATCGCGCACGGCCACCGCCGCGAGCGCCACGCCCGCAATCGTGAGAAGGATGGTGGCGAGAGGCGACATGGAGCGACGGCGGGCCGCGCCTACGCCGCGCCCTCGCGCTGCACGAGCACGGAGCAGGGCGCCTCGTGCGCCACCCGCTCGCCCACGCTGCCGAGCACGCGCGCCCGGCCCAGGCCACGGCTTCCGATCACCACTAGTGACGCGCGCTCCCGCCGGGCCGCCTCGGCGATACCGGCGGCTGGGTCGCCGTGAGCCTCGAGCACCGCGGGCTCCGCGCCGGGCTGTCCGCTGAGCGCCGCGGCGTCCTCGGCGAGGGCGCTACCTCCCGCGAGGCGTCCGTCCGCCACCTGGATGAGAGCCGCGCGCGAGCCGCTCTGGGAGGCGATACGGCCGGCGAGGGCTACGCCGCGCCGGGACTCGGGCGAGCCATCGGTGGCCACCAGCACGAGCGCGGGCAGGTCGCGGGGGTCGGGAGCCGTGCGCGCCACGAGAACCGGCAGCGGCGCCGCGTGCACGGCCGCGGAGGCCATCCCCCCGATCCACACGTCGCGGGCCCCCGCCTCCACCACCAGGAGGTCGGCCCCCGTGCTCGCATCGATCACGCCCTCAGGGGCATTCTGGCTCGTGATCGTGCGGGTGGTGGCGGCGATGCCGTGCTCCCCCGCCAGGCGCGCCGCCTCGTCGAGAGCCACCCCGGCCTCGGCCGCCTCGTCCTCCGCGCGCCCCGCCACCACGGCCAGGAAGGTGAGATCCGTGGCCGGAGCCGACAGCCACACCGCCTGCCGCACCGCCTCGGCGCTCGGGGCACGCGGATCGACGGCACACACGATCGTGCCGAAGGCGGTCCCGCGTTCGACCGTGTCGTCGGGCCGGGCCAAGGCAGGGGAGCGTAACCGCGCGCGGGTCCGGGCGCGGCCCGGAGCCGTAGAGTCGGCAAATGGACGCAGCCCTTGTCGCGGCAATCGTCCTTGCTGCCGTCTTCGCCGCTACCAACGGGCTCCACGACGCGTCGAACGCGATCGCCACGCTCGTGGCCACGCGCGCCGCGCGCCCCGGGCAGGCCATCGTCCTCGCCGCCGTGTTCAACCTTGTGGGGCCGTTCCTGGTCGGCGGCGCCGTCGCCGACACGATCGGCGGCATCGTCACCGTCTCGCCGTCTGCCGCGGTGGCCGTCATCGGGTCGGGGCTGGCGGCCGCGGTGACCTGGAACCTCGTGACCTGGCGGCTCGGGCTTCCCTCGAGCTCCGGCCACGCGCTGGTTGGGGGGTTCGTGGGCGCGGGGCTCGTTGAGGGCGGCGCGGACGCCATCAACTGGGGCGGCATTGAGAGCGGACATCCGGTGGGCGTGTTCGGCACCCTGATAGCGCTGGCGATCTCGCCCCCTCTCGGTGCCCTCGGCGCGTTCCTGGTGATCCGCCTCATCCGCCTGCTGGCCCGGCACGCCACGAGGCGCTGGAACGCACCCGTGAGCGCCGGGGAATGGGGCATGTCCGCGGCGCTGGCCTTCAGCCACGGGGCAAACGACGCACAGAAGTCGGTGGGCGTGATCGCCGCGCTGCTGCTGGCCGAGGGCCAGATCGACTCGCTGGAGGGTCCCAACTGGGCGAAGCTGCTCTGCGCCCTGGCCCTCACCCTGGGCACAGCCCTGGGAGGATGGCGCATCATTCGCACCGTGGGCCGCCGCATCTACCGGATCCAGCCCGTCGACGGGCTCTCCAGCCAGACCGCCTCGGCGGCGGTGATATTCGGCGCATCGCTGGCCGGGGCGCCGGCGTCGACCACCCAGGTCGTGGCCTCCTCGGTCGTGGGGGTCGGCGGCGGCCGCGCCCGCTGGCGTCACGTGCACTGGGCGATCGTCCGCCACATGGCCCTCGCGTGGGTCATCACGATCCCCGCGACCGGAGCGCTCGCGATCACGGTCTTCGAGATAGTGCAGCTGATCACGTGAAGCACCGTCGCTGGTTTCTGCCGGAGCAGCCGGACATCCTTGGGAAGCTGCGCCGCCAGGCCGCCGTGACGATCGAGGGCCTCGATGCCCTGGCGGAATGGAGCGCGGGTGACGGCGATGCCGCGACCAGGCTCCGCGACGCCGAGCACCGAGGGGACGCGGCGAAGCGCGAGGTGCTCGGCGCGTTGCACGAGGCGTTCGTCACTCCCATCGAGCCCGAGGACGTGTTCACCCTCTCCCGCGGCCTCGACTGGATCCTCAACTACGCGCGCGACATCGTGAACGAGTCCGAGGCCATGGCGTGCCCGCCCGACGCCCGCATGGCAAAGATGGCGGAGCTGCTCGGCGAGGCGGTGCGCAACATCGACGAGGCGCTGGACCGGCTCGACTCGAGCGGCGAAGCCGCCACGGAGGCTGTGGAGGCCGCCATCAAGACGGAGCGGCGGATGGAGCACAGCTACTACACGGGGATGGCGGCGCTGCTGGACGTGAAGGAGGAGCGGGAGCGCATAGCGCGGCGCGAGCTGTACCGCCGCTGCCTCCGCATCGGCGAGATGGTGGTGGACGTGGCGGAGCGGGTGGAATACGCGGTGGTGAAGCTCAGCTGAGCTGCCGTCCGGACGCCGCGCCGCTGAGGGCGACCCGCGGTCCTTCCCCGCCCGGTCCGGGCGAACTACGGACGCCCTGGACGGTCTGCCGGGCTACCGTGCAAGGCGTGTTCCAGGTGCGCATCCACGGGCGCGGCGGCCAGGGCGTCGTGACCGCCGCCGAGATGCTCTCGGTGGCGGCGTTCATCGAGGGCCGGCAAGCGCAGGCCTTCCCGAGCTTCGGCTCCGAGCGCATGGGTGCGCCCGTGGTGGCCTTCTGCCGCATCGACGACCGCGAGATCCGAGCCCGCGAGCCGATCTCCGAGCCCGACGCGCTGATCATCCAGGACCCGACGCTCCTGCACCAGGTTGATGTGTTCGGCGGGTTGAGCGAAGACGGCTACATCCTCATCAACTCGGCACGCAGCTTCGACGATCTCGGCCTGGGCGAGTTCGCGAGCGGGTTCCGGCACGAGCGCCTCCTCACCGTCCCCGCGACCGACCTGGCCCGCGAGCACGTGGGACGCCCCATCCCCAACGCGGTGCTGCTCGGCGGGTTCGCCGCCTTGAGCGGGTTGGTCACCCTCGACTCGGTGGCCGCCGCAGTACTCCGCAAGTTCCCGGGCAAGATGGGCCACGCGAATGTGGCCGCCGCGCGGGCCGCGTTCGGCTTCGTGCGCTCTGAGCAGGAGGCGCTCCTTGCTTGATCAGAAGGAGGGCTCCCAGGCCGTGGCGGACGCGATCGCGCTCTGCCGTCCCGAGGTGATCTGCGCCTACCCGATCTCACCCCAGACCCACATCGTCGAGGCGCTCTCGGACAAGGTGCGTACGGGCGAGCTCTCCCCCTGCGAGTACGTGAGCGTCGAGTCGGAGTTCGCCGCGATGTCCGTGGCCATCGGCGCCTCGGCCGCCGGCGCCCGCCCGTACACCGCCACCGCGAGCCAGGGCCTGCTCTACATGGCGGAGGCGCTCTACAACGCGTCGGGCCTCGGGCTGCCGATCGTGATGACCCTGGCCAACCGGGCGATCGGCTCGCCGATCAACATCTGGAACGACCACAGCGACGCGATGTCGCAGCGCGACTCGGGCTGGATTCAGCTCTACGCCGAGTCCGGCCAGGAGGCGCTCGACCTCCACATTCAGGCGTTCAGGCTCGCCGAGCAACTCTCGTTGCCGGTGATGGTCTGCATGGACGGCTTCATCCTCACCCACGCGTACGAACGGGTGGACGTGCCCACCCAGGAGCAGGTTGACGCCTTCCTCCCACCCTACGAGCCGATGCAGGTGCTGGACCCGGCCGAGCCGGTGACGATCGGGGCCATGGTGGGACCCGAGGCCTTCTCCGAGGTCAAGTACCTGATGCACGCCAAGCAGATGCAGGCGCTGGACCTGATCCCCGAGATCGCGGCCGAGTTCAAGCAGACGTTCGGGCGCGAGGCGGGCGGCCTCATCAGCGGCTACCGCACCGAGGACGCGGAGACGGTGGTGCTGGCGCTCGGATCGGTGCTCGGCACGATCCAGGACGTGGTGGACGAACTGCGTGACGACGGCGTGAGCATCGGCGCTCTCGGGGTGAAGACCTTCCGCCCCTATCCGCTCGAGGAGGTCCGCACTGCCCTCGCCGGCGCCAAGCGGGTCGTGGTCGTGGAGAAGGCGTTCGCCATCGGCGTCGGAGGGATCGTGGGCCAGAACGTGCGGCTCGCCCTCTCGGGCACGCCGACCACCGTGTACGACGTGGTGGCCGGTCTCGGTGGGCGGCCCATCACCAAGCGGTCGCTGCGCGGGCTCTTCACCGATGCGGTGGCGGACCGGCTGGAGCCCCAGACGTTCCTCGACATGGACTGGGACCTCGTGAAGCGCGAGCTGGAACGCACACAGCGCGGGGGCACCAGCGGCCCGCACGCCGAGAGCATCCTTCGCGACGTGGGGACCGTCGCCGCACGGTCGCACTGAGGAGACACCATGCCCTACCAGCAGATCAAGTTCTACCAAGCAGGCAGCTTCGTGGCCGGCAATCGCCTGCTGCCGCCGGAGGAGCGCTCGGTGCAGGCGCGCGCGGAGCGCTCGAACACGCTCACCTCGGGCCACCGGGCCTGCCAGGGATGCGGCGAGGCGCTGGGCGCCCGCTACGCGCTGGACGCCGCGATGCGCGCCACGAACGGGCAGTTGATCGCCGCCAACGCCACAGGCTGCCTGGAGGTCTTCTCGACGCCCTACCCCGAGTCGTCGTGGCAGCTGCCCTGGATCCACTCACTCTTCGGCAACGCCCCGGCCGTGGCCACGGGGATCGCCGCGGCGATGAAGGTCAAGGGGCGGGACGACGTGCGCGTGGTGGGCCAGGGCGGAGACGGCGGCACACTCGACATCGGCTTCGCCTGCCTCTCGGGCATGTTCGAGCGCGGCGACGACGTGCTCTACATCTGTTACGACAACGAGGGCTACATGAACACCGGCGTGCAGCGCTCGGGGGCCACTCCGCCCGCCGCTCGCACCGCCACCACCAAGCCGGTGGGTGACGAGCCTGGAAACGTATTCGGCCAGGGTAAGAACGCGCCCCTGATCGCGATGGCGCACGAGATTCCCTACGTGGCCACGGCGACGGTCTCGGAGCTGCGCGACCTCGAGTACAAGGTGGAGCGCGCGATGGAGTTCCGCGGCCCGCGCTACCTCCACGTGTTCGTGCCCTGTCCGCTCGGCTGGGGCTCCGCCTCGCACGACACGATCAGACTCGCCCGGCTCGTGAAGGAGACGGGACTGTTCCCCGTGTTCGAGGCGGTGAACGGAGAGGTGGTGAGCGTCTCGAAGATCCGCCGCCGGGTGCCGGTCGAGGAGTACCTGAAGCTCCAGCGCCGCTACGCCCACCTGTTCGGGCCCAAGGGGCGCCCCGACGTGGTGGAGCGGATCCAGGCGATCGCCGACCGCAACATCCGGCGCTATGGGCTGCTCGAGGACGAGGCGGTGGCGGCGGACCTGCCGGGCGAGGCCACCGACTCCCCGGACACGCCGCTCCTGCGAGTGCTGGCCGAGGCCGAGCGGGGGCCGCAGTGATGGAGAAGCCCTTCGCGATCACGCTGGACGTGGGCTCCAGCCGGGCCAACAAGACGGGCAGCTGGCGCACGGAGCGCGCCGTCTACGTCGATCGCATGCCCCCCTGCAATCACGGCTGCCCGGCGGGCGAGAACATCCAGCAGTGGCTCTACCACGCCGAGGAGGGCGGCGAGGGCTACGAGCGCGGATGGAGGCAGATCATGGAGGACAACCCGTTCCCCGCGATCATGGGACGGGTCTGTTACCACCCCTGCGAGACGGCCTGCAACCGCGGCCAGCTCGACGAGGCGGTGGGAATCAACTCGGTGGAGCGCTTCCTCGGCGACAAGGCCATCGAGGAGGGCTGGACGATCGAGGTGGACGCCGCTCCGTCCGGGAAGCGAGTGCTCGTGGTGGGCGCGGGACCGTCGGGACTCTCGGCGGCCTATCACCTCACCCGCCTGGGACACGAGGTCACCATCCACGAGGCCGGGCCCGCGACCGGGGGCATGATGCGCTTCGGGATCCCGAAGTACCGGCTGGCGCGTGACGTGCTCGACGCCGAGGTGGGGCGCATCCTCGACATGGGCGTGAGGCTCGAGCTGAACCGGAAGGTCGAGGACATCGAGGGATCGATGCGAGAGGGAGGCTTCGACGCCGCGTTCCTCGCCGTCGGGGCCCACATCTCGAAGCGGACCTACATCCCCGCCGGCTCGTCCGCACACATCCTGGACGCGCTCTCGGTGCTGCGGAGCATGGAGGGCGAGGAGCGGCCGATGCTCGGGCGGCGGGTGGTGGTCTACGGCGGCGGCAACACGGCCATGGACGTGGCCCGCACGGCGAAGCGGCTCGGTGCCTCCGAGGCGGTCGTGGTCTACCGGCGCAACCGCGAGCGCATGCCGGCCCACGAGTTCGAGGTCGAGGAGGCCGAGCAGGAGGGCGTGCTGATGCGCTGGCTCTCCACGATCAAGCAGGCCGACGAGGGCAAGATCGTGATCGAGAAGATGGAGCTGGACGACACGGGCTTCCCTCAGCCGACCGGCGAGCTCGAGGAGCTGGAGGCCGACTCAGTGGTGCTCGCGCTCGGGCAGGACACCGACCTGTCGCTGCTCGACGACGTGACCGGCATCGAGGTCGAGGACGGCGTGGTGACGGTGGGGCCGAACATGATGACCGGCCATCCCGGGATCTTCGCCGGCGGCGACATGGTGCCCGATGAGCGCACCGTGACCGTGGGGGTCGGGCACGGCAAGCAGGCCGCCCGCCACATCGATGGCTGGCTTCGCGAGCAGGAGTACCGGCCGCCGGTGGCGCCCGAGCTCATCACCTTCGAGATGCTGAACACCTGGTACTACGCGGACGCCCCGCGCACTGTGCAACCGGAGCTCGAGACGGCACGCCGCGGCTCGACCTTCGACGAGGTGGTCGGCGGCCTGGACGAGTCGAACGCGCTGTTCGAGGCCCGGCGCTGCCTGTCCTGCGGGAACTGCTTCTCGTGCGACAACTGCTACGGCGTGTGCCCCGACAACGCGGTGCTGAAGCTCAGCGAGGCGGCCGGCGCGAACGTGAACGGCTACGAGATCGATCTCGACTACTGCAAGGGCTGCGGCATCTGCGTGGCCGAGTGCCCCTGCGGCGCGATCGAGATGGTGCCGGAGAAGATCTAGCCCGCGTCCGCCTCGGTCTCCCGCCGGCCCACGACGACACCCTCGTCCAGCTTGCTCTTCACATCGAAGCCGTGGGCCCGGAGCACGGCGATCATCCGGTGGTTCTCGGGAGTGGTCTCCGCGTACACGAGCGCCACCCCCCACTGCTCGGCGATCTCCAGGCAGTAGTCGGTGAGAGAGTCGGACAGCCCCTGACTCTGCCAAGGGTCGGCCACCAGCACCGCGTACTCGGCGTTGTGATGATCGGGGTCGGCCACCAGGCGGCCCACGCCGGCGAGCTTCCGCTCCCCGTTCTCCTCCACCTCGGCCACAATCGCCAGCTCCCGGTCGTAGTCGATGAAGCAGTAACGGGTGGCCATCTCGTGCGTGTGCTTCACCAACCCGCGAAAGCGGCTGCGAATCGACTCGAGGGAACAGGCCGCGAGCATGTCGTGCCAGAGCGGCTCGTCCTCGGGCTTGATCGGCCGGAGGATCGCGCGCAGGCCCTTCTCGGTGGTCACCTCACGCGTGTACTCCTCCGGGTACGGCCGGATCGCCAGATGCGAGAACGGCGCCGGCGGGCGGCCGACGAGCGCCTGGTCGATCACCGCCCTGGCGTCCAGCGCCACTGTGCCCTCCGAGGTGGCCATCAGCGGGTTGATGTCGAGCTCCTCGATCTCCGGGTAGTCGGCCACGAGGTGGGAGAAGCGAACGATCACCTCGAGCAGCGAGTCGAGGTCCACCGCCGGCCGCCCGCGGTGACCTTGGAGCAGAGGCCAGATCCGAAGCGACTCGAGCATCCTGCGCGCCAGGCGCTCGTTCATCGGTGGCAGCCCCAGCGTGCGATCGCCCAGGACCTCCGCGGCCACGCCCCCCGCGCCGATGAGGATCACCGCGCCGAAGCTCGCATCCTTGCGGGCTCCGAGCAGAAGCTCGTAGCCGGGCGTGGTCACCATCGGCTGCACGGTCACTCCGCGCACCTGAGCACCGGGCTGGCGCTCCGCCACCGAGGTCAGGATGCGTTCGTACGCGGCCACCACCTCATCGGGGGTGTCCACGCCCACCGCCACGCCGCCGACGTCGGTCTTGTGGGTCACGTCGGGCGAGCGAACCTTGAGCACCACCGGATAGCCGATCCGCCCGGCGGCGGCCACGGCATCCTCGGCGGTCGCGGCCGGAAGGGGCTTGGTCACCGGGATCTCGTACGCGTCGAGCAGCGTCTTGGCCGCAGCCTCTGAGAGCACCGCGTCTCCCTCGGAGAGGATCGTGCCCATCAGGTCCTTGACCCGCCCACGGTCGAGGGCAAAGGACACGGGCAGCGCCCGCGGTGTCTCGTGCAGCGTCTCGAGGTTGCGCGCATAGGCCACGAGGTGCATGAACGCCTCCACGGCCTCCTCGGGAAAGTTGTATGCCGGCACGCCCGCCTGCTCGAACACGGCCAGGCCCTCCGCCACCGAGGGGCCGCCCATCCACGCGGCGAGCAGCGGCTTGCGCCTACCCTCCCCGGCCCGGGCCACCGCCCGTGCAGCCACTGTGGGATCGGTCATCGCCTGGGGAGTGAGGATTGCGAGCACCGCGTCCACCCCGCGGTCGGCCAGAAGCGCCGTGACCGCGGCCTCGAGCCGCTCCGGCGGGGCGTCCCCGAGCACGTCCACGGGATTCGTGATCGACGCCGAGGCGGGAAGTGCCTCCGCGAGCGTCTTCGCGGTGTCCTCGCCCGGCTCGGCCAGCAGCCCACCCCGGGCAATCAGGGTGTCTGCCGCCATGACACCGGGGCCTCCGGCGTTGGTCACGATCGCCAGCCGCGGTCCCGATGGGCGCCGTTCGTGGGCCAGCAGCTCGGCCGTGGCGAACACGTCCTCGATTCGGTCGACGCGCACGATCCCCGCCCGCTCGAAGGCGGCGTCGTAGACGCTGTCCTCCCCCGCCATCGCTCCGGTGTGCGAGACCGTGGCCTTCGCCGAGGCGGCGAAGCGCCCGGCCTTGTAGGCCACGATCGGCTTGCCGCGGGCGAACGCGCGGGCGGCGGACATGAACTTGCGCGGGTTCGTGACGTTCTCGATGTACAGGATGATCGAGCGCGTTCCCGGGCTCCGGCCGAGGTAGTCGATCATGTCGCCCAGATCCACGTCCATCATGTTTCCGAGCGAGACGACGTGGGAGAACCCGACCCGCCCGCCCTGCGCCCAGTCGATCAGAGACGTGGCCAGCGCGCCCGACTGGGTCACGAAGGCCACGTGACCGTCGGCGGGCATCGAGGCGGCGAAGCTCGCGTTGAGCCCGAGCCTCGGCACGATCAGCCCTAGGCAGTTCGGGCCGAGGACGCGCAGGCCGTCGAAGGCGGCCCCCCGCCGCGCGACCTCCGCCTCCAGCGCCGCGCCCTCCGGGCCGGTCTCACGGAACCCTGCGGAGATCACCACCACCGCGCCCACCCCCGCCTCGCCGCAGGCCTGGACCACGTCCGGCACCGTGGACGCGGGGGTGCAGACCACCGCCAGGTCCGGCGTCTCCGGAGTGTCCCCGACGGCGGCGTAGGCCTGCACGCCGTGAATCGACTCGTGTCCGGGGTTCACGGGATACACCACGCCCTCGAAGCCACCCTCGAGCAGGTTCCGCAACACGACGTGACCGAGGCCGGAGGGATTGGCGCCGGCTCCCACCACCGCCACGCGCATCGGTGCGAACAGCCTGTCGAGGTTGCGCACGCTCACCGGTCGAGACTACCCGCGCGGGCCACCGGGGTGCCGCTCACGGCGCACCAGGGCACGCGTGGCGAAATACAGCACGACGCCGAAAGCCAGAAGCGGCCCGGCGAGCTCGAAGGCCTCGTGCCCGGTCTGGGTGAGGAGCAGCAGGATCACGGCAATGCCCACCACCGGAAAGGCGGCCGGTGCGTGGAAGTGCTCGTGCTCGACCTCGTGGCCTCGCAGCCGGAGCACGCTGAGGTTGACCGTGGCGAACACCAGGAGGAGCAGCAACACGGTGCTGTCCGCGAGCGACGATAGGTCGCCGATCGAGATCAGCACGGCGGCGAGGGCCGTGGTCAGGGCGATCGCGACGACCGGAGTCTGCCGGCGGCGATCCACGAACCCGAGAGCCCGGGGGACGATTCCCTCCCTGGACATCCCATAGAGCAAACGGGAGGCCATGATCATGTTGATCAGCGCCCCGTTCGCCACCGCGAGGAGCGCGATCACCGAGAAGAGCTTGGTAGACACCGCGAGCGGGCCGACCTTCACCACCTCGAGCAGCGGGCCGGACGAGGCGGCGAGCGTGGCCGTCGGAACGACCATCGAGGCCACGATGGCAATGGAGACGTAGATGACCCCGGCGAAGGCCAGCGCTCCGAACAGCGCTCGCGGGTAATCACGCCGGGGGTCGCGCGTCTCCTCGGACACGTTCACCGAGTCCTCGAAGCCGATCAGTGCGTAGAAGGCCAGGAGCGCACCGGCCAGCACGGACCAGACCACCGGGTCGCCGTGCTCGAAGTGAATCGCGCGCGCAGGGTCGCCGTGCCCGCTCGCGAGTGCCCCACCTCCCACGACGATGATCAGCACGAGACCACCGAGCTCGACCAGGGTGAGCACCACGTTCAACCGAACAGAGTCGGAGATCCCGTGCGCGTTGATGAGCGCCACCACGACGATGAAGCCGAGGGCCACCGGGAGGGTGGGGGACGAGACCAGCGTGTCCAGGTAATCACCCGCGAAGGCACGCGCCAGGGTGCTCGCCGAGGTTATTCCGGAGAGCATCACCGCGAACATGACCATGAACGTGACGAACGGTCGCCGAAATGCCTTGTCGGCGTAGAGAGCGGCGCCGCCGGCGCCCGGGTACTTCGTGACCAGCTCCGCGTAGGAGCAGGCGGTGAACAGGGCCAGGATCAGCGCGACGAGGAAAGGCAGCCACACCGCCCCGCCCACGCGGTCGGCCACGTTGCCGACGAGCACGTAGATGCCTGCCCCGAGCACATCGCCAAGCACGAATAGCCAAAGCACGCGAGCGCCGATCGCTCGCTTGAGGCCTACCGGCGGCGGCGCCGGGTCGGGGCCGCTTCGCGCCACGGCGCTACTGGCGGACGTCGCGCCGCTCGAGGCCCACGGCCGCGCAGGCCACCAGCGCGCCCGTGATGAGCGCCAGCACCGCCCATCCTCCCCAGGGCGCTCCGTCACGCAGCGGGCTGTGCCCGAGAGCTTGGTAGAAGGGCGAGAGCGGCCGCAACGGATCGAGGGCGTCCACGGCCTGCCCCAGCCCGTCCAGCATCCAGGTGGCCACGGCCACAGCGGCGGCGATGGCGATGGCCCTGGCCCGGCCGGGCATGACCGACCCGACGGCCAGTGCGAGCGTCCCGAAGACAACCGCGAGCAGGCCCACGCTCACCGAGGCGGCCACCAGCTTGTCGAACCCGATATCCAGGTCCACGAGCCATGAGCCGAGCGCCACGGAGACGAGCATCACGACGGTGAGCACCCCCACAAGCGCCGCGATGGCGAGGAAGCGCTGGATCACGTAGTCCCGCCGCCGCACCGGGTGTGCCAGGACGAGGTCGAGCGTGCCGCGCTCCTCCTCACCGGCCACGGCGCCGGCCCCGGCGCCGACGGAGAAGATCGTGAGCAGGAGCGGAGCCATGAACGCGTAGACCTGGCTGTTGAGGTAGCCGACCGGACTTGCGATGTCGATCTCCCCGCCGGCGAACAGCGCCCGAAGTCCCTTCGGCAGGTCCTTGCCGTAGTCGGAGAGCGACGCCGAGTCGCGGATCGACGGGTAGAAGGCGAGGTTGAGGGCGATCGCGGCCACGATGCCCAGCGTCCACCAGAGCACCGAGCGGCGCCGCTCGTTCACCGTCTCGACGAGGATCTCAGTGGCCATCGGGGGCGGAGTAGTAGGCGAGGAAGATCTCATCCAGCTCCGGAGGCTCGCTGGTGAGGGTCTGCACCGAAAGCTGGGCGAGCGCCTTCACGAGCGCGTCCATCGGGCCGTCCACCTGCAGCCGTATCACGCCGTCGGCCTGCGTGAGGTTCCGAACTCCTGGCACATCCCGGAGGCCGCCGGCGTCGGCGCGTTGATCCGCCAACCGGACCTCGACCCTGCGCAATGCCCTCAGCTTCAGGTCGGAGATCGCCTCGACTGCGATCAGCCGACCCTCCCTCACGATGCCCACACGTCCGGCGGCGTGCTCCACCTGATCCAGCTCGTGCGAGGAGAGGAACACCGTCCGCCCCGCCGCCGCCCGCTCACGCATCAGCTCGAGCACGTCCTGTTGGCGCAGCGGATCCAGTCCCGACGTGGGCTCGTCCAGGATCAGGAGCTCCGGATCGTGCATGAAGGCCGCCACCAGGCCAACCTTCTGCTTGTTGCCCTTCGAAAGATCCTCGATGGGGCGTTCGAGGTCGAGCCCGAGGCGCTCCGCGAGCGCCGCCACCACACGCGGCTCCACACCTCCGCGCTGACGGGCCAGAAAGGACAGGAAGCCGCGCGCGCTTGCTCGCGGCGGCAGCTTGAGCTCCCCGGGAAGGTAGCCCGTGCGGCGCCGAACCTCGAGGCTGTCGCGGCGGGTGTCGAGCCCCGCGATGGACGCACGCCCGCTCGTGGGCCGGATCAGGTCGAGCAGCATCCGGATGGTGGTGGTCTTGCCCGCTCCGTTCGGCCCCAGGAAGCCGAAGACCTCACCGTGCTCGACCCGGAGGTCGAGATGCTCGACTCCGCGGCTCTGCCCGTAGAACTTGGTCAGTCCGACGGTTTCGATCGCCGGAGCACTCACGTGTCAACCGTAACTCGTGCTCAGGCCCAGCGTCCCGGGGGATTCCCGTAGCGTCCTGCCGGTGACTACCGAGGCGCGAACAACACGATGCGGGTACTGATCGCCGGCGGCGGCGTGGCCGCGCTCGAGGCGCTGGCGGGGATCCATGCGCTGGCCGGCGACCGTGTGGACGCGACCCTTCTCGCTCCCGTCGAGTCCTTCAGGTACCGGCCGATGTCCACTGCGGTCCCGTTCACCTTCCACGAGCAGCGCACCCGCGCGCTCGCCGAGATCGCCGGCGACCTGGGAGCGCGCTTCGTCCAGGATGGTCTCGTCCGGGTGGATCCCGCCCGCGGCCGGGTCCTCACGCACGACGGGGATTTCCTGCCCTACGACGCGCTTCTGATCGCGGTGGGCGCACGACTGCGCCGCAGCCACGGCCCCGGCATCACCTGGTCACGCGGCAGCCAGGGCATGAGCGACCTGGCTCGCATCCTGAGCGAGATCGAGAACAGGACGGTCGCGAGCGTCGCGTTCGTGGTGCCGCGAGATGCCGCATGGCCGATGGACGCGTACGAGCTTTCGCTCATCGCCGCTCGAGCCTGCGCGGAGACCAGGGTGCTCGTGCGTACCGCCGAGCAAAGCCCGGTCGAGGCGCTCGGCCCAGCGGCGAGCGAGGCTCTGGCCGAGGAGCTGACCCGTGCGGGGATCGAGGTGGAGACAGGCGCGCTCGAGCCGGGCTCCTCACCGAACGTGGACAGGGTGGTGTCGCTGCCGGTGGCGCACGGGCCCCGCATCGCGGGACTGGCCCATGACGCACGCGGATTCCTGAAGGTGGACGGCCATGCCCGGACCACCGGCGATCCGCGCGTCTACGCGGCCGGCGATGCGACCGCGCTGTCCCTCAAGCACAGCACGCTCGCCTCGAGCCAGGCCTCCGCCGCGGCGGAGGCGATCGCGGCCGAGGCGGGGGCGGATATCGCGCCCACCCCGTGGGCGGCCGTCCTCTACGGGCTGCTGACGCTGCCGCCGCGCTACCCCAATCCCAGCGGATCGCCCTGGCTGGCCGACGGGTCTCCCAACACCCACTGCGTGTGGTGGCCGCCCGGCCACGTGGCCGGGCGTCATCTGGCGCCCTACCTCGCCGTGCGCGATCACGGGGTCAGGCCCGGACTCGAGCGGCACCCCCAGGGCGTGCCGGTGGCGGTGTCGGTGTCCGGCGGCAGCGCAGAGGAACACGGCGCGACCACACCCTCCGAGGCGGATCTGCGCCACGAAGCGCTCACCCGTCAGCTGATGGCGATCCGCCGGGCGGAGCGGGCGGGCGAGGAGCTGGGGCACGACCTGGAGCGGCGGCGCGACGAGGTGGACCACCACCAGCGTGAGGTGGTAGGGAAGCTCGCGGCGGCCGGCTATCTGAGCGCGGCGGACTGACGCGCGCGCAGCTCGTCGGTCACCTGTCCCACCGCCTGCTCCACCTCGGGTGATAGGCCTGCGCCCGCGTCGAAACTGCCACCCTCGATGCCCACGAGCAGCAGGCGCCGGGGAACTCGCCCCAGGGCCCGCCCCAGCGCTATCGCCTCGGCCACGCCCAGGGCGTGGGTGGAGCCGCGCGAGGAAAACGTCCGAATGCCGGGGTCCGCGGCGTCGATTCGGTGAATGGTGCCCGGCGGCGCGCCCGAGTCCACCGCATCCACCAGGATCACCTCCTCCTCGTCTGCCCACTCGTTGATGAGGTCGACCGGCTCGCCCGTGTGCTCCACCACACGCAGGGTGGGATCGAGCTCGCCAAGGCGCCGTGCGACCTCGAGGCCGGCCGCGTCGTCGCTGCGCCAGTCGTTCCCGATTCCGACCACCAGCGAGGCCTCGGTCATCCGCGATCCACGGTGAGCGTCAGGAAGTGGGTGGCGCAGGAGATGCAGGGGTCGAAGTTGCGGATCGCCTGCTCGCAGCGGAGCTGCAGCGCCTCGTCGCTCAGGTCGAGATTGCGCGCCACGAGCGCCCGCAGGTCCTCCTCGATGGTCCGCTGGTTCTGCGAGGTGGGCGGCACGATCTTGGCGTCCAGGATGGTGCCGTCGCCATCCAGCGTGTAGCTGTGCCAGAGCATCCCCCTGGGTGCCTCGGTCCAGCCGTAGCCCGTGCCCGCCCGGGCCGGCACCTCCGCCGCCGGCCGGTCCGGCTCCTCGTAGGGCTCGATGAGGCGGATGGCCTCGTCGAGCGCGTAGAGGATCTCCACGCAGCGCACCACGATGCTCTGAAACGGGTTGAGGCAGACCGGTCCGAGCCCCGCCTCCGCCGCCGCCTCGCGAGCGAGCGGCGAGAGCCGGTCGGAGCTCAGGCCGTAGCGAGCGAGCGGACCCGTGAGGTAGGACCCGCGCTCGCGGAGGCTCGAGTGGAGCGCGTTCGAGTGCGCCACGTGCTCCTCCACGAAGTGCTCCTCGTACTCGCGTGGCTCGATGTCGAGCCCGGCGCTCGACAGCAGGCGACCGCGCTCCAGCGGATAGTCGTCCGGATCGGACAGGGCCACCAGCTCGTGGTCCGTCTCGAGGTCGGGAAAGTCCAGCGTGGCGCTCCAGCGAACCGTCTCCAGCGCGTTCTCGCGCGCCTTCTTCAGCGGCTCGAGCAGAGCGCGCAGCTCTCTCTTCAGCGGAGCGCGCCAGAAGCCGCCAACGCGCAGGTTGATCGGATGCACTTCGCGGCCGCCGATGACCCGGATCAGCTCGTTGCCCGACTTCTTGATCTGCAGCCCCCGCTCCACGATCTCCCGGTGGTCGGCGGCCATGGCCACCACGCCGTCGTACCCGAGGAAGTCGGGCGCGTGGAGCATGAAGACGTGCAGCGCGTGGCTCTCGAGCCACTCCCCGCAGTAGATCAGGCGCCGGAGGAGCCGAATCGGCTCGTCCACCGCCACGCCGCACGCATCCTCGATCGCCGCGCAAGCGCTCATCTGGTACGCGATCGGGCAGATGCCGCAGATGCGCGAGGTGATGTCGGGCGGCTCGGTGTGCCGCCGGCCCCGGAGCAGAGCCTCGAAGAACCGCGGTGGCTCGTAGATCCGCAGCTGCACCTCGTCCACATCACCGTCGCGGATCCTCACGTGCATCGCGCCCTCGCCCTCCACGCGGGCGAGCACGTCCGTCCTGATCGTGCGCGACGTGCGCGGCTCAATGCTCATGGGCCTCGCTCTCCTCCCGGAAGGGCTCGGCGTTCGCGTTGAACGTGCGGTACACCCGGACCAGGTCCACCTCGTCCGCGCCCAGGTGCCCGAGCCAGCCGGACAGCGATGCCGTATTGGGGGTCTCCATCGGCCCGAAGCACCCGTAACAGCCGCGGTCGTACGACGGGCACAGCGCGCCACAGCCGGCATGCGTGACCGGGCCCAGGCAGGCCGTGCCGTGGGCCACCATCACGCACACGTTGCCCCGGCGCTTGCATTCCATGCACACGCTCGAGGTGGAGATCGCCGGGCGGCGCTCGTTGAGAAGGGCGCTGATCACCTCGAGCAGCTGCATCTTGTTGATCGGGCAGCCCTGGAGCTCGAAGTCCACGTGCACGTGATCCGAGATCGGCGTGGACGTGGCGAGCGTGGACACGTATTCGGGCGAGGCGTAGACGACCGACATGAAGTCGTCCACGTCGGCGAAGTTGCGCAGCGCCTGGATGCCGCCCGACGTGGCGCAGGCGCCGATCGTGATGAGTCGCCGGGACTGCTCGCGCACCATCTGGATGCGCCGCGCATCCTCCTCCGTGGTCACCGAGCCCTCCACCAGCGACACGTCGTAGGGCCCGGCCACCGTGGCCCGGCTGGCCTCCATGAAGTACGCGATCTCGAGCTCGCCCGCCAGGGCGAGAAGCTCGTCCTCCAGGTCAAGGATGCTCAGCTGGCAGCCGTCGCAGGAGGCGAACTTCCACACCGCGAGCGAAGGCCTGGCCCGGGCGGCGGTCACAGCTCACGCGCCGTGAGCAGAGGCTCCACGGCGTCCAGAGGGAAAACCGGCCCGTCCTTGCAGATGAACAGCTCCCGGAGCTGGCAGTGACCGCAGAGGCCGATCGCGCAGCTCATGCTGCGCTCCATCGACACGAAGATGCGCTCCTTGGCAAGGCCGCGCTCTTCGAGCGCCGCGGCGGTGAAGCGCATCATGACCTCGGGGCCGCAGATCATGGCCACGGCGTCCTCCGCATCGAATTCGGCGCCCGGGATCAGCTTTGTCACCACGCCGACCCGTCCGCGCCAATCGGCGGGCGCACTGTCCACCGTCACCTCGACCTGCGTGTCGAAGCGCCCGCGCCAGTGCTCCAGCTCGCCGGGATAGAGCATCTCGGCCGGCGAACGCCCGCCGTAGAGGATCACGATCCTGCCGTAGCGCTCGCGGTTCGCGAGCAGGTGGTAGATCACCGGGCGGAGCGGGGCCAGGCCGATCCCGCCGGCCACCACCACCACGTCGCGCCCCTCTGCCTCGGCCACGGGCCATGGCGTGCCGAATGGGCCGCGCACGCCCACGTCCTGGCCCCGCGGCAGCTTGCACAGAGCGGCGGTCACGGCCCCGACGGACCGGATCGTGTGCACGAGCGGTCCGGGGCAGGTGAGGTCGCCGCTCACCGAGATCGGCGCCTCGCCCACGCCGAAGGCGTAGAGCATCGCGAACTGCCCCGGCGCGAAGTCGGGCATCGCGTGCGCGGTCCGGGGCTGAAGGTCGATCGTCCACGTGTCCCCCGTCTCCGGGGTTCGGTGAACCACCTGGAAGCTCGCCGGGACCATGGCCCCCGGCGCGGCGTCAGCGGCCGGCATTTCCGTACACGTCCAGAAGCTGGAGCCGGGTGGCCTGAAGGCGGTCGACGATCACCGCGACGAACCGCGTGAGCAGGTCGTACCCGAGTGAGGGATCGGCCTCGGCCTTGGCGCGCAGGCAGCTTCCGTCGAACTCGACGGTGTGGACCCGGCCGCTCGCGCGTGCGTCGAACACGGTGCGGTGGGGGGACACCAGCCACGACCACCCGAGGAGGTCGCCGTCGTGCAGTGTCTCGATGGTCACCGCACCACGTTGCGGCACGTAGGTGTCGAGCGCCACGCTCCCTTCCCGGATCACGTAGAAGGCGTCGGCCGGCTCGCCCTCGCGCAGGATCTGCTCGCCGTTCTCGAACACCCGGTTCACGGCACAGCCCGCGATCAGCTCCAGACGCCCGGGAGTCATTCCCTCGAATGCCGGCACCTCGCTCAGGAGAGCGTCAATCGTGCGCATCGGGCGCCCCCATGTCGGTCGCCCGGATCGCGGCCGCCTCCTCGGTGATGTCGATCGCCACCGGGCACCAGGTGATGCAGCGGCCGCAGCCGACACAGCCCGAGGTGCCGAACTGGTCGATCCAGCTCGCCAGCTTGTGCGTCATCCACTGGCGGTAACGAGACTTGCCGGATTTCCGGACGCTGCCGCCGTGGACGTAGGAATGCTCCAGCGTGAAGCAGGACTCCCAGCGGCGCTCGCGGGTGGCCTCCTCGCCGGTGAGATCCGTCACGTCGTCCACGCTGGCGCAGAAGCAGGTCGGGCATACCATCGTGCAGTTCCCGCAGGTCAGGCAGCGGTCGGCCACCTCGTCCCAGCGCGGGTGCTCGCTGTTGCGGTAGAGCAGGTCCCTGATGTCGGTGACATCGAGGCTCCGTCCCATCTGTGCGGCGGTGTCCTCCGCGACCCGCTCCGCGGACGCCTCGTCGCCGGGCGTGGCCGCGTCGTGAGGCAGCTCGGCCAGCACCTCGGCCCCGCGCTCGCTCCCCACTTCCACCAGGAAGCGGTGCCCCTCGTCCTCGAGGAGCTCGGTGAGGGCGAGGTCGAAGCCGCCTGAAGCGCGCGGGCCCGTGTTCATGGACGAGCAGAAGCACGTCCCGCCCGCCTTGCCGCAGTTCACGGCGACGATGAACGCCCCCTCCCGGCGGGCCTGGTAATCGCGATCGGCCCAGGCTCCCTCCATGAAGGTTCTGTCCTGTACCGCGATGGCGTGAATGTCGCACGAGCGCACGCCGATGAAGGCGTACGGAGGACGCTCGGCCGGCTCCTCCTCCACCTGCAGCTCGCCGTCGGCGGAACGGTGCGCCTTCCAGAGTGTCAGCGTTGCCGGGAAGAGGTGGCTCTTCCACGAGTTGGGCCCCACGTTGTAGCCGAACAGCGCCCCGTCGTCGCGAGGCACGAGGCGATAGTGGCCGCCGTCCTGAACGTCGGTGAGCCCGGCGGGGAGGTCGGCGACCGAGGTGATCTCGTCGTAGGTGATCGCCCCCTGCCGCACGGTCGGGCCGATCGGCAGGAAGCCTCGCCGCCGGAGCGCCTCGAGCAACCGGTCGAGCGCCTTGGCCTGTATCACCTCGGCCATGCCGCGCATCGTACGCGCCGGTCCAAGTGGCTGCGGAGAAGTCCTGACGAGGAACGGGGCGGATCCCGGTTGCGCGCCCGGAGCCGAAGTTGGATGGTTGGACCATGAGCGAGGCCACCGCAGCCGAGGACACGCCGGAAGCCGAAGGGCTCCCGGCCCCTCGGCCGGTGATCGCGGGCTACGACGGGCGCGACACCTCAAGGGACGCGATCGCGTTGGCCGACGTGCTGGCCACCGCCCGCCGCGACCCTCTGGTTGCCGCGTACGTCTCGGAGGCGCTGCATCCGTTCGGGCGCAACGACCGCCGTCGCCAGCAGGACGTGATGAAGCGGCTGCACGCACTGCGAGGCGTGGTGGACGAACTGCTCCCCCACCGGGGCACCGACCACAGCGTGGGTCTCCGCGACGTGGCCGCGCACAGCCCCTCACGGGGGCTTCACGACCTCGCGGCCGGCGAGGGAGCGCGCGCGATCGTGCTCGGATCCACGCATCACGGACCGGTCGGGCGGGTGGCGGTGGGGAGCACCGCGGCCAGGCTTCTCGTGGAGGCTCCGTGCCACCTGGCCGTGGCACCAACGGGGTTCCACACCGGCGGGCAGCGGTCCTTCGAGCGAGTGGCCGTGGCCGTGGACGGCTGCCCCGACTGCCAGGGCGCCCTTCTCGAGGCGATGTCGCTGACCTCCGCGGTTGCCGGAAGCCTGGTGGCGCTCTCCGTGGCACCGTCGAGCCATACCTCCGAGCACGTGCTCACCGGCGTGGACGAGATGCTCGAGCGGAGCGGAGCCCGCAACATCGAGCGGCGCCGGCTGGAGGGCCGCCCGGCGGCGGCGATCGCCCGTGCCGCGAATGATTTCGACCTGCTCGTACTCGGCTGCCGGGCTGTGGGCGGGCCGCTCGGCCACCCGACGCTGCGAAGCGTCTCACGGGAGCTCATGCACAGCAGCCGGGTGCCGGTGATCGTCGTGCCTGCCCAGGTGCCCGTGGAAGCGCCGGACATCCGCCCGGCGTGATCGATCTTCACTGCCACATCCTTCCCGCCCTCGACGACGGCGCACTGGACCTCGACGACGCGGTCGCAATGGCGCGTACGGCCGAGGCGGACGGCATCACCACGATCTGCGCCACACCGCACATCCGGCACGACCACGACGTGGTGATCGGCGAGCTCGTGGAGAGAGTGACGGAGCTGAACAACCAGTTCGAGCGGCGAGGCGTGACCACCCGGGTGGAGGTTGGCGGCGAGGTGGCGGAGACCGCGGTGGCCGGTTTGGATGACGCGGAGCTGCGAGCGGTGTCCCTCGGAGGCGGCGGGCGCTGGATTCTGCTCGAGCCCGCGCCGGGCCCGCTCGGCGACTCGCTCGACGCGACGGTGGAGAAGCTCTCGGCAAGAGGCTTCCGAAGCATCATTGCCCATCCCGAGCGCCACGCCGACCAGCACTTCGAGGACCGACTAGCCAACCTCGTCCGTCGAAGAGCGCTCGTGCAGGTCACGGCGGCGATGCTCGAGCACGAGCACGCTGCTCCGGTCATCGTCGGCCTCGCGGAGCACGGCCTGGTGCACCTGATCGGAAGCGATGCGCACAGCTCCAGGGGCGGCCGGCCGGCACGGCTGTCCGCGGGGCTCAGGGGGCTCGCCGCCGCCGAGGCGGTGGCCGGCCATCTCGATTGGATCTCCCGTGAAGCGCCCGCGGCCATACTGCGCGGCGACGACCCGGAGCCGCCGTTCCCGGTGCTAGAGCGCTCGTAGGTCGACTCGAGCGGCGAGCTCCTCGATCACCGGGCGCGTCGGGCTGCCCAGGCCGTGGCGCAGGAAGCACGCCGCGCCCGCGGCCGCTCCGACGATGAGCATTCGCTCGAGATCTCCCCCCGAGGCGAGCGTGGCCGCCATCGCCCCGAGCATCGAGTCGCCGCATCCCTCGCGGAAGCCGCGATCGAGCTGCGGCGGAACGAGCTCCCACGCCCTCTCCCGCGTGACGGCGAGCGCGGGGTCGCCCCCGCGTGTGATCACCGCCGCGCCCGCGCCACGTTCCAGCAGCAGCTCCGCGCCGGCGCGCAGTCGCGGGCCGTCCACGGGGCCGCTGACGTACTCGGCCAGCTCCCAGTCGTTGATCTTCACCAGGTCGGGCCGTCCCTCGAGCGCGCTGTCGAGCCGCGGGCTGGAGAGGTCCACGAGCACGGGCACGCCGTTTGCCTTCGCGTCGGACACAAGGTTCGCGTAGATCTCGAGCGGAATCAGCTCCCCGGGCCAGGGATTGCACACGGCCAGAGCTGCGCTGGACAGCGCGGTCGCGCACGCGATCGAGAACAGGTCGTCCACCTCGTGCCGCGACACCGCGTCGCTGAACACGCTCGCCACCACCTCCCGCTCGCCCGGGCGCCTGTCGATCACCAGGCATCCCGCTGAGGCGGCCGTCTCCACCAGGCGGCATTCGAAGGGCATCGCGTCGAGCAGCGGCCGAAGGAGCGAGCCGGGCTCTCCTCCGATGAAGCCGCAGAGGGTGGGCGCCGCGCCCAGCTCCGAGGCGGTGCGGGCCACCCACACGCCCTGCCCGCCGGCGTGGAGATGCACGTCATCGGCACCGTCGCCGCGCGCCTCGATGATCACGCTCAGGAGGGGGTTCGGCCCGAAGACCGTGACGCCGGCCACGCGCGAAGCTAAGCGGACGCCGCCGGCGGGGAGTGGTCCCATGCCCTGATCCTGCGCCGGAGCTGAAGGTAGGCGAGCAGCCCGGGCACCGTCGGCAGCCAGAACGAGAAGGCGCGGTAGGACAGCACCGACACCACGGCCAGGCCCGCGGGAACGCCGAACCCGATCAGGGCGGCGATCATGCCGCCCTCGACCCCTCCCACGCCGCCGGGTAACGGGAGGAGGTTGCCGAGCATGCCGGCGAAGTAGGCCATCGTGATGACCGGCACCGTTGGGGCCTCGCCGAAGGCTCGCAGGCAAGCCCAGAGCACCGCGATGTCGAAGGCCCACCAGGCCACGGCCCCGAGCAGGGATGGGTCGCCGCGCCGCAGCATCGCCAGCGCGCCGCGGACTCCGCTCGCCACTGCCGCGGCGCCGGCGGCCGCGGCCCCGCCCCAGCGCCCAAGACGGTCGTGATCTCCGGCGCGGTCACGCACCCGGCCGTCGAGGTCCCGCGGCAGCAGGGCGGTGGCCAGCGCCGCCGCGATCACGAAGCCGCCGAACAGCGCCGGAACGACCGTGAGGCCGAACGGCGCGGCGCCGGGGAGCAGGCCCGAGTACAGGCCGAGCCCGACCACCACGAGGGCGAGCATGTACACCGAGTACAGCGCGGCGTAGAAGGCGGTGAGGCCCTTGACGAGCGTGATCCGCGGCATCCCAAAGCGCGACAGCGCCCACGCGGTCAGGGCGATTCCGCCCGCCCCGGCGGCAGCGAAGATGCGGGTGGCGGCCACGCCGGCCATCGTGATCAGATAGCTCTCGCGCCAGCCGATCGGGGAGCCCGGCCGAACGAAGACGCCGCGGAAGAGCACCACGTAGCCGGCGTAGGATCCGAGCTCCAGCACCGCCGCCGCGGCCAGCCACCAGGGGTCCCCGCGCGACAGGCGTCCCCAGGTTTCGTCCAGGCCGGCGATCTGCGGCAACCCGACGTAGAGGCCGATCACCGCGGCGGCGGTGAGCAGGACGACCACGACCACGCGGCGGCGCGAGCTGCCGGGCTCGGGAGATGGCCCGCTCACGCCGGCGCGCAGCGTCCGTGGGGAATACGGAGCACGATCAGCGCAGTCCCCGATGGCCGGGGCGCCGATCGACCGTAGGCTCGGGTCATGAGCCCCAGTGGAACCACCGGCGAGCCCCTCCAGCACACCTTCGCGGCACCGTCATTCGACCAGGCGACCGTCCTCGACGCCATGCGCGTCGGCGTCGTGACCTGCCCGGCGGACGCGCCGCTGCGGGAGGCCGCGCGGACGATGGCCACCTATCGAATCCACAGCATCGTGGTGCTCGACATCGAGGGAGCGCCCTGGGGCGTGATCTCGGACCTCGACCTGGTGGGCGCTGCCGGCCTGGACCTCGACACGGAGAAGGTGGGAGACGTAGCCGGCACCGAGTTCCTCACCGTGCGGGCAGAGGAAGGCCTCGCCCGCGCGGCGGGGCTGATGGCCGAGCACGGCGTCTCCCATCTCGTGGTGGTGAAGCCGGACGACGGGCACGCGGTGGGCATCCTCTCCACGCTGGACGTGGCAGGCGTGCTCGCCTGGGGCGGCAAGGGTTAAGCGTGGCTGCGGTGCTCGCCCGATCACCGATCGGGCTCCGCTCCTCGACAACGTAGCTGCGGTGCTCGCCCGATCACCGATCGGGCTCCGCTCCTCGCTCGGCGCCGGACCTGGCGAGGCGGGCGTCCAGCGCGGCCTCCACCTCGTCGATCGTCTCGCTCACCGCGCGGTCGCTGCGCACGAGCACATGCCGAACCGCCTCCACCTCGTCGAGCGGCTCGAACTCCGCGAGCTGAAGGGCCGCGATCTCCGGCGTGGCATCCGACGCCTGGCCGGGAGCGCGATGACGCGTCCGCGCCCGCTCGGCCATCACCGCCGCGGGGGCTCTGCACTCCACGAAGACCGGCGCGGGCCCGGCACCGCCGTATCCGGCCGCGAAGGCGTCGCGGTGGGCGCGACGCCTGAAGGTGGCGTCCACGAGGGCGCCGCCCTCCGGGATCGCGGCCGCCGCGGCAACCCCGAGCGCTCGGTAGGTGGCCAAATTCGCCTCCTCGGAGTAGAGCGCGTCGGGCGCGGCCTCCTCCGGCGATAGCCCCGCCATCTCCTTGCGGAGCACATCCGAGCTCAGGTGAGCGAGTCCCGTGGCCGCCGCGAGCTCGCCGGCGATCCTGGTCTTGCCGGTCGCGGCCGCGCCGCACACCACGATCAGCACCGGCACCCGCGCTCGCCAGGACAACCGCTCGGCCAGGGCCGCGAGCCGCCTCGCCTGGTCCAGCTCGCCGGCGCGGAGACAGGCGACCTTGCATCGCACCCAGGCGCGGTAGGAGGCATAGAACCCGGCAAGCTCATCGCCACCGTCGTCGCCGCCCGCCTCTCGGTACTCCGTGATCAGGACGCGGGCCAGATCGTCGCGGCCCGTGTCCACCAGCTCCATCGCCAGGAAGGCGAGGTCGGCACCCACATCGATCAGGCGCAGGTCCGGATCGAACTCCACGGGATCGAAGACCTCCACCTCGTCCCCGCCGAGAAGGACATGCTCGGCACGCAGGTCGCCATGGCAGTCGCGTACGAAGCCACCAGCGCGCCGTGCAGCGAGCTTCGCGTGGCGCCCGTGAAGAAAGGCGACGGCGAAGCGATGGGCGGACGCCAGCCGGGGATCCCCGATCTGGTCCGCGAACCGCATCAGCGTGGAGAAGTTCTCGCTCACCGTGGCCGCCACCTCGGAGGGGCCGAAGCTCCCGGGTGGGGCCATGACGGCGGTGTCGTGAAACGCCGCGATTCTGCGGGCCACGCGCCGCATCTCCCCATCCGTGACCGTGCCGGCGCGCAACCGGGCGGCCAGGGTGCTCGACTCGTCGAACCTGAGCGTTTCCACCACGTGTTCACGCGCCGCGGGATCGCCGGCGTCGGCGAGCGCGTATCCGTCACCGTGAGGCACCACCGCGCGGACGCCGAGGTAGAGGTCTGGGGCGAGCCTCCGTCCCAGTCGCACCTCCTCATCGGCCATGTGGTGGCGCCGCTCCGGCGTGCCGTAGTCGAGAAAGGGAAAGACCACCTCCTTGCGCAGCTTGAGGGCACGCTCACCGGCAAGGAACACCCACGACACGTGGGTCTCCCGCACCTCGACCCGGTCGGGCCGGTCCGGGTAGAACCCCGGATCGGCCATGGCGGCCGCGATCTCCTCCAGCGAGTTTCCGGGGACCTCGCTCAAGAGCTGCCGAGCAGCTCGCTGAAGTCGCCGGCGAAACGCTCCACCGCGTCCCAGTCCGTGTACTCGTGGTCACGTGAGATGTCCGTCGGGTGATCGCCGAGTCGCATGAGCACCCGCATCACGAGACGAGTCACGAAGTCGTACTCGCGGTACTGGAGCGCACCGGCCACCGTGATCGAACGGGTGGGCGTCCAGCCGGTGTCGTCCTCCATGTCGTCGATGTACTCGCGTGTGGCGGCGCGGGCCTCGTCGGTGTCGTCGGCCGCGGCCAGGCAGACAGACGCGAAGGCGGTGGGCATCCCGTTCAGGCTCGCCGCATGATGTTTCAGCCAATCGAGGATCGCCGCCTGATGCTTGCCCTCGTGCACCGACGCGGCCACGATCACCCCGTCATAGTCGAGCGGCGGAGGCCGGCCCGCCTCGTCCACCTCACGCAGCTGAACGTCCACCCCGCGCGCAGCGATCGTGCTCTCCATGCGCGACGCCACCTTCGCCGTGTGGCCATGGGTGCTGGCAAACACCATCAGCACGCGCGGCACGGCGCCCCGTTCACGATGCCGCCGGCTGAGCCGGCCGGGGATCGGCGATCTCCCTGACGCCCGTGGGCGTCAGCAGGACGGGGCATGGACTCGAGCGCATCACGTCGATCGCCGTCCTCCCGGGCCTTACTCCTGGTGCGGGCCTCACGCCCGGCGAGGCCATCACCAGAAGGTCGGCTCCGCGATCCAGCTCTCGGCGCAGCGTGTCGTCGGGACGGCCCTCCAGCAGCCGCCCCTCGGCCGCCATCCCCTGGCCGATCCGCGCCATCGCCTCGGGCAGAAGGTGACCGCACGCGCTGAGGTGGTGGTGCTCCACGTTGCGGCGGTCATAGCCCGCGTCGGCGCCGGCACCGAGCGCCCATACGGGTGTCGGCGGGACCAGGCAGAGCAGGCTCACGCCGGCACTCAGCGAGCGTGCGAGGCGCACCCCCTCGTCCACGGCGCTCGCCGCCTCGTCCTCACTTCCGAAGGCGATCGTCACCGTGCGCGGCTTGGCGGCCACCTGGCGGAACCCTCTGGGGGCAACGGCAACGGGGCAATGGCAGCCGAACAGCAGGCGCCGCCCGACGGGACCGGTGTGGGTTCTCCCATGCTCCCCGCGCGCCGAGGACCCGAGCACGAGCAGGTCCGCATCGGTGTCATGGACCAGCCGGAGCAGATCCTCGGCGGCGCCGGCAAGCCTCAGCGTCCTCAGCCAGGTGGGCGACTCCGTGCGCTCGCCGAGTGGCTCGAGTGTCCGCTCCGCTCCAGCGGAGTCCGGATCGGTCGGCATGCATGCCGCGGTAACCGTTCCCGAGCGTGCCCTCAGCACGCTCGCCAGCGCGAGCGCGTCGCGCGCCTCATCGCTGCCGTCAAACCCGACGATGATGTTGCGGTACATCTGCGCCTCCTCCTCTCGGAGCGCGGCCCGCCTCAGCGGGCCCCTGCGGCGACTGGGGCGAGCATGCGCTCGGCGAGCTCCACGAGCCGGGTCGAATAGCCCCATTCGTTGTCGTACCAGGCCACGACCTTGACCTGGGTGCCGTCGATCACGCTCGTGAGCGGCGCGTCGAACACGGACGAGTAGGACGACCCCACGATGTCCGTGGCCACCAGCGGCTCCTCGCTGTAGGCGAGGATCCCCTCGAAGCCGCCGGTGTCGGCGCGCTCGCGGAACAGAGCATTCACCTCGTCCACGCTCGTCTCGCGCCCGGCCTCGATGGTGAGGTCCACCAGCGAGCCGGTGGGCAGGGGAACGCGCACGGCGTAGCCGTGCAGCTTGCCCTCGAGCTCCGGGATCACGCGGCCCACGGCCTTGGCCGCGCCCGTGGAGGTCGGCACGAGGTTGATCGCCCCGGCCCGGGCCCGGCGGAGGTCCTTGTGGGGACCGTCGAGCAGGTTCTGGTCCGCTGTGTAGGCGTGCACCGTCGTCATGAGCCCGTGGCGAATGCCCACGGTCTCGTGGAGCACCTTCGCCACCGGCGCCAGGCAGTTGGTGGTGCACGACGCGTTGGTCACGATCCGGTGCTTCTCGGGGTCGTACACCTCGTCGAAGTTCACTCCGAGCACCAGGTCCGCGTCCACGGGCTCGGCCCCCTTCGCGGGAGCGGAGATGATCACCTTTTCCGCGCCGGCGATTAGGTGCTTCCCCGCCGCCTCACGCGTGCGGAAGCGGCCGGTGGACTCGATCGCGACCTGCACCCCGAGTTCCGCCCACGGCAGCTGCGCGGGATCAGTTTCGGAAAGAACGGGGATCTCGGCGCCGTCCACGGTGATCGCGCCCTCGCTGCAGCCGATCTCGCCCGGGAACGCCCGGTACACGGAGTCGTGGCGGAGGAGCGCCGCCAGCGTCGCCGCATCGGTCACGTCGTTGATGGCCACGATCTCGATGCCGGCCCCACTCTCGTGCGCCGAGCGCATGAGTGCTCTTCCGACTCGGCCAAAGCCGTTGATGGCGACGCGGATTGACACGTGAGTCCTCCTTGCGTGGATCGGAGAAACAACCGTACGACGGGGCGTCGCGACTGCCATCGGGGACCAGCCGCGAGCCCGTCGCGGGAAAGCCGCAGGTCCGAGCGCTCAGGGTTTAGGGCTGAACCTCGCGGTCTTCTCTGAGCGGGAACACGAGCACCGGACACGGAGCTGAGCGCATCAGCTCGCCCGCGACAGAGCCCAGCATCACCCGCTGCAGCGGTCCGTAGCCGCGCGAGCCCACCACCAGCAGGTCCACCCCCTTGTCCGCCTCCTCGCAGAGCTGGGCCACGGGAGTGCCGGTCAGCGCTTGCGGGAGGGCGCGGAGCTCACGGGGACAGCGCGCGACCGCCTCGCGCAGCCGGTCCTGCATCCGGTCGCGGAGACTCGGCTCGCGCGGTGACGCGCCGGGACCTCCTGTCCGCGCCGGTCCGAGGACGGGCGAGATGACTGTCATCACTCTCAGGGTGGCCCCGCCTGGCAGTCCCATCTGGATCGCACCGTCGAGCGCGACTTCCGCCTGCGGCGAGCCGTCGTAGCCAACGCCGATCACGCGCAGCCGGTCCGCGTCGGTGTGGCGGTATCCGCGTGGCGCCACCGCCACCGCACATGGCGCTCCCTGGAGGAGCGCCATGCCCACCCTCCCGGCCAGCACGGCGCCAAGTCCGCCGTGATGGGAAGAGCCCACCACGAGGATGTCCGCCTCGTCGCTTTCGGCGAGCTCGAACAGACCCTTCGCCGGCGATCCGGACACCACCGCGCGCGTGGCCAGCTTCCCGTCGCCGATCGCGCCCAGGGTGGCCTCCGCCTCGCCCACGAGCCGGCGGCGCAGCTCGGGACCGTCGCGGGTCAGGTGTGGCAGCGGCGCCACGCACGCGGCGAGCAGCCGCCGCCGTCCGTCCGCGGCAAGCACACGACCGAGGGCCAGGGCGTCCGCGCCCTCCGCGGTTCCGTCGTAGCCGATGACGATCAGGTCACTCATCGGCGGCTAGCGTCGCAGCCACGCCCGACGCAGCTCGTCCGACCCCCAGACGATGAAAGGGAAGGTGGCGAGAATCAGGAGCTCGACGCCCCCCAGGGCGGCGGTGTGGAAGATGTCCTGGAGCGGCGGGACGTACACGACCGCCGCGCCGAAGGCGAGCTCGAAGGCGATGCCCCAGATCAGCAGCCGGTTCGAGAACACGCCGATCGAGCGCAGCGAGGCGCGGGTCGTCCGTGCCGCGAAGGCGGTGCCGACCTGGCAGGCCGTGATCCCGGCGAAGGGCGGGAGCGAACCGAGGTGCGGAGAACGGGTTGGGACTCCCCCGTGAGCGGCGACATGTCCACCTCCACCGCACCGTCGACGAGGCGGGCGTCGGCGGACAGCCGGTCGCCCTCCGAGATGAGCACCACGTCGCCGGGCACGAGCGAGGTAGCCTCCACCTCGATCGCCTGGCCGCCGCGGCGCACCCGGGCCACGGGCGGGAGGAACTCCTGAAGGGCCTCGGTGGCTTGCTCTGCCTGGACTTCCTGAACGAACGCAAACGCGGCGTTGAGGACGATCACGGCGACGATCGCTACAGCCAGCGCCGTCAGGCCGCCCACCACGGCCAGCACCGCCGCCGCCCACAGCAGGAGAGCCAGGGGATGGGTGAACTGGGCGGCCAGCTCGCGCCACCTGCTGCTCTCCTCGCGGCGCTCAATCCTGTTGGCGCCGTGCTGCTCGAGCCGCCGTGCGGCCTCCCTCGGAGGGAGTCCCGCACGAGCGGAGCTGAGATCGCGGAACAGGAGGTCGAGCGACTCCTCGGGATCGAGATCCGTCACGCTCGATACCGCGGTCTTCTTCACCCAGGCGGCGGCACCACGAGCAGTGGCGCCCGGGCATGGTGCGCAAGGCCGGTGGCAACGCTGCCCAACAGGGCGGCCCTCAGTGCGGACTGTCCTCGAGACCCGACCACCACCACCGCCGCGTCGAGGTTCCGGGCGCCGTCCAGAAGGGTGCGGGAGATGCTGCCACGCTCCATCACCGCCTCGGCACTGGCCGGCATGCCCGCCGTCGCCGCGAGGGCTGCCCCCTCCTCCGCCGTCCGTAGGGCCCGCGCTTCCAGTTCCTCGTCGAGTCGCTCAGCGCCCGCTTTCGCCATCGCCGCCGGGATCCCGATGTCTGCCGCCGACACCACCACCCGGTACGAGGTCCACACCGTCTGAACGATCGCCTCCCGCCCTTCCAGGAGCCCCGCGGCGCTCTCGATCGCTCGCCGGGCGTGCTCGGAGCCGTCATAGGCGAGGATCACGGGGCCGGTCGCGCCCTCGTCCTCCTCCCGCCGCACGATCAGGACGGGACGGCCGCTGTGATGCAGGACGCCGGACGACACGCTCCCGAGGAGCGCGGATCGCACCGCGCCCAGCCCCTCCGACCCCACGACAATGGCGGCCGCCGCCTGTTCGTCCGCGAGCTTCAGCAGCGTCGGCCACGCCTTCGGCCGGCCTCGCGCGGCCATCGGCGCCGCTTCGAATCCCGCCTCTCGTGCCAGCCTGGCGCCCTCCTCCGACACCTCGTGAGCCCGTGCCTCCTCGCCCGCGTCGAACTCCTCCGCTGCTTCTCGCATCCTGCCGGTCAGTTCGCGGACGTCCGCGTGCAGCAGCAGAGTGGCCAGGGATTCCCAGACGTAGGCCACTGTTGCCCGGCGGTGGCCGAGCAGACGGCCTGCGCCGCGGATCGCCGCGGCCGCCTCGTCGTAGCCGTCATAGCCGATCAGGACCGGGGCGGGCGCATCGTCGCTCATGGCGTGGAGCGTAGGCCCGGGCGCAGCGCCGGGCTTCCGGAGCCCACCGTGGCGGTGGTCCGTGTGAACTACCTGGGCGGGCGATGGACTCGGCGCTCACCGAGCAGTAGATTCGTGGGACGTGCCGGAGCAGAGCGGTGACATGGCCCTCACCGCGGGGACCCGGCTCAGCGAAACGGAGCTCCGACGGCTCCTCGACGTTGGCCGGACCCTCGTGGCAGAGCTCGACCTCGAGTCGGTGCTGGACAGCGTGCTGCGCGCGGCGCGGGAGCTCACGGGAGCGCGCTACGCCGCGATCGGTGTGCTCGACGAGCACAAGGAGGAGCTGGCGCGCTTCCTGTTCGTGGGCATCGACGAGGAGCAGCGACGCCGCATCGGTCCGCTTCCCCGAGGACACGGGGTACTCGGCGAGCTGATCCGCCGGCCCGAGCCGCTCCGACTGCACGACGTGACGGCTCATCCGCGCTCCTACGGGTTTCCACCCCAGCACCCGCCGATGAAAACCTTCCTGGGTGTCCCCATCCGTATTCGCAACGAGGTCTACGGGAACCTCTATCTCACCGATAAGGAGAACGGCGAGGACTTCGACGAGCGCGACCTCGAGTCGGCGATGGTCCTGTCCGGCTGGGCGGCCATCGCGATCGACAACGCCCGCCTCTACTCGAGCCTGCAGAGCCGGCACCGGGAGCTGGAGCGCGCGGTGCGCGGACTGGAGGCCACGGCCGCGATCGCCCATTCCGTGGGGGCCGAGACCGACTTGGAGCGCGTCCTGGAGCTGGTGGTGAAGCGCGGGCGGGCCCTGCTCGGGGCGCGTTCGCTCGTGGTGGTGCTCGAGCAGGACGGGCAGGCTAGGGTGGCCGCGGCCGCGGGCGAGGACGCGGAGAAGATGGTGGGCCACGTCCTCGAGCGCACGGGGACGGTTGCCGCCGCGGCGCTCGCGGGAGGATCGCCCGAGCGCGTCGCCGATCTTGGGACCCGCGTGGGTCACGGGCTCGGTGCGCTCGCAGAGGGGGCCACCTCGGCGCTGGTGGTGCCGCTGCGCTTTCGTGGCGGTATGCAGGGACTTCTGGTGGCCTTCGACCGGCTGAGCGACGGCCCCGCGTTCGAGGCCGACGACGAGCACATCCTCTCCTCCTACGGCGCGAGCGCAGCAATCGCGATCGCCACCGCCAAGTCGGTGGAAAACGACCGACTGCGGAACTCGGTGGAGGCCTCCGAGCAGGAGCGGCGCCGGTGGGCGCGCGAGCTCCACGACGAGACCCTTCAGGAGCTGGGGGCGCTGAAGGTGCTGCTCCAGGGCGCCCGCAGGTCGGACAAGCAGGACGTGGTGCTGGATGCCGTCGACCGGGCGGTGGAGCAGATCCAGCTCTCGATCAGCGGGCTTCAGGGTCTCATCACCGAGCTCCGCCCCGCAGCCCTCGACGAGCTGGGAACGGGACCGGCTCTCGACGCGCTGATCAAACGCACGGCCGCCACCTCCGGGCTCGACATCCGCGCGCACGTGGACCTCGCGTACGACCAGGGCCGCACCTCGTCGCGTCACGTCAACGAGGTGGAGAGCGCGGTCTTCCGGATCGTGCAGGAATCACTCACGAACGTCGTGAAGCACGCCGAGGCGGAGCGGGTGGACATCGACGTGACCGAGGACGCCGGGCGGGTGACGCTCACGATCCACGACGACGGGCGCGGGTTCGACGTGAGCAACCGGGGCGAGGGCTTTGGCCTACTGGGAATGCGCGAACGGGTCTCGCTGGTGGGAGGAGAGCTGAGAATGGAGTCAGCCCCCGGGTCGGGAACCACGGTCACCGCATCAGTGCCGGCCACACGTCGCAAGGACGCCAAGGCGGCCCCGCGGAAGACGGCCTGAGCAGCTACGAGGCGGGGGTTCCGCCGGTATGGATCGCCCGAACCTGGCCACTGGCGTCGGACGCCAGGAGCGGCCGCCGGCGAACCGGGTCGCCATCCACGCGGACCTCCACGCCGATGCCGCCGTCCGGGACCTGCATGTCCTCGATATGACCGGCTAGATACGGCGCGAGGTATTTCCCCGCCACCTTGCTCGGCGGCCACCAGAGGGCTTCCTCGGAAACCTGCCAGTCCTCACCGCGCCCACCCGCAACCTCGGCCCTCATGTAGCGAGGGGGGCCGCCCGTCAGGAGCAGTCCACGCAGCACGGGACGGAAGGGCTGCGGGTCCACGCCCGCGCCGACCCTGGCGGCGATCGCCTCGGCCGCGGCATCAGCCTGCTGAGCGGCCACGCCGCCCTGCTTGATGGGGCAGGTGGTGGCATCGCCGGCCGCGTACACGTCCTCGAGGCCCTGGACGCCTGCATGCAGGTCCACGGGCACGAAGCCGTCGTGGTCGAATGGGAGTCCCTCGAGCGCCGGCCCGGCCAGGCCCGGCAGGCTCACGACCGCGTCGGTCTCGAGCGGCGGTCCGGGGGCCGTGTGCAGCTCGCCGTGGTGGGCCTCGAGCGACACGCGATCCGTGAGCAGCGCCACGTTCCGCTCCGCCAGCAGCTGCCTCACAGCGGCGGAGGCCCTCGGCCCGAACAGCTCGAGCGGCTCCGACTCGTGGGTCACGAGCTGCAGCTGGACCTTGCGGAGGCCACGCTGGGCCACGTGCGCGGCGGTGAGCAGGGCGAGCTCGTAGAGCGGCAGGGGCCAGGACGAGCCCGCCGGGACCGCGAACGTCAAGCGGGTGATCGCGTGCTTGTCCAGCTTGCGCAGCACGGTCCGGAATCGGCTCGTGTAGGCCGGGCCCTGGATCGTGACGCTGCCCGGGATGGCGGTGGTGGGGTGCGCGCCGATGGCCACGAGCAGCAGGTCGTAGTCGAAGGTCCGCCCGTCCCAGGTCACGATCCGCTGCTCGTCGGGCTCGACCCGATCCACGCCCGCCAGGTGAAGGGTGGCCCCGTGATCGCGCGCGATCTTGCTGAGGCCGAAGCGGTGCGCGGTCCCGAGTCCGAAGGGCTCGGCCACGGCCATGGGCCGGTACACGAACTCCTGGGTGGCCGCCACGAGCTCCACGTCCAGGAGCCCTCCGGCGAGCGAGCGCAGGGCGATCAGCGACTCCAGGGCCGCGACGCCGCCTCCCACGATGGTCACCTTTCTCTTCCCCTTCGGGCTCATCCCTCCAGCCTGCCCTCACCACGGCCACGCGTCATCCGGGGGAACGGCGCTACCGGGTCCGTGGTTCCCCGCATCAGTTCGAAGGCCGCGTTAGGCTCGGCGCCATGAGCGGATTTCGCGTGGTGGTCTGTGGCGGTGGAATCGCCGCGGTGGAGGCGGTGCTCCGGCTGAGGCGGCTCGCCGGCGACGGCGTCGACGTGACGATCCTGGCGCCGGACAATGAGCTTCGGTATCGCCCTCTGGCGGTGCAGGAGCCCTTCTCCCGGCCCGGGGCACGCCGATACCCGCTGTCGCGGGTGGCCGAGCGCGCCGGGGCCCGGTTCCTGGAGGACGCCGTTGAATGGGTGGACGGCGACGGCCAGCTGGTGCACGCCGGCGGCGGGGAGTCGCTGCCATATGACGCACTGCTGCTCGCCGTCGGCGCCAGGTCGGTGCCCGCCTTTGAACACGCGATCACGTTCGACGACGCCCACGCCGACGACACCTTCAGGGGCATCGTTCAGGACATCGAGGAGGGCTACAACAAGCGGATGGCGCTGGTGGTTCCCGAGGGTCCGGCCTGGACGCTGCCGGTGTACGAGCTGGCCTTCCAGACGGCGGACCGCGCCTCCGGCTCGGGCTTCGACGATGTGGCCATCACCGTCGTGACGCCGGAGCAATCGCCGCTAGAGGTCTTCGGCACACCCGTGTCCAAGGTCGTGGAGGAGGCGATGGCGGCGGCGGGGGTGACGATCATCACCGGCTCGCGCGCCGAGGTGCCGGCCAACCGCCAGCTCACGGTGCATCCCGGAGGACGCTCACTGGAGCCCGGGCTGATCGTGTCCCTTCCGCGGCTCGAGGGGCGCGCCATCCGTGGCGTGCCGAGCGACGACCACGGCTTCATCCCGATCGACGAGCACTGCCGGGTGGTGGGGATGGGCGAGCACGTGTTCGCCGCAGGCGACGGCGCCGACTTCCCCGTCAAGCAGGGAGGGATCGGCACCCAGCAGGCCGACGTGGCTGCGGCCGGCATCGCCGCCCGAGCCGGAGACCACGAGCCGGAGCGGTTCGAGCCCGTGCTCCGTGGATCCCTGATCGCCGGTGAGCGGCGGCGGCTCTACTTCCAGGCCCGGCTCGAGAACGGGACGGCGGTGGACTCCGAGGTGCTGGACGAGCCCTCCTGGGACGCCGCCGACAAGGTGGTGGCGGAGGAGCTCGGCGAGTTCCTCCGCTCGCTCGACTAGACCCCCAGCACCAGCGCCAGGACGATCATCGCGGCCGCGCCCGCCCCGGAGCCCAGGAGGGCCTGCGTCCGCCCGCCGCGGGCGAAGGCCTGAGGCACCATCTCGATCAGCACCAGCGACAGCATCGCGCCGGCGGCAAAACCGAAGGACAGGGGCAGCAGGCCGGTGACCTGCTCCACGGCGAGGAACGAGATCACCGCCCCGAACGGCTGAGGGGCGCTCGTGAGCACCGCGGCCCAGAACTGCTGAGAGCGGCCGAATCCCGCGCTCTGCATCGGGATCGCCACGCTGGTGCCCTCGGGGATGTTCTGGAGCGCGATGGCCAGGAACACGTAGAGCGCGAGACCCTGGGTATCGGAGGCGAACGCCGTGCCGATTGCGAACCCCTCCGGGAGGCTGTGCACCAGGAGCACGCCGAACACGAGCAGCGACCTGCGAACGCCCGCCCCCGCCAGACCCCCGATATGCGGGTTGCGATCGGCGAGGAGGTGGCGACTGCCCAGCAGGAACAGCACTCCGGCCGTGACACCGGCCGCGACCTGTACCCAGGATCCCTCGTCGAGGGCGGGGAGGATGAGGCCCACCACGGAGGCCACCCCCATGAGGCCCGCGGCCAGCCCCCAGAGGAAGGGTCGCAGGGACTCGGCCCGCTCCCCCAGCAGAAACACCGGCACCGCGCCCAGCCCGGTGGCCAGCGCCGTGACCCCGCCTGCCAGCGCGATCACGGCAAGGTCCATCTTGCACTAGCGGTCGATCAGGTCGTTGTCGAGCGCGTAGCGCACGAGCTCTGCTCGGGTCGAGAGGCCGAGCTTCTGCTGGATGTGCGCCCTGTGGGTCTCCACGGTGCGCACGCTCAGGAAGAGCTGCTCCGCGATCTCGTTGTTGGTGTGACCGAGCGCGATCAGGCGAAGCACGTCCACCTCGCGCTCGGTGAGGTCGCCGGGCGGGCCGCTCGGCACCGTGGGAGTGGCCGCCATCCGCGCGCCGAGCTCGGGGTTGAGCCAGGTCCCCCCGCTGGCGGCGGCACGAATGGCCTGGACCAGCTCGGTGCCGGCGGACTGCTTCAGCACGTATCCCCGCGCCCCGGCCTGAAGGGCCTCACGAGCAAACGCGGGATCCTCCTGCATGGTCAGCACCACCACCGAGGTGCCGGGCGAGGCGTCGGCCACGTCGGGGATCGCGGCGAGACTCGAGCCTCCGGGCATGTTCAGGTCGAGTACGAGCACCGTTGGCTTGTGACCGAGCACCGAGCGCTGGGCGGCGTCCACGCTGCCCGCCTCGGCCAGCACCTCGATGTCGTCCTCGGCTTCGAGCAGCATCCGCAGGCCCGAGCGGACCACCGCGTGGTCGTCCGCGAGCACGATCGTGATGCGCTCAGTGTCGTCCGGGGTCTCCGTCATGGACGCGAGCCTAACCCGTAGGTTCCCGGGACCCCATGAGCATCCTCGTCGCGAACGCCGGCTCGAGCAGCCTCAAGCTGAGGCTCGTGCGCGCCGACGGCGAGATCGCGGCGGCGCGTGACCTGCCGGCGCCCGGAGACCCGATGGCCCCGGACGACCTGCGGGAGTTCGTGTCCGAGGCGGGAGCGATCGAAGCGGTGGGGCACCGCATCGTGCACGGCGGCCGGGAATTCCGTGAGCCTCTGGTCCTCGACGGCGCCGGCGTTGAGCGCCTCAGCGCACTCGGCGACATGGCACCGCTCCACAACGGTCCGGCGCTCCGGGTGCTGGACGCGTTCCGGCGCCTGTGTCCCGACACCGTGCAGGTGGCCTGCTTCGACACCGCGTTCCACGCCGGGATTCCCGACGAGGCGGCGCTCTACGCCCTGCCGTCGGACTGGACCAAGCGCTTCGGGCTTCGGCGCTTCGGCTTCCACGGCTTCAGCCACGCCTGGGCCTCCCGGCGCGCGGCCGAGCTCCTCGGGCGCGAGAGCACGGGGCTGCGACTCGTGACCTGCCACCTCGGTGCCGGCGCCTCCCTCGCCGCGGTGCGCGACGGGACCTCGGTGGACACCACCATGGGATTCACGCCCAACGAGGGACTCGTGATGGCCACCCGCTCGGGCTCGGTGGACCCGGGAATGCTCCTCTGGCTGATCCGGGACGCGGGCATCCCGCCCGACGAGCTCGAGCGTCGCCTGGAGCACGATTCCGGGCTGCGAGGGCTCTCGGGTGGCTCGGGCGACATGCGCGAGCTGATCGAAGCCGCAGCCGGCGACGGGCGAGCCCGGACCGCGCTCGGCGTCTACCTACATCGCCTGCGCGCGGCCATCGCCGCGATGGCCGCGGCCATGGGGGGCCTCGACGCGCTGGTCTTCACCGGTGGCGTGGGGGAGCACGCACCGGTCGTGCGCGAAGAGGCATGCGCGGGACTCGCCTTCCTCGGCATCCATCTCGACGAGGAGGCGAACACATCGGAGGCGAGCGACGACCGGGAGATCACGGGTCCGGACGCCCATGTGCGGGTGCTGGTCGTGGAGAGCCGCGAGGAGCTGGAGATCGCGCGAGCGGTTCGCTCAGTGCTTGGTCGCTAGCTCCCCCAGGCCCAGTCGCGGAGCTCGGGCAGGTCGTCGCCGGTCTCCCGGGTGTACGCCCGGTGGCGCAGGCGCTCGTCCTCCATCGCCTGGCGCAGGTGGGCCGCACGGGGCCCGAGGCCGGGCACCCGGTCGATCACGTCCATCACCAGGTGGAAGCGATCCATGTCGTTCAGCATCACCATGTCGAAGGGCGTTGTGGTGGTGCCCTCCTCCTTGTAGCCGCGCACGTGCATTTCGTCGTGGTTGGCCCGCCGATAGGTAAGGCGGTGGATCAGCCAGGGGTAGCCGTGATAGGCGAAGATCACGGGACGGTCGCGCGTGAAGAGGGCGTCGAACTCAGCGTCGGCCATCCCGTGGGGATGTTCCGTGTCGGGCTGGAGGCGCATCAGGTCCACCACGTTCACCACCCGCACCCGGAGGTCGGGAAGGCGCTTGCGCAGAAGGCCCACGGCCGCGACGGTCTCGAGCGTGGGGATGTCGCCGGCGCAGGCCATCACCACGTCGGGCTCGGTGTCGCCGTCGTCGTTGCTCGCCCAGTCCCACGTGCCGATGCCGCGCGCGCAGTGCGCGGCCGCCTCCTCCATCGTCAGGTAGTCGAGCGCGGGCTGCTTCCCCGCCACGATCACGTTCACGTAGTGCTTGCTCCGCAGGCAGTGGTCGGCCACCGACAACAGGCAGTTGGCGTCGGGCGGCAGGTACACCCGGATGATCGAGGCCTTCTTGTTCATCACATGGTCGATGAAGCCCGGGTCCTGATGCGAGAAGCCGTTGTTGTCCTGGCGCCAGACGTGTGACGAGAGCAGATAGTTGAGCGACGCGATCGGCCTCCGCCACGGGATCGCCCGTGTGACCTTCAGCCACTTGGCGTGCTGGTTGAACATCGAGTCGACGATGTGGATGAACGCCTCGTAGCAATTGAAGATGCCGTGCCGGCCGGTGAGCAGGTAGCCCTCGAGCCAGCCCTGGCACATGTGCTCGCTGAGCACCTCCATCACGCGGCCGTCGGGCGACAGGTGATCGTCGTCCGGCTCGGTTCGGGCCGACCAAGCTCGGTCGGTGGCCTCGAACACGGTGTCCAGGCGGTTCGAGGCGGTCTCGTCCGGACCGAAGAGGCGGAAGTTCGCGCTCGACTCGTTGCGCCGCATCACGTCGCGGAGGTACCCGCCGAGCACGCGAGTGGCCTCGCTGGCGGTGGTGCCCGGCGCCCTCACCTCCACGCCGTAGTCGCGAAAGTCCGGAAGCTCCAGCTCTCGGAGCAGGAGCCCGCCGTTCGCGTGGGGGTTCGCTCCCATCCGGCGCTCCCCCTCGGGCGGCAGCGCGGCCAGTTCGGGCCTCAGCGCCCCGCCCTCGTCGAACAGCTCCTCGGGCCGGTAGCTGCGCATCCACTCCTCGAGCTGGGCGAGGTGCTCGGGGTTGGTGCGCATGTCCTTCAGCGGCACCTGGTGGGAGCGGAACGATCCCTCCGCCGGGTGCCCGTCCACGACCTTGGGACCCGTCCAGCCCTTCGGGGTGCGAAGGACGATCATCGGCCAGCGCGGCGGCTCCGTCTCCCCCGCCCGCGCCGCGTCCTGAATCGCGCGGATCTCGGTGACGGCCTCGCCGAGCGCGTCCGACATCCGGCGGTGCATTTCCGCCGGGTCGCTGCCCTCAACGAAGAGGGGGCGATGGCCGTAGCCCGTGAGCAGCGCATCCAGCTCGCCGTGGGGGATGCGGGCGAGCACGGTGGGGTTGGCGATCTTGTAGCCGTTGAGGTGAAGCACTGGGAGCACCGCGCCGTCACGGGCGGGGTTCACGAACTTGTTCGAATGCCAGCTCGTGGCCAGCGGACCCGTCTCCGCCTCGCCATCCCCCACCACGCAGCACACGAGCAGGTCCGGGTTGTCGAAGGCGGCGCCGTAGGCGTGCACGAGCGCGTACCCGAGCTCGCCTCCCTCGTGGATCGACCCCGGGGTCTCGGGGGCCACGTGACTGGGAATCCCGCCGGGGAACGAGAACTGGCGGAAGAGCCGGCGGATGCCCTCCTCGTCATGCCCGATGGTCGGATAGACCTCGGTGTAGGTGCCCTCGAGGTAGGTGTTGGCCACGAGTCCCGGGCCACCGTGCCCCGGCCCGGCGACGTAGATCGCGTTCAGGTCGTGACGGCGGATCGCGCGGTTCATGTGCGCGTAGATGAAGTTCAGACCGGGGGTGGTGCCCCAGTGCCCGAGCAGGCGCGGCTTGATGTGGTCCGGCTCGAGCGGGCGGCGCAGGAGCGGGTTGTCCATCAGGTAGATCTGGCCCACGGAGAGGTAGTTGGCGGCGCGCCAGTAGGCGTTGAGCAGCTCGAGATCGTGTTCGGTGTCGGAGGGCATCCCCGTCACATCCTTGCGGAGAAGTACCGAGAGGGCTTGGGGGCACGCGCCGATGACCCGGGGCTCGATGCGCGCGACGCTGTTCACATGAGCACAGCGCTGGTTCCCCCCCAGGGTGTCTCCGCCCCGGCCACCAAGTACGACGACGCGATCCTCGAGCGTCCGGTCTGCGACTTCATGACGCCGGGCTGCCTCACGATCTCGGAGCTGGCCAGCGTCGCGGAGGCCGCGAAGTCGCTCACGGAGCACCGCGTGCACGGAATCCTTGTCCTCGGGTCCCAGAACGGGACGCCGCTCGGATGGATCACCTCCCGCGGGCTGCTTGGCTGGCTCGGCCGGGACCGCAGCCGCGCGAGGGCGCGGGATGCGATCACCGAGCAGATCACCGCAATCGACCCGCACGAGCGCGTGCACGTGGCGCTCTACGCCCTCTCGACGGCCGGGACCACGCGACTCCTGGTCCGCAGCCGGGCCCATCAGCTGCCCGAGGGCGTGCTCACAGACTTCGACCTCGCCGCCGCGGCGGGGCGCTGACCAGGCCCCAAGGGAGGACTCGATGTATCGCAAGATCATCATCGGATTCGACTGCAGCGAGGCGTCGAAGGACGCGCTCGCGTTCGGCAAGCTGCTCGCCGGCGCCACCGGCGCCCATCCGGTGGTGGCCGCGGTGTTCCGGCTCCTCCCGGTCTGGGACGTGCCGAGGGCGACAGTCGAGGAGTGGGCCCCCGACAGGACTCACCAGTTCGAGGCCGCGGCCGAGTCGGCCGGCGCCCAGGCCGTGACTTTGCCGAGCACCTCGGCGGCACGGGGATTGCAGCAGCTCGCGGAGACGATGGAAGCCGACCTCATCGTCGTGGGCTCAGCGAGCCACGGGCCGATCGGGCGGGTGCTTGCAGGGAACACGGGGCTCAGCCTGCTGCACGGCTCGCCGTGCTCGGTAGCGGTTGCGCCACGCGGCTTCGCGGACGCCAGGGTCACCGGTGTCAGCGAGGTCGTGGTCGGCTTCGAAGGAACTGCGGACTCCGCGGCCGCGCTTCGCGAGGCGGCGGATCTCGCTCGCGGCGCGGGCGCCGGGCTGAAGGTGGTGACCGTGGCGGAGCCCCCGCCGGTGGTCTACGGAAAGGGCGGAGGGGCCGACCAGGGCTGGCACGAGCTCAAGGACGAGATCGAGACGATCATGCGCGCGAAGATGGACGAGGCTCTCGCCGACCTGCCGGACGACCCGCACGCGGAGGGCGTCATGGTCACGGGCGACCCGGCCGTGGTGCTGCCGGAGGCAACGGCGAATGACGGCGGAGTGCTGGTCGTCGGGTCTCGCTCCTACGGGCCGGTCCGAAGCGTGCTCCTCGGGTCGGTCTCCCGCAGCCTGATGCGCTCCGTGCCCTGCCCGCTGATCGTTCACCCGCGCACCTCGGAGGCTGAGAGGACCCTCGTGAGCACGGCGGCTCAGGGCCAGGCCGTCCTGTGAGCCCACGTGAGCGACGGCCCCGCATCGTGGTCGGCTACGACGGCTCTGAGACGGCACGGGCGGCGGTCGCCTGGGCGGCGGACCGAGCCGGCCGGTCGGGGACCGTGTACGTCGTCCACTGCTTCAGCGGCCCGGTCGACTGGTACGACCCGCTGGATGCCGTCCACGAACCCGAGGACCACGCGAAGCGGGGCAAGGCCGTGCTCGACGCCCTCCTGCTCGAGGGCGGGAACGCGCTCATGGACGTGGACTACGAGCTGGAGCTCGTGGGCGGCAATCCCGCGAAGGGGATCGTGAAGGTGGCGAACGAGCACGACGCCGACGAGATCGTGGTGGGCTCCCACGGCTTCGGCAAGCTGCGCTCGGCACTCGGCTCGGTGTCGCACGAGCTTCTGCACTCAGCCGACCGGCCGGTGATGGTGATCCCCCACCGGGCGGTGCGCGAGCACGCGGGCTCGGCCTCATGAGCGAACACCGCGACTCCGCACCGGTCCTCCTGTGCTACGACGGCTCCGAGAGCTCGGCCCGAGCGATCGCCGCGGCGTCTGCGCTCTCCATCCACGGTCGTGCCCTTGTGTGCCATTCGTGGGCCGGCATGTCACAGGTGGTGTTCCGGGGGACCATCGGACCCGGGCCCGCTCCGTTGTCCAAGGCCGTGAAGGAGATCGACCAGCTCGACGCCGAGGCGGCCGAGAAACGGGCGCAGGAGGGCGCAGAGCTGGCTCGCGCCGCGGGCTTCAGCGCCCTCCCGCTGCCGGTCAAGGAGGAGGCCAAGACCTGGCGAGCGATCGTGGAGGCCGCGGCACGTCACCGGCCTCGCCTGATCGTCGTCGGGGCGCACGGGAGCTCCGGCGTGGGCCGGGCGCTCCTGGGGAGCGTCTCCAGCTCGGTGCTCACCCACGCCCACTTCCCCGTCCTGGTGGTTCCCGACTCCACCCCGGACCCGCTGCCCGCCGGCCCGATAGTGCTCTGCCACGACGGCTCCGAAGGCTCCGCCCGGGCAATCCAGATCGCGGGCGAGCTGTTCCCCGGACGCCGTGCCGTGGTGCTCTCGGTCTGGGAGTCGCTTGCCGCTCGCACCGCCGCTCTCGCCGGTCCCGGTGGGTTCAGCTCGGGCATGGAGGCAGAGCTCGACGAGGTCGGGGCGGGGGAGGCACGGCGGAGCACGGCGGAGGGAGTCGCCGTCGCGGCGGAGGCCGGCCTCGTGGCCGAGCCCCTCGCCTCCCAGATGACCACGGGCCCGATCTGGAAGGACCTGATCGACACGGCCGGCGAGCTCGGCGCGGCGGCGATCGTGATGGGCTCCCGAGGTAAGACCGGCATCTCAGCCGCTCTCGGAAGCGTCTCCCACGGTGTGGTGCACCACAGCCACCTTCCTGTGTTGGTCGTTCCGCCCTCCAACTAGCCGGCCTGCGCCGCCTGGGCCATGATCCGGCCCGCGTTCTCGGGCCCGAAGAACTCGGGCGCCGGGAGTGTTCCCGCCATGACGCTGACGAAGCCGTCCATCGCCTCCTGGTTGCCCTGCATCGCACCGATCAGCTGCTGCATTTCGGGCGGCGGAGGCTCGATCTTCGCGAACTCATTCGTGAATCCGTAGACGGGCATCGCCTCGGCGTCCCGGGCCTGCTGGTAGCCGGACATCGCCTCGTCGTACGGGCGCCGCCCGGCAAAGGCGTCGTCCAGGGCGCCCGCCAGCAACTCGGCGTCACGGAACGCGTCCGTGATCCCGAAGGCCGTGATCGGGTGCTTGTGGTACCCGGCGTCCCCGACCAGCGCCCACCCCGGGCCATGGGGCTTGAGGAAGAAGCCCGCCATGTCGGCAGTGCCCACGATCCGCGTCTCACGGTGTGCCGCGTGGATTCGCTCGGCGAACTCGGGCACGAGCTCGAAGGACCTCATGTAGGTGCCCTCCACGTCCTTGCGGTTGTCCTTGAACTCCGACTGCGGCCAGCCCTGGACCACACAGGTGAGACCGTCATGGGTCGGCAGGGCCGCCCAGCCGCGGTGATCCTCGCCGCGGATGAAGTTCTCGAAGCCGGGGGTGGGAAGCCCGCTCCAGTACGCGTAGTAGGCGGGTGCCAGCGCCGGTGTCTCGTTGTACCGCTCGGGCTCCACGGACTTGGCCACCAGCGAGTGCTTGCCGTCCGCGCCCACCACCACCCGGGCCCGCTCGGTGAGCGTCCCGCCATCCCTCGCGTGGCCGCGGATGCCGGCCACGCGCCCGTCGCCGGTCACGATCTCGTCGACGGTGAAGTCCTCACGCACCTCGGCGCCCGCCGCCGCGGCGGCCTCCACCAGCAACGCGTCGAGCACGAAACGGCGCGGGCAGTAGGCGTTGGCAGCCCCGTCCGCCGGACGCGGAGTCCCCGCCACGCTGACGGGCCCGAAGTCGAACGAATACCTGGTGATCGGGGGGCAGTTGGTGGCCTCGAGCCGGTCGAGGATTCCCCAGCGGGCGAGAGCGGCCACGGCTGGCGGATGAGCGAGGTGCGTGGACATCGTGTCGCTCGGGAACGTGGCCTTGTCCAGCAGAAGCACCCGGTGGCCGGCCCGGGCCAGCAGCATCGCCGTGGGCGAACCCCCACACCGCGCCCCCACCACGATCGCGTCGTATTGGTCGCTCATCTCCGGCCTCCAGTCGGTGGACGCTCGGAGCCTCCCACCACGCGGGGCCGCAGTGCAAGTGGCGCGGATGTGACGAACGCGGGGACCTCGTAGCCGAGGCCCCGCGCGAAACGCCTGCTCAGCGAAGCGAGACCGCAACCTCCTCGAGGAGGTCCATCGCGTCGTTCATGCCGGCCTCCATGCCCGAGTTGATGTGTGCGTCGCGGTGCTCCTGGGCCGCGTGCTCCACGAGAACGGTGAGGGTCGTTCGGCCGTCCTCCTCGGTGAGCGTCAGGGTGTTCAGCGACTCGGCGTCGGGCATGCCCTCGAAGACCTCGGTGGACACGATGCGCTCGTTGGGAACGATCTCGCGGTACTCACCGTGAAAGCCCACCTCGAGGTCGCCGTGCGCGATCATCACCCAGCGCCACCTGCCGCCCACCCGCAGGTCGATCTCGGCGATCGTGACCTCGCCGCGCTTGGCGTTCCACCAGCGCTTGACCAGCTCGGGCGTGGTCCACGCCTTGTACACCAGGTGCTTCGGCGCATCGAACTCGCGCGTGATGAGGATCTGCCTCTCCGTGGGAAGCGTCACCGTGGCCGTTCCACTACTCGTCATTGCGTCCATCTCCTTGCTTCTTCTCCTTGAGTTCTTCCAACACGACATCCAGCTGATCGAACCGCTCCGACCACGAGCGCTCGTAGCTCTTCACCCAGTCGTGAATGGGCTTGAGCGCATGGCCGTTCAGCCGGTACAGCCGCTGCCGTCCGTCTTCGCGCACGTCAACCGCTCCCACCTCTCGAAGCACCCGCAGATGCTTGGACACCTGCGGCTGAGCCAGTCCTAGCGTCCGCACCAGGTCGTTCACGGGGCGCTCGCCGCCCGCGAGCACGTCCAGGATCTCTCGCCGCCGCGGCTCGGCCACGGCGTTGAACGCGTCGGTGGTGGTCGCTGCTCGTGCCATGCCGACCACTATATATACCGATATAGGCATATGTCAACGCCAAAGGGCCGAGCGCAATACTTGACCGCCATGGCGGAGCAGAACACTGGACCGTCCGCGCCCGCGGTCGCCGGGCTGGAGAGTCAGTGAGGGGGCGGCTGCGTGCAGCCAACGCGGGCGACAGGGACGCGATTGTGCACGTCTTCCAGTCCGCCCGGGCGGCCGCGCTTCCCCAACTGCCGGTGCTCCACTCGGGCGCGGAGGATCGCGACTTCTTCGACGCGCATATCGCCGCCGGCGCGACCACGGTGGCGGCGGACGGCGAGCGGGTGCTCGGCTTCATCGTGGTGGGCGGGGCGCGCGTCGAGCACCTCTACGTTGAGCCCGGGGCACAGCGGGCCGGGGTGGGGAGCCTGCTCCTCTGCCACGCCCAGGCGCTACACCCCGGCGGACTCGACCTGTGGGTGTTCCAGCGCAACCGGGGAGCGATCGCGTTCTACGAGGCCCTCGGGTTCACGATCGCCGAGACCGGCGACGGGTCGGACAACGAGGAGCGCGAGCCCGACGCCCGGATGGTCTGGCCGGCGCCCCTCAGCTCCTGACGGTCGCCGCCACGCGGTCGTAGTTGAGCCGCATCAGCTCGATCACCTCGCGGACGTCCGCGTCGTTCTCGATGCGGCGCGCGGCCATCTTGGTCGAACGCTGGTTCACCGGGTGGGGCCCGACCCGGCCCGCGGCGCGCAGCTCGGCACCGACGTCGCGTGGAAATCCGAAGTGGGCGGCGTGATCGCCGTGGAGGTGGCCGATCTGGTGACCATCGACCTGGAAGCCGTACTCGCCGCGGCTGCCGAGGCCGGCCTCCACGCCCGGCCACGAGGTGACCTCCGCGGTGATCCTCTCGCTGGCTGTCTCTGGCCTCGTCATCGATCTCTCCTCGGGATTGCGCTCGAGTTCCAAGCTACAAGTTCAAGTGAGCTTGAAGTCAAGAACCAATCGTGGTGTCATGCGGGCATGCCTCCCCTGCTCACGATCAGCGCCGTGGCAGGCCGCAGCGGCGTGGCCGCGTCGGCGCTCCGTTACTACGAGGAGCGGGGGCTGATCAGCTCGGAGCGCGCCGGCTCGGGACATCGCCGCTACCCACGGGCTGTCCTTCGCCGGATCGCCTTCATCGTCTTCGCCCAGCGCGTCGGGCTGACGCTCGATGAGATCTCCGGCGAGCTCTCGAAGTTGCCTCCCGGCCATGTGCCGAACCGTCGGGACTGGGCGCGCCTGTCGCAATCCTGGACGACGCGGATCGACGAGCGGATAGCCGAGCTCGAGCGGCTGCGGGCCGGGCTCACGGAGTGCATCGGCTGCGGCTGCCTCTCACTCTCCCGGTGCAAGCTCGCCAATCCCGACGACCGAGCCGCCAGCCTCGGTCCCGGGCCGCGCTACTGGATCGGCGACCGCCCGGCTGTCTAGAGCGGGGTCCTTGGATTTCCCGTCGGGCATCGAATCCCGAGCTAGACCGCAACACGATGCGAACGAGTGTGGCTGTCAGTGGGCCGAATGCCCGGCCAACCGCCGCGGCAGGCGCACAGGTGAGAACGCGTCGGCGCTCGCGAAGGCAAACGCGCGCGGCTCGAGCTTGCCGAGCAGGCGGCGCAGCTCGTGGCGCTCGGACCGGTTCATGTGGCGGCCGCGGCGCACGAGCTCGGCCAGGCGGCGCCGGTCGGCCGGGTCGAGATGCAGGTAGTGACGCCTTGCCAGCGACACGACCTTCGCCACCGCCAGCAGCTTGAGGAACGGCATGCGCCGCAGCGATCGAAACATGGACTTCCGTTACCCACAGGCCGCGGGAATACCCGTCCGGCATCTCAATATCGGCTGTCGTCGAGGACCGGCGACGGCCTGAAGCCCTTCCAGAGGGTGTAGGCCGTGATCGACAGCTCCCAGGCCGTTTCTGCGCCGGCGACGGTTGCACCCGGTCAGCCAGCGGGTTCCTGCGAGGACGTCTGGTGGACGGGCTCCTACGGTCGGGTGCGGGCTGTCAGCGGAGGGGGAGGGATTCGAACCCTCGGTGGACGTTGCCGCCCACAACGGTTTTCGAGACCGCCCCGTTCAACCACTCCGGCACCCCTCCGCGGGAGATTGTGGCATCGCGGGCCCTAGCCGCGCCGCGCGGCGAAGAAGGCCCGCAGCAGATCGGCCGCCTCCTCCGCCAGAAGTCCGCCCGCCACGTCAGGCCGATGGTTGAGGCGCGGCTCGGCCAGCACGTCGAGCACGCTGCCGGCGGCACCGGCCTTCGGGTCGTCGGTGCCGTAGACCACGCGGGGCACGCGGGCCAGCACGATGGCGCCCGCGCACATCGCGCAGGGTTCCAGCGTCACGTAGAGCACGGTGTCCAGGAGCCGCCAGCCCCCGAGCTTCTCCGACGCGGCCCGCAGCACGAGCATCTCGGCGTGGGCGGTCGGGTCCCCGCGCAGCTCACGCTCGTTCGGAGCCGCGGCCACCACCTCCCCCTCGTGCACGAGCACCGCGCCGATCGGCACGTCGTCGTGGTCGAGCGCGCGATCGGCCTCGCGCAGGGCCAGGCGCATGAAGTACTCGTCGCGCGGGAAGAAGCTCATCCTCGGATCACCAGGCGCCGCCCGGTGTAGCGCTCCGCCAGCCGCAGGCCGCCCAGCAGGCCGACACGGCCGGCGAGGCGCACGCCGGCGGCGGTGAGCGACAGCGGGGAGGTGCGCCGGCCCAGGGCGCCCGCCTCGATCAGCTCGAGGTACCAGGCGATCGTGTCCCGCAGGGTCCGGTCGAGCGGGCGCGCCCGGTAGCCGAGGTCCCTGCGCGCCTTGTTAGACGAGTAGCTCCAGCTCTGGGCCATCAGCAGCACGCCCTCCCCTGCCACCGGCGAGGGCAGGCCGAGCTCCTCCGCGCGCCGGGCCAGCGCGCCGGCCTCGCGCGGGAGCACCACCAGGGGGTGGTGCACGCCGGACAACCGCGCCACCCGCTCGATCAGCTCCACCCACTGCAGGTCGTGCCCGCCGAGCACGTAACGCTCCCCCGGAGCCCCGCCGGAGGCGGCGAGCAGGTGCCCGCGCGCCACGTCGCGGACGTCCACGGCGTTGGTCTCCGCGTCCACCACCGCCGGCAGGCGGCCGAGCAGGTAGTTCCCGATCAGCCGGTTGGACGTCTCGCCCGGATGGGTGCGGTCCACCGCCGGGCCGAAGACGTAGGACGGATTCACGATCACCACCTCCACGCCCGTGCGCGCGCCCGCGGCCAGGGCCTCGGACTCCCCCTCGTGCTTGGAGTCCGGGTAGGTGAGGCCGAGCCCGCCTCCCCTGTAGGGGTCGTCCTCGGTTCCCGGGCGGTCTGGAGGCGCGGGTCCGATCCCCGCGACGCTGGACGTGACCACCACCCGCCTCACCTCCTCCGCCGCGGCGGCCTCCACGGCCAACCTCGGCGAGAGCGCATTCACCTCCCAGACCCGGCTTGCCGGCCGGGATCCCACGTAGCCTGCGGTGTGGAAGACGATCTCGCACCCCCGAAAGGCCCGCCGGAGGGCGCCGCGATCGAGGACGTCGGCCCGAATCGGCTCGACCTCCGTGTGGCCGAGGCGCTCGAGGCGCCTCTCGTCCCGGTAGGTCACCCGTACCGGTCCGAGCGTCTCCGACGCAAGTTGTGCCAGGTGCGAGCCGATGAACCCTGTGGCACCCGTGACGCAGACGGTCACAACTTCGCCGGTGCTGGCCTGTTGTTGCCTTCGTACACTCAAGACGCACCGTAACCAATGCCCACACGCCTGCTCCTACCGGCCTTCCTGGCCCTGACACTCCTGGCCCTGCCGGTATCCGCGCAGGCACGTGACTACGTTCCCCGGCAGGTGATCGTGAAGTACCGGGACGGCACGGCACCGACCGAGCGGAGCAACCTGGAGCGCGCATCGGGCACGGCGGTGGAGCGCAGGCTGCCGGGCGGCTCGCAGCAGCTCCAGATCCACGACGGGGCGTCCGTGAGCAGCACCGTGCACGAGCTCCGCTCCGATCCGAACGTGGCCTACGCGGTACCGAACTACCGCGCCCAGGCCTCGGCCTCCGCCTACGTCCCGAACGATCCGAGCCTGAACCGCCAGTGGAATCTGATCGGGCCCTTCGGTCTCGGCATGCCGGAGGCCTGGCAGATCGCGATCGACCGGGGGGCCCCTGGGGCCAAGGGGGCGACCGTGGCGGTACTGGACAGCGGTGTGGCCTACGAGACCCGCCGCCGCTACCTCCGCGCCCCCGACTTCCACCGCAGCACCTTCCTGCGCGGGTACGACTTCGTCGGTCACGACAAGCACCCCAACGACGTGTTCGGCCACGGCACCCACGTGGCCGGCACGATCGCCCAGGCCACGAACAACAAGCGCGCCACGGCGGGGATCGCCTACCGCGCCCGGATCATGCCCCTGCGCGTCCTGGACTCGGAGGGGTCGGGCGACTCGGTAGCCATCTCCCGCGGCATCCGATACGCGGCCAGGCGCCGTGTTGATGTGATCAACCTGAGCCTCGAGTTCCCGTCGGGCGTTCGCGCGGCAGAGATCCCCGACGTGCTCTCGGCGCTGCGCTACGCACGCGACAAGGGCGTGATCGTGGTGGCGGCCGCGGGCAACCAGGCGGACGCCGCGGTGGCCTACCCCGCCCGCGCGTCGAGCGTGATCGCCGTGGGCGCCACCACGGCCACCGGCTGCGAGGCCGAGTACTCGAACGCCGGCGCGGACCTCGACGTGGTGGCTCCCGGCGGAGGGGTGGACGCCCCCAACGCCGACGACCCGTGGGACGCGCAGCACTGCCGTCCGGACCTCCGCGGCCGCTCGATCCTCCAGGAGACCTTCACGCGCGGAATCCGGCGCTTCGGGCTTCCCGGCGGGTACGAGGGCACGTCCATGGCGAGCCCCCACGTGGCCGGCATCGTGGCCCTGCTGATTGCCACCAAGCGGCTCGGAGCCCATCCCAGCCCCGGCGCGGTGGAGGCCCACCTCGAGCACACCGCCACGGACGCGGGCCCCCCGGGCTTCGACGACCGCTACGGCTACGGCATCGTGAACGCCGCGAACGCCCTCCGATAAACCGGGCCCTGAGCGAGGAGCGCAGCCCGATCGTCGATCGGGCGAGCACCGCAGCTATGTAGTTCGGATGATCATCACGCTGCAGGGCGCGTGATGGGAGACCTTGTTCGGCACGCTGCCCAGCAGGAAGCGCTTGGCGCCGGTCATGCCCTTGTTGCCCACCACGATCAGGTCGGCGCCCTCCTCCTCGGCCACATCGAGGATGGCGTCCGCCGGATCGCCCTCGCGGGCGTGGATCTCGACCTTCACCCCGGCCGCGTGCAGGCTCTTGGCCGCCTCCTCCAGGGTCGCGTCCACGTCCTCGCGCGGGCTCACCATCCACTGAAGGTCCTCCGGGATCTCCTGGCGCTCCTCGCGCAGGCGGCCTTCGGGAACGGGCTCATAGGCGCTCACCAGGTGAACGGTGGCGTCCAGGCGCTGAGCCAGCTCGCTGGCTTGCTTGACCGCCTCATTGGCGGTTTCCGATCCATCCGTTCCTACGACCAGAGATGCGAACAAGACCTCTCCCTTCGCGGTGCGGGCGCATCATATGTCGGTTTACCTATGGCGGTGCCGACGCCACCCCAATAGCCTGTGCGCAGATGACCGCACCCACGAGGTGCCTCGCGGCGGATGACCATCCCACCGTCAGGCAAGGACTCGACCTCATGTTCGGCCAGGCGGACGATCTAGAGCTCGTCGGCAGCGTGGAGACGGGCGAACAGGTCGTGGACGCGGTGGCCCGGCTCAAGCCCGACGTGGTGATCATGGACGTGCGCCTGCCCGGCATCGACGGCATCTCGGCGGTGAAGCGGGTGGCCCAGGCGGCGCCGGGCGTGAAGATGGTGATGTTCTCGGCCTACGGCGACAAGCGCCTGCTCGGGGACGCCATCACCGCGGGAGCGCGCGGGTACGTGATGAAGGGATCGCCGCCGGAGGACCTCCTCCGGGCGGTCCGGGCGGTGCGCTCGGGGAAGCCCTTCGTGGACCCGTCCCTGTCTCCCGCCCTGCTGGTGTCCCCCGCGGGCGGAGACGCCTCCCTCTCCGAGCGCGAACGGGAGATCCTTCAGCTCCTGGCGAGCGGCCTGCACACCCAGGAGGTGGCGAACCGGATCGGGCTGAGCGCCGAGACGGTGAAATCGGACACCAAGCGCGCGATCCAGAAGCTGGGCGCGGACACCCGCGTGCACGCCGTGGCGATCGCGATCCGCCGGGCCCTCATCGAGTGAGCGAGCTCCCGCGCTTCTGGATCGTCGTCCAGGTCCTGATCGTGATCTTCGTGTTGATCGGCTTCGTGATCGCTCTTACGAAGCTGATCTGACGGCGGGCTCGTCGTCGGTAAGCGCCTCCGGAAGCGCGATGTCCGGATGCCGGCGCTCGGCCTCGATCTCGTCGATCTCCCGCACCCAGAACTCCTGGACGCAGATCGTGATCAGCGAGAGGATCGGCACGGCCACGAAAAGGCCGACGAAGCCGAACAGCTCGCCCACCACGACCACCCCGATGGCGATCATCGCCGGGTGCAGCCGCACCCGCTGGGACATGATCACCGGCATCGTCACGTTGCTCTCCAGCTGCTGGACGAGCACGTAGACGCCGAGCACGAGCAGGGCTTTGCCCGGTGAGTCAGTGAGCGCGAAGAGCACCGGCGGCACCGCTCCCGCGATCGCGCCGAAGTAGGGCACCACCACCAGGAGCGAGGAGAGCACCGCGAAGAAGATGGCGAAGTCCAGCCCGACGATCGTCAGCCCGATGTAGGTGAACAGGCCGGTGATCAGCATGTCGATGGCCACCCCCTCCATCCACCCGATCCACGACTGGCGGACCCGGGCGAGCACGTGGCGCACGTGCTCGCGGCGGCGTGGCGGGAAGAGGCTCACCAGCCCGTCCACGAGCGGATCGGGACGCACCGCCATGTAGTAGGCGGTGATCAGGATCAGGATGAGAGCGCCGAGCACACCGGCCACGCTCAACCCGATCGAGGTGATTGGACCGATGAGCTTGCCCGGATCGTCCGTGTACTTCCGGAACCAGTCCTGAATCCGGTCCCCCACCTCGCTCGGCTCGCTCCCCACCACGTCGCCCACGCGGCTCTCGAGGTCCTTCACGATCCCGGGCACGTCGTTCACGAACTGGTTGGTCTGATCCACGAAGGGCGGGATCAGGAGGTAGATGATCAGAGCGAGAACGGCGAGGCTGCCCACCAGCGCCACGAACACGCCGACCACGCGAGGGACGTGCCAGCGCTCCAGCCGCGTGGCCGCCGCGGACAGCGGGATGGCGATCACGATCGTGACCAGCACCGCCAGCAACAGCGTGGCGAGCTGGCGGAACAGCAGGCCGAGGAGCAGCAGGCCGGCGGCAAGCAGCACGGCACGGTAGGCAACGTGCGGGGCTGTGCCTTCGCCGTTCATCGGCCGCTCTCGAGGTTACCGGCGCCCCGGGCGGGCGCCACCTTCAGCGCCCGCCGGGGGACTACATGGTCCGGTGCTCGCCCGATCACCGATCGGGCTGCGCTCCTCCCTAGGATCGATCAGGTCTTGCGCTCGAGGTCCGAGACCTCGGCGGCCTTCTCCTCGACCCTGTCCTGCGCCTGGTTCAGCTTGTCCTTTGCCTCGCCCTTGTGCTCCTCGCGGGCGCCCTCGCGCCGCAGCGAAGAGTCGCCGGTCACGTCTCCGGCCGCCTTCTTGGCACGGCCCGTGATCTTGTCGATGATGCTCACTGTGGAAGTACTCCTAGTTCGGGTCGTCCCACCCGTACCCCTCTGAGGCGGGCGGAAACAGCAGCGGACCGCCGAGAACGCGTGTAGCTTGCCCGCATGACGAACGACGAGGCGCATCGCCTCGCGCGTGAGAAGGGAGTCTCGCGGCCCCTCTACGCACTCGTCCGGGCGGTCGTGAAGCCCGCGCTGCGCACCTACTTCCGGATGCACGTGTCCGGCCGGGAGCACGTGCCGGCCGAGGGCGCGGCGATCGTCGCGCCCAACCACAAGAGCTTCCTCGACTCGTTCTTCATCGGCGCGTGCACGCGCCGCCACCTTCGCTTCATGGCCAAGACGGAGCTGATCGAGGCACCCTACGGACGGCTGCTCGTGCGACTCGGAGCCTTCCCGGTCCGGCGGGGCGAGGCGGACGAGGACGCGCTCGAGACCGCGAGGACCGTGCTGCGCCAGGGCGGGCTGCTCGCCCTGTTCCCGGAGGGCACACGCATCCGCGATCCCGACAATCTCGGGCACCCCAAGCGCGGGGCGGGACGGCTGGCGCTCGAGCAGGGCGCGCCGATCGTGCCCACGGCGATCACGGGAACGGAGAAGCTGTGGCTCGGCCCGCTGCCCAAACCCCGGCGGGTGCAGGTCGCGTTCGCGCCGGCCATCGAGGTGTCCGAGCTGGCGGTGACCCCGGAGGGTGCCACCGAGGTGGTGGAGGGCATGCTGTGGCCCGAGGTGGAGGACGAGTTCCGGCGCCTCCGCGCCCGTCCCACGATCATCGCCGCGACCCTCACCGCGCTCGGGATCGGCGGCGGCGTGCTGGCCCAGCGGCGCGGGGTGCTGTCCCGGCGCAAGAAGTCGAAGCTGCCCTGGAAGCGCTGAGTGGCACTTCAGGAGGGTCTCGACCTGATTCGTGCGGCCTACGACGCCTACAACAGGGGCGATCTCGACGGGCTCATCGACTTCTACGCCCCGGGCGCCGAGATGGAGATCCAGGTGCTGGGCCAGACCCACTACGGTCAGGCCGCGATCAGGAAGTCCTTCGAGGATTTCTTCGAAGTCGTGGAGTCGCCGCAGACGGAGCCGCGCGAGTTCATCGAGGAGGGCGACGTGCTGGTGGTCCCGGTGCACATCATGGGGCGCCTGCGCCACACGGGCATCACCGACGAGATGATGCGCACGGACATGGTGCACGCCTTCGAGGTGCGCGACGGGAAGATCGTTTGGACCTACATCTGCGTGGAGCGCGACGACGCGATCACGGCCGCCCGGCTTCGCCAATAGGCGGCGGATGAGCGGCAAACATCGCCTGGAAGCCGGAGGCGAGCTCACGACGCTCCGCTCCGGAGAGGCGGCCCCCGCCATGGATCAACTTGTATTGCAGCGGCGGCATGCCTCCGCCGGCGAGTACTCCCTGTACCTCACCGAGGTCGGGCTGCGGGTGGTCCCACTCCGACAGATTCATGACCTTGCGGCCGTCGTCCACGTCACGCTGGACCAGCCAGGAGCTGGGGGCAATGTTCGAGTACGGCGGCCAGGAGGTGTGATCGGTGTGACAGTCGGCGCAGGCCCCATCGAAGAGCTTCTGAGTGTGCGCGGAGCTGAACCGGACCACACGTGTGGGCGTCGGATCGTTGTGCGAGCGCCCATAGGGCACCAGCTGAGCGACGGCCACCAACACGAGGAGTCCAATGGCCACCCTCGAGACGATCCGGCGCCGTGTCATGGGGGAGAGCGTGGCGAAGGGCGGCTGACAGGAACCTGACCAGCGTGGCTTGAAGGCGGAGTCGAGGCTGGGTTAGGGTCGGCTCCGGAAAGAGGCGACACCGAGCAACGGGGGGCATATGGCATCCGTCCTCACCCACTTCGAGGTCGACGACTACGAGAAGTGGAAGCGGGAGAGGTACGACACCGACCCGGCCGGCCGCAGGCAGACCGCCAAGAGACACGTGATCTTCCGGGGCGTGGACGATCCGAGCCAGGTGTTCGTCGCGACCGAGTTCGACTCCGTGAAGAAGGCCGAGGCCTTTCGTGACCGCCTCGAGTCCTCCGGGGCCTGGGACGGCATACCCATCAAGACGCCGCCGACGGTCGTGGAAATAGCCGACTTTGGCGAGTACTAGCCAGCCCGTGGAGGTCGCCACGCAGGCGATAGACGCCTTCAACGAGAGAGCCGTCGACGCCTTCGCCGCCCTCACTACGCCGGACTTCGAGTGGTCTCCGTCGATGGTGGCCATCGAGGGCGAGACCTTCCGAGGACGTGAGGGCATCGACAGGTACTTCCGAAGCCTTGCCGGCGCCTGGGAGCAATTCCATGTTCACCGAGACCGGCTTCGTGAGGCAGACGCCCTCGTGGTCATGCTCGGGCGACTCGAGGGACACGGGATGGGCAGCGGTGTCTCGGTCGATGCGGCGCTGGGAATGGTCTTCGATTTTCGCGCCGGGCAGATCTCGCGCATTCGTGGGTATCTCGATCACGCCGAGGCGTTGGAGGCGGCCGGGCTGCCTGCGATCCCAGACCCGTAGGCGCGTCCGCGAGCGAGGTTAGGTTCTCTTCGATGCGCCTGATCGTCGCCCGCTGCGAGGTGGTGTACACCGGCCGGCTGAACGCCGTGCTGCCCGAGGCGCTGCGGCTGTTGATGCTGAAGCAGGACGGCTCGGTGATGGTCCATGCCGACTCCGGCGGCTTCAAGCCGCAGAACTGGATGACGCCTCCCACCGTTATCGAGGAGGAGGAGGGCCTGATGGTGGTGCGCAAGCGCGCCGGGGCCTCCGAGGACCGGCTCGAGATCCGGATCGCCGAGGTGATCTCGGACGTGGTGCACGACATGGGCGAGGCCGCTGCGCTCGAGAAGGAGGGCGTGGAGCGGGAGCTTCAGGAGCTGCTGGCGGACCAGCCCGAGCGCTGCGCCGAGGGGCTGCGGCTCCTCCGCCGCGAGTGGCCCACGGACATTGGCCCGGTGGACCTCATGTGCCGCGACCCGGAGGACGAGTTCGTGGCGGTGGAGATCAAGCGCGTCGCCACCATCGACGCCGTGGAGCAGCTCACGCGCTACCTGGAGCGGATCTGCAGGGAGCCCAGCTTCGGCCGCTGCCGCGGGATCCTCGCCGCACAGGTGATCAAGCCCCAGGCCCGCGTCCTGGCCGAGGCGCGCGGAATCGACTGCGTGGAGGTGGACCTCCACGTCCTGCGCGGCGAGCGCGAGCCGGATCTAACCCTCTTCGCGGGCTAGCGGCGGCAGTTCGAAGCCGCGCGCTGCGCACCCCTTCTCGATCTCGGCGATCACCGTCTCCACCACCTTCACCCGGGCCCAGCGCTTCGAGTCCGCCTCCACCAGCTGCCAGCGCGCGAACTCCGGGCTCGTGCGGGCCAGCATGTCCTCCACGGCCTGCGTGTACTGCGGCCGCTTCTCCCGGTTGCGCCAGTCGTCGGGGGTCAGCTTCCATCGCCTGAGCGGATCCTTCTCGCGGGACTTGAACCGCTTCAGCTGCTCGTCTTCGGAGATGTGCAGCCAGAACTTGACCAGGATCGTCCCCTCTTCCGCGAGGGAGCGCTCCAGGCCCACGATCTCGTCGTACGCGCGCTCCCACTCCTCCTGGGTGGCGAAACCCTCCACCCGCTCGACGAGGACCCGGCCGTACCAAGAGCGGTCGAACACGCTCATCCCGCCCCATCCGGGGAGCTTGGGCCAGAAGCGCCAGAGGAAGTGGTGGCGCTTCTCATCCGGGGTGGGAACGGCGAACTGGGCCACCCGCACGTGACGGGGGTCGAGCGGAGCCACGAGCCGCTTGAGCGCGCCACCCTTGCCCGAAGCGTCCCATCCCTCGAACAGCACGCATACCGGTGGGCCGATCCGCCCGTCCTCGCCGTCGAGCTTCCCGCCGATGGCCAGTCGCACGGCGAGCAGGCGCTCCTGTGCCGCCTTCAAACGGCGAGCGGCCTCCGACTTGCCCAGGTCGAGCGACAGGTCCAGCTCGTCGAGGCGGCCCACGGCTCAGCCCACCCCCGCCTCGGACACGATCCCGGCCAGCTCGTCCAGCCGCGCCTCCGTGCTCTCGGCGTCGGCCGAGCGCATGAGGATCAGGGCGCGGTCCACGCCCGCTTCGCGGAGGCGGTTGAGCGCGCGCGGCTCCGGCTTGGCGGCGAACAGCGTGACCGGGATCGGGTCGCGTCCCGCGTCGGCCGCGCGCCGCTGGAGGTCCGCGATCCGGCCGGCGAGGATGTCCGGCGTGCCCACCACGTTCGGCATCCACTCGTCCCCGTAGCGCACGACGCGGTTCAGGGCCCCATCGCTCATGCCGCCCACCAGCACCGGCGGATGCGGCTTGGTCACCGGCTTCGGCCACGACCAGATCGGATCGAAGTCCACGTGGCGCCCGTGGTACTCCGCCTCGTCCTCGGTCCAGATCGCCTTCATCGCCTCCACCCGCTCGCGCATCAGCCCGAAGCGGGTGTCGGGATCGGTTCCGTGATCGCGCATCTCCTCGAGGTTCCAGCCCGCGCCCACCCCGAACAGCACGCGCCCGTTCGAGATCGTGTCGAGCGTCGCCACCTCCTTGGCCATGACGATCGGGTCGCGCTGGATCACGAGCACCACGCCGAAGCCGAGTTTCAGCCGCTCGGTCACCGCCGCGACGGAGGCCAGGCTCACGAACGGATCGAGCGTGTGGCTGTACTCGGGCGGAAGCTCGCCGCCAGCCGGGTAGGGCGTCTCCCGGCTCACCGGGATGTGGGTGTGCTCGGGGAAGAAGAGCGACTCGAATCCGCGCTCCTCGGCAAGTCGTCCCAGTTGCGCCGGCTGGATCGACCAGTCCGTGGAGAAGGTGCACAGCCCCACGTCCATCAGGCACCGTCCCAGCGCACCGGGAGGCGGTGCAGCCCGTAGATCCCGGTGATGGTGTCGAGCTCGGGCTCGCCGTCCAGGGCCAGGCCGGTCATGCGCGAGGGAAGGAACGCGAGCGCCTCCTGAAGCTCGGCGCGGGCGATGTTCGCGCCCAGGCAGTAGTGCACCCCGGCGCCGAAGGTGAGCGGGCGGCCCTCGTCGCGCTCGGCCGTGATGTCGAAGTCGAGCAGGTCTGGCTCCCCGTCGCGGTTCCCGGTGAAGGCGCAGACCATGACCACGGTGCCCTCGGGGAAGGTCACGTCCCGGTACTCCACGTCCTCGACCATGATGCGCGCGGTGAAGGGGGTGATGGGCTCGAAGCGGAGCACCTCCTCCACCGCCCGCGGGGCCAGCTCGGGACTCTCGGCCAGGAGGCTCCACTGGTCGGGATGGGCGGCGAAGAGACGCATGGCGTGGGTCAGCTGCGACTGCGTGGTGTCCACCCCGCCGACGAGCACGTTCAGCACGAGGTTCATGCACTCCACGTCGGAGAGCGAGTCGCCCTCGGCCTCGGCGGCCAGGAGCGTGGAGACCAGGTCTTCCCGCGGGTCCCCGCGCCGCGCCGCCAGCATGCCCTCGCACCATTCGTAGAACTCGCTCACGGCCCGCTCGATCCGGGTCCGGTCGGCGATCAGGCTTGGCGGGTCGAACTGCTTCTGGATCCAGTTCGACCACTCGTGCAACCGTGGCGCGTCCTCCAGCGGCGCGCCCATCACCGTGGCGATGGTCAACGAGGGATAGGGCTTGGCGAAGTCCGCGACGAACTCACAATGACCCGCGCCCTCGACCTCGCGCCAGAGCTGTTCCAGAAACTCACGCATCGCCGGGCGCCAGCGGTCCGCCGCGCGTGGCGTGAACGCCGGGTTCACCAGGTTCCGCAGGCGGCGGTGGGCGTCCCCGTTGATGTGGAGGATGTTGCGGCGCATCTCCTCATACAGGGGGCCGTCCTCCACCTGGAAGAGCTCGGCGATCTTCATCCCCGGGAAGGTCGCGCTCTTCGTGCGCAGGAAGAACGCCGCCGACTCGCGATCGAGCACGAAGTACCCGAGGTCGGACTTCACGAGCCACGACTCACGGGCCAGGTCGATCATGGTCCGGTGGAAGCGCTCGCCCCTCAGCTCGGTGTCGAGGTAGTCGAACTCGGGGAGCCGTAACTCTTCGACCGCAGCCATCGCTGAACCGTAACGCGGTGGCGCTAGTCTCGACAGGACCATGAGTTTCCTGATGAGGAGAAAGACCGCCATGCCCTCGAAGGAAGACGCCCTGCCCGGGCGAGAGCAGCGAATCGCTGTGCCGTCGAGCCACTTCGTGCTCGGCACCCCCCTGGAGCCGCCGTTCCCCGAGGGGGCCGAGCGCGCGATCTTCGGCATGGGCTGCTTCTGGGGTGCGGAGCGCATCTTCTGGGAGGCCGACGGCGTGTACACCACGGCCGTGGGCTACGGGGGTGGGTTCACGCCAAACCCCACCTACGAGGAGGTGTGCTCCGGGCGCACGGGGCACACCGAGGCGGTGCTGGTGGTCCACCGGCCCTCCGACATCTCCTACCAGGAGCTCCTGCGCCTTTTCTGGGAGGGCCACGACCCCACTCAGGGAATGCGGCAGGGCAACGACATCGGCACGCAGTACCGGTCCGGCATCTACACCACCACCGAGTCGCAGCGCGAGGCCGCGCTGTCCTCCCGAGAGATGTACGGCGAGCGTCTGGCGAGCGCCGGCCACGGCGCGATCACCACCGAGATCGAGCCCGCCGGCGAGTTCTATTACGCCGAGGACTACCACCAGCAGTACCTCGCGAAGAACCCGGGTGGGTACTGCGGGATCGGCGGCACAGGGGTTTCCTGCCCCGTGGGCGTCGCAGGCGTCTGAGCCCCAGCGCCTCCTGCATGCCCGAACTAGTCGCGCCGTTCGAGATCACAAGCTGGGACGAGGATCCGTACCTCGTGCCCGACGACGGGCCGAGGCTGTCCCGCGTGACGGTGCGCAAGGAGTTCACGGGTCCGCTCCACGGCGACAGCGTGGCCGAGCTGCTCACGGTCCAGGGTGACGGCGGGCAGTCCTACGTCGGCTCCGAACGGGTGGAGGCCTCGCTCGAGGGGCGGACGGGCACCTTCGTGATCCAGCACGGTGCCTCTATGGGCGCGGACGAGAGCCGCAGCTTTGGGCACGTGGTGCCCGGATCCGGCACGGGCGACCTCGCGGGCCTGCGCGGCGACGCGAGCTTCGAGCACGACGACGGCGGCGCCCGCCTGCTTCTCAGCTACGAGCTCTGAGCAGGTGGCCCATCAGGCGCACGCGGTCATCCGCGCGCTCGGGCCAGCGGTCGGGATCGGGATCCCACCACTCCCATTCGTCGTGCTCCGCGTCCGGGACCGGCTCCGAATCGGAGCCCACGGTGGCCAGCCCCACCACCATCGCCATGCTGCTCGGCAGCACCACCAGCGCCTCGATGCTGAGGCTCCGCGGCTCCAGCCGCCATTCCTCGAGAAGCTCCCGGGGCAGCGTCTCGGCCGGGCTCTCGCCCAGGTCCACCGCCCCGCCCGCACCCAGGGCCCACCGGCCCGCCCAGGTGGACACCCACTCGGCGCGGCGGCCCGCGAGCCAGCGGCCATCCTCGGTACGCACCACGCAGAGCGCCGTGAGGCTCGCCGAGGCGTCGCCCTCCACCAGGCGCAGCGCCCAGCGCGAGGGCTGAAGCTCGAGGGTCAGGCCGCCCTCGTGCTCGCCGAAAGACGCGAGTCTGGTGGCCAGCCCGTCGTGGGCGGGCGAGCCTCGCTCGCGGAGGGCGCTCACCGCCTCGTCGGCCAGCAGGTCGAGCTCCCTCGGCGGCTCGTAGGCGTCCTCGATCCAGCTCACGGCCACCTGCCGTGGCTCCCAGGGGCCACGAGCCAGGATGCCCGGACCTCCCACCGGCGGGCGGGAGCTCACGTGCCCAGCTCCTCGCGCAGGGACCTCAGCTCGTCGCGTACCGCCGCGAGTCCGGCCTCGAGCTGATCCACCCGTTCGGTCAGGTCGCCGGGACCGGGCCGCTCGGGAGGTGGCGCCGAGTCGCCCGCGGGCGCCGGAGAGGAAGCGGCGGCGGCAGCGGCAGCGGGCGGAGCGCCCTCCGCGCCGCCCAGGAGCTGCTCGTAGCGCTGCTCCCGCTGTCCAGGCCGGCGGGTCAGCAGCCGCACGAGGCCGCGCTCCTCGAGGGCGCCGAGGAGCGGCTCCAGCTCGCCGTCGCCGAAGCGGTGCAGCCGCTCGGTGCGGGCGCGGAGCTCGCCCGGGGTCTGCGGACCGCGCAGCATCAGCACCGCAAGCAGGGCCAGCTCGGAGTCGGCCAGGCCGAGGGTCTCCCCCACGAGGTGCCGGTACTTCATCGACCTGCCGCTCGACCAGCTGGCGAGACGAGTCCAGTGCCGTTGCCCGAGACGTTCGAGCGCTCCGCGGACATCGCTCTCCGAGTAGTCCACCACCGGGTCGCGGTTGGTGGACTGGTTGCAGGCTACGCGGAGGGAGTTGAGGGTCAGCGGGTAGGCGTCGGGGGTGGTCCGCTGCTTCTCGATGAGGCAGCCGAGCACCCGCATCTCCACGGCGTCGGGCTCCACGCGCGAGAGACTAGTCAGGCGATCCGGCGGGCCACGAACGACCCGGCGGCCACCACCAGCCCGACGCCGCCGACGGCCACCGCCCAGAGCACCAGGTCTCCGAGGTACGCCTCCCAGATCCCACGCACCACGAGGCCCACGTCCGCCCCGGACAGAACCCCTCCGCCGTGGGCGTTGTTGGCGGCCACCTCCTCGAGGATGATCACCGCGCCCACCACCACCACTGCGGCCACCACCAGGGCGACTCCCACCCGTCCGGCGGCGGCGATGCGGTCGGGCGCCAGCAGGATGGAGCCGGCCAGGGCCAGCAGCCCGAGAACCAAGAGGTACGGTGCCCAGTCGTCGAGATCGTCCGCCGCCCTCAGCACGTCCACGGCCGAGCTGCTCGGCTCGAGGTCCACGAGCCGAATGGTGGTGGACGCCGGCAGCCGTGCGGCGAGGCCGGGGGAGATCCGGTCCAGCTGCGGGCGGACGATGGCCAGCGGATGAGCGAGCTCGAGAACCACCTGCGGTTGCCGTTCGTCGAACGCCAGCCGCGCGGTCTCCAGCGCGGAGTCGTGCAGAGCCAGCCGGAAGGCCTGCGTGCGGATAGCGCGCTCCACCGCCGTCTCCAGCCGGGGCTGCACGGCGAAGGGCCCGGCCACCTGCGAGGCCACCTCGCGTGACACGGCCTGGCGGACGCCTTCGTCGTCCAGGCTCGTCACGGCGTTGTCGGCGAACGCGTTCTGGTCCACGACCTCCTGGCCGAGGTAAAGCGCCACCCCGCCGGCCAGGGTCAGCACCGCCCCCGCGAGGGTCAGCGCGATGCTGAGGTACCGGCGTGCTACGCCCGAAGTACCTCGCGGGCCGCCCGCTCACCGGAGCGAACCGCGCCGTCCATGTAGCCGATCCAGTAGGTCGAGGTCTCGGTCCCGGCCCAGTGCACGTTCCCCACGGGCCGCCGCAGCGCCGGCCCGTACTCGTAGAGGACTCCCGGAGCGGTGTACCCCACCGGGCAGCCCCGCGTCCAGACCTCCTGGGTCCAGTCCTGCTCGAAGTACTTCTTCGGCTTCAGGGCCGCGGCGCCGTAGTAGTCCGCGAAGTTCTTGAGCACCGCCTGGCGGCGTGCCGCCGCGGGGCGCCCCGACCAGAACCGCGCGTCGTGGCCGCCCACGAACCCGAGCATCACCCCGGGCGAGGCTTCGCGCGGGCCGGCGTCGAAGGTGGTGCGCGCGGGGCCCACGTCGGCCACCGCCTGCCCGGAGAGGCCGGCGGCCCGCCAGAAGGCCTTGTCGTACACGGCCTCGGCCTTGATCAGCGTGCCCTGGGGAATGCGCTGGATCAGCTGGGCCCGCTTGGCGGGAAGCTTCGGGTGGAACTCGATCTCGTTCGTGAGCGTGGGCGGGATGGCCACGATCGCCCGGCGGGCGTGCACCACGAGGCCGTCGGCCTCCACGGTCACGCGGCCGTTGTGCTGGCGGATCGACTTCACGGGCACGCCCAGCTCCACGCGCTTCTTGCCGAGGGCCTTGGCCATGCGGATCGAGATCAGCTGCGTGCCGCCCTCCACCCTGCTCTCCTGCGCGCCCCCCGGAGTCGAGATAAGCCGGATGATCGAGCCCGGGTTCTTCTCGTTGCCCGCCGCGGCGATGTAGAAGAGCACGTAGAGCAGGGACAGGTCTCGCGGCTCCGCACCCCAGTTCGGCTGGACCGCCGTCTCGAAGACCTTCCTGCCGATCTCGGTCTTGAGGTTCGCCTGCGCCCAGGTCTCGAGCGTCTGCGAGTCGAACTCGGCCGCGCGCGGCGAGCTCCACGGTGCCTCGACGCCCACCTGGGCGGCCAGCTTGTCGAGGGCGAGCGCGCCGATCAGGTCACCGGTCACATCGGGATCGGGCGGCAGGCCGTCGGCCGGATACAGCGTGCGCACCCCCCTCAGGAACTGGACGTTCTGGCCCTCGTTGTAGGTGGGGAATGTCTTGATGCCGAGCGACTTGATCAGGGCCAGCACGCGGTCCTGGGTGGGACCGACGAACGCGGCGCCGAGATCAGCCACCTCTCCGCCGCCGACGTTCTTGTTCCAGGTGCGGCCGCCCACACGCTCGCGTGCCTCGACCACGATCACGGAACGTCCGCGGCGCCTGAGCGCCCGGGCCGCGGTGAGTCCCGCGATTCCCGCGCCCACGACCACCACGTCTGCCCTGCGGGTGCGAACGCGGTGCCGGGCGCGCTTGGCCTCGGCCGCGGCCGGCAATCCGGCCACCACCGCACCCGCCGCTCCGGCGCCGAGCACCTGCCGTCTGGTCACTTGCGACTTCGCCACTAGACGCGAGCCTAATTCATCCCGGCGGAGCACATCGCCTCCACCTGTTCGAGCGTGAACTGGCCGTGGTCCGTGCCGAGGCCCTGGGCCACGAGTCCGGCCGTCGCGCAGCCCATTCGCGCCGCGTCGCCCCGGTGGCGGCCGAGCGCCGTCGCGCGCAGGAAGCCGGCCGAGAAGGCGTCGCCGCATCCGGTGGTATCGACCACGTCGACGGGGAACGCGGGCACCGCCAGCGCGCCCTCGCCGTCCACCACCAGCGCGCCCCGCGCCCCGCGCGTGGCGGCCACGCAGCCCACCCCCATCTCCAACAGCCGCCGGCATCCGTCCTCCAGGTCCGTCGTGCCGGTGAACCCGAGCACCTGCTCCTCGTTGGGCAGCAGGTAGTCGAGGCCGGGGAGTGCCGGGGCGATCCACTCGAGCAGGCCCGGATCCCCGGGCGCCAGGATGTCGGCGGAGGTCACCACCTCGTGGGCGCGCGCGTGCGCGAGGATCCGGCCGGCGGCCTCCCCGCCCATGAACTCCGGCCCGCCGAGATGCAGGTGCGTGGCCTGCGCGACGTCGTCTAGCGGAGCGTCGTCGGCGCCGTAGGTCCCGTTGGCTCCGATCACGTGGAAGGCCGGCCGGTCCCCATTCGGCCTGATCGGAAGCACGCTGGCGGAGGTCTGAACCTCGGGGCGGCGCACCAGCAGCGACGTGTCCACCCCCTCGCGCTCGAGGAGGGAGAGCAGCATGTCCCCCAGAGCGTCGGCGCCCACCGCTCCCGCGGAGCGAACCTCGGCTCCGAGCTTGGCCAGCACCAGCGCGGTGCCACCCGCGGCTCCCGCGGCGGTCATGCGGATCTCGTCGACCAGCGCGCCGCCCTGGCCTTCGGGAATCTCGTCCACCGGGCGGGCGAGCACGTCGAGTACATGGACCCCCATGGCGATCGCCCTCACGCCTGCTCCTCCCCGCCCGCGGTTCGCACCGCGCCGTATCCGCGGTCCATCACCGCGGACATCACGGCGGCCAGGTCGTCGTCGCTCAGCGTCCGCGGCGTGCCCAGGGTGGCCGCCCGCCAGTAGACGGTGCAGGACCACTCGAGCAGCCGGGCGAGGTCCAGCGCGGAGGACACGTCGGCTCCGTGCACCAGCGCGCCGTGGTTAGCCATCAGGGCAGCGGTCTTGCCCTCGAGGGCCTCCACCACGAGGGCGGCCAGCTCGGGCGTCCCGAAGGTCGCGTACGGCGCCACGCGTACCGATCCGCCCAGGGCGAGCATCCCGTAGTGCACGCTCGGCAGCTCGTCGATCACGCACGAGAGGGCTGTGGCCACGGGCGAGTGCGTGTGCACCACCGCGCCGCTCCCGAAGCGCTCGTAGACGCTCAGGTGCAGCCCGAGCTCGGAGGTGGGCTCGAGCTCGCCGCCCACCAGCGCGCCGTCAAGGTCCACCACGCTCACCCGGTCGGAGCGGAGCTCAGCCAGCACCGCGCCCGTGGGCGACACGGCGATCAGGTCGCCGTTGCGGGCGCTCAGGTTCCCGGCCGTGCCCAGCACGAGTCCCTCGGCCGCCAGCGACCGGGCGGCCGCCGCCAGCTGCTCTCGTTCGGGGGCCAGGGGGGCGTCGGACACCCCGGGAGCGTATTCGCCGAGCCGCCCCGGGTACGCTCAGGCGGTGCCGCTCGGATCGCGTGCCGCAGCCGTCATCGCCGTCGCGACCTCGGCCGCGCTCCTCGGCCCGGCCTCCGTGTCGGCGGCCGCGGGCGCCCCGCTCCAGGCAGGCGCGGCTCGCGCGGACATCACGCCCCCGACCGGCTACATCATGCTCGGCTGGGCACGGGGCGACGCTCGCATCACCGGCCAGAACACGCGCCTCTACGCCAAGGCCCTTGTCCTGCGCCGTGGCCCGCGGAAGCTCGCGCTCGTCTCGATGGACCTCAACATGGTGGCCGGCGGGATGGTCCAGGAGGCGGCCCGCAGGGTCCGGGACCTCGGGTTCGGCGAGCACGACGTGATCGTCCAGGCCACCCACACCCACGCCGGACCCACTGGGTACTCGAACTTCCTCTTCAAGGACCGCGCGTTCCCCACGAACGCGGCTCCCAAAGCAACCGCCTCGGCGCCCGACCCGCGGCTCTACGCCTTCATGGTGCGCAGGCTGGCGCTGGTGATCCGCAGGGCGGACGCCCGCCTGCGCCCGGCCGCCGCCGCGTGGGGGCACGCCGAGCTCCGCGGGGTCACGCGAAATCGCTCGATCGAGGCCCACCTGGCCGACCACGGCATCGAGCGGTCCTACGGCTCCGGCCATGCGGGCGAGGACCCGGACGGCGCGGGCCACGGCATCGATCCGAACGTGGACCTCCTCCGCGTGGACGCGGTGGGCTCCGGCGGACGGTCCCCGCTCGGCGCGTGGGCGGTGTTCGCCAACCACGGGACCGTGGACAAGTCCACCTTCCCCTACTACAACGGCGACCACGTGGGGGTGGCACAGCGAGCGCTCGAGGCCGCTCTGCGCCGCGGCCACAACTCACCCGTGCTCGTGTACGGGAACGGGGACGCCGGCGACGTGTCCGCCGGACTCGACCGCTCGGGTCCCGCGGCCGCCGAGGCCGTGGGCCGCCGGGAGGCCAGGGCCATGCTCGGCGCCTGGCGCGCCGCCGGCCGGACGCTCAGCCGGCGGCCGGCGATCGACCTCCGATGGACGCGCGTGTGCTTCTGCGGCCAGGCCACCCCGTTCGGGCGGCTCGCCGACTTCGCCGTGTTCGGGCTCTCCTACCTGACCGGGTCGGAGGAGGGTCGCGGCCCGCTCTTCGACTCCACGCACCACGTGCTCGAGGGCATGCGCCTGGCCTCGCCCGTGGAGCCGCAGGGCCTCAAGGAGCCGACGCTCACCGACCCGGACCGGACCCTCGAGCCGACGGCGGTGCCGCTCAGCGCGGTCCGCTTCGGGAACCGCGTGCTGCTCACGGTGCCGGGGGAGATGACGGTGGAGCTGGGGCGGCGCCTGCGCGCGGCGGCCCTCGCCGCGCTCTCGGGCTCGGGGCTCAGCCACGTGGTGGTGGCCGGCTACGCGAACGAGTACGTGTCCTACCTCACCACCCCCGAGGAGTACGCCGCCCAGCACTATGAGGGCGGCACCACGGTCTACGGGCCGGCCAGCGGCCCGTTCCTCGCCACGGCGCTCGCGGACCTGGCGGGCCGGCTGGGACGCGGGGCACCCGCGCCCCCCGCCTACCCCTTCGACCCCACCCGCGGACTGCGCCCGGACGGGCCGGCATATCCGCCGGGAGCAGCGGCGGGCCGGATCACGCGCCAGCCGCGCGCCACGGCACGGCTCCACCGGGCCGGGCTGCGCTGGCGAGGTGGCGCGGACGGGCTCGATCGCCCGCTCGACCGGGCGTTCGTGACAGTCGAGCGCCTGCGCGCCGGCGGCTGGACCAGGGTGGACGACGACCGCGGGCTGCGCATCCTCTGGCGGGTGGACGACGACGATCCCCAGCAGCTCGGGATACCGGTGCTGGGCGCTCGGCGCCGCGGCACCTACCGGGCCTCGTGGGAGGCGCCGCTCTCCACCGCCACCGGCCGCTACCGCTTCGTGGTGAGCGCCACCCGCTACCGCCTCGTCTCGCGCGCCTTCGTCGTCGCGCCGTCCCGCGCGCTGCGGCTGGTGGCCCACCGGCTGTCCGGGCATCGCCTCGCGCTCGAGCTGCGCTATCCGGCCGCGGTGCCGGAACGCGATCTCACGGCGCGCCCCCGGCACGCGCGCGGCGGCGCCATCCGCGTGCTGGTGGACGGGCGCGCGCGGACCATGCGGATCCCGCGAAGCGGCCACGTGACGGTGAAGCTCCCGCCCTCCGGGGACCTCGGGGTGGCGCGGGCCCGGGATCCGTACGGAAACCTGAGCGGGCCCACCGGGCGCCCGTGATCCGCGGGCGCATCAACTCCCCTGGCTTCTCGGGAGAGGAGCTGCGGGCCGAGGCCGCGGCGCGCTCCCGCGCAGGGCTGCAGCGTCGGCGCGAGTCGATTCTCGTGAGCGCGCGGCCGATCCTCCACACCGCCGTTGCGGCGTCCCTCGCCTGGGTGGTGGCCACGGAGGTGCTCGGACACGTCCGCCCGTTCTTCGCCCCCGTGGCCGCGGTGGTGACCTTGGGACTGAGCCTCGGCCGCCGCGGGCGGCGCGCGGTGGAGGTGGCGTTCGGGGTGGCGCTCGGGATCCTCGTGGCCGACCTTCTGGTGTTCGAGATCGGCACGGGCACGTGGCAGATCGCCGTGGTTGTGGCGCTGGCGATGAGCGCGGCGCTGCTGCTGGGCGGCGGACCGCTGCTCGTGTCGCAGGCGGCCACCTCCGCCGTGCTCGTGGCCACCCTCCAGCCCCCCGACGGCGGCATCTCACTGTCTCGATTCCTGGACGCGCTCGCCGGCGGGGCGTCGGCGCTCGTTGTGGCCACCGTCCTGCTGCCGGTGAATCCCGTGGACCTCGTGCGCCGCGCCGTGGAGCCGGTGCTCGACGAGCTCTCCCTGGCCCTGGACATCCTCGCCGACGCGCTGGAGCGGCGCGATCCGGACCTGGCCGACGAGGCGGTGGTGCACGCCCGCGCGATCGTGCTCGCCCGGCCGCGCGAGGCCCTCGCGGCGGCCCGCGAGAGCACCCGGCTCACCCTCCGGCAGGGACACAACCGCCGTGACGTGGACCGCTACGCCGGCATCGTGGCCTCGCTGGAGCTGGCGGTGAACAACGTGCGCGTGCTCGCACGCGGGGGGTCGCGCGCACTGGCCCTCGGAGACTCCACTCCGCCCCAGCTGATCTCGGCGCTGCGCAGCCTCGCACAGGCCGTACGGTCGCTGGGCGAAGAGGACCGGGAGCGTGTGCGCGGGGCGGCGCTCCGGGCGGCCTCCGACGCGAACGCCGTTCTCCAGCAGACCGGCAACATGTCCGCGATCCACATGGTGGGCCAGCTGCGCTCGACCGCGGTGGACCTCATGCGCGCCGCGGGGGTGGAGCACGCGGAGGCGGTGTCGGGCGTGCGGGAGGGCGTGCCCGCCCCGGGCGGGTGAGGTAGACATGCCCGAGCTCCCCGAGGTAGAGCGCGCACGCCTGGTTATCCAGGACGGCGCGCTCGGACGCCGGATCGCGGACGTGGACGACGCCGACACGTGGGTCTGCCGCCCGCACGCGCCCGGTGAGATCGCCGCGGCTCTGAGGGGCGCGACGCTGGAGCAAGCGCACCGGCGTGGCAAGGCGATGTGGGTGGACACCGACCGCGGGCCGGTGCTCGGGCTTCACCTCGGGATGTCGGGACACATGGTCGTGGACGGCACCCGCTCCGACCGGGGCTGGGACCGCTTCACGGTCCACTTCGAGGACGGCGGCTCGCTGGCGCTCAGGGACAGGCGACGGCTCGGTCGCGTGGTGCTCGACCCGGACCTCTCGCGCGTGGGACCCGATGCCGAGGAGGTCACCCGGAAAGAGTTCGCCGCGCGGGTGGGCCGCGGGCACGCACCGCTGAAGGCGCGGCTGATGGACCAGTCGGTGATCGCCGGCGTGGGCAACCTGCTGGCCGACGAGATCCTCTGGCGCGCCGGTCTCTCTCCGCTGCGCGAGGCGGGTTCGCTGTCCGCCGAGGAGCTCGACCGGCTGCGCCGCTCGATGCGCGCCGCCACGCGTCGCGCCATAAGGCGCGGGGGCGCGCACACCGGGGACCTCATCCCTCACCGCGGCCTGAGCGGGCACTGCCCGCGCTGTGGAACCGCCCTGGTGCGGGACACGGTGGGAGGGCGCACCACCTGGTGGTGCCCGGTGGACCAGCCGCTCTGAGGCGGGTCTTGGCAATTGCACCTACCGGTGGTAGGTTACCGACGGTAACCATGCCCGAGAGCGCTCTCCAGGTCACCGACTTCGCGCACGGCCGCGTACCCCGTGCGGTGCGCGAGCGGCAGCTGCTCGAGCTGGCCGAGGGGCTGTTCGCCGAACGCGGCTACGCCGGCGCCTCGATGGACGAGCTCTGCCGGCGGGCGGGTGTGACCAAGCCCGTGGTCTACGAGCTGTTCGGAAGCAAGGACGGTCTCTTCCGCGCCTGTCTCGAGGGCTCGGCCGAGCACCTCGCCCGCGTCGTCACAGAGGCGGTGCGCTCGGAGTCGGAGCCCGAGGCCAAGCTGCGCGCGGGCGGAGTGGCATTCCTCCGCTTCGCCGCGGATCACCGCGTGGCCTGGGAGGTCCTGTTCGCCACCGGCGACGGGCGCTTCGCCGGCGAGGCCGACGCCATCCGCGAGAGTCAGGCCGCCCTCCTGCGCGAGCTGCTCGCCGAGACGGCGGCGGGCGACATCGACCCCCGCCAGCTCGACGCCTTCGCGCATGCCATCAACGGCGCCTACGAGGCCCTCGGCCACTGGGCGTCGGACCAGCCCGACCTTCCACTTGAGACCCTCGCCGACTGGCTCGTCTCCCTTCTCGCCCCCGGACTCCGGAGATTCACATGACCCATCACCGCATCGCGATCATCGGCACCGGCTTCTCCGGGCTCGGCATGGCCATCCGGCTGAAGCAGGAGGGCGAGCAGGACTTCGTGCTGTTGGAGCGCGACGGCGACGTGGGCGGCACCTGGAACGTGAACACCTACCCCGGCTGCCGGTGCGATGTGCCCTCTCACCTCTACTCCTTCTCCTTCGCGCCGAACGCGGAGTGGTCGAGCAGCTTCTCCCCGCAGCCCGAGATCCTGTCCTACCTGAAGGGCTGCGCGGAGCGCTACGGGCTCCTGCCGCACGTGCGCTTCCACACCGAGGTGACCAACGCCGCGTGGGATCCGGACTCCGGGTTATGGCGGATCTCCACCAGCCAGGGCGAGATCACCGCCGAGGTGCTGATCTCGGGTCAGGGCGGCCTGAGCGCGCCCCAGGTTCCGGACATTCCCGGGATCGAGAGCTTCGAGGGCACCACGTTCCACTCCGCACGGTGGAACCACGACCACGATCTCACCGGAGAGCGCGTGGCCGTGATCGGCACGGGCGCCTCGGCGATCCAGTTCGTGCCCGAGATCCAGCCGAAGGCCGGGAAACTACACGTGTTCCAGCGCACAGCCCCGTGGGTCATGCCCCACAGGGCGCGCCGCCTGAGCCAGCGCGAGCGGCGGCTCTTCCGGCGGGTTCCCGCGGCGCAGCGGGCGATGCGGGCGGCCATCTACTGGGGGCGCGAGGCGCTCGTGGTGCTCTTCCGCCATCCGCGGTTCGGAAAGCGGGTGGAGCGCGTCGCCCTCCGGCATCTCCATTCCCAGGTGAAGGACCCGGAGCTGCGCCGCAAGCTGAAGCCGAACTTCGCGATCGGCTGCAAGCGCATCCTCCCGAGCAACGAGTGGTATCCGGCACTCACGCAGCCGAACGTGGAGGTGGTGACCGACGGGATCCGCGAGGTGCGCCCCCACTCGATCGTCACCGCCGACGGCAGCGAGCGCGAGGTGGACACGATCGTGTTCGGCACGGGCTTCCACGTGACCGACATCCCCATCGCCGGAATGATCCGGGGGCGCGACGGCCGCACCCTCGAGCAGGTGTGGAACGGGAGCCCCGAGGCCTACCTCGGCTCCACGGTGGCCGGCTTCCCCAACCTCTTCCTCCTGGTGGGGCCGAACACCGCGCTCGGCCACACCTCGATCGTGTTCATGATCGAGTCGCAGATCAACCACGTGTGGGGCGCCCTCAGCACGATGCGACGGCGCGGCGCCCGCGTGGCCGAGGTGCGGCCGGAGGTCCAGCGCTCGTACAACGAGGAGCTGAACCGGATGACGGAGGGCACGGTATGGGTCACCGGCGGCTGCTCGAGCTACTACATCGACCGCAACGGCCACAACTCCACGCTCTGGCCGACGTTCACCTGGCCGTTCCGGCAGCGCACACGCGGATTCGACGAAGCGGCTTACGACATGGTGCGGTGCTCGCCCGATCACCGATCGGGCTCCGCTCCTACCAATGGCGCGGGGCCAGAAACGCGCGAGGCCCCGCCGATCGTGCGGGGCCTCGCCGAGACCTAGGTCTTTCGCGAATTTGACGGGCCGGGTAAGAGCTTTCTACCTGTCGCCACGACTAACGGAGGTCCAAGACCTCCAACGCGGCTCCTAGTGCTTCGACCCCGGTGGGTTCCGCCAGGCGGAGAAAGTACCACCGCCGATCCGGGTCGTGCACAGGCTTTGCGCGAGTAATCCCGCAAAAAGCGACGTTTTCTTCACAACGCTTTCGATGCCCACCCGCGGCTCCTGGTGAGGGCTATCCGCTAAACTGATCCTTACGTGAGCGTCAAGTTAGCCGGAACCACCCAAGCCACCCGCCGCCGCAGCCTCGGGGTGAACGCGGAGCACGAGAACTACAAGTGGTGGGCCCTCTCCTGCACCAGCCTGGGCATGCTGCTCGCGACGATCAACTCGGGCACGCTGATCATCGCCCTGCCGCAGCTGGAGCGCAGCCTCGGAACTTCGCTGCTCCAGCTCGTGTGGGTGATCCTCGCCTACATGATCGCCTCCACCGTGCTGGTGCTCACCGCCGGCCGGCTGTCGGACCTCTTCGGCCGCAAGAAGGCCTACGTGAGCGGCTTCGTGATCTTCTCGCTCGCCTCGCTCGGGGCGGGCTTCGCCGGCGACGGCACCGAGCTCATCCTCTGGCGCATCGTCCAGGGCATGGGCGGTGCCTTCCTCTTCGCCAACGCCGCCGCGCTCGTGACCGACGCCTTCCCGCAGCGCCAGCTCGGGCTGGCGATGGGCACCAACACGATGATCGCCGCCGTGGGACTCGTGCTCGGGCCGGTCCTGGGTGGCGCGCTCGTGGAGCTGTCGTGGCACTGGGTCTTCTGGTTCAACGTCCCGCTCGGCCTGGCCGGCGCGCTCTGGGGCGCCCTGGTGCTGCGCGAGCTGGCGAAGCCGGACACGGTGCGCGGGCTCGACCTGCTGGGAACGGCCACGTTCGTGGCCGGCCTCACCGGACTCGTATTCGGCATCTCCCGCGGCGGCCTCTCGGGTTGGGACGACCCGCTGGTGATCGGCGGCCTGGCCGCCGGCGCGGTGCTGCTCCCCCTCTTCCTGCTGATCGAGAGCCGCGGCCGCGCCCCGATGCTCGACCTCACGATCTTCCGCAACCGCATGTTCGCCGCCGCCGCCGGCGCGGCGTTCATCAACGGCCTGTCGCGCTTCGCGCTGATGTTCATCTTCGTCTTCTACTTCCAGGGCGCTCAGGGGGATGACCCGATCACGGCCGGGATCAAGCTCGCGCCACTGGCCGTCGGCATGCTGGTGGCCTCGCCGCTGGCCGGCATCTGGGCCGACCGCCACGGATCGCGCGTGCTGGCCGCGCTGGGCATGCTGGTGAGCGCCGCCGGGCTTGCCTTCATGACCACGCTCCAGCCCGGGAGCGCCTACCTGCAGAGCTCGTTCGGCCTGCTCGTGGTGGGGGTCGGGTCGGGCATGTTCAACTCGCCGAACACCGCGTCGATGATGGGCGCCGTGCCCGCGAAGCGCCGGGGCATCGCCGCCGGCGCGCGCGTGATGCTCCAGAACACGGGTGCCGTGATCTCGATCGCCTTCGTGCTGGCTGTGATCACCGCGGCCGTGCCCCAGCGCGTGCTGTTCAAGATCTTCTCCGGCATCTCGAGCGGCCTCCACCCGGCCCAGCTCGAGCCCTTCATCCACAACATGCACACGGCGCTCGGGGTGCTCGCGCTCACCTCGGTGGTGGGCGCGGGGGTGTCGCTCCTCCGGCCCTCGCACAGCGAGGCCGGCGCCGCGGCCGCGCCCGTGCTGGAGCGCGCGGCGTGAGCAGCGACCTGCGCATCGGACAGGTGGCGGAGCTCACCGGCACCACTCCACGCACCATCCGCTACTACGAGGAGATCGGTCTCCTCCCTTCCGCCGCCGGACGGGCGCGCGGCTCCCACCGCCTCTACGACGAGGGTGACGTGGAGCGCCTGCGGGAGCTCCTTCGCCTGCGCGACCTGCTCGGCGTGTCGCTCGACGAGCTGCGCGAGCTGGCCGCCGCCGAGAGCGCCCGCTCCGCCCTGCGCCAGGAGTGGTACGCCGGCGTGGACGACCCGGTGCGACGCCGCGAGATCCTCGAGGAGGGCCTCGGCCTGATCAAGCGCCAGCTCGAGCTGATCCGGCGCCGCCGCGACGAGCTCGACCGGCTCGAGAACGAGCTGCTGGCCCGCCGCAGGCGGCTGCGGTCGCGGCTCCGCGAGCCGTCGCCCCAAGAGGCGTAGGCCTCTAAGAAGGCAGCTCCAGGCGCGTGTCCTCGAGGTCGAGGTCACGCTCGATGCGGTGCATGATCTGGTCGTTGATGAAGCCGTCGTTGCGCAGCCGCACGATCTCCGCACGCTCCGCCTCGAGCACCTCACGGCGCAGGCGCTGGTAGGCCAGCGAGCCGTCCTCGATCGAGCCGTCGTCGTCATCGTCGAAGCGGGCCCGGAAGCGCCGGATGCGGAACTCGTACAGGCCGCGCATCCGCCCCGCCGTCTCCTCGCGCACCCAGTCCTCCCCCACCAGCTCGTCCACCCGGGCGATCGCGCGCTTGGCCGCCTTCACGCGCGCCTTCACCTCGAGTTGCTCCTCCATCCCGTCGTCCTCGATGCCCAGCACGCGGATCAGCGGCGCCAGGGTCAGACCCTCACCCAGGATGGTGATCAGGATGGTGGTGTACACGAGGAAGATGATCAGGTCGCGGGCGGGGAACGGACCGCCACCGTCCACCGTCAGCGGAATGGCCAGGGCGGCGGCCAGCGACACCGCGCCGCGCATGCCCGTCCATGCCACCAGGAGCACGTTCTTCGGAGGCGGCATGGGCTCGCGCTCGCGCTCGCGGCGCGAGAGCAGTCGCGGCAGGTAGGTCGCGGGGAAGACCCAGAGGAAGCGGACGACGATCACCGCGGCCGCGATCACCGCCGCCCAGAGCACGAGGTCGGAGGCGGAGTAGTCGTCGGAGATGTGCTCCACCACGGTGCGCAGCTGGAGGCCCACCAGCACGAACAGCGCCGCGTTCAGGATGAACACCAGCACCTCCCAGACCGAGAAGGCCTGGAGCCGGGTGGCTGGGGTGATGAGCTCCGGGGAGCGCCAGCCCAGCCAGATGCCCGAGGTCACGGCGGCCAGCACCGCGCTCACTCCCAGCGCCTCCGCGGGGAGGTAGGCGAAGTAGGGCGTGAGCAGGGAGATGGTGATCTCGGTCGGGGCGTCATCGGTCGCCCGCCGCACCCACGCAACCACCGCGCCCATCGCGATCCCGATGCCCACGCCGGCCACCGCGTTGAGCACGAACTCGCCACCGGCGTTCACGAGCGAGAAGGACCCGGTCACCACCGCGGCCACGGCCACCTTGTAGGCGATCAGCGCGGTGGCGTCGTTCACGAGCGCCTCCCCCTCGACGATGGTCACGAAACGGCGCGGAGCCCCGGCCCGCGCCGCGATCGCGCTGGCCGCCACCGGGTCCGTCGGTGAGAGCACCGCGCCCAGCGTGAACGCCCCGGCCCAGCTGAGATCGTCCACGACCGCGTGGGCCACCAGCCCCACGAGCAGGGTCGTGAACACCACCAGCCCGATGGCCAGCAGGCCGATCGGCCTCAGGTTGTCCCGGAGGTCGCGGAGCGAGGAGAAGAAGGCCGCCGCGTAGAGCAGCGGCGGCAGGAAGATCACGAGCACGAGGTCCGGATCGATCTCCACCGAGGGCAGCCCCGGGAAGAAGCCGAGCGCGGCGCCCCCGGCCACGAGCAGGATCGGATAGGGCATCCGTGCCCGGTAGGCGAGCACCAGCAGCAACGCGACACCGAGCAGAACGCCGAGCAGCACCAGGTCGAGCTCTGCCCCGTCGGTGGCCGCGATCGGGAGAAGGGGCGCGTTCAAGCGCTCGAATCTACCGAGGGCCGCGCCATACCCGAGTATCGCTAGACATCTAATCGTTAGATTGCTAACGTTCTCGACATGAACTCCATCGCTCACACCCAGACCGTCCGGGACGAGAGCGCGGCAGCCGATGTCCGGGTGCCGTTCGCGGCGCTCGTGCTCGCCATGCTCCCCGCCGTCCTCGACCAGACCGTGCTCGCCACGGGCCTCCCCACGATCGCCCGCGATCTCGGGAGCCTCAGCGACGTCTCGGCCGTGGTCAGCGCCTACGTGGTGGCGGCCACCGCCTCCACCCCGCTGTGGGGGAAGCTCGGCGACAGGCACGGTCACAAGCGGCTGCTCCAGATCGCGCTGGTCCTGTTCCTCGCCTCGTCAGCGCTGTGTGGACTGGCGGCAAACGTGACTCAGCTGGTGGCCTTCCGGGCCGCCCAGGGGATCGGCGCCGGTGGGCTGATGACGCTGGCCATGACCGCCGTAGGCGATCTGGTGGAGCCGCGCGAGCGCGGCCGCTACCAGGGCTACATCGCGGCGGCCTTCGCCCTGGCCACAGTGGTCGGTCCGCTGGCCGGCGGGCTGCTGGTCGATCACGCCGGTTGGCGCTGGGTCTTCTACCTCAACCTGCCGCTCGGCCTCGTGGCCCTGGCCGCGCTGGCGCTGCGCCTGCCCGCCGGCACCCCCCAAACCGAGCGACCCCCGCTCGACCTGTCCGGCGGGGCTCTGCTGGCGCTGGCCACGAGCGGGCTCGTGCTCACCTGCGTGTGGGGCGGCGAGCGCTACGCCTGGGGCTCGGCCACGATCCTCGCCCTGGCCGCGGCGACCGTGGTGGCGGCACTGCTGCTGGTGTTCCGGGAGCGGCGAGCGGCCGATCCGATCGTGCCCCTCGCGCTGCTCGGCACCCCGGTGGTCTGGGTGGCCAGCCTCGCGCTGTTCCTCGGCACCGCGGCCCTGTTCTCGGTGACGGTCTTCGTGCCGGTCTTCCTCCAGACGGCCACCGGCGCGTCGCCCACAGGGGCGGGCCTCCTGCTGATCCCCATGATGCTCGGGATCACGGCCGCCACCACGGTGGCCGGCCGGCTGATCGAGCGCACCGGGCGCTACAAGCGCTTCCCCCTGCTGGGGCTGGCGCTCATGTCCGCGGCGCTGCTGTTCATGGCCCTCACGGCGGGCGAGGAGTCGCGCGTGCTCACAGGGGCCGGCCTGCTCGTGTTCGGGATCGGGTTCGGGATGGTCACCCAGGTGCTGGTGCTCGCAGTGCAGAACAGCGTCGAGCGCGCGCGCCTCGGCGTGGCCACCGCCGCCACGGGGTTCTTCCGCGCCCTCGGCGGGGCCGTGGGCGCCGCCACGCTGGGCGCGGTCTACAGCACGCGCGTGGACGCCGGGCTGACCGGCGCGGTGCAGGCCGTGCTCCTGGTGGCCGCGCCGCTCGCGCTGCTGGCCCTGCTCGTGGTCACCCGCCTGCCCGAGCTGCCGCTCGAGCGCCGCGGTTGACGGGTTAGGCTTGACTCCCCCTTTCCCCTGCCTGGAGGCTCACTGTGCCCAAGCTCGACCTAACCTTCTCCGCCGGCGCGCTGTCGGACGACGCCAAGCAGGAGCTCCCCGCCCAGCTCGCGCAGTCGATGCTCCGCTGGGAGGGCGCGCCGGACACCGAGTTCTTCCGCTCGATCTCCTGGACCCACGTGCACGAGCTGCCCGAGGGTGCGGCGCACACCGCCAACGGCGTGGCCACCGACAGCCAGTTCGTGGTCGAGGTCACCGTGCCCCAGGGCGCGCTCAGCGAGCGCCGCCGCGGCGGCCTGGTGGAGGAGTTCACCAAGCTCGTGGCAGGCGCCGCGGAGCTGGGCGACGACGAGACGTTCCGCGTGTGGGTGATCGTCAAAGAGGTGACCGAGGGCCACTGGGGCGCGTCCGGCCAGATCGTGCGGTTCGAGCAGCTGCGCGAGGCCGCGAAGGCCGAGCGGGAGAAGGCCGAGGCCCCCGCCTAGACGCAGCGGGCACGATGTCCGAGGAGAGGCCACTGCTCTACGAGCCGGACGGGGCGGTGGCCACCCTCACCCTGAACCGTCCCGAGCGGCTGAACGCCGTGACGCCCGCGATGATCGACGAGCTGGACCGCGCACTGGCCAGGGCCCAGGGCGATCCGGCCATCAGGGTCATCCGGCTCCGCGGCTCGGGCCGGGCCTTCTGCGCCGGGTACGACCTCGATTGGGCCTCGGCCGCGATGCACGAGACGGACACGGCCGGTCCCTGGGACGCGATGGCGGACTACGGCAACCTGTCCCGGTTCGTGGACAGCTACATGGCCCTGTGGCGCTCGCCCAAGCCCGTGGTGGCGCAGGTGCAGGGCGTGTGCATCGGAGGGGGCTCGGACCTGGCGCTCTGCTGCGACCTGATCGTGTGCGCCCACAGCGCGCGCATCGGCTACCCCCCGGCGCGGATCTGGGGCTCCCCCACCACCGCCATGTGGTTCTACCGGCTCGGGCTCGAGCGGGCCAAGCGCCTGCTGCTCACCGGTGACCCGATGGACGGCCGGCTGGCCGTGCGCTGGGGCTTCGCCACCTCGTCGCACCCGCGCGGGGACCTGGACGACGCGGCTCTCGCCCTCTGCCGGCGCATCGCCCTGATACCGGCGAACCAGCTCCGGATGATGAAGCTGCTGGTGAACACCGCGGTGGAGCAGATGGGCCTCTCCACCTCCCAGGTGATCGGCACTCTGCTGGACGGCTCCGCGCGCCACACCCCCGAGGGCGCGGTCTTCTCGGAGCGCGCCACCCAGGACCTGATGGGCACGATCGCCGCCCGCGACGAGGCCTTCGGGGACTACGCCTTCGGCAAGCGCACCGCGGCGGACTCCCTGGACGACTGGGAGCCCCCCGCGGCGGCCACCGACTGGCTTGCCGAGAGCGAGCGCGAGGACGCCGCCTCCGACAGCGGCTAGACGGCCAGCCGCGGTCCGCGTTCGAGGTCGAGCAGCGTGCGCTTGCGCTCCAGGCCGCCGCCGAAGCCCGTGAGCGAGCCATCGGCGCCGATCACCCGGTGGCAGGGGACGATCACCGCAATCGGATTACGTCCGTTCGCCAGGCCCACCGCACGCATCGCGGACGGCTTGCCGATGCCCCGGGCAAGCTCGCCGTAGCTGCGCGTCTCGCCGTAGGGGATGGCGCGCAGCGCGTTCCACACCGTTCGCTGGAAGGTCGTGCCCTCCATCGCCAGCGGTACCTGGAATTCGGTGCGCTCGCCCGCGAAGTACTCGCTGAGTTCGCGGCGAATCTCCGGGAAGGCGCCGTCGTCGCGGCGCCACTCCGGCAGCACCGACCTCGGTCTCGGCGCGTCCTGCATGCTGAGTCCGTGGAGCACCTGGCCGTCGCCGACCAGCAGCAGCTCGCCGATCGGGCTGTCCACCGTTGTGTACACGGGGCCGGCTTCGTCGGGCCGGCAGCGCTTGCAGGCCCGGAACCCGGCCTCGCGCGCCGCGCGGACGCTCGGCAGGAAGGTCACGTTCTCCCGCTTCGGGCGGCCGGGGCAGCCCGGGCGGCAGTAGATGCCGGTGGTCCTCACGCCCGAGATCACCTGTCCACGGAACGGCGCACCGCCCGCACTCACGAGGTCCCACACTTCTTCGAGAGCCTGTTCCGCCTGTGCCACGCCGAGCCTCCTGGGGGTAAGTCCATCACGCCTTGCACCCGTACGAACGACTCAGGACGTCATTCCGTGAGACCGCCTCCAGGGGTTAGAGTCGCGGCATGGGAGTGATCAAGGGGGATAGAAGCGTCGAGATCGACGCGCCGATGGCGCGTTGCTACGAGATCGCGTCGGACATCGACCACGCGCCTGAGTGGCAGGGCTCGCTCAAGGACGTGGAGGTGCTCGAGCGCGACGGAGAGAAGCGGGCGCTCGCTCGTGGAGACGGAGTCGGACGCGAAGGTGAAGACGGTGCGGGCCGTGCTTCGCTTCAGCTACGAGCCGCCCGGCGCCATCACCTGGGTGCAGGAGAAGGGCGACACCAAGTCGCTCACCGGCGGCTGGGACTTCGAGGACCTCGGTGGAGACCGCACCCGCGCGACCTACTGGCTCGAGGCCGACCCGGGCCGCATGCTCGGGCTGTTGCTGCGCGGCCCGGCCGAGTCCCGCGTCCGCGACTTCCTGCTCGGGGACGCTGCGGCGGGGCTGAAGGCCAGGGCCGAGGGCGGCTGACGCCGCCCGTGCTCGACCACATCGTCGAGGCAGCCCTCGCCGCCGGGGGCCGCGACAACGGCGCCCCCGGCGTACGCGAGATCTATCACCCCAACTACTACGGGGCCTTCGTGCTCGACCCCGACGGGCACAACATCGAAGCCGTGTGCCACTCGCCCGGCTGAGCGGTTACGCCGCCTGCGAATAGGCGGGCTCCGCGTCGGTCTCAGGCAGCTCTTCGGCCACGACCTCCGCCGCGGGACGAAGCACCGTGGCGGCCACCCCAAGCGCCGCCACCACCAGGCCGGCGGCGATGGCGAAGGCCAGGCGGTACCCGTCCGTGAGCGCCTTGGCCGTGGACTCGCCACCGGCCAGGAGGTTGTCCGTGCGACCGGTCGAGAGCGTGACCAGCACCGCCAGGCCCAATGCGCCGCCCATCTGCTGAGTGGTGTTCACGAGGCCCGAGGCCAGTCCGGCGTCGGCCCGCGTGGCTCCCGACATGGCGAGGGTCATCATGGCCGGGAAGGCCAGGCCGGCCCCGACGCCGATCGGCAGCATGGCGGGAAGCACGTCCACCGGGTAGCTGCCATCCACCGGCGCGCGCGAGAACCAGAGCAGGCCGAGCGCGATCAGTCCCAGTCCCGGGATCAGCGTGGCCTTCTCGCCGAAGTGGGCCATGAGCCGCGCGGAGAACCCGAGCGACAGGACGCCGATGCCCACCGACACGGGCAGGAAGGCCACGCCGGTCTGCACCGCGTCATAGCCCAGCACCCGCTGGAGGTAGAGAGCGCCGAGGAAGAACATGCCGAACAGCCCGGCCACCATCAGGATCTGCACCAGGTTGGCTCCCGACACGTTGCGCGAGCGGAAGATGCGCAGCGGCATCAGCGGGTTCTCGGTGCGGGACTCGCGGACGACGAAGGCGCTCAGGAGGCCCAGCGACACCGCGCCCAGCCCGAGCGTACGCCCGGAGGCCCAGCCGTGGTCGCCGGCGCCGACGATCGTGTACACGGCCAGCATCAGAGCGCCGGTGACCAGCACCGCGCCGAGCGCGTCGGCTCCGCGGCGGAGTCCGAGACCCTGGTCGCGCTGCACCAGGCGGGACGCCGCGAACGCGGTGGCCACGCCGATGGGCAGGTTCACGAAGAAGATCCAGTGCCAGTTGATGGCCTGCGTGAGCACGCCGCCCGCGAGCAGTCCGATGGACGCACCGGCGGAGGCCACGAAGCTGTAGACGCCGATCGCCTTGGCCTGCTCACGGGGCTCAGGGAACATCGCGACGATCATGCCGAGGATCACGGCCGAGGTAAGCGCGCCGCCGACTCCCTGGATGAAGCGCGCGCCCACCAGGACCTCGGAGCTCTGGGCCATGCCGCAGACGAACGATGCGGTGGTGAACACCGCGAGCCCGATCATGAACACGGACTTGCGCCCGACGAGGTCCCCCAGGCGGCCGGCGAGGAGGAGGAGGCCGCCGAACGCGATCAGGTACGCGTTCATGACCCATGCCAGGCCGGACTGCGTGAAGTCCAGGTCGCTCTGGATCGACGGCAGCGCCACGTTCACCACGGTCGAGTCCAGGATGATCATGAGCATTCCGACGCAGAGGACGTAGAGCGCGGTCCAGCGCCTCCGGTCCGGAAGGGTCCGGTGCTCGCCCGGCCACCGCCCGGGCTCCGCTCCTCCCTCGTGTGCTCCCTGCGTGAGATGTGTGACGGACTCGGTCACAGACCGGACCGTAGCAGATCATCTTGGTCGGGACGATTTACTTTTGTAAATCATCCTGGTCGGGACGATCTATCCCGGAGCGGCGCAGGGAAACGGCTCCGTCACGAGCCGGGCGAGCCCCTTCATGAGGGCGTCACGCTGCCCGGACGGGAGCCGGGCGAGCACGTCCGCCTGGACCTGCTCGATCACCTCGCGGGCCTCGGCCACCCGCCGCGCCCCGGCGGGGGTGACGGTCACGACCTTCACGCGCCGGTCGGTGCTGAGAGGCGTGCGCCGGGCCAGCCCGGCCGCTTCCAGCCGGTCCACGGTGACGGTCATGGTGGTCTTGTCGAGGCCCACCAGGTTGGCCAGCTCGATCTGTGTCCGGTCCGCCTCCGTGGCGGCGGCCAGCACGCAGTACCCACGCGACGCCAGGCCCAGCGGCTCGAGCGCCACCGCCAGCTCCGCGGCCAGCGTGTTCTGCACCTGATCCAGCAGCCAGCCGAGGTTGCCAGCCAGACAGACGGGCGATGAGGTCTCGGTCACCGGCTCCTGTACGTGAACAGCCATCGCCTTTAGATGCTAGTCGCCTACGGGACGATCACGTGCGAGGGATCGGGGCGAAGCTCGGCCGGCGCCTGGGAGTAGTCGCCGAAGCGCCCGTCGCGCTCGGCCACCACGCTGCGCACACCCTCTCGCTCGGCCTTCTCAATGAAGCTAAGGGCATCGGGTGTGTTGCGCATCAGCCCATCGAGGATCGGGCCCAGCGCCTGCGTGGAGGCCAGGCCCATGTTCTCGTAGGCCTGGTTCACGATCAGCTTCATCGCCGCGAGCTGCGAGGACGGGATGCTCGCCAGGTCGGCGGCCAGCGCCGCCACCGTGGACTCGAGCTCCGCGAACGGCACGGCCTGGTTGATGAGGCCGGCGTCGGCGGCCTGCCGCCCGTTGAGCGGCCGTCCGGTCAGGGCATGCTCCTTGGCCTTGGTCAGGCCTAGGCGGTACAGCCACATCCCGGACAGGTAGGAGCCCCACATGCGGCTGTAGGGCGTGCCGAGCACCGCGTCCTCGCTGGCCACCACCAGGTCCGCGCAGAGCGCGAAGTCGCTGCCGCCGCCCACGCACCAGCCGTGCACCTGCGCGATCACCGGCTTCGGCGAGCGCCACACGCTCATGAACTTCTGCGTCGGCGACACCTCGGGCGACGTGGCCATGGCGAAGTCCTTACCCGGATCCCAGCGGCCATCGGTCTCGAGACCCTCGGCCCAGTGGTGGAACCCGCCGCTGAAGTCGTACCCCGCGCAGAACGCGCGACCCGCGCCCCGAATCACGATCACCTTCACCGCCGAATCGCGTATCGCCCGGCCCACGGCCGCCTCCACCTCGTCGGGCATCGGCGGCACGATCGTGTTCAGCTGCTCGGGGCGGTTGAGCGTGATGGTGGCCAGCGGGCGGTCGACGCCGTAGAGCAGCGTCTCGTACGTGGGGGCATCTTCTGGGCTCATGCCCCGGTTATACGTGGCCGGTCGAGAATCATGTTCGCCCATGGTCACGTCCTACACCGTCGCGCTGTTCGGCCACCTCGTCGGCGTACTGCTCTTTGTGTCCGGGATCGTGCTCGCCGGGACTCCCTTCGAGCTCGCGCGCCGCCGCGACGGGCCGGCCGAGATCGCATTGCTCCTCAGCCTCGCCCGCATCGGCGCGCTGCTCGTAGCCTCGGGGGCGGTCCTGGTTCTCGCCTTCGGGCTGTGGCTCGTTCATCTGGGCGGGTTTGGATACGACGCCGGCTGGGTCGAGGCCTCGCTGGCGCTCTTCGCTGCCGCCGTCGTGCTCGGCGGGGCCGGCGGCCGGCGCCCCCGTCAGGCGCGGGTGCTCGCCACGAGGCTTGCCTCCGACCACGCGCCATCGGACCCGGAGCTGCGCCGCCTCCTCGACGACCCGCTCTCACGCGCGCTCAACTACGCCTCAGCACTCGCCGTCCTCGCGATCCTCGGCCTGATGGTGTTCAAGCCCTAGGCGCCGCGAGCCGAGGGTGCCGTTCAGGTGAAGACATCTCAGCCCTTCCGGCCCTCCCCTCAGACACACTCACCGCGGTCGGGCGGAGCTACTGCGCGGGCACGGCCGGGCGAGCGCGGTTCACGTACACGTCGTCCATGGTGGTGGCGAGGTGCCCGTCAGCCGCCACGAGGAGCTTCAGGTCGTGCGGCCGGCTGGCGTAGGCCAGCGCGTCCTCCATCGACACATCCCCGCGCGTGACCGCCTGGTAGAGCGCCTGGTCGAAGGTCTGCATCCCGTAGTAGTCACCGTCCCCGATCACGTCGGTGAGGTGATCTGTCTGCTCCGGGTCCAGGATCATGTCGTGACCCCGGCCGGTCATGGTGAAGACCTCGCAGATCGGCACCCGGCCCCCACCCTTGGCGGCGGGGACCAGGCGCTGGGACACGATGCCCTTGAGAGTGCCTGCGAGCATGGCCCGGATCGGCTGCTTCTCGTGGGGCGGGAAGAAGTCCAGGATGCGGTTGACGGTCTCGGTCGCGTCGACCGTGTGGAGGGTGGAAAGGACGAGATGGCCGGTCTCGGCCGCTGAGAGAGCGGTGCGAACGGTCTCCTCGTCCCGCATCTCGCCGATCAGGATCACGTCCGGGTCCTGGCGCAGGACCCGGCGCAGGGCGGTCTGGAAGGACTCCGTGTCGCTTCCCACCTCGCGCTGGTCGATCGACGATCTGTCGTCGTGATGCAGGTACTCGATCGGGTCCTCGATCGTGACGATGTGCTTGCGCGAGGTGGCGTTGATCTGGCCGATCATCGCCGCCAGCGTGGTGGACTTCCCGCACCCGGTCGTGCCGGAGACGAGCACGATCCCGCGGTCCTCCTGTGCCAGGCGCCCCACCACCTCGGGGAGACCGAGGTCTGCGACTGACTGGATGGCCTGCGGGATCACGCGCAGCACAATCGAAACGGATCCGCGCTGGAGGTAGGCATTCAGCCGAAAGCGGGCGAGCCCGGGCACCGAATACGCGGCGTCGATCTCATGGGAAGCCTCGAACTCCTTGATCCGTGACTCGGTGAGAAGATCGTGCAGGACGCTCTCGGTGTCGGCGGGAGTGAGGGTCGGGGTGGTCGCGTCGAGCCATTCGAGCTTCCCGTGGACGCGGATGAGGGGGCGGTTTCCGGCCTTGATGTGCAGGTCGGACCCACCCGCCTCCACGAGGCGATCGAGCGCCGCGGCGAAATCGAACTCGTGATTGGGCTCCATTGCCTCGGGCATCGGCGCCCCGCAGGTCAGGCCGGAGCGGGAATCACCCTCCGCCGGCTGCGGCAAACCACTGATTCGATGTGGTGGTGCTCAGCGCCTGCGGCCCGCCTTCAGCATCTCCACCGCCTTGGCCACCCTCCGCTCACGCGTCTCGGGCTTCTTGGCCTGATCGATCGGCTCGACGTACCAGCGCTTCTGGCTGTACGAGAGCCCGTCAAAGAACTGCCGCGCCCGCGCGTCGGCCTCGAGCGCCTCCGCGAGGTCGGGCGGCACGGTGATCTCCCGCGGCTCGGTGTCGAGCTGGATCTCCACCTCCACCTCGTCCCCGGCGGCCACTCCCGCACCGGCGCGGTTCTCGGCGCTGACTCCCACCAGGTAGCGATCGCCGCGAGTGGCGATGGTGCTCCGGTAGGTGTATCCGGCGATAGTGACCAGGACGGCGGGCTTCCGACCTGCGCCGAGCCCGTCCACCACCTCCACCGGAACCCGGATGCCGGTGGCCGTCTTCCCGTTGAGCTCGATTGTGGCGTGGAATCTCATGCCCAATCAGACCACGCGGGCGCGTGAAATTCATCGGGTCTGAAGGGCCCCCAGGTTCAGACCGGGGGTTGCTTCTTGGTTCAACCGGGGTCTAGCGTTCGGGTATCGCTCTGGCAGGGACGCCGCGAACCCACCTGGCTATCTCATCACGGGCGCGCTTCCCGCGGCAGGCATCGCCTGCTCGCAGAACGTGCCGTTCGGGCACGCCGCGGACGTGAGTGCCGCGGCGGCACTCCGGTACTAACCCCCGAGGGTTGCCTGCAATCCGTGGATGAGCTGCCGCTTCTCGGCGTCCGAAAGGCGCGCCTCGGGATGAAGGACCTTGAACTGCCAGGGCGGCATCGAGCCCTCGCTCACCGCCTCGCTCGCCTCGCCCGCCCGCTGGGGGCGATCCCATTCGGAGAAGTTGAGAATCCTTCTTCCCTCGTCCACATCGTGCTGGGTCAGCCAGGACACGGGCGCGACACTGGAGTACCAGGGCCAGCGCGTCTGATTGCTGTGACAGGCGAAGCACGCGTCCACGGCGAGGGCCCGGGTGCGAGGGCTGTCCCACTTCGGCTCCGCGGTCACGGGCGGATTCGTGTGAGCGCGGCCGTAGGGGACCGCCTGAATCAGCACCGCCACCGCCACGACCCCCGCGACCGTCAACACGAAGACTCTGCGCACCGCGCGAGCCTATCGCGGCCTTCGCCGAGCGGAAGGACTCTCAGGAAGTTCACATGCCCGCTTGACCTTTCGCTCAGGCACCGGCGCCAAGGTCTGCGGCATGACGCGCAGCGCCAGCGAACGACAGGGAGAGGTGGTGGTCGTTGGCGGCGGCCTGGCGGGGCAGCGCTTCTGCGAATCCCTTCGCCGGCGCGGCCACGACGGTCCGATTCGCATGGTCTGCGCCGAGCGCGTGCGCCCCTACGACCGTCCCCCACTGTCGAAGGAGATCCTGGCGGGAGACATCGATCCCGAGAGCGTGTACCTGCGCCCGGATCGGTGGTACGCCGACAACGACGTGGACCTCGTTCTCGGCAGGCGCGCTGAAGGCCTCGACCTCGCAGCGCGCAGCGTGACCCTGGACGCCGGGGAGGAGCTGCGGTTCAGGTGGCTCCTGATCGCGACCGGCAGCGAGCCAAGGCACCTGCCGGGAGCTCACTCCTTCGCCAACGTGCACACGCTCCGAACGCTGGACGACGCTCGTGCCCTGCGCGACGTCGTCCGGCGCGGGCGGCGAATCGCGATTGTCGGCGCCGGCTTCATCGGGCTCGAGGTGGCCGCCACGGCCCGCCGGCTGGGCGCCCATGTGACGTTGATAGAAGCGGCTCCCGCGCCTTTGGCCGCCATTCTCGGGGAGACGCTCGGAACATGGTTCGCACGGCTCCACCGAGACGAGGGCGTGGCGCTCGAGCTGGGGGCGCGCATCAAGGGCTTCTCGGGCAACGGCCGGGTGGAGCGCATCGAGCTCGAGGGTCGCGCGCCGGTGGAGTGCGACGCGGTGGTGATAGGAGTCGGGGTCCGGCCCAGCACCGACTGGCTCGCCGGAAGCGGGCTCGAGAGTGAGGGCGGCGTGCGCGTCGACCCCTTCGGACGCACGGCCGCCGAGGGCGTCCTGGCCGCCGGGGATGCCGCGTCGACCTACGACCCCGCGCTGAACGGTCACGTGCGCGGGGAGCACTGGGAGTCGGCCGTGCGCCAGGCCCGGCTCGCGGCTCACGCGGCGCTGGACGTGACGCCTCCGCGCGCCCCCCTGGCGACCTTCTGGAGCGATCAGTACGGCAGCCGCTTCCAGTACGTCGGCCGCCACAGGCCCGGCGACGCGCTCGTGATCGACGGCGATCCCGATGCGAGGGACTTCACCGCGGTCTGGAAGCGCGCAGGGCGCCCGGTCGCCGCGCTGCTCGTCGGCCGCCCCCAGGCGCTCGCCGCATGGCGCCGGACCCTTGATCCCCCAGAGCAACCCCAACCCGAGCAAGGAGACAACCATGCCCTACCGACCGCTGATCGATGAGAACCTCTGCATGGCCCATGGCGACTGCGCCCTGGTGGCGCCCGGCGTCTTTCAGGTGGACGACGTGGCCACGGTGATCGGCGAGGGACCGCCCGATCTGATTCTCGCGGCCGCGCGCGCCTGTCCCGCGGGCGCAATCACCGTGGTCGACGAAGAAAACGGTGAGGTCGTGTACCCGACGTAGGGAGGTGAGCTGCCGCTAGGAGGTGCCGGCTGCCGGAACGTCGGCCTCGAAACCCGCCTCCGGCCCGACCAGGATCGCGCCCTCGCCGGTGGCGTAGGCCTCCTCGCCGTGGTGCACCACGTCCATCCCCAGTGCCTCCTCGTGCTCCGTGCCCCGGAGCGGCATGACCAGAGCGATGGCTCGCAGAAGCACGAAGGTGACCGTGAAGGCGTACGTCGGGGCAGCGAGGACGGCCAGGACCTGCCACCCGAGTTGGCCGGCGTCGCCGTACACGAGCCCGTTCGAGACTCCGTTCCACGCGAGCTGGGCGAAGAAGCCGGTGAAGAGGATGCCGGTAAGGCCCGCGATGCCGTGGGCGGCGAGCACATCGAGCGTCTCGTCCACCTTCGTGCGCGGCCGCCAGACCACCATTGTGTAGCTCGGCACCGCACCGAATGCGCCGAGCGCCATCGCCCACCCCGGGCTGATGAAGCCGCCGGCGGGTGTGATGAGGACGCACCCGACGATGATCGCCGTGGCAGCGCCGATGGCCGTGACCTGCCGGTCGCGGAACGCATCCAGCAGGAACCAGACCGCGAGTGTGCATGCGGGGCAGAGCAGCGTGTTCGTGAACGCCAGAACGCTCGAGTGCCCCGTCGAGAACCCGCTGCCGCCGTTGAAGCCGAACCAGCCGAACCACAGTAGGCCCGCGCCCAGCAGCACATACACCGCGTTGTGGGGAAGAAGCGCCTGGCGGCCATAGTCCTTGCGTGCCCCGACCACGAGCGCGGCCGCCAGCGCGGAGAAGCCGGACCCCATCTCCACCGGCACGCCACCGGCGAAGTCGAGCGTTCCGTGGTTCAGGAGCCAGCCCGGACCGAACGCCCAGTGCGCCAGGACCGCATAGACGAGCACCGACCACAGCGCGGCGAAGACGAGGAACGCGGAGAAGCGCATTCGCTCCACGACGGCGCCCGACACGAGCGCGACCGTGACGATGCAGAAGGTGGCCTGGAAGGCCATGAAGAGCAGGTGCGGGATCGTGGATCCGGCGCGAGGCTCGAAGGTCACGTCATGCAGGAAGGCGTACCCGAACCCGCCGATGAAGCCGTTGCCCTCGTCGAACGCGAACGAGTAGCCCACCAGCGCCCAGGTGACGGTGGCGACGGCGATCGCCGCGACGCACATCATGTACGTGTTGAGCGTGTTCTTCGCCCGGACCAGGCCTCCGTAGAAGAGACCGAGCGCGGGGGTCATCAGCAGCACCAGCGCGGTCGCGGCGAGCATCCACGCGGTGTCACCGCTGTCCACGGCGGCCGCGACCGGCATGTTCATCAGCTGCCCACGGGCGTGACGGCGCCATGGTCGGTCTCGCCGTTCCGGATGCGGATCACCCGCTCCAGCGGAACCACGAAGATCTTGCCGTCGCCCACCTCCCCGGTCTGCCCGCCCTTGCAGAGCGCGGTGATCGTCGGCTCGACGAACGCCTCCGACACGGCGATCTCGAAGCGAACCTTGTCGGCCAGACCCACCTTCACCGTGGTTCCGCGATAGGTCTCCACACGGTCGAGCTCGCCGCCATGTCCCTGGACCCGGCTGATGGACAACCCGCGCACCTCCGCGCGGTACAGCGCCTCGAGCACATCGTTCGCCTTCTCGGGGCGGACGATTGCGATCACGAGCTTCATACGCGCCCTCCTCCTCGACCGCGCCGAAGCTAGCCGAGCGTCCGGACAGCGCCGCTCGGCCTAGACCGCCCTCCCGGCCATCACGTCGACGGCGACCGCCACGGCCAGGAGGAGGATCTGGTCCTGGTCCGGCGCGATCTCGATGGCGTAGGTGTCGCGCACGCGAAACCAGCGCTTGGACACCTCGGCGATCTTGGTCCCGTCCGCCTCGATCTCGAACTCGTGATCCACGACATTGCCCTGCACGTCGAGATCGGCGCCGTTCTCGACCCTGACGTCGAAACGCGCGCGCAGCGGTGTGAACATCGCCTGCTTGACCATCGCGAGCCGGTCCCCGCCCGGGCCCTCGATCTCCATGCTGTCCTTCACGCGCAGCTTGCGCTCCTGGATCTTGCACAGGTCGTTCCCGTCCAGGTCCTCGAGGATGAGCGTCTTGCGAACGCGCAGCGCCTTGCCGTTGACCTTGAAGACGCGCTCGCCGTCCTCGTCCTCGATCCAGGAGTCGTCTCCGATCGAGAGCATCTTCTCGCGCATCCGGTAACGCGTCATCTGACCTCCTTGGGGTGATGGTCGAGTGGCATGCTTACTCCATGGCCCGTCCGGACGGCTGGTCGGGGCTCTTCTCGACAGCCTTCAAGCAGTCCCGCAACGCCATGGTGCTCGTTGACGATCGCCGGGTGCAACTGGACGTCAACGGCGCGTATCTGAAGCTTTTGGGATACGACCGCCGAACGCTCATCGGCCAGCCCCTCCGCCGGTTCGTCGCCGGGCCGTCGCAGGTTTCTGGTGAGGACTGGGCGGCGGCGCTGGCCGACGGCCAATTCAACGGCGAGGCCACCATGATCTGCGCGGACGGGACCACGGTGGGCATTCAGTACGGCGCGGCCACGGAGGTGGTCACAGGACGCAAGCTCGTGCTGTTCGTCGCGCTCAGCACCTCGCGCTGGGGCGGGAAGTTCCGCCGCACCGCGTCGACCGATCGGGACGCGGGCGAGCTGTCCTCGCGCGAGCGCGAGGTCGTGCGTCTGATCTCGCTCGGAAGGAGCGGGCCTGAGATCTCGGAGGAACTGCAGATCGCCCACAACACGGTCCGCACGCATGTGAGCAACTCAATGCTGAAGATGGGAGCCCGCTCGCGTGCGCATCTCGTGGCGAACGCTCTGAGCAGCGGCGTCGTGCTCCGCTGAGCGAGCCAAATACTGCAACTGCGGTATTCACGCATCCCGGTGCGACGGCGACCATGAAGCAATGTGGGAATCCGGCCGCATCGACTGCGTTTCTGCTTCGAAACGTCGAGCCTCCGTCAGGCCGCGGAGCTCGCGAGCGAGCTGCGGGCCCTGGGCCGCGGGACGGTCCAGGTTCTCCCGGCACCGCTCCACCTCCTGATCAGGCGGCGCTGGAACGTCACGCTGACCACCGCCCCCGGGCCACCCCACCTCGCGCGGGGATGGCACGCGGAGATGTGCGACCTGGCGCGAAGGGACGCCGGTCGGCATTTCGCAGGAGTGGAGGTGGTCGGCGACTCCGCGAACGGCCGGCGCGCTCTGGTAAGCGTCCTGATCGTCGACGACTCGGCGCCCTTCCGCTCCGTCGCCCGAGAGCTGCTCGCCCGCCGGGGCTACCTCGTGGTGGGCGAAGCCGACACCGCGGCGCGTGCCGTGCAGGCCGCCAAGCGCCTCGCGCCCAGGGCCGTCCTGCTCGATCTCCACCTGCCCGATGGCTGCGGGTTCGACGTGTCCGCGGACCTGACCAACGCCGATCCCGATTTGGCCGTGCTGCTGACGTCGACCGAGGTTCCGCGGGCGTGCGACCTGCGGGTCGACCTGGCCGGCGCTCGAGGCTTCGTGCTCAAGTGCTCCCTCGCCAAGACGTCCCTCGAGCGTTTCTGGCAAGCGCCTTAGAGGATCGTCAGCCGGCCGAGCCCACCGGCTGCCGCGCAAGCCACCGGTCCACGACGTAGCCGCCGAAGGGAACGACCGCCCCGGCCAGCACCAGGATCGTCGTGCGCAATCCCCAACCGGCCCGTCCCGCGAGGTTGAGCGCGAGCAGCACGTACGCGATGAACAGCAGCCCGTGGACGGGTCCGAGGATCTGCACGCCCTCCGGCTGGTCGTGCCCATACTTCACGTAGGTGGCCACGAGCAGAGCGAGGAAGCTCGTGGCTTCCACGATGGCGGTGATCCGGAAGGTGCGCTCGAGCGATGGCACGAGGAGCGAGTGTAGGGAGACACATGAGGAGCGAAGGCACCGACCGGGGCCTCCACGGCCACTGCGATGCGCGGTTCGCACCCATACAGGCGGCTCTGGCGGAGAACCTCGAGCACGAGCTCGGGGCAAGCGTCGTGCTGATCGTTGGCGGAACGACGGTCGTCGACCTCTGGGGGGGCTGGGCCGACGCGGCCCGGACACGACCCTGGACAGTCGACACGGTGGTTGATGTGTTCAGCACCGGCAAGGCCTTCGTCGCACTCACCGTCCTGTCGCTCGGTCTCGACCTCGACGAGCGCGCGTGGCAGGACGCGACGCTACGTCAGGTACTCGCGCACCAAGCGGGCCATCCGGCGGTGCGTGAGGACCTACCCCCGGATGCGATCTACGACTGGGATCACATGGTCCGTGCGCTCGAGTCCCAGGAGCCGTGGTGGCCGCCGGGCTCCGCTCACGGCTACCACGTCAACACCTTCGGATTTCTCTGTGGAGAGATCGTGCGGAGAGCGACGGGCGAACGCCTGCGGGAACGCTTCGCCCGGCTCGCCGGCGACGCCGCGAACGTCACGTTCGGCGCGTCCCCGGACGCCGACATCGCCGAGTTCCACTTCGAGCCCGAGGGCGGGACGTCCGCCAACGGCGCAGCCGAGCTGACCGCCGAGCGCGCCGAGCTGCTGCGACGCACATATCTGAATCCTCCGGGCCTCTCGGGGCTCGGCACCGTGAACACCGCCGCGTGGAGGGCCGCGGAGATCCCCAGCGCGAACTGTCACGCGAGCGCCCGCGGTGTCGCCGCCGTTTACGCGCGCATGCCCGAGCTCCTCGGCCCCGACACCCTGACCGAGGCCACACAACCCTGGTCGGATGGAGAGGACGTGGTGCTCGACCGGCACACTCGTTTCGGGCTCGGGTTCCAACTCACCCAGCCCGACCGCCCGCTGGGCCCCGGACCGCACGCATACGGCCACTTCGGCGCAGGCGGTTCGCTCGGATTCCGTGACCCGGACGCCGATTTGGTGTTCGCCTACGTCTGCAACCGGTGCGAGGGCCGGCGCTGGCAAACCGACCGCAACCGACGGTTGCTCGCCGCGCTCGCGGCCACGATGTGACGGATCGTGACGATCCAAGCGCCACGCGGCGGGCACCCGGCCGAACGCCGGCTTCATCATCAGCCGGATCCCGGGCGGGTAGTCGAAGCCAAGGGCGCGATCCTATGAGCCAACATCCCCGACGGAATCGAGCGATTCGATGAGCGAGATGCACGGCAAGCAGCGAAGTGCGGTTGTGTTCGGAGCGCGCAACTTGGGTCGCGCGGTCATCGAGCTGCTGGTGAGCGACGGCTGGGCGGTGGCGGGGGTGGCGCGGTCGCAGAGCACCCTTGATGGCGTCAGCGCGTCCGGCGCGCTCGCGCTGAAGGCGGACGTGACGGACCCCGCGAGCGTGTCCGGCGCGCTGGAGCAGGCGGCTGCTGCTCACGATGGAGTCGAGCTCGTGCTGAACGCGGCCGCCGCGTACGGCGGCGAGCGCACCGGGCCCTTCGGCGGCGGCCCGATTGCCGAGGCCCACCTCGACGGCTTTGACTCGTGGGCCGCGGCTCCCGCCCGAGCGGCCTTCTCGTTCCTGTCCGCCGGCGGCCGATTCGCGATCGCGCAGGGCCGGCCGGCGACTCTGGTGCAGGTCACCGGCGGCTCGACACGGCGCGCGATGCCGGGCCGTGGTCTGTGGGCGGCAGGATCGTTCGCCGTGCGAGCGATCACCAACGCCGCCACGCTCGAGCTGCGTCCCCACGGCATCCAGGTCGCGCTGCTGGTCGTCGACGCGGGCATCCAGCCGCTCGACGGGTCCACACGCGCCGGTGCCTCACCGGAGGCGCTGGCCGACCCGCGCAGGATCGCCGATGCCGTCCTCTTCCTGGCCAACCAGGACGCGCGCTCCGCGACACACGACCTCCAGCTCACCCCGCTCGCCGAAAACTGGACGCCCTGAACCCCGGCGGAGCTCGGTAGTCGCTCACCCGCGGTTGTGGTTCACGACCTCGACGTTGTGGCCGTCGGGGTCCAGGACGAACGCGCCGTAGTAGCCGGGGTGGTAGACGGCGCGCTCGCCGGGCCCGCCGTTGTCCGCGTAGCCCGCGGCGATGGCGGCGGCGTGGAACGCGCAAACGGTCGCGTCGTCGGCCGCCGGGAAGGCAAGGTGCACGTGCTCGGTGAGCGGCCGCCCGTCGTCCACGAGCGAGAACGAGCCGTCCGCGCCGGTGAACTGGACCCGCTCGGGCGTGTCCGTGCCCAGCGTGAGCCCGGCGTGCGGCGCGATCGTGGCGTAGAACCGCTTGGCGGCGGCGAGGTCGGCGACGCGAATCCACAGGTGGTCGATTCCGCCCGGCTGCACGGGGTTGGCGCGCTCGCTGTGGATCGCCTCGGCGCTGTTGCCGTCGGGGTCGCGCAGGAACCCGCCGTAGTAGTCCGGTCCGTACTCAGGCCGTGGACCGGGCGCGCCGTCGTCGGTGTGACCTGCGTCGACGCCGGCCTGCCAGAAGGCGTCCACGGCCTCGCGGGTCGGCGCGCGGAAGCCGACGTGCAGGCCGCGGGTCAACGCGTGCTCGGGGTCCGTGGGCCCGATGTCCCAGTCCTCCCACTCGACGAGCTCGGCGTCGGCTTGGCTGGGCTCGATCCCAAGCGTGCCGAGCACGGTGCGGTAGAAGCGCTCGGACGCGGCCAGATCCGAGACGGCGATTCCGACGTGGTCGAACACTCCGCCGAGGCTAATCAGCCCACCAGTCGCGCTGACCCTCCACGTCGTCGCGCGGATTCTCACCGAGATTGGGCGCGCCGAAGACGAGGATCTCGAGACCCTCCGGCCCGCCCTCGTAGCCTCGCCACGTGCCAGGCGGGACGCGCACCACGTCCCACTCCCTGACCTCGACGATCTGGTTGTCGAGCTTCATCCGCCCGCTCCCGCGCACGACCACGTACAGCTCCTCCTGCTCCCTGTGCGTGTGGCCGTACGGGAAGCGATAGTCGGGCGGGATGCGCTGGTAGCTGAGGCCGGACCGCTCGAGCTCGAGCGCCTTGGTTGCGGCTCGGAACTCCAGGTCCGGCGAGCCGTCGAAGTTGGACCCCAGATCCTCGAGATCCTCCTTGAGGTTCCTGAGCGTGAACGGCACGGCGGCGATTCTAATGTTCAATCTCCACCTCGTCGGGCCACGCATCGAGTCAAGCCGGGCGCGTCTGCACCCGGGCGTAGCCTGGACTGACGCGTGGTGACGGCCATACCCGGGTCAGTCGGACGACTGGCCGGCCGGGACTCACGGCCCGAGACGTCGGACCGATGACGATTGGCGCCCTCGTCATCGCCCAGGCCGTCCTCTGGGCGTTGGCGCGGCCTGTTGATCAACCCGTGGGCAGCTACCTCGGCCAGCTGCTTGGCGGCGAGTCGATCCTGCTGCTGTCGATCGCGCTCGTGCTCATCAGCACCCTGCCCTGGGTGGAGGAGTGGTTCGACGGGATCGACCGGGCGGCGATCTGGCATCGCCGGCTTGCGATCACAGGCCTGATCCTGCTAGCGCCGCACGTGCTGCTGTCCGCAAGCTCTCATGGCACCGGATTCGGCGGACCCCTCGGTGCGATCGGGGCGATCGGTTTGGTGGCGCTCGCCCTGTGGGCGATCCTGCCGCGATGGCAATCGGTCGTGCCGGCAGCCTTGCGGGGTGTGGTGCTTGCGGTTCGCGACGCGCCCGGTATACGCGGAGCCCGCCGTGTCTTCGGCGGCTATGACCGTTGGCGGGCGCTACATCGCACCACCGGCCTGTTCGTCGCCGCAGGCTTCGCGCACGGGGTGCTCGACGGCACCCCTTTCCGCGAGGCGCCGATCCTGCGCTGGGCCTTGGTCGGAGTCGGTGGAGTCGGTCTGGGCTTCTACGTCTACCGAGAGCTGCTGGCGCGCTTCTTCGCCTCGCTACACGACTATCAGGTGGATGCCGTCCGGGAGATCGAAGCAGGTCTCGTCGAGGTCGCGATGCGGCCATTAGGCCGCGGAATCGACTTCATCCCGGGCCAGTTCGCGATGGTCTATCTCGAGGCGAAGGACGGCTGGCATCGGCACCCGTTCACCATCTCGAGCGCGCCGCACGAGGGCGTCCTGCGCGTGACGGTCAAAGCGCTTGGCGATTACACCTCCCGCCTGAAGGACCTGATCGAACCGGGCATGCCGGCGGTCATCGGCGGTCCCCACGGGCGCTTCAACCATTTGCGCGGCACCGACCGGCAGGTGTGGATCGCAGGTGGCGTCGGCGTAGCGCCATTTCTCAGCTGGCTGCGCGCCCTCGACGGTCATCTGCCCCACCGGGTGGACTTCTTCTACTCCGCGGAAGGGGAGGCGCCCTTCGCCGACGAGATTTGTGCGATCGCCGACCGCCATGAATCGCTGCAGGCCCATCTGGTCGATACCAGCGACCAGGGACGCCTCACGACCGCGCAGGTCCTCGCCACCGCCGGGGGCGACGCGAGCGGGCTGTCGGTGTTCATGTGCGGACCCCAGGGGATGCTGCGAGCCTTCCAGACACAACTGCGGCTCGCGGGTGTTCCGGCAAGGCGCATTCACCGCGAGCATTTCGACTGGCGCTGAGCGGGAACGTGGGCTCCCAGGCCCATCAGCCTCAAGCTGGCGGCGGGGCGTCATGCTCCGGCACCCGCTGCCAGAGGTCGACGGCGGCGGCCACGGCCACGAGACGGCTTGCGACATCATCGGCGAACGACCGCTCGCCGATGCCCTCGACGACGACGGCGGCGGCGATCTTGAGATTGCGAGCCAGCCGGGCGACGGGGAAGCCGCGGGAGTCGAGGATATCGGCGAGCCAGGCAGCCTGCTCGCCGAGTTCGACGGTGCCGTCGCGGGCATCCTGGATCGCCCAGGCCAGCAGGTACTGGTTGTCGTGGACGCACCAGGCCTGGCCCGCGGGCCCGTAGCGGTCCTCCTCGTCGGGGAACTCGGCCCGGTAGCGGCGACAGATGTCCTGGGCAAGCGGCAAGAGCTCGATCGGGACGCCCGCGGCGGTCTGCGCCCGCACGGGCGGGTTGGCTCCGCTGGGAGGCATCGGGCGGCTCATTCTGCGACCACCTCGAACGTGTGCATGTGCTGCAGGGCCTCCAGCTTGATCTCCGAGCGCAGCCCCGCATCGATGCGCTCATGGGACATCCGGTGGTCCGCACTCTTCATGTAGGCCTTGAAAGCCGCGCGGTCGCTCCAGCGGCTCACCATGACGACCTCGCCGGCGTCGCGGTCGGACTGCCAGACCTGCAGGTCGATGAAACCGACGTGGCCCTCGACGAGACCGCACCGGTCTCTGAATGCATCGATCAGCTCCGGGGCACGCTCGGGACAGATGCGCAGATGCGACATGGAGATGTACATGCGGTCAGCGGGCCGCGACGACGACGCGGTCGCGGCCCTCCTCCTTGGCGTCGTAGAGAGCCTTGTCGACGGCGAGCGACGTCTGCAGCTGGGATTCGAGCGCCGGCGAGACGCCCACGCTCACGGTGACTGCCGGGTCGGCGAGGGTGTGCCGGACCGCATAGAGGATCCGCTCGCCGACGCTCACCGCCCCGGCCTCATCGGCCCCGGGCAGCAGGATCGCGAACTCATCGCCCCCGTACCGGGCGACGAAGTCGCCGGGGCGCACGCTGCGCAGCATCGCGTTGCCGACCCCGATGAGCGCCTTGTCACCGGCTTCGTGGCCGAAGGTGTCGTTGATGCGCTTGAACTTGTCGACGTCGACCATGAGCACCATGGATTGCGCCTCGGCAGCGGACGCCTCGTCAAATCGGTCGTCGTAGGCCCGGCGGTTCCACAGGCCCGTGAGGGCGTCTCGGAAGGCGAGCTGCTCCATCGCGAAGGCATGGCGTGCGGCATCGCGCGCCGACCCGGCTGCTGACAGCGCCGTTCGCGAGAACGCGTCCTCGTGCGTTCCCAGCGCCTCCGTGCCGATCGCCTCCGGCCCGTACACCGCAGGAACCCTCGCGGCGAGCGCCGCCGGAACGACGGGGCCTCGGGGCGGCCGGGCCAAGAGGGCTTCCACCGTCCTGACGACATCCCCGACGCCGGCGACGAACGGGATATCGAGGCCCTGCTTCATCGCGGGCTCCAGCGCACGGCCGGCGGCGAAAATCACCGGCGGCTGCTCGAGCGCACAGACCTCTCCGATCTCCCAGATCAGCGTCGGGACGTTGAGCGCCATACTCACAGTCAGGCCCAGAGCGGAGGGCGTGTGCGTCCTACAGGTGTCGAGCAGGGCGCTGAGCGGCACGTCGGCGCCGAGATAGAGAACGTCGAAGCCCGCGCCCTCCAGGACATCTGCGGCCATCCGCAGCCCGAGGGTGTGATGCTCCCCCTGGACCGCCGCCAGGACGATCCGCTCCCGCGACCCAGCGGGCGCCGTCAGCCCTCGCGGGAACAGCCGCGCCAGCACGTCCTGGCTGATCGCCGTGGCCAGATGCTCGTCGCCCACGGTCACCGCTCCGTGCTGCCACAGTTCGCCGATCCAGCGCATCGCCGGGGCGATCAGGCGGTCCTGCACGGTGGTCACGCCGTAGCCGGCCTCGAGCGCGTCCGCGGCGACCCCCTTGGCCCCGGACGGATCGCCGGCGCGCAGCGCGTCGCCGAACGAGCGCAGCAGGGCGCGCTCACTGGTGTCCGCCGCTCGGCGGCGCTTCGGGCCCGGCCCGTCAGGCATAGCCCTAGTGCGACCAGTCGGCATCTCGCAAAACGGGCTGGCTCATGGTCGTGGGGTTGTCCTCAACGGGTGCCATCGAGCCGCTGTCTACCGTACGCCACCTGACCCTCGGCGCAAAGTAGGAAAACTACCTGTACCCATGCGGGGAAAAGGCTTTTCGCTCCCCGTCTACAGATGCACGACACCCGCTCCACGTTCGCCACATCCGGTGGTCCCGTGGCGAAGCGCTATCCACGCTCCAGACGATCCTCGGGCACGCCGACATGCGCACAAGTGGGCTACATCGTGGGGTACCACGAGCGGGGTGATGAGGGGGCCCTCGACCTAGGCCGCCCTCGCCTCGGTGTTCGCATTCGACGCGATTACTGACCGAGCTACTGATGGTCCCGACCGTCTCAAACCGCGCTGTGCGCACAGAACCACGCGATATCCAGGCAGTTCGTGACGCGCCCGACAGGATTCGAACCTGTGACCTTCGGTTCCGTAGACGGCCGCCTGAACGCCCAGTTTCAGCTCTAGAAGCGATGTTCCGAGGGACGAGCCGAACCGTAGGAAGGGCAGTGGGGAGGCTTCGGCGAGCGTGCGAGCCGAACCGCGATCACGACCATCATTGGGACAAGCGCCGCGACCGCGCCGTGACCGTCATGACCGCCGCGAGCACCGCGGTTAGAAACCGCTCTTGAGCCCTGCGACGGTCTCGGCGGCGGTCGAGAGACGCGACGCAACCGCCGGGCTCGCCTCGCCGAAACATCCCTCGTCCACCACGTCCGCCGCGATCTCGAGATCACGGGCCAATCGATCGACGGGGAAGCCCCGGGCTTCCAGCACCTCCGCCAGCCAGCGGGCCTGCTCACAGAGGTCGGCGGCCTCGAGAACGTCGTCCACGGCCCAGGAGAGCAGCCATTGGTTGTCATGGCGACACCAGTCGATCCCAGCATCGCCGTAGCGCTCGGCCTCGTCCGGGAACTCCTCGCGGTAGCGGTCGCAGATCACGACGGCGACCGGCCCGAGCGGCGTTTCGGCGCCAGCGATCCTTACGACGGCGGGCGGCGGAGCTCCGCTGGGGCGACGAACGGTCATTCGACAACCACCTCGTAGGTGTGGAGATGATCGAGCCGCAGGAGCTTGATGTCGGCCTTGAGCTCCGGATCGATGCGATCGTGCGAGGCCTTGTGCGCATCGCTCTTCATGTAGGCCTTGAAGGACTCGCGGTCGGTCCAGCGACTGACCATCAGGATCTCCCCGGGGTCACGATCGGACTGCCAGACCTGGAGGTCGATGAACCCGTCGGCCGCATCGGCCAGCCGCGAACGAGCGCGAAATGCCGCGACCAGCTCGGGGGCGCGCTCACCCGGGATCGCCAATCGTGACATCGAGACGTACATCGGTCAGCCCGGTCCCCGGCTGTCGGGAGCCTTCCGGGGGCGCGCCATCTCGACGCGGTCACGGCCGCCCGCCTTCGCCTCGTACAGCGCCGTGTCGGCCGCAAGCACCCCGAGGCGTGCGTCGTGCTCAAGCTCAGCCACCCCGACGCTCACGCTTACGGCCGGGTCCACGGTGGCAGCCACGGCAGAGCGGATGCGGTCGCCGATCTCGCCGGCGATCGCCGGCGTGCCGTGGGGCAGCAGGACGGCAACTCGTCGCCGCCGAAGCGGGCCACGGTGTCGCCGGGCCGAACATGGGCAGGCCTGTCAGCGGGTCGCGAAAGGCCAGATCCCGGTACGTCGCGGCACGGCGAACGTGCTTGCGGGCGAGACCCGTCGCTTCGTCAGCCGCCCTGGCCAGCTGCGCCGCGACGCCATCGGGCTCGACCGAATGCTCGCGCGGCCCATGATCGTCGCCTGCGGGGGAGCGCATCAGGTCGACAAACTCAGGCAGCGGCTGGCCCGGCCCCGCGAGCAGATCCTCGACCGCGGCGACGACCTCCATGGTCGTCGCGACCCAGGCGTATCCGCCGGTCCGGAGCCCGGGCGGTACGGCGCGACCACCGAGCATGACGCGCGTCTCGGGAGCGACCTCGTGGATGGCCCACAGCGAGTCGGCCAGACAGCTCACGTCCGAGGCGATCCCGAACGCGAGTCCCACGACCGCGGGGCGATGCTTGGCGACGGCGTCGCGCAGGCTCTCCACTGGGACGTCCTCGCCGGTGTAGAGGACGTCGAACCCGGCGCCCTCGAGGACGTCGGCCACCATGCGCAGCCCGAGCACATGATGCTGGCCCTCGACCGCAGCGAGCAGCACCCGCTCACGGGAGCGCCCGCGGTCCCGGTTCGCGCTGATCGTCTCGAACACGCGGATCAACGACCGTTGGCTGATCGATGTCGCCAGGTGCTCGTCGGCCACGCCGATGAGCCGCGACTGCCAGAGCTCGCCGATTCTGACCATTGCCGGCGCGATGACTAGAGACTGGACGGCTTCCAGCGCCGCCACGACGCGCTCGGCGGCGGCGCCGTCGCCGACCCGCAGCGCATCGCCGAACCGCCAGGCCATTGCACCCGCGCCGGCGTCAACGGCGCGGCGGGGCTCCGGAACGCCGGACGCCTTGGTCATGTGGGCGCCTCCAGCCGGTCGCCCGCCCGGGCTAGGACCTCGATGACCCCAGCGGGGCAGGTGAAGAGGTAGCCGTGCGCGATCCTGCCGTCCTCACCCAGCTCATGAGAGCTCAAATTGCCGGGCCGGAACCCGGCGCCTGCACATCTGACGTGGGTCACGGCCGTCCCCTCCCCATGGGTACCCGGGCCCTCAGCTTGGCGTTCTGGTGCCGATACCCGGCTCGCACGCGTCGTCCCCGCGGCCGGCCGTGCGCTGCTGTCGTGGCTCATCGACACCAACATGCCCGAGACCCGGACGCTCACCTCGGTGGCGCCGCTCACCTACCTGCTTGCGCTCGTCACCGGGACGCTGATGGTTGCCGTCGCGCCGCTGCTGACGCTGCGCCGTCTGCGCCGCACCGACCGCTCCGGCGCACTGCGCGTCGTGGAATGAGCTATCCGCGCAATGCCCGCAGCGCGTTGAGGATGACGGCGACATCGACGACCTCCTGGAAGAGCGCGCCGGCAACCGGCTGGAGGTAGCCGGCGGCCGCGACGCCCATCGCCGCGATGCTCAGCCCCATGCCGGCGAGAACGCTCTGGCGGGCGATGAACAGCGCTCGGCGCCCGGTGTGGACGGCGTCGGCGACGCGATCGACGCGGTCGACGGTGATGACGGCGTCGGCGGTCTCGGACGAGACCGTGGCGCCTGCGGCACCCATCGCGATGCCGAGGTCGGCGATCGCCAGCGCGGGTGCGTCATTGACGCCGTCGCCGACCATGATCACGGGGCTGAGCGCCGGGTCGTTGCGCAGCGTGCGGACGACCTCGAGCTTGTCCTCGGGCGACTGCTCGGCGTAGACGCGATCCACGCCGAGCATGTCGCCGATCCGCTGTGCCACCGAGGCCCGGTCGCCGGAGACCATCGCGACGTGGCGCACACCCTCCCGGCGCAGGCGGTCGACGATGCTGTCGGCGTCGGGGCGCAGCTCGTCGGCCATCACGATCACGCCTGCAGGCTCGCCTTCGACGCCGACGAGCACGTGGGCCTCGCCGGAGCCGCGACCGGTCGCAAGCGAGGCGGCGGCGACGGCGTCGGGGTCGTACCCCTGGGCGCGCAGGAAGGCGCGGCTGCCGACCGCGATGCGACGGCCGTCGACCGTGCCGGCGATCCCCTGGCCGGGCTCCTCGTCGACGTCGCTCGGCATCGTCAGGTCGAGCGCGGATTCCTGGGCCGCGCGGACGAGCGCCTCGCCGAGCACGTGGGCGGAGAGGCGGTCGACGGACGCGGCGAGCCGCAGGACTTCGCCTCTGGCCAGGCCGTTCAGCGAGACGATCTCGCGGACTTCCGGGGTGCCGACCGTCAATGTGCCCGTCTTGTCGAAGAGGACGGTACGGGCCTCGCCGAGGGTCTCGATCGCGCCGGCGCCCTTGACGATGACGCCGTTGCGCGCGGCGCGTGACAGGCCAGAGACGAGCGCGATCGGTGCAGCGAGGATGAGCGGGCACGGCGTCGCGACGACCACCACCGCCAGCGCCCGCACGGGGTCACCGCTGAGCGCCCACGCCAGGCCGGCGACCACGAGCGTGATGGGCAGGAAAATGCCGGCGTAGCGGTCGGCCATCCGCACGAACGGGGCGCGCTGGGCCTGGGCCTGCTCTACGAGCCGCACCAGCGCGGCGTAAGCGCTCTCGGCCGCGGGCCGGTCGGCACGCACGTCGAACGGGCCGCCCGCGTTGACGCTGCCGCTCATCACGGCCATCCCGGCACGCAGCGTGACCGGTAGCGGCTCGCCGCTGAGCGTGCTGGTGTCCACGACGGCCTCGTCCCCGACCACGATGCCGTCGACGGGCACGACCTCTCCCGTGCGCACGAGCACCGTGTCCCCGGCGCGGACACGGTCGACCGGCACCTCCTCGAGCCCGCGGTCGATCCGCAGTTGGGCGACGCGCGGCGCGCGCTGGACCAGAAGCGTCAGCTCGCGGCGCGCGCGGCGGGATGCCGCCGCCTCAAGCGCCGCTCCACCGGTGAACATCAGGCCGATGACCGCGCCCGCGAGTTCCTCGCCGAGCGCCAGCGCTCCAACCATCGCGACGAGCGCGATCGTGTCGACGCCGAGGTGATGATCGACGACAACGGTGCGACCGACCTCGAACGCGAGCTCTGCGGCAAGCAGCGCCACCGCGGCCCGCCACACCTGGTGCCCGGCGTCTCCTGCGCCGATCGCGTGCAGCAAGAATCCGGCGGCGATCGCGACGACGGCGATCACAGCGAGGATCTGCGCGCGGGACTCGGCGAGCGTGTGCAGCGACGCGCGGATGCGCGCATGCTGATGCGATGTCGCCGGGGACGTCACCGGTCAAGCATCACGCGCGGCTGTCGTTTCGCCATCCGTGCCCGGCCGCGGTGGGAGTCCGTGGAAGTCCCTCGATCGTTGGGCGGTTCACGAGCCTGGCGCAGCGCTCGCCGCGGCATGGCGGCGGACGGGTTGACGTGCCGCTCGCGGCGGGCGCTGGCGTGGCGCGGTCGGGAGCATGCGGTAGCTGAAGGCGAAGACGATCGGCGCGGTGAGCAGCGTGAGCATCGCCAGCATCCAGGTCGAGCGGCCGTCAGTTCCGGCGCCGATGGCGTGACCGACCGCGAGAACGTAAACGGCCAGTGTCCAGCGGTGCAGCCAGCGCCAGGTCTTCGCGCCGATCCACTTGCGCGCGTAGAAGCTCAGCCCGAGGATCGCGGCCAGCCAGGCGGCGATGATCCCGGTGCCTGTCCACAGCGGCCGGTAGGAGAGGTGGAAGGGCAGCATCACGCCGGCGAGCCCCGGTCGCAGGTAGCCGTCGGCGAGCAGCAGCCCGGCGTGCACGACGATCAGGGCGAGCGTGACGAGGGTCGAGGCTTCGTGGAAGCGCTTGAGCTTGGCGGGCAGGCCGGGGCGGCGCAGCAGCTTGGTGGACATCGCCAGCCCGAGGGCGACGGAGATCCCCAGCAGCGCGATCGCAACGATGCCCACGGCGCGGCTGGCGAGCCAGAACACCTGCTGGGTCGGGTCGGTGGTCATGCCGCCACCAGCCCGCGCGGTGTGGTCGCGAGCGCGCCGACGAGGAGCAGTTCGCCGTCGTCGAGGATCAGCGCGCCGCCGCCGTGGCGTTCGAGCACGCGGCGTCCGGCGCGCGGGCCGCGCAGCAGTGCGCCCTTGGCGAGCGTCTCAGCCTCCAGGGCGGTGGGTGCCAACGCGGTGGCCTGGATGACGCCGGTCCATGCCGGCTCACCCGTTGATGGGTCGATGAGGTGGTGGGCGTGGCCCGCGGCGGTCTTCCAGATACGGGTGCGCAGGCCGCTGGTTGCGACGGCGCCGTCATGCAGGGTGAAGCGGTGCGCGTCGGCGTCGGTGAGCGGGTGAGCGATGTTGACCATCCGCGGCACACGAGAGGTGCCGCCGAGGCGGATGTCGCCGCCGGCGTCGATCGCGAACGTCGGCCGGCCGGCGAGCATCCGCGCCGCGATGTCGACCGCCAGGCCCTTGGCGCTTCCGCCGAGGTCCAGACGCGTCCCGGAGGGCAACTGGACGGTGCCGTCTTCAGGGTCGACGTCGAGGCGCTCCCAGCCACTGCGGGGCGCTCGGGCGGCGGGCCGGCGTGGCGGCGCGGTTTCCAGCGCGGCCCGCAGGTCCGCGGGCGGCTCCCCCGCGCGCGATCGCGCGTAGCCGGCCCGCTCCAGATGCGGCGTGATCGTGGGATCGACGAGTCCCTCGCTGACCTCGGCGGCGAAGATCGCCGCCTGGACGGCGTCCAACAGCGTCGATGAGACTGCGATCGGTTGGCCGGAGCGTGCGTTGAGTCGAGACAGCTCGCTGCCGGGCTCGAAGCGCGTCAGCTTGGCATGCAGGTCGTGCATCGTTCGCTGCACACGTAGCGCGGCGAGCCGGGCGGTGAACGGCTCGCCGGCGGGAGCGCCGACGAGCAGTCGAACCTGGGTGCCGAAGACGTCGAAGTGATGCTCGTGCTCTGTGAAAGGCGCCGTCATGATGTGCGGGTGGTGACGGGCGCGACGGTGGGCGCCGGCTTGGCTGCGCCGGTCGCCGCATGCGCGGGTTGGGCGTGAGTCGCGGGCAGCGCGACTGCGTGATTGCGGGTGGCGTCGTAGAACAGCGCCGACCAGATGAGCGCGGCGACGGCAGTCGCGGTCGCGGCGACGCTGAGGATCGTCTGCGACAGCGCGGGACGGCGCGCGCTCGCCTCGGTGCGTGCCGGGGCGGCGTGATCAGTCATGGTCCTCGCCCCCGTCTCCGTCCTCGTACTCACCGGCCGGCGGCGCAGGGGCGGTCGTGGGCTGCTGCACTCCCGCCGGGGCGGATGCGGCCGAGACCGCCTTCGGCGCATCGGTTCGGGTGGCGATACCGGCCAGCGAGACGGCGGCGAGGAACAGCGCGGTCACGACGGCGGCGATCTTGATACGGGTCTTGTCGGTCATGGTTTGATCGTGGTGGGCGCTGACGAGAGCCAGGTAAGCGACGGGTCAGGAGGGTCCTTACGCGAAGCGCGGGCTCGATCGGGTGCGCAAGCGCCCAGTTAGCGCCTGGTCAGAAGCCTCTTACCCGGGCGCCGGCGACGCTGGGGGCGCTTAGCATGGCCCCCGAGATGAGGATCCTGGTCGTTGAGGATGAGCGCACGCTCGCCGGGTTCATCGAGCAGGCGCTCGGCGCCGAGGGCTACGCCGTGACGGTCGCCCATGACGGCGAGCGCGGCGAGCTCGAGGCGCTCACCGGGGACTATGGGCTGGTGCTGCTGGACGTCATGCTCCCGGGCAAGAGCGGCCTGGAGGTGCTCGATGCGATCCGCGGGAGCAAGCCTGAGCTGCCGGTGATCGTCCTCACCGCCCGCGGCGCGATCGAGCAGCGCGTCGAGGGCTTGGACCGAGGCGCCAACGACTACGTGACCAAGCCGTTCTCCTTCGAGGAGCTGCTCGCGCGGGTTCGTGCGCAGCTGCGCCAGCCAAGCCAGCGCGAGGCATCGGTGCTGGAGGCCGGCGACGTGCGGCTGGACCTGCGCACGCGGCGCGTCGAGCACGACGGCCGTGAGGTCCAACTCACCGCACGGGAGTTCGAGCTGCTGGCGTATCTGGCGCGCCACCCCGACCAGGTGCTCTCACGCGAGCAGATCCTCAACGCCGTCTGGGGCTATGACTTCGACCCCGGCACCAAGGTGCTGGAGGTCTACATCGGCTACCTGCGCAAGAAGCTCGGCGCCGGCGAGGGCGGCGGTCCGATCGAAACGGTCCGCAACGTCGGCTACCGGCTGCGGCGCTCCTCGTGAGCGCACGGCTCGTGCCGGGTGGCCTGCGCGCTCGGCTCGCCGTCGCGATCGCGCTGATCACCACGCTGGCGCTCGGCCTAACCTGCCTGGCGGTGTATCGCGGCACGGGCTCGCGGCTGCGCGATCGCATCGACGAGGACCTGCGCACGCAGGTCGCCGAATGGGACCAGCTGCGTGCCGGCACCGACCTCTCCACGCCGGAGGCGGTCGAGCGGACCGCTCGGCGGTTCCTCAACGCGCAGCGCTACCACCCGGCAGCGCGGATCTTCATCATCGACGTCGCCGGCGGCACGCCGGTAACCAACCAGCCGCGCATCCTCCAGCGAGAGCTCGAGGACGACGACGACCAGGCCCAAGCGGCCGGCGGCCGCGGCGTGATAAACGCCCCGTCCGGTCTCGCCAGCGCCGCCGTGCCCGAAGCCGGGCGTATGCGCGTCCTCACGAAACCGATCGATGACCACTCACGGCGCGTCGGGACGCTGCAGATCGCCGACCCGCTCCGCAGCGTGCACGACGCCCAGGACAGCCTGCTGCGCACCTTCGTGCTCGTCGGCACGCTCGCCCTGCTGCTCTCCGTCATGGCCGGGACCGGGATCGCCACCGTGATCGCGCGCCCCCTGCGGCGAATCACGCACGTCGCCGCCGAGGTCGACGCAGGCGACCTGTCGCGCCGCTCCCGCACCAGCGGGACACGCGGCGAGGTCGGCGTGCTCGGCGGCGCGTTCGATCGGATGCTCGATCGCCTGGAGCGGGCCTTCGCCCGCCAGCGCGACTTTGTCTCCGACGCCTCGCACGAGCTGCGAACACCACTCGCCGTGCTGCGCGCCCAGGTCGAGCTGCTCGACCGCGAGCACGACCAGGCGCGCCGCCATGAGGCCACCGTGACGCTGCTGCGACGCCTGGACGAGCTGGATCGGCTCGTCGGCGACATGCTCACACTCGCCAGCGCCGAAGCGGGCCACCTCGTCGAGCCACAGCCGATCGACCTCGACGACTTCCTCGAGGACCTCCGCCGCGACCTGCCGCTGTTCGGCGAGCGCGACTTCCGCCTCACCGCCGTCAGCGGCACGCTCGATGGCGATCCCGACCGGCTGACCCAGGTCCTCCGCAACCTCGTACGAAACGCGGTGCTGCACACGACCCGTGACGACCGCATCGACGTCGCCGTCGAGCCTCGCGACGGCCACTTGGTGTTCTCCGTTGCCGACACCGGACCCGGCATCGAGCCCGAGCACCTGCCGCACATCTTCGAGCGCTTCTACCGCGCCGAGCAGAGCCGCTCGCGCGACCGCGGCGGCAGTGGGCTCGGTTTGGCGATTGCCCGCGCGATCGTCGAGGCGCACGGCGGGCGCATCTGGGCCGAGTCGGTGCTCGGCGAGGGAACCACGATCAGCTTCGATCTGCCGGGGTTCACCGCTGCGCGGAGGCAGACCGCCGCATGACCCGGCGGCGGCCACTTCGCCCCTACGCAGCCAGGACGCGTCTGGCCCGACGACGGGCGAGCCACCCTGGGCGGGCGGCAGCCACCGGCGGCACCTTGGGCGAAGCCGTCGAGTTGCTCACGGACATCAGCACCGCGTCGTCGCCGAATTCCCGCCGCGCGTCGGCAAGCGCCAGGCGCGGGTTCTCGTCGCCGACCTCGCCGTCGACGAGCGAGGCGTAAGGCGCCAGCACGGAGGTCCAGCTCCCCAGTCGCCGACGAGCGTCCTCCTCGCGAGCGGCCACGTCGACGAGCCACCGCTCGCCGGCGAGCGGGCTGGCGGAAGCGACGACGTGGACGTCGTTGCCGCGAACGGATTGCGCGATGTGACTCAGCGCAGGGTCGTGGCTGCCGGCGCACTCGCGATCGGCGAGCAGGATGACCGGCGTCCGGCTGGGCTTGACGGTGTTGGTCGGCATCTGGTGTCTCCTTGGTGAGGGTGGCTGACTGGCCGGTGTGAGTGAACGATCACGAGTGTGCGGGGCGCTCGCCAGGCGCCGGTAAGCCACAGGTCAGACCGCTCTTACGCGCATGCGGGGATTGCCCTCGCAGCGCCGCGTGCGTGCAAGGACCGTCACGTGAAGGGGTCAGGACGTCGCCTACCGGCGCGGTCGCCCCGCCTGGTAAAGACGTTCTTGACCCGCGGCTTACCGGGTCCTCACCGATGTGAGCGCATCCTGTGTCTCATGCACAGAACCTCCAGGAAGAACTCGGGAGTGGTGATCGCGGGCGGCGGCCTGGCGGCACAGCGCGCCGTCGAGACTTTGCGTCGCAGCGGCGCAACAACGACGATCCGGCTCGTCGCCGGCGAGCCGCTCGCGCCCTACGACCGGCCGCCTCTCTCCAAGGAGTACCTGAGCGGGACGGTCGTTGACGACAACCTGCGGTTCCGCTCGGACGACTGGTACGCCGAGCACGACGTGGACCTCCTGACCGGTGTCCGCGCAACCGCGCTCGACGTCGCGGGCCGCGCGCTCGTGCTCGACTCGGGCAGGCGGCTCGCGTTCTCTGAGTTGCTGATCGCCACCGGCGGCGCCCCGCGGACGCTGCCCGGCACCGAGTGCTTCGACAACGTCCACGTGTTGCGGACGATCGGCGACGCCCGACGCCTTCGCGACGCGCTCGTTCCCGGCAGCCGCCTCGCCGTGATCGGCGCCGGCTTCATCGGCCAGGAGGTCGCCGCCACCGCCGCAAACATCGGCGTCGAGGTGACGATCGTGGAAGCCGCCGAAGCGCCGCTCGCGGCAGTGCTCGGGGCGAGCCTCGGCAGCTGGTTCGCCGAGCTGCACCGCCAAGAGGGCATCACGGTGCACCTCGCCGCGCGCATCGCGCGCCTGCGCGGCACGACGGCGATCTCGGCGATCGAGCTCGACGACGGCCGCCGCGTCGACTGCGACGCCGTCGTCGTCGGCATTGGGACCGAGCCAGCGACGAGCTGGCTGCGCGGAAGCGGCCTCGACGAAAGCGGCGTCCAGGCCGACGCCGCCGGCCGCACCCGAGTCCCGGGCATCTACGCGGCCGGCGACGCCAGCCGCGCCTTCGACGCGCGCATCGGTGCGCACGTGCGCACCGAGCACTGGGAGGCCGCCGCCCGCCAGGGCGCGGCCGCCGCCCGCGCGATGCTCGGCCTCGACCCGCCGCCGCCCGCGATCCAGAGCTTCTGGAGCGACCAGCACGGCCTGCGCATCCAATACCTCGGACACGCCCACGGCGCCGACGCGATCACGATCGACGGCGAACCGGACGCTCGCGACTTCACCGCCACCTACACCCGCGACGGCACGCCCGTGGCCGCACTGCTCGTCGGCCGCCCCCACGCCCTTGCGCAGACACGCAGGCTGCTGGAGCAGCAGACCCGACTCACCGAAAGGAACGCAGCATGACCCTCATCCCCCACGTCGACGAGTTCGCATGCGCCGCACATGGCGACTGCGCGCTCGTCGCCCCCGGCGTCTTCACCCTCGAGGACATCGCGATCGTCACCGGCGAAGGCACCGACGAGGCGATCCTCGCCGCCGCCCGCGCCTGCCCCGCCGGCGCGATCACCGTAACCGACAAGGACACGGGGGAGCATGTCTACCCGTGAGCCCATGCGGCAGTCGTCCTCGGGGTGACCGAGGCCCTCGCCCACGACTAGCGCGCCCCACCAGGCGACGGTGGCGGTCTACGTGCTCGCGGTACTGCATTCGTTCGGATCGGGCACCGATGGAGCCAGCCTGTGGTTCACCGTGATGGTGATCCTCACCGGCATCCCGATCGCGGTGCTGCTGGCCCTGCGCTACGGGCGCACGCGAGCCCGGCCCTCCCCGAAGGCAACCCGTCCGCGCCCGCCGGGGCGAGCTCAGAGACCGAGCGCGGTGACGCCTGCCTCGGAATAGCCGAGATGGTGGCCGATCTCGTGCAGCACGGTGCGGCGAATCTCCGCGGCGAGGATCCCCGGATCGGCGCCGAAGTCTCGAGGTGAGGGTGTCGCGGTGCTCACCTTCCGGCGTCTGGCTGCTTGCCCTGGCCCACACTGCGGGCGCCGGAACGCTGCACGATCGTCCGCATGAGGGCGATCAGTTCTCTCCCCCGCCGGGTCGCGTCCCGGATGCCGGCGGCGCCCTGGTGGCGGCTCAGCTCCTCGAGGTGGGCATCGAATTGCTGCGCGAGCTCGTTCGCCCCCGCCGCGATGAGCCCGCGTCGCACACGCGGCCAGACCGCGACGGCACGCTCGACGACGGCTGTTACGGCAAGGTGCTGCCCGGCGAGCGAGCGCAGCTGCGCCTCGCGCTCAAGGTAGTCGAGCGACAGAAGCTCAGGGGCCGCTGCGTCTTCGAACACCTCGGGGTGGTCGGCGATGAGCCGGATCACGCCGTTGGCCGCTTGGGCGATCGCCAGCGGCGACCGGCTGCGGGCGGCGAGCCCGGCGACCGAGGTCGCACGCGACCGCAGCGCACCTGCGAATGTGGAATCGAGGTCCGCACCGGCAGGGGCTTCCGTATGCGCGAGGACGTTCAGCCGCTCCGCGTCGCGTCGGACGTTTGCCGCCGTGCCGCCGTCCAGCTCGTCGACGAGGTGCCGCGCGATTTCGGCGACCTCCGTCAGGAAGGCGGCCGGGCTGGCTTCGAGTCTGTCGTTGATTGTCAGCGTGGTGGTCATCTTCGGCTCCATCTCTCGTGTGTCAGGAGTGTCCGTCCGGGACGGCAGGCCCGGCATCCGGCGGCGAGCCGGTCCTCGACGGCGGTCGCCTCCTCCCACGGGTGGACCCCCAGTCGGGGGAAGCGGGGTCGTCGTGGACCGCCCCGCCCTTGGGATGGCCGGGAGCCAACCGGGACGGGACATTGGCCCCATGAATCGCAACGAGCTGATCGAACTCCCCGCTCCGGAGGCCGCGACCGCCGTCGAGGACCGCGAGGCGACGGTGGTGATCGCCGACGACCACCCGTTCTACCGCGACGGCCTCGCGAGAGCGATCGCCTCCCGTTCCGGCCTGAAGCTCGTGGGCAAGGCGGGTGACGGCGAGGCCGCGACCGCGCTGATCGCCGGCCGGCAGCCCGATGTCGCCGTGCTCGACGTGCGCATGCCGCGTCTGGACGGAATCGAGCTCTGCGCTCAGCTGACCGCGCTCGGACCGAGGTGTCGGACGAGGGTGATCCTCCTCAGCGCCTTCCTCGACAGCTCGCTCGTCAGAGAAGCGGTCGGCGCCGGGGCGGCTGGGTACCTCGACAAGGACGCCACGCGAGCCGAGATCTGCGCGGGCATCGCTCGGGTGGCGCGAGGCGGGACCGCGTTCTCCGACGCCGCGACCCCGGGAGTCGTCGAGGCGTTCCAGCGCAGCCTCATGGGCGGCGCCCACCCCGGCTGGTAGAAAAGGGCTGTGAGCCCGCGGCGCCCACGAGTCCGCGTCGTCGTGGCCGACGACCATCCGGTCTACCGGGACGGCATCGTGCGGGCGGTGAAGGAGCGGCCCGACCTCGAGCTCGTGGGCGAGGCCGGGACCGGCCGCGAGGCTCTCGAGGCGATCCGCGAGCTTGAGCCCGACGTGGCCGTGCTCGACATGAAGATGCCCGACCTCGACGGGCGTCAGGTGCTGAACGCGATCGAACGCGACGGCCTGGCCACACGGGTGGTGTTCGTCTCCGCGTACCTGGACAGCGAGATCGTCTACGCCGCCATCGGTAGCGGCGCCAAGGCGTACCTGTCGAAGGAGTCGACCCGCCAGGAGATCTGCGACGCGGTCGCCGCGGTCGCCCGCGGCGACACCGTCTTCTCCCAGGAGGTCCAGCGCGGCCTTGCGCACGAGATCCAGCGTCGCTCGACCGACGAGAGGCCCCTGCTCACGCCCCGGGAGCGGGAGATCCTCAAGCTCACCGCCGACGGGCTCTCCGCCCCGGATATCGGCAAGCGCCTCTACCTCAGTCCCGCGACCGTGAAGACGCACCTCCAGCATCTCTACGAGAAGCTCGGGGTCTCCGACCGGGCCGCGGCTGTCGCGGAGGCAATGCGCCGCGGCCTGCTCGAGTGAGCGACCGCGATGTCGCCGCCCGCGCCGCGCAGCGGGCGGTGGCAGTCGTCCGCGTCGCCGCGCTCCCGGTCATCTTCGTCGGCGAGCAGCTCGTCGAGCATCCGCAAACGGGCGAGGCGGCATTCGGCTGGCTGCTTGCTGTCACCACGGTCTACGCTATCGCCGCCCTCGTGGCCGAGCTCAAGGGCTGGGGGGCCGCCGTGCCCGGCGCGGCCTACGCGGCGGTCGACTTCACGCTGCTGCTGGCGCTGACCTACGTCTCGGGTGGAGCGTTCTCGCAGCTTCGACTCGCATTCTTCCTGCTCCCGATAGGAGCCGCCTTCCTGATGCCGCCGAGTGGGACCGCGCTCTGGTCGGCCGCCGCGGTGGCCGGCTACCTCGGGATCTCGCTTCCCCACCCCGCCACCAAGCTCGGAGCGGACTTCGAGTTCGTGCTCACCCAGGCGCTCTACCTGGCCTGGATCGGGCTCGCGGCCGTGCTGCTCTCTGCCGTGTTGACACGCCGGGCTCGCCGTATCGAGGAGCTCGCAGCGGCCCGGACCCGGTTGCTGGCCGAGACGATGGGGGCCGAGGAGCGGGAGCGAAAGCGCCTGGCAGAGGCGCTCCACGACGAGGCCGTCCAGGACCTGCTGGCCGCGGGACAGGAACTCGACGAGGCCGAGCGGGGGGACCAGGAGGCCCTCCGGCGCGCCCGCGACGCCGTGCGGGGGAGCTTGACGCAGCTTCGAGAGGCGATCTTCGACCTCCATCCCTACGTGCTCGAGCATGCCGGCCTCGAAGCGGCCATGCGGTCGCTGGTCCAGCGCCAGAGCGAGCGAGGTGGCGCCCGCTGGAGTCTGAGCGTCGCCGACGAAGCGAGTGGTCTCCAGGACAGCTTGCTGGTCTCCTTGGCACGCGAGCTGATCGCCAACGCGGCGAAGCACGCCGCGGCGGGCAACGTGGCGGTGACGGTCGCGACGGCCCCGGGCGGCGTCGTGCTCGAGGTCGCCGACGACGGCCGGGGGCTCGACCCCGAACGCGCGAGGTCGGCGGTCGCCGAGGGCCACGTCGGGCTCGCCTCCTGCGACGAGCGCGCCCAAGCCGCCGGCGGCCGGCTGGACATCGACGCCCCACCGGAGGGCGGAACCGTGGTGCGCGTCTGGCTTCCTGCGCCCGATGGTCATCCGATCGTATGAGCCCGGGCGCGCCGGGCAGCGAGCCGCCCGGGCGATGGCCGCCGGCCGGGCGTTGGCGGATCCTCATCGGCATGGGACTTCTGACCAAGATCCGAGAGTTGGGCGCCGACGCGCCGCTGGCGGACGGCGGCGAGACGCCAATCCCCGAGCCGCAGCTCGGTGACGATGACCCCTTCACGCAGCTGGTTGCGGACAGCCTCGACGAGCTCCCCGACGAGCTTGTGCGGGCGCTCGACGACGTGCCCGTGATCATCGGCGGCGACGACGAGTTCCGCGGGGTCTACGGCCTCTACCACGGCGCAGGCGTCGCGCGCGGCGACGGGGCCGCCCGCATCGTCATCAACCGGGACGCGCTCAGCCGCGACTTCGGCGGAGACCGTCCGCGCCTCGCCGCCGAGATCCGTCGCACCGTGCGCCACGAACTCGCCCACCACCTCGGCTACAGCGAGCGCGGCGTCGCCGTGCTCGGGCTCTGAGCCGGAGGACCGACGAATGCGCGAAGTCTCCGCACCAGTCACGACCACAACCCCCAGCGGCGCCACAGCCAAGCATCGCTTCTCCCTGCTCGCTCGCTCGCGAGCCGCGGACCGGCTCGCAAGCTACGTCGCCGGGCAGCTCCGGATCGGGCGGCCGCTTCACCAGGTGCTGACGGACGGCTTCGTCCGAGATCAACTCGCCGCCCGCCCCTACCTCCTCGAGGACCTGGCAGTCGACCAGCGAATTCGCGAGTCGCCTGCGCCGCGCTCCCCGGCTCAACCCGGCAGACGCCGGGCCAAACCGGTCAGCCCCAGGACCGACGTGCGCGAACGCCAGCTCGCCGCCGCCCGAACCGAGGTGCGGCGCGCTCACGATCGCCTACACCATCGCACGACTCGCGGCCGCTCTCGCCCCGCCGGGAGGCCGGCCCTGCGACCGGCATCCCGCAGCCCGGCCTAGGTGTAGTTCCTGAGGAGGTTGGTTCATCCGGGCCCCCTTGGAGGCTGGGAGCTGTCTAGGCACCAGTCCCAAGGAGGACACCGGATGAAGTTGCACGCTAACGCGGCTCTCAGCCTGAAGAAGCGGCGTTTGTTGGTCGGGCGGGTTGTGGAGGAGGGGTGGACGCTGACTCGGGCTTCTCAACTGCCGCCGACGATGACCAGGAACTCTCGCACCGTCAGCACCGGCACCGCCGCGCTCAGTGCGAGCAGGTGCCTGTCGCCGGAGACGAGCGCAGCGCCTTCGTTTTCAGCGAGGGCGAGCAGGTAGTCGTCACCCGGATCAACCGAATGCGAGCTCGGCGGATCCGACGGATCGTCAACCAGTACTGCCTCGCGCCCAAGCCAGTCAACCAGCGCTGCGGACTCAGGGGCCGGGATCCGCTCGGCGAGCTTCGGGTAGGCGAGAGCTCGCTCCAGCTCCTCGAGCAGGAGCGGGGAGACGATCAGATCGAACCGGCCCTCGAGCCAGGCACGAAGCACCTTGGCCGGCGTTCCGTCACGGGTGAGAAGGGCCGAGATGAGGACGTTCGGATCGAGGACCGCTCGCACGCCTCAGCGACGCTTGAGGCAAGAACTGGCCGGCCGTGTCTCGTGCTGCGCCTCCACCGCCAGAGCCGAGGCTTCCTTCTCGCCCATCCGGCCGCGCGACCAGAGTTCGTCGAGCAAATTGATGCCGAGGTCTCGGCGCAAGGCCTCCTCGATCACCTCGCTCTCGCGCTTGCCGCCTCGGGCCGCCCTGTGCTTGACAGCACGCAGGACCTCGTCGTCGATCGTCAGAGTCGTCCGGACCTTCGGCATAAAGGCATCTTAGCATCATGATGCCACCCGGTCTGGGGGCCGAAAGGTCGCTGGTTCAATCCAGTCGCCGCGAAGGACCGCGAACGAGCGCGAAGCATCGCGAACGCCGCCGCTCGCGCGCTGTGTCTGGACCGCGGCGTCGTCTGCCCGAGCGCGTCGGCAGCCTACCGGCGCTACTCGGGGTCGACTTCGAGCTCCGGCGCTATCTGCGGTGTGGGGGCGGGGGGCGTTGGTGAGGTCGCGGCCCGCTCGGCGGGAGCTGGAGTCGGGACCGGGGAGGATTGGGGCACGGGATCGGGTGCCGCGGGCTGCCGGGCGGCGGCGCGCCTGCTTGCCCGGCGGCGCGCCTGTGCCCGTTTGCGCTGAAGCGCCCGGTGGCGCTCGGCCGCCTGCTTCGGCTCGCGCTCGGGCCGCTCACGCGCCTGGCGGGGCGGGCTGGGACCGGCCGTCGAGTCCGGCTCGGCGACCGCGCGACCGGACTCATCCTCACGCCCGGCCACGACCGCCGCGCCGATGCCCGTGAGAGCGGCAGCCGCCACCAAGGTCGCGAGGACGCCCTTGTGGGCGGCGAGCGCGCCGCCGAGCTTGCCGGCTGAGGGCGAACCGCCCGACAGCGTGGAGGCTCCCGTGCCGGAACCGCCCGTGCCGGAGGCGACGGGCCAGCCGAAGCCGAATGCGTCGGAGATGCGGCCGAGCACCGCGGCCTGGAGGCCGGCGGCGGGCAGCGGAGCCCAGGAGCGGTAGCTGCGTCCTACGTCCGCGAGCTCCTCGCCGGCCAGGCGGCAACGAGCGCAGCTGTCGAGATGAGAGCGCAGCCAGTCCTGCTGCCCAGCCGGCATCCGCTCTCCGTCATGGCTCGCGCAGACCAGCGGCAGCGCGCGCTCGCAGTCCGGCGTGGCGGGCGCGATCGAGGCCACGGCGCTGCGTCGCAGTTCGCGCCACAGCGCGGTGCGGGCACGCAGGATGAGCTGGGCGACCGAGTTGCGGTTCATCCCCATGGCTTCGGCGATCTCGTCGTAGGAGACTCCTCGGCCTCCCGCAGCGCCAGCACCTCGCGGTGGCGCGGCTCGAGCCGCCGGTTGGCGGCCTCCACGCCGCTCCGCGCGGCGGCGAGCAGCGCCGAGCGCTCGGGGTCCTGTTCCGGCGCGACCGGGTCGCGGCGAGCCGGCTCTGGCAACTCCTCGACCGGATCGGCGCGGCGTTTGGCGAGCAGATCGTAGCTCGCGTGGCGCGCAACGGTCAGCGCGTAGGACGCGAAGTTGCGCACCTCGCCCTCCCCGCGCGGCAGCTTCTCGAGCAGCCTGACGAAGGCGTCCTGTGTCGCGTCCGCGGCGTCATCGGGCGAGCCCGTGATTCGCCGGCAGAGCCCGTAGAGCCGGTGCTCATAGCGCTCGTACAGGATCGAAAAGGCCTCGATCTCCCCGGAGGCGGCTCGCCGTGCCAGCGCCTCCTCGCCGCCGCCAGCCGCCGAGTCCGGGGCGACGCGGGTGTCCACGCCCATGCGGTCCATCACGGTACTCCCGTCTGCTGACGTCGTCCATCGGGGGGTGGACAGGTGTTCGGCAGAACTTCTTACGCCCACCCGTAATACTGCCTTGGCCTGCTCCGTCCTCCGTGGGAAATTCGACCGACGAGGAGGAGGAGCACATGACTCGAATCTGGCTCACAGCGCTGATCACGATCGCCGTGTCGCTCGCCGCCATACCGGCGGGCGCGGCGGCTGCGATCACGAAGAAGCAGGCGGCTCGAACGGCCGCCTGGTCCGCGAGCGAGTACCTCGAGATGTCGGGACTTCCGTTCCATGTCGATCCGTCCGAATGGCGGGTCTCCTGCCGGCGCAGGGTCGGCTGGGTCTGCCGGGTCCGACAGGGCCCTTGCAGCGGGCGCCTCAAGATCGTTCGTGCGAGCCTCGGCGGGCAGCTGCGGGGAATCGGCAGGGTCGGATGCATCGCCGACTGACCCCTCCAACTCTGAAACCACTGATCTGCGCGGGGCACGGAGTCCCGAGCATCGGAAGGAGCCTCATGAACGCGAAGCGCAAGCTAATCAGCATCGCCCTGGTCGCAATCTGGCTGGCCGCCGCCCCTGCCGCCCAGGCGTCGACGCCGTTCCAGTTCGGCATGGGCAGCGAGCCGGACATCGCCGTCGACGACTCCGGGACGGCGCACGTCGTCTGGAAGGACATCTCGCCACCCGCGGGGCAGGAGCTCGTCTATTACTGTCGCATCCCGCACGGCAAGCGCGGGTGCGAGGGGAACCAGGCGCTCTACACGGGCACCGCGGGCGCGCGCCCGCACGTCTTGCTGCCGGGAGGCGGACAGGTGGTCGTGTTGCTCGGCGAGGATCAGTGCGGCGTCGCCGACTTCTGCACCTTCGCCCGCCGCTCGACTAACGGAGGTGTGAGCTTCGGCTCGGTGCAGGCGATCGCCGACCCCGAGGGATCGGGATCGCTTACGGGTCCGGACTCGACCGGCGACGCGGTCCACGGCCCCGGCGACTCGGTCTCGTACGTCAATGCGAGCGCCACGGCGGGGATGTTCTTCACCAACGCGCCGCTCGGCGGCGGCATCGAGAACGGCTTCGCGCGGCTCTACGAGACCAGCTCGACGAGCGACGGCACGGTCGGGCTGGACGGCTCGAGGCCGGTCGTCGCGTTCGCCGACCAGGCGAGCAACCAGAGCCTCTGGTGGCGCGCGTACGGAGGCTCCGGGAGCCTCAACGACCAGGCCAACTGGACCCCCCGCGCCCTCGTCGAGTCGAACGTCAGCGCGCTCGGCGACGACGTCACGCTGGCGGGCGGTCCCGGCGGTCTGTACCTGATGTACAAGCGCGGAGCACCGGGCGCGCAGCAGTACGTCGTGCGCAAGTTCACCGGAACCGGGTTCGGCGCGCCGAGGGGCGTGAGTGAGAAGCGGACCCCGATCTTCGGGGACCTTTATCAGGACGGCTCGGGGCGGCTGCACGCGGTCTGGGTGGCCAACGGGCCCGACCTGCTCCAGTGGCGCACATCGAAGGACGGCGCGCACTGGGGGCCGACGGTGACGATCGACATCAGCGGCGACATCTACCCGGAGCTCAACGTCGCGGCCGCCCCGAGCGGCCAGGGCTTCGCCGCCTGGGACACCCGCCGCGGCCCGACGGGAGCCGCGAGCGAGCTCGAGGCAACCCCGCTCGAGCCCTACACCGGACCGAAGTCGAAGGTCAGCAAGAAGGACAAGTGCAAGTGGCCGAACTGCCTGCCCGCCGGCGGCAAGGCGTCGAAGAAGGTGGGCAAGAAGAAGACCTCGGTCCAGGTCACGATCCCGAGCTGCAAGACCAAGAAGGTCAAGGTCAAGCTCACCAAGCTCAAGCACAAGACGGGCAATGTCGTGGTGAGCAAGGTCCTGTTCCAGCTCGGCAAGCAGAAGAAGGTCGACAAGAAGCCGGCCTACGGCACGACCTTCAAGCTCAAGGGGGCGACGCTCGGCAAGAAGTACACGATCAAGGCGACGGTCTTCCTGAAGATCGGGGCCAAGCAGAGCAAGGTCAAGCTGAGCAAGGCGTTCTACGCCTGCCCGCTCGGCTGAGCCCGGGGTCAGCTTCCCGGGAACGGATCGCGGGGGCGGGGGCCGGCACGCCGGCCCCCCCTCGTGCATCCTGATCTGAATCGACGCGTCGAATACGGAGGATTCTCCGTAGGAATCGCTCGGATTCAGCTTGCGAGCGACATTCGAATGAGTCGCCCCGATAGCGAAGAAGTGCGAAGGAGCACGACCATTGGCGGGCGGACGAGGTTCCCCGTACTCGGCCGGACCGCGTGTCTCGGGTCGAGCCTCAGCGGTCTTCCAACCCGGCGAGACCCAAAACGGGTGGGCCCGTCCTCGCACTCGCGTGCGCGAGAAGGAACCCCGATCCATCGCGGGAGGCTGCCAGCGAGCTCGGCTGAGCCGTCAAAGGCCACCTCGCCGGAGGAGAGAGCATCCTCGATTACGAGGCGCCCGACCCAGACCCTCGACTCAGGGGGGCTGGCGTCGGCCCCGGGCTCCTGCTGGGCGTCGCCCGCTCTCGTTGCTCCAGCCCCCCGCCAGCGCGCCGCGCAGCCGCGCCTCGACAGCGTCCAACAGCTCGATCTCGAGGCGCACGAGGTCGGCGAAGAGGACGATGCGTCGAGCGGTCGAACGCTGGTCAGCGAGACCCGTGGACTACGTCCTCGATCGCGGCGACCACGGTGTCGGGGGCCTTGCTGAGGATCTGCGTGTGCTTGTGGGGCGTCGTCGCGAACACGGATATGCGCTTGTTGCGCTCCTCGGCGTCGGCGACGGCAGCGCGCACCGTGCGCATCTCGTCCTCGGTGGCGCCCGAATGGGCTCCGGTGCCAACCACGAACACGGTCGGGCATTCCAGCGCGGCGAAGTCGGGTCCGAGTTCGCCGTTCACGGCGTCCATCTCGATCACCACGTCCGCAGACTGGGCGGGGGACATCCGGGCCGAGCGGCCGAGCGCCGCCAGGATGCGCATGATCCACCCCAGCCGGCGGACGCCGGCCTGTGCGACGCGGGAGAAGAGGACACGCTTCGGCGTGCACTAGAGCGCGCCGGCCTCGGTTTCGACCTCGACCGTGCCGCCATGGAACGACTTGGCTTCTACGTCTGCGAGGCGGACCTGGAGGACGAGCTGATCCGAACCTGGGTGCTCCCGTCGTGGAGGAGATCCTGGCTGCGCATGGGAAGCTGGGAGCGTTTCGCACGTACCAGAAGCAGCCCGCGCATCGAACCCGGGCCATCGAGGAACAGCTCCGGGGCTTCCTAACCAACTGGAAGATCCGATTCGCAGCGCCGCTGGTCGAGGCGCTCGATCTCAGCCGCGTACCCCGCCCGCTTGAGAGCTCGGGCCTAGCGGGAGCGCGTAAGACCGTCCGTCCCGAGGGCTGGGACCCCCGCCGACAGCGGGGGAGAAGTCATCTCGACAGCCACCGAGCAAGCGGCCAGCCGCGCAAGCGGGCTTGCTTCTTTGGTCGGCCCTCAGCCTGGGTCCCGGTGGGGAGGAGATGGGGGAGGTTAGCGACCCAGAACAGCGGAGCCCAGCGGATTCCAGCGGGCTGGGGATACCGAGGGCGCGCAAACGAATTTGCTCTCCAGAGCGGGGGAGCAGCTCAGACAGCGGCATCCCTAGAGCGCGCCCGACAGGATTCGAACCTGTGACCTTCGGTTCCGTAGACCGACGCTCTATCCAGCTGAGCTACGGGCGCTCGCCGGGAGAGGGTAGCCAGTCGGCGTGTCCGGCGCGGGCGGCCTTCCGCGCCGCCACCCCCGGCCGAGGGAGCGGGTAACCCGTGCATTGACGACGCCGTGCCCAGGGTCTCCTCCGCTTTACCCCGCGCGAGGTGCCGAGGGGGCCACTAAATGGCCAATACGGCGAGTTACGTCTGTTTTTTGGGCCCAAGAACGGGTATTCCTTACTGGATGCGCCCCATGGAAGGACCGACCCGCCGCCGTCGGGCTGGGGTGATCGCGAGCCTTGCGATTGCCTGCTGCGCCATCGTCGCCCTCTCGGGCTGCGTGATCCCGCCGCAGGTGACCGTCACCGCGGCGGTGACTGGCGTCGACCATCCGTGGGACGTGGGCTTCGCCGGCAACACGATGATCTACACCGAGCGCGCCGGGAGGATCTCCGCCTTCATCAACGGGCAGAAGCGCCTGCTCGGCGCTCCCGCCGACGTGGTGAGCGCCTCGGAGGCCGGAATGATGGGACTCGCGGTCGATCCCGCGTTCGCCACCAACCACTACATCTACGTGTGCCTGGCCTCCACGCTCGGCGGGCCCAGCAACGACGTGCGCCTCGTCCGCTGGACGGTCGATCCGGGCTTCACCACGCTCACCAATCGCACCAACATCTTCACCGGCGCGCCCGTGAACATCGCCGGGGAGCTCGGGCGTCACTCCGGCTGCCGGCCGCGCTTCGGACCGGACGGTCGCCTCTGGGTGGGCACGGGCGACTCGGCCACCGCCACCGTCCCGCAGAACCCGCGCTCGCTCGGCGGCAAGGTTCTGCACATCAACAAGGACGGCACCGGCGCGCCGGGCAACCCAAATGGCATCTATGACCCGCGCATCTTCTCCTACGGACACCGCAACGTTCAATCGATCGCGTTCCGCGCGAGCGACGGCATGGGCTTCCAGACCGAGCACGGTACGGACCGGGACGACGAGCTCAACCGGCTCGTGGCCGGGCAGTTCGGCTGGGATCCGGTGTCACCCTCGGGCCCCGGCTACAACGAGGGCGTCCCGATGACCGACCTCCAGAAGTTCCCCGGGGCCATCCGCGCGCTGTGGTCCTCGGGTCTCCCGACCGTCGCCCCGTCGGGCGCCACCTTCATCAACGGCACGCGCTGGGGCTCGTGGAACGGCCTGCTCGCCGTGGGCCTCCTGAAGGGCAGCCGACTCCTCCTCTTCAAGCTGAACGCACAGGGCAATGTGGCCGAGATCACCACCACGCTCCGTGGTTACGGGCGCCTCCGCTCTCCCGTCCAGGGACCGGACGGCAACCTGTACATCACCACCGACAACGGTGGCAACACGGACAAGATCCTCAAGGTCACACCCAAGTAATAACTGGCTGCGGTGCTCGCCCGATCGACGATCGGGCTGCGCTCCTCGCCCAGCCTGGTCCAACCGGGAGTGGTAGCTTCGGCGACTGATCGTCGCCGGAGGTCGGTTGCTCGTTACGCAAGGATGTCGCTGAGGTGCGCGGTGCGCTCGCGCTCGCCGCGCTGGCCTCCGCCGCGGTGCTTCTCTCCGCGCCCGTCCAGGCCCAGGTGCCGGCGGCCTCGTTCAGCTTCTCCCCCGCGTCGCCGCTCTCCGGCCAGGTGGTGAGGTTCACCTCCACCGCGACGGGCATGATCACGAGCCTCGCGTGGGACCTCGACGGGAACGGCGCCTGCGACGACGCGACGGGCGCGAGCGCCGCGCGTGCGTTCGCCACCGCCGGTCGTTACGGCGTGACGCTCTGCGTGAACGGCGACGCCTCCCTCCAGAAGCAGACGATCGTGATCCGCAACCGCCCTCCGGTGGCGTCGTTCTCCTTCGCGCCGCTGGCACCGATGGTCCGCGACACGGTGATGCTCACGTCCACCTCGTTGGACCCCGACGGGCCGATCGCGGCCCAGGCATGGGACATCGACGGCGACGGTCAGTACGACGACGGGGGGAACGTGGTGGCGGGCATCGAGTTCGGCCGGGCCGGCCCCCACACGGTGGGGCTGCGGGTGGTGGACCGCGACGGCGCGGCCGCCGTGACGCGGCGCGTGATCGCGGTCGGCACACCTCCGGTCGAGCTGCTCAGCCCGTTTCCCGTGGTGCGGCTGAGCGTGAGCTTCGGCCGGACGGCGCTGCGGGTCGACCGGCTGGCGGTTCGTGCGCCCGACGGCGCGAAGGTCCGGCTCTCCTGCCGCGGCCGAGCCTGCCCGTACCGGCGCAAGACCGTGGCGCCGGATAAGGGCGTCGTGCGCTTTCGCCGTCTTGAGCACCGCCTCCGCTCGGGCGCCGTGATCGAGCTGTTCGTGACCGAGCGCGGGACGATCGGCAAGTACACGCGCTTCCGCCTGCGGCGCGGGCACAGGCCGACGCGCTTCGACGCCTGCCTGCTGCCCGGCAGCTCGAAGCCCAGGCCCTGCCCGAGCGCCTGAGCCGGCTCGGGGTCAGTCGCCGTTCAGGCGCACCACGAGCTTGCCCACGTTCGCGCCGTCGAACAGCATGTTGATGGTCTCGGGCAGTTGCTCGAAGCCCTCCACCACCGTCTCGAGCGGCTTCAGCTTGCCCTCGGCCATCAGCCCGGAGATCTCGGCCACGGCCTCGGGCGCCTGGTGGAAGTGGTCGAGCACGATGAAGCCACGGAGGGTGGAGCGCTTGATCAACAGGTTGCCGAAGGCGCGCGGCCCGGCCGGTGCGCCCTCCTCGTTGTAGCCCGAGATCAGGCCGCACAGCGCGACCCGTGAGCGGATGTTCAGGCGGGCGAAGATCGCGTCCATGATGTCGCCACCCACGTTCTCGAAGTCCACGTCGATGCCGTCGGGCGTGGCCGCGGCGAGCTGTTCACGCCAGTCGTCCGCCTTGTAGTCCACCACGGCGTCGAAGCCGAGCTCGTTCGTGAGCATCGCGGTCTTGTCCGGACCCCCGGCGATCCCCACCACACGGGCGCCCTTCGCCTTGGCGAGCTGCCCGGCCACCGAGCCGACCGCGCCGGCGGCGGCGGACACCACCACGGTCTCGCCGGGCTGCGGGTTGCCGATCTCAGTGATGCCGACCCAGGCCGTGAGCCCGGTCATCCCGAGCACGCCCAGGAACGAGCTCGGGGGCACGTCGAGGTCTGGAGTGGGAAGCAGCGGCGCGGCATCGGAGGCCACCGTGTACTCCTGCCAGCCCACGAGGCCCTGCATGAGCTTGCCCTCCTCGTAGCCGGGATGGTTCGACTTCACCACCCGAGCGAGGCCGAGAGCGCGCATGCACTCCCCGATGGCCACCGGAGGAAGGTACGTGGGCGTGTCGTCGATCCACGTGCGGTTGGTCGGGTCGAGCGACATCCACTCAGTGCGCATGAGCGCCTCCCCGTCGCCGATCTCCGGCACCTCCTCCTCCACCAGCTCGAAGGTGTCGGGCCCGATGCGGTCGGTCGGGCGCTCGCGGAGCAGGAAACGGCGGTTCAGGTCTGCCATGGCGCGACCCTACCGGAGCCGGGCGGGCGTGACACGATTGCGCCGTGGAGTCCTTCCTCCTCGCTCAGCTGACCGACTTTCACGTTCGGGCCGCGGCTGACGGCGACCAGGGCGCGGACCGGCTCGCGGCGGTGGTGGAGGCCGTGCTGGCGCTCGACCCGCGGCCCGCGGCCGTGGTCGTGACCGGTGACCTCACCGAGAACGGCATGCCCGCGGAGTACGAGCGCGTGGGGAAGCTGCTCGCCCCCGTGCCAATGCCGATTCACATGCTCCCCGGCAACCACGACGACGGCGCCTTGATGGACGCCCACTTCCCCGGCACGGGATCGAAGGCGGAGCCGTGGAGCTACTCGACCCGCCTGGGTCCGCTTCGTCTCGTGGCCTGCGACACGACCGTGCCGGGGCAGGACGGCGGGTCGCTCGACGCACGGCGACTCGCACGGCTCGCGAAGGAGCTACAACGCGAACGCGACGTGCCGACCCTGCTGGCCATGCACCACCCGCCCATCTCGATCGGGGTCCGCGCGCTCGACGACATCGGGCTTCCCGAAGCCGACCGCGCCGCCCTCGCCCTACTGCTCGAGGAGCACCCTCAGGTGGCACGGGTGGTGACCGGCCATGTGCACACGGCGGCAGTCGGCCGCATCGGAGGCTGCGAGGTCTTCACCTGCCCCAGCACGTTCCGGCCGGCCGAGCTGAACCTCGGCGAGGAGCGGCCGATCGAACTGGGCGAGGGGCCTCCGGGGTATGCCCTCCACCTCCTCGGTGAGGATGGGCTGGTCTCGCACGTGCGGTCGGTGGACTAGCGCTACCGGCGGCGCATGTGCAGGCGGACGACGTTCCCCCCCGGGAAGGTCCGCACCTGCACCAGGTCACAGACCTGGTTGGCCATCCAGAGTCCGTGACCGCCAAGCTGCTCCGGCGCCGGGCGCACTCGCCCGACGAGCGGATCCTCGATGTGGCCGGTGTCGTGGATCTCGCAGAGCAGCGCGTCCTCGGTCTGCCACAGGCGGATGATCCCGCCGCCGCCGCCGTGGCGGACGCTGTTCGTGGCCACCTCGTTCGCGGCGAGCACGAGGCCGTCGCGGTTGCGCTCCGAGAGGCCGGCCGCAATCGCCTCGCGGGCCACGAAAGCCCGAAGGGCGGCGAGCGTGGTGGCCTGGAAGACGGCGACGCGAGGCTCGACCTCCGCCTCGGGGAGAGGCTCGGAGAACGGCGCGGCCACCTCGTCGAGGTCACGGAAGGAATCGCTCGTCTCGGGACCGTGGCCGTTGACCACGATCGGATGGCTGCGCAGCGCCTCGTCGATCACGGCTGGATCGAGGGCCTCCGTGTCGTACGGGCACAGCAGCCGGAAGCTGGGGGTGCCGGCGAAGGCGAGGTTCAGGAGCGATTCGTGGCGCTGGCACTCAACGAGCTCGGCGGAGCTCCTGTCTGGCCAGATCGGCTCGCCGATGCCCCTCAGCGGGCGGCCGCCCGCGGAATGCTTGTCCACGAACTGGCGCCACGCCGGAATGATGCAGGCCGGGTTGGCGCCCACCGCCGCCATGTCGGCGAAATGCACCCCCTCGGCGTGGCCGTTCAGCTCGGCACGCAGCGCGCGGAGCCTGTCCGCGTTCAGCACCACGAATGCGGGCTCACCAGCCTCCACGCCCTCCCGGAGAAACGGAACGGTCCGCTTCAGGAAGTCGTCCTCTCCGGCATACAGCAGAGCCTCATGCCGGAAGTCTTCTTGTCTCATCCCGCATTTGAGGGTACCTCCTGAGCGCGGGGCGTCAACCGGCTTTCCGTCCGTGCGTCCTGCATACGCAGTAAGTCATCCGACTGACCCACCCCATAGGGGTGACACGGACCTCAGGGAGCCGGAAGTGTGAGTTCCGTATCCGCTATGCGGGCCCGCGCGAAACGGGAGCGCTGGTTCCACGAGACGCTCACGCGGACCCTCGCGCCGCCCGGCAGCCTGACCGAGAGCGTGCCCTTGGCGGCCCCCGTCGAGGGCCGCCACGAGGCCCTGCCGTCCACGGTCGCGTCGCGCACGAACCTGACCCGGCGCAGGCGGAGGCGTACCGGACCGTCGCCGCGCGCCCTGAAGGTCCCGCCCCGCAGCCCGGGACCGCGCGCCCCGCCCGAGTAGAAGCGCCGGACGGTCGCGTCGGCCAGTGCGCCCGCGGCCACGGTGGCCGCCCGACGTGGCCCGGCCCCCGGATCGGAGCCGGACACGAGCGTGGCGGCGGCGGCCTGCGCGAGCCTCACCGGATAGGCGCCCGGCGTGTGCACGGGCGGCACTCCGGACGTGCAGCTCGCATCGAGCGTGGCCATCGCGGCGGGCGCGCGCACGAAGGCGCGGATGATCCGCCTTACGCACCTGGTCCCGTTCAGCAGCGGCGTGTACCCCTGCGAGTCCACGTGCACCGTGTTGGGCACGGTGATTACCCGCGTGTTCGCCCCCAGGCCGGGCACGAACAGTGGTGCGTCGGTGACGGGGGTGAGCGAATCCAGGTCGCCCCCCACCACAAGCAGTGGGACGGACGCGGGGAGCGGCGTGGACGTCGGGTCGGCCACCGGTGCGGTGTGCGCGGGGCGGGGCCAATCGAGACATGCCTCGTAGGGCTCCGAGTAGGCGCTCATCGTGAACCACTCGCGGGCGGTGAACGGCGTGAACGCACCGGGCGGCGGGGCCAGCAGGCGCGCCGCCAGCTGCGCGCGGCGCTGCGCCGGCGTGGAGTGCATCGAGAAAAGCTGCGGATAGTCCATGCAGCTGACCGCGAAGTAGAGCCCGTTCGAGAAGTAGTCCGCCGGGCTCGCGCCGTGCAGGTAGCTCTGCGTCTGGGCCACCAGCCGCAGCAGCGGAACATCGTCGCCGCCGAGCGCGGCTCGCACCGACGCATCCAGCTCCCGGTAGATGTTGGGCTCGGACGCCGCGTCCTGGATCATGTCGACCACCGCACGCACGTCCACGCGGGCGCGCAGCCGGCTACCGTCGGAGTCCCGCGTGACGCCGGTGATGGGAGCCTGCCGCAACCGAGCCACCAGCCGGCCGAGGCGCTCCACGGCGCTCCCGGGCGCGGCCGCGGAACAGCCCGCGTCGCGTTCGCACACGGCATCGAAGGCGCGCCGCGCCACCTCTCCCGACGAGGCGTACCAGGGGTCGAGCCCACGCACCGGGTAGGCGGAGTCGAGCAGAACCGAGTCGAGGCGCTTGCGATAACGCGAGATGTAGGACTGGACGAACCACGTGCCGTAGGAGTCGCCGTAGAGGGCGATGTGACGCAGGCGAAGGCGCCTCAGAACCGCCTCCAGGTCTCCCACCGCGTAGGCGGTGGCGAAGAGGTCGGCCGCGTGCACGGCCGGCCGGCCGGGACGGCGATAGTGGCGCTCGATCGCACGCGCGCACCCGGCCACGATCCCGGGGAAGCCGGGCCCTGAGCTGACCCCGGTGTACCGCTGTAGTCGCCGGCACCGGATGAGCGCGGACGTGCCGGTGCCCCGGTTGTCCACCAGGAGCAGATCGCGCTTGCGCAGGAGGGGGCCGAAGATCCCGCGGTACTCCACGCGCGTGCCGGTGGACGGGTACCCGGGCCCGCCCTCGACCGCGACGAGCGGAGGCCTGCCGCTGGGCCCGTCCTTGGCGGGCAGCCAGCGAAAGCCGATCCGGATGTGCGGGCCGGCGGGGCGTGCGGGATCAAGGCGGCGGCGGATCTTTCCGCACATCCAGCGCGTCCCGTCCGGGCAGGGCCGGAGCACCAGGGTGCCCACCTTCATGCGCTGGGCCGGCGCGGCCCCGGCGGTCGCCGGCGCGAGAGCGGCGCAGATCAGAAACGCGGCGAGCAGATGGGCGCGCATGGGTCCGTAGTGTCGCCCACGTCGCCTGGGCATGCAAAAGGGCCGGCGACGCGTGGCGCCGCCGGCCCTCGGCCAATGCTGCAGGGAGGAGCGCAGCCCGGGCGCCGGCCGGGCGAGCACCGGACCCCGATTAGGGAGGAGCGCAGCCCGGGCGCCGGCCGGGCGAGCACCGGACCCCGAATTTACGCCTGCTTGACGGCGGAAATGTCGAGCGCGAGCTTCACCTTGTCCGACACCAGCATGTTGCCGCTGCCGAGAGCCTGGTTGAAGGTCATGCCGTAGTCACCGCGGTTCAGCTGGCCGGTGACCTCGAGGCCCACGCGCTCGTTGCCCCACGGGTCCTCCTCGGTGCCCGTGACCTCGGCCTTCAGCGTGATCTCGCGGGTCACGCCGTGGAGAGTGAGGTCGCCGGTGATCTCGAACGTGTCGTCGTCCAGCGGGACGATCGACTTCGAGTCGAACTCGATGTGCTCGTACTGCTCCACGTCGAAGAAGTCGGCGGAGCGGAGGTGGTCGTCGCGCTTGTCCTCGTTGGTGTTCACCGAGCCGGCCTTGACCAGCCCCCTGGCCTTGACCTCGCGCGTGTCCTCGTCCACGTGCAGGGAGCCTTCGAACTCGGCGAAGTGGCCGCGTACGGTGGCGATGCCCAGGTGCTTGACCTGAAACTCCACGTTCGAGTGAGACGGGTCGACGTTCCACGTGCCGGTGGGTACTGCGGTAACGGAGGTGACGGTGCTCATTTGGATCTCCTGTCGAAGTGATGTGCTTGCTAGCGCAAGCTTGTTAGCGCAAGGGTAGCACCAATTCATTGCGGGCGCAAGCTTGCGCGCGCAACGACCTCGTAGGAGGTTCCGTCAAGGGCGCCCAAAAGGGAGGAGCGCAGGCCCGATCGGTGATCGGGCCGAGCACCGGACCCGGCTTTCCTAGGTGCAGTCGGATGCGGCGCCCGGCGCGAAGCGGGAGAAGATCAAGGCCAGCGCCTCCACCTCTCCGGGCTCGAGCCGGTCGAAGAAGCGCTCCTCCACACCGGCGAAGTGGGTGGCCTGGGCGGCGCGCAGAAGCTCCAGCCCGGCGTCGGTGAGGAAGGCGTTCTTGGCCCGGGCGTCAGCCGGGCAGGGACGGCGCTCCACGAGGCCGCGGGCCTCGAGCATGTCCGTGATGCGGGACACCCTGCTCACGCTGAGCCCGGCGCGACCCGCCAGCTCCGTGAGCCGGAGCATGCGCTGCTCCGCGGCCGCCAGCCGGCCCAGCAGCTCCACCCCGCTGAGGCTGAGGCCGTACTCGGCCTCGAGCTCGGACTCGAGCTCGCGCGTCAGCCGCTTGTGAGCCTCGAGCATCCCGATCCACGCATCCGCGTGCGTGTCCGACCACGACCGAATCCCATCGTCACCGACGAGGGTGCGACATGTGGCGACGGTTTCTTCAGGATTAGCGGCCATTTATTGCTAGAGCAAGCGTACTCGCGAACCCCCCGGCCTGTCCACACATGGGCGAACGGCGCGCGAAGGCCTCTAAGGTGGCCCGCTGCATGTCCTCTGAATACATCTTCACGATGTACAAGGTCTCCCGCACGCACCCGCCCGACAAGCAGGTGCTCTCGGATGTATCGCTGAGCTTCTTCCCGGGCGCGCGCATCGGGGTGCTGGGCTACAACGGCGCCGGCAAGTCCACGCTCCTGCGGATCATGGCCGGGACCGACACCGAGTACCGCGGCGAGGCGCAGCTTCATCCGAACGCCACGGTGGGCATGCTCGAGCAGGAGCCGTCGCTCGACGAGTCCAGGGACGTGCGCGGCAACGTGGAGGACGGGGTGCGCGAGGTGCGCGACCTCCTCGACCGGTTCAACGAGCTGGCCGCCAACTACACGGACGAGACGGCGGACGAGTTCGGCCGTCTTCAGGACCGGATCGAGGCCGCCGACGCCTGGAACCTCGACACGGTGGTGGAGACGGCGATGGACGCGCTCCGCCTCCCGCCCGCGGACGCCGACGTGTCCACGCTCTCCGGAGGGGAGCGCCGCCGGGTGGCCCTCTGCCGCCTGCTGCTGAGCGCCCCGGACCTGCTGCTGCTGGACGAGCCCACCAACCACCTCGACGCCGAGTCGGTGGCATGGCTCGAGCGCCATCTGGAGGAGTACAAGGGCACGATCGTGGCCGTGACCCACGATCGCTACTTCCTCGACAACATCGCGGGCTGGATCCTGGAGCTGGACCGCGGCCGGGGCATCCCCTTCAAGGGCAACTACTCGGCCTGGCTCGAGCAGAAGCAGGAGCGGCTCGCCCACGAGGACCGCAAGGAGAGCGCTCGCCGGCGAACGATCGCCGCGGAGCTGGAGTGGGTGCGCGAGAACCCCAAGGGCAGGCGCAAGAAGTCGAAGGCGCGGCTGGCGCGTTACGAGGCGCTGCTCGCCGAGGATCAGGCGGTGAAGCTCGACTCCGTGCAGATCCACATCCCCGCCGGCCCGCGACTCGGGGACCTGGTGCTGGAGACCGACCACCTGCGCAAGGGCTTCGGCGACAGGCTCCTGATCGAGGACCTCTCGTTCTCCCTGCCCCCCGCGGGCATCGTGGGCGTGATCGGCCCCAATGGCGCCGGCAAGACCACCCTCTTTCGAATGATCACGGGCGAGGAGCAGCCGGACGACGGCGCCCTGCGGCTCGGCGACACCGTGCAACTCGCCTACGTGGACCAGTCCCGGGACGCGCTCGACTCGTCCAAGTCCGTGTGGGAGGAGATCTCCGGCGGGTACGACCAGATCAAGGTCGGCGAGCGGGAGATGAACTCACGCGCGTACGTGGCGGGCTTCAACTTCAAGGGGTCGGACCAGCAGCGCGCCGTGGGCGCCCTCTCCGGAGGCGAGCGCAACCGGCTGCACCTCGCGAAGCTCCTGCGCTCGGGCGGGAACCTGCTGCTGCTGGACGAGCCCACGAACGACCTGGACGTGGACACCCTGCGCGCGCTCGAGGAGGCATTGCTGGCCTTCGCAGGGTGCGCCGTGGTGATCTCGCACGACCGCTGGTTCCTCGACCGCGTGGCCACCCACGTGCTGGCCTTCGAGGGCGACTCCCAGGTCCGCTGGTTCGAGGGGAACTTCGACGCCTACGAGGAGCACCGCCACGAGCGCCTCGGCGCCGAGGCCGACCGGCCCCACCGCATCAAGTACAAGAAGCTCGTCCGCGCCTAGGCGCGCGGCACGCCGGCCAGGAGGGCCTCGGCCACCCGCTTTGGCGCCTCGAGCTGGGGCCAGTGGGACACATCAGCGAGAGCCGTGAAGGGAGCGCTGGGAAGGCGCTCGCGGATCCGCTCTGCCATGTGGGCGCCGGACACGGGATCGAGCATCCCCCACACGAAGGCGGTCGGCACCGCCACGGTCTCGAGCGCACCGGCCCAGCGCTCCGCGTTGTCCTGGCGGTCGATCAGGTAGCGGATCAGGCGGTACGAGATCAGCTGGCCGCCGTCGCGGCTCATCGAGCGCCAGATCGCCGTGGCGTCCTCGGCCGCGTCGTAGTCGTCCGCGAACGTCGGCGCCAGGCCCATCACGAACAGCTCCTCGGTCGACGCGGCGCTCACGAGCGGTCCCTGCTCAGGGTCCAGCAACGCCAGCTGGATCGGCTGGGGCCGGTGCACGTCGGGGTAGAGGCCGCCGTTCAGAAGGTGGAGCGCCTCGATCTCCACCGCGAGCCCGCCCTTGGCGCGACGGGCCAGAAGCTCCTGTGCCACCGACACGGCGTAGTCGTGGGCCACCACCACGGTCGACTCGACGCCTTCGCGGGCCCACAACGCCTCGACCAGGTCGGCCTGCTCGTGGATCGAGTAGTCGTGCTCGGCCGGCTTGTCGGACGCCCCGAATCCGAGGAAGTCGGGCGCGATGAGGGTGTGGCTCGCGGCGAGCGCCGGCGCAACCTTGTGCCAGTCGTGGGAGGAGCTCGGGAAGCCGTGGAGGAGCGTCATCGGCGGGCCCGATCCCGCTCGGTGGACGAAGATGGAGCGGGGTGACCCGCGTAGCTCCAGCTCCACCCGGTCGCCCTCCGCCCACCAGTCCTCGATCGCGGTCACCGGGACATCATGCCGGACGCCCGGGCCCGGGCGCGGTGCTCAGCCGCCGTTGGAAGCGGCGGTGTACGTGCGGTTGGGCTCGCCGCGGAGCGCGGTGGCGCCCGGCAGCGGAGTGCCCTTGGCGGTGGCGCCGGACAGCACCGGCAGCACCAGGCTGGACGCGCGGGCGCCGCCCAGGCTGATCGTGTTCCTGGTGGTACCCCTGTCGATGGTGGCGAAGGCCCAGCGCGGGCGGTCGCCGCCCGTGGCCTCGACCGTCACCCGGATCTTCGAGCCCGCGCGGAAGGCATGGGCCACCGCGAAGAACGGCACACGTACGAGCGTGTACTTGCCCCTGGGCAGCGGCGCGGCGTCCCTCTCGAGATGCGTGGGGAAGGGATCGAGCGCGGTGGACCGGCGCCGGTCCAGCTTCCGGTGCGAGGCACGAAGCCAGCCGTTCTGGACATAGGTCTCGTTGCCGTCGGGCCTGACCTCGCTGAGCGTGACCTGGAAGTCTGTGTCCTTCGCGGACGACTTGACGTACAGGTCGAGACTGGACGGGCCGGCGATGACGGTGTCCCTGGCCAGCGCGCCCGTGACCCAGCCCAGGCCCTTGCCGGCGGCCAGAGGAGCCCAGTTGTAGGGCGGCTGCGCCTTCCAGGCGTCCTCGGCCCCGTCGCCCGCGAGCGTCTGGCGCGGGCGGGCGTTCGGGTCGGCCGTGTAGCTGGCCGATCCCCGCTTGGACGGCTTCGCGCCCAGCGAGCCGCCGGCGCCGAGGAAGTAGCGCGTGGCCCTGGCCTGCTTCGGCGGCCAGGCGCTGTAGCCGAGCTCCCACGTTGAGCCGATCGAGCCGGCGCCCTGGGGGCCGGCGCCGTTGTCGAAGAGCAGCCGGACGTGCGGGTCCTTCTTGAAGTCGGCCTTGGCGGCGGCGACGCTCGTGTAGGTCGCGTAGCGAGACTGCTCGACGGGCGCCGCGCCGGCGTCGGCGAGGTACTGGTAGAGCACGCCGCTGAGGCTGATCACCGTGCCGGGCAGAACCGGGATCTTGTCGGCCACGTAGAGGTTCAGGAACTCGGCCCAGCGGGTGATCGTCTTCGGCCCCAGCGAGTCGGCGTGCACGCCGTTCTGAAGCGAGATGAACACGTTCGGCTTTCCGTTCAGGTACTTGAGCGCCTCGGCGAAGTGCCCGCTCGTCTGCTCGTCCTGGAACTGGCCGACCAGGAAGATCGGCACCTTCGCCCGCTTCAGCCACGCCCCGGGGGCGCGATGGGCGAACAGCGACGGCGTGCGGAAGGGGTTCTCCTTCTGAAGCTGGAGCGCGTCCTGGGTCTGGAGCCGGAGCTTCTGGTTGGCGATGCAGTGCTTGTCGCCCTGCTTCGTGAGCTCGCGCGCCCAGGGCTGCCCACCCTGGGGCGCCGGCTCGGCGTCGTCCATGCGCTCCTGGATCCAGGTCTGCGCAAAGCCGGAGTTGAAGATGCCGCCCGGGTAGCCCGTGCCGGTGTAGATGTCGTCGGTGACCGACATCGGGGTGATGGCCGCCAGGTGCGGGGGCCGCGTGCCCGCGACGAAGAGCTGCGTGATTCCGGAGAAGGAGATGCCGCCCATTCCGACCTTGCCGCCCTTGACCCAGCTCTGCGCGCCCACGGTCTCCACCGCGTCGTAGCCATCGAAGGTCGTGGGGTAGTCGAAGAGGTCGAACGCGCCGCCGGAGCAGCCCGAGCCGCGCATCTGAACGCTCACCACGGCGAAGCCGATCAGCGGTGCGATCAAGGAGCCCACCGCGGTCGAGGTGGCGGGCGCGAGCGGGTCGGCCGGGGCGCCGCTGCCGCCGAGGGAGTCGATCACCGACTGGAGCAGGTCGTGCGGGGCGGCCGTCTGGTAGCCGGAGTACTCGATGATCGTGGGGAAGGGCCCATCCGCGAGGGTCTTGCCCTGGGGCAGGCGCACGGTCATCGCGATCTCCACGCCGTCGCGCATGCGCACGTAGTTCAGGCCCTGCTTGAGCTTCTTGCGCTTGTAGAAAGCCGGGCGCGGATTCGCGCCGGGGCGAAGGACCCGGAACGCCCTGGTGCGCTTGCGGCCGGCGCGTACGACGTAGCCGGGCCCGGGCTTCAGGTCGCGGAAGATCTTGCTGCCGAAGGAGTCGGCGGCGCCGGCGTCGATCACGCGGCCATGCCTGACGAGCTTGAGGTGCTGCGCCTTCTTCGCGCCGAGCACGTAGGCCTGGTCGATGCTGCCGCGGGCCTTGAGGGCGGCGTCGGCCGCGGGCGCCGAAACGGCGAATGCTGCGAACAGCGCGATCACGCCGAGCAGAAGCGCGCCGACGGTACGCGAGAGGCGCATCGGGGGCGCCGGGGCTACGAACGAGGACGACAGGACGCGCACGGTAGCCGAATCGATCCGGGTCGCGCGTCACCCGCGCGAGATCAGGACTCCGCGTCGGCCACGATCAGGTCCATCAGCAGGCTGTCGTTCCAGCCACCGAGCGGGTTGCGCTCATAGGCCCGCATCACGCCGACAGGCTCGAAGCCCGCGCCGGCGTACGCACGGATGGCGCGCTCGTTCTCCACGTTGGGATCGATGGTGAACCGGTGGTGCCCCCGCGACGCGAAGTGATCGATCGCCAGCCGGAGCGCGCGACGGCCATAGCCGGCCCCGTGCAGCGACGTGGTGAGCGAGATGTCGAGGGCCACGCTCGGGAACCACTCGTGGGTCTCCTCCTCGTACTGGATCCAACCGGCGAAACGACCGTCGACCTCGATTACCCAACCGTGCTCGTACTCGTACTCGCCGTCGGCCCACCAGCGCTTCACCTCGGGCTCGGCGAGCAGTGCCGTCAGGACCTCCCTGTCCGCCTGCTCGGGGGGGCGCAGCGACAGCTCGCCGTCGCGCATCTCAGCCGTGCGGGTGAACGACCACGCCTGCCGGACCGCTGCCCGGGGTGTTCACGCAGTCCACGTCCCCCGTCGCCGCGAATGCGAGCGAGAGGCACTTGCCGAACGCCTGCTCTCCGTAAGCATTCGGGTGGAAGGTCTCCTCCAGCTTGCCCTGGGTCTCCACCGCGGAGAGGTTCAGGAACCGGGCCCAGTCGGAGGTGGTGGCGGAGGGACCCTGCGTGGGCGTGGCCAGCCGGGTGGACGTGGAGCAGATCTCGCGATCCTGGAACAGGTCGCGGAGGTCGAGGAACTGGACGCCCCGGTCCGCGGCGACCGAGGCCAGGCCGTCCGAGATCTGGCCCACCACGGTGTCGCGCGCCCAATCCGCATCACTGTCGTACACCGGGCATCCATCAACACTCGTGCGCGAGACCTTGTTGATCTCGGGCACACGCAGCTCTGACCCGCGCGCGATCGCCGAGGGGTAGGACTGGAGCACGAGCCGCCACGACGACGGGAGGTAGCCGGCATTGGTCATCACCGTGCGGATCTCGTCGATGGCCTTGCCCACCGCGGCCTTTGCCGCCGGGAACTTCGCCGCGAGCCCCGCCCCCTGCGTGTCCTTGCAGGGAGTGGTGTTGCTGGCGTAGGCCTCCACGCAGGCGGTGACGATCGAGGCGAACCCGAGGTCATTGCCGCCGATCGAGAGCGCGATCAGCTTCACGTCCTTGTCCCGCGCCACCGTCGCGAGCTGGTCGGCCTGGGGCGGCTCGTCGTCGTGCTGGGCCTCGCCTCCGTTCGACGCCCGGAAGATGTTCTTGGTCACTGCCCCGGAGCAGGCGAGGTTGATCCTCTCGGAGACCGACAGCGAGGCGCTGCGTATCTCGGCCACGTCGGACCGGTGACAGCCGTTCGTGTCCGACGGCGGGTCGTAGACCAGGCTCTCGTCATAGAGGGTGCCCGTGAAGGCGCGGTCGGTGCCGTCGCGGTCTCCCGCGGGGTTGATCGAATTGCCCTGCCAGCGCCCGGCCTCGCCGGAGATGTAGGAGTCGCCGAGCGAGACCGCCGCGGTGGGAGCGGCGGGGGTTGAGAAGAACTTGGTGGCACCGCAGCCCGGAGGCGCCGGGTGTGCCGAGGTGGAGTCCGAGTCCTTCGAGCAGACGCGGTACTTGTAGTCGCTGCCCGGCACGAGGCCGTTCTTGCGGATGGATACGGGGATCTGGTCCCCGTTCGTGTATGCCACGTCGTGGAGTGCCGGTGGGCCATACGACTGCCCCACGCGAGCAAGGTCGAACCAGAACGAGCCCGTCTCGTCGTGGTTGGACACCACGGTCCCGTGCAGCAGCGCCTGGTGGGCGGTGATCTGATCCGCCGTGTCGGTGCGCCCGATCGTGCAGCCGGTGAGACATAGGCCGACAACGGCAACCAGAGCTGTACACCTGACCGACAACCGCGACGGCATCGCGTTCCCCTCCCTCGACCCCCTGACGAGAACCAGCCTAACGCGGACCGCTTCAGCAAGGAGGAGGGCGACGCACACGCGGTGACCTCGCCGAGAAGTTCGGCTAGCCAGGACGCCCGGCGAAATCGCGCACCGCGGCGTTGAAGCGAGCGGGCTGCTCGAGGTTGCTCAGGTGCCCCGCCTCCGGGATCACCACGAGCGTGGCTCCCGGGATGCCGTCGCGCAGGTGCTCGCCCACGCTCAGGGGAGATCGCCTGTCGTCGTCGCCCCATAGGAGGAGGGTGGGCACCTTGATTCGCGGCAGGAGGGGGCGAGTGTCCGTGTGGGCGAGCATCCGGGCCATGGCCCGGTACCCCCCCGGGTGGAGGTCCGACTAGAGCCCCTGGGCCACCACCCCGCCCCACGACAGCCCGAGGACGTGGGCCTTCTCCAGTTCGAGTGCGTCTCGACGAAGGGGTTCACCGCACGCGGCGGGCGGCGTTGAGCCGCCCGGCCGCCTCCACCACCCCGCTGCGTTCATAGAAGTCCACGGCGATCAGGTTCGGCAGGTGCCGCCGGCGGCGTTGACATTGCCTCAGCCGGCGCTCCAGGAACCTCCCGCCGATCTGCTCGTTGCGGGTCACCGACGGCGGGAACGGCGGGATCCAGTGGTTGACCAGGAGCAGGGGGCTGTCGGGGCGCCCGCGGTAGCGCGCGCAGCTGAGCTGGGCCGGTGTCTTCGCCCCCAGCGGCGTGTCCTGAACGAAGGAGAACCCGGGGAGGTACCACGGGCGCGTGCCGCCGTCCTCCTCGGCCAGCACCACCAGGCGGGTGTCCGCTCGCCTGAGCTGACCGAGCGTGGGCAGCGGCTGCCCCAGCCGGAGGCGCGCGGCGTGGGTGAGCAGGTCGGTTCGCTCGAGCGCCCGCCCGATCGTGCCCACGGGAACGTAGGGCTCGATGAACGCAATGACCACCGCGCCGGGATGGCCGGCCAGGAACGAGCCGATGATCCTGAGCTGATCGTCGAGCGGCTCCGCCCCGAGCTCACACAGCGTGTGACAGAGATAGGCGCGGCGCTCGCCGGTCAGCCGGCCACTGCCGACACGGCCCGCGAGGCTGTCCGCCACACGGAGGGCGCCGGGGCTCAGCTGCTGCGCGACCTTGTTGCGGGAAGACTCCTCCGTTCCGAGGTCGGTGCGAACCCGGCCGGTCGACGGGTCGCTCACCCCGAAGTGGATGTCGAGCGTCAGCGCCCGGATGCCGTCCTTCAGCTGGCGCCCGATCCCATGGCGCTGGTTGGCAAACAGCCAGCCCGGCTCGTCGGCGGCCGCGTAGGAGTTGTGCGTGCCCGGGAACACCACCTGGTCCAGGCGCCGGCCGCAGAGCGCCCGCGAGCCGTTGCACCCCTCGGCCGGCCCCGCGCTCTCCGCCGTCGCGGCCCCCGGAGTGGGCAGCACGAGCACCACGACGAGCGTCGTGACCGCCATCGCCGCGGTTATCGCGGCGGCCAGGAGCAGAGGCGAGGCGGTGCGAGCCGGTGCCCGCGCGGCCTCCATGCGTGGGCCCGGGCCCGGGAGCTGCCACACGCCCGCGAGCACAACGAGCACGCCCGCGGCGACGAGCACGATCTTTGCCAGCAGCTCCGGATCGAAGATGAGCACGGACCCGGCGGCGATCAGGCCCGCGGCCCTCACGAGCCGCGCCGGCCGGGTGGGCGAGCCGGCCTCGCGGCGCGTCCACTCCCACCCCGCGGCCAGCCGGCCTCTGGGGAGCTGGGTCGAGGCCAGGGCGGCCACCACAGCTCCGCCGAGCGCCACGACCAGCGCCGAGGTGATCAGGTCGGAGAAGAGCGCCGTCCACAGCGCCCGAATGGCTCCGCGCTCCACGTCGTCGCTGAGATCGGCGGCGTGCGCGGCGTGCGAGACCACGAATTCACCCAGCCCCGCGACGGCGGCCGCGACGATCAGGCCACCGCCCGTTGCGGCGGCTCCCAGGTAGACCAGCGCGGGCCGGATGCCTCCGGCCAACAGGGCGGCACCGGCCGCCGCGAGGAGCGCGGCGAGCGTCAGCGGCCAGCGCCAGCCCGCGATGTCCACGAGGAAGCCGGTGGCGGCCAGCTCGGAGTCGTGCGGGTCGAGCCGCACGATCGGCACCCTCAGGTCCGCCGGAACCAGACGCGCGATCCGGGGCGCAACGCGCCCGAGCGACTCGAACAAGACGCCCTCGCCCAGGGGAAGCTCGAACCTGAACGTCGTCTCGTGATTGATCAGAGCCCGGTGGCGATCGCGTACCGCTCGCGCGAACAGCCGCCGGAACGGCGAGGTGTCGGCGAGCGTGGCCAGCGCCGGAACCAGAAGCGGGCGCACCACCAGTGCATCGGGAACGACGCTCCTGGTGAGGCCGCCGACCATGCGAACCGCCAGCACGGTCCGGACGTCGGAGTCGTCGAGCGCGGACGCCGCGCGGGTGCTGAACCTCGATCCGTTCACCACCTCCTCGTGCACGTACCATGTCACCGCGGCGCCGGCGATCAGGAGCGCGGTGATCACCACCAGCGCGATACCGCCCTGGCGGCGGCGGCGGTCCGGGGATGTGCTCACGGAGTCGGCACCTCGCGCCGCATAGTGTCGCGCTTCCGGGTGGTCTCCTTCGTGTGACAGCCTTGGCCGTCTGATTCGCGCGGGCAATACCTGGCGCCGGATCGCGGCGCTCGTGCTCGTCGCCTCGGCATGCATGTGCACCGCGGGCGTGTGCCACGCCGCGGCGCCACGGCTGCGGGTGGCGGGCAACCACCTCCTCGACGCCCGCACCGGCCTGACGTTCGTGCCGCGCGGCGTGAACTGGCCGAGCTTCGAGTACGCCTGCCGCGACGGCTACGGGTACTCGAACGTGGCCAGCGCGACGGGCGTTGGACCGGACGCGGGCGACGCCGCCTTGATGGCGCGATGGCACGTGAACACCGTTCGGGTGCCGTTGAACCAGGATTGCTGGCTCGGCGAGGACGGGCTGCCGGCGTTTGGAAGGGTCTCCGGGTACCGCGCGGCCGTGCGCAGGTGGGTCACCACGCTCCACCGCGCGGGCCTGGCCGTGGTCCTGGACCTCCACTGGTCGGGACCCGCCGGCGTGGTGGCCGACGGCCTGCGCGCGCTGCCCGACGACCGTTCGGACGACTTCTGGCGCTCGGTCGCGAAGACGTTCAGGAAGGACCGGTCGATGATCTTCGACGTCTTCAACGAGCCGTACGAACGCTACGACGCGAACAAGCTCGTCTTCGACCTGACCTGGGACTGCTGGCGAAACGGGGGCTGCCTCGCGCCAACGGCGCACCTGCTCCAGCGCCTCGACGGCAAGACGTTCGCCGCGTCCGGCATGCAGGCGATGGTCGATGCCGTCCGCTCGGCAGGCGCCAGGCAGCCGATCATGGTCCCCGGGCGGCACTTCTCCAACGACCTCTCCGGCTGGGGGGCTAACCGGCCGGCCGGCCGTGGGCTGATCGCGAGCTTCCACAACTACAACTTCCAGCCCTGCCGCACCGAGGCATGCTGGGACGCCACGGTGGCGCCGCTCGCGGAAGAGGTCCCCGTGGTGACGGGCGAGTTCGGTGAGCTCGACTGCACCGCCTCTTATGTGAGGAGCTTCATGAGATGGGCCGACCGGCACGGCGTGGGCTACCTCATGTGGGCGTGGTGGGTCCTGCCCCACACGAAGTGCACGGCGCTCGCCGTGCTCGCCAACGCCAGGGGAAAGCCGCGCGCGCCGAACGGCACGGCGCTGAGGTCGCATCTGTCCTCGCTCGCGCCGCGCGTTTCGCTCAGCGGACCCAGGGCGCAGACGCTCGACGCCGCGGTGGAGGTGGGCGTGCGATGCGTGGGCCGGTGCGTCGCGAGCGTGACGGGCCGGCTGCTCGGCAACTACCCCCTGAAGGCCCTCTCGCTTCCGCTGCCTCCCCGCGGTACCCGCACGCTCGCAGTCCGGATCCCGCGGAAGGCACGACGGGCTGCGGCCGCGGCGTTGCGCGGGGACCGGACCGTGTCCGCGCGCATCACCGTCGTGGTGAGCGATGGCTCCGAGTCGACCGAGCGGCAGCGCGTGGTGCGACTCAGCGGAACACGCCGGTGTGGCCGAGCGAGTAGCGACCGGGCTGCGGGAACACGCACAGCCCGTGAGGTCCCGCGCCCACCTTCATGCGCTTGATCAGCCGTCCCGTGCGGGTGCTGATGGCGTAGACCTCACCGTTGTAGCGCCCTGAGAGCCAGAGCACCCGGCCATCCGCGGACACCCCTCCCATGTCCGGGCTACCGCCACCGGGGAGACGCCACTTCTGCACCTGCCGCCGCGTTCGGAACGAGATGACCGAGACCGATCCCTCGCCACGGTTCGAGACGTAGAGCCGGGTCGAGTCCCTGCTCGCGTAGAGGCCGTGCGCGCCGCGCCCGGTGGGCACGAACCCGATCCGGCGGAAGCGGTCGGCGTCCACCAGCCAAACCCCGTTCGTCGCCATGTCGGCCACGTAGAAGACTCGTCCGTCCGGGGAGAGCTTCACGTCCTGGGGCATCCCTCCGTCACGGAGCCCGATCGAGCGGACGAGCCGTTGCCGCCTCACGTCGACCACGACCATGCCGCCGCCGAATTCGCACGAAGCGAGAAGGAACCGCCCGCTCGCGGTGAAGTCGAGGTGATCCACTCCCGGACACGGGACCGGCAGGGAGTGCCTGAGTCGCATCGTGTGGGCGTCGCGGAAGTCGAGCCGCCGCAGGCGCTCGGCCACGACGATCGCGTACCGGCCGTCGGGCGTGAAGTAGAGGTTGTAGGGATCGGTGACCGGCACCGGCCTCCCCGGCCTTCCCGTGCGAGGGTCGATCGGGGTGAGGCTGTTGCCCTCGTCGTTGTCCACCCACAGCGTCTTCAGATCCCAGGACGGCGTCACGTGCTGCGGGAGAGCCCCGGTCGCAAAATGCCCGACGATCCGGAACGTCGCGGGATCGATCACGTCCACCGTGTTGCTCTCCGAGTTGGGCACGTAGATGCGCGCCGGGTCGTGCCGGACGGTCGGGCTGAGATGTCCCGCTCGGTCGGCCGCGTAGACGTCGGTCGAGTCCGTGCGGACGCCGCTCGCCGGGGACGAGGACGTCTGCTCATTCGTGCGTGGGGGGGCGGGCCTGGAGGTCCCGCCGCCACAACCCGCGAGAGCGGCTGCGCACAGAACGATCGCTGCCGTGGCACGTCTCACGGCCCGGGGCGGAGCCTCAGGATCTCGTCTCGCGCGCGTCCGGCCGCGTCCCGCCCTCCCAGGACCAGGATCTGGCCCGAGCCGGCCACCGCGGCGGCGTCGGACAGCGGCTCGGGAAGCCGCCCTGCGCGGTGGACGGAGCCGGTCCGGGGATCCACCGCGAGAATCGCCCTGGTCTGCCCCGTGAGGGAATCGCCCCGACCGCCGATCACGTAGAGGGTCCCTCCCAGAGACGCCGAGGTGGCGTGGGTGAGCGGGCTCGGAAGCCGGCCAATCCGCGTGACCCGGTCGCTCCCGGGGTCGAACGAGAGGATGTCGCGCGTAGCCGCGACGCCGGAGGTCCCGCCCGCGACGATCAATCGGCCGGCGACAGCACCCACGGATGCGTAGCGCAGCGGGCGCGGGAGCCGGGCCACCACCCGCGGGGGGCGGCCCGGGCGAAAGGCGACGACCGTGTCGAGCGGCGCGCTGCCCGTGTACCCGCCGACGATGTAGGCCGTGCCGTCCACCACCGCCGCCGAGACATCCGAGGCGGGGACGGGCAACGCCGACCCTGCGGTACGCGTACCGCCGTGGGCGTCCACCTCCACGATGCTCCCGCTCGAGCCCGAGACGCCACCTCCTCCGAAGAAATACGTTCGCCCATTGAGGTAGGCCGCCGCGGCGTCGTGCTGCGCGGCCGGAAGGGTCCCGGCCAGGACGCCACGGCCACCCCGGACCCGGACGATGGTGGGCAGCGAAGCGTCCGCCGAGCTCAACCCGCCCATGAGGAGCACGTCGCCGCCGGGAAGCGACACGGCGGCAGGCAATTGGACGGGAGCCGGAAGCCGACCGAGCAGCCGCGGCCTCAGGGTCGCCCCGTGGCTACGAGGGGCGGAGGGAGCCGCCGCGCTCGCGGCCGTGCCGGAAGAGCTGTGATTCGACCCGGCGGCGCATGCCGACATCGGCGCCGCGGCCACCAGCGCGAGCGACGTGACAACGGCGCGGCCGCGGTTCCCCCCAGGACGCATGGTCACCCGTTGCTCGCGGAACGGGTGAGCGCGGCCACGGAGCTCGGCTCGAGGCCCAGGGTCCGGAGCCGCACGATCATCGAGTCGACCTCCCGCGCGACGCCCGCGGGCGGGCCGGCGAGCCTCAGAGCGATCACGTCGCCCCGGCTGACCGACCTGGAGCGCAGGGCCGTGACCGAGGAGATGGTCAGCCGGGGGGCCGTGGCCTGCCCGCCTCCCTTTCGAGCGAGCAGGTACTCACCGAGGGTGATGTCGCTGGGCGGCAGGAGATAGCGAAAGCGGCGGGGCAGGCCGAGTGCGTCGCGCATCCGGCTCAGGCGCCTGCCGGTGGAAAGCCACCGAACCGGCTCCCCTCCAGGCAGCGAGGGCATCAGCTCGAGCCCGCCATGCGCGGCGGCGTTGGTGACGCGCGGGCTGGGAGCGCTCGATACGCCGAAGGAGGCGGTGGCGCCCTGCCTGCGCAGCTCGGCCGCCACCTGCGAGATGTCGGACACCGGGGCATCCACCACCAGCGCGACCTGCGGCCGGGAGGTCGGGACGTGTGTGAGCGGGTCGAGGTCGAGGCCGCGCGCCGCGAGCGAGAAGGCCGGACTCGTGGACAGGGCCACTCCGGCGGACGCGACCGCCACGGCCACCCTCCGGCGGGCCCGGGGTGCGCGCGCGCCGCCCGGCGGCCGGGGTACGGGTCGCGCAGCCAGCACCAGCTCGGCCGCGTCCGCCCGGGCCGGGCTGGACGCCACGAGGGCCGGCGTGTCCACCAGCTCACGAAGCGCGTCCCCCAGTTCGCGCGTGGTCCGTGCCCGGCGAGCGAGGCCGCGCGACGACAGCGCCTCTGCATTGTGGCGCACATGACCGGACGAGAAGCCGTGAATCACCACCGGGCAGCCGCGCAGGCCGGCCTCCAGGCACGTGACCCCGCCCGTGGCGTGTACCAGCACGTCTGCCGCGGTGAGCAGATCGCTCATGCGGTCACTGAAGCCGAGGATGCGGACGTTCGGATCGTCGGCGAAGGCCGCCTCGAGCCCGGCACGCACGCGCTGGTTGCGGCCCGCGACGCAGACCACGAACGCCGCGGGGACGGCGCAAGCCGTGGCCACGGCCTCCCCGAGGTGCCCGATGCCCCAACCACCGCCCGATACGACGATCACCGGCCGCCGGAGGGGCAGCGACAGGTCGCGGCGGGCGGCCTCTCTCGTGCGCGTCGTGAAGAACTCGCTCGATGTGAGCGCGCCGACGTGGCGGACCTCTGCGTCGCCGGCCACCTTCCTCACCTCCGCGAGTGACTCCTCCCACGAGGTCAGGTGCAGGTCGATGCCCGGATGGGCCCAGAAGAAGAGGCCGGCGAGGTCCGTGATCGTGGCGACCACCGGGATCGCCAGCTTGCCCCGGTGCCGCAGCTTGCCCAGCACGACCGTTACTGCCGGGTAGGTCGACACGATCACGTCGGGTTCGAGCTCTCGCACCATTCTCAGGAGCGGCCGCTGCCCCAGGCGTGCGAGGGAGCCGGCGGCCATGCCGCGGGCCAGGCGCGAGCGCACGAGACTGCGGTAGTGGAGGTCGTAGATCCACGGTGCCCACCGGAAGAGCACCCGTGAGCCGTCGCGGAGGACGAGCCGGTTGAGCCTGCCGAGCGACGCCAGGTCCTCGCGGATATGGACCTCCGCGCCCGTCGCTCTCAACGCCCGGGCGAGAGCTCGCGCCGCGGTCGCGTGCCCCTCGCCGATGTCGGCCGAGAAGATCAGCACCCGCCGTGGCCGGCTCACAGGCGTACGGGCATGAGCTCCCGCCCGTCCACAGCTTCGAGGACCCGGGGCAGTGCGGCGGCGGTGCGCATCCACGAGGCGGGCGCCGAGTAGTGATCGGCGTCGTGGAGGAGAAGCACCGCGCCGGGCCTGACCCCGGCGGCGAGACGCGCGGCAATCGACGCTGAGGTGGCGCGCTCCTCCCAGTCACGCCCCCAGCTCGTCCACAGGACCGTGCGCCATCCCCAGGCGCGCGAGAGCCCGAGCGCCGCCGCGCTCAGGACCCCGAAGGGCGGTCTGTAGAGGACCGGCGCCGAGCCGGTGGCCTCCGCCACTCGCTGCCAGCCGCACCGGAGATCGTCCGCCGTCTGGCGCGGGGTGAGCCGCAGGAGGTTGCGGTGCCGGTCGCCGTGGAAGCCGATGGTGTGGCCGGCAGCCACGATCTCGGCGGCGACCGCCGGCCAGCGCACCACCTGCTCGCCCACGAGGAAGAAGGTTGCGTGCGCTCCCGCGCGACCGAGCTGCTCCAGGATCGCGGGAGTGCCGCGGGGATGCGGTCCGTCGTCGAAGGTGAGCGCCACGCCGGCCCCGCCGAGCGTCTCGCTCTCGATGCCGAGGGGCCGCCGCAGCGCGGGGATCGGCTGGGCCGCTGCCGGGAGGACGTGGGCCGTTGCGGCGGCGGCTCCTAGCGCGGCGGCGAGTGGGTTCCAGACCAGCCTCGTCGGTGTCTGGAGCACCATGTGGCCGACAGTAGGAGGCGGACCTGACCGGAGTCTGAACGTGCGGTCGACGCCGCCGGGATGAGGGGTTTCCAGAGCTACTCTCAGCCAGGACCGTGTCCTCCCTGCTGCTCGGCGTGACCGCCGCCTGTGCCGCGTCGACGATGTACAACCTCGGCATCGCCCTACAGGCGATCGAGGCCAGGGTCTCTCCCCCGGAGCACGGGATGCGCCTCTCTCTCGTGACCGGGCTCCTGCACCGCCCGCTCTGGCTTGCCGGAACGCTCCTAACGATCCTCGGCTGGCCGCTCCAGACGGCGGCGCTGCTGCTCGCGCCGCTCACCGTGGTGCAGCCGGCACTCGCATTCGGCCTGGTGCTCCTCCTGGTGATCGCCGCGCGTGACCGGCACGAGCGCGTGGGCCGGCGCGAGATCGCGGCCGTCGCGGCGATCATCGCCGGCGTTGGAGCCCTGGCGGCGCTGGTGCCCACCACCGAGACCGCGCATGCCGCCGCCGGGGCCACGGTCGCGGTGCTCACCCTGATCGCGCTGGTGGCCGTGGGCCCGTTCCTGTCCGCCCGGCGGGGGGCGATCGACGGGCGCGTGGCCGCGCTCGGCGCCGGCGCGGGGTTCGCGTGGAGCGGACTATCCACCAAATATGTGGCCGATGCCCTCGGAGGTCACCTCTGGGCCGCCGCGCTCGCGTGGGCCGCCGCCACCGGCCTCGCTTCCGGCCTGGCGTTGATCGGCGAGATGACGGCGCTCCAGAGCCGCGGCGCCGCTCGCGTGGCCCCGGTGGTTTTCGTGGTCCAGGTGGCACTCCCGGTGCTCGTCGCGCCACTGCTCGTGGGAGAGACCTGGACCGGCTCGCCGGCGCGCTCCGCCGCCGTCTGCGGTGCGCTCGTGGTCGTGATCGGCGGCGCGCTGGCACTCATGTCATCGCCCACCGTCACGGCTTTTGTGAACCCCGACCGACCCTCGGCCAAGGTCAGGGGATGAGCAGCGCGGCGACCTCGTCCGCGGCCTCGAGGTACGGAAGGTGCGCGCGGCCGGGGAGCGCGCGGTAGGAGCCGTTCGGGAGCCGCTCGGCCAGCTCGATGCTGCGCCGGATCTTCATGCGGTTCATCTCGAGCGCAAGCTCCCGCGCCGGGCCGCTCACCCGCCCCTCCGGTGCATCCGGCCCGTCAAGCCACAGGCGGATCTCCAGGCGGTTGCACTCCTCACCGTCTCCCGCGGTCCAGGCTGCGTCGATCGCGTCGCCCAACCCGTGCGTCTCGGCGTTGAAGGTCACCTCGTCGAGCTCGGGGTCAGGAAGGCGCCGAGGTTCGTTCCCGGTGGACGCCAACCCGTTGAATACGCTCGCGTTCATGCCAGAGGTCGAGCTCAAGCGCGAAGGGCCGATCGCCTACCGCGAGGCTGTCCCCCAGACCGCGGAGAGGGGCGATCCCGTTCTCCTGATCCACGGCTTCCCCCAGAGCTCCTACATGTGGACTCCGGTGGTCGCGGCGCTTGCCGCGAGCGGTCGCAGGGCGATCGCCCCGGACCTCAGCGGCTACGGGGACTCCGCGCCCGATCCGCCAGGGACGTGGGAGCGCCACGTGAGCGCTCTCGAGACCTTCCGCCAAGCCCTGGGGCTGAGACGTGTGGTGCTCGGACTCCACGACTGGGGAGGCCTGATCGGCCTGCGCTGGGCCTGCGACCACCCGGACGCCGTCTCGACGCTGATCCTGAGCAACACCGGGTTCTTCGCCGACACGGAGTGGCACGTGATGGCGCAGGCGCTGCGCACGCCGGGCCAGGGCGAACAGCTCGTCGACAACCTGACCAAGCAGGCCTTCGCCACCATGATGAGGGACCAGGGCGGGCGCATCCCCGATGACGCGATGGACGAGTACTGGAAGGCCTTCACGTCTCCGGCGGGACGCCAGGGCATGCTCGAGCTCTACCGCTCCGGCAACTTCGAGAAGCTGAAGCCCTACGAGGGACAGCTGGAGGCGATGGGTGTCCCGGCGCTGATCCTCTGGGGGGCGAACGACCCGGTGGTCCCGGTAGCCGCGGCACACCGGTTCGACCGGGAGATCCCGGATTCAAAGGTGGTCATCCTGGAGAACGCCAGTCACTTCCTCTACGACGATGAGCCCGCCCGGTGCGCGCGAGAGATCGTGGCGTTTCTCGACGATCTACGCTGAGCCGATGAACGACACTCCCCACGGATTCACAGAGGGCCAGCCGGTCTGGGTCGAGGACGGAAACGGGCAGCACCATCCCGGGGTGTTCGTGGGCGACAACGAGAGCGCCGGCTGGTTCGGCGGCGGTCCGAGCGCCTACGTCGTCCACCCTGAGGCCCATCAGGCCGAGGTGGTTTCGCTCTACCGGATCACGCCGCGCGACTCTTAGGCGCGACGAGGCTCATACCGCATCGCCACCGCCCCCGAGGCGAACTCCAGCCGGCTCACGAGCTTCAGGTCGAGAGGCTTCGACAGCCCTGCGAACAACGTCGGCCCGTGGCCCGCCACCCTGGGGTGCACAACGAACTCGTACTCATCGATCAATCCCAGCTCCGCCAACGCCAGCGGAAGCTTCACGCCTCCCACGAACAGTCCGTTGCCCGGCTCCCGCTTCAGCCGCTCAACGGCCGTCCCCAGCTGATCCCCGGGCACGAGCTCCGCGTTCCAATCGACCCGGTCCAGGGTGCTCGACACCACGTACTTCCTTGCCGCGTCGATCGTCACGGCGAAGGGCTCCATCCAATCGGGCCTCACTCCCGTCCGCGCAGGCGCCCGCCACGCTGCCTCCATCATCTCGTAGGTGACGCGGCCAAAGAGGAGGGCGTCGGCCTGCGCGAGGTTCTCGGCCGCGTGGCGATGCAACTCTTCGTCCGGGGGCGGTCCACGGTGATCGCAGCACCCGTCCAATGTGACGTTGATGGAATACCGCAGGGGTCGCGAGTCGCTCAACGCTTCGGCACCAGGATCTGCGCGAGGGCTCCGCTCCGGAAGCGCTCCTCTTCGACGACGTCCAGCTTCAGGTGCTCGTCCAGCTCGGCGAACGGGCTGTGCCCCGCGCCGATCGCAATCGGCACCGTCGTCAGCTGGTATTCGTCGACGAGGCCCAGGCGGGTCACCGACTTGGCGAAGTCGGGGCCGCCGTGGATCAGGACCGTCCCTTCGTCGTCCCGAGCCTTCAGATCCGCGATCTCCGCGCGCAGGTCCCCGCCGAAGATCTCGGCCGGTCCCCATTCCGCCTTCTCGAGAGTGTGGGAGAAGACAGCCTTCGGCTTCTCGTTCATCGCGGTTGCAATCGGCCCCTCGGACGCGGCCCAGTGCGGCCCCATGATCTCGTAGCTGCGGCGCCCCATCGCGTGGACGCCGGCCTCCTCGAGCGCTCGGAGGTTCCACCCACCCGAGTCGTCGCCGAACCACTCGAACATCCATTCATGGGTCCCGTCGGGGCTGGTGACAAAACCGTCGAGGGACATGACCATCTTGAGAACTACTTTTCTATCGCTCATATCGGTAGAGACCTACCCCCTGGCTTGAATTCATCGCCCGGCGGCGGAGTGGGCTTCACGAGCGCGTGATGCTATTGCTGGGGCATGGCGGGCAAGGCATCTGAGCGGTTCGTCTGGGCGGTCGACACTCTCGAGGTCCGCCCGGCAGACCGCCTGCTCGAACTCGGCTGCGGCCACGGCGTCGCGGTCTCCCTGGTCTGCGAGAGGCTGACGACGGGAACGATCACCGCGATCGACCGCTCGCCCAAGATGATCGAGATAGCCACCCGGAGGAACCGCGAGCACGTCGACGCGGGCCAGGCTGTGCTCGAGGCGATCGCGCTGGAGGACGCGGACTTCGGCGATCGCCGCTTCGACAAGGTCTTCGCGTTCAACGTCGCTCCTTTCTGGCTGCAGCCGGGGGCGGCGCTCGGTGCCGTCCGCGAGCACCTCGCCCGGGATGGGGCCGTCTACATCTTCTGGGACGCGCGCCACTCCGCGCCGGAGCGAGTCCGGGACCTCGGAAACGAGCTGGCCGACCGGCTACGCCAGGGAGGATTCTCCGTCGACAGGGTGCTGGTCGAGGACCTGCGCCCGGTCCCCGCGGTCTGCGTGATCGGGCGGCCCCAGGGCGGATGAGCACGGGACTCGCGCCGAAAACCAAGCCTGGGGGCGGACGCAGGGAGCGACGCGTGCGAACGCACGCGAGCGACCGAGGACACCCCCCAGGCGCCGGTTTGCAGGCGTGAGAACGGGGAGATCCGGACAACGTGCGAACTCTCCACTCGAACTTAAGTCTCTAGTCGAGCTCCTCATGGACCCGGTCGGGCGAGAAACACGACGCCGGGCCACCGAGTGTCTATACCGACGCTGACCCGGCCGCGACTAGCGCTTCTCGCGCGAAGGAGGAGCGAGCGCGTCCCCCGAAACACGCGAAGCATGGAAGCCGCGGTGAATCGCGAGATACTGCGCGGGAGATGTCGCAGGAGAACGTCGAGGTCGTTCGCCAGAACATTGAGGCCTTCAATGCGAGGGACTGGGAGCGAACCATTGAGAACTGGGACCGGGACGGCGAGTGGAGACCGGCGATGGCGGCCGCGGTCGAGAAAACGGTCTATCGAGGCCACGCCGAGATGAGGGCCTACCACGACGACCTACTCGAGAGCTTCGCTGAAGTGCGCGCTGAGGATCCCGAGTTCCGCGACCTCGGTGACCGTGTCTTGGTTCTCTACCGACTGATCGTGCGGGGCCGAGACAGCGACATCGCGATCGACCAGCCCGGAGCCACCTTGCATGAGATGCGCGATGGCAAGATCTTCAAGGCTGCGAGCTATCTGTCCCAAGAACAGGCCCTCCGGGACGCCGGCGCAGAGAAGTAGCGTCGCTCTGGACGAGCAGCGGTACTTCCCACGGCGCACGCGATAGCGCTCTTCGCGCGAAGGGGCGGTCGGCGGGCCTACTCCGACGGCGTGGCGTCGAGGGCAGGCCCGGCGACGTCGTACGCGCGGATGACCTTTCCGTCGCGCAGCTCGAGGATTTGGACGACCCGAAGGCGGATGGGAACGCCGCTCGCCGTTCCGTGACCAACGATGTGCCCAAGCATCACGACGTGATCGCCCGCGTCAACGAACTCCTCAACGTCGATCCGGAAATCTCCAAACTGCTCGATTAGCTGCTCGTTCCAGAAGCGGTCCCTCATGTCCTCGCGCCCGCGATAGACGGCCCGATCGGGGAACTGCGTTATCTGGTGCCACTCGACATCGGGATCGAGACCCTCCAGGGCAGCGTCAAAGTCGCGCCGGTTGAAAGCGGCATAGGCGCGCCTGGCGATCTCGACGTTCTCCCCGGCCATGGCCCGGCAGTATCCCGTTTCGCCGATCTCATAGCGCCCGTTCAGCCGGCTTAGCGATTGGACAACGAAAAGCCCAAATTCCAGGGGCGACGCGAAAATACGGGCAACAGCGGGACGGGGAGGTCGGGACGACCTGCGAACCCTCAAGTCGACCTTGAGGTTCTCACCACAGGCCTGATCGAGCCGGTCGGGCGACGAGTGCGTAAGCGGCCTCAACTGCCAAAGGGCAGCCGTGAGCCGGGATAGTGACCCGCCCGCCTCTCGGAGCGAATGGTCGTGAGCGCGCCAGGGCGATCTCGATGTACGGAACGACACGGCCGTGATCGTGAGGTGCGGCAAACAGAAATGGTCGAGGTAAGGGGCTACCTCGACCGCGACGAAGCCCTCGACGCAGCCGGACTGACGGGCTGACGGTGCGTAGTTGCGAGGATACTCTCAGCCGGATGTCGCGTGAGAACGTAGAGACCGTCCGTCGTCTGCTGGACGCCTACAACGACGGCGACTACGAGAGCTCCATCGAGGCACTCGATCCCGATGTCGAACTCTGGGTCGACCCGGAGGTCTATCCCGACGCGGGGCTCTTCCGGGGACGTGAGGCTGTTGTCTCGTGGTTCATGGACTGGGTTGAGTCGTTCGACGATTACTGGGCCGAGACGGATGAGCTGACCGACGCCGGGGATTGGGTACTTGCAGTCCTACACTCGGGCGGCCGCGGACGAGCCAGCGGCGCGCCTGCCACGCAGGCTTGGATCGTCGCCTACAGGTGCGTTGGCGGAAAGGCAGCTCGCCTTGAGTTCCACCCGAACACCGAACGGGCGATGAAGGCCATCGTCGGTGCCCAGCCGGAGACGTAAGCTGGATCCCGATCGGGGCGGCAGCGCGTTTCGCCGATGGAGACATCCGAATTACGCGGACACGCAATCCGCGCGGGCTGCCCAGGGACTCCCACCGAAAACCAAGCCTGGCAAGGAACAGGTCGGGGACGTGTGAGCCAGCACACGAGCCGGCCGATGACACAGCCAGGCGCCGGTTGCAGGCGCGAGAGCGGAGAGGTCGGGACAACTTTCGAACCCTCAAGCCGATCTTGAGTATGTAGTCGACGCCCTGACAGCGGTCGAACGACAGGCACGACGCCGGGCGGTTGAGTCTCTGCGCCGATGCTGAGAACGTGGTGCTTCCGCGCAAAGCAGCACTCGAGGCGGCGCGGCGCCCTCGCATGTTAAGCGGCCGTCTTTGGCCATACTGAGCGGGCGATGTCGCCGGAGCGACCCGCGTGAGCAAGCTTTGAGGAGGACAGGATGGGCGTTCCCTACAGGTTGTTCTACCGACTCGGCTTTCACCCCTGGGAGGACCTCGCTGAGCATCCACCGTTCGCCGAGAAGCTTGCAGAGCTGTTTGAGCGAGAGGAAAGTGGACGCGAGCCTCCCTACGGCGCGGCCCTTGACCTCGGCTGCGGAAGCGCTGTCTGGGGACTCAAGCTGGCCGCGCGTGGCTGGCAGGTGACAGGCGTCGATCTTGTCGAGAAGGCCTTGGAGCGCGGGCGCGAACGGGCGAGGGACATGGGCGATGATCTGCGGCTGGTACAAGGCGACGTGACCAACCTCCGCGCCACCGATGTCGGCAGCGATTTCCGGCTCATCCTGGACACCGGAACGTTCCACGGCCTCACCGCTGACCAACGCGCGGCGATGGGGCGAGAGGTCAGCGCCGTTGCCGCTGACGATGCGACCGTTCTGCTCGACGCATTTGCGCCGCGCCGTCGAGGACCGTTGCCGCGTGGAGCGAGTCGAATAGACATCGAGGCTGCCTTTCCCGACTGGGAGATCACCGACGTCGAGGTTGCGGACACCGATCCCGATCCGATTGCAAAGCTTTTCAAGTTCGACGAACGCTTCCACCGGCTTCGTCGGAAGTGACCTAACCGGGGGAGGCAGCCGGGCTGTCGGAGTGGCCCAGAAGTACCGCTTAGGACGAAAACAGCCGGCTGTGCGCGCGGCTTCTGATTTCGCGACGCCTGCGGCCGCAGGCGAGCGACCGAGGACGCACCCAGGCGATGCGAACCGGGACGGAGAGGGAGGGATTCGAACCCTCGAGAGAGCTTTTAGCCCCCTACTCGCTTAGCAGGCGAGTGCCTTCAGCCACTCGGCCACCTCTCCAACGGGGCCGATTGTAGGCGGGCGCCTGGTCAGGGCAGGCGCCCCTCCAGCCGCAGGAGGAACTCCTTGCGCTCGATGCCGCCGGTGTACCCGCCCAGCGCGCCGCCGGTCCGCACCACCCGGTGGCAGGGGACGACCACCGGCATCGGATTGGCCCCGAGGGCGTTGCCCGCCGCGCGCACGGCGCGCGGGCTGCCCGCCTCGCCGGCCACGGATGCGTAGGTGCCGAGCTCGCCGAAGGGGATCCGCGCCGTGGCGTTCAGCACCCGGCGGGTGAAGCCCTTGGTGAGGGACCAGTCGATGGGGAGATCGAAGCCGGTCCGCTTGCCCTCGAAGTACTCGTCCAGCTCGCGCCGGACCCGGTCGAGCCGGGCGGGCGACTCGAGCACGCGCGGCGAGATCCTCCGCGCGAGGTCCTCGATCACGTCGTCCTCGGGGCGGTAGCTGGTGTAGGCCAAGCGCACCAGGCCTGTGGGCGTGGCCGCGACGGTGAGAGGTCCGAGGGGGGAGTCCACGGACGCGTACGCCACGTCCACCAGGCCCTCGCCATCGGCCCGGTCCAGGAACCTGCGCTCCAGCTCGGGAACGTCTCCGGCTCCAAGCCGGGCGGCCGCCTCCCTCAGTGCGCGTTCGATGTCAGCGCTCATCCTCGTGCTCCTCTCGCAGGCGCTTCAGGCCCTCGTGAACGTTTCTGCGCGCCGCCTCTTCCGAGCTCTCGAGCAGGCGGGCGAGCTCGTCGTAGGGCATCCCGAGCACCGTGCGGCAGTAGACCGCCGTGCGCTGCTTCGCCGGGAGCGCCCGCAGGGAGCTCCACAGCTCAGAGCGCTCGTCCCGCTCGGACGCGGGCACGGCGGCCACGGCCGGCTCGGGCACGGTCTCCACGGGTATGGGACGCCGTCCCCGCGCGCGGTGGGCGTCGGTGGCCTTGTTCTGCGCGATCCGGAACAGCCACGCGCGCAGGTTGTCCGCGTGGCGCAGCTTGGGATAGGCGCGCAGGGCGGCGATCCAGGTCTCCTGGAAGGTGTCGTCCGCGTCCGATGGGCCGGCGGTGGCCACCAGGAAGCGGTAGACGTCCACCCGGTGGCATTCGAACAGGGTCTGAAAAGGCGGCAGCCTCACATCCGTAGAACGCCCAGACCGTCGCTTCTGTGAGGTTGGCATGGTCCGGTGCTCACCCGATCAACGATCGGGCTCCGCTCCTCCCCAGGTGGCATTGGCCCGCGGGTCAGGGTCTGATGAAGATCGGCGCGCCGAGCGGGATCGTCTCGATCAGCCACCTGGCCTCGCCGGAGCGAACCCTCATGCAGCCGAGGCTCACCGGCTCGCCGATGCTGTCCACGTCGGCGGTGGCGTGCACCGCAAGGCGGTCGCCTCCGGGCCAGTCCTCGGGAAGGTTCGTCTGATGGCCGTTGAGCGCGAGCACGCAGCACCCGTAGGGGGAGTTGGAGCTGGTGACCCTCAGCTTGTCGGTGACCGAGAAGCGCCCCTGCGGCGTGCTGTGCCCGGGGGACCCGATCGCGATCTTCATCTCCTTCACCGTGTGGCCGTCCCGCCGTACGAAGAGCCGGCGCTTCGAGAGGTCGGCATGCATCGACCAGCGCACGCAATCCACCCGCGCACGCTCGCGCGGGATCCAGGCCACCTCGCCGTTCTTCAGCTCGGAGGCCTGCACCCCGAGCCAGTCGCCGCGCTGGCCGACGATGCCCAGCACGCGGGGGGAGCCCCACTCCGTCAGACGTGTCAGGCGCAGGCGCGGCTCGCCTCCGGGCTCCTTGAAGAGCACGGTGGCGTCCTTCAGGTATGCGGTTGAGTAACAGCTCGAGGTCTTGGGGTCCGACGCGAATGGGGCCGCGAGCGGCCCTCCCTTCGCGGGCACGAAGTTGCGCGTGCCGTCTCCGTTGCCACGGTTCGGCGAGCTGCCCGAGTCGTTGCCGGTGATCTGAGTGGCGGCCATCAGCCCCGCGGCCCCAAGGAGCGCGGCCGCCCCCAGGGCGGCCAGGGCCAGGATCCCCCTGCGGAGGCGCTGCCCGGCGCGCTCGTCGCGCTCGCGCTTGCGATCGGAGAGCATGTCGAGCACCGGCTCCCGGGCCTCTGTGGGCTTAGGCGGTCCGGCGGGCGGCGAGGGAGGAGCCTCCTCGACCGGCGTGTCCTTCGCCGCCGCGGCCGGCAGAGGCGCGGGCTCGGGCTCGGGCACGGGCTCCGGGGGGCTCGGCACCGGGCGCAGCGGCACCGGGGCGGGCGGCGGGTCGGGATCCTGGGACGGGTCCACGGCCTGGTTGCCGCGCGCGACCGGGCGGGCGGCCCGCGGCCCCGACGGCTCGAACTCCCGCCCAGCGCTCATCTCCACACCGCTCCACGTGCCCGGCTCGAGCAGCGCCTTGAGCACCGAGCCGAGGTCCTCGCCGCGCTCGACCCGCAGGTCGTCGGCCAGGCGCTCGATCGCGGCGGCGCGGCGGCGCGAGACCTCCGACGTCTCGTAGGCGTAGAGGCGGGCCAGCGCCTCGTCGGGCACGCGGCGGTGGAGGGACAGGGACAGCAGCTCGCGATCCCGGGGTTCCAGGCGCTGAAGGGCTTCGGCTAGCTGTTCGGGACGGATCATCCTCAGGGGACCATCAGGGCGCGCGATATGGCTCCCGGGGGCGGGGAGCCCACCCATCAGCGTACTGAGCCCCTGGGTCGGAGATTCTCGGGTCCGGGCCAGCGCCGTCGCGGCGTGGGAGAGGCGAAGAACCTCACCTCCTGGGCGACTCGTCCCACGGGGCGGAAAGCCACCCGCCGGGTCGAACCCGGAAGAGATCCGAGCAAACGGGGCCCTACTCTCGGGGCCGGGAGGCCGGGATGAACGTATCGGGAAACGGAAACAGGGTCATGGCATCGCAACTGCGTTGCTGGAGCTGCGATCACGACCTGCCAAGGCCGGTGTTCTCGAAGTACAGGATGCGGCAGCCCCCGGGCTCAGCGCCCGACGACACCGTCACCTGCGAGTTCTGCGGGCGCCTTTACCGGATCGGCTGGTCTCCGGGCGGGTGGCGCGTCGTCCCAGTCGGGCCCCCCGTCCGTCCGCCGCACTGAGATCCGCCAGTCGCTCGGCATCTCCGTGGCTGCCTCCGGCTCCGGGGAACCCGCCGGCGCGCGGCGCTCGCGCTCCAGCCGGCCGCCGCAGTAGCCGCAGTCCGTTTCCGTCGTGGGGTCGAGAAACCGCGCGCTGGCCCATACCTGGCCACAGTCTCGACAGCTACGTGTTGGTAGATCCCCTGTCACAGCTACTCAACTCCTACACGTCTCCGAGTCATTCGGATCAGCGTCATCTTCCAAGGTAACGGCGATGTGCCCTCCCAACTGCCGAATGGGAGAAGTGAGAATGATTCTCATTAGGATGCGACCTCGTGTCACACAGGTTCCTCGTCACGTCGGTCACATTCGCCGCTCTCCTGGTGGCGCTCGCCGCATGCGGAGCGGGATCGGGGCCACAGGGGGATCGCCCGGTGGTCGTGGCCACCACCACCCAGGCCGGGGACCTCGTCCGAAACGTGGCGCGTAGCCGCGCCCAGGTGGAGCAGATCCTGCGCCCGAACTCGGACCCTCACGCCTACGAGCCGCGTCCGAGCGACGCCGCGGCCCTCACCCGCGCCCGGCTGGTGGTCCGCTCCGGGGGCGATGTGGACGACTGGCTGGGGGGGCTGCTGGACAGCGCAGGGCGCGGCGCGCCCGTGCTCAACCTGATCGACCACGTCCGGACGCGGAAGCAGGACGGCGACCTGGATCCGCACTGGTGGCAGGACCCGCGCAACGCGGAGTCGGCGGTGGAGGCGATCCGCCGCGCGATGGTGAGGGCCGACCCGGCCGGCAGGCGGGTCTACGACCGCAATGCCGCGGCGTACCTGGCGAAGCTGCGACGGCTCGACCGGGCGACGGCGCGCTGTGCGGCGCGCATCCCGGCCCGCCTGCGCAAGCTCGTGACCACCCACGACGCCCTCGGGTACTACGCCGACCGCTACGGGATCCAGGTGATCGGCGCCGTGCTTCCCTCGCTCTCCACTCAGGCCCAGCCCTCCGCGAAGGACGTCCAGGGGCTGGTGGACCAGATCCGCCGGACCGGGGTGAAGGCGATCTACCCGGAGAGCTCCCTCAACGCCAAGCTGGAGCGCGCCGTGGCCCGGGAGAGCGGCGCCGAGGTGGGCGGGGCCCTGTGGGCGGACTCACTCGGCCCCGAGGGCTCGAGTGGAGCCACCTATGCGGACTCGATCGCCGCGAACACCGACGCGATCGTGGAGGGCCTGACCGGCGGCCACGCCCACTGCCCGCGGGGCTAGCCGACCCCGCCGTCGGCCCGGAGCCGGTATCCGGCCCCGCGCACCGTCTCGATGCTCTCCACGCCGAACGGCCGGTCGATCTTCTCCCGCAGGTAACGGACGTACACGTCCACCACGTTCGAGCGGTTCTCGTAGTCGTAGTCCCACGCGTGCTCCAGCAGCTGGAGCCGGTCGAGGACCCGGCCCGGGTTGCGCATGAAGGTCTCGAGGAGGGCGAACTCCTTCGCCGAGAGGTCCACCTCGGTGTCCCCGCGCCCCACACTGCGGGCGGCCGGGTCCAGATGGAGGTCTCCGGCCCGTAGAACGGTGGGCCGCCCCACCTGGCCGCGACGAGCCAGGGCCCGCAGCCGCGCGAGGAGCTCGGCAAACGAGAAGGGCTTGGTCAGATAGTCGTCGGCCCCGGTGTCGAGCCCGGACACGCGGTCCTCCACCGAATCGCGGGCCGTGAGCATGAGCACCGGTGCCCACACCCCGTCGGAGCGCAGCCGCCTGCAGGTCTCGAAGCCGTCGATGCCCGGGAGCATCACGTCGAGGACGATCGCGTCGTACTCCGTGGCGCCCGCCATCCAGAGGGCGTCCTCGCCCTTCACGGCCACGTCCGCGGCGAAGCCCTCCTCTCGCAGGCCACGGCGGATGAGGCTCGCCATCTTGATCCCGTCCTCCACCACCAGAACGCGCACCCGGTCAAGGCTCTCAGCCCTACATGAACACGACATGAGAGGCGAGCCACATTCATCGTCCTCTCACCGACCGGGTCTTAGGCTGAGCCCGTGACGCGGGTGCCCATTCGGCTGAAGCTCACGCTCGCCTTCGCGGTGGTCATGGCCGTGGTGCTCGGGGTCACGGGACTGGTCCTGTACCTGCGCTTCAGCGCCACCCTCAGCGACACGATCGACGAAGGCCTGGGCACACGCCTGGCCGAATCCCGCGCGCTCGTCCGCCAGAGCGACAGGGACCTGCCGGGCTCCGGCCTGCTCGCCGAGCGCGGCGAGCGCCTCACTCAGGTGCTCGATTCCCGCGGGCGGGTCCTGGAGAGGGCCTCGCGGCTCGCGAGCCCGCCGGCCATATCCGGCGAGACGCTCGCACGGGCACGGCGAGGGACGGTGCGCATCGAGCGCACGCGGCTGCCCGGGCTCGACACCCCGGTGCGCCTGCTCGCGGCGCCGGTGACGACCGGAAGCGGGCGGGTGATCGTGGTGGTGGGCGCGGCATTGGACGACCGCGACGAGGAGCTGGCCCAGTTGCGAACGCTCCTGCTGCTCGGCGGCCCGATCGCGCTCCTGCTGGCCTCGGGCGCCGGCTACCTGCTGGCCACCGCGGCCCTGCGCCCGGTGGAGGCGATGCGGCGTGAGGCGGCCGACATCTCCGCGGGCGAGCCGGGGCGCCGCCTGCCGGCGTCCGAGACGGGCGACGAGATCGGGCGGCTCGGGCACACGCTCAACGAGATGCTCGAGCGCCTGGAGGCCGCATTCGCGCGCGAGCGCTCCTTCGTCTCCGACGCGAGCCACGAGCTGCGCTCGCCGCTGGCCATCCTGAAGACGGAGCTGGAGCTGGCGCTGAGGTCGGGCCGGAGTGCCGACGAGCTGCGGGACGCGCTGCGCTCGGCGTCAGAGGAGACCGACCGCCTCACGCAGCTGGCGGACGACCTGCTCGTGATCGCACGGTCGGATCAGGGCCGGCTGCCGATCAGGACCGCGCCCATGGATCTTCGCGAGCTCATGGAGGGCGTGCGCAGCCGCTTCGGCCGGCGGGCGGCGGCGGCCGAGGTGGACCTCCGCGTGGATGTGCCCGTGGGGCTTCGCGCCGAGCTCGACACCATCCGGGTGGAGCAGGCCCTGGGAAACCTCGTGGACAACGCGCTTCGCTACGGCGGCGGCCCGGTGGACCTTGTGGCGCGGGACGGCCCGGGCGGGCTCGAGCTGGCGGTGCGCGATCACGGGCCGGGTTTCCCGCCCGGCTTCCTCGAGCACGCCTTCGAGCGCTTCAGCCGCGCGGACGCCGGACGCTCGGGCGGCGGCGCCGGCCTGGGACTCGCGATCGTCCAGGCGATCGCGGCGGCGCACCGCGGGGTGGCCCGGGCACGGAACGTGGAGAGCGGCGGCGCGGAGGTGATGCTCGTTCTGCGGGCTACGCCCCACCCGCCGCGAGCTCCCGGGCCAGTGCCTCGGTGAGCGTCGTGGCGTGGGCAACCGTGGCGTAGTCCAAGTTCTCCGGCACGTCGGAGAGCTGGTGGTAGTTCGAGATCAGCTTGTGCCGGTCCACCGAGGCGAACCCGGCCGTGGGGTAGCCCGCGCGGCTCGGGATCACGGAGTCGGTGCTGGCCCGGGCCCGCATCCCGCGGCGGAGGGGCACGCCGGCGCGTTCGGCCACGCCCGCGACGAGGTCGCGGAAGGCGGGCTCGGTGTAGTCCTCCATCACCACCGGTCCCTCGCCCTCCAGCATCACCAGGTTCGGCGAGCCCACGGAGTCGAGGTTCAGCACCCAGGTGCGCTTGGGGTCGAGCGCCCGCAGCCGGTCGCGAACGTAGGGGATCACCCCGCCCTGGCACACCTCCTCGGCGCCGCACGACACGAGCTGCACCCTCAGGCCGGTGACCGGGCGCCGGGCCAGCGTCTCGGCCACCGCCACGAGCACGGCCACGCCGCTGAGGTTGTCGTTGGCCCCGGGCACGAAGGGGCTGCGCGCGATGTCCAGGAAGGAGGCGGTGGCCAGCGCGGTGAGCCCGAGCGCGGCCAACCCGAGCCCGCGACGCCGCAGCAGCGCGCTCAGCGCCACCAGGCCGTGCGCGCCGAGCACGGGCCACCAGAGCGGGAAGGCGGTGTCGGTTCGCTCGATGTAGTCGGGGAAGCGCTCGGCGAAGCTTCGCGACCCCCGCTGGTCGAACACCTTCCCGGTGCGAGCCGAGTCGTGATGTGCCATCACCACGAGCGTGCGATCCGCGTTCGGGTCGCCGGCGTCGGCCACCACGTTCCAGGTGGTGCGCTCGGGCGACATCGTGCTCCGAACGAGGCGTGGGCCGTTCGAGATGTCGTCGGCCACGAGCGCGCCGGCCGCGGCACCGAGCAAGCCTCCGGCCCGGCGTCCCCGGCGGGTGAGCGCCAGCGTGGCGCCCACGGTTCCCGCCGCGCACAGCCCGGCCAGCAGGTGAGCGTAGCCCTCGCGATAGGGCACGGCGTCGATCGCCACCGCGGCCCGCGCCCGCCTCAACCGGGCAGCCAGCCACTCGGCCGCCTCCCGCTCACCCGCCGATCCGGCGGGGCGGTCGAGCGTCGCCAGGTGCTCGATCACCTCGCGGAGGGTGGCCTCGTGGGTGCGCGGGGCGTCGAGCGCGAGCGTCATGCCCAGATGTTGGCAAAGCCCCGCCCTGGGCCGCCCGGAGCCCTGCCCCGTACCGTCTTGCGTATGGACCTCACCGGCTCTACCGCCCTCGTCACCGGCTCCAACCGCGGCATCGGCCGCGCGATCTCGGAGGCGCTGGCCGCACGGCCCCTCGACCTGCTCCTCTGCGGCATGCGCTCGCCCGAGAAGTTCAGCCCGATCGCTGTCCCGGCGGGGGGTGCGAAGGAGGTGCGGCCGGTGGAGGTGGACCTCTCCTCGCGCGAGACGATCGACCGCTCCTGCGACGACCTCCCGCCCGTGGACCTGCTCGTGAACAACGCAGGACTCATGACCGGCGGCCTGCTCGAGGACCAGGAGATGGAGGACGTCTACGCCATGTTCCAGGTGAACCTCGTGGGGCTGGTGCACGTGACCCGCCGCCTGCTTCCCGGAATGGTCGCGCGCGGGCGCGGGAAGATCGTGAACAACGCCAGCATCAGCGGCTACGCGTGGTTCCCCGCGGCCACCACCTACGCCGCGTCCAAGACGGGGGTGGTGGCCTTCTCGGAGGCGCTCCGGCGCGAGCTGGACGGCACCGGGGTCGGCGTGCTCCACCTCGTGACGCCGGGCGTGGCCACGGACATGCTGGACGACACCCGCGAGGTCTACGGGCGGCACATGTCCGCCGACGCCTGGGACGACGTGCCGCCGGAGGAGTGGGCGGGGAAGGTCCTACGCGCGATCGAGAACGACGATCACGTGCTCGGCCCCGGCGGGAAGCTCGCGCTGGCCAAGCTCGCCTCGCGCGGCCCGGCCGCGCTGATGGACGCGATATCGAAGCGGGCGTTCACGAGAGAGCGCAGGTAGGCGGGCTTGGCCAGCGCCAGCTGCGCCACCGTGATGCGCCGCTCACGGAAGCCGCCCTCGCAGTAGGCGAAGTAGAGCTCCCACAGGCGCCGGAACTCGCGGTCATAGCCCAGCTCGGCCACCCGCTCCGAGGCGGACACGAAGTTCTCGCGCCAGCGCCGCAGGGTCTCCGGGTAATGCTCCGTGATGTCCTCCACCCCGTCCACCGTCATGTCGGTGACCCGGCGGGCGCAGTCCTCCACCACGCGCATGGAGGGGAGGCAACCCGAGGGGAAGATGAACTCGTTGATGAAGCTACGGGTGGCCTTCTCCGCCTCGAACGCGTCGTCGTCGATGAGGATCGCCTGAAGCAGCATCAGGCCGTCCGGCGCGAGCAGGTCGCTGCAGCGGCGGAAGAAGTCGTCGAAGTACTGCCACCCCACCGCCTCGATCATCTCGACCGACACCAGCTTGTCGTAGCGGCCGCGGAGATCGCGGTAGTCCTCGAAGAGGACCTCGACCCGGTCCGATAGACGGGCCTCCCGGACCCGCTCGACGGCCGTGTCGTGCTGCGACCGCGAGATCGTGGTGGTGGTCACGCGGCAGCCGTAGCGGCCCGCCGCGTGAATGGCGAAGGAGCCCCAGCCGGTGCCGATCTCGAGCACGTGGTCCCCGGGGCGGAGGTCGAGCCTGCGGCAGATCGCGTCGAGCTTGCGCTCCTGCGCCTCGGCCAGGCTGATGTGCGGGGGATCGAAGAGCGCGCACGAGTAGGTCATCGTGCCGTCGAGGAAGGCCTCGAACAGCTCGTCGCCCAGGTCGTAGTGGGCGGCCACGTGACGGCGCGCGAGGTCGCGGGTGTTCCGGGCCACACGGGAGAAGGCGCGATGGAACGGGTTGAGCGGCCGCCGCAGGCGGTCGAGGCGCGGCATCTCCCGGGCCCCGATTCGCACCAGGCTCACCAGATCGTCGCACTCCCACTCTCCGTCCCGATAGGAGCGGGCCAGGCCGGCGCTGCCGCCGAAGAAGGAGCGCCAGAAACGAGGCGAGCGCACCGTGATCGTAGCCCGGAGCTCGGAATCGGAGGGCCCGAAGCAGCGGCCGCGGCCGTCCTCCACCACCTCGAGCCGCCCGGACTCGATCCGCCCGAGCACGGCCGTCATGAAAGAGCGCGCGATCACCGGGCCGGATGGGGGTGGTAGGGGGCGCCCTTCAGCTTCAGCCGGACGGCCTGGGCGTAGATCCCGGCCACCACGCGCATCGACTGGAGCGGGTAGCGGAGCAACGGCGCGGCGGAGAGCTCGCGACGCTCGAGCGACAGCGTGGCGTCGAACTGCCGGTGCCCGCCGGTGGTGCTCTCCACGTGCACCTGGAGGCGGTCCCCGGGCGTGGTGGCCCGCAGCTGGTAGTCGGCCTCCATGCCCAGGAAGGGCGACACGTGGAAGCTCTTGGCCACCTGGGCCCGGAGGCCGTGGAACGCGTAGGTGTGCCGCTCTCCCCAGGGCGTGTTGCTCACCTCCGCGACCAGCGCCCGAACCTCCTCCCCGCCGCGGTCGAAGCAGTAGTAGAGGCTGATCGGGTTGAACACGTGCCCGAAGGTCCGAACGCTGGTGAGGAGCCTGACTGGCCCGTCCGGCCGCTCGCCCGTGCGCTCCTCCGCGGCATCCAGCACGGCCTGCTTCAGGGGCACGGCCGGGTCGCCGAGGAAGTCGGCGCGCCTGAACCACGCGGGCGCGGGGCGCCGCGCCGACCACAGAGGAACCCGGTCGAGCACGTGCGGCAGCTCGTCGAGGTCGAGGTAGCTCAGGAAGATGCGGTAGCTGAAGGCGTGCTCCACCGGCGTGTGCCGACGATGACGAATGACGCCCTCGTAGAGGGCACTGGCGCTCATCCCAACGACCTCCCGAAGCGCTCGCACACCCGGAGCGCGGACACCACGCCATCCTCGTGGAAGCCGTACCCCCAGTAGGCCCCGCAGTAGTGAGTGCGGTTCACTCCGCTCACCTCCGGCCAGCGCGCCTGGGCGGCGAGGCCGGCGGCGGTGTACACCGGATGGTCGTAGCGGATGTGCCGGATCACGGACCCGGGATCCACGGCGCTCGAGCGGTTCAGGGTCACACAGAACTCGCGGTCGGCGCTGAGCGACTGCAGGCGATTCATGTGGTAGGTCACGGTCGTCCGTCCCACGGGCTCGTCCTGGAGGTGGTAGTTCCAGCTTGCCCACGCCCGCCGGCGCCGGGGCAGGAGCGAGCGGTCGGTGTGGAGCACCACGTCGTTGGGCTGGTAGGGGATCGACCCGAGCACCTCCCGTTCGGCCGCGCTCGCATCGCCGAGCACCGCCAGCGCCTGATCGGAGTGCGTGGCCAGGATCACCTCGTCGAAGAGCTCGGGCTCGCCGCCCTGCGGAACCACCTCCACGCCGTGGCCGAGGCGCTCGATCCGCCGGACCGGCGTGGACAGCCTCACGGCGTGGCCGAAGCCGTCCAGAAGGCGCTCGACGTAGCGGGCGGAACCTCCCACGACGGTGCGCCAGCGCGGCCGGCCGCTCATGCCGAACATGCCGTGATTGTCGAAGAACTCGGCCAGCAGGCTCGCGGGGAAGTCCCACATCGAGTCGGGGCTGGCCGACCACACGGCGGAGGCCTGGGGCACGATCAGGTGCTCCACGAAGCGTGGCGAGTAGCCGCCCCTGTGGAGGTACTCGCCCAGGCTCGGGCCGCTCCCGTTCAGGCCCACCAGCGCGGGCGCCTCGCGGTTGAAGCGCAGCAGGTCGCGCACCATGCGGTGGAACGAGGGGCTGACGAGGTTCGCGCGGTTGGCGAACAGCCCGTTCGCGGAGGCGCCGTTGTACTCCACGCCGCCGTGGCCGTCGCTCACGGAGAAGCTCATCTCGGACGGCTGGGTGTCCACCCCGATCTCCCTCAGGAGCTGCAGGAACCGGGGGTAGTTGCGGTCGTTGTGAACGATGAAGCCCGTGTCCACGCGATGCGTCTCGTGCTCGGTGTCCACGCGCACGGTGTGCGTGTGCCCGCCCGCGTAGTCGTTCGCCTCGAACACGGTCACGTCGTGCTCCTCGTGGAGCAGGTGCGCACACACGAGGCCGGAGACGCCCGCCCCCACCACCGCGATCCTCACGAGCTCGTACCCGCCGCCAGCGCCGCCGATGCGGCCGCCGAGATGCCGCCGAGGGCCACCGTGCCGAGTCGCGCCCGGCGCGGCAGACCGTCCCCCACGGCGAGCGTCGACGTGATGTCGGTGAGATCGGAGCCGAGTGAGCCCAGCAGCCAGGGCCGCAGCGGAGCGTCGCTGAGCGCAGCCAGGATCGTGCCCGCGGCGAGGGCCACGTCGCGTGCTCCGAGGCCGCGGATCGGGATGTGGACGGGCGCGCGCTCGGCGTCCGGTCCCAGCCAGCTCGTGCCCATCCGCGACGGCAGGATGATCAGGCCGACTCCGAACAACCCACGGGTCGCGGCAAAGACCAGGGATAGCTTGCGCGTAGAGCTCATCGACGACTGTTACGCAACACGCGTCCATCACGATCAGTCGGATAGAGTCGCGCGGCCTTTCCGCGAGCTAGGAGATCGAGTGGATCCCAACCGACTGAAGTCGATTCCATTGTTCCAGACGGTCCCCGACGAGGAGCTTCGCCAGCTCGCTCCGTTCGCCAACGAGGCGAGCGTGGAGGAGGGCCGCGAGCTGGTGCGCGAGGGTGACTTCTCATACGAGCTCTGGGCCATCGAGGAGGGTGAGGCCGAGGTGCTCAGGGATGGCGAGCACCTGGCGGATCTCGGCCCGGGGGACTTCTTCGGGGAGATCGGCCTGCTGGAGAAGGACCTCCGCACCGCCACGGTGGTGGCCAGGACCCCGATGCGGCTGATCACGCTCACCGGGTGGGACCTGAAGCGAATGGAGCGCACGATGCCCGAGGCCGTGGCGCGCGTGCGCAAGGTGCTGGAAGAGCGCCGGGCCAGGGGCTAGACGTGCCCGGCCGGATCGTCCTGTTCGGCGCCACCGGCTACACCGGGCGCCTCACCGCCGAGGCCATGGTGGCGCGCGGCATGCGCCCGGTTCTGGCCGCGCGCAGCGCCGCCAGGCTCGAGGAGCTGGCCGCCGAGCTGGGCGGCGGCCTCGAGACCCGGACCGCCGACGTGTCGGACCCGCCCAGCGTCCGCGCGCTGCTGGAGAAGGGCGACGTGCTCGTGAGCACCGTCGGGCCGTTCGTGCGCTTCGGCGGCCCCGCCGCGGCGGCCGCGTCCTCGGCCGGCGCCCACTACCTCGACTCCACCGGCGAGCCGCCCTTCATCCGCGAGGTGTTCGAGCGCTACGGGGCGGCCGCGGCGCAGCACGATGCCGGCATGCTCACCGCGTTCGGCTACGACTGGGTTCCCGGGAACCTGGCCGGCGCGCTGGCGCTCGACCGTGCGGGCCCGGCCGCGGTTCGGGTGGACACCGGCTACTTCTTCACGGGCCAGGCGTCATCGGACTCGATGAGCGGAGGCACCCGGGCGTCTCTGGCCGGCGTGGCCACCGCTCCCTCCTTCGTCTACCGCGACGGGCGCATACAGCAGGAGCGCGGCGCGAAGCGCATTCGCACGTTCCGTCTGGGCACGAAGGAGCGCAGCGCGGTGAGCGTGGGCTCGTCCGAGCACTACTCGCTCCCGAGGTTCGCTCCCCAGCTGCGCGAGGTGAACTCCTACCTCGGCTGGTTCGGTCCCGCCTCGCGGGCCATGCAGGCGTTCTCGGCGGGCACGGCGGCGGCCATGAAGGTGCCCGGTGCCGAAAAGCTCTGGGACGCGGCCACCGGCAGGTTCCTCAAGGGATCCACCGGGGGTCCCGACGCGGAAGCCCGGGCCAAGGGCGGATCGCACATCGTGGCCATCGCCTACGACGCGGCCGGACGGCAGCTGTCCGAGGTCAACGTGACGGGCGTGGACGGGTACACCTTCACCGGCCGCATCCTGGCCTGGGGCGCGGAGCAGGCCGCCGCCGGCGGGCTGCGGGGCACGGGCGCCATGGGCCCCGCGGATGCCTACGGGCTCGACGCACTGGTTGACGGGTGCCGGCAGTCGGGCATCTCCGAGCAGGGCGACTCCGGAGCCGTACGGGCTCCGGCAGCTGATCACGCCGCCGCGGGCTGACGCCGCCCCCCGGCGGCGTCTGATCGCGCTCGGCATTGCCGCGGCCGCGGCGCTTGCATTGGGGATCGTGGTCGGTTCGGGCTCCGATTCGGATGTCCCCGACACCGGAGCCCTCCCCGCCCCGGCCGAGAAGGAGGCGAGCTCGCTCACGCTCCGCCGGCAGGTGGGCCAGGTGCTGGTGTCGAGCTTCGACGGCACCTCGGTGCCCGCCTACCTGCGCAGGAGGCTGCGTGCGGGAGAGACGGCCGGCGTGATCGCCTTCGGGCGCAACGCCGCCACGCCCGCGGGCTGGCGGAGCCTCACGGCAGCGGTGCAGCGGGCGGCCTCGGGCTCGGCACTGGTGGCGGTGGACCAGGAGGGTGGCGCGGTGCGCACGATTCCGTTCGCGCCGCCCGCCGCCGGCGAGCCCTCCCAGGGTGGACCCGCCGAGGTGCGGCGCTCGGCGCGACTCGGAGGCCGCCGCCTGCGCTCGCTGGGGGTGAACCTGAACCTCGCTCCGGTGGCCGACGTGGCCGCGGGGCCGGGATCGGTGATGGCCGCTCGGGCGTTCCCCGGAGGCCCGGACGAGGTGGCGGCACGCACCCGTGCCGCCGTGCGCGGACTGTCCGCGGCGCGGGTCGGGGCCACCGCCAAGCACTTCCCCGGTCTCGGGTCGGCCGGGGTGAACACCGACGACGGCGCGGCCACCGTGACGCTGCCCCGCGCCACGCTCCTCGCCCGCGACATCCCGCCGTTCCGCGCGGCCGTGGATGCCGGCGCGCCGGCGGTGATGCTCTCCCACGCCCTCTACCCCGCGCTCGACCCGCGCCGCATCGCCTCCCAGTCGCCGGTGGTCACCGGCCTGCTGCGGGGACGCCTCGGATTTCGGGGCGTGATCGTCACCGACAGCCTCGAGGCCGGCGCGGTGCTGGAGCGGTCGGCCGTTGCCGCGGCGGCGGAGCGCTCGCTGGCCGCCGGATGTGACCTGATCCTCATGACCGGGTCGGCCAGCTGGAACGCCGTGTTCCCCCGCCTGCTCGCCCGGGCGCGCCGGTCGCCCGCCTTCCGCGAGCGGGTGCGCCGCTCGGCGGCGCGGGTACTGGCGCTCAAAGAGGTGCTGGGCCTAGGCTCGCCGCGCCCGCGTTAGCGAGCGTGCGCTCCATCAGCTCACGCTGCACCGAGCGCGTTCCGCCGGTGCGCCGCCGCCACGTGCCCGACTCGAGCAGCTCCCAGGCGAAGGTGTCGTCGCCCAGACAGCGCTCCAGCGTGTCGGCGATCTCGGCCTTCAGCGCCGGCTCCTCCACCGGCGCGAGCAGCTCCACGCGGGTGTCGAGGTTGCGCGGCATCAGGTCACCCGACCCGATCCAGTACCGGCGCTCGTCGCCGCGCTCGAACGCGTACACGCGCGAGTGCTCGAGGAAGCGGCCCACGACCGACACCACGCGGATGTTGTCTGACACACCCGGCACGCCGGGGCGCAGGCAGCAGATGCCGCGCACGTTCAGCTCCACCGGCACGCCGGCCTGGGAGGCCACGTAGAGCGCGCGGATGCTCTGCGGGTCCACCAGCGAGTTCATCTTCAGGACGATGCGCGCGTGCTGGCCCGCGAGCCGGGCCTCGATCGTCCGGCGCACCTCCTCGAGGAACCAGTTGCGCATGTGGTCCGGAGCGATGATCGCCTTGCGGTAGCCCGGTGAGCGCGCCGCGCCCGTGAGCGCGTTGAAGAGCTCGCCCACGTCCGCGGCCAGCTCCTCGTCCGTGGTGAAGAGGCCGAAGTCCTCGTAGAGGCGGGCCGTCTTCGCGTGGTAGTTGCCGGTGCCGATGTGCACGTAGTGGCGCACGCCCCGGCCCTCGCGCCGCACCACGAGCAGGGCCTTGGTGTGCGTCTTCAACCCGGGCAGCCCGTGCACCACGTGCGCGCCGGCCTCCTCGAGCGAGCGCGCCCAGGTGATGTTCCGGCGCTCGTCGAAGCGCGCCTTCAGCTCCACCAGGCACACGGCCTGCTTGCCCCGCTCGGCGGCCTCGATCAGCGACGGCACCAGTCCCGAGTCGTCCGAGGTCCGGTACACGGTCATCTTCACCGCGAGCACGTCCGGGTCGGCCACGGCCTGCTGCACGAAGCGCTCCACGCTGGTGGTGAACGAGTGGTACGGGTGGTGCACGAGGATGTCCCGCTCGCGCATCGCGCCCATCATGTCCACGGGACCGTCGTCCGGGTCCTTCGGCTCGGGGAAGGTCAGCGGCTGCCAGGGCGCCTCGCGCAGCTCCCGGTGACCGTCCACGTCGGCCACGCCCCACAGGTCCTCGAGGTCGAGCATCCCGTCCACGTCCACAACCTGCGACTCGTCGATGGCGAGCTGCTCGACCAGGTACTGGCGCATGTTCGGATCCATGTCGTGCGACACCTCGAGCCGCACGGCCTCGCCGAAACGCCGGCGGCGCAGCTCATCCTCCACCGCGCGGAGAAGATCGTCGGCCTCGTCGGAGACGGTGAAGTCCGCGTCCCTCGTGACCCGGAAGAAGGCGTGGCGCATGATCTTCATGCCGGGGAAGAGCTCCTGGAGGTTCCGCGCGATCACCCGCTCGAGCGGAACGAACACCTGCGGATGCACCTCCAGCAGGCGGGGGAGCACCTCCTTCGGCACCTTCACACGCGCGAACATCACGCCACCCCCGACGGGGTCCTTCAGCCACACGGCGATGGAGAGGGAGAGGTTCGAGATGTAGGGGAAGGGCCGGCCCGGGCCCACGGCCAGGGGCGTGAGCACCGGGAAGATCTGCTCCTCGAACATGCGGTCCATCTCCGCCAGCTCGTCGGCCTCGAGGTCCGTCGGGTCCACCACGCGGATCCCCTGCTCCGCGAGCGCGGGGCGAACGTAGTCCTCCCACTGGCGCGCGTGCCGGCGGCTCAGGTCCCGGGAGCGCTCGGTCACCTGTTCGAGCGTCTCCTCCGGCGACAGGCCGTCAGCCTTGCGGGCGTCGATCCCAGCGTCCACCTGGTCGTTCAGGCCGGCCACCCGCACCATCCAGAACTCGTCCTCGTTCGAGGCGTAGATGGCCAGGAACTTCACACGCTCGAGCAGCGGGGTCCGCGGGTCCTCGGCCAGCTCCAGCACGCGCTCGTTGAACTGGACCCACGACAGCTCGCGATTGAAGTAGAGCTCGCTGGCGTCGAGATCCGGGGTCTGGATCCCCGCATCCACCGTGTTCACACCCTGTTCCATCTCAGCGATTATGGTCTCCGTGCATGCTCTGGTTGTTGCGCCATGGTGAGGCTGCCGACGGCTCGCCCGACGCGGACCGTCCCCTGACCGAGGGGGGCCGTGAACAGTCTCGCGCAGCGGGCGTCGCCCTGCGAGCCCTTGGGGTGAACATCGACGCCTGCCTGACCAGCCCCAAGGTGCGGGCGGTGGAAACCGCGAAGCTCGCCTGCGCCGAGCTGGACGGCCTGGAGCCGCAGATGGAGCCGGGACTCTCCGGAGGCCCGATCGACGCCCGGGCTCTCACCGCGGGCCTCGGCGACGACGTGATCTTGGTGGGCCACGACCCGGACTTCTCCATGGCCGTCCATCGTCTCACCGGCGCGCAGGTGAGGCTGAAGAAGGGCGGGCTGGCAGGGATCGACCGGGGAGAGCTCAAGGTGCTCCTCCGTCCGCGCGAGCTGGCGCTGTTGGCCCAGCGCGACCGACAGCAAGCCTAGGCAAGACGCCGCCCCTCCACGAGCTCGAGCAGCACGCCTTCGCGTAGGCCGCCGCGGGCGATCCGGAGAGGCAGCTCGAGCAGGTCCGACACCGCCTCCAGCACGAGGATCCCCGCGGGCAGCAGGCGCACGCGCTCGGGGTCGAGCTCGAAGCGCTCGGCCACCTCGCCGATCGGCGTCGTGGAGAGCACGCGGATTCCCCGCTCGAGCGTCTCGTGCGCGAGCTCGGCGCCCACCAGCCGCCGCAGTGAGGTGGCGGTGCCGCCCACGGCCACGGCGGTGTCCGCCGGCGGCGGATCCAGTCCCTCGAGAGCTCCCGCCACGTGGTCGCGCACCTTCTGCAGCTCCTTCACCGACGGCGGGTCGCCGCGAAGATACGAGTCGGCGAGGAAGCCGGAGCCGATCCGGAAGGAGGCCGACCACGCCATCCGGCCGTCCGCCTCCCCCACCGCGATCTCACTGGACCCTCCCCCCACATCCACCACCGCGATCGTCCCCGGAGGCGCCTGGACGAGCGTGCGGGTGGCTCCCACGAAGGCGAGCCGCGCCTCCTCCTCGCCGGACAGCACGTCGAGCTCCACCGATCCGGCCTCGCACACGGCGGTGCGAAGCTCCTCGCGGTTGGGAGCCTGCCGGATGGCGGCCGTGGCCACGGCCACGAGGCGCTCGGCACCCACCTCCCGGGCCACGGTGGCCTGGGTGCGCACCACCTCGGCCGTCTCGGCGATCTTCTCCGAGGGGATCCTCCCGTCACCTCCGCGGAGGCTCTTTCCGATCCGGGTGAAGGCACGCTGGTTGACCAGCTCCTTGAGCGACCCGCTCGTCGCATCCGCCACCAGCAGCCTCGTCGTGTTGCTGCCGATGTCGATGCAGGCGCAGATCAAGCGGTGTTCTGCGGGGCGAGCTCGGGATGCGACGCGTCCTCGAACTCGCGGAACAGCCCGGTGACCACGAAGGCCGTCTGCTCTCCAATATCCACGGCGTTGTCGCCGATCCGCTCGATGCAGCGCGCCACAAGCATCATGTGCATCGCCCATTCTCGCCGATCGGCGTCGTCCCCGAGATCCAGCGCCATCGCGAAGCAGCGGCGGTTGAGAGCATCGATCTCGTCGTCCTGGCGCACCAGATCCTGCGCCAGGCCCACGTCGCGTGCAGCGAACGCCTGCCCGGACTGCACCACCAGCTGGCGCGCCTTCTCGCCCATCTGCTGAATCGTGCCCAGCAGGCTCGGGTCGGCCGGGGGCTCGTGACCCGCGAGCGGCACCAGCTTCGCCATGTTCACGCACTGGTCTCCCATGCGCTCGATGTGCTTGATCACGTGGAGCAGGGCGGCCACCAGGCGCAGGTCTCCGGCCACCGGGGCCTGGAGCGCCAGCAGCGAAAGGATGCCCTGGTGCACCTCGAGGTAGCGGCCGTCGATTCGGTCGTCGTCGGCGATGACCATGCTGGCCAGCTCCACGTCCTGATGCTGAACCGTCTCCAGGGCGCGGTCGACGGCGGCCACCACCATGTCGAGCCCTCCGAGGGCCTGGTGCTCGAGCTCGGCCAGCTCGTGCTGGAACTGCGCCCTGCCCGTTTCGCTCATCGAGACTCCCTCACCCGAACTTCCCGGTGACGTAGTCCTCCGTACGGGAGTCGCCCGGGTTGGTGAAGATCTTCTCGGTCTCGTCCACTTCCACCAGCTCGCCACTGAGCATGAACGCCGTTGAGTCGGCCACGCGTGCGGCCTGCTGCATGTTGTGGGTGACCAGGATGATCGTGAAGCGCTTCTTGAGCTCGGAGATGAGCTCCTCGATCTTCAGGGTGGCCAGCGGATCAAGGGCGGAGCAGGGCTCGTCCATGATGATGACCTCGGGCTCCACCGCGATCGTTCGGGCGATGCACAGGCGCTGCTGCTGCCCCCCGGAGAGCCCGATTCCGGGCTCGCCCAGACGGTCCTTCACCTCTTCCCAGAGACTCGCCCCCCGGAGCGAGCGCTCCACCAGCTCCTTCATGTCGCGGCCGCGCCCACCGCTGAGCCGCACCCCGGCGGCGACGTTGTCGAAGATCGACATCGTCGGAAACGGGTTGGGCTTCTGGAACACCATCCCGATCGCCCGCCTGACCGCGACGACGTCCACGCCGTCGCCGTAGACGTTCATGCCGTCGAGCGTGACCTCGCCCTCGGCCCGCGCCCCTGGGATCTCCTCGTGCATCCGGTTGATGCAGCGGACAAGCGTGGACTTTCCGCAGCCGGACGGACCGATCATCGCGGTCACCTTGTTCGCCGCGAAGTCGAGGTCCACGCCCTTGATGGCCTCCCCCTCGCCGTAGAACGCCCTCAGCTTCCTGACCAGCACGTCGCGCGCCTGCTGCTCCACCTGGCCTCCGCGGGTGGGGGTGTCCGGGATCGGCCCGGCGGCCGGGTTGGGGGTGTCGCCAGCCGCGCGGGCGTCCGCGGACGACCGATCCTTTGAAACTGAGGGATCGAGGGTCATAGCGTCTGGCTCCTTCGCTGGAAGAGGCGGGCGACGAGCGTAAGCACCAGGATCATGACGACTAGCGTGAGAGCCGCTCCCCAGGCTCGCTCCACAAGGCGATCCTGAGCCTGCCGGACGTCGCTGAATATCTGGATCGGGAGGGAGTTCATCTGCGACCCAAGATCCCAGGTCGTGGCCTTTACGGCAAACGCGGTGAAGAGGAGCGGGGCCGTTTCTCCTGCCGCCCTCGCGATCGCCAGCAGGGACCCGGTGACGAGCCCCGGCAGCGCCGTGGGCAACACCACGCGGGTGATGACCCGCCAGCGGGGGGCGCCGAGAGCCAACGCCGCTTCCCGCAGTGAGGAGGGCACCAGCATGAGCACCACCTCGGAGGTTCGCGTGACCACTGGGAGCATCAGGAGGGCGAGCGCCACCGACCCCTTCCACCCGGCGAAGTTGCCGAAGACGTCACCTAGCACGAGAACGATGTAGATGAACAGGCCGAAGACGATGGACGGCACCCCGGTGAGCACGTCCACGAAGTAGCGGACCAGGTTCGCGAAGCGCGAGTTCTTCCCGTACTCAACGAGGTACAGGGCCACCCCGATCCCGGCCGGAACGGCGATCAACGAGGCCAACCCGACTATGAGGACGGTGCCGATGATGGCGCTCCTGATGCCACCCGGATCCCCGAGGAACCGACCGCTCGGATCGGTGGTGAAGAAGTCGAGGCTCCAGGCCCCTATCCCCTTCTTGATCAGGTAGTACAGGACGAACACGAGCGGCACGATCGCGACGACCGTGGCCGCGAGCAGCAGCCCGCGCATGATCCGATCCGTGAGCACGCGCCTACTGCTCACAGCTGGCAGCGCGTTCACGCGGCGCCCTGGGAGAGGCGGGTGCCCTGGCGGCGCTCGGCGCGCATGACGAAGCCTCGGGCGATGGCGTTCACCAACAGGGTCAGAACGAAGAGCACGAGGCCCGCGGCGATCAGGGCCGCCCGGTGGATCGGATCGGCGGCGGCCTCGCCGAACTCGTTCGCGATCACCGCCGCGAGGGTGTACCCCTGCGCGAACAGGTGATCACCGATCTCCGGGGCGTTTCCGATCACGAGCGTCACGGCGATCGTCTCGCCGATGGCCCGGCCCAACCCGAGCATGGATGCTCCCGCGATCCCCGAGCGGGAGTAGGGCAGAACCGCCATGCGGATCATCTCCCAGCGCGTTGCCCCGAGAGCCAGCGCGGCTTCCTTCTGTTCCACCGGGACCGTGGCGATGACCTCCCGCGATACGGCGCTCACGATCGGCAGGATCATGATCGCCAGGATCAGCCCGCCGATGAAGTAGTTGGGACCGGCCACGGTGCCGCCTCCGATCCAGGGAATGAAGGAGAAGGTGTCCGCGAACCACTGCTCCGCCGGGGTGATCTTGGGAATGAGCACAAAGACCGCCCAGAGGCCATAAACCACAGAGGGGACCGCTGCGAGAAGCTCGACGATCATGCCGAGGGGCGAACGCAGGCGCCTGGGCGCCAGCTCGACGATGTAGATCGCAGTGGCCACCGCGACCGGGACACCGATCAACAGCGCGAGGCCCGCGGTGATCAGTGTTCCGACGAGCAGTGGCAGCGCACCGTAGATCTCGTGCGAGACGTCCCAGTTGTTATCGAAGGTGAATCCGAAGATCCCGAACTTGTCGAAGGCCGGCTTGGCCTCCGAGTAGAGCCGGATGAAGAAGTACGCGATGAGGACAAGGACCCCCGCCGCAAGGGCGGTCAGCCCCCAGCGCAGCACCTTGTCCGGAAGTTGCGACGCGGACGACCCCCCGAGAGCCGGGGGGTCGTCCCGCGCAGTTGCAACTCCTGCTTCCACTCTCTACTTGATGGGCTGCCCGTTGCAGGTCAGGCTGTCCGCCTTCGCCTGAGACTTGGTGAGGATGCTCTCGGGCAGGGGGGCGTACTCCAGCTGGGGAGCCACCTTCTGTCCGTCACCAAGCCCGTAGTCGAGCCACGCCTTCAGGTTCTGCGCCTCCTTGGTGTTTCCGCCCGCCTTGCACGGGTCCTGGTACACGAGAAGGAACGTCACCGCGGTGATCGGGTAAGCCCCGGCCCCGGGCGCATTGATCGTGGCGAAGCGCAGGTCCGGGGGCGGTGCGGCACCCGCGCCGGCTGCGGATGTCGCCTCGAGCGATGGCTCGACGTACTTGCCCGCCTTGTTCTTCACCGCCGCGGTGGTGAAGTCGTTCTGGAGGGCATACGCCTGCTCGACATATCCCACTCCGCCGTCGGTCTGCTTCACGCAGGCGGCCACACCGTCGTTGCCCTTGGCACCGGTACCGGTCGGCCACTTCACGGTCTTGTCAACGCCCGGGCCGTTCTTCCACTCCGGCGAGTAGTCGGCGAGGAACAGCGTGAAGTTGGCCGTGGTACCCGACTCGTCGGAGCGATGACAAACGGCTATGTCCTTGTCGGGCAGGTCAACACCCGAGTTCAGCTTGGTGATCGCTGCGTCGTTCCACTTCTTGACCTTGCCCAAGAAGATGTCGGCGATCGTGGCGCCGTCGAGCTTGAGGCCCTTCTCGACGCCGCTGAGGTTGTACGAAATGGTCACCGCGCCGAGCACGGTCGGCACGTGGAGCGGAGTGCCCTTCTTCTTGGCGGCCGCCAGCTCGTCGTCAGTCATGGCCGCGTCGCTCGCGCCGAAGTCGACCGTTCCGGCCGTGAACTGGGCGATTCCGCCGCCGGAGCCGATTCCTTGATAGTTCACGGTCGTGCCCGTGGCGTCCTTGAACCGGGCACCCCACTCGTCGTACACCGGCTGGGGGAACGTCGCGCCGGCGCCGTTCAGTGTGCCCCCGCCGGAGGAGGCGCTGGAGCCACCGCTACTGCTGCTCTTGTCGTTGTTGTCGTCGCCACAAGCTGCCACTCCCAGGGCCAGCACGCCGCACGCGGCGAGCGTGAGGAGGTTCCTCATGCAGGTCTTCTCCTTGAGTTCGTTCATTGCCGTGGCGGACGCTCGCATGAGGGTGGGGCCAGTCTGTTACCGATGTGTCGCGGACCTGTAAAAAGGATGTGAAGGGGCTCAGGCCGGGCGTTCGGGCCGGTCATTGACATCCGGCGCGAACCGGTAGCCGAATCCGAAGTGGGTGTGGATGTACCGGCGGCGCGGAAACGCCTTGGCGAGCTTCTGCCTGAGCTTGCCCACGTACACGTCGACCGAGCGGTCGGCCTTGCGGTAATCGTCCCCCCACACCACCCGGTACAGCTCCTCGCGGCTCACGATCCGCCCGTTGCGCTCCACAAGGGCGGTGAGCAGGGCGAGCTCCCGGACGGTCAGGTCCAGTGGCCGTCCCTTCACGAGCGCGACGAACTCGTCCGGCCGGATCTCGATCTCCGCCGCCCGCAGGGTCCCCTCGTGGGCGCTGTGTGGTGCCGCCTCCATCGCCGACACGAAAATGCCAGGCAAGTGCGGAAAGTCGGTTACGTGCGCGTTTCCCATCTGTGAAAAAGCTGTAAAACCAAGGGGATTCGCTTGAAGGCGGCGTACACTGGCATTGGATGACCGCCTCTGATGCAGGCCCTCTTCGGCTGGCGATTCTCGATTCGGACTCCGGTTTCGTACGCGTGCTGATCAAGCGCGCGGACGATCTCGGGTGGCAGCATCGCCGCCTCGAGGCCGCTCCGCTCGTCGAGGAATTCGTTGCCATGCGGGTCAACGCCCTGGTCGTGGACCTCGCGCTCCTGAACGAGGAGCCGTGGCATTTCCTCGACCGTGTGTCCGCCGCGCTTCCCGGTCTCGGCGTGGTGGTGTGCACCGGCCGCACCTCGGTCGCCCAGCGTGTTCGCGGGCTGCGCGCCGGCGCGGACGACTGGGTGACGAAGCCATGTCATCCCGAAGAGGTGCTCGCACGCGTGGAGGCTGTGGTCCGGCGCCGCAAGCGCGCGTCCGCCCGCGTGGAGACCGGCCCGCTCGTGGCCGGTGAGCTCCAGGTCCGCGCCGATCAGTTCCAGGCGTTCGCCGGCAGCACCAGCGTCGACCTGACACGCCGCGAGTTCGAGGTCCTGCAACTTCTCGCCCAGACCGCGGGCAAGGTGCTCCAGCGCGAGGAGATCTACCAGGCCGTGTGGGGCTACGCCATGGCCCACGGAGACCGCTCGGTGGACGTGTTCGTCCGCAAGGTGCGCCAGAAGCTCGAGAAGGCGTCCCCGGACTGGAGCTACATCCACACGCACTTCGGCGTGGGCTACCGCTTCCAGCCGGAGCGCGCGGGTGGCGACGCCGGCGAGTCCGCTCTCGACCCGGCGGGCGATCGCCTGCCCGGGCCGCGTGAGGTGGAGGTCCCGCCCGTGTCGGGTGAGGATCTCGCGCTGCTCGACGAGGGCGTCGCCCTACCGGTCGACCCGCGCCAGTTCGACATCACCGAAACCACCATCTAGCTCGGGTCGCTTCAGGCCGCGACTGTGGCCTGCTGTGGCAGGCCGCTCGACAGCAGCTGCCAGGGCCGCGAGCGCACCAGTCTCGACGCCACTCGCGAGTCCGTGCCCTCGCGGACGAGCGCGGCGAAGGCCGGGCGCAGAGACGGTGGCCGTGCGGGCCCGTGAGCGTCGGAGGCCACCAACGCGATCAAGCCCTCGCGCACCAGGGCATGACCGGCGTGCAGAGCCTCCTCCCCGTGCCTTCCGGTGAGGGACTGCGCGTTCACCTGGGCCACCGAGCCGAGGGCCAGCTCTCGCCGCAATGCATCAGCGCCCTCCGTGGCGGCATCCGCGGTGCGCTCGGGATGCGCGATCACCACCGCGAAGCCGCGGTCCCGCAGCTCGTCGGTGGCTTCGTGGAATCGAGGGCTGAATCCCTCGAACGGCGTCTCCACGAGCAGCCAGCGGCCGGACGCCGGGCCCTGGGCGATCACCTCCAGCTCATGCTGGCCCAGCACTCCCACGAGGTCGTGGCCCAGCTCCCCGCCGCAGTGCAGCTCCAGGGGGATCCGCTTCACCGCCAGGGCGGCGCGGAGCTCGTCCACGCGTTCCGGCAGCTCCAGCGGATCGGTCAGGAAGTCGCCGCGAACGTGAGGGCTCACCACCACCGTTCCGGTCCCGGCGGCCACCGCCGCGCGGGCCAGCTCGAGGCTGTCCCCCATGTCTCCCGGCCCGTCGTCGACGCCGGGAAGGAGGTGGAAGTGAAGATCCGCTGCATACATGGTGTTTTCCACCATCGGCTCAAAAGCGGTGGATCCGGTGACCGTTTGGTGAAGGGCGCGTGGTTCGTCGGTGAAATTCGAACCTGCGCACCCGGCCACGCCGGGCGCTTGGCCAAAACGTCGAACCCGTTGGCGTTGGCATACTCCCAGCGCATGCGGCCGGCGCCGACAGTCCGCCTGGCGGGGATCATCGCCCCTTCAGCGCTCGTGTTGCACGAGCTCCGCTACCTGATCGGCTTCGGGCACCACGCCCACGAGGCCCTGGCAGAGCGCGGGCACGCCTACCTCCCGCTGGCCGGCGGGGTGGCCGGGCTGTTGCTCGCCCTGGCCGCGGCACAGCTCATCATGGCGCTCGACCGGGCCCGGCGCGGCGCCCGGGCTGAGGAGCCGCCCGGCCTCCTCCAGGTCTGGGTCGTGCTGGCAGTCGCGCTGCTGGGCGTGTACACGGGACAGGAGCTGCTCGAGGCGGCGCTCACTGCCGGACGAGACGTGTCGGCGGCCGCCGTGCTCGCGGACGGTGGCTGGTCCGCGCTGCCGCTGGCCCTCGCCATCGGAGCGCTGGCCGCCCTCTTGGTGCACGGTGCCGGACGCCGCGTCGCCCTGGTGGCACGCCGCGCGCGGCCGCGCCCGGCCAGGCCCACCCCCCTCACGCCTCGGCGCCGCGTGGCCCCCGTGCTCACGCCGAAGTCGGTGATCGCCCGCCACCTCGCGGGCCGTGCGCCACCCGCTCCGTATCCAGCCGGCTAGTTACGGATGCTCCGCGCTAACGCGCGGTTCTGAAAGGAGCAACACAGATGTCGAGCAGACAGCGACTGCTTGTCGTAGCCGCCGCCGTGGTGGTGGCCGTGATCGCCTTCGTGGTGGTCCGCCCTGGTGACGATGACAAGGACAAGACCACCGCCGCGGAGACGGCTCCGCAGCACGGAGCCAAGATCACGACGGGCGCCGACGAGGTCACCCCCTCGCCGCCGGCGGCCCAGGAGATCGTGATCAAGGACAACAAGGTGGTGAAGGGCCCGACCAGCATCAAGGTCACCAAGGGCGACCACGTGCGAATCGTGGTGAGCACCAACCAGGAGGACGACCTCCACCTCCACGGATACGACATCGAGAAGACGGCGGAACCGGGCAAGCCGGTCACGTTCGTGTTCGACGCGACGATCGAGGGCAAGTTCGAGCTGGAGAGCCACACGGCCGAGGACGCCGGGCTCAACCCGAAGGTGGCGGACATCCTGGTAGAGCCCTCGTGACGTTCATAGCCCACGGGCTGGTCGTCCGGTCGGACCTGCCCATCCCGGAATGGCTGTTCGGGTGGGCCGCGGCGATGGTCCTGTTCGTGTCCTTCGTCGCGCTGGCCTCCCTCTGGCCGGAGCCGAAGCTCCAGGACGAACGGTGGCGTCCCCTGTCGCGCGGGGTGAACAGGGTGCTGTCGAACCGCGTGGACGAGGTGCTGGCCGGCGCCATCGGCGTGTTCCTGCTGGGCGTGGTGATCTGGAGCGGCTTCAAGGGCACGGAGAGCTCCACGGCCAACTTCGCGCCCACCTTCGTGTACGTGATCTTCTGGCTGGGGCTGGTGCCGGCCAGCATCCTGTTCGGAGACGTGTTCCGGGCCTTCAACCCGTGGCGCGCGATCGGGCGGGCCGTGGCGTGGGTGGCCCGAACGGCGGCGGGAACGGACCTGCCCGCCCCCCTGCCCTACCCCGAGCGGCTGGGTAACTGGCCCGCGGCGGTCGGGATCTTCGCGTTCGCGACGCTGGAGCTCGTGTACTCGGAGGGCAGCAAGCCCGAGACCGTGGCCACGGCCACGCTCGTGTACTCAGCGGTGACGTTCGTGGGCATGGCGCTGTACGGCGTCGATTCCTGGACCAATCGCGGGGAGGCGTTCTCCGTCTACTTCAACCTGTTCTCGCGCCTGTCGCCCGTGGAGCGCCGGGACGGCGAGCTGGGGCTGCGCCGGCCCCTCTCGGGGCTGCCCGCGCTCAAGCCCGTGGCCGGCACGGTGGCCCTGCTCGCCGTGATGATCGGGGCGGTGACCTTCGACGGCGCGGCCGAGGCCTCGCTGTGGACCAACACCGCCCCCCACATCGCCGAGTTCTTCCGGAACATCGGACTGTCACCGCGGAACGCGCTCGAGCTGGCCTTCCTCGTGGGACTGTTCGCGTCGGTGGTGCTCGTCGCCGCCTTCTACCAACTGGGGATCCGGGGCGCGCGCAGCGTGGGCGGAGGCTTCAGGCAGATGGAGCTCTCGCGTCTGTTCGTGCACACGCTGGTGCCGATCGCGCTCGTGTACGTGGCCGCGCACTACCTGACGCTGCTGGTGTTCCAGGGGCAGGCGATCGTGTTCCTGGCCTCCGACCCACTCGGCAACGGCTCCGACTACTTCGGCACCGCGGGACGCTCGATCGACTACAGCGTGCTGGGCTCGAATGCCACCTGGTACCTGCAGGTGGCGTTCGTGGTCACGGGACATGTCATCGCCCTGACCCTGGCTCACGACCGCGCGCTCGCCATCTACTCGAATGCCCGGCAGGCCGTGCGCTCCCAGTACTGGATGCTCGTGATCATGGTGGGCTTCACGAGTCTCGCCCTCTGGCTCCTGTCCCAGGCGAACCAGTGACCCCCGGCATGCGAACATCAACGTCATGGTGCTGATCGCGCACGCGGGGCACTGGCTCACCTCGATCGCCTACTTCGTGCCGGTGCTGGCCTTCCTGGCCTGGCTGGGCGTGACGCAGGTCAGGGAGCGCCGCGACCGCGGTCGCTGAGGGAGACCCGCCCCCGCTATCCTCGTGCAGCCCGAGCGGGCGTAGCTCAGTTGGTTAGAGCGCCGGCCTGTCACGCCGGAGGTCGCGGGTTCGAGTCCCGTCGCTCGCGCTGATTCCTGTGCCGATTCCGGCTCTCCGCCGCCGCGTAGATTTCGCACGCCGTGAGGCTCGGGCTCGCCGGCCAAGATATCCGCGAGCAGGAGCGCGCCGGCGATGTAGATGCTCGGAACGACGAGCACGCTCCTTCCGAGCGCATCTCGCGAGCCTGGATGAACTCTTCGGACGAACCCCCTGCGGTTCGGATATCCGCCCCCCGGGATTCCGGTCTCCCGTACAGATCTTCCGGCGGATTGGTGGGAACTTCGGAGCATGCTTTCCACCGCGCACCTTCCCAACAGCCTTCGGGGCCGGGTCATCCGGCCCGACGACCCCGGCTACGACCGGGCGCGTACCGTTTTCTCCGGCGCGATCGACCGCCGGCCCGCTGTGATCGTCCGCCCGGCGGACGCGGAGGACGTGGCCCGGGTGATCGCCTACGCACGCGAGACGGGATCGGAGCTCGCCGTTCGAAGCGGCGGTCACAGCAGCGCGGGCCACGGCGTGTCCGAGGGCGGCATCGTGCTCGACCTCGGGGACATGCGCGCGCTCGAGATCGACGTCGAGCGCCGCACGGCATGGGCCCAGACCGGCATGACGGCCGGCCAGTACACCTCAGCAGCCGGAGAGCACGGCCTCGCAACCGGCTTCGGGGACACCGGCTCGGTCGGGATCGGCGGCATCACGCTCGGCGGCGGTGCGGGCTTCCTCGCCCGCAAGCATGGGCTCACCATCGACCACCTGCTCGCGGCCGAGGTGGTGACGGCCGACGGGGACCTTCTTCGGGTGGACCACGAGATGCACCCCGAGCTCTTCTGGGCGATCCGTGGGGGCGGAGGAAACTTCGGCGTTGCCACTCGCTTCAAGTTCCGCCTGCACGAGGTGGGCAAGGTCGTCGGCGGGATGCTGATCCTCCCCGCGACGCCCGAGGTGATCTCCGGTTTCCTCGCCGCGGCGGACGAGGCGCCGGACGAGCTCTCCACTATCGCCAACGTCATGCCCGCGCCGCCGCTGCCATTCCTGCCTCCCGACCAGCACGGCCGGCCGGTCGTGCTGGCGCAGCTCGCCTACGCGGGCGACGCGGAGGACGGTGCGCGGGCCATCGAGCCTCTGCGCGCGCTGGCCACCCCGATCGCGGACATGGTGCGCCCTGTCCCCTACCCGGAGCTCTTTCCGCCCATGGATGAGGACTACCGCCCGATCTCGGCCGCTCGGACCCTGTTCCTGGACCACGTGGACCCGGAAGCCGCCGGCACCATCCTCGACCGCATCGAGGTTTCCCCGGCGGCGTTCGCCGCCACCCAGCTCCGGGTGCTCGGTGGCGCCGTGGCCAGAGTCCCCTCCGACTCCACCGCCTACGCGCACCGCGACAGGGGCGTCATGGCAAACGTTGCGGCGATGTACACGAATCCCGAGGAAGGGCCGGCGAACCAGGAGTGGGTATCTGACCTCTCATCCGAGCTGGCGCAGGACGAGTCGGGATACGTCGGCTTCCTGGGGGACGAGGGTGAGGAGCGCGTCCGCATGGCCTATCCCGGTTCGACCTGGGATCGGCTGCGGGAGGTCAAGCGCCAATACGACCCGGACAACTTCTTCCGGCTCAACCAGAACATCCCGCCCGCGGGGTAGTCCACCCGGAGACGGATCGTTCACACCACGGTTTCGTCTCCTTCACAGCTCTTCCGGCCGGTGCGGGCACGCTCAGGGCCATGAGCACAACGCGTCGCGAGGTGATCGGGGCGGCCGCGGGCGGGGTGGCCGCCGTGGCGCTCGGGGCGAAGTTCTGGGACGAGCTCTTCGGTTCGGCCTCGAGCGCGAGCCTTCGGCCGGGCCCTGGATACGGCCCCCGGCGGCCGCCCAACGAGCTTGGCATCCGCCTCCCCGAAGGCTTCAAGTCGCGGCTGGTGGCCCGGGGAGGCGAGCGGGTGGCGACCACCGGCTACGAGTGGCACGAGGCCTCGGACGGCGCGGCCACGTTTCCGGTCGGCGACGGGGGCTGGATCCTCGTGTCGAACTCCGAGACGCTCGATGGGGGCGCGTCGGCGGTGCGCTTTCACCCGGACGGTCAGGTGGCCGACGCCTACCGGATCCTGAGCGGCACGACCAGCAACTGCTCGGGCGGCGGCACGCCATGGGGCACCTGGCTCTCCTGCGAGGAGACCCAGGAAGGGATGGTGTGGGAGTGCGACCCCACGGGTCGCCGAAATGCGGTGAGCCACCCGGCCATGGGGGTGTTCAAGCACGAGGCCGCCGCCGTGGACCCACGCGGGCGGAGGGTTTACCTCACCGAGGATCTGGTGGACGGGGGCTTCTACCGCTACACCCCCGAGCGCTGGCCACGCCTTGGCAGGGGACTGCTCGAAATCGCCACGATGTCCCACGACGGGAGCGTGAACTGGACCCGGGTGCCGGACCCCTCGGCGCGCCGTACGCCCACGCGAGAGCAGGTGCCCGGCTGCACGGCGCTCAAGCGGGGTGAGGGCATCTGGCGTGACGGTCGCGTGGTGTACGTGGCCACGACCGCCGACGATCGGGTGCACGCCTACGACATCGATCGTGAGCGGATACGGGTCGTCTACGACGGCCTCGCCTCCGACAACGCCCCGCTGTCGCGGGTTGACCAGCTCACGGCCAACCGCGCGGGGGAGGTCTTCGTGTGCGAGGACATCGACACCAAGGAGATCGACATCGGTGTGATCGAGCCCTCGGGGCGGGTCTCCCGGTTCCTCTCGGTGACCGGGTCACAGCACGCCTACTCAGAGCTGACGGGGGCGACGTTCGACCCCTCGGGCTCGCGAATGTACTTCGCGTCGCAACGCGCTTTCGGTACCCGCGGCCCTAACGGGCCCGGAGCGATCTATGAGATTTCCGGGCCTTTTCGAGGCCGAAAGGCTTCACGCGCGTTTCACTCGGCCGACCAGAGCGTTTAACAGGACGGGCCGCCGGGCGGCCGTACGTTGCTGGTGTGTCATACCGACTGCGGGACCCACGGCATCTGCTCCCCGGGATCGCGGCGTTCACCGCCGCGGTGGCGGTGGCGCTGTTCGGCCTCCATGCGCGGGCCGACACGCCTCCCGGACAGGCGGCTCCGCCGGCCGGCACGGTGGGCCTTCGCCTGCTCGGCGTGAACGACTTCCACGGCCACCTCCAGCCGCCAGAGCCCGGCCTCGGAGGAGCGGCGTGGCTCACGGGAGACCTCGACGATGCCAGCGTTCCCGGGCACACCATCCGCGTGCACGCGGGCGACATGGTCGGGGCCTCGCCGCTGATCTCGAGCTGGTTCCACGACGAGCCCGCGATCGAGGCGGCAAACCTCATGGGGTTCGACGTGGGCACCGTGGGCAACCACGAGTTCGACGAGGGCGGGGACGAGCTGCTGCGCCTGATCCGGGGAGGCAGGCGCGCCGGGCCGGAGGCGCTGAAGCGGGACGCCGGCGATCGGCTGGTGAACACCTCCTCACCGGGGTTCGGTGGGGCGAGCTTTCCCTACGTGGCGGCCAACACGGTGGAGCGGGACAGCGGCCGGCTCCTGCTGCCGCCCTACCGGGTGGTGGAGCGGGCGGGCGTGAGGGTGGGCTTCATCGGCGTGACCACCCCTTCCACCCCGCACTGGGTGCTGCCCCGGTTCGCGGACCGCTTTCGCTTCCTCGACATCTCCGACACCGTGAACCACTGGACCGCGGAGCTCCGGAGACGCGGAGTGGAGGCGATCGTGGTCCTGGCGCACTCGGGGGCACCGTCGCAGGAGGGGGACGGCACACACGCCACGGGCGAGGTGGTGGCGGAGGCCCGGGAGATGAGCGACGCCGTGGACGTGGTGATCGCGGGTCACAGCCACTCGCGCCTCAACCTGCGCGTCCCGAACGCGTCGGGCCACGGCGACAAGCTGGTGGTGGAGGCCGATTCCTACGGGACGGCCTTCGACCGGGTGGACCTGTCCGTGGACCGGCGCAGCGGTGACGTGGTGCGCAAATCGGCGTCGATAGTGCCGACCACCCACTCCGGCGCCGAGCCCGACCCGGAGTCGGAGGCGCTGGTGGCCCGCTACGCGAAGCGGATCGCCCCGGTGGCCGGCCGCATCGTGGGCAGCACGCGCCACGCGATGTCGGGCGCGAGCGGCCTGGGCGCGCTCGCGGCGTCGGCCCAGCGCCGGCTGGCGGGCAGCGACTTCGCGTTCGTGAACCAGGGCAGCTTCCGGGGGGTCATCGGCGCCGGGCCGATCACCTACGGCGAGGCGTTCGAGGCCCAGGCCTACGACCACCCCGTGCTGAGGCTCTGGATGTCCGGAGCCGACGTGCTCGCGCTGGCCCGGCATGGCGCGGTGTACTCCGCCGGGGTGAGCGGCAGGGCGATCGAGCCCTCCGAGCGCTACAGCGTGGCGGTCAACGAGCTCTTCGCCACCAGAAGCGGCCTGCCGTCACTCGAAGCGGCTGCCGCCGGGGGCCATCCCTTGGGCACGGAGGTGGAGGCGCTGACCCGTTACCTGCAGCGCCCCTAGCTTCCGGCGAGCACCGCGTTGCGCAGGCTGAAGCGCTCGATCGGCCAGGTGAACACGTGGGTCGCGGTCGACCGTTCGCTCACTCTCCACGGGCCCACCTGGGCGATCTGGACCCGCCGCCGGGCGCGCGCGTAGACCCGCACCACTCCGGCCACCGGCTGCTCGGGCGCGCGGAACACCAGACCCCGCCCACGCGAACCCTGCACATCGCTCAGGTGGAGCTTCAGATCCCACGCCAGGTGGGTCTGGAACGAGCGGTTCACGGTGGGCGGCCCGAAGAGAAGGACGAAGTCCGCCCCCACGCGTCCCACGGCCTGGTCGAGTTGCGAGTGGAGCCGCGATCGCTCCAGCGAGTCGCTCGTCTCCACCAGCGTGGCCCTCGCGTGGGCCCTGATCTCGGGACCCGCGGCCACGAGCAGAACGGTGCCCGCGATCGCCGCGCCCGCGACAGGATGGCGCCCGCCTGCCGCCGCCACCACCAGTTCGCCCGCCAGAGCCGCGCCCACGCCGCCGAGCACCGCGATCGCGGCCATCGCCGGCAGGACGTAGCGGGCGTTTCCGGAGAACCCCGCCTCGGTCATCGCGGCATAGAGGGCCACCATCGTGAGGGCGAAGGCGGCCAGGGCCACCACCAGGCCCGGGCGCTCGGGGGCCAGCGAGCCGACGCGCCGCCGCGCCAGGGCGCCGGCCACCCCCAGCAGCGCCAGCACCTCGATCACGAGCAGCGACTGATCCTGGGCCACCGAGAGTGCGGCGCGCCAGGGCGCGGGTGCGAGCGAGAGGCTCCAGGATGGCTCGCTGCGCGCCTGGTTCCCGGCGTAGAACGGGTCCCCCGCTCCGATCCACGAGGGCACGAGCCAGGCTGCCACGACCACGATCGCCACGGCCACCACCAGCCTGCGCGTGGCCGGCGCGGTCCACGACAGGTAGGCGCCGTAGAGAAGCAGGAATCCAAACAGCTCCGGGCGCGCAAGGCACACCAGCGCGCCGGCCATGAACGCCGCGCGGCGAGAGCCGTCCAGATGGAGGTGCACGGCCGCGAGCGCCAGCGCTATCGCCAGCGGAACCTCGTTGCCGTGGATCAGGTAGCGGAACCAGTCCGGAGTCAGGAGGAGCGCGCCCGCGGCCACGGTTCCGGCCGTCCATCGCCGGAGGGCCGGACCCCCGGCCAGGCGGGCCGCAAGCGTGAAGGCCAGCACCACGGCCATGAGGCCACCCGTGCGGGCAACGACGATCCACAACGCGGGTGGGATCCCGTCGTCGAGGGCCGAGAGCGGCGCGAACAGAGTTGTGAACACCACCGGCAGCGGCTTCCAGGACGGCCCCGACGTGGTGTCGAGGGAGAAATGGGCCACCTCCCGCCCCCACACGAGCCACGCCCACGGGTCGTAGCTGGGCTGTGACGGGCCGAACAGCGAGGTGGTGGCCAACGCCGTGCAGCCGGCGATGATCCGCGCCATCTGCGGAACGTAGGTCTCACCGGCGGCGATCGCGTGAACGATCGGCCTAAACGGTGTTAAGACTCGGGGCCACATGAAAGCCGTATTGGTACGCGAGGCCGGAGGCCCGGACGTTCTGAGCATCGAGGAGACGGACCGACCGGAGCCTGCGGACGGCGAGGTCCTGGTTCGGGTCCGGGCCGCGTCGGTGAACCCAGTGGACTGGAAGCAGCGGAGCGGACGGTCGGAGACGCCGCTGCCCGCCGTGCTCGGCAGGGACTTCTCCGGAACCGTCGCGCACTCGCGGGCCGAGGGCTTCTCCGAGGGCGACGAGGTGTTCGGCATGCCCGCGAGCGGCGCCTACGCGGAGTACGTCACCGCCTCCTCCGGAGCGATCGCGCGCAAGCCGGCCGACATCACCCACGAGCAGGCGGCGGCGCTGCCGGTGTCCGGGCTCACGGCCTGGCAGGCGCTGTTCGACCGTGGCGGACTCGAGGGCGGGCAGACCGTCCTGATCGCCGGCGGTGCCGGCGGCGTCGGGCATCTCGCCGTCCAGTTCGCGAAGGTGGCCGGCGCCCGGGTCATCGCCACCGGGTCCGCGCGCAACCGGGACTTCGTGCTCGGCCTGGGGGCCGACGATTACGTGGATTACACCGCGCAGGATGTGGGGCAGACCGTGACCGGGGTGGACCTGGCGTTCGACACCGTGGGTGGGGAGACGACCGGGGCGCTGGTCCCCACTCTGAGGGAGGGAGGGGCGCTGGTGACCATCGCGAACGCGCCGCCCGAGGAGGCAGCGCAGGCGCGTGGGGCGCGGGCCGAGCTGCTCCTGATGGACCAGAGCCCCGAGCAGCTCACCCGGATCGCCGAGCTGGTGACGGCCGGCGAGGTGCGGGTGGAGATCGCCGAGGTGCTGCCGCTGGCGGACATCCGGCGCGCCCACGAGCTGAGCGAGTCGGGCCATACCCGCGGAAAGCTGGTGCTGAGCGTGGGCAGTAGTCACCCCAACGTCCATTAGGATGTTGGCGCGTTGCCCGACGACCGTTGCGACCTCCTCTGCCTCGACCTGCCTCTCGCGGAGGGGATTCGCCGGAGCCGGCTCGACACGGCCGAGGCAGAGCTGCTGGCGGCGCGGGCGCGGGCGCTCGGGGACCCCACCCGCCTCATGCTGGCGGCCGCGCTCCGGGATGCCGGCGAGCTCTGCGTCTGCGACCTGAGCTGGATCGCCGAGCGCTCCGAGGGCCTCGTCTCCCATCACGTGCGTGTGCTGCGCCGGGAGGGTCTCGCCACCTCCCGCCGTGACGGGAAGATGGTCATGTACTCCCTCACCGAGACCGGGGCGGGGCTCCTGAGCGCGGTGTCGGCGGGCACGGAGGCGCGGTCGTGAGCACGGTCCTGAGCCTCCCGAGCGCGCCCGAGGCGCGGCAGGACCACGAGCGCCTCGCGGCCCGTGTCCGGTTCCTCTCCTGGCTGAGCCTGGTGTGGATGACGGCCGAGGGCGCCATCGCGCTCACGGCGGGCGTCATGGCCGGTTCCGTGGCGCTGGTCGGCTTCGGCATCGACTCGGCCATCGAGGGCCTGGCCAGCGGCATCATCGTGTGGCGGTTCACCGGCGGGCGCATCTTCTCCGCCGCCGCCGAGACCCGGGCCCAGAAGCTCGTGGCCGTGCAGTTCTTCCTGCTTGCTCCCTACGTGGGCTACGAGTCGGTGCACGCCCTCGTCACCGGCGCCCGACCGGAGGTGTCCTGGCTCGGCATCGGGCTCAGCGTCACGAGCGTGATCGGGATGCCCTGGCTCGGGCTCGCCAAGCAGCGGCTCGCGGACCAGCTCGGGTCGGCGGCCACGAAGGGCGAGGGACGGCAGAACATGCTCTGCGCGTACCTCGCGGGAGCCCTCCTCATCGGCCTGCTCGCCAACGCCGCCTTCGGGGCGTGGTGGCTCGACCCCGTGGTGGGGCTGCTCATCGCCGCGGTGGCGGTGAAGGAGGGCCGGGAGGCCTGGCGCGGCGAGGGCTGCTGCGTCGGCCCCCGGTACGGGTCCGAGCCGGACTGCTGCTAGACGGCCGCGGCCGTCCTCGGCGGGTCCTCGCCACGCACCGCGCGCACCCCCGTGAGCACCGCGAGCGCGGTCATGATCACCGCGCTGCCCACGCACCACTGGCAGATCGCGTTGATCTCGAACAGCTCAAGGTACGTGAGGTAGAGGCTGAAGCCGAAGCCCACGAGCGCCATCCAGGATGCGGCCAGGCGTGCCGTCTCGCCGGGGAGCAACACGGCGATCAGAATCGCTGCGTATCCGATCAGGCCCAGCAGGGCCACGGGCACCCCGGCCACGTCGGCGTAGCTCGAGCTCTGCACCTTCTCGCACCCGCCCGACGCCGCGCAGATGGGCTCGATGCCGGCGTAGTGGATGTAGGTGAGGTAGGCGCTGACGGCGAGGCCGAGCAGCGCCGCGAGCGCCGCGCCGGCCCTGAGCCGGTCCGCGGTCATGACTGCAGGGCGTCGTCGATCGGTCCGGTGAACTGGGACGTCTCGAGGCTCGAAAGCGGGATCTGCTTGAGCGGGCCACCCGTCTTGCCCAGGAGGAAGGTCGGGGTCGAGGTGATGCCGAGCCGCTGCGACTCCGCGGTGGCCTGACGCAGGAGCGGCACGGAGTTGGGCGTCCGGGATGCGGTGACCACCGGGCCCGGAGCGAGGCCCGCGCCGCGGGCGATGCGGCTGAGGAAGTCCTCGGTCACGTATCCGCTCCGCTCGGGACCCTGGTTCCGGTAGAAGAGGTCGGCGAACTGCCAGAGGCGGTTCTTCTCGGCCGCCGCGGCCGCCGCGGCGTGTGCCGTGCCCGAGTCGGGACCAAGGATGGTGATGGGCCGCAGCTCCATCCGCACCTTGCCGGTGCGCACGTAGCGCTTCACGAGCGTGGGCAGCGTCTCCCGCGTATAGGCCCCGCAGAACGGGCACTGCAGATCCGCGTACTCGACCATCGTGACGGGCGCCTTGGGATCGCCGAGCGTGGCGCCGCTCTGGGGGATTCCGCGGAAGAGGGCGTTCGCCTCGGCGGTGCCCGTCAGGCTCTCGCCCGTGCCCAGGCCGCTGCCGTTCCCGCCCCCGCTCTGGCTCACCGCGATGAGGACCCCGACCACGGCCAGCGCGGCCACGGTGGAGGCGGCGAGGAGGATGAGCCGCTTGCGCCGCTTCTCCTGGGCGGCGGCCGCCCGCTCCCGCTCCTCACGCTCCGCCCGCAGTCGCTTCTTCTGCTCCACTCGGCTGCTCATGACCTGTTTTGTATATCGCAGCGCCTTTGGCGTACCTAAAGGCCGTGGGCGGTGGCGGTCAGGTACGGTCGCGCGATGCAACTGGTCGGCACGAGCGTCCTGCTCACGGGTGCAAGCGGTGGGATCGGGCAGGCCATCGCCCGAGCCCTCGGTGCCCAGGGCGCCCGGGTGATCCTCACCGGCCGGCGGGCGGACACCCTCGAGGATCTCCGAACCGCCCTGCCGGCCGGGGCCGAGGTGCTCACCGCCGACCTCGCCGACGCGGGCGAGGCCACGCGGCTGGCGGAACGAGCCGGGGCGGTGGACGTGCTCGTGGCCAATGCGGCCCTGCCCGCCAGTGGCGCGGTGGTGGACTTCACGCCCGAGCAGATCGACCGTGCGCTGGACGTGAACCTCCGTGCCCCGATCCAGCTGGCACGCGCGTTCGTGCCCGGGATGGTGGAGCGGGGGCGCGGGCACCTGGTGTTCGTCTCGTCACTCGCCGGCAAGGCTCCGAGCGCACGGTCCGGCATCTACTCGGCCACCAAGTTCGGCCTGCGCGGCTTCGCCGGCGGCCTGCGCGAGGACCTGATGGGCACCGGCGTCGGCGTGAGCGTTGTGTTCCCCGGGTTCGTGCACGGCGCCGGCATGTTCGCCGAGTCGGGGGTGAAGCTCCCGCCCGGCGTTGGCAGCCGGCCTCCCGAGGCGGTGGCGGACGCCGTGGTTCGCGCCGTGCAGCGAAACCGGGCGGAGATCGACGTGGCCCCTCTCGCCCTGCGGCTCGGCGCGCGGGCCTGGGGCCTCGCCCCCGGTGCCGTGGCCGGCGCCCAGCGCAGGCTCGGGTCCGAGAAGCTGGCCGAGGCGCTGGCCTCAGGTCAACGCTCCAAACGTTAGACCGCCCTCATTCGCGGTCGAGAACCCGGGCGGAGGCCTGTGCGGTCTCGGCGTCCAGCCACCCGCCGCCGAGCGGATCCTGCCCGTCCTCCAGGCTCGCCCGGGCGAGGGCGATCGTGTCCCCGCGCAGCTGGTGCTTCACGTGGGCGTACGCCTGGCGCGGAATGGCCGCCCGGTCGGCGGCCAGCTCGAGCGCGCGAGGGAGAAGCTCGGCCTCGTCGCACACCTCGTCCACCAGGCCGAGCGCGAGCGCCTCACGCGCGCCGACGAGCTCGCCGCCCAGCACCAGCCGGCGAGCGGCCGGCGGGTCGAGCTCCGCGCGGACGATGGCGATGGCGGCGCCCGGATAGGGAATGCCCGCCCGCACCTCGGTGAGGCCGAAGCGACCGCCGCCGTCCGTGGCCGCGCGGTGGTCGCCACAGAGGGCCAGGATCAGGCCGCCGGCGATCGCGTGACCGTTCACCGCGCAGATCACCGGTCGCGGGAAGGAGTACCAGCCGGCGAACAGGCGGTTGATCCCGTGGACCATCCGCCCCTGCGCCTCGGCGTCGAGCGTGGGCGCGAGCTTGAGGTCGACGCCCGCCGAGAAGAAGCCCTCGCGACCGGTTATGACCACGGCTCCTGGATCGGCGGCCGCCAGCTCCTCCATCACCCGGGCGCCCTCGTCGAGCAACTCCAGGTCGAGGGCGTTCGCGGGCGGACGGTCGATGGTCAGCAGGGCCACGTCGCCGTGCTGATCGACCCGGACGTGCACTTTTGCGGCCTAGCCCCGGCCGGGCTGCAGGTAGGGCCGGCGCGAGCTGTCGTCGGGTGAGAGCCGGTCGTCCTCGAAATCCAGCGCCACTCGAACGATGCGTGACTGCTCGCGCTTGTGGGCGGCCGAGTAGCCCTCGCCCGGCGCCGCCCGCAGCTGGCGGCCCACGTAGTCGTAGGCCAGGCGCTCGGGCAGGATGCTGGCCATGCGGCGGCGCATGTAGGCCCGCGCGCCCATGTTGCGCGGCTCCTCCTGGACCCACACCACACGCTCGAGGTTGGGGTAGCTCTCCATCAGCTCGCCCAGCTCGACCTCAGGGAAGGGATAGAGCTGCTCGACCCGCACCACCGCGATGTGCGAAGCCGAGGCCCGGTCCTCGTGGCCCGCGATGTCGTAATAGACCTTGCCCGAGCAGAGCACCAGCTTCGTCACGTCCCCGCGCGCGCCCTCGGAGAAGAGCGGATCGTCCAGCACGCGCTCGAACTGACCGTCGGCCAGCTCGGCCACCGTGGAGGTGGCGGCCGGGAGCCTGAGCAGGCTCTTCGGGGTCATCACGATCAGCGGACGCGGCTTGGACACCAGCGCCTGGCGGCGCAGAAGGTGGAAGTACTGAGCCGGCGTGGTGGCGTTGGCCACCCGGATGTTCCCCTCGGCCGCGGCCTGGAGGAAGCGCTCGAGGCGGGCGCTCGAGTGCTCCGGGCCGGACCCCTCGTAGCCGTGGGGCAGCAGCATGGTGAGCCTCGATGTCTGGCCCCACTTGGCGAGCCCGGACACGAGGAACTGGTCCACGATCACCTGGGCCGAGTTCACGAAGTCGCCGAACTGGGCCTCCCAGAGCACGAGCGCGTCCGGGGCCTGCACGCTGTAGCCGTACTCGAAGCCCACGCAGCCCTGCTCGGACAGCGGGCTGTTGTGCAGCTCGAATGGCGCCACGGCGTCGCGCAGGTCCTTGAGCGCGCACCAGCGGTCGCCGGTCCTCGGATCGTGCAGCACCGCGTGGCGCTGGCTGAAGGTGCCGCGCTCGGTGTCCTGGCCGGTCAGCCGCACGGGCACGCCCAGCGCGAGGAGCGACGCGAATGCCAGCGCCTCGGCGTGGGCCCAGTCGATCCCCGTGTCCTCCTCGAATGCCTTGCGGCGGCGCTCCAGGAAGGGCCTCAGCTTGCGGTGCACCTCGAAGCCGTCCGGCACGCGCAGGAGCTGCTCGTTCAGCGCCCGCACCGTCTCCTCGGGCAGCGTCGTCCGCGGCTCGCGGCTCATCGTCCGGTCCAGCTCGTGCTCGCCGGTCTCGGGCGGGGCGCCGATCGTGCGCTTCAGCTCCTCGTGGGCGTCGGCCACGCGCTGGTAGGCCGCCGCGGCGATCGACTCGGCCTCGGTCTCGGACACGGTGCCCTCGGCCGCGAGCCGGTCCGCGTACAGCTGCCGCACGGGCGGGTGATTCTTGATCCGCTCGTACATCAGCGGCTGCGTGTATGCGGGCTCGTCGGTCTCGTTGTGACCGAAGCGGCGGTAGCCGATCAGGTCCACGAGGGCGTCACGCCCGAAGGTGTCCCGGTAGGCCAGGGCCAGTCGGATGGCGGCGATGCACGACTCCACGTCGTCGGCGTTCACGTGGATGATCGGCACGTCGAAGCCCTTGGCCAGGTCCGAGGCGTAGCGCGTGGACCGGCTCTCGCCCGGGTCGGTGGTGAAGCCGAGCTGGTTGTTGGCGATCAGGTGCAGCGTGCCGCCGGTGGAGTAGCCCGGGATCGACTGGAGGTTCAGCGTCTCGGCCACGATGCCCTGCCCCGGGAAGGCGGCGTCGCCGTGGATCAGCAGGGGCAGCACGGCGGTGGGATCGTGGGTCAGCTCGCGCGCCTTGCGGGTGGTCTGGTCGGCCCGGGCACGCCCCTCGATCACCGGGTTCACGTACTCGAGGTGGCTGGGGTTGGGCGAGAGCGTGACCGTCACGCCCTTGTCGCTCAGCGTCCGGTAGGTGCCGCTGGCGCCGTAGTGGTACTTCACGTCGCCGGTGCCGCCCTCGGGCGCCGCGGTCTCGACCCCCAGCGTCTGCTCGCCCTCGAACTCGGCCAGCACCGACTCGTATGGGCGCCCGACGGAGTGCGCGAGCACGTTGAGCCGCCCGCGGTGGGCCATGCCCACCACCACCTCGCGCGCGCCGGCTTCGGAAGCCAGCTCGATCGACTCGTCGAGCATCGGCACCATCGCGTCGAGGCCCTCGATGGAGAACTGCTTCTTGCCCAGGAAGGCCTTGTGCAGGTAGCTCTCCAGCGCCTCCACGCTCGGACAGGCGCTCCAGCAGCCGCCGCTTCTCCTCCGGCGTCAGGGCACGGCGGTAGGTGCCCGACTCGATCGCGTGGCGCAGCCACACCCGCTGCTCGTGGTCGGAGATGTGCTCGATCTCGTAGGCGATCGTGCCCGCGTAGGTGTCGCGAAGGTTCGGAAGCGCCTCGGCGAAGGTCTCGCCCGGCACCGCCACCCGCAGGATCGACGCGGGAATGCGCTCCATCAGCTCGGGCGTGAGGGCCACGCTCTCGGGGTCCAGGGCCGGGTCCCCCACGGGCTCGGAGCCGAGCGGGTCGAGGTCGGCGGCCAGATGGCCGTGCATGCGGTGGGCCTTCACCAGCGAGGTGGCCGCCTGAACGGCCTGGAGCAGCGCGGCGTCCGCGACCGTGGAAGCGGCGGGCGTGACCGCGGCGGGCACCGGCTCGGCGGCCGTGACCGACGCCGCCTCCTGCGACCCCTCGGCCCTCCCGGCGAGGCCGAGCGAGTCGAACACCCCTTCGTAGAAGCCGTCCGCGCCCTGCAGCAGCTCGTCGATCCGGCGCAGGAACGATCCCGACTCGGCGCCCTGGATCACACGGTGGTCGTAGGTGCTGGTCATCGTGGTGACCTTCTGCACGCCGAGCTCGCGGAGCCGCTCGGGGTCCACCGCGGTGAGTCCGGGCGGATAGCCGATCGCGCCGGTGGCGATGATCGTGCCCTGGCCCGGCATCAGGCGCGGCACCGAGGCGACCGTGCCGAGGCCGCCCGGGTTGGTGAGCGAGATGTTGGCGCCCTGGTAGGCGTCCGGGGGCAGCTTGTTGTCGCGCGCTCCGGCCACCAGCTCGTCGTAACGGGCGGCGAAGGCGGGGAAGTCGAGCTCCGACGCATCGCGGATCACCGGCACCACGAGCGAGCGGCTGCCGTCCCTGCGCTCCATGTCCACCGCGAGGCCCAGGCTGAGCGTTCCCGCCCTGATGCGCACGGGCTTGCCGTCCTGCTCGGCGAAGGAGTTGCCCATCACCGGCCATTCGCGGCCGGCCTGCACGATCGCCCAGGCGATCAGGTGGGTGAAGGAGAGCTTCCTGCCCGCCGCCTTCAGCTCCTTGCGCCGCGCGTCGAGCACGTCCACCGGGAGCGTGCGGAAGCTGGTGGCCGTGGGGATCGAGCGGCTCTCGTCCATGAAGCGGGCGAGAGTGGCCGCCGGGCCTCTGATGGGAACGGTCTCGGCGCCCTCGGGCACCGGGGCGGTGGGCGCCGGCGACGCGGCCGCTCCGTTCCCACCGACAGCGGCGAGCACGTCCTCCTTGGTCACGCGCCCGCGCGGGCCGCTGCCCCGCACCGATCCGACGTCGATGCCGTGGGCGCTGGCCACCCGGGCGGCCACGGGGGTCGCGCCGGTGGCGTCCGTGGGCGCGTTCCCGGCTCCAGCGGCCGGCTCCGTGGCCGTGACCTCCGCTGCCGGCGACACAGGGCCCGCGGCAGGCGCCGGCGCGCCCGAAGTTGCGTTGATGCGGCAGAGGATGCTGCCGACGGGCACGGTCTCGTCCACCTGGACGAGGATCTCGGCGATCGTGCCCGCCACCGGCGACGGCATCTCGGCGTCCACCTTGTCCGTGGAGATCTCCACCAGCGGGTCGTCCACGGCCACGTTGTCGCCCACCTGCTTGAGCCACTCGAGCACCGTTCCCTCGGCCACGGAGTCGCCCATCTCGGGGAAGGCCACGTCCACGAGCTTCGCGGGCTCCTCGACCGGATCGGGCCCACCGTTGTCCGATGCCGCGGCGCCGTTGCCGGCGCTGGGGGGAGGTGTGGCGGGGGCGGCGCCGCCGCTCACCTCGATTTCACCGAGGGGCTGGCCCACCTGCACCGTCTGGTCGGGCTCGACGAGGATGCGCACGAGCGTTCCGGAGGCCGGAGAGGGCACCTCCGCGTCGACCTTGTCGGTGGACACCTCCACCAGCGGCTCGTCCGCGGCCACGGTGTCGCCCACCTGCTTGAGCCACTCCAGAACCGTTCCTTCGGTCACCGACTCGCCCATAGCGGGCATGGTGATCTGAACCGTCGCCGTCTCTGTGGCCATTCCTATTCCTCAACTCTACCCTCGGCGCAGAGCCTTCTGGCGCCGAACGCTGGGCGAGCCCGCCCGCCACATGGCAGAGTAGCCGCGTGGCCACCGTGTCCCATCGGCGCTTCAAGCATTGGGGTTGGGGCTACGAGGACCAGCAGGCCTCCCACGCCGATGTGGAGGAGGCGGCGCTGGGCGCCCGGGCGCACCTCGGTTTCCCGCCGGTCGAGGTCGAGCGGCCGGTGCCCCTGGAGGCGGTGGACCTTGCGGAGCCGCGTCTCGCCCCGCCGGCCTCGCTGGCCGAGATCTGCCGCAGCGACAGGTACGAGCGCGCGGTGCACGCGTACGGCAAGGCCTACCGCGACGTGGTCCGCGCGTTCCGGGGCCGCTTCGACCATCCACCTGACGTGGTGGCCCATCCCCGCGACGAGGGCGAGCTCGAGGCGGTGCTCTCCTGGTGCGCGGACGCGGGCGCCGCCGCGATCCCGTTCGGCGGAGGCACCAGCGTGGTGGGGGGCGTGGAGCCCGCGCTGCCCGGGAGCTACTCGGGGGCGGTGACCATCGACCTCCGGGCCATGGACAGCGTGCTCGAGGTGGACGCGGTCTCGGGCGCCGCCCGGATCCAGGCCGGGGCCACGGGACCGGGGCTCGAGAACCAGCTTCGCGAGCACGGCCTGACCCTGCGCCACTTCCCGCAGTCCTTCGAGTACTCGACGCTCGGCGGCTGGGTGGCCACGCGGGCGGGCGGGCACTTCGCCACTGGACCGACGCACATCGACGACCTGGTGGAGTCGGTCCGCGCGCTCACCCCGTCGGGGGTGTGGGAGAGCCGCAGGCTGCCAGGCTCTGGCGCGGGGCCGAGCCCGGACCGGCTGATGCTCGGCTCGGAGGGGATCCTGGGCGTGATCACCGAGGCCTGGGTCAGGGTCCGCGAGAGGCCGACCCACCGGGCCTCCGCCGGCGTGCTGTTCAGGAGCTTCGGGGAGGGTGCCCGCGCGGTACGCGCCCTGGCCCAGTCAGGGCTCCAGCCGTCCAACTGCCGGCTGCTCGACCCGGGCGAGGCCGCGCTCACCGGGGCCGCCCCAGACGGGCGCGCCCTGCTCGTGCTCGGGTTCGAGTCCGCGGACCATCCGCTCGACGCCTGGCTCGCGCGCGGACTCGAGCTGTGCGGCGACCACGGCGGCGAGGTGCGCGGCGACCCCAGGAGCGGCGAGCGCGGGGAGTCCGAGAGCGCCTGGCGGAACGCGTTCATCCAGGCCCCCTACCTGCGCGACACGATGGTGGCCGGCGGGATCTTCGCCGAGACCTTCGAGACGTCCATCACCTGGGAGCGCCTGGACGAGTTCGTGGAGGCCGTGGGCGCCCGCGCCCGCGAGGCGCTCGGCGAGGGCACGGTGACCTGCCGGCTGACCCACGCGTACCCCGACGGCGCAGCGCCCTACTTCACGATGCTGGCCCCCGCGCGCCGGGGATCTGAGCTGGAGCAGTGGGCCGAGGTGAAGTCCGCGGCGTCCGAGGCCATCCTCGCGGCGGGGGGCACGATCACCCACCACCACGCGGTCGGACGCGATCACCGGCCCTGGTACGACCGCCAGCGCCCCGATCCGTTCGCCACCGCCCTGAGGGCGGCGAAGCTCGCCCTCGACCCTGCCGGGATCCTCAATCCCGGGGTCTTGGTCGACCCCATCCCCGCCTGAGCATCGCCTCGGCCACGAGGTCGGGGCGCACGCGATAGGTGCCCTCGGCGAGGGATCGCGCGAGGTCGTCCAGCCGCTCGCCCGAGGCGGGGGTGCGCTCGGAGCGGGAGCGATCGTCGTCGCGGGCGGTGGTGGGGTCGGGCGGGTCCGGCATGGCGCCGCTGGGATGATGCCGCACGGATGCCCCGACGTGTGAACGCATGACCGAGCCCAGGCGACGCAGGGAGCTGGCCCGGGCGGACCGCGTGCTGCCGGGGCTGTGGCGGCTGCGGCTTCCCCTGCCCTGGCCGGGGGTCCCGCACGTGAACGCCTTCGCCATCGCCGCGGGGAGCGGCGTGGTGCTGGTGGACACCGGCCTGTACGAGCCGGGCGGGATGCGCCAGCTTGAGCTGGCGCTCGACCAGGCCGGCCTTCGGGTCGAGCACGTCCGCCTGCTGGTGTGCACCCACGCCCACTCGGACCACTACGGACTGGCGGCCCCGATCGTGGAACGCGCCGGGTGCGAGCTGTGGATGCACCCGAACCACCGCCATATGACGAGGGCGGCCGCCGACCCCGACCGGGCGTTCGAGCGCCGCCTGGAGGTGGCCCGGCAGAGCGGCGTGCCCGCCGAGGCGCTGGCTCGGTACGAGAAGGAGCGGCGCGGGCAGGGGTACGGCATCGCCGAGATCGTGATGCCCGACCGCGACCTCGTGCCCGGCGTGGAGGTGGACACCGACCTCGGCACCTTCCAGGTCTACGAGACCCCGGGCCACGCCCCGTCCCACGTGGTGCTCCACCAGCCCGACCGCGGCCTGCTGCTCTCGGGCGACCACCTGCTGGGCCGGGTCTCGCTCTTCTTCGACTACGGATGGTCACCCGATCCGGCGGGCGAGTTCCTCCGCAGCCTGGACACCGTGGACGAGCTCGACGTGCAGCTCGTGCTGGCCGGGCACGGCCGCCCGGTGCGCGAGGCAAGGGCGCTGGCCCAGGCGAACCGGCGCGAGGTACACCGCCAGCTGGACGTGGTGCGCTCAGCGATCGCGGAGCGGCCCCGGACGCCCTTCGACATCGTGCCCGAGCTGGTGGGCGGACAGGCCTCGGGCCAGATCGCGGTGAGCTGGGGACTGGCCCAGGCGCTCAGCTACCTGGACCACCTGGAGCTGCTGGGCGAGGCCGAGCGCTCCGACGACGGGGACCAGACCTGGTGGTCGGCGGTGGAGCCGAAGCGAGCGGCGGGCTAGACCGGAGCCGGCGCCCTCGTCCACGGGTGCGCCGCGCGGAGGGCCGCCAGGATCGCTCGCGTTGCGGGCGAGCGGTTCAGCGTGTAGAAGTGGATGCCGGGCGCGCCCCGCGCCAGGAGATCGGAGCATTGGAGAGTCGCATAAGCGACTCCCAGCTCTGCAACCGCTTCCGGGTCGTCGGCGCGCCCGTCCAACTGCGTCTCGAGCTCACTCGGGATGGTGGCCCCGCACATGCCGGTGATCGTCTTGATCTGGCTGTAGTTCGTCACGGGCATGATCCCCGGGATGATCGGCACGCCGATGCCCGCCGCGCGGGCGTTCTCCACGAAGTCGAAGTACAGCTCGTTGTCGAGGAAGAGCTGGGTGATCAGGAAGTCGGCCCCGGCCTCCACCTTCTCGCGTGCGTAGCGGAGGTCGCTCTCAGGGTCGGGGGCCTCGGGGTGCACCTCGGGAAAGCACGCCGCGCCGACCGAGAAGTCGAAGCGCTCGCGGATGAGCCGGATGAGCTCGATCGAGTAGTGGAGGCCCTCGGGGTGGGCCTTCCATTCCGTCTCCCCGCGCGGTGGGTCGCCCCGCAGCGCCAGCACGTTCTCGATCCCCGCGGCGGTGATCTCCTCGAGGATCTCCACCAGCCGGCTCTCGGCCTCGCCCACGAGCGACAGGTGCGCCATCGCCTCGATGCCCAGGTCCTGCTTGATCCACTTCGTGATCTCCACGGTGCGGTCGCGCGTGGTGCCGCCCGCGCCGTAGGTGACCGACACGTAGTCCGGGGAGTCGTCCTTCAGCACGGACAGGGTCTGCTCCAGGGTCCGCTGCCCCTCGTCGGTCTTCGGGGGGAAGAACTCGAAGGAGAAGACCGGCCGCCGGCTCTCGATGATCTGGCTGATGCGCACGGTCGGAAGAGGTTAACCGTCGTCCGGCGGGATGATGTCCAGTCCCGTGGCCACCGTCTGGCGGCCCGAGATCCTGTACTGGACGTCCACCGAGTCGTTCTTCCCGTAGTGACCCCATAGGCCGAGGAAGATCGCCGCCCAGCGCCCGGCGCCGATCCGCTCCTTCTCGAGCGCCTTGGCGAAGTGCAGCTCCCGGCCCACCACCTTGTAGTCCGCCCCCTCCTCCTGGGGCACGCCGTTCACGAACACCCGGTACGGCGGCTCCGAGCCGCGCGGGAGCGGCACGCGCCAGCGCCCGCTCACGGGCGCGCGTCCTCGCGCAGCACACGGGCCAGCGCGTCATCGGCGTTCTCCCCGTCGCGCTCCTCGATGAGCGTGCGGCGAAGTCGTCCGCGGAAGGCCTCGCTGGAGCCGTCCCCGCGCACGTCGAGCCCCCCGCGCAGGCGCCTCGGCCCGGACAGCTCGACCCGGCCCACCACCCGGGACACCGGGTCGAAGCGGCGCAGGAAGGCTGTGCCCGCGGGCGCCACCGGAGTGCCGCTCCGGAGCTCTGCCGCCTGCCGGCGGAGGGTGTCGAGCGCCTCGTCCAGAGACCTGTGTCGCGTTCGGGTCACCTTCGGGCCGTTGCGCATCCTCACGACGTACACCTCGCGGGCCCGCTAGCCGCCGATGGCGCTCATCGTCCTGGGCGGCTGGCGGAACCCGGGCTCGCCCACGCGGTGCTTCAGCTCCTTGCGCCACACCGCGTCCCGGATCATCCGGTCGAGATCGGCATCCGACCCTCCCTCCCGCAGCGGCGTGCGGAGATCCGTCTCGTTGATCGAGAAGAGGCAGGTGCGGAGCTTGCCCTCGGCGGTGATGCGCACCCGGTTGCAGTCCGCGCAGAAGGGCTCGGAGACGGGGTTGATGAACCCCAGCTCCCCGCGGCCGTCCGCGAACCGGAACACGCGCGCGGTGGCGTGGTCTTCGCGCGGCACCTCCTCGAGCGGGTAGACCGCGTGCACAATCTCCCGGATCTCGTCGCCGGTGAGCACCTGGTCCGCACTCCACGCCCGGTTCCCGTCGAGGGGCATGAACTCGATGAACCGAACCTGGAAGGCGGTGGAGCGCGCGAACTCGGCAAACGGCACGGCCTCCTCCTCGGTGAACCCGCGCAGGGCCACGGCGTTGACCTTCACCGGGCGGACCTGCGGGAACGCGGCGATCGCCTCGAGGCCGCGCATCACCTGGGGCAGCGAGTCCCGCCGTGTGATCTGGAAGAAGCGGTCGCGCTGCAGCGAGTCGATGGACACGTTCACCCGCCGCAGCCCGGCGTCCACCAGCGCGGCGGCGTCGCGGGCCAGGAGGAAGCCGTTCGTGGTGAGCGAGAGGTCATCCACCCCGGGCACCGCGGACAGCATCCCCAGGAGGCGCGGGAAGTCCCGCCGGACGAGGGGCTCGCCCCCCGTGAGGCGCACGTCGCTCACACCCATGGCGGCGAACACGCGAACCAGGCGCTCGATCTCCTCGAAGCTGAGGATCTCCGCGCGGTCGAGCCAGGGCAGGCCCTCGGCCGGCATGCAGTACTGGCAGCGGAAGTTGCAGCGGTCCGTGATGGACACGCGCAGATCCGAGATCCGCCGTCCGTGACCGTCCACAAGTGGCTCCGCCATCACGGTAAGAGCGTACCCGGGGGCGATGGCATGGTCCGGTGCTCGCCCGATGACATGGCTCCGGTGCTCGCCTGATCACCGATCAGGCTCCGCTCCTCGCCGCCGATCGGGCTGCGCTCCTCCCCGGGGCCTGCCACCCTTGCGGCCGTGGACCTTCCCGAGATGGAGATCAGTGTTCCCACCCGCGGGAACCGCCGCCTGCAGGCGCTGCTCGACGCTGCCAACGCCGACGAGCGGATGCGCGGCTGGTGGTACATGCAGCAGGTGAACGCCGAGCGGCTCGGCATGTCCGACCACTCCTGGGTGCACATCCGGATCGTGCTGAACATCGCGCTGCGGCTGTTCCGGCTCCTGGTGCGCGGCGGCGTGGAGCCCGTGATGGTCTCGCAGCACGGCATGAAGGCCCACGACTCCGAGGTGGTGATCGCCGCCGGCTGCCTCTTCCACGACACCGGCATGTCGATCCACCGGACCGACCACGAGGCCTTCAGCCTCTTCCTCGCCGCCGACCGCCTGCCGCTCCTGCTCGAGGACGTCTACCCCGAGCCGGAGCGCACGGTGATCACCGCCGAGGCGCTCCACGCCGTGATCGGCCACCGCCGCGCCGGCGATCCCTTCACGATGGAGGCCGCGGTGCTGCGCGTGGCCGACGCGCTCGACATGGCCTCGGGCCGCTCACGCGTGCCCTTCGAGACCCGCCGCCCCAACATCCACTCGCTCTCGGCCGCGGCCATCGACGCCGTGTCGATCGAACCGGGCGAGGACAAGGCCGTGCGCATCGAGATCGCGATGAACAACTCCTCCGGCCTCTTCCAGGTGGACGAGCTGCTGGCCACCAAGCTGCGCGGCTCAGGGCTGGAGGAGCACCTCGAGGTGGTGGCCAGCATCGAGGCCGAGCACGAGAAAAGACTCGTGCCTGTTTTCAGAATCTAGGCGCGCCGAGGGAGGAGCGCAGCCCGATCGGCGGCGAGGAGCGCAGCCTGATCGGTGATCAGGCGAGCACCGGAGCCATGTCATCGGGCGAGCACCGCACCCTGCCATCAGGCGCCCAGTTTTATGTTCTCGTCCACGGGCGGGTTGGTGAGCTCGGGCCGTGAGTCGATTCCCGGGTAGTCCCGCTCCCGCTCGCCGGTGTAGATCTGTCGCGGGCGGGCGATCTTCGTCTCGTCGTCCTGCACCATCTCGAGCCACTGAGAGACCCAGCCCGAGGTGCGTGGGATGGCGAACATCACCGTGAACATCTCCGTCGGGAGGTCCAGCGCCTCGTAGATGAGGCCCGAGTAGAAGTCGACGTTCGGGTAGAGCTTGCGCTCGGTGAAGTAGTCGTCGTCGAGCGCCCGCTTCTCGAGCTCGGTGGCGATGTCGAGCTTCGGGTTCTTGCCCGTGACCTCGAAGACCTGGTCCACGTGCTCCTTGATGATCCGCGCCCGCGGGTCGTAGTTCTTGTAGACGCGGTGCCCGAAGCCCATCAGGCGCTCCTTGCGGTCCTTCACGCCCTGGAGGAAATCGGGGATGTTCTCCACGGTGCCGATGCGGTCGAGCATCCGCAGCACCTGCTCGTTGGCCCCGCCGTGGAGGGGGCCGTAGAGAGCTGCCACGCCCGCCGCCATGGCCGAGTAGGGATCGACCTCGGATGAGCCCACGCTCCGCACCGCGCTGGTCGAGCAGTTCTGCTCGTGGTCGGCGTGCAGGATCCACAGCACGTCGAGGGCCTTCTCCAGACGCGGGTCGGGCTCGTACTTGACCTCCGTCATCTTGAACATCATCGAGAGGAAGTTGCCGGGGTAGGAGAGGTCGTTGTCCGGATAGACGTACGGGAGCCCGAGGTTGTGCCGGTAGGCGAAGGCCGCGAGGGTCGGCACCTTCGCGATCATCCGCACGGCGGCCATGTGACGCTCCATCTCGGCGCCGATGTTCTTTGCCGCCGGGTAGAAGGTCGAGAGCGCGCCGGTGGTGGCCAGGAGCATCCCCATCGGGTGGGCGTCGTAGCGGAAGCCCTCCACGAACATCTTGATGTTCTCGTGGACGTAGGTGTGGTGGGTGATCTGGTAGATCCACGTGTCGAGCTGGTCCTTGGTCGGCAGCTCGCCGTAGATCAGGAGGTAGGCCACCTCGAGGTAGCTGGACTTCTCACACAGCTGCTCGATCGGATACCCGCGGTGCTCGAGCACCCCGGCATCGCCGTCTATGTACGTGATCGAGCTGCGGCACGACGCGGTGTTGGTGTACGCCGGGTCGTAGGTCATGAGGCCGAAGTCGCCCTCCGACACCTTCATCTGCCGGAAGTCCATTGCCTTCACGGTGCCTTCCGAGATCTCGACCTCGTAGGTGTCGCCGGTGCGGTTGTCCGTGACGGTGAGCGAGTCGCGGGCGGTGGCTACCCCTCCGTTGTCCTGCCGGTCTGTCTGGTCTTCTGCCATGGCTCCCTCAGTCGCGCTGGTGTTCCTGCCCGACCCTAGCGGCGGCGGAGCCCGCCGAAGAGGCGCTTGGCCGTGCCCGTCACGGGAGGGGAGCTCGGCTCCGGCGGCGGCAGCTTCTCGGTCTCGGCCGCGGTGATGGTGAGGGTCACCGCGCGCTCGGCCGTGCGGGCGACCTCGGGCGCGTCCACGAACACGCGCGCGCCGCCCTCGGTCTGCACCACGAGCCCGTCGAAGATGTGCTCGCGGTAGTTGTCGAGCACCTCCAACACCCTCCCGGCGAGCACCTCGTCCGACCCGTAGACCGGCGTGCCTCGCTCGAGAGCGGTGTAGTGCACGGCTGTCCCGTCGTCGATGGGCGCCATCGTCAGACGGGAAGAATCAGGGCCGCGACGTCGCTGCCCTTCTCGTCCTCTTCGTGCGCCGCGGTGTAGATGGCGGTGCCGATCGCGGCGATCACCAGAATCACGGAGATCGCGCCGACGATCCTGGCGGCGCCGTCCGTGCCGGGAAAGTTCTCCCGCGTGATCCCCAGGGCTGAGACCGTGACGGCCCAGACCGCCAGCAGCCCGCCGCAGACGTAGAAGGCGTTCACAGCGCGAAAGCTACCGAACGGGGACGCAATTTCACCGACAAGTCACCTGATCCGCCGGTGCGATGCCGAAGGTATGGGTGGAGGGACATCCGCCTCCGCTCACAATGGTCGACCTCGTCGAGAACATCCGCAGGGCCATGGCCACCCCCAGGGGCGGGCGTCCGGTGTGCGCGGTCTGTGGTCGTGGCGTTTCGCACAAGGACCCGCGCCTCCGCCTTGGGGGCGGCGCCGTGGCCCACGAGAGCTGCGCCACCTACGAGCCGCGCCGCCGCCGCGCGGCGTAGTCCCAGGCTCAGGAAGGGTCCGGAGGAGAGTGCCCGTCGGGCACTCGAGGCTGCGGTGACGCCACCCGCACGCGCGCGGGCGCGGCCGGGGGCGGATCGCCGTGCGGACCTCTCCGGGGAGGCTGCGGCCTGGGCCGGCGCGGTCCGGGGCCGTGGCGGTCCGAGCCGCCATCACCGTCGTCGGCGATCTCGGCCACGGGCGGGTCCTTCACCGCCCACCACACGATGTAGAGCAGCAGGCAGATCGGGATCTTCATCACGAGCGCAAGCCAGAAGATCGCCCAGAAGCCGTGCATCAGAGGATGGTACCCCCACGGCGGCCCGGGAATCCACCCGAGCGCGCCAATGTCATCCGGGGGCTCACGCCGGTCATCCCCGGCCGCGCGCCTGGGGACTCAGTGATCCTGGACGGTGGCCACGTCGTCGATCGCCGTCATCCGCCGGAACTCGTCGTAGCGGGCGTCCACCTCGGCACGGGTGAGCGTCTGAACGCGCTCGGTGCCGAACTGCTCGACGTTGAAGGAGGCGAGCACCGATCCGTAGGTCATCGCCCGGCGCAGGGAGGCGTCGTCGGTGGGCGAGCCCTCGGACACGAGGTAGCCGAGGAAGCCGCCGGCGAAGCTGTCGCCCGCGCCGGTGGGGTCGATCACCGTCTCCAGCGGATAGGCCGGAAGAGAGAAGAACCCCGGCCCCTCCCCGGTGAACAGGGCGGCGCCGTACTCCCCCTGCTTGACCACAACGGTGGACGGGCCCATCTCCATCAGGGTGCGTGCCGCCTTCAGCAGGGTCGGCTGCTCGGTGAGCATCCGGACCTCGTCGTCGTTCATGAAGAGGACGTCCACGGTCCCGATCGTGCGAACCAGGGAGTCGCGTGCCGTCTCGATCCACAGGTTCATCGAGTCGAGTCCGGCGAGCTTCACGTCCGGGCACTGTTCCCGCACCTCGCGCTGCAGGTCGGGCTGGATGTTCGCCAGGAAGAGCGCGTCGGCCGAGCGCGAGGCCTCGGAGAGCTTGGGCGCGAACTCGCCGAACACGTTCAGCTGCGTGTCGAGCGTGTGCCTGATGTTCAGGTTCCACTCGTACTCGCCCTTCCAGAAGAACGTCCGGCCGCCCTCCACCTCCTCGATGTCGTCGGTGTTCACTCCGCGGTCCCGCAGCACGGCGTACTCCGCGTCGCCGAAGTCCTCGCCCACCGGTCCGACCACGCGGACGTCGGTGAAGAAGCTCGCCGCCAGCGAGAAGTGGGTGGCCGAGCCGCCGAGCATGCGCTCGCGCTCGCCGAAGGGGGTCTTGACCGCGTCGAAGGCGATCGAACCGACAACAGTGAGGCTCATAGGGGCGGAGAGCCTAGCTAGGGCTCTCAGGGAGAGCCCCCATGCGGCCGATAACGCTCCCATGACCGGCCTATACATCCTTCTCGGCGTCCTGGCCCTGTCGGCGCTCTGGGCGGTGCTGTCCTACAACGCGCTCATCGGCTCGAGGAACAAGGTGGACGAGTCGTGGAGCGGCGTGGACGTGCAGCTGAAGCGCCGCCACGACCTGGTGCCGAACCTCGTGGAGACGGTGAAGGGCTACGCGGCGCACGAGCGGTCCACCCTCGAGGCCGTGACCGAGGCACGAGGCGCGGCCGAGGCCGCCCACGGCGGCCCGGACGAGGTGGAGCGGGCCGAGGCGAAGCTCACCACCGCGCTCGGCGCGGTGAACGCCCTGGCCGAGGCCTACCCCGAGCTGCGGGCGGCCGAGAGCTACCAGAAGCTCCAGGGCGAGCTGGCCGAGATCGAGGACGAGATCCAGGCCTCGCGGCGCATCTACAACGCCAACGTGCAGGCCTACAACACCCGCGTCCAGGTGTTCCCCACGCTGCTGATCGCCGGACCGATGTCCTTCCGCACCAGGGACTTCTTCGAGATCGAGGTGGCGGCCGAGCGCGCGGTTCCGCGCGTCGCCTTCTGAGGGCGTCGTGACCCGCTCCCCGACGAACGCGGACAGCGGCCGTGGGGACCTGTTCCGCTCCTACCTGTACAGCCGGGCCGGCGCCTACACGGCGGTGTTCGGATCCGTCGCCGTGTTCGCCTTCGGCGCTTCCCGGCGTGACCTTCCGATCATGGTCGCCGGGCCGCTCGTGGTGGTGGCCCTCGTGCTCGCGGTTAGCGCCGTGGTGGCCGATCGCGCCGCCGGCGAGCGCTTCTACCGCCACTACGCACGCTCGCTGGGCCTGGTCTACTGGCCGCGCTCCGGCCTGCTGCCGCTCACGCCCCTCCTTGGGGCGGGCGATCGCCGCTGGTGCGAGCACTGGATGACCGGCACGCTGCCCGGTGAGCCGCGGCTCACCGGGGGCATCGGCCAGTACGTATGGGAGGAGATCGAGGAGGGCCGGGACCCGAACTCGATCCAGCTCGGCCGCGCGCGCTCCCGGCACCGCATGACCCTCTGCGTGGCTGACCTGGAGCCCTCGATGGCCACCTTCAAGGGCCTGTTCCTCCGCCCTCACCGCGGCCTGATCCCGGGCGCGCCCGACTGGCGGCGGTCCGGCACCCGGGCCATCGAGCTGGAGAGCGTGGCCTTCTCGCGCCGCTACGAGGTGCTGGTGGACAACGGACAGGACGAGAACATGGCGCGTCAGCTCCTGTCCCCGAGCCTCGTGGTCTGGCTGGCCGAGCACCCCCTCGCGCCCTGCTTCGAGGTCCGCGCGGGAATGCTCGTGGTGTTCGTGGGCCGCCCGCTCGAGGACGAGGGCAGCCTCACCTACCTGATGGACGCGACCAGGCGCATTGCCTCACGCATCGCCGCCGAGACCGCCGAAGCCAGAGCCGTGCCCGCTGCATAGGAAGGCATCCTGCGGTGCTCACCCGATCAACGATCGGGCTGCGCTCCTCGTAGTGTTCCGGCCCATGCGCGCCGTTCAGATCGAGCAGTTCGGCGGTCCCGAGGTGCTGAACGTGGTGGACCTGCCCGCGCCCGTTCCGGGGGAGGGCGAGCTGCTCGTGGACGTGTCCACCGCCGGGCTCAACTTCGCGGACATCCACCAGCGCGAGGACAGCTACATCGCGAAGTACGAGCTGCCGTACGTGCTGGGCGGTGAGGTGGCGGGCACCGGCCCGGACGGCCGCCGCGTGATCTCCCTGCTGCGCTCCGGGGGCTACGCCGAGCGGGCCGTGGCGCGCGCCGACCAGACCTTCCCGATTCCCGATGGCCTGGACGACGGCGCCGCGCTGGCGCTCCTGATCCAGGGCCTCACGGCCTGGCACCTGTACCGCACCTCGGCCAAGCTCGGCGCCGGCGAGAGCGTGGTGGTGGTGTCCGGGGCCGGCGGCGTGGGCAGCCTGGCGCTTCAGCTGGCCAGGCCGTTCGGAGCCGGCCGCGTGATCGCCACGGCCAGCTCCGAGGAGAAGCGGGCCAGGACGCTGGAGCTGGGCGCGGACGCGGCGATCGACCCTGCCGCCGAGGATCTCACCGCCGCCATCCTCGAGGCCAACGGGGGCAACCAGGTGGACGTGGTGCTGGAGATGTCCGGCGGGCGGATGTTCGACTCGGCCCTCGAGGCGCTCGCGCCCTTCGGCCGGATCGTGGTCTACGGAATCTCCGGGCGCGAGCAGAGCGAGCTGCGCACCGGCCGGCTGATGCGAAAGAGCCGTGCGGTGGTGGGCTTCTGGCTGATGCACTGCCTCGGGCGGCGGGAGATGATGGAGGAGCCGCTGGCGGACCTCTTCGAGCGCACGGTGCGGGGCGAGCTGCGGCCGCAGGTGGGCGAGACCTACCCGATGTCCGAGGTGCGCAGGGCGCACGAGGACCTGGCGGCGCGCCGGACCAGCGGCAAGCTGCTGCTGGACCCGGCCGCGTGACCGCCGAGGATCCGCTCTCCGCTCCGCCCCTGCGCTGGGGCATCCTCGGGCCGGGCGGGATCGCCGCCCAGTTCGCGGCCGCGGTGCGCGAGCACACGCGCGGACATGTGGTGGCGGTGGGGTCCCGCGACGCGGCGCGGGCCGGCGCCTTCGCCGCCGCCCACGGCGTGCCCACCGCGCACGGGAGCTACGACTCGCTCGTGGCCGACCCGGCCGTGGAGGCGGTCTACGTGGCCACGCCCCACTCCGAGCACCGCGAACAGGCGCTCCTGGCCATCGCCGCGGGCCGTCACGTGCTGGTGGAGAAGGCCTTCACTCGCAACGAGGCCGAGGCGCGCGAGGTCCTGGACGCGGCCCGGGCGGCGGGCGTGTTCGCCATGGAGGCCATGTGGACGCGCTTCCTCCCCCACGTGGCCGAGCTGCACCGCGTGCTCGCGGACGGCGCGATCGGCGAGCCGCTGCTGCTCACCGCCGATCACGGCCAGTGGTTCGCCTTCGATGCCGGCCACCGGCTGTTCGCGCCTGAGCTGGCCGGCGGCGCGCTCCTGGATCTTGGCGTCTACCCGGTCTCCTTCGCCCACGACCTGCTCGGCCCTCCGGTGACCGTGCAGGCGGCCGGGGTGCTCACCGAGACCGGAGTGGACGGCCAGACGAGCGCGGTGCTCGGCTACGGCGGGCGCACCCAGGCGGTGCTCAGCACCACGCTCTGGGCACAGACCCCCACGCGCGCCGCGATCTCGGGCACCGAGGGGCGGATCGAGGTGGAGGGACGCTTCTACGGCCCGGCGTCGTTCACGGTCACCCGCCGTGACGGGGATGCCTGGACGTTCTCGCATCCACTCGCGAAGGGCCTTCAATTCGAGGCCGCCGAGGTGGCGCGCCGCGTGGCCGCGGGCGAGACGGAGAGCCCGCGCATGAGCTGGCGCGGCACGCTCGAGGTAATGCACACCATGGACGAGATCCGGGCCCAGGTCGGCGTGTCCTACCCCGACGAATAATCACTGCCGGGGGTCGGCCACGATGCGCAGGTCCACGCCCGGCAGTCTCCGCAGCAGCCCCTCCGCAAGCGACTCCTCAAGGCGGCGCGGTCCGCGCCGGGGCCGCGGCCGGCCCATGAGCACGTACGTGGTGCCGCGCTCGGCGGCCACCCGGGCAGCGGCCTCGGCCACGTGGTCGTCCACCTCCACCAGGAGCGAGGCACCCAGGACGGACGCGAGCCGTCGGAGCGACTCCAGCGCCTCGCGCTCGTCCCCTCTGGGCGGCGCGCCCGGCGGCGCCACGTAGAGGAGGTCGAGGTCGGCGGCCAGGCGCTGGCTCGAGCGCCAGGCCCGCCGCACCAGCCGCTGGGCTGAGTCGCCCGGGCGCACCAGCGCCAGGACCCGCTCCGCCACGGGCTGTGGCGCCTCCCCGAACAGCGCCTCCTCGCGGGTGCCAAGCGCCTCCGCCGGCGTGACGAGGCGCTTGGCCTCCACATCCTCGGCCACCTGGCGCAGCGCCACCTCCCGCAGCGCCGACAGGTTCTCCACGCGGAAGAAGCTGTTCAGCGCGGTGGGCACGCGCTCCGGCGGATAGACCCTCCCCTCGCGCAGCCGCTGCGTGAGCGCCTCGGGGGTCAGGTCCACCAGCACCACCTCGTCCGCCGCCGAGAGCACCTGGTCGGGAAAGGTCTCCTTCACCCGCACGCCTGTGAGCTCAGCCACCTGGTCGTTCAGGCTCTCCAGGTGCTGCACGTTCACCGTCGAGAACACGTCGATCCCTGCGTCGAGCACGTCCTCGATGTCCTGGTAGCGCTTGGCGTGCTCGAGGCCCGGCGCGTTCGTGTGGGCGAGCTCGTCCACCAGGCAAAGCTCCGGCGCGCGGTGAAAGACCGCAGGCAGGTCCATCTCCTCGAGCCGTGCGCCGCGGTACTCCACCTCCCTCCGGGGGAGGATCTCGAGGCCCTCGGCCTGGGCCGCGGTCTCCGCGCGGCCGTGGGTCTCGAGCACGCCGGCCACCACGTCGCGCCCGTCCGCCTGCGCCGCGCGCCCCTCCTGGAGCATCCGGTACGTCTTACCCACCCCCGCGGCCATGCCGAGGAAGATCTTGTAGTGGCCCCGACCGTCGTCCGGCATGCCGGGATTGTGGCGCGGGCTCAGGCGCCGAGGACGTTGTGGACCAATAGGTCCACGAGCTTGATGCCGATGAAGGGCGCGATCACGCCGCCCACGCCGTAGATCAGGAGGTTGCGCCGCAGCAGGGCCGTGGCGCCCACCGGGCGGTAGCGCACGCCGCGCAGGGCCAGGGGCACCAGCAGCGGAATGATCAGCGCGTTGAAGACGATCGCTGAGATGATCGCCGACTGGGCCGAGCCCAGATTCATGATGTTGAGCCTGTCCAGCGGCCCCGTGGAGTCCCCGGCGGCCGCGTAGGTCGAGGCGAAGATCGCGGGCAGGATCGCGAAGTACTTGGCCACGTCATTCGCCACCGAGAACGTGGTGAGGGCGCCGCGGGTGATCAGGAGCTGCTTGCCGATCTCCACGATCTCGATCAGCTTCGTCGGATTCGAGTCGAGGTCCACCATGTTCCCCGCCTCGCGCGCGGCCTGGGTGCCGGTGTTCATGGCCACCCCCACGTCGGCCTGAGCGAGGGCCGGGGCGTCGTTCGTGCCGTCGCCGGTCATGGCCACGAGCTGGCCGTCGCGCTGGCGCTCGCGGATCAGCTCGAGCTTGCGCTCCGGGGTGGCCTCGGCGAGGAAGTCGTCCACGCCCGACTCGTCCGCGATCTTGGCCGCGGTGAGCGGGTTGTCGCCCGTGATCATCACCGTCTGGATGCCCATCGCCCGGAGCTGGTCGAAGCGGGACCGGATCCCCTCCTTCACCACGTCCTTCAGGTAGACGACCCCGAGCACCTGGCTGTCGCGCGCCACCGCCAGGGGCGTGCCCCCCTCGCGGGCCACCCGGTCGATGGTGGCCTTCAGCTCCGCCGGCGCCCGCCCGCCCTCGGCGCTCACGAAGTGGATGATCGCGTCGCCCGCGCCCTTGCGCAGGCGCGTCTCGTCGTAGTCCACTCCGCTCATGCGGGTCTCGGCGCTGAAGGGCACGAAGCGGGCGGAGGGATCGAAGTGGTGCTCGCGCAGCCCGTACTGCTTGGCCAGGACCACGATCGAGCGGCCCTCGGGGGTCTCGTCGGCCAGCGACGCCATCTGCGCCGCCTCCGCGAGCGCGGAGTCCTCGACTCCGGGCATGGGAAGGAACTCCGTGGCCTGGCGGTTGCCGAGCGTGATCGTCCCGGTCTTGTCCAGGAGGAGCACGTCCACGTCGCCCGAGGCCTCCACCGAGCGGCCGGACAGCGCCAGGACGTTGCGCCGCACGAGCCGGTCCATGCCCGCGATGCCGATGGCCGACAGCAGCGCTCCGATCGTGGTCGGGATCAGCGACACGAGCAGCGCGATCAGGGTGACCACGGACGCGGAGGTGTTCGCGAACTCGGCGAACGGCCGCAGGGTCACCACCACCACCAGGAAGATGAGGGTCATGCCCGCGAGCAGGATCCCGAGGGCGATCTCGTTCGGGGTCTTGCGGCGCTCGGCACCCTCGACCAGCGCGATCATGCGGTCGAGGAAGCTCCCACCCGGCTCCTGCGTGATCTCCACGAGGATGCGGTCCGACAGCACCCGTGTGCCTCCGGTCACCGCGCTGCGGTCCCCGCCGGACTCGCGGATCACCGGCGCGGACTCGCCCGTGATGGCGGACTCGTCCACGGAGGCGATGCCCTCGATCACCGTGCCGTCGCCGGGGATCAGCTCGCCCGCCTCCACCGCCACCACGTCGCCGCGCTGAAGCTCGGAGGCCGGCTTCTCGCCGCCGTCCCGCATCCGGGCCACGGTCTCCGTGCGCATCGCCCGGAGCGCCTTCGCCTGGGCCTTGCCGCGGCCCTCGGCCAGGGCCTCGGCCAGATTCGCGAAGACGACGGTGAGCCACAGCCAGACGCCCACCGTGAAGCTGAACCAGGCGGGCTCGTCGCCGCCGCCCAGCGGGGAGCCGCCGAAGGCCTGGATCAGCCAGCCGATCGTGGTGATCAGCGCGCCGATCTCGACCACGAACATCACCGGGTTGCGGATCTGGTGGCGTGGATCGAGCTTCGTGAGGCTCTCCAACAGGGCCGAACGCAGTGTCTGCAGGTCGAGCATGTTTCAGGAGCCCTCCCGGTCGAGGGCCAGGTTCAGCTCGAGCACGTTCACGCCGGGCTCGCCGAGGAAGCCGAGCCGGCGGCCGTCCGTGTTCTGGTCGATCAGGTCGTTCACGCGGGCCACGGGGAGTCCGCGCACCTTCGCCACTCGCTGAGCCTGGATGCGGGCGTTGGCCTCGGAGATGTGCGGGTCCACGCCGGAGGCCGACGTGGTCACCGCGTCGACGGGAACGTCGCGCACCGTCAACCTCGGGCTGTACGGCCGCTCGCGCTTCAGATAGGCGGCGAGGTTCTTCCTGAAGAGGTCGCGAAGGGCCCTCTCGTTCGGGCCGAGGTTGTTGAAGAAGGTGCCCGCCGGGTTGTAGCCGGTGACCGACGGCCGCGACTGGAAGTAGCGCGCGTCGTTCTTGAAGTCCTGCCCGATCAGCTTCGAGCCCACCACCCTGCCGTCCCGTTTGATCTGGCTCCCGTCCGCGTTGCTCGCGAACACCACCTGCGAGATGCCGGTGGTGGCCAGCGGGTACACGAGCCCGAAGAGGACCGTGAAGACGACGATCGCGAGTGCGGATGTGATCAGGTCGCGGCGCATGTCAGAAGAGCTGGGGGGTCAGGCCCTGGACGACCGGGCCGAGGAGCAGGGCGGGGAAGAAGGTGAGCGCGCCGACGATGACCACCACCGAGATGAGCAGGAACACGAACGTGGGCGTGTCCGTCCTGAAGGTCCCGGCGCCGGCCGGGGCGACCCGCTTGGTGGCCAGCGACCCCGCGACGGCGAGCGCCGCGAGCAGCGGAATGAAGCGGCCGGCGAACATGGCCACGCCGCCGAGAAGGTCGGCGAAGGTGATTCCGAACGCACCCACGTTGCCCGGGGCGTTCGGCTGCACGAAGCCGGTGAACCCGGCGAAGGCCGAGCCGTTGTTGTTCGTCTGCGAGGTGTAGGCGTAGAGGGTCTCGGAGAATCCCTGCGGCCCGGAGTTGTAGATCGATGGTGCGCCGTACTTGGTCGCGATCGACAGCGCGGTGGCGATGAGCACGCCGAGCGGCACGGCCAGCACCCCGATCAGCACGAGCTTCACCTCGCGCGCCTCGACCTTCTTGCCGAGGTACTCCGGCGTGCGGCCCACCATCAGCCCGGCGATGAACACCGCGAGCAGGACCATGAGGAGCATCCCGTAGAGCCCCGAGCCGACCCCGCCGAAGATCACCTCGCCGGTCATCATGTTGATGAGCGGAACGCTTCCGCCAATGCCGGTGTAGGAGTCGTGGGCCGAGTTCACCGAGCCGTTCGAGGCGTCGGTGGTGACCGTGGCCCAGAGCGCGCTGTTCGCGATGCCGAAGCGCTGCTCCTTGCCCTCGAGGTTGCCGCCCGTGGTGCCATCGGCGGAGGCCACCGACACGTTGGCCGCCTTCTCCGCCGGCGAACCGTTCTGCTCCGCGGCGTAGGCCACCACGACGCCCCCCACCATCATCACCGCCATCGCCGCGTACAGCGCCCAGCCCTGGCGGCGGTTGCCGACCATGCGCCCGAACGTCGCGGTCAGTGCGGCCGGGATGAGCAGGATGAACAGCACCTCGACGAAGTTCGAGAAGGTCGTGGGGTTCTCGAACGGCATCGCGCTGTTCACGGAGAAGAAGCCACCGCCGTTGGTGCCCAGCTGCTTGATGGCGATCTGCGAGGCGGCCGGCCCGAGCGCGAGCGTCTGATCGGCGCCCTGAAGGGTCGTGGCGGTCACATAGCCGCCGAGCGTCTGGATCGCCCCCTGCGAGACGAGCACGAGCGCGCCGACCAGGGACAGGGGAAGCAGGATGTACAGCAGGGTGCGGGTCACGTCCTGCCAGAAGTTCCCGAGCTCCTTCGCCCCGCGACTGGCGAAGCCGCGGATGACCGCGGCGAGCACCGCCATGCCCACCGCGGCCGACACGAAGTTCTGCACCCCCAGCCCCGCCATCTGTGAGAAGTACGTGAGCGTGGTCTCGCCCCCGTAGAACTGCCAGTTCGTGTTGGTCACGAACGAGGTCGCGGTGTTGAAGGACACGTCCCAGGGCGCCGAGTGGAAGCCCTCCGGGTTGAAGGGGTGAATCCCCTGGGTGCGGAGGATCACGAACAGGGCGACGAAGAAGAGCGCGCTGAACACGAGCGTCGTGCGCGCGTATTCCTTCCAGTCCTGCTGTCGCTCCGGGTCGGTGCGCAGCGCGCGGTAGGTCAGGCGCTCGACCGGGCCAAGCACGCGCTCGAGGGCCACGTGCTCGCCCTGGTAGACGCGCGCGATGTACGCGCCCAGGACCGGCGTGAGCGCCGTGAGCACCGCCAGGTAGAGGGCGATCTGGAGCCAGCCCTGGGCGGTCACAGCCGCTCACCGCGCAGAAGGGCGTAGAGCAGGTAGCCGAAGACCAGCAGCGAAACGATCAGGCCGAAGAGCTCCGCGGTGCTCATACCCGGTCGAGGCCCTTCAGCACGAGGAACATCGCGGCGAGGACCGCTAGCCCTACGAGGATGGCGACGGCGTCCATGGCTGTAGCCAGCATCGGATCGGCGCCGTCAAGGAGACATGAAGATCCGCCGCGCCGCCCTAAAGATGTCGTGAAGAGGGGCGCTCAGACGGCGAAGCGGTAGCCCACGCCCGGATCGGTCACCACGTAGCGCGGCGTGGCGGGCTCGGCCTCGATCTTGCGCCGGAGGTTGGCCACGTGCACGCGCAGGACCTGGGTGTCCTCCACGTATCCCGGGCCCCATACCTCCGCGAGCAGGGCGCGGTGGGTCATCAGCCGGCCGCGGCGCTGCATGAGCACCCGGAGCAGCTCGTACTCGGTGGGGGTGAGGTGCACCTCCTGCCCATCCACCGCCACCCGGTGCGCGGCCAGGTCGAGCTCCAGCCCTGGCGCGCTCAGCACGGGCTCGTCCTGGGCGCCCTTCTTGGCCCGCCGGAGCGCAGCCCGGAGGCGAGCGATCAGCTCGTCGGGCCCGAAGGGCTTGGTCACGTAGTCGTCCGCGCCCGCCTCCAGCGCTCGGACCTTCTCCGCCTCCTCCCCCACCGCGGACAGGACGATCACCGGCATCTCGCTCCACTCGCGGATCGAGCGGCAGATGTCCACGCCGTTCCCGTCCGGGAGGATCAGGTCGATGATCGCCGCATCGGGAGGACGGACCGCGAGAGCGTCCAGCGCCTCCTGGGCGGTGTCCGCGGTGGCCACCTCGAATCCCGCGTCGCGCAGGATGATCCGCAGCGCGCGGAGGATCTGGCGCTCGTCGTCCACCACGAGCACCCGCTCGTCGCTCATGGCGTGTCCGCGCCCGCGTCCAGCGGCAGGTGGATCACGAAGCTCGCGCCCTGGCCGGGCAGCGACTCGGCCCTGATCCTGCCTCCGTTCGCCTCCAGGAAGCCGCGCGCGATGGCGAGCCCGAGACCGGACCCGGACCCGTCCTCGCCGGATGCCCGGAGGAACGGCTCGAACACCCGCTCGAGATCCCCCTTGGCGATCCCGGGACCGTGGTCGGAGATCCGGATCAGGACCTGATGGTTCGTCACCCGCGCGCGGACCGCCACCGGATCCTCTCCGGCCACGCGGACCGCGTTCTCCAGCACGTTGGCCAATGCCCGCTCGAGCTGCTCGGCGTCGGCGTTCACCGCCGGCAGCTCGGGGTCGAGCTGGAGGTCGAAGCCGGCGGGAGGCGAGGGCACGGTGGCGATGGCCGCGCGGATCACCTCGTCCACCCCGATCCAGTCCTGGCGCGGATGCACCCCTCCGGCCTGGAGCCGGCTGAGGTCGAGCAGGTTGTCCACCATGCGCGAGAGGCGCCCACTCTCCGTGCTGATCACGGAGGCCAGCTCACGCCGCTCCTCCTCGGTCAGCGTGTCCGACCCTAGGCCGCCCGCGGCGGCCGTGATCGCCGTGAGGGGAGAGCGGAGGTCGTGGGAGACCGAGCGCAGGATCGTGGTCTTCACCACATTCGAGCGTCTCAGCGCCTTCGTCTCGATCACCTGGGACTCGAGCTCCTCGCGCCTGCGCACGGCGGCCACCAAGGTCTCCAGGCCTGGAATCACGCGGTCCTGGAGCGCGTCGAGCACCTCCGGGTCGGTGTCGGAGGGCACCAGCACGGTGCCGATGCGGCTGCCCTCCACGATCAGCGGGAGCGCGCGCCGGCGCTGGTCGCTGTCCACCCAGCCGAGCTCGATGGCCACCGAGGGCAGGTCGAACGTCCTGGCGATGCGCTGGCTCGCGGAGCGCAGCGATTCCTCCACACTCGATCCGCTGAGCAGCACGCGCGCGAGCTCCGCGGACAGGTCGGCCTCCTTCCGGCGGCGGTCGGCCTCCTCGGCGCGGCTGCGGGCGGCCCCCGCGAGACTGCTCGTGACCAGTGCCGCGACGAGGAAGGTCACGAGCGCGACCCAGTTGCGGTCGTCGGCGATCGTGAACCGTCCGGTGGGCGGGATGTGAAAGAAGTTGAAGGCCAGCGCGCTGAGCACCGCGGTGCCGAGTCCCATCCACAGGCCCCAGTAGCTCGAGACAAGCAGCACCGCCAGCAGGTAGACGACGCCCGTGGACACCACGGGCACCAGCTCCCGGAGCCCGAAGATCAGCCCCGTGATCGCGGCGACCGATCCCAGCGCCGTTGCCGTGCCGAGCAGAAGATTGCGTTGGCGAGCGCGGCTCACGCCCCCATGCTCTCGCACGATGGGGGGATACGGCGCTGCGCTGCAAGCGCCGCCGAGTAGTCTCAAACGCCGCATGGCCACCTTCGCCGAACTCGGACTCTCCAAGTCCACGCTGGAATCGCTCGCTCATCTGGGCTACAAGGACCCGACTCCGATCCAGGAGCAGACCATCCCGCCGCTGCTCGAGGGACGCGACGTGATCGGCCAGGCTCAGACCGGCACCGGGAAGACCGCCGCGTTCGGCCTGCCGATGGTGGACTACATCGATCCCGAGGATCCGAGCGTCCAGGCGATCGTGCTCACCCCCACCCGGGAGCTGTGCATCCAGGTGACCCAGGCGCTGCGCGCCTACGGCGAGGGCCGCGGCGTGGACGTGGTGGCCATCTTCGGGGGCGCGCCGATCCGGGACCAGGCGGCGCGACTGGGGCAGGGCGCGCAGGTGGTGGTGGGCACCGTGGGCCGCGTGCTCGACATGATCAACCGGCACCACCTGTACCTCGACGGAGCGCGCTACGTGATCCTCGACGAGGCCGACGAGATGCTCGACCTGGGGTTCCTGGAGGACGTGGAGACCATTCTCCGGCGCTGTCCCATGGGCCGCCAGACGGCACTCTTCAGCGCCACCGTCCCCACCGAGATCCGCCGCCTGGCGGACGCATTCATGCACGACCCGGTGGAGATCAAGGTGAAGGCCGCCACGCTGACCATCGACACGGTCGAGCAGTTCTACCTCGAGGTCGGCGACCGCGAGAAGCCCGAGGCGCTTGTGAAGGTGCTGAGCCAGGAGCGCCCGCGCCAGGCCATCGTCTTCGTGCGCACGAAGATCGGCGTGGACCGCCTGGCGCGCCGGCTGGGCGACGGCGGCATGCGGGTCAAGGCACTGCACGGCGATATGTCCCAGGGCCAGCGCGACGGGGTGATGATCGCCTTCAAGTCGGGCCGCGAGCGGATGCTCATCGCCACCGACGTGGCGGCCCGCGGCCTGGACATCACCGGCGTGAGTCACGTCGTGAACTACGACATTCCCAACTCGCCGGACATCTACGTGCACCGCATCGGGCGCACGGGCCGTGCGGGCGAGAGCGGCCGGGCGATCACGCTCATCACACCCAAGCAGCGGCGTGAGCTCGAGGCGATCGAGCGGCATGCCGGCGGCGCGCTCGAGGAGTGGACGCCGGACGCGCCGGGACGCGAGCGCCCGAAGCGCGAGAAGCCTCCGGCGGAGGATGAGACTGAGCGGCCGCGCAAGCGCCCACGTCACACCAAGCCGCACGATCGCGACGGCGCGACCTACGCGAAGCTCGTGGTGGGCGCGGGGCGCCGCGACGGGCTCAAGCCCGCCGACGTGGTGGGCGCGGTGGTGGACAACACGCGCCTCGAGAACGCCGACGTTCGCAACGTCCGTGTGCTCGAGCGCTTCAGCTTCGTGGAGGTGCCCGACGGGCGCGCCACCGAGGTGGCGGACAAGGTGAGCGGAAAGACAGTCCGGGGCACAGAGCTACAGGTGGAGGTTACGAGCAGGCCATGAGCAGCGCGACGATGCACACGAATCACGGGCCGATCGAGATCGAGCTGTACCCCGACGAGGCGCCGAAGACGGTGGAGAACTTCGTGAAGCTCTCCGGGAACGGCTACTACGACGGCCTCGTGTTCCACAGGGTGATCAAGGACTTCATGATCCAGGGGGGGTGTCCCCAGGGCACCGGCACGGGCGGCCCGGGCTACACGTTCGAGGACGAGTTCAACGACCACAAGATCGTGCGCGGCGCGCTGGCCATGGCCAACGCCGGCCCGAACACGAACGGCAGCCAGTTCTTCATCGTGACCAAGGACGAGGCGCCCTGGCTGGACGGCAAGCACACCGTCTTCGGCAAGGTCACCTCCGGGATGGAGGCGGTGGACGCGATCGAGGGCCTCGACACCGGCGCGCAGGACCGGCCGGTGGAGGACGCCCTGATCGAGCGCGTGGAGGTCCGTGAGGGTTGAGCTGTTGTGGTGGGAGGGCTGTCCCTCCCATCCGCAGGCGCTGGCCGACCTGCGCGAGGCCCTGAGCGAGGAGGGCATCGGCGAGGAGGTGGTCCTCCGGCACATCGCCTCCGACCAGGAGGCGGAGCGCGAGGGCTTCCCCGGATCGCCGACGATCAGAATCGACGGGGAGGACGTGTTCCCGCCCGCCCCGGGCGACCCGATGGGCCTCAACTGCCGCTGCTATCGCCTGCGCGACGGCCGCGTGTCGCCGGTGCCGGACCCCGACGACCTGCGCGAGACGTTGAGACGAGTCAAGGAGAGAGCATGAGCATCGCCATCGGAGATCGCCCCCCGGACCTGAGCCTCCCCGACACCGGCGGCACGGAACGAGCGCTTTACGGCGACGGACAGCCGAGCGTGGTGGTGTTCACGTGCAACCACTGCCCCTACGCGCTGGCGTGGCACGACCGCATCCTCCAGGCAGCGAGCGACTACGAGCCGCGCGGCGTGCGCTTCCTTGCCGTGAACCCGAACGACGCCGAGCGATACCCGACGGACTCGCTCGAGGCGATGCGCGAGCGCGTGGAGGCCGACGGCGGATGGCCGCTCCCCTACCTGCGGGACGAGAGTCAGGAGGCCGCGCGCGAGTACGGGGCCAAGACAACGCCGGACGTGTTCGTGCTCGACGCCGAGGGCCGGCTCCGCTACCGGGGCGCGCCCGACGCGGACCACATGGATCCGTCGCTGAACGCGGAGTGGCTTCGGGACGCGCTCGACGCGCTCCTGGCCGGCGAGGAGCCCGCACGGCCGGAGACCGACCCGGTGGGCTGCAGCGTCAAGTGGAAGCAGTGACCGCCGCCACCGCCCGCTCGGTGTCCGAGAGGTCCGCGAGCACCACGTCGGCGCCCGCCTGCTCGAGCTCAGCCGTCCCGTAGGGCCCGCTGGCCACCGCCACCACCCGCGCGCCGGCGTCGTGGGCGGCCTTCACATCGAGCGGCGTATCCCCCACCAGCACCGTGTCGTCGGGGCGGGCGTACCTGGCGGCCGCGCGCTCTCTGGCCACGCGCACCAGGTCGGAGCGGGCCTCATGGGGATCCGAGCCGTACCCGCCGGCCTCGAGGTCGAGCCAGCGATCGAGGCCGAAGGCGCCCAGCTTCACCGCCGCGTTCGCCGCGAGGTTGCCGGTGAGAAGCGATTGCACCACGCCGTCGGTGTCGTCCAGGCGCCGCAGCACCTCCTCGACTCCGGGAAGGGCCCGCCCGTCTCGGCGAATGTCCTCCTCCCGCCGCCCCAGGGCGGCGGTCAGCCTGTCCAGCAGGTCCGGCAGCTGGTGGTCGGCGCCGTCGAGCATGGCGAGGGCGATCTGCCTGTCCGTCCTGCCGGCCATAGACACCTCGCCGGCCGGGCGGCCGGTGACCGACTCGAAGGCCTCCTCGAAGGCGTAGCGGCCGTGGCCCGCGGAGTCCACGAGCGTCCCGTCGATGTCCCAGAGCACGAGCAGCACGCCACGAGCGTGCCACACTCCCGCCGGTGCTCGGCGCCCTGTCGCTCCCGCCGCGCCTGGTGCTCCGGGCGCTCGATGACCTCCACACCCTGGCCGAGGGCCTCCGGAGCCTGACCCAGCGCCAGGGGGACCTCGAGGAGCTGCTAGCGGCGGTGAAGGCGCTCCCCGGCGTGGAGGACGAGCTCTCGTCCGCGGTGGCCGAGCTGCGCGCGGACGTGCAGAGGCTGCACGACTGGCTCCAGCCCCTCCACACCGAGCTGGCCGACGTGGACGACACGGCCGAGAAGCTCGAGACCTCCCTGAAGCAGGTGGACACGACCATCGCCGCGTTCCACGCCGAGCTGAGGGACCTGCGCGGCCGTATCCCCGGGATCTAGTAGCCGAAGTCGAGGCCGAGCAGCCGCTCGAGCTCGGGCACGGTGGTGTCCGCGCCGCGATGGAGCACCGCCGTCATGCCCACCGCCTCGGCGCCGGTGCAGTTCTCCTTGAGGTCGTCCACGAACACGCATTCGGCCGGCTCGAGCCCGACCCGCTCGCATCCGAGCAGGAAGATCTCCGGCTGCGGCTTGTGCATGCCCACGTCGCCGGAGATCACCACGCCGTCGAAGAGCTCGGGGAACTGGTCCCGGTCGTAGCGGCCGGCGCCCATCGAGTTCGAGATCAGCCCGGTTCTGAGACCCGCGCCGCGTACCTGGCGCAGCACGCCGAGCATCGTCTCGTCCGGCCGGATCCCGGCGAACATCCGCTCCACCAGCCCGGCTCGATGCTCGATTCCGAGCAGCTCCCCGAAGCGCTCGCCGAACTCATCCTCGGTCACCGCGGCGGTCTCGAGCCCGCGCACCAGCCGAAGGGCCTCGGGCTCGTCGCGGAACAGCGCCTTGATGGCGTCCGGCCCCAGCCCCTCGGACACCGAGAACTCGCGGAACGAGGCGAAGACGTTCGTGGTGAGAACGCCCCCGAAGTCCACCAGGAGGCCCCTCACGTGCTGGGGGCGGGAGCGTTGGCCGCCGTCCACGCGGCCTCGGCGAGCATGGGCACACCCTCGTCGAAGAGCTTCAGGTACGGGTCGTCGGTGGTGCCGGCCAGCGAGCGCTTGTAGTTGCCCTCCATGAACACGGCGGCCTTCCAGAGCGCGAGCGTCTGATACCAGCGGAGGTTGGACACCGAGCGCCCGCTCGCCTCCTCGTACATCGCGATCAGCTCGTCGCGACCGGGGAATCCCTCGTTGCGGGTGACGGCGGTGAGCGAGCTGAACGACGTGTCCGCGGGCTCGTCGGGCTCCACCCACGTGATCGTCAGGTAGCCCATGTCGGCCAGCGGATCGCCGATCGTGGCCAGCTCCCAGTCGAAGATCGACTCGATGCGCGGGGGTAGGTCGTCGGCCACCATCGTGTTCCCCAGCCGGTAGTCCCCATGCACGATCGTGGCCTCGGGCGACTCGGGCAGGTTGGCCGCGAGCCAGTCGGCCAGCTCCTGGACCCGCGGCAGCTCGCGCGTCTTGTTCACCTCCCACAGCCCATTGAAGCGGCGCAGCTGTCGCTCGAGGTAGCCGGTGGGCTTGCCGTACCCCTCGAGGCCGGCGGCACGCCAGTCCACATCGTGCACCTCCACCAGCGCCTGGATCAGGTCGCGCCCCAGAGCGGCACGGTGGTCGGGCGCGTCGAGCGCCGCGGGCATGTCGGTGGTGATGACCGTGCCCCGCACCTCCTCCATCACGTAGAAGGGCACGCCGAGCAGCGACTCGTCGTCGCACGCCGCGAGCACGCGCGGCACGCGCGCCGGAGTGCCCTCCAGGGCACGAAGAAGGCGCACCTCCCTCAGCACGTCGTGGGCCGAGGGGGGAAGCGGCGGCCGCGGCGGGCGGCGCAGCACCACCCGCGCGTCACCCCGCTTCACCAGGAAGGTGATGTTCGAGTGGCCCTCCCCCACGCGCTCCACGGAGATCTCACCGGAGCCGATCCCGTGCTCGTCGAGGAACGTCTCGACCGGGCGGCGCACCACGAGCGGCGCGAGCTCGAGCTCCGCCGCCTCCTGCGGCGTGTCCACTACGTCCGGCGAGGGCATCGGGCGGGAATCCTAGGCCGCTCGACAAGAGGCCGCATCGATCGCCTTTCTCGCGTGTCTACTCTTGCGCCCATGAAAACTGCTCGCCTTCTTCCCCTCGTCCTGATCTCCAGCCTCATGCTCGCCGTGCCGGCCAGCGCGGAGGACGCCGCGATCAGCGTGCCCGACTTCAAGTTCGCGCCCAAGAGCGCCAAGATCGACGTGGGCGACACGGTGACCTGGAACTTCAAGGGTCCGACGGATCACACGGCCACCAGCGACCGCGGGCAGGCCGTGAAGTTCGACTCTGGCCTGCTCAACGCGGACAAGAGCTTCAGCTTCAAGTTCACCAAGCCGGGCAAGTTCACGTTCCACTGCCAGCCGCACCCGTTCATGAAGGGCTCGGTGACCGTCGGCAAGGACACGGTGGCGAAGTCCTTCACCAAGGCCTCCGTCAAGGGCTCAAAGAAGGCGGTCAAGGCGACGGTCAGGCTCAAGGAGGACGCAAAGGTCACCCTGGCGGTGAAGGGGCCGAAGCGGAAGTCCGTGACAAAGAGCCTGAAGAAGGGCAAGCGCTCCGTGTCGGTCGGGCATCTCAAGGCGGGCAGCTACAAGGCGACCGTCACAGCCGTCGACGCCTTCAAGAAGAAGACCACGAAGAAGGCGACCGTGACGGTGGGCTAGCGGTGCTCGCCGATCACCGATCGGCTCCGCTCCTAGGCCATGTCATCTAGGGTCGAACGATGACGAAGGGGAGGCTCATGGCGCTTGTTGCCGTGGCGCTGTCGGTGGCCGCGCCGGTCCAGGCCGCGAGCGCCGCCGACCCGGGCCGCTGGATCCTCACGGGGGCCAGCTCGGTGCCGGTGGCGTACTGGCAGGGCCTGACCTCGAATCCGTCGAAGTCGGTCGTGTACTTCGACGGACCGTTCGTCGGATTGTGGAGCACCACGCCCACGCTCAAGCAGGTGTCCGCCGTGGGCACGGCCATCCCGGCCGCGGTTAAGGCCTCCGAGGGTTACAACCACATCGGTGATCCGACCTGGAACCCCGGCGACGGCGGTCGCGTGATCCTGCCGCTCGAGTGCTACAGCCCGGGCGCCAACCCGAGCAACACCTGCGGCACGGGCTCCTTCGGCGTCGCCGATCCGGCCACGCTCGCGTGGCGCTACTACGTGAAGCTCGACAAGGCCGAGATCCCGAAGGCGATGTGGGCCGAGACCTCGCCGAACGGGCGCCTCATCTGGACCAGCAGCGGCAACGACCTGCTTGCCTACCGGACCAGCGACGTGACCGCCGCGAACGCCGGCCCCACGGGACCCGCGATCAAGGCCGCGCGCCGCCTCACGGGCGCGGTGCCGCCGAGTGGCGTGACGGGCGGCGTGTTCGTGGGCGGCCGGCTCCTGCTGGCCGGCGTGAGCGACGCCGGCCTGAAGCAGATCTGGAGCGTGAACACCCGCACCGGGGGCCGGCGCCTGGAGCTCGAGATGCAGGTGTGCGGCGAGGCCGAGGGCCTCGATCGGATCAACATCCTCGGCGGCCGGATGCACTGGCTCCTGTCGCCCGTCGACCCGGGCTGCACGCTCACCTTTGGACCCACCAGCGCGCTGATGCACTTCGTCCGGCGCCCCGGCCGGGACCGGCTGACGGTGCGGGTGGCAGCGGTGGACAAGGCCGCCGTTCCGGGACGGGTGCGTGTGCTCGTGCATGTCTCGCGCCGCGGGGTGGCCGTGCCGCGCGCGCGTGTGCGGTTCGCCGGAGGACACGGCGTTACCGGCAGCAGGGGCCTCGCCTGGGTCGGCGCGCAGCTGGACCTGCCCGGGCGCTTCAAGGCGCTCGCGATCAAGGGCCGCCAATACGGCCTGTCTGGCCTGACGCCCCTGGGCGTGGCCGCCACAGCCACCGCCCGATAGCCGGCGCGGCGTAGCCTGGAGCCGTGCTCCGGGCGCTGCGCCATCGCGATTTCAGGCTGCTCTGGCTCGGCCAGGCCGTGTCACTCGTGGGCGACGGCATCTACCTGGTGGCCATCGCCTGGCTCGTCTACGACATCTCGAACTCGCCGAGCGCACTCGGGATCGTGGGGCTCGCGTGGACCTTCCCCCAGGTGGCCGCGCTGCTGTTTGCAGGCGTCCTCACCGACCGCTTCGAACACCGCCGCCTGCTGGTGATCGCGGACCTGCTCCGCGTGGCGGCGATGGGGGGAATCGCGGCGCTCGCGCTCTCGGACTCCGCCGCCCTGTGGAACGTGGTGCCGCTGGTGGTGGTCTACGGCTTCGGGGAGGCGCTGTTCCAGCCCGCCTTCACGGCAATCGTGCCGAGCGTGGTCCCCCAGGAGGAGATCCTCCAGGCGAGCGCGCTCCGCGAGCTGGTTGAGCCCGTTGGCCTGCGCTTCGCGGGACCGGCTCTGGGAGGCCTGCTGATCGCGGTGTCCGGCGTGGGCACCGCGTTGGCCGTGGACGCATCCACGTTCGCCCTCTCCGCGCTGGCCGTGAGCCTGATCAGCCGCCGTCCGGCCCCAGCGATGGAGCGGCGCTCGATGGGCGAGGACCTGCGTGCCGGCTTCGCCTTCGTGCGCGAGCGCCGCTGGCTGTGGGTCACGCTCGTGTCCGCCGCCCTGACCCTGCTGGCGGCCTACGGGCCGCTCGAGGTGCTGCTGCCCTACCTGATCCGCAACGACCTCGGAGGGAGCGCGGCCACCTTCGGCCTCGTGCTCTCCGCCGGCGGGCTCGGCTCGATCGGCGCGGCGCTCCTGGTGAGTCGTACCGGCGCGCCGCGGCGGTACATGACCTTCATGTACGCGACGTGGGGGTTCGGGACGCTCGTGCAGGGCGTGTTCGCCGTCGCAGGGTCGGCCTGGCAGATGTGCATCATCGCCTTCGTGGGCTTCGGGCTCGCGACCACCGGCATGGTGGTGTGGAACACCCTGATCCAGACGCTTGTGCCGGGGGACATGCTCGGCCGGGTGTCGAGCTTCGACTGGTTCGTGTCCACCGGCCTCATTCCCCTCTCGTTCGCACTCACCGGCCCTGTGGCGGAGGTCGTGGGCGTGAAGGAGACCCTCGCCGGCGCGTGCGTCCTCGGGTTCATCGCCTGCGGCCTCCTGTTCGTGCCCGGCGTGCGCGACCCGGAGCAGCGGCACGTGCTCCCGGGCGGCGCGCGGCGCATCGCCACCGCAGACTCCCTCTAGTCGCCGGTTATCGCGTCCAGGTGCCGGACGTTCTCGACATCGTCCTCCTCGGCGCTCGCCTCGCCCGCGAACCACGCGTCGAGGATCTCCCCGAGCAGCGCCTCGCTCGTGGTGCGCAGGGAGAGGGCGAGCACGTTGGCGTCGTTCCACCTGCGCGCGCCGCGCGCGGTCTCCGCATCGGCGCACAGGGCGGCCCTGACGCCGGGCACCTTGTTGGCCGCTATCGAGGCGCCCGTTCCGGTCCAGCAGCACACGATCCCCTGGTCCGCGCGGCCCTCGGCCACGTCGCGCGCGGCGGCCTCGCTGGCCCACGCCCAGTCGTCGCGCTCGCGCGCGGCGAGCGCGCCGTGGAGGACGGGCTCGTGGCCGCGGCCGCGCAGCTCCTCGACCACGGCTTCGGCCACGCCCGTCAGCTCATCCGCGGCCACGGAGATCCTCATGCGCCGCAGGGTAGCCTCAGTGGGGTCCGTGCCCGAGCTGCCCGAGGTCGAGATCACAGCCCGCCGCCTGTCCGCCGGCGTGGCGGGCGCCGTGGTGGAGTCGGCTCTCGCCCCCGGCATGGTGACAATGAAGACCTTCGACCCGCCTCTGGACGCCCTCGCGGGCCGCGACCTGTCGGGAGTTCGCCGGATCGGGAAGATGCTGGCGGTGGAGGCGAGCGGGCTCACGGTGCTCGTCCACCTGATGTCCGCGGGCCGGCTCCAGCTCTATGACAAGCGCGCGTCCCTGCGCGACCGCAGCTCGCGACTGCTCATCCGCCTCCCCGGCGACCGCGAGCTCCGTCTGCGGGAGTTCGGGACCCAGCAGCGGGCGTGGGCCAAGGTGCTGCCCTCCGATCAGGTGGGCGACGACGAGGCGGTGGCCACGCTCGGCCCGGCCGCCCTGCCACCACCACCGCTCGAGGAGTTCGCGGCCCTGCTGGACCAGCCTCGTCACCTTCATCCCCTGCTGCGCGACCAGCGCACCATCGCCGGCATCGGGCGCTCGTGGGTGGACGAGATCCTCTGGACGGCCCGCCTCTCCCCCTTCCAGCGGGCATCCGACCTGGATCCCGACGAGGTGAGGGCGCTCCACACGGCCTGCGGGGATGTGCTGGGCGCGGCCCTCGAGCACTACGAGGAGGTGATCGGCCCCTCGGTGCCCGACAAGCTCCCGATGCCGCTGAAGGTGCACCGGCGGCAGGGCGAGCCCTGCCCGCGCTGCGGCACGCGCCTGGAGGCGATCCACTTCAAGGACTACGTGATGAGCTACTGCCCGGAGGAGCAGACGGGCGGGCGGGTGCTGAAGGACCGGCGGCTCTCACGGCTGTTGCGGTAGCGACCCGTACCTTTTCCCTCGTGCCGGCAGCAACCCTCGGCGAATCCTTCAACTCGTTCTTCGACGCCGTCGACCAGTTCTTCTCGAACCTGGCCTCGGTGCGCCCCGGGCCCCTGATCCTCGCCCTCATCCTCTTCGCCACCTACCTCTCGTTCCGCGCGCGCGCGAGCTTCAACATCCTGCGCGCCGCCTACCCGTCGGAGCCCTTCCGCTTCCGGGTGATCTGGGGGGCGTACTTCGCGGGCTACGGGTTCAACTCGGTGATCCCGGCGCGCGGCGGTGACGTGGTGCGCCTGTTCCTCACCAAGAGCTCGATACCCAACTCGAGCTACCCGGCGGTGGGTGCGAGCTTCTTCGTGGAGGCCGGCTTCGACATCGCGATGGGATCGCTGATCCTGCTCTTCGCCTTCAGCCAGGGTGTGTTCCCCAAGCCACCCGACTTCGCGAAGCTGAACGCGTTCGACCTCTCGTACCTGGCCGCGCACCCGCGCTTCACGCTCTTCTTCCTGACGGTGCTGGCGGTGGGTGCGCTGGTGGCGTTCGCCATGCTCAGCGCGCGGGCCAAGGCCTTCTGGGACCGGGTGAAGCAGGGCCTGACGGTCCTCCAGGACCGGCGGCGCTACCTGCGTGAGGTGTTCCTGGTGCAGCTCATCGGCTGGTTCTTCCGCTTCGCCGCGTTCTGGATGCTGCTCGAGGCCTTCCGCGTGGGCGGCTCGGTTCGCAACGTGCTGCTGGTGCTGGGCGTGAACGCCGTGGCCGCGGCCGTGCCCTTCACCCCTCAGGGCGCGGGCGTGGCCCAGGCGCTGCTGGTGAAGGTGTTCGCGGGCACGGCGAGTGCCTCCACCGTGGCCGCCTACTCGGTGGGCCAGCAGATCGCCATCGGGGTGCTCACCTTCGGCCTCGGGTTCCTGGCGCTGGTGTTCATCTTCCAGGTCCGCAGCTTCAGGGAGGCCATCCGCCTGGGGCGCGAGGAGCGCGCCGCGGAGGCACGGGCGAACACGCCGGCGGCGGGAGAGGCGTAGGGGGCCCCTAGGGAGGAGCGCAGCCCGATCGGCGGCGAGGAGCGGAGCCTGATCGATGATCGGGTGAGCACCGCAGCGCTGTCATCGGGCGAGCACCGGACCAGCCTTATGTGCCGAAGCCCTCGCGCGCCTCGCGCACGAGGATCACGGCCTCCGGGAACACCACGCGCATGGCCTGGAGAAGGTCCTGCGCCTGCTGCTCGGCGTTGCCCTGGAGGTTCAGGCGGGCGATGCCGGCCACGGTCATGTCCACGGCCAGCTTGATCGCGTTGTCGGCCCACGCCACCTTCTGCGCGCCCTGCATCTGCTCGGCGAACTCCGTCATGCGCCGGCGAAGCTCGTCCGGGTCGCCGAAGAGGCCGCCGAATGGGTCTTCAGAGGACATGCGCATGATGGTAGTGGGCGGAAATCGTGGTCCGGTGCTCGCCCGATTGCATGGCTGCGGTGCTCGCCCGATCACCGATCGGGCTGCGCTCCTCACCGATCGGGCTGTGCTCCTCCCTGGGTGCCCCGGTACAGTCGTTCGCCGGCCCATGGCTCCGCTCAACCCCGACCAGTTACGCACGCGCCGTCGCATCGAGGGCGGGATACGCCTCATGGCGCCGGCTCTCGACCTGGTGCTTGCGGTGGGAGAGCGGCTGTCGCGGATCGTGGAGCGCGACGACCCCGAGTACTACCCGCCCCGTACCGCGCGCGAGAACCCGCCGCCCCCCCACCACTGATGGACCAGGGCCAGCGCGAGTGGGAGAGCCGCTTCGGGCGGGTTGCGGCCGGCGCGGCGCTGGCGGGCGTGGCGCTCCTGGCCGCCCAGATCGGACTACAGGCCATCGCCCTGTCCGACGCGGGCAAGGGCGACCGCGGCGGTCTCATCGCCATCAACGACAACACGGGGCCCTTCATGGCCTCGAGCGTCGCCGCGGCCCTTTCGGGCATCGCCCTGGGGGTGGTGTTCTGGTACCTCTTCCGCGTAACCAGGTACCGCCGGCCGGAGCTGCCCGCCGTCCTGATCTACCTGATCTACGCCGGCGCCGTGTTGTTCGCCGTCGCCAGGATCGCCGCCGCGGTGCACACCATCGACCTGGCGGATCAGTTCGCCACGGGCGCGGTGCACACCGAGCACCGGGCGGACGACCTGCTGAACAACGGCAACGTGCTCATCGGCGGCCTCGGCCTGGCCAGCAACCTGAGCCTGGCCATCCTGTTCGTGCTGCTCTCCCTGAACGCCAACCGCGCGGGAGTGCTGAGCAGGTTCATGAGCATCGTGGGGGTGATCGTCGGTGCCAGCGCCGTGCTGCTGGCGGGTGGATCGCTCGTGATCGAGGTCTTCTGGCTCGGCGCACTCGCCATCCTCTTCCTCAACCGCTGGCCCGGGGGCCGCGGCCCGGCCTGGGAGTCGGGCGTGTCCGAGCCATGGCCGACGGCCGCACAGCGCAGGGCCGCGGAGCAGGAAGACGCCACTCCGGACGAGCCCGAGGAGCCGAAACCGCCGGCCCGGCGCTCCTCGCGTAAGCGCAACCGCCGCCGCTAGGGAGGAGCGCAGCCCGATCGGCGGCGAGGAGCGGAGCCTGATCGGTGATCGGGTGACACCGGATCATGCTCACACAGCGCCGGCCGCGCTGGCGATCTCGGTGTAGGCGGCCGCCGGGTCCGCGCTGCCGTAGATCGAGGAGCCGGCCACGAAGAGCGTTGCTCCCGCCTGCGCGCACTCGCGCGCGGTGGAGGCGTCGATCCCGCCGTCCACCTCGATCGGAGTACCCGGGCCGATCAGCTCCCGCAGGCGGGCCACCCGGCCCGCCGACCCCTCGATGAAGGGCTGGCCGCCCCATCCGGGATTCACGGTCATGCAGAGAAGGTGGTCGAACGAGCCGGCCAGGGCGGCCACCGCCTCCGGGGCGGTGCCGGGATTGATCGCGAGGGCCGCGTGCAGGCCGGCCTCGCGCACTGCCTTGAGTGCGTAGTGCACGTGGGGTGTGGCCTCCAGGTGGACGATGATCGAGTCGGCCCCGGCGGCGGCGAACTCGTCGACGCGCTGCTCAGGGCGCTCCACCATCAGGTGCACGTCGAGCACGCCACCGCGCTCGTGCACGAGGTCGCGGAGGGCGGAGACGATCAGGGGACCGATCGTGATCGGGGGCACGAAATGCCCGTCCATCACGTCCACGTGGATCACGCGCGCGCCGGCGTGCATGACCTCGATCACCTGCTCCCCCAGCCGCGCGAAGTCGGCGGCCAGTATGGAGGGAGCAACACGAACGTCATTGAGGATCTCGGCGCTCACCGCGCGGCGAGGCTACTCCCTAATGGAGAAGCGGGGCCCCGGGCGGCCGGGACCCCGCTCTCTGTCCAGGTTCCTTCCCGGAGTCGGTCTAGCCCTCGTCGGCGTCGGGGGCGGGTGCCTCCACGCGGTTCTCGGGACCGTCCTCGACCTGGGTGAGAGAGGTCACCGGAACGCGCTTCACGAGCTCGCAGTCGGCGTCCACCTGGTCGTACTGATCCGCGAGCACGCGGTCGCGCCCCTCGCCGCAGTGGACCCTGTCCACCTCGCCGTCGCGGACCCGGAAGCGGTCAGGCCCCGCTCCACCGGACAGGTCGTCGCCGACGGGATCGCCAAGCGCGGTCACGTCGTAATGGGAGAGCGCCCACAGCACGTCGGCTCCGTCCCCGCCGTGGCTCACGTCGGCGCCGCGGTTGGCGAAGATCAGGTCCGCACCGCCGCCCCCGTACTGGGTGTCGTCACCGGCGCCGCCGGACATCTTGTCCCGGCCCGCGCCGCCGACCAGGAGGTCGTTGCCCTCGCCGCCGTGCAGCCGGTCGCAGAGGCCGCGGAAGAAGTTCCGCCCCTCGCCGCCGAACACGCGGTCGTTGCCCGGTCCGCCGTAGATGGCGTCGCAGCCGTACCCGCCGCGAAGCTCGTCGTCACCCTCGTTGCCGGTGATGAGCTCGTATCCGCGGTTGCCGTAGATGCGGTCGTTGCCGGCGTTGCCGTGAAGCAGGTCACCGCGGCGCCCGGGGGCTCCTCCGCCGCCCCGGATCTGGTCGTCGCCCTCTCCGCCGCGGATCAGGTCGCGGCCCGGGCCACCGTCCACCCGGTCGTTGCCGGCGCCGGCGGCCACGAGGTCCGCGCCGCTCCGGGCGGACACCCTGTCGTCACCGCCCTTTGCGTAGATCCGGTCGGCCCGGGTGGAGCCGGTGAGGTTGTCGGGCCCGTCGTCGCCGATGATCGTGGCGGCACTCGCGATCGCCGCTGCGACCATCGAAATGGCCGAGGCAGCCGCGAGGGCCACCATCATTGTGTTGCTACGCTGCCTCATGGGGCATCCTCCTTGGTGGTGGGGTGCCCCCTTTAACCGTTCTGGGGCAGCGAAGTTGCGAGTCGGGTGCCCTGGACATCCGGTGGAATCGGCATAGTCGCCCGCCCGTGAGCGACCCCTCTACGCCCACCGCCATCCCGATCGGTACAACAGCGGGGATGCGCGAGACCACTCCCGGCGTCTACCTGATCGCCAGGCCCTCGGTGAACGTGGAGGGCATGCGCGCCTACCTCGACGAGGTCGGTGGCGCGTCATGGCTCGACATGCGCCTGGAGGAGGCCGACGGCGCCGGACTGAACGCCGGCGAGGCGATCGTCGAGTTCGGCGGACGGGCCTGTTACCGGAGCTGGGAGCCGGGCCTCAACGCGAACGTGACCCGCATCCGCACCCAGCGGGACGAGTACTTCGCGAACATCCTCCGCAGCGCCCACGGCAGTGTGCTGGAGCACGCGTCCTACTCGTTCGCCTTCCGCAACGTCTCCCGGGTGTTCACCCACGAGCTGGTGCGCCACCGCGCCGGGTCGGCCTTCAGCCAGGAGAGCCTCCGCTATGTGCGGCTCACCGACATCGGCTTCCGGGTGCCTCCCGCGCTCGAGCCGGTGCGCCAGCAGGTGCTCGAGCTGGTCGAGCGCCTCGAGGAGTTTCAGGTCAGCGCCGCGGACGAGCTCGGCCTCGATGACGAGGGCGTGCCCTTCTCGGTGAAGAAGGAGATCACGTCGGCGCTTCGCCGCCTGGCCCCGATCGGCCTGAGCACCGACATCGTCTGGACGGCCAACGTCCGCACCCTCCGGCACGTGATCGAGATGCGCACCGCTCCCGGCGCGGAGGAGGAGCTGCGGCTCGTGTTCGACCAGGTCGCGCGGACGATGCTCGACGAGGCGCCGAACCTCTTCCAGGACTTCAGCCGTCAAGAAGACGGCTCATGGGTGCCTGAGTTCCGCAAGGTTTAGCGGGCGCCGGCGGGCACGGCGGGTCCTCCGCGGCCCGGGGTTTGGCGCCTAATGCATGACATGCGTGCAAAATCAGCCCCACCCCCAGCGGCTGCCGAGGAGCCGGAACGAAAACGGGCGGCCCGTAGGCCGCCCGTTCGCGTGGCGCTTCTCTCCCGCTTCGGCTAGCCGCGGGTCACGGTGGAGGTGCCCGTGCCCAGCAGCGCGCCTGCCTTCACGACCTTCTTGCCGGCCACCTTGTTGATCAGGCGAGCCGCCTGACGCGACAGGTGCAGCTCGGCGCCGAGGGTGGCCGTGCCACCGCTGACCGACTTGCTCAGGTGGGTGAGGCGTGCGAGCACGATCACCTTGCCCTGGCTGCAGTAACGCTTCGTGGCCTTGATGAAGCGCTTCACCGTCTTCGAGTAGCGCGGTGCGGCCAGCGGATCGGTGTAGCCCTTGTGATGGATCGCGAACCGCTTGATCGACTTGCGCAGGCTCTGGCAGCCTCCTCGGCGGCCGGGAAGCTGGGCCAGGAGCACGGACGCCTTGCCCACCCGCACGGCCACGGGACGCCGGACCACCTGGGACCGGTTGCCCTTCGAGAACCTGAGCCCGCCGCTGTGCGCCAGCAGGCCTTTGTAGGTCTTGGTGTCGCCGAAGCCGGCCACGATCGGGAAGGTGAACTTCCCGTCCGCCGCGGTGGCGGGGCCGACGGGGGACACGGACACCCCGGCGTTCGCCAGGAAGCTCTTCGCGCCGTCGGACGGCGTTACGACGGTGGAGCCGGAGACCTTCACCAGCTTCGCCTCGGCGCCTGCGGCGCCTACAGCCATGATTGCCAGCGCCGCTACGACCGCTCCGAGGAGCAGCCGGGCGCGGGGGGCCAAAGTCTTCATTCGTTACCTCCGGTGATGGGGTGCGTTCCTAGCAACAGCCGGGAGCGGCGGGAGTTGCGCTGTTTCGTCAGGCCTTTACATCAGGCGAGGCGCTGGTCGAGCACGAGGTCGAGCCGGGCGTGCTCCTCATCCACCGGCACGGCCTTCTCGAGCGTCATGTCCATCCGCCGCCCGTCGATTGTGAGCATTGCCACCTGGTTGTCGAACCAGGGGCCGCCGCCTCGGCGGCGCCAGCGCACGGGCGGGTCCTCCACTCCCGCGGCACGCGCCAGCGGTCGCGTGACGAGTCCGGACGCGCGGGTCATCAGCGCCCGGATCACCCGCTGCTCCTTCGAGTCCAGCGGGTTGCGGTAGGGAGAGCACACGGCCTGCCAGACCGCGCTTCGCGCGCCCGACCCCCGTGGGAATGCCACCTCGAACAGGTAGGCGTGGTGCACGTCGCCGGACAGGGTCACGATCGAGGCCGGGGCCGCGCCGCGCTCGCCCGCGGCCACCGCCCGCTGAAGTTCGGCCAGGTCGTGGAAGGAGGTCTGGAACGCCGCCCAGTGCTCCAGGTCCACCGTCCGGCGGATGCGCTCGCCCACACGGGCCATCGCTCCACCCCACGCTCCCCCCGCCACCGCCTCGCCCCACGCCTCCAGCCAGTGCATCCCGGGCCCGAGCAGGAACGGCAGCGAGGTGGCCAGCAGGAGATGGTCCACTCCACCGGTCGCGTGCTCGGTGACCCACGCCCACTCGTCGGCGTCCACCATCGTGCGCCGGCCCTCCTCGAGCACCCGGCCCGCACGGGAGTCGATCACCACGATTCGCGTCCTGCCCAGGTCGCGGCAGTAGCTCCAGCGGGCGCCGTCGGTCTCGCGCACGGCGCGCGTGGCGAACTCCCGCAGCAGCTCCGTGCCGTCCTCCGCCTCCTTCACCCGCCTCAGGAGCTCGTGGTCGTCGTGCTCCGACGGGCTCACGTTCCCGATGTGCTGGTAGACCCAGTAGGACATCATCGCCGCCACCACGTGCTCGTCCCACCAGTCGGTGGCCCGCATTTCGTCCACCCAGGCCTGGGAGATGTTCCAGTCGTCGTGCACGTCGTGGTCGTCGAAGATCATCGCCGTGGGCACGGTGGACAGCAGCCAGCGGATCGCGGGCTCGGACCAGCTCTCCCGGTACAGCCGCGTGTACTCCTCGTAGTCGAGCACCCGCCTGCCCGGCGGCTCGTCGGGGTGGCGCCGCGTCTCGGCGAACGACGCCGTGCCGGGGGATACCTCGTCGGCGTACACCTGGTCCCCGAGCAGCAGCAGGAGGTCCGGCCAGCGCTCGCGCGGCTCGTCGCGCATGCGCATGGCCAGCGTTCGCAGGGCGTCGATCTCCCGCCCGCGCTCGTCCTGGTCCTTGCGCAGCGAGTAGGGCGGCTCGTGCGGGGCCGCCACGCGGCAGGAGCCGAAGGCCACCCTCGCCTCTCCCTCCTTCGGAAGCGTCCGGAAGCCGCTGGCCGGGAACTCGGAGCCGGCGAGGGGCCACACCCGCTCGCCGTCGAGCAACACCTCGTAGTCGTACCCGGTGGCCGGAGTCAGGCCGCGCACGGTCAGGAGCGCGTAGTGATGCCCGTCGATCTGGAAGCTGCGCTCGCGCGTGCCCAGCACCTCCACCTCGCAGGGGGCGTCCGTCTCCACCCAGAGCACGGCCTCCGTCTCCCCCACGTAGCGGAGGAGCGGGCCTAGGACGAGCGCGGGCACACGATGACCGTACCCACGCGGGGTAACTTCTCACCGTGGAATCGGAGCTCCAGCGCGTGGGCCGCGCGATTCACGATGCGCTGCCCGCTCGCGGGCGGGGCCCGGTCCGGGCGCTGGACGAGCGCGCGATGGGACTCGCGGCCGGAGACGAGGAGCTGCGCGCGGCACTCTTCCGGTTCGTGGACGTGACGCCGGCCTGCCGCTCGCTCGACGACCTGGCCCGCCACCTGGCCGGCTACCTGGAGGACGTGGGGGACCGCCCGCCGCCGATCGCCGCCGCCATGCGCATGTCGGGCACCAGGGCGGGACGGGCGGCGCTCGGGGCAGCGGCGGCGGCCGGAGTGCGGCACATGGCGCACCGCTTCATCGTCGGGGAGACGCCGGCCGCGGCCGTCAGGCCCATCCGGCGGCTGTGGGAGGACGGAGCGGCGGTGTCGCTGGACCTGCTCGGCGAGGCCACGATCACCGAGGCAGAGGCCGACCGCTACGCGGCGCGCTGCCGCGAGGCCCTCGACACCCTCGCCGAGGCGGCACCCGGCTGGCCCGCCCGGCCCGCGCTGGAGGAGGACTCCCACGGACCCGTGCCGCGCGTGAACCTGTCGGTGAAGGTGTCTGCGCTCAGCCCGCTCCTGCGGCCCGAGGCCCCGGACGTCGGGCGCGACGACGCCGCCCGGCGCATGCGCCCGCTGCTCCTGAGGGCGAGGGAGCTGGGCGCGCACCTCCACATCGACATGGAGTCGGTGGACACGCTCGAGGCCACCACGGAGCTGGTGTTCGCGCTGCTCGAGGAGCCCGAGCTGCGCGACGGCCCCTCGGTGGGCCTTGTGATGCAGGCCTACCTGCGGGAGTCGCCGCAGCAGCTCGAGCGCGTGCTCGACTGGGCCGCGTCCACCGCCCGCCGCCCGCCGCTCGTGGTTCGCCTGGTGAAGGGGGCCTACTGGGACCACGAGGTGGTGGAGGCACGCCAGCACGGCTGGACGCCGCCCGTGTTCGAGCAGAAGGCGGACTCCGACCGCAACTTCGAGCAGCTCACCCGGGCGCTGCTCGACGCGCGGGCGCACGTGAGGCCGGCCGTGGCCTCCCACAACCTGCGCTCGGTGGCGCACGCGATCGCCTACAACCGGGCCACAGGGGGTGAGGACCGCGACCTCGAGCTCCAGGTGCTCCGGGGCCTGGGCGACGACCTGGCGGACGCGCTCGCGTCACTGGACCTGCGCGTGCGCATCTACTGCCCGGTGGGAGACATGGTGGCGGGCATGGCGTACCTGGTCAGGCGGCTGCTGGAGAACACCTCCAACGAATCGTTCCTGGGGGACCAGCAGCGCGGGGTTCCGATCGAAGAGCTGCTGGCCGCGCCGTGAGCTTCGCCAACGAGCCAGTGCTGGAGCTGCGCCGGGCCCCGGTGCGCGAGTCCCTGCTCGGCGCGCTGAGTGACCTCGACGCCCGGCTCCCCCTGTCGGTACCGGTGCTGATCGGGGGCGAGCGCGGGAGTGCCGAGGGTCTAGACTCCACCGACCCGGGCGCGCCGTCGCTGCTCGTGGCGCGGACGGGTAGCGCGACCGAGGCCGACGCGGGCGCGGCCGTGGCCGCCGCCGAGCGCGGGTTCCGCGACTGGGGCAGCCGCCCGGCGGCGGAACGCGCCGCCGCTCTCCGGGCGGCAGCCGCCCGGCTCCGCGAGCGCCGCTTCGAGCTCGCCGCGCTCCAGGTCCGCGAATGCGCGAAGCCCTGGATGGAGGCGGACGCCGACGTGTGCGAGGCGATCGACTTCCTCGAGTACTACGCCGGCGCGGCGGTGGCCCTCGATGCCGGGCGCGAGCTTCTTCAGGTGCCGGGGGAGCGCAACACCATGCGGTACGGCCCGCTGGGAGTGGCCGCGGTGATCGCCCCCTGGAACTTCCCACTGGCCATCCCCTGCGGGATGACGGCCGCCGCGCTGGCCGCCGGCAACGCCGTGGTGCTGAAGCCCGCCGAGCAGTCGCCCGCCAGCGCCCACGCCCTGGTGGAGGCCCTACACGCCGGCGGGGTGCCCGCGGACGCCCTCTCGCTCCTGCCGGGATACGGAGAGGCGGGCGCCGCGCTGGTGAGCGATCCGAGGGTTCACCTGGTGGCCTTCACGGGGTCGAGCGCGGTGGGCCTCGAGATCCTCAGGCGGGCGGCCGAGACCCCGGGCGGACAGCCCCACCTGAAGCGCGTGGTGTCGGAGATGGGGGGCAAGAACTGCGTGATCGTGGACTCCGACGCCGACCTGGACGAGGCGGTGCCCGAGATCGTGCACTCGGCGTTCGCCTACGCCGGCCAGAAGTGCTCGGCCGCCTCCCGGGTGCTGGTGCACGAGGCGATCGCCGACACCCTCGTCGAACGCCTGTCGGGGGCGGTCGCGGTGCTGCGCGTGGGCCAGGCCATGGACTTCGCGGCCGAGGTGCCTCCGGTGATCGACCCGGAGTCGCAGGAGCGGGTGCTCCGTTACGCCGCGCTGGCCGAGCGCGAGGGAGAGGTGGTGGCGCGGGTGGCTCCGGTGCCCGGCGAGGGCTGCTTCTGCCCTCCGACGCTGGCCCGCGGGCTGACGGAGGACTCGGCGGTGGTCCGCGAGGAGATCTTCGGGCCGCTGCTGACCGTGACCGCCGTGCCCGGCATCGACGCCGCCTGCGACGTGGTGGACTCGCTGCCCTTCGCGCTCACCGGCGGCCTCTTCTCGCGCAGCCCGGGCACCGTCGAGCGGGTGACCCGGCGCTCTCCCGTGGGCAACCTCTACGTGAACCGGGGCACCACGGGAGCGATGGTGGGGCGCCAGCCCTTTGGCGGCAACCGCCGCTCGGGGAGCGGCTCAAAGGCCGGCGGCCCGGACTACCTGCTCCAGTTCGTGCAGCCCCACGTGGTCACCGAGAACACGATGCGCCACGGCCTCCGGGTTACGCCGGCCTCTCGTGGGTAGGCTCAGAACATGATCGGAGCCATAATCCTGGGACTCGTTGCCGGCTACGTCGCGAAGGCGCTGGTGCCGGGAAAGGACCCGGGTGGCTTCTTCGTGACCATCCTCCTCGGCCTGGTGGGCTCGCTCGTCGGGTTCTTCATCTTCACCAGCCTGCTCGGCATCGGCGACACCGACATGTTCGATCTCGGAGGCCTGGTCGGCGCGGTGATCGGCACGGTGCTCGTGCTGCTCGTCTACCGGCGGATGGCCGGGCCGGGCGACCGCACCGCGGTCACTCCCTAGCCCGCCGTCCCGATATGTTGGCGCCGTGAGCATTCCGGGGTTCGACCTTCAGTCCCACTCGATCCACTCCGACGGCGAGCTGCCGGCGGAGCGCGTCGTGGCGGCGGCGGCGGAGGCCGGAGTGGAGCTCCTTGCGCTCACCGACCACGACACGGTGGACGGCATCGACGAGGCCCTGGCCGCCGGCGCCGAGCATGGCGTCCAGATCGTGCCGGCCACGGAGATCTCCGCCGTGGACGGGGAATTCGAGGACCTTCACATCCTCGGCTACGGGATCGACCACCACGACCCGGTGCTGGCCTCCCGGCTGCTGGAGGCCCGGGGCGATCGCGAGCGGCGGGCCGAGGCCATGGCCGCCCGCCTGAACGAGCTCGGCTTCGAGATCGACCCGGCGCCGGTGGCGGCCAGGCGCGCAGCGGGCAAGCCGGTGGGACGCCCGCACCTGGCCGCGGCGGTGCTGGCCCACCCGGCCAACGCCGAGCGGCTCGAGCGCGAGGGCCACGCGGACGTGTCCTCCTTCATCCCGGCCTACCTGATCCAGGGAACCCCGGGCTACGTGGCCCGCAGCCACCCCACCGTGTCGGAGGCGATCCGGTGGATCCACGACGCCGGCGGCGTGGCGATATGGGCCCACCCCTTCTGGGACATCGAGGACGAGGCCGGGGTGCTCGCCGCGATCGACCGCTACCAGGGCGCCGGCCTCGACGGGGTGGAGGCGTTCTACGTCACGCACACCCCGGAGCAGACGGCGCTGGTGGCCGCGCGCTGCCGGGAGCTCGGCCTGCTGAGCACGGGCTCGTCCGACTACCACGGCCCCAACCACCGCCTCTTCAGCCGCTTCCAGGCATTCGAGCTCCATGGCCTCGAGCCGGAGCTCGGCCCGATCGCCGAGGTGCCCGCCTCGACTTCCGCGCCGGCGCCGGGCGTGTGCGTGTGGCTCACGGGCCTCTCAGGCTCGGGGAAGTCCACCGTGGCCACGCTCGCCACGCGCATGCTGAGGGGACGCGGCCGCCGGGTGGAGCTGATCGACGGGGACGTGATCCGCGAGGGCCTTTGCTCCGGACTGGGATTCACGCGCGAGGACCGCGACACCAACGTGCGCCGGATCGCGTTCGTGGCCGACATCCTCTCCCGCAACGGCGTGGTGGCCATCGTGGCGGCGATCTCGCCCTACCGCCAGGCGCGCGAGGAGGCGCGGGCGCGGATGGGCGAGCGCTTCGTGGAGGTGCACGTCCGCGCCTCGGTGGAGGAATGCGAGCGCCGCGACGTGAAGGGGCTCTACGAGCGGGCGCGTGCCGGGGAGATCGAGAGCTTCACCGGGGTCTCCGACCCCTACGAGGAGCCACATGCGGCCGAGCTGACGCTCGACACGGCGAGCGAGTCGCCCCAGCACTCCGCGGCCCGGTTGCTGGAGCTGGTGGAGAGCCGGCTCAGCGCCGGCGAGCCCACCGCCGCGGCCGTGACCGGCTAGACCCGCCGCGTCAGGTCGCGGGCCGCTGAGTGAGCGGCGCCCGGACCGTCGCGTCGCCGTCCGCCGCCGGCTCGGGATCGGGCTCCGGCTTCGGCTTCGGTTCCGGCGGACCGTCGCCCGCGGCCTGCTGGGCCTGCATCTGGGCCATGAACTCCGCGCGCGCCTGGGCGGGGGTGCGTTTCAGCGCCCCCAGCAGCGGGATCACCGAGAGGATCAGCAGCGCGGCGTGGCGGAAGGCCCAGGCGAAGCCCTCCCGGGCCGATCCGGCGGTTTGGCGGATGATCTCCTGGTCGAAGCCCGGCTCGGGCTTGAAGCGGTTGGAGGTGCCTCCGGTGTAGTCGTGGAGGGTCGATTTCACCACCTGTCCGGCGAGCGGCCCGGGGATCTCCCACTCGTCGACCGCATCCTGAATCTTGTCGTCCGCGAACCAGGCCATGTGGGCGTGTAGCGCCCCTCCAAAGGTGGCCACGAGCAGCGCGATGCCGATCGCCGCGCCCAGCTGGCGCGCCGTGTTGAGCACACCCGAGGCCAGGCCCACCTCCGGCCCTGCCACCGCCCCCATCGCCCCGACGTTGAGCGCGGGGAAGCCGATGCCCATGCCCACACCGATCAGCGCGAGGCCCGGGAAGATCTTGAGGTAGGTCCAGCCATCGGCCGCGGTGGAGGGGAGGAACGAGACCCACAGCATCCCCAGGGCCATTGCGAACAGGGCGGGCTTGGCCAGCTCTCCGGGCGGCCGCGTGTCCGCCGCCCGGCCCACCAGCGGCCACACGATCAGTCCGCAGACGGGCACGGGCAGGAGCGCGAGCCCGGCCTCGATCGGCTCGTAGCCCCAGAGGTTCGTGAACACCAGCGAGAGCAGCAGGAGGCTCCCGATGGCGCCGGCCGCGAACAGGAGCATGGCGATGTTCGCGTTGCGGAACTGCTTGTTCTCCAGCAGCTTGGGTGCCAGCATCGGGCTGGGCGCGCGCTTCTCCCACCACACGAAGGTCACGCCGAAGAGGATCGACGCCTGCATGAGGCTGAGCCACAGTGCGAGGTTGCCCGCGAAGGGATTCGCCTCGATCAGCGCGACGGTGAGGCAGAGCACGGCGCCCGCCAGCAGCAACATCCCGCGCACGTCCACCTCGCGGCCCGCGGTGAGGTCCCAGGTCTCGGGCCACCAGCGCCAGGCCAGCAGCAGCCCGAGGATCCCGAAGGGGATGTTGATCAGGAAGATCCAGTGCCAGCTGGCCAGCTCCACCAGCACTCCGCCGAGCACCGGACCGAACGCGGAGGACACGAGCGCCACCACGGCAATCAGCGCCAGTCCGCGGCCGCGCTCGGCAGGCGGGAACACGAGCACGGTGATGGCGAACCCGAGCGGCGCCAGAATGCCGGCGCCCACCCCCTGGATCACGCGGAAGGCCATCAGCCACTCCACCGACCACGCCGCCGCGCACAGCGCCGATCCGATGGTGAAGACGCTGAGGCCGATGAGGAAGAAGCGCTTGCGCCCGAACTGATCCGCGAGGCGCCCCATCGACACGAGCAGGATCGCGAAGGTGATGTTGTAGGCGTTGATCACCCAGGTGACCGTGCCCACGTCGGTGCTCAGCTCGTCCTGGAGGTCGGGGATCGCGATGTTCACGATCGAGACGTCCAGGAGCGTCATCGCCCAGGCCACCATCATGACGCCGAAGATCTTCCACTTGTGCGCCTGCAGGAACTCGGGGGAGGGGTTGACCCGCTCCCGGCTCACGGATGCCTCCCGTCGAAGTGGAGCTCCTGCTTCGAGGTGTCGTCGGGAATCTCGTCGTTGTTCACGGCGTCGAAGTCGTTGGGGATGCCGTCGTCGTCCACGTCGTCGTCGTCGTGCTCCCGCGGTGGGCGCTTGGCCCCGTCGGGGCCGAACTCCGGCAGGGTGCCGCCGGCCACGGTGGTGGCGGTCTCGGACAGGTCGCTCAGCACGCCGGGCTCCTTGTTGGCCACGTCGTCGTAGCGCGTGATGTTGTCGTCCGCCTCCTCGTCGTCGTCGTACAGGCGACGCTCGATTCGCTGCCTGTCGGCCACCATCAGCCAGCGGTTGTCGCGGACGATGATCTGCGACCCCACCGCGGTGACGGAGCGGCCGCGATGGAAGAGATCCCACTGGTCCACCCCGTCGAAGAGCGCGGTGAGGTCCTCGCCGAGCATCTTCCCGGGCACCGGAATGCGCATGAAGGAGAGGAGCGTGGGAGCCACGTCGTGCGTGGACGCGTACCAGTCGATGTTGTGGCCCTTCTCCTGCCGCTTGGGATGCCTCAGCAACAGGGGAACCTCGTAGGAGGGGCGGTGGGAGGTGGGCGCCGCACGGCCGAGGTAGCCGTGCTCGCCAAGGGCCATGCCGTGGTCCCCGATCGCGGCCACGGCCGTGTCGCCGGCCAGGTGGAGGTCGCGCAGCGCGTCCATGAACCGGCCCACCCACTCGTCCACCGTCTCCACGTGCGTGCGGTAGCGGTCGCGGACGCCCTTAAGGGCGTCGTCCTTGAAGCGCATGGGCGTGAGGCGCCCGTCCATGGGACCCAGCCCCAGCTTCTCGATCTTCGACGGCTCCACGTACACGCGCGGGGCCTCGAACGCGTCCTCGGGCAGGAATGGGTCAACGCCCAGGAAGAACGGCCTGCCCGCCCTCGCTAGCTCCCGGAGGGTGTCGATGCCGCGCCGGTAGTGGGCCGCGGTGGCGGCGTCGAGCCGGTCCAGCTGGGCCAGCAGGTCGGATTCGATCCCCGGAGCGGTGGTGGCCGGCCGGAGGTCGGGCGTGGTGGTGCGCAGCTCCGGGAAGCGCGGCGTCTGGAGCACGGGGTTGTCGCTCACGTACGCCGTGGCCACGCCGTGGTCTCGGAGCGTCTCGGTGATCACCGGCTGGTAGTCCCACACGGGGTTGAAGCCCGGGACCGACGGCATTCCGGCCGTGCGCCGCCAGCTGCGGAACGGGTAGCAGCGGGTGCCGGTGAGGAGCGCGCGGCGGGCGGGCAGCGCGGGCATCGACTCGGGGATCACGCGGTCGAAGCGCAGGGAGTCCTTGCGCAGCTCATCCAGGTTCGGTGTCTTCGCCGGCGAGTTGCCCTCGAAGGAGTGCACGTGGCTCTTTCGCACGAGCGGGAGCACGAGGAGCACGGTGTTCCGGGCGTGGTCGTCGCCCATCTGGGCGGACGCAGCGCGAGGCCTGACCAGCGCGCCCGCCATCGTGGCTCCCGCCGCCCCGGCGCCCCCGCGCCGCAGCAGGCTCCGGCGGGTGAGGCTCACCCGCCGATCACGCCCTTCGAGCCGAACTGCGGAAGGGTCCCGCCGGCCTCGTCCTCCAGGGTGCGCCAGAGCCGGTCCACGATCTCGGGGTGCTCGGCGGCCACGTCCACCTGCTCCCGCGGGTCGCGTCGCTTGTCGTAGAGGCGCTTGCGCCGTCCCTCGCTGTCAGAGAGGAGGAACCAGTCGAAGTCACCGGCGAGCACGTAGTCCGCGTAACAGGCCGTGAAATGGGGGCGGTCCGGAGGCACCCCGCCGTCGAAGAGCACGGAGAGGTCCTCGCCCGTCATCTGTCCTGGCGCCCGGATGCCCATGAAGGAGAGCAGCGTGGGAGCCACGTCGTGGGTGGAGGCGAAGAACTGGCTGCGCTCGCCGGCGCGCTTGCCCTCCGGGTGCCGGATCATGCAGGGCACGTGGTAGATGTGCCACTGGGCCCGCGCCGCGGCCTTGCCCACCACGCCGTCCTCGCCGAGCGTCAGGCCGTGGTCGGAGATGTAGTAGACGACGGTCTCGTCCAGCAGCTTCTCGTCGTCCAGCTTGTTCATCAGCCGGCCGATCCACGCGTCCACGTAGGTGATCTCGGCGGCGTAGAGGTCGCGCACCACCTCGATCGTCTCGTCGTCGAGGTCCACCTCGACCACCCATGAGTACGGTGTCTCGAAGGGCTGGATCGGCTGGATGCCCTGCTTCTGGATGCCTCGCGGCTCCGTTCCGAACCGGTCCACGTAGGCCGTGGGCGCGTCGAGCGGCTCGTGCGGATCGAAGCTGTCCACGCCGAGGAAGAACGGGCGCCGCTTCTTGAGGTCGTCGAGCAGGTTCATCCCGCTGCGCATGACCCGTGCCGCTGGGTACTGGCGCTCGGTGTGGCGGTAGATGCTGTTCCACCCCACGTGCGACCGTAGGCGGCCCACCTCCAGCGAGTTGTTCAGCTTGGGCAGCAGGTAGCGCTCGATGGCGCTGCGGGGCGCCGGGCGCTTGAAGGGCTTGTTCAGGAAGCGGTACGCGCCCTGGGAATAGCTCGGACGCGCGTAGTCGAGGGTCCGCCGGAAGTTCGCGAAACGCGGGCCCACCAGGAACGGGTTGTCGGTGCAGTACGCGGTCTCCACCCCGGCCTCTCCCATGACCTCGGTCACGATCGGCTGCCAGTCCGGGATCGGGATCCACCCCGGCTCGAGCGGCAACCCTGGGGTGGGCACCCAGTTGCGGTAGGGGAAGGAGCGCTGGCCGGTGAGCAGCGACCTGCGGGCCGGCCCGGTGGGCATGGCCTCGGGCACCGCGAGGTCGAAGAGGAGCGAATCCCTCGCCAGGGCGTCCAGGTTCGGCGTCTTGTTGCGCGATACGTGGTTGTATGCGCCCACGTAGTCCGCGCGCGTGGAGTCGGTCACGATCAGCAGCGTGTTCGGCGCGTCACGCCTGTGCTTCGTCTTCGGCGCGAAGTAGTCGTCGCCGCACGCGGCGAGCCCAACCGCGGCCGCGCCGGCGCCCCCGGCCTCCATCAATCCTCGCCGGGTGAACCCGGGACCCGCGCTCATGAGGTCCGCCAGGCTAGCTGAGCACCCTGAAGCGCCAGGTTACGGGGCCGAGGCCGCCCTCTCCGGCGCCTTGATCTCGCGCTTCAGGATCTTGCCCGTGGGGCCCTTGGGCAGCTCATCGAGGAACCACACCTTGCGCGGGTACTTGTAGGCCGCCACCTGCTCCTTCACGTAGGACTTCAGCTCCTCCGCGTCGGCCTCCGCGCCCTTCTTCAGGACCACGGCGCAGCCCACCTCCTCGCCCAGGGCCTCGTCCGGCACGCCCACCACGGCCACCTCCTGGACGGAGGGGTGCTCGTAGAGAACCTCCTCGACCTCACGCGGGTAGACGTTGTAGCCGCCCCGGATGATCAGCTCCTTCTTGCGGTCGACGATGAAGTAGTAGCCGTCCTCGTCCACCTTGCCCATGTCGCCGGAGTGGAACCAGCCGTCCTCGTTGATGGCCTCCGCGGTGGCCTCTTCCCGCTCCCAGTAGCACTTCATGATGTTGTGCCCGCGGATCACGATCTCGCCGATCTCTCCCTCGGCCACCTCGTTCCCGTCGTCATCCACCAGCTTCATCTCCACGCCGTCGATGGGCGTGCCGATCGATCCCGGCTTGCGCTCGCGGTCGGGATGGTTGAACGACGCCACCGGGGAGGTCTCGGAGAGCCCGTAGCCCTCGAGGATGATGCACCCGAACTTCTCCTCGAAGGCCCGCATCAGCTCCGCCGGCATCGCGGCCCCGCCCGACATGCAGAGGCGCAGCGTGGACGTGTCGGCGGTATCGGCCGAATCCGCATGGAGCATCGCGTTGTACATCGTGGGCACGCCCTGGAACACCGTGACGCTGTCCCGCTCGATGATCTCGAGAGCCTTCTCCGGATCGAAGCGCGGGAGCATCGTCACGGTGGCCCCGCTCTCCACACTCGAGTTCATGGTGCAGGTCTGCCCGAACGAGTGGAAGAGCGGCAGGGCGCCCAGCAGCACGTCGTCCTTGGAGAGCCCGGCGAGGGTGCTGCCGGTGGTGAGGCAGTTGCGGCCCAGGTTCGAGTGGGTGAGCTCGGCCCCCTTCGGCTTGCCCGTGGTACCCGAGGTGTAGAGGATCACGGCCGTGTCCTCCCCGTCCCGGTCCGCGTCGTTCCGGTCTGGCTCCTGCCCGGCAAGCAACTCCTCGAACGCGCCCGGGGCCACCAGCACGCACTCGGCGCCGGCGGCCTCGGCGCCAGGGGAGGCCGCCTCGTCGAACTCGTGCCAGGCGAAGACGATCTTCGCGCCCGGGTCCTCCAGGTAGAAGCGCACCTCGCGCTCCTTCAGCAGAACGTTCATGGGCACCACGACCCCACCAGCACGCAGGATCCCGTAGTAGACGACCGGGAAGTAGGGGACGTTGGGGAGCATGATCCCCACGCGGTCACCGGGCTCGACTCCCCTCGACCTGAGGAAGCCCGCGATGCGCGCGCTGCCCTCCTCGAGCATCCCGTAGCTCAGCTCGAGGTCATCCAGCTTGAAGGCGACGTGATCGGGCTGCGTCGCGGCGGTCTTCGTGAGAATCGTGGCCAGGCTCTCGCTCATCCCTCTGCTCCTTAAATCGACGTGCGCAGCGTACCCCAGCGGGAATGCGCCCGATACGGCACTTTGTGGCGCAAGAAGTGCCAATAACGGTCATGCTGTGCTCATCGAGTACGGGCACCATGGAAGGTTTCGTCCCTTAACATCGTTCAAAGGTTGATGATGTCTCGTTTGATGAATTCACCCGTCGTATTTCGCGAGACGCCACGGCCACGTCACCAGGTGGGCCGCCGCACCCTCACGATGCTGAAGCCGTTCTTCCGCTACAGCAGGGTCCGCGACGCCTACGTGCTGAGGCTGGTCGGCAGGCGACACGGTCCCGTGCTGCGCCTGATCCGCAGGTCCTCCGCCCGTCCCCCGGGCGCGACGATCGCGGCAGGCGGTTCGGCGCTGAAGCGCCGCCCCGGCGCCTAGTTCGCGCGATACGCCGCACACCTCCGCGCTCGCCTGCAGGGCGGGTTGGGGATCGCTGCAATCAGCCCGGTGGAGGACTGGAAGTTGATCCGATTCGGCGTGTGCTGCGTCAGCAACCCTGGTAACGGGCAGCTTTCGGCGCCGAACCTGGACGGAGGTCCCCATGACGGATGAGATCAACCTGGAGGTGATGGGCGGCGCGCCCGACGTGGGCCACGCACGCTCCCGCGCGGCCTTCCTCGAGCGCGCGGTGGTGGCCGGAGGCGCGATCATCGTTGGCGGCGTTCTGCTCGCCGGACTGCCGAAGCTCGCGGCGTCCGCGCCCTCGGCCGACCAGGACGCCGAGATCCTGAACTTCGCCCTCATCGTGGAGACGCTGCAGGCCAAGTTCTACGCGGCCGGGCTGAGGTCGGCCGGGCTGACCGGAGAGTTGCGCCAGTTCGCGCAGGTGGTGGGCGATCACGAGCGCCGGCACCTCGCCTTCCTCAAGCAGGCCCTCGGCAAGGGCGCGAAGCCCGTTCCGAAGCTCAGCCTGGGCAACTCGACCTCGAGCGCGGACAGGTTCCGCACGGCGGCGGTGGCGCTGGAGGACATCGGCCTCGCCGCCTACAACGGCCAGGCCACCAACCTCACGCCCGGCACGCTGGCGGCGGCGGCGAAGATCGTGTCGGTGGAGGCGCGCCACGCCTCCTGGATCCGCGACCTGGCCGGAGAGGTGCCTGCGCCGCACGCGTCCGACACCGTCCTCAGCGCCGACGAGACCCAGGCCCGGCTTCGGGAAGCCGGCTACCTGGGCTGATCTGGAGAGGACGATGAGCGAACGCACCACATCTGAGCTGATCGGAGCCGTCGACCTCGACGAGCTGGACGCCGACGGCGCCCTGCGCGAGGCGTCGGACGCCCTCGCGCACCCCACCCGCGGCCAGTTGCTCAAGGGCGCCGGAGTGGGCGGGGCCATGCTCCTGGCCGGTGCCGCCGGGCCCGTGGCCGGAGCCGTGGCCAAGGGCAGCGCCAAGCAGGACAGGGAGATCCTCAACTACGCGTTGGCGCTGGAATACCTTCAGGCCGCCTTCTACACCGAGGCCGAGCGCCTGGGCGCGCTCCGGGGCGAGTTCGCCCACCAGGCCGAGGTGGTGGGCGCGCACGAGCGCGCGCACGTGAAGGCCCTGCGGCAGACGCTCGGCGCGTCGGCCATCGGACGGCCGAAGTTCGACTTCCGCGGAGTCACCGAGGACCAGCCCGCGTTCCGGCGCACGGCCGTGGCCTTCGAGGATCTCGGCACGGCGGCCTACAAGGACCAGGCGCCAAAGATCAAGTCGCGGGCCTACCTGGCGGCGGCCATCCGCATCCACTCCGTCGAGGCGCGCCACGCCGCATGGATCCGGCGCCTGGCCGGAGTCCTGCCCGCCCCCGACGCCTTCGACGAGCCGCTGACGAAGTCCCGGGTCCTCGGCGTGGTGGCCGACACGAAGTTCGTCGTGTCCGCACCCCGCACGAGTGCCTTCGGGAGCCCCCGATACACCGGCTGACGCTCCATCGCGTGGGCTTGCGGGCCCGAGTGGCCGTCGGGCTCGTGGCCGCGTCGGTGGTGACCGTCGCGGCCGTGTCCGCATCCTCGTCCGACCCGTTGCCGGCCACCTCGCTCCCGGGTCCGGTGAAGGCCGGGATCCACATCCCTCCCCCCTCGCCACTGGCCCACTCCCGGCATGTGGCGCGCTGGGCCGCCGTGCGCCGGTCGGTGGTCGCGCGACGGCGGCCCACGCCCGCCGCCCCGGCCCTGGCCGCGATCGGCACGCGCACCCCCGAGGGCACGGCGAACATCGTGCAGGTGCTTGGCCGGGCGCGCAGGTCCGCGGGGCGGTTGTGGGTGAGGGCGCGCCTCCCGGTTCTCCCGAACGGCACCGTCGGGTGGCTGCCCCGCCGGGCGCTCGCGGGCTACAACCTGGTGCGCACCACGCTCGTGGTTGACCGCCGCAGCCTGCGCGCTACGCTGCTCCGCGACGGACGTCCCGTGTTCGTCGCCCGGGTGGGAATAGGCCGGCCCGAGTACCCCACCCCGGGCGGGCGGTTCTACATCAGGAACAGGCTCACGCGCTACAGCAGCCCCACCTACGGTCCGCTGGCATTCGGCACGAGCGCCCGCTCGGCGGTGCTCACCGACTGGCCCGCCGGTGGTTTCGTGGGGATCCACGGAACCGACCAGCCGGGTCTGATCCCGGGGCGCGTTTCCCACGGATGCATTCGGATGAAGAACGCCAAGATCCTCGAGCTCGGCAGGCTCATGCCCGTCGGCACCCCGGTGACGGTGCGATGACGGGATCACGGCTCGCCGGTCGGGTGGCGGTCACGGCGCTCGCGCTGTCGCTGATGATGCTCGCCGTCGCGGTGGGGGTGGGACAGGGCCAAACCACCACCGCTCCATCGCAACTGACCCAGGAGTACCCGCTGGGGAAGGAGAAGCTCGCCCGCGGCGACAGCGGCGCGGGTCGGGGCCCGGCCGCGGGCCGCTCGGCCGGCGCGAGCGGCCGGAACGGCCCGGACGACGGCAGCTCGATGCTGTGGCTCCTGCTCCTGGCCCCGGTCGCGGTTCTGGTGCTGCTCGTGGGGCTCGTGGCCTATGCCCGGTCGGGTCCGCCCATGGCCTACGGATACGCGCTCGGGAACGAGCAGCGCCGGCGTCGCCACGTGCCCGCCTCGGTGATCAGGCTGCTCACGCCGCTGTTCGCCTACAACCACCACCGCGACGCCTACGTGCTACGCGGGATCGGCAACCGCAGGGGGCCGGTGCTGAAGCTGACGCCCTCCGCCAGGGACCTCCCCCCGCCGCGTCCGGCGACGGCCCGCACCGCCGCGGCGCCGCTGGGCGCCCGCGGCGACGCCCTGCCGGCGCGGCTGGCACGGGAGCCCGAACGTCGTGCGACGGCGGCGCCCCCCAAGGCCAAGGCGACCAAGAAGCCAAAGGCGAAGGCCACCAAGGAGCGCAAGAACGGAAAGAGCAAGAAGACCTCGGCCGCGCCCAAGGCCACGAAGGCCAGGGGATCGACCCCGACTCTCACGGATGCCTTGTCCGCCGAAGGCAAGTCCCGGTCGGCCCGTGCCCCCACCGGCCGCTTCAAGCGCGACCAGACCGCGACGCGCAACGACAAGCCACCCACCAAGACGCGCAAATAGGCCCTCCTCCACGCGCCCATCCGAGGTGTGGGCCGACTTATGCTCGCTATGCGTGAGTAACTCGGCCCGCACTCCGGTCACTAAGACCGGGGACGTGACGCACCCCTGAGAGGCGGACCTCTACCGAAGGCTGGAGATCGCCGTGCCCACGTCCCGGGCCAGGTCGAACAGCGGCGCGGGCCAGATCCCGAAGAAGAGCGTGGCCGCGGCGAACGCGATCGCCACCGCCGCCACCTCCGGCTGGGCGCGAGCGTCGGCCTCCGGCGACCATCCCGCCACCGGCTTCACCCGCCTGTGGGGCAGCTCGGGCAGCGACACGTCGTAGGTGCCCAGCCACATGAGGGCCACGACCCGCAGGTAGTAGACGAGCGAGATCACCGACCCGATCACGATCGTCACGCCCAGCCACGCGTAGTCGCCGGCCACCGAGGCCTCGATCAAATAGAACTTCCCGACGAAGCCCACCGTGGCCGGGAAGCCGGCCAGCGAGAGCATCGCGATCGTGAGCGGCCAGGCCAGCCACGGCTGGGAGCGCCCGAGGTTCTCCACGGAGCTCAGGTCGTCGCCGTGCTCCGAAACGCGCTCGCGGGCCACCACCACCGCGAAGGCGGCCAGGTTCATCGCCAGGTACGCCGCGAGGTAGAAGACCGTGGCCTGGAGCCCCAGCTTCGTGCCCACCACCACGCCGGCCAGGAGGTAGCCCGCCTGACCGACGCTCGACCAGGCCAGCATCCGCTTGAGCGAGCGCTGCCCGATCGCGCCCACGTTGCCCACCACGATCGTGATCGTGGCCAGCACGGCCAGGGCCGGGCCCCATTGGAGCTGTGAGAGGCCGAGCGCCTCGTCGAACAGGCGCAGGAAGATCGCGAACGCCGCCGCCTTGGTGGCCACGGCCATGAACGCCGTGATCGGCGTGGGCGCCCCCTCGTAGACGTCGGGCGTCCACTGGTGGAACGGAGCCACGGACGCCTTGAAGGCCAGGCCGGTGACGGTGAGGGCGATGCCGGTGAGCAGCAGCGGATCGTCCAGGGCGATGGTGTCGCCGATCGCCGCCTGGATCCCGTGGAAGCTCATCGCCCCGGTGGCGCCGTAGATCAGGGCCAGCCCGTAGAGGAGGGTGGCCGAGCCCACCGATCCGATCACCAGGTACTTGAGCCCGGCCTCGAGCGAGGTGCGCCGCCACAGCTCGGTGGCGCAGAGCACGTAGAGGGGGATCGACAGCAGCTCGATCCCCACGAACAGCATGATCAGGCTCTCCGCCCCGGCCAGGACGATCATTCCGGCGATCGAGCCCAGCAGCAGCGAGTGGTACTCGCCCTGGCCGGCTTCCCGAACCGCCTCCGCTCGCAGGGAGAGCGCGATGGCCGCGAGGCCGGCCAGGCACACCAGCATCGTGATGCTGAGCGACAGCGCGTCCACCGCCAGCGCCCCCTGAATGATCGGCGCGGAGTCCCCGGCGCCCCAATCCCAGATCGCGAGCCCGATGGCCGTGAGCAGCGCCACCGCGCTCAGCGCCGGCACCAGCGTCACGCGCACGAAGCGCGAGCTGAACAGGCCCACCATGAGCACCACCACCGAGCCGCCCGTCACCGCTATCAGCGGCGAGAGCTCCTGGTAGTCGATGTCGGGCGCGGGCACGTCCGCGAGCGGGAGGATCACGGGCCGCTCCCCGCGGGGAGGGTCGCGCGATTCCTCTCCGCCACCGCGACGGGACGGGGGTCACGCCCCCGGGCCACCGCCTGAGCTCCCCGGATCTTGCTGACCGTGGCCGCCTCGCTGCGGTGGAGCACGAAGTTGGGGTACACGCCGAGCGCGACGATCACCGCGACCAGCGGCGCGACGGCGAGGAGGCCCACGCCCGTCAGCTCGGCCGAGCGCACGGGGCCGCCCACCCGCCCGTGCATCGTCCTCTGGAACGCACGGATCATGTAGACGGCGGCGAGCACCACCCCCACGCTGGCCACCACCCCGTACACGAAGTGGGTCTGGAACGTGCCGAACAGGACGAGGATCTCGCCCACGAAGTTCCCCGACCCGGGCATGGCGAGGGTGGCGAAGGCGGTGATCAGGAACAGGGCCGCCAGCACCGGCGCCCGCGTGGCCATCCCGCCGAGCTCGGAGAGCGACTCGCTGCCCCCCGCCCGCGCGGCCACCACCCCGATGATCAGGAACAGGGGCACCACCACGAGGCCGTGGTTGAGCATCTGGAACAGCGCCCCCTCCGCGCCCTTGGGATCGAGGGAGAAGATCCCCAGCACGATGAAGCCGAGCTGCGCGATCGAGGAGTAGGCCACCACCATGCGCAGGTTGTCCTGCGTGAACGCGAGCACCGATCCGTAGAGGATCGAGAAGACCGCCACCACCAGCATCAGCTCCTGATAGTGCTGCGCCGCGTCGGGCATCGTGGGCATCACGATCCGCAGGAACCCGTAGACCCCCACCTTCGAGAGCACGCCGGAGAGCAGCGCCAGCACCACGATGGGGCTCGAGCGGTAGGTCTCGGGCACCCAGCCGTGGAGCGGGAAGAGCGGCGCCTTGACGAGGAAGGCGAGGGCGAACAGGAGGAAGATCCACTCCTGCGTGCCGGTACCCACGCCGCGCGCCTGGATGACCGCGATCGAGAACGAGATGTCCCCGCCATCGGGTGTGGCCAGCACGCCCAGGGCCACGGCGCCGGCGAGCATCAGCAGCGAGCCGGACAGCGTGTAGATCACGAACTTGGTGGTGGCGCGCACGCGGTCCCCGCTGCCCCACCCGCCGATCAGGAAGTAGAACGGCACCAGCATCAGGTCGAAGAAGACGATGAACAGGGCCAGGTCCTGGGCCAGGAACGCACCGAGCACCGCCGTCTCCGCCAGCGCGAGGTTGAAGAAGAACAGCTTCGGCCTGTCGGGCTCGCGGAAGCAGGCCACCAGCGTGCACGGGACCCAGGCGATCGCGGTGAGGGCGACCATGAAGAGGTTCAGCCCGTCGATCCCGAGCTGATAGCGCACCCCGAGCTCCGGGATCCACTTGTCGTTGGTCACGTACTGGAGGCCGGCCGACCCCGACTCGAAGTCGATCAGGATCGCCACCACATAGGCGAGCACCGCCACCGTGGAGGCGAGCACGAGCCAGCGTGCGGCCCGCCCCGGAACGAGCGCTCCGATCAGGCCCGCCGCGAGCGGGAGGAAGAGCACGATGGAGAGGTGGATGGTCATCGGGCTAGGAGCTCGAGATCAGGAAGTAGAGAACGAGCCCGAGCACGCCCGTGAGGAGCAGGAACGCGTACGCGCGCAGGTAACCGGTCTGCACCGCACGGGCCATCGAGGTGCCCACGCGCACCACCCCCGTGGCCCCGCCGACGATCGTGCCCTGCACGAACTCGGTCTCCACCACGCTCTGCGCGAAGTTGCCGGCCGCGGCGACCGGACGCACGACCAGCAGGTCGTAGAGCTCGTCGAAGTACCACTTGTTCACGAGGAAGTGGTGCAGGCCCGAGAAGCGCTCCTGCAGCACCCGTGTCAGGCCCCGCCGGCGCACGTACAGGTGGTAGGCCACGGCGATGCCGGCGAGGCTCACGAGGCCGCCTATGAGCAGGTCGAACAGCTGCGCGCCGTCGCTGGGCGCGACGTCATGGAAGCGGGAGTCGGCGAAGGTGGGGTCGAGGAAGTTCTCGATCGCGTCCGTGACGCCGGGAATCGCGAGCGCCCCGGCCACCAGGGCGAGCAGGGCGAGCGACGCCATGGCCACGCGCATCGGCAGGGCACGCTCGGCCACGTGGTGCTCGGGCCCCGGGAAGCCGGTGTCGGTGTCCTCGGGCTCGCCGGTCATCGGGTTCGCCGGCTCGTGATGGGCCATGCCGCCCGCGGCAATCTCTCGCGCCTCCTCCACGGGCTCGCCGTAGAAGACCCGGAAGACGAGCCGGAAGGAATAGAACGCGGTGACGCCGGCGGCCAGGTAGCCGAACACGGCGAGCGCCAGGAAGCCGCCGCCGCGGTTGATGGTGAAGGACAGCACCTCGTCCTTTGAGAAGAACCCCGAGGTGAGCGGGAAGCCCGACAGGGCCAGCGAGCCGATGACGAAGGTGGCGAAGGTGAAGGGCATCGCCTTCCGGAAGCCGCCCATCTTGTCCAGGTCCTGGTTCCCGGCCATCGCGGAGATCACCGACCCCGCGCACATGAAGAGCAGCGCCTTGAAGAAGGCGTGCGTCATCAGGTGGAACATGCCGGCGCCATACGCGCCCACCGACACGCCGAGCACCATGTACCCGATCTGGGACATCGTGGAGTAGGCGATCACGCGCTTCAGGTCCGTGACCACGACCGCCACCGACGCCGCGAACACCAGCGTGGCCGTGCCCACGACCGCGCTCACGTCGGCCGCGGTGGGCGCCAGTTCGAAGAGCACGTGCGTGCGTGCGATCAGGTACACGCCGGCGGTGACCATCGTGGCCGCGTGGATCAGCGCGGAGACGGGGGTGGGACCCTCCATGGCGTCGGGGAGCCAGGTGTGGAGCGGAAGCTGGGCCGACTTGGCGAAGGCGCCCACGAGCAGCAGCAGGCAGATGGCCACCACCGTGCCGTCGTTGCTGGGGAACACGCCGGGCGCCCGCGCGAACACGGTGAGGTAGTCGAGCGACCCGGTCTTGTCGAGGATCAGGAAGGCGGCGATCACGAGGCCCACGTCGCCGATCACGTTGATCACGAACGCCTTGATCCCGGCCGAGGTGGCCGTGTCGCGGCGGTACCAGAAGGAGATCAGCAGGTAGGAGGCCGCGCCCACGAACGCCCAGCCCACGATCAGGAGCACGAAGTTCGAGGCCAGGATCAGCAGCAGCATCGAGAAGACGAAGAAGTTCAGGTAGGCGAAGAAGCGCGCGTACCCGCGATCGCCCGACATGTAGGCCACCGAGTAGATGTGGATCAGGAACGACACCCCGCTCACCACCAGGCACATGAAGATCGCCAGCGGGTCCACGAGGATCGCCATGGTGGCCCTGAAGTTCCCGGTGGCCGCGTAGGTCCAGGCGGTATCCACCAGCGCGCGGGCGTCCTCCGGGCGGTCGTTCAGCTTCACGGCCGCGCCGATGGAGGAGAGGAACGAGAGCCCGATGGCGCCGCTGGCGATCCAGCCCGGCGTGCGGCCGGGAAGCACCTTCCAGCCGAACGAGATCAGGATCAGCCCGGCGAGCGGAAAGACGAGGATGAGCCAGCCGTAGGTGGTGGCGCTCATCCGCGCTCACCGCGTATTACTCGGCCCGAAAACCGAGCAATCCAAGGACGCAGGGTCGAAGGCTTGGCGGGCCAAGCCGAGACCCGAGGACGCAGGAGGGCGACGGTTTGCAGACCCCGAGTCATCCGCGGAGTTCCGACATTTCGTCAATATCAATGGACAGGCGGTTGCGGTACATCGCCACGATGATTCCGAGGCCGATCACCACCTCGCAGGCCGCGATCACCATCACGATCAGGGCGAACACCTGGCCCGCCGCGCCGCCGTGCATGCGCGAGAACGCCACCAGCGCAAGGTTTCCGGCGTTCAGCATCAGCTCGAGGCAGAGCAACACCACGAGGGGGTTGCGGCGGGTGAGCACCCCGGCGGCGCCGATGCAGAAGATGAAGGCCGAGAGGACGACGAACCAGCCGATGTCCACCTAGTGGACCTCCTCGACACGTTCGTCCACCTAGGCCTCCAGCCCCCGCCGCCGCCGGGCCAGGACCACCGCGCCGACGGCGGCCATCAGCAGCAGGAACGACGCGCCCTCGAAGGGCACGAGGAACCTGCGCAGCAGCAGCGCGCCGATCTGACCCGGGGTGCCGAAGTTAGGTCCGATCTCCGCGCCGCGCGTGTCCACGGCCTCGAGGCCGGTGCCCAGCACCGCGATGCTGAGCTCGATCGCCAGCGCAACGGCGAACAGCGGGCCGAAGGTGGCCAGGGGCCCGCCCTCGGGCCGCAGCGGCTCGTCCGCGCCGCCGATGTAGGCCACCACGAACACGTACAGCACCATCACGGCACTCGCGTAGACCACCACCTGGGCGGCGGCCAGGAACTCGGCGCGCAGCAGCAGGAAGAGGACGGCCAGTGACAACAGGTGCACCACCAGCGAGAGCACGCTGTAGAAGGGGTTCCGCAGCATCACCACGCCGAATGCGCCCGCCAGCGCCCCGATCGCGGTCACGAAGAACAGGAACTGCTCGAACCACACGGGCTACTCGCCCTCGCGGCGAAGCGGGGTGTGCTCGGGCGGGTCGGCCAGCAGCATCTCCTTGGTGAAGATCAGGTCGCTGCGGCTGTAGTCCGCGAGCTCGTAGTCGTTGCCCATCGTGATGGCGTCGAACGGGCACGCCACCTCGCAGTAGCCGCAGAAGATGCAGCGGGCCATGTTGATCTCGTACACCGCGGCGTAGCGCTCGCCGGCCGAGACCTGGTTCTCGGGTGTGTTCTCCGCCGCCACCACGCGGATGCACTTGGCCGGGCAGGCGGCGGCGCAGAGCGAGCAGCCCACGCACTTCTCGTGACCCGTCTCCTCGAAGCGGTGCAGCTTGTGGCGGCCACGGAAGCGGGGGTACACCGGCGTCTTCTCCTCCGGGTACTCGATCGTTACCGGACCCTCCACCACGCGCCCGAAGGTGGTGCGCAGGCCGCGCAGCGTCTCGCCGAACACGCGATACACCGACCCGAGCCCGCCGGGCTCCGGCCCGCGGTCCACCGGCACCACGTCCTTGGCCGGGTCCCAGGCCATCAGGTGGCCACCAGCACGGTGGCGGTGGCGAGCACGTTGAGGGTGGCCAGCGGAAGGAGGATCTTCCAGCCGAAGGACATGAGTTGGTCGTAGCGCAAGCGCGGTAGAGAAGCACGAATCCAGATGAAGAACACGACTCCCACCATCAGCTTCAGGAACATCCAGAGGGGAGCCAGGGCGATCGGGCCGGGTCCGTGCCACCCGCCGAAGAAGCACGCCGCCGCGATCCCGGAGATCACAACCACCTCGATGTACTCGGCCATGAAGAACGAGCCGAAGCGCATCCCTCCGAACTCCGTGTTGTAGCCGCCCACGATCTCGGCGTCGCCCTCGGGCAGGTCGAACGGGGCGCGCGCCGTCTCGGCGAAGCCCGCGACCATGAAGATGCAGAAGCCCACGAACTGCGGCACCACGTACCACATGTGTCCCTGCGCCTCGACGATGTCCACGACCGAGAGGGACCCCGCGGTCATCGCCACCCCGAGCAGGGAGAGGCCGAGCGCAACCTCGTACGAGATCAGCTGGGCCGCGGCGCGCATGGCACCCAGGAAGGAGTACTTCGAGCCCGAGGCCCAGCCGCCGAGCATCAGCCCGTAGAAGCCGAGCGCCCCGAAGGCGAAGAAGTAGAGCAGCGAGATCGGCACGTCGATGCCGTAAAGCCCGAAGCCACCCCCCCACGCGTCGAACGGGCCAAAGGGAAGGACCGCGAGGGTGGCCACGGCGGTGACGATCGAGATCACCGGGGCGAGGGCCATCATCCAGGGCACGGCCGTCTCGGGAGTGGACGACTCCTTGGAGAGCAGCTTCAACACGTCGGCCATCGGCTGCAGCAGGCCGCGCGGGCCCACCCGGTTGGGGCCGATGCGGGACTGGAAGCGGCCCAGGAGCTTGCGCTCCAGCCACAGGATGATCGGCACGATGCCGAGGACGAAGGCGAAGATCACGATCGCCTTCAGGATCAGCACCACGGTGCTCTCGATCATGCGGACACCCCGGCCGGCTCGCGATCCGAGGCCGGCGTGATCTCCACGGGCCCGTCGGGCAGTGACGCGGCGATGAGGAACACCACTCCCGGCGGAGTGCCGGTGCGCAGCGCGGCGCGGGCGCGAACGCGCTGGCCTCCGGCGCTCAGCTCAACTTCCTCGCCGTGCTCGAGCCCGAGCCGGCGGGCGTCGTCGGGCGACAGCTCGGCGTGGGCCGCCTGGGTCAGGAAGCCGAGCGACCTGGAGCGCTCCACCTCGTCACCAGTCCAGAGCGTCGGGGCTGTGACGACGCGAAGGCCCTGTGGCGGGGCGGGCGGGTCGGCCAACGGCTCCTCGGAGAGCTCCTCCACCGGCACCCGCGAGGCGGCATCCCGGTCCTGCCAGCGCACGCCCAGGCCGCCGATCTCCTCAAGGTCGAGCCCGGCGTACATCGGCACGGCGCCGGTGACCTCGGCCGTGACCGCGGGGGCGGCCAGGGCATCCACGCCCTGGCCCGCGAGCGCGCACAGCTGGTCCAGCACCCACCAGCCGGGGCGCACCTCGCCGGCACGCCCGAGCGTCTCGCGCACCCGCTGGACTCGCCCGTCCGGGTGGGTCACGGTGCCCTCCTTCTCGGCGTAGATCTCGGCCGGGAAGACCACGTTCGCGTGGTGCTCGAGCGCCTCACTGCGGTAGCGGGCGAAGGCGACCACGGTTCCGGCCCGCTCCAGCACCGGGGCGGGCACCCCGGGGGCGTCCACGAGCAGCAGCGCCGTGGGCGCGTCGTCAACCTCCGGACGCTCCGCCTCGCTCAGCCCGGGACCCACGCCGGGCAGGCAGCCCACCTCGCGCAGCCCACGCCCGTTGGTGGACGCGGGAATGCCGATCAGCCCGGACTCGGGGCGGTCCGGCAGGCCGAGGGCGCCGGCCAGCGCCAGGATCGCCTCGACCGTGTGGCCGCCGCGCTCCGCCGCCCACAGGCGCTCGCTCCAGAGGATCACCACGTCGCCCGCGTCCCGCAGCACCTCCACGGCGGCGCGCACCGCGTCGGCCGGGGAGCTCGGTGCCGGGACGGAACCGTTAGTGGCCGCGGCGCCGGGACGGAAGCCGGCGGCCGCACCCGCCCGCCCGGCCAGCTCTTCGAGCGACCCTGCGGTGCGCGGAGAGCCGAGGGCGGCGGCCAGCGCGCCCACCGCCGCCTCCTCGCCCCCGGGGGCGCAGCGCACCGCGGCGGCGGCGTTGGCGTCGAGCGTGGAAGGCCGGGCCGACATCGTGACGAGGCGAGCGCCGTTGCGGCGCACGGCCTTGCGGACGCGCAGGTCCAGGATCGGGGCCTCGTCCACCAGCTCGGTGCCCAGCACGAGGATGGCGTCCGCGTGGTCGATGTCGGACACGCGCGCGCTGAGGTCGGGACGTGCGAGCCGGCGGGCGTGCACGGGGTCGGGCGCCGCGCCGTCGCGCGAGTCGACCCGCGCCGACCCCAGGCCGTCGCGCATCAGCCGCTGCACGAGGAAGCCCTCCTCGTTGGTGGTCTGGCCGCTCACGTAGGCGGCCGCGTCGGGGCCGGCCTTCTCCAGGGCGGTCCAGGCCTCGGACAGCGCGCGCTCCCAGCTCACCTCTCGCAGGTAGCCCCCGTCGCGCACCATGGGCGCGGTGATCCGCTCCTCGGCCTCGAAGGCCTGGTAGCCGAAGCGCCCCTTGTCGCAGAGCCAGCCGTCGTCCACCTCGTGGTTGTCGCGCCCCAGCACGCGCACCACGTGGGCGTCGTCGCGGATCGTGAGCCGGACGTTGCACTGTGAGGGGCAGAGCGTGCACACCGTCCCGGCGTCCTCGATGTCCCAGGGCCGGGCGCGGAAGCGGTAGCTGGTGGAGGTGAGCGCGCCCACCGGGCAGAGCTCGATGATGTTCCCGCTGAACGGGGCCACGTACGGATGCCCGTCGTGAGTGCCCACGAAGGTGTGGTCGCCGCGCTCGAGGAACACGAGCTGGCTGTCCTCGGCCACCTCCTGGGAGAAGCGCACGCAGCGGTAGCAGAGGATGCAGCGCTCGCGGTCGATCGCCACCAGGGGCGAGAGCTCCAGCGGCTTCTTGAAGTGGCGCTTGGGCTCGATGTACCGGGAGCGCCCGGCGCCCCACCCGAAGGAGATGTCCTGGAGCGGGCACTCGCCGCCCTTGTCGCACACCGGGCAGTCGAGCGGGTGATTGATGAGCAGGAACTCGACGACCGCGTTCTGGGCGTGCTTCACGCGGTCCGAGGTGGTGATCACCACCATCCCGTCGCGGACCGCCGTGGAGCAGGAGGTCTGGAGCTTCGGGATGCCCTCGATCTCCACCAGGCACATGCGGCAGGCGCCCACCGGCTGGCCCAGCTTGGGCTCGTAACAGAAGTAGGGGATCTCCACGTCGCCGTACTTGGCGGCGTCCACGAGCATCGTGCCCTCCGGCGCCTGCACCTCGCGGCCGTCGATCTCGAAGGTGATCAGCTTCTTCTCGGGGCGGGCCATGACTCAGGCGGCTCCGGCCTGCGGTACCGCCACGCCCATGTCCTCGAGGTCGCGCTGCTTGCGCGCACGCTCGATGTGCTCCTCGAACTCGTCGCGGAAGAGGTTGAGCATCGAGCCGATCGGCATGGCCATCGAGTCGCCGAGCACACACAGGCAGTTGCCCATGATGTTCTGCTGGACCTGGCCCATGATCTCGAGGTCCATCGGGGTGGCCTCGCCGTTGTCCACCCGCTCGAGCGTCTTCACCGTCCAGTTGGTGCCCTCGCGGCAGGGAACGCACTTCCCGCACGACTCGTGCCGGTAGAAGCCGGCCAGGCGCAGCGCGAGCGGCACCAGTGGCTGCGAGTCGTCCACCACGATGATCGCGCCCGAGCCGAGCATCGAGCCGGCCTCGGCCATGGCCTCGAAGGTGTAGGGCAGGTCCAGGTGCTCGGCCTTCAGGACCGGAGCTGAGGATCCGCCCGGGAACCAGCACTTCACGCTCCGGCCCTCGGGCGGCCCTCCGGCCAGCCCGTAGACGATGTCGCGCGCGGGGATTCCCAGCTCGATCTCGTAGTTGCCGGGACGCTGCACGTTCCCCGATACGGACACGATCTTGGTGCCGGTCGAGCTGCCCTCGCCCATCGCCTTGAACCACTCCGCCCCGTTGGCCACGATGCTCGGCGTGTTGCAGAGGGTCTCCACGTTGTTGATCAGCGTCGGCCCCTGGTAGAGACCCTGATTGGCCGGGAAGGGCGGCTTCAGGCGCGGGTTGCCGCGCTTGCCCTCCAGCGCGTCGAGCAGGCCGGTCTCCTCGCCGCAGATGTAGGCGCCCTGGCCGCGGTGCACCACCAGCTCGAACGAATGCTCGGAGCCGAGGATCCTCTGCCCCAGGTAGCCCTTCTCGTAGGCCTCGCGCAGCGCCGCGTCCAGGATGTCCGCCTGGAGCTCGTACTCGCCGCGGATGAAGATGAAGCCCCTGTTGGCCCCGGCCGCGATCGACCCGATCACGCAGCCCTCGATCAGCAGGTGCGGGTCCTTCTGCATCAGCAGGCGGTCCTTGAAGGTGCCGGGCTCGGACTCGTCGGCGTTGCAGCAGAGGTACTTGTCGAGTGAGCCCTTGGGGATGAAGCTCGCCTTCTTGCCCATGGAGAAGCCCGCGCCGCCACGCCCCCGCAGGCCCGACTCCTCCAGCTCGTGGAGCACGTCCTCTGGAGTCATCTCGAGCAGCGCCTTGCGCATCGCCCCGTAGCCGCCGAAGCGCTCGTACACCTCGATGGTGTTCAGCCCCGGTTCGTCGATGTGCTCCAACAGACGGCGGGTTTCCGTGGTCCGGTGCTCGCCCGGCCGGCGCCCGGGCTCCGCTCCTCCCTGGCTCATGTTGGTTCGTCCCCCAGCCCCCGGCCCGGGAAGGGATCGCGGCCCTCCTTGACGGCGGCCACGAACTCGGCCGCCTCGCTCGTGGCGAGCGGCCCCACGTAGCGCCCGTCGACCGAGGCCATCGGGGCCATCTCGCAGGCGCCCAGGCACTCGAACTCCCGCACCTCCACGTCCTCGAGCCCCTGTTCGCGCGCCTCGGCGGCGATCGCGTCGTACACCGACTTCGCGTCCCGCAGGTGGCAGGCCACGCTCGTGCAGACGTACACGTAGCGGCTGCCGGTGGGCCGGGTGCGCAGCATGTCGTAGAAGGTGGCCACCGCCGACAGATAGGCGGGCGTGACCTGCATCACCGCCGCCACCTGGAGGATCGCCTCGGGCGAGCACCAGCCGTGCAGGCGTTGCGCGGCGCCGAGCGCGGGCAGCGTGGCGGAGTGGCGCTCGGGGTACTTGGCCATGTGGCCCTCGATGTCGGCACGCAGGGCGGGCGGCACGTCCACCGTGGCCGGATCGGGCACCGTGGCGGGATCGTCGTCCAGCCGGTTGGCCTCGTCCCATCCGGGCGGGAGCGGCGCGGAGTGAAGCGCACCCTCGTCGCGCCTCACCGGTCCACTCCCCCCAGGATCGGGTCGAGCATGGCCACGGAGGCGATGAAGTCGGCCAGGAGCGAGTCCTTCACCATCCGCGGCAGCGCCTGGAGGTTCACGAAGCTCGGATCGCGCATGTGCACGCGCGCGGGCTTCGCCGAGCCGTCGGCCACCACGAAGCAGCCCAGCTCGCCGCGCGGCGACTCCACCGCCGCGTAGGCCTCGCCCGGCGGCACACGGAAGCCCTCGGTCACGAGCTTGAAGTGGTGGATGAGCGCCTCCATCGAGGTGGCCAGCTCATGCCGAGGCGGCAGCGCCACCTTGCGGTTGCCGGTGATGTAGGGGCCCTCGGGCAGCCCGTCCAGCGCCTGCTCCACGATCTTCAGCGACTCGCGCATCTCCACGATCCGGACCTTGTAGCGGTCGTAGTTGTCGCCCACCGAGCCCACGGGCACGTTGAAGTCGAACTTCTCGTAGGACGAGTAGGGCATGGCCTTGCGCAGGTCCCACGAATGCCCGGATGCGCGCAGAAGCGGGCCCGTGACCCCGAGTCCGAGCAGGTCCTCCTGGGACACGATCCCCGTGCCCTTCATGCGGCGGAGCCAGATCTCGTTGTGGTCCAGCAGCGCCTCGTACTGGTCGAGCCGGCGCGGCATGATCTCGAGGAACTCGCGCACCTTGCCCTCGAAGCCGGGCGGGATGTCCTCCATCACGCCGCCCACCTGGAAGTACCGGGTGTGCATGCGCTGGCCGCTCGACATCTCGAACAGGTCGAGCACGAGGTCCCGGTCGCGGCAGCCCCACCAGAGCATGGTGATGGCGCCGATGTCGAGCGAGGCGGTGGCGATCCAGAACAGGTGGCTGGCGATGCGGTTCAGCTCGAGGTGGAGCACCCGCAGCCATTGCGCGCGTTCGGGCACCTCCTCCTCCAGCAGCCGCTCGACGCTCATGCAGAACGCCATCGCGTTGTAGTAGTAGGCGAGGTAGTCCATCCGCTCCACGAACGTGATGACCTTCCAGTACTGCTGGTCCTCGCAGCTCTTCTCGATGCCGGTGTGCACGTAGCCGATGATCGGCTTCACGTCCCGGACCACCTCGCCCTCGAGCGTGGTGAGCAGCCGCAGCACTCCGTGGGTGGCCGGGTGGTGCGGGCCGATGTTGATCGTGAGGAGCTCCTCGGTGAACTCCCCGTCGGCGTCCGGCGTGGCCTCGGTGCCGTAGAGCGGCGCCATGGTCACGGAGCTCTCCCGCTCCCGGTAGGGAACGTCAAGCCCGCCGGCGCCCACCGCCGGTCCCTCGCCCTCGGAGTCAGTCATACCAGCGCGGGTATTCGTCCTCATTGAAGGTGAACAGCACCGGCTCGCCGCCGACCGGGAAGTCGCGGCGCTGCGGGAAGCCCTCGTAGTCCTCCGGAAGCAGGATGCGCCGCATGTCGGGATGGCCGTCGAAGTAGACGCCGAACATGTCGAACACCTCGCGCTCCTGGAAGTCCGCCGTGGGAAAGAGGTCCACCACGGTGGGGAGGTGAGGATCGTCCACCCCCAGGCGGGTGCGCACGTTCAGCCGGTCGCAGCGCGCCATGGAGAGCAGCTGGTAGTGCACCCCGAGCCGCGGCTCGGCCGGCAGGTAGTCGCACCCGTGCAGGCTCATGAGCTGGGGCCACGGCTCCTCGTCCCCGTCGCGCAGGTAGGAGAGCACCTCGCGCACGCGCGAGGGAGCCACCTCGAGCGTGGCCTGCTCGCGCTGCACCAGCGTGCCCGTCACGGCATCGGCGTCCACCGCGTCGCGCACGCGCTGGGCGATCAGCTCGAGGCCGGTGGCGTCAGGCAACTTCCCCCGTGCCCTTCGCGTTGTAGCGCTCGCGCCAGCCCATGTCGGGCTCGCCCTTGATCTTGTCCTGGAGCCGGTTGATCCCGAAGATCAGCGCCTCGGGCCGGGGCGGGCACCCGGGCACGTACACGTCCACGGGCAGGAACTTGTCCGCGCCGGCCACCACCGCGTAGTTGTTGAACATCCCCGCGGTTGACGAGCAGGCGCCCATTGCGATCACCCACTTCGGCTCCAGCATCTGGTCGTACAGGCGCCGGATGATCGGCGCCATCTTGATCGACACGCGGCCGGACAGGATCAGCAGGTCGGCCTGGCGCGGGGTGAAGCGGATCACCTCGGCGCCGAAGCGGGACAGGTCGTTCCGCGGCGAGCCGATCACCGTGATCATCTCGATCGCGCAGCAGGCGAGGCCGAACCCCAGCGGGAACAGCGCGTTCGCGCGCGCCCAGTTCTGGGCGTTCTCCATGCGCGTGAGGAGAACCCGCTCCTCCACGTACTTCTCCAGGTCGTCGCCCTCGATGTCGCCGCGCAGCATCTGCTGGGCGCGCAGCCCGCGCGAGCGCATGTCGGTGGGGCCGGAGCGGATCACTTCCATTCGAGCGCCCCCCTTCTCCACACGAACACGAGGGCCACAGCGAGAAGCACCACGAACACGACCACCTCAACGAGGGCGAAGACCCCGAAGGCGTCGATGTTCAGCGCCACCGGGTAGAGAAACACCACCTCGATGTCGAACAGGATGAACAGCATCGCGATCAGGTAGAAGCTGATCCCGAAGCGGAAGCTCTTCCTCACATCGGAGGGGAGGCCGCTCTCATAGGGCTCCGTCTTCACCGGGCGCGGCCGCTTCGGACCGAGCAAATCGTTGGCGAAGGTGAAGGCCACGCCTACCCCAAGTCCCAGGAGCAGGAAGACAAGGGCTGGCAGGTAGCTCTTCAGCACTGGCAGCCGGATGTATAACGCAGGCTTGTGCGCGGGTGCCACATAGTGCGAATGGACACCCGGGAGCGCGGGCGGGACACCGCCGCGTGACCGGCTTTCACATGGCTCTCGGCATCGGCGTGCTGGTGTCGAACGCGATCGCCGCGGGCTGGGGTGCGGTGTCCTGGCTGCGCAAGGACGCGCGCGCGTCGATCACCTTCTGGCCGCTGCTGCGGGTGGCCCAGGCGCTGGTGGTGGTCCAGGTTCTGGTGGGCCTGCTCCTGCTCGCCCGCGGGGCCACCGCACCCGACGGCCTGCACGTGATCTACGGGGTTTCTCCGCTCATCGTGACCCTGGCCAGCGAGGCGATGCGCGCGGGGGTGGCCCAGCACGAGCTCGAGGGCGTGGAGGACGTGGACGCGCTCGCCCGCGAGGAGCAGGTGGCCCTCGCCCGGCGGGTGGCCCTCGGCGAGATGGGCGTGATGACCGTCGGGGCCCTGCTGATCCTCACCCTGGCCCTGCGGGCGTTCCAGACCGGCGGTTGACCGCCCGGGATGAGTTCAGCGCTAACGCCCGGGTAAGAGAACGCCGATGTTGGTGTACGGACATGGGGTCATGCCGGGGTTCCAGCCACAAGAGCACCACCTGAGGGCCGATCTGAGGCTGCTGAAGGAGGCACGCGACTTCGCCGAGCGTGCCGCCACCGCCTTCGGACTGGAGGGAGGTGCCTGCTACCAGGTGAAACTGGCCATGAGCGAGGCGGTGACCAACGCCATCCAGCACGGCTCCGCCTCCCCCGATGACCAGATCCACATCTGGGCGGGCGAGGAGAGTGGAGCGCTCGTCTTCGAGGTCCTGGACACGGGGCGCTTCCGCCCGCGGGTCGCGCGTCGGGGCGATCCCCTGCCCGACAGCGGCCGCGGACTCGAGTTCCTGCGCGTGCTGATGGACGAGGTCCAGCTGCGCCCGGGCTCCGACGGTACGCTGCTGCGCTTCGTCAAGCGGCGCTGAGCACCTCGCTACCCGAAAGAAAAGCGTCCGTGCGCAGCCGGCCAAGCCGGCTGCTTCGGCTAAAACGCCCCGACGGCGGCCCTTCGCCGCCGAATCACGGACGGCCGCCGAGCGAATCCTTCGCCAGTGGTGGCCGTCGCCGGCCGTCGCCGGGGCACACCCCTTTTTCACCATCCGGGGACCTACTCCTTCACGCGAAGTGTGCCGGTCATGCCCAGCTGGGCGTGATCTCCCACGGTGCAGAGGATCCGGTAGCGGCCGGGGGCGAGCGTCACGGTCGCCGTGGCCGACTTCCCACCGGGAATCGAGGGGGTTCCTCCGAGGTCCCGGTCGCCCCTCTGAACGCGCACGTCGTGGGGAAGCGACCCCGAGTTGCGCAACCGCAGCCGAAGCGGGCCCGGCCCGGCCACCACCACCTTCCCCGGCGTGAGGGCGTACTCCTTGGCGGTCACCACCAGCGGCCCGCCCGCGGCCACCGTGGTGGCCGGGCCACCCGTTCCACCGTGCTCCCCGCCACCCCCGCAGCCGGAGGCGGCCACCAGGGCCAGGGTGAGCGTGACGGTGAGTGGCCGCACTCGGGCGGATACTATGCCCGCCCGTGGGCCGCCCAACCGCCTTGCTCCTCGTCCTCTGCGCCCTCGCCACGGCCGTCGGCTGCGGCGGGAAGATCGAGGTCCCCAAGGACCAGGGCACCGAGCACACCGGCGCGGTCCTCTTCAACGAGCGCTGCTCCGGATGCCATTCGCTGGAGGCCGCCAATGCCTACGGAAGCAAGCCGAAGAAGCAGATCCAGGGCGGCGAGCGCACCAACGGGCCGAACTTCAACGTGCGCAAGGAGAGCCGGGACGACGTGCTCTTCGCCATCCGCAACGGCGGCTTCTCGGGCGCGATCATGCCCGCGAACATCGTCGTGGGCGACGACGCCGAGAAGATCGCCGACTTCCTGTCCAAGTACTCCGGCGGCCGGCACCCCGGCAGCTGAGGTGACCGCGCGCGGGTAGCCGCCGCGGTTTCGCCGTGCTCGACCTTCGCGCCATCCGAGAGGACCCCCAGCCGGCCCGCGACGCCCTCGCGCGCCGGGGGGCGGACCCGGCGCTGCTGGACGAAGCCCTCGAACTGGACGAACGCCGGAGGGCGGTCCTTCCCGAACTCGAGGAGCTCCGCCGCGCCAAGAACGAGGCGTCCAAGCGCATCGGCGAGCTGCAGCGCGGCGGGGGGGACGCGTCCGAGGCCATCGCCGAGGTCCGGGGGGCCTCCACCCGCGAGAAGGAGCTGGACGAGGAGCTGCGCGGGCTCGAGGAGCGCCGCACCGCTGCCCTCACCGCCCTGCCGAACCTGCCCGACCCGACCGCTCCGCCGGCGGACGAGGTGCTGCGCGAGGTGGGAGATGCCGGTGCCACGGGCCGGGACCACCTGGACCTGCTCGGCGATCTGGTGGACACGGAGGCCGGGGCGCGCGTGGCCGGGTCGCGCTTCGCCTACCTGAAGGGGCCGCTCGTGCGGCTCGAGCTCGCGCTGGTGCAGTGGTCGCTGACGCTGCTGGAGGACAAGGGCTTCACCCCCGTCATCCCGCCGGTACTGGTGCGCGAGGAGGCGCTGTACGGCACTGGCCAGCTCCCCGACACCGAGCAGCAGATCTACCGGATACCCGAGGACGACCTCTACCTGAGCGGCACCTCAGAGGTGCCGCTCGCTTCCCTGCACGCCGGCCAGATCCTGGCCGGGGGCGATCTTCCGATCCGGTACGCCGGCTTCTCCTCCTGCTTCCGGCGCGAGGCCGGGGCGGCGGGCAAGGACACCAAGGGCATCTTCCGCGTGCACCAGTTCGACAAGGTCGAGATGTTCTCGTTCGTGGACCCGGCCGAGTCCCAGGCCGAGCACGAGCGCCTGCTGGCCATCGAGGAGGAGATCTTCCATGCCCTCGCGCTGCCCTACCGGGTGGTGAACATCGCCGTGGACGACCTGGGGGCCTCGGCGGCCAAGAAGTACGACCTGGAGGCGTGGCTCCCCGGGCAGGGCCGCTACCGCGAGCTCACCTCGACCTCCAACACCACCGATTTCCAGGCCCGGCGGCTGGACGTGCGCTACCGGAGTGAGGGCGAGAGCGCTGGCACGCGCCACGTGCACACGCTGAACGGCACGGCCGTGGCCGTCGGGCGCACGATCATCGCCCTGGTGGAGAACGGCCAGCGCGATGACGGCACCATCGCCATCCCCGAGATCCTGCACCCGTTCGGAGCACCGGCGGAGATCGCCGCGGCCGCCTCCGAGGGCTGATCGCGATGGGCAACGCCGACGACATGCTGGAGGTTGCCGCCTCGCGGACCGAGTCGCTCGCGGCGCCCGGCCTCGACCCCCGCCCGCGCCGCAAGGTGGCCGTGCTGAGCTGCATGGACACCCGCATCGACCTCTTCCCGATGCTCGGCCTGGAGCGCGGCGACGCCCACATCATCCGGAACGCCGGCGGGCTGGTCACGGACGACGCGATCCGCTCGCTCAGCGCCTCGCAGCGCCTGCTCGGCACCGAGGAGATCGTGGTGGTGATGCACGATGGCTGTGGCCTGAATGGCGCCTCGGAGGACGAGTTCGCCGACCAGCTGGCCGCCGACGGCGTGCTCCCAACCTGGCGGCTCGGCACCTTCGACGACGTGGAGGAGACCCTGCGCCACAGCCTCGAGCGCCTGGCCTCGAGCCGAGAGCTGCCGCGGCGGGACCATGTGCGCGGGTTCGTCTTCGACCCCGAGACGGGCGCGCTGCGCGAGGTCGAGGCCGGTTCCGGCCAGGCCGGTTGAGGCACAATCCCCGCTCTGGAGGGGTGGCAGAGCGGTTGAATGCGGCGGTCTTGAAAACCGTTAGGCGTCGTCAAGGCGTCTCGAGGGTTCGAATCCCTCCCCCTCCGTCCGAGAGCCGAATCCGGAGCAGCCGACCCCGGGTTCCGGCACCAGTGTCCGTCGAGCGCAAAGGGCCCATTGAGGAGAGCCATGACGACCAGACAGGAGACCAGGGTCGGAACGGTTCCGGTCTGACGCTCTGGCGTCGACGTGGCTGGAGGCGACGCAAGCGAGTACCGAAGAGCCTGCCTAGAGGATTCGAATCCCTCTCCCCCTCTGCCGGTGCCTTCCTGACTTTTGGTTGCAGGGCAACCACAGGACAGGAAGCTAGGCTGGCCTCCGATGCGGGTGAGCCTTCAGCTCATTCCTGAGCAGCCGGCCGAAGAGCTTCTCGCGGCGGCCGAGGCTGCGGACGCGCTGGGCTACCACGCCTGCTACAGCGCCGACGAGATCTACCACAAGGACGCCTGGGCGCTGCTCACCGCCGCCGCGGGCCGCACCGGGAGAATCCGGCTCGGGCCATGTGTCGCTCCCGTGTACCTGCGGGACCCGGCCTCTATCGCTCAGGTTGCCGCCACGCTCGACGAGCTGAGCAGCGGCCGCGCCGAGGTGGTTCTCGGCATCGGGAACCTCGCGACGCTCGAGCAGTACGGGATCGAGTGGCACGGGACCCGCCCCATCGCGCGGCTGCGCGAGGCCCATGGCGTGATTCGCACATTGCTCGACGAGGGCTCGATCGACTTCCGGGGAGAGTTCTTTCGGTACGCGGGCGTGACGACGGCCGCGAGACCGGTACGCGAGCACGTCCCGGTGATGCTCGGCGCCATGGGCGGGCCGAGGTCGATGGAGCTCGCGGGCGAGATCGCCGACGGTCTCCACACCGCCTGCGCTTATTCGGCCGAGGCGCTGCGCTACGCCGTTCACCACCTCAGGTCCGGCGCCGACCGTGCCGGGCGGGATGCAGATGACCTCGACATCGGTGACTCGCTGCTCGGTGCGATCGCTCCCGACCGGGAGGTGGCGAGGCGCGCCGGCCGAATCCTGGCCTCGTTCTACATCCCCGCGATGCCACCGGCCCTCCTCGAGCGGCACGGCATCGACCCCGCGGAGGTGGCCCCGGTGAACGAGGCGTTCTCCGCGGGCGACATCAACCGCGCGCTCGAACTCACGCCGGACGCCGTGGCCGACCAGATCATGGTCTCGGGAAGCCCCGAGGACTGGGTCGAGTGGATCACCCGCGAATACGCGCCCCACGGACTGAACCACGCGCTCATTTCCTTCAGCGACCCGTTCACCCTCAGGGCGTGGGCGAACGCCGAGGTGCCGGGACTCCCGGATCTCGTCGAGCAGGTGCGGCTGCTCGGCGAGCAGGTCCTGCCCCACCTGCCCTGAACAGGGTGGGCGCGCGGCAGGTCAGCCGGCGGAGGTCGCGTGGGCCATCGCGCTGTGCACGTCCTGGAACAGCCACATCCGCTCGATCAGGTGATCGCGGAAGTGGTAGACGAGGATCGCGCCGGCCGAGACGGACACGTCTCCGCGCCCTCGCGCGCGCACGGTGTGAGGAAGCACCACCGCATCGCCGACCTCGCGGTACTCCTCGGGCTCGACCGTGAAGTCCTCGAAGACGACCAGCCGTCCTCGAGGAAGCCCGGGATCTCTTCGTGGCCTCGGTAGATGCCTCGAATGGGTCCAAGGCTTCGCGTCCAGTCGATCTCCGCGCTCGGGTGAATCAGCTCCAGGATGGCGTCCGCGTCCTGCCGGTTGAAGTAGTCGTTCGCCCGGCGGACCAACTCGACCCGTGACACCCGCGCATCATGCCATCGGCGTCAGGTGGTGACGGCGAGTGACCGGGCGATGACGTCGAGAAGCGCGTCGGCATCGACAGGCTTCCCCACGTGGTCGTCCATCCCCGCCGCGAGACACAGCTCCCGGTCGCCCTTCATCGTGTTGGCGGTCATCGCGATGATGGGAATGTGGCGGCCGGGACGTTCGCGGCGGCGGAGTTCGAGGGCGGTCTCGTACCCGTCGAGCTCGGGCATGTGGCAGTCCATGAAGACCGCCTTGTAGGTGCGACGGCGGCACATCTCGAGCGCCACCCGGCCGTTCACCGCCACGTCCACCCGGAAGCCGTGCTTCTCCAGCATGCGGACGGCCACGATCCGGTTGATCTCGTTGTCCTCGGCAAGGAGCACCAGGTCCCCGGCCTGCTCAGGGCCGGCGCTGGATGACTCGGCCGGCGTCTCGTCCTCAGGTCTTTCCTGCAGCGGAGCGAAACCCAGAACGCGCGCCATCTCGGCGTGGAGGCGCCTCGGCTGCACCGGCTTTGTTACGAAGCCGTCCGCCTCGATGTCTCTCCCGACACTTCGCCCGCCCTTCGACGAGGTGAGCATGACGATGGGCACCGGACGTTCCTGCGATCTCGATCTGATTGCCTCGGCCAGCTCGCGAGCGGTCATGCTCGGCATGCTGTCGTCGAGCAGTACCAGCCCGTATGGGTTGGCCGCGTCGAGCATGTCGAGCGCGGTGCGGCCGTCGATTGCCGTGTCGCATCGCATTTCCCAGCGCACGAGTCGGCGAGCCAGAAGCTCGCCGCTCGTGGCGTTGTCGTCGATCACGAGCACCCGGATCCCGGCGAGACCAGGGCGCACGGGCTCGGGTGACCGGCTATCCGTGACCGCCGGCAGGGGCAGTGTGAACCAGAAGGTGCTGCCCGCTCCCTCGGCGCTCTCGACGCCGATCTCACCGCCCATCAGATTCACAAGCTGCTTGGAGATCGCCAGGCCCAGACCGGTTCCGCCGTACTCGCGCGTGGTGGAGCCGTCCGCCTGGGCAAACGCGTCGAAGATCCGGTCTATGGAGGCGGGGGCGAGACCGATGCCGGTGTCGGTGACCTCGAAGCGGATCGTCTGGCCTCCTCCCTCGGGGTCCGTCACCCGTACACAGACCTCACCGGCCGCCGTGAACTTCACCGCGTTGGACACCAGGTTGGTGAGCACCTGCCGCATGCGGGCGCCGTCACCGCAAACCGTGGGCGGCAGCTCCTCGTCGATCCACCACAGCAGCTCGACTCCCCTGGCGTGGGCCGGCGAGGCCATGATCGCGCAGACCTCCTCGACCACCGCGGGGAGAACGAACGGCCCCATCTCCAGCTCGAGCTTGCCGGCCTCGATCTTCGCGAAGTCGAGGATCTCGTCGGTCACGGCCAGGAGCACGTCCCCGGAGGCCCGCACGCCCTCGGCGTACTCGCGTTGCTCCTCGCTCAGCTCGGTCTCGAGCAGTAGGCCGGTCATCCCGATCACACCACTGAGCGGAGTGCGGATCTCATGGCTCATGGTCGCCACGAACTCCGACCTAAGGCCCGCGGTCTTCAGTGCCTCCTCATGATCCTTATGAGTAGTGCGCTCCGCGCACCGCAGATCCTCGATCACAACCAGGTGTTCCGCGTTACGCGCCTCGATCTCCGCCAGCTTCTTCAAGAGCTCGTCGCGGAGGGGGCGCGGATCGGTCAACGTTGGGCCTCGCGGTCGGTTCCTCGCGTGCCATTATCGATCACACCCTTGATATCGACATGCTCCGTAGTGGCCGAATACAGCAAACGACGCGTCTTTTACGTCACTCGGTCGCCTTAGGGAACAAGCACGGGGTTAATTAGGCCCCCCCGGGGGGGAGATCAGCCCCCTGAACTGGCGATTTCTGTCACGGCGGGGCTCGAGTGACGGAAATGCTGCACGTGCAGATTTTCCATCATAACGAACCTACTCAGGCAACTCTCATGTGGCGTTCGGCGTTAACCATGCGATCGCCGTCGCCGATGACCCGGGAGAACGCCGTCACGACGTCGGGGTCGAACTGCGTGCCGGCACAGCTGGCGAGTTCGACGAGTGCGTCTTCGGGAGTCATCGGCAGGCGGTAGGGGCGCTCGGAGACCATCGCGTCGTATGCGTCGCAGACGGCGATGATGCTCGATCCGAGCGGGATTGCGTCACTGGTCAGGTGATCGGGGTACCCGGCTCCATCGAAACGCTCGTGGCTGGAGCGCACCAGTGCGGCCGCCGGGGCGAGCGACGGTGCCGCCAGGAGAATGCGCTCGCCGATGAGCGTGTGGCGGTGCATGAACTCCCACTCGCGATCGTCGAGCGGCCCGGGCTTGTTGAGAATCTCGTCGGGGATGGCCGCCTTGCCGATGTCATGCAACTCTGCCGCAAGACCGACCCGCTTCACCTCGGGCTCGAGGAGGCCGAACTGCTCAGCCGTCTGCTCGGCGAGTCGGGCAACACCCCCGAGGTGCTCGCGCAGCTCGGTGTTGCGCTCGCTGAGCACCTTGAGGAGCACGTCGCTGCTCTGGCGGCTCGCCGATGAGCGGCCCGACGCCTTGTCTTCGTACATGCGCTGGTCGGCCAGTCGCAATGCTCCCTCCGGGGACGAGGCCTCTCCGGGCAGCTGCACGGCGCCCTGGGAGCAGCCGACCGCGAACGCGTCGCCTGACTCGCTGAGGGCGACGGCGGCAGCGCGCACGAGCAGCGAGTCGAGAGGCCCGGCATCCATCAGGATGCAGAACTCGTCACCGCCCATCCGATACGCGGTGCCGACTCCGGTCATCGCGGTCCTGAGCCGGTCGCCGAGTCGAGCGAGAAGCGCGTCCCCGGCGGGGTGACCAAAGGTGTCGTTGTACTGCTTGAAGCCATCCAAGTCGAAGAGCCCGAGCACCCGCTCACCACGATCCTCGCCGGCGTCCGACTTAGCCTCCAGGTCGCCGATCAGCGCGCGCCGGTTTCGCAGCCCAGTCAGCGCGTCCGTTCGCGCCTCCTCCGCGTGGCCCGCGGCGAGGTGCGCGTTCTCCTGCGCGAGGCGCTCCGCCACCGCATGCTCCCGGACCGCACGGCGATAGAGCAACCCGAAGGCCAGGAGCAACAGCAGAATCGCGCCCGCTGAACCCGCCATGGCGCGATCCTCCGCCGCCGAGGCCCGGTGGTCGTAGTCGCGGCTGGCGGCGCTCAAAGCCGCGTCGGCGAGCTTCACCTGGCTCGCCGCGACGCCAACCAGACTCGCCGCCCGCGCCGCCTGCTCGTTGAAACCAAGATCCGACGTGCCGATGGCGATGATCTGATCCAGCGTCGCGAAGTTGGCTTCCAGCCTTCCGTCCAGGCGATTCAAACTGTCCAGCGGCGCGTGCCGACGAAGCTCCCCAAGCGTCCGAGTCACCCGCCGCTTGCCACCGCGGGTCAACCCCCGCGCGAGCGCCGGCGAGCCTCCCGTCGCCGAACTCGACCGCAAGGGCGCACTCTGTAGCTGCGCGAGGTCGGTCCTCAGAGTCGCGAGTTGCAACTGCGCATGGCGATCCGAGGTGGCCCGGCGCTCAAGCTGAATGATCGTCGCGATTGCGGCGAACCCCAGCAGCAGTACGAGAGCGGGGACGATCCTCGTCCGGGTCCACTGGCGTCTCACTGGCCCTCGTACATGGTTGTTCTGCCACTCCTGACAATGGCGCCGGTCGGCCCGATGCGGGCACCGGCTGTTGCACTTCCGTCACCAGAGTCATCGACAGCCGTCGGCGCATCGCACATCCTCTAATTCAAGGACCGATTAATTGGGAGAGGACGTGCCTGCTACTCGATCAGGCCCTCACGGAGAGCCTTGGCCACCGCCGCCGCGCGATCGGACACCCCGTACTTCTCATAGACGTGCTTGAAGTGAGTCGCGACTGTCGACGGACTCACGAAAAGCTCCTCTGCGATCTCGCCCGCCGTCCGACCGCGTGAGGCCAGCTGCAGGACCTGGAGCTCGCGGGGAGTCAGCGTGTGCGGGGTGAGCTCTCCGCGGCGGTGAGAGAGGAACTCACCCAGCTCGTAACCCATCCCGGCCAACGAACGAATGAGGCGGTCGCCCAAGGACGTACGCAGCGACGGTGAGAAGAACTCGAGCACGGCCAGGACCTCCTCACCGCGAAGCGCCGGGATTGCCACCAGTCCGTCGACGGTGTTCGTCACATGTCCGTCGGCCGTGAGCGAGGGAGCCCGCGGCTCCTTCGTATCCCAGACCTTCCCCGGAAGCCCGACGCCGCGCCCTACCCGGCGTTCGCCGATCTCCGCCTCGAACTCCGAGGCATCAACGGTTCTGGAATGCCAGAGGACTCGGGGATAGAGCGTGTCGTCACGCGGAACCCAGAGTACCCCCGCCGCGCAGTCCAGGGCCCGGGCGAGGTTTCGAAGCAAGTCGGCGGCTCCGTGCTCGAATGTGACCCAATGGCCGAGCGAATCCGACATCGCGACATGGGCGGCTATCTGCCGTTCCGCACGCTGCCAATCCGTCACATCCTGAACCGACCCGACGAGCCTCGCGACACGTCCTTCGGCTCGCTCGCTCACCGGCTGAAGAGCAAGAACCCTCAGGTGTCGCAGCTCGCCGTCGCTGCGAAGAATCCGGTAGTCCAGTGGCGCGATCTGGCCCTCGAGGCGGGCATCCTCGAGCACCCGAACCAGGCGCTCACGGTCGTCAACGTGGGTCCGCTCCACCACGTAGTCGACGGTGGGAGTGATCTCCCCCGGGTCGAGGCCAAAGATCCGATAGAGGTTGTCGGACCAGAGGAGCTCGTCGGTCTCTACGTCCCATTCCCAGCTGCCGGCCTGCGCCGCTTCCTCGGCGCGCTCGAGAAGCTTGTGACGGTCCAATCCGGAGCCAGGGTTCACTTCGGTTCCCTCGGGAGGTTGTTGACCACTCAAGATCGTAACTGGGGTCGTTGCTCATTCCATCGGCATTGGATACAGCTGGGATCTTCCTCTCCAGCTCTTCGCGCGAAACGCCGCCTCCAGCGACCGCAGGCCGAGGGTCGCGGCGTACGCCCGCCGTTTCTCCCAGGTAGCGGTCCATCGTCAGTGGCCCTATCGCTGCGTTCCCGGCGCGCCGATAGGGAGGGTGACGGTCGTAACCTGCCGCTCTCAGCCACGGAGCTGGGCGCGACATCTGCCTCCGCCCCAATCCAGCAGCTATAGGAGCTCCGCAGCGCCGGGATCTCAAAGGCGGGTCAAACATGTTCGGTCGAATACGGAGCCTGTTGTTTCTCACCCTGTGCGGGGTTGCCGTACTCGCACCCACCGGGCTGGCGTCCGCGGCGTGCCCCCGCCGCCCACCTCCTCCTTGCGGACCCGTGGCCTTCACGGGGAAGGTCGGGTCTCACGCGTCGCAATGCGTGAACAAAGCTCCGGTGTGCATCGAACGACGAGGTCGCAGGGGGCCGCGGGGTGCTCCTGGACTTCGCGGCATCACCGGGAGGACCGGCGCCGCCGGAAAGACCGGAGCACGAGGCAACAACGGCTCGACCGGTTCGACCGGCCTCCAGGGCGAAGCCGGGACCACCGGCGCCGCGGGTGCGGCCGGGGCCACGGGTCCCACAGGCTTGCAGGGCGTCCAGGGCTTCGTCGGAGCCCCGGGGCCCAAGGGAGACACCGGAGACACGGGCCCCGCCGGTCCCCCAGGACCCGACGGCCCCGCGGGCGCAGCCGGAGCCCCCGGACCTGACGGCGCCGCAGGACCCGACGGCCCCGCGGGCGCAGACGGTCCGCAGGGCCCGGCCGGAACGAATGGGCTCTCCGATTACGCCTACATCTACAACACCGCTCCTGGAGTGGTGGCGCTGGAGGCCGACATCCCATTCAGCAGCAATGGAGTGATCACTCCAGGCTTCACGCACGCGTTGGGAACCGCCGGCACCACCCTGGTGAAGGCCGGCACGTACAAGGTCGCGTTCGCGGTATCGGGCGTCGAGCCCAATCAGTTCGGGCTCTTCGTGAACGGCGCGCCAGCCTCGCCCGGCACGGTCTATGGGTCGGGGGCCGGCACGCAGCAGAACTCGGGTCAGGCGATCCTCGTCCTCGGGGCCGGCGACGTGCTCACCGTAAGGAACCATTCATCGGCTGCCGCAGTCACCCTCCAGACCCTTGCCGGAGGAACGCAGACAAGCGTCAATGCGTCTCTTCTCATCGAGAAGCTCGGCTAGATGGCGCCGGTGATGAGACCCAGGCGCCAGGTGCCCAACCGGCTGCCCATTCGCCTGGCGATCGCGGCCGCTCTGGTGGCGGCGGGACTGGCCGCCAGTGCCTGCGGACAGTCGAGATCAACGACGATCCTTGACACGGAGAAGGTCGAGCGGGCGATCGAGCGCAGCAGCCTCACTCAGCGCAACACGCACACCACCGTCAGCTGCCCCTCCGGAGTACGACAGAAGAAGGGCCTGACGTTCTCGTGCACCGCCATCGTCAAGGGTGGCAGTGCCCGCTTCACCGTTCGACAGCTCGACGACGCCGGACGGGTCCACTACGAGGCGCGCTGATAGGCGCGTCCGCTGGTGCGCAGCGCAGGGCCTCGGCCTGATCCGCGTCCGCCCAGATCTCCCAGCGACCCGAGTGCGACTCGCGCGCGCCGAGGAAGCGGTAGGGCCGGCGCCCGCCGAACTCGGTGTGGCGCATGTGCGAGACCCCACCCAGGACCGAGGCGATACGCCGGCGGGGCCAGCCCAGCGCCGCCTCCACCTCGGGAAACGTGCGGGCGGCGCCGGGCGTCCGCGACAGCTCGTCGAGCAATGCCCCCATCAGCTCGGTGCAGCGGTCGCGGAACCGCTCGATCTCCCCGGCTTCCGTCATCGCATTGTGCGGTGCGTGCTCCACCGGGACGATGCTCTCAGGTGCGGCCGATGCGCAGCGGCGGGTCGTACACGGACGCGAGCCGCGCCAGGGTGAGGGCGCCCAGCATCAGGCCGAAGTCGCGCAGCGCGATGTCGTAGTACCCGGAGTAGGTGAGCAGGTTCAGGATGATCCCGCCGAGCCACGCCGCCACCACGTAGGCCCCGTAGCGCGGCTTGATCACGACCATCAGCCCGGCGGCGATCTCGGTCACGCCCACGAAGTGCATGAACTGCTGGCCGGTACCGGGCACGATGTCGTTGATCCAGGGCGCGAGGTACACCGGCCAGTCCACCATCACGTTGAAGAACTTGTCGAGACCGAACGCGATCGGCGCGACGGTGAACGCGAGCCGCATCAGGGCGTACGCCTGGAAGCGCGGATCTCGCCAGTCGGATCGCGCGGCTGTCTGCATCCCCCGGTTGGTCGCCGCGACGTGGTCGAAGCCGGTTGCCGATGCCTGAGGTGTTGAAGTGGTCATACCTGCTTGGCGTCCGCGGGCGCCCCCGTCTTACCCGCCGGCGGGATCCCGGGTAAGAAACGGAGCGCCCGCATCGCAAAGGAAGTGTGATCACAGCTGATACCGCGGAGCCCTCGGTTAGCTTCTCCGGGAACACGGTGTTCGCATCCGGCATCCCCCCAGCCGAGGCTCTCGGACCCCGCTCCGACTCGGCGGCATGGCTCAGCGGGCTCAGCCCGGACAGCCCGCACCGCGACGCTGCGATCGCGGCACTGCACGCCCTGTTGCTCAAAGGAGCGCGCTTCGAGGTGAATCGCCGCCGTGCGTCGTTCCCCCACCTGCGCGGCGACGACCACGACGATCTCGCTCACCAGAGCGCCGACGACGCACTGGTGGCGGTTCTACGAAAGCTCGGCGACTTCCGCGGCGACAGCCACTTCACCACCTGGGCCTACAAGTTCGCCCTGCTGGAGGCGGGGGTCAAGGTGCGGCGCCGGGCCTGGCAGGGGCGGGAGGTTCCACTGGAGCCCGAGAGCTGGGAGCTCATGCCCGGTCTCGGGTCCTCCCCCCATGAGGACGCCGAGACGACGGAGGTGTTCTCGGCGCTGCGCGACGCGATCGATAAGAAGCTGAGCGCGCACCAGCGCGAGGTCCTTCTCGCAGTCACGCTCGGCGACGTGCCCATCGACGTTCTCGCCGAGCGCCTGAACACCACCCGCGGTGCCCTGTACAAGACCATCCACGACGCGCGGCACAAGCTTCGCGCCGCACTCGTCGCCCGCGGACTCGCGGACGGACGACCGGAGGCTCCATCGTCATGACCAGGTCAAGCAGAGACGGGCGGTCACGCATCCTCGCGAGGCTCGTCGGACCTCCGGGGCCGGAGCTGACCTGCGAGGAGTGCTTCGAGCAGCTGGACCTGTACGTCGAGCTGGAGCTCGGCGGCGCCGACGCCGATGCCGGGGTACCGGGAATGCGGGCCCATCTCGAGGGGTGCCCCGCGTGCGCCGAGGACCACGAGAGCCTTCTGACCTTCGTGACTCAGCAGCGCGAGGACGACTGACGCCGCCCAGTCGGGTCAGTCGCTCGGCTCGGCAACGGGAAGCTCCTCAGCGCGACCGTCGCCGTCCGGTCCGCTCGCGGTCTTCGTGGACGGCTCCATCGTGAGCAGCAGGTGGCTGGTGGTCACGGCCTCGGCCACGTCGACCAGCTTTCTGCCCGTTCGCCGGGAATGGGCGCGGAGCAGCTCGAAGGCCTCGCGCTCGTCGAGCGAATAACGCTCCATCATGATCCCCTTGGCCCGCTCGGTGAGCGCCCGCCGGCCGAGCGCCCCCTCCAGGCGGTGGAACTCCGCGAAGCGGCGCAGGACGATGTCCACCGCGCCCTGAAGCTCCTCGGGATCGCCATCGGTCACGTAGGCGAAGATCCCGCGTTTGGCGGCCTCGTTCACGAAGTCCGCGTCCTTGGTCTCGAGAATGGCGATCACCGGACAGGCCGCCTCCTGGACGATCTGCGAGATCAGCTCGAGCGCGTGCTCGGAGCTTTCCCCCAAACCGACGAGGGCCACGTCGGGCATCGCCTCGGCGGTCGCGGTCGCCACCTCGGACACCTCGAGGCTGCGGGCGATCACGTGATGTCCCATCGCGGCCACCAGGCCGGTGGTCAGCTGGAGACGTTCGTTCCGCTCGTTCGCGATCAGGACGCGAAGCGGTTCGTGCGCTTCAGAGCTCATGAGCGGACCAGTCGCCGCAAACTCCCAAGTGTTCAGTCGCTTCCGGGGCCCTGCGATGGTACCCTCGAAGGCGCCGCGATCCAAGCACCTCGGTCGTGGCGACCTCGACCTCAGCGATCGGTCGGAGACCCGCCGGCTCCCACCCCTCGGGCCGGCAGCAAGTGTCCCGAGACGCAGGAGGTCGAACGTGGCAACGCCCGCCGGTTTCGTTTCGTCGACCGAGCAACTCGGCGGTGGAACTCCCGTGGTGTCCGTCACCGGGGAGGTGGATCTCGCGACCGTGGGCGGCCTCGAGCGCACGCTCGAGCGCGCCGCCGAGGACCGCACAGGTGAGGTGATCGTCGACCTGACGCGATGCAGCTTCTTCGACGCCGGGGGACTGCGGGCTCTCGTGGACACCAGGGCCCGCCTGGCGCGTTCCAACCGGGCGTTGGCCCTCGTGTTGTCCACACCCGCCGTCCTTCAGATATTCGAGCTCACCGGCCTCGACAAGCGATTCGCGATCTATCCGTCACTGGACGCGGCCATGGACGCCGTGACGGGCGTCCATGTCTAGCTGGCGGGACCGGGAGTCCGAGATCCAGGTGCGCTCGCGCGTGGCCAACGAGTTCGCGGCGCGGGCCAAGGCCGGCGCCCCGGCCGGCCGCCTGGGCTCATTCCGATGCGAGTGCGGCGACCGGAACTGCTCTTGCGCGATCCTGCTCACCGACTCGGAGTACGAGGCGGTGCGGGCCGTGGATACCCACTTCGCCGTGGCCCACAACCACGAGAACCCCGAGCGCGAGGGGCTGATCGAGGAGCACGAGCACTTCACCATCGTCGAGACGGAGTCCGGGGAAGCCCTGAAGCGCGCCCGTAGGACAGGGCGCGGGAGCGCGATTGGAGGGATCACGGGTCCTGGGTCCGCCGGCCCCCCGCGCCTGCGCCACATGCGCGGCGGCGGGGGGTCGCCGGCCAGGTTCGAGAGCGTGCCGGCCGAGGGCATCGAGCTGCTGAACGTGCAGTGGCACGACGCCCCGGGTGCACACGACCGTCCTCGCTGCCCCGTATGCGACATCGCCGTCTCTGGCGACGAGGATGGGATCCACCGAGGCGGCGAGCTCTACCACCCGGCCTGCGCCCTCAGGCGCGGGTGGCGTGCATGAGCCGCGGGGCCGCCGAGCGCAGGGCGTGGGCCCTGCTGGCGGTGCCCGTGCAGTTGGTGCTGTTCATCGACCATGTGGTGAACCGCCCGTCCAGGCCGAGACATGTGGTCCCGGCACGGCTCACCCACGTGGGCTCAGTGCTCCCGCCGCCGCGGCAACCGCGTGGGGACCGCCGGTGAACTGGGCGCGCCAGCGCCCCGGCCGGGAGGTTCCGATTCCGGGCTACGACGGCCTGGACGTCCCCGGCGTGCGCGCGCGACTCGCGTTCCTGTCGCAGGTCGAGCTGGCCGCCGTGGAGATCTACGAGCGCTCCCACGACGAACGCCCGGAGGTGCTCGAGAAGCTCCGGCACATGCACTGCAGCGAGCCGCTCCCCTAAGCGGCAACCAGCCCGAACGCCATACTGCCCGGCGTGTGGCTGGCCCGGGAACTGGGAATGGCTCTGGCAGCGTGACTCGCGTGAAGACCGTGAAGCTCGACACCCCGCACGGCACGGCGCGCGCCCACCTGCAGCGGGCGAAGGACGCACGCGCCGCGCTGGTCCTCGGTCACGGGGCCGGCGGTGGGGTGAGTGCTCCCGATCTTGTGGCGGTGGCCGGCCTGGCCGTGGCGGACGGGGTGAGCGTTGCGCTCGTGGAGCAGCCCTACCGCGTGGCCGGGCGGCGTGCGCCCGCTCCCGCCCGGCAGCTCGACGCCGCGTGGACGTCGGTGGTCCAGCAGCTGCGGGCGGGCGAGCTCAGCGGGATGGAGCTCGTGACCGGTGGGAGGTCCCTCGGCGCGCGCGTTGCATGTCACACCGCGGAGGCGTGCGAAGCCGTGGCGGTGCTGTGCCTGGCCTTTCCCCTGGTGCCTCCGCGCAGGTCGGGATCGGCACCGGCCCCGAGCCGGCTGACGGAGCTGGATGACGTGGCCGTGCCGGTGCTGGTGGTGCAGGGAGAGAGCGACCGATTTGGGATGCCTCCACCCTCGGCCCGCCGCACGGTCGCGACCGTGCCGGGCGACCACAGCCTGAGGAAGGACGTGGAGGCGGTGGCCGCCGCCGTGCGCGACTGGCTGCCCGAGGTGCTGAGCGCCGCGCCGCGCGCGCCGGTGATCCGCGCCAACTGAGATCCTCGCCGCCTGCTGATCGGCGCCCTGATCCATGTACCCAGCCGCCTGGGCTATCTGGCCCTGGCGCTGTTCGTGGGGATCGAGGCCAGCGGCGTGCCGGTGCCCGGCGAGACCGCGCTGATCACCTCGTCCGTGCTGGCCTCGCAGGGCAAGCTCGCGATCGAGCTGGTGATACCGATCGCCGCCGCCGCGGCCATCATCGGGGACAACATCGGCTACGCGCTGGGGGCGCGGTACGGGCGGCGGGTGCTCGAGCGACCGGGCCGCACCCATGAGCGGCGACTCGAGATGCTGCGTCGCGGAGACGACCTGTTCTCACGTCACGGGCCGAAGGCGGTGTTCTTCGGCCGATGGATCGCCGGGCTGCGCATCTGGGCGGCCTGGCTGGCGGGAATGACCACCATGCCCTGGCGGAGCTTCCTTCTCTGGAATGCCCTCGGGGCCATCGTCTGGGCGACCTGGTTCGGGCTGCTCGGGTACTTCGGCGGGGAGGCCGCGGCAAAGGTCGTGGAGAAGGTCGGGATCGGCGCGGCCGTGGCCATCGGCGCCGCCCTGTTGGTGCTCTACGTTGCGGTCCACCGGCGGCGTTCCCACTAACTCAATCCTCGAGGATCACCACCCTGGCCCCCCGCACCCAGATGACCCGGGTGTCGCCCACCCGTCCCGTACGGGTGCGCGGGTCCGGGGTGGTGTGGCCGTGCAGGATCCGGAGCGGCTGGTGTTCGTCCACCCACTCCCTCAGCCCCGCGAACCCCGAGTGCACCGAATCGGCGGGATCGTCGTTCACCCCCGCGGGCGGGGAGTGGGAGACCAGCACGTCGGCGCTCGGAAGGCGCCGCACAAGCTCGCGCGCCTCCTCCTGGTCGTACTCGAAGCGCCCGCCCGAGTAGCGGGGCGAGCCCTCGAAGCCGGTGAAGCTCCACCCAGCGAGCTCCCGCCGCTGCAGGTGGAGATCGCCGATGCCGGCGGCTTCGAGGTCGCCCTCGCCGTCGTGATTCCCGTGCACGCCCATGAGCGGGACGCCGGTGCCCGAGAGTCCGAGCAGCCAGTCCGCGGGCAGGTCGCCCAGCGTGACCACCGCGTCGGGGCGGTTCGCGCTCACCAGCTCGGCCGCGCCGGCGGGCGGCTCCTCATCAGCCACCACCAGCAGCTTCAGGGCCTGTCGGATCTCGGGCACCGGGGACATTCTTATGAGGCGAACGTCACACACGCCCCGACCCGGGGCGCGGAGGCTCTCGCCGAGAGCTCGACGCGGTGCAGCTGCTCAACGACATCCACCACCTCGCGTTCGTGACCGCCGATCTCGATCGCCTGACCGCCTTCTACCGGCGCGTGTTCGATGCCGAGGTGTGCGTGGAGCTCCAGGAGGAGGGCGTGAGGCACGCGTTCATCGAGCTGGGCCCTCACACCGTTCTTCACCCGTTTCAGATCCCGGGGGTCACGCCGCCCGGGCCGGCTCCGAGGTTCAGCCGCGGCTGCCTTGACCACTTCGGGCTGAACGCGGCCAGCGTCCAGGCGTTTCGCGAGCTCCGGCGACGCGTGATGGCCGAGGGCGCGGGCGACGGCGTGGTCACCGACCAGGGGTCGCTGCTCACCTTCTCGTTCACCGACCCGGACGGGGGCGAGCACGAGGTGAACTGGGTCAAGCCGAACGTGCCGGTCGGCGCCGGGCTGAGCCGGGTGCTCTGGAAGATCGCCGAGATCGACTGATGCTGCGATACGCTCCCACGCAGGGAATCCCCCTATCAACCGATGGGCGGACCCCTCGTGGTCCACAAATATGCCCCTTATGGCTCGGAGCGGGAACGACCCGCTCGTTTGGCGCACCAACCTGGACGATCTGCCGGAGCCCTTCGTGGCTGTCGATGCGGACGGGGCAATCGTCGAGTTCAACTCGGCCGCCGAACGGCTCTTCGGCCAGTCCCGCGCGGATGTGGTGGGTCGCGGGTCGTCGCTACTGATGGCGGAGGGTGACCGCGACGCGCATCCCACCGGGATTGCCGGCCTGCTCTCCCCCGGCGGCACGCCCGCTCTTGGCGCCCGGGCCGCCTCTGCGGTACTGCGCGGAGACGGAGCGGAGGCGTCGGCCGAGCTCATCGTCACGCACCTCGGCGACGCGCCGCCGGTAACCGGCGTCGTCGTTCGCGTCGCGGCCGGCTCGCCGGGTGCCGAGGAGCAGGTGTGGGCGATGACCGAGCTTCTGAAGACGGCGGCCGAGTCGGGAGACCTCGGCACGTGGTACTGGGACACCGCCGAGGGCCTGCTCGTGTGGTCACCGGATATGTACGCGATTCATGGGGTGACCGAGGAGGGATTCACGGTCACCCCGGAATCCGCCCTGGCATTCGTGTCCCCCCTCGACCGGGCCGTGGTGGGCTCGGCCAGCTCGCACCTCGTCCAGAGCGGCCACATGCCGCGCACCGAGTACCGAGTGGTGCGCCCCGACGGAGTGGTGCGCTGGGTGGTGAGCAGCGCCCGCCGGGTCACGTCCCCCCATGGCACGACCACGCGCTACGTGGGTGCCGTACGCGACGCGACCGACGCCCACTTCGCGGAGGACGAGCTCCGGGCTATCCACGACGTCTCCGGGATGCTCGCGGACTGGGACACGTTCGACGATCCGCTCCACGAGCTGCTCGCGCGGATAGGCAGGGCCTTCGGCTGGGTGGCCGGGGCACTCTGGACACCGGCGGAGACCGAGGCCCGGCTACGATGCCGCTCCTTCTGGAGCGCGCCGGACGCGAACGCTGTCGCCTTCGAGGCCGCCACTCGCGCGCTCACGCTACAGCGGGGCTCAGAGAGCCTGGCCGGCCGGGCCTTCAGCACCGGCACCCCTGTTGGCACCTCGGGAGCCGGGGGGGACTTCGCGTTCGGCCGGAGGCCGGCGGCGGATCAGGCCGGACTCCGGGGCGGGGTGGCGTTCCCGATCGGCGAGGGCGCTCAGGTTCTCGGCTCGCTCGAGTTCTACGGCCGCGAGATCCGGGCCCCGACCGAGCGGATGTTCCGGACGCTCGCCGTGCTGAGCCAGGGAATCGGGCGCTTCCTCTCCCGGCGCACGAGCGCCCTGAACCCCTCCCCCCTGTCGCCGCGCGAGGGCGAGGTCCTGCAGCTGGCCGCGCGCGGACTGTCCACGCCCGAGATCGCCCGCGAGCTGGTGATCAGCCAGAGCACGGTGAAGACCCACTTCGAAAAGCTCTACTACCGGCTCGGGGTGCGGGACCGGGCCGCGGCGGTGGCCGAGGGATTTCGCCGCGGCCTGATCAACTAGCCCGCAGGCTCCAGCTCACCGTGGCGATCGCACCGCCGAGAAGGACAAAGCCGCCGAGATCGCTCCACCAGCCTCCGGACACGGCCTCGAGCAGCGCGCAGGCGGACACCGTGAGCGCCACTCCAGCGGGCACGGTCCAGGTCTCGCCGAGCACCAGCATCCGCAGCGCGCGAAGAAAGCTCATGGCGCCACCGCCCGCGCCGGCCCGGCGAGGCCCTTGATCTGGAGCCGGGAGAACCCGGCCACCAGCGCCAGCAGGTAGAGCAGCGCCACGTCCCCGCCGGGCCAATCCACTCCCAGACCCTCCGCCGCGAAGAAGGCGCCGAAGCTGGTGAGCAGGATGCCCACGCCGTACTTGAGCTCGGTCTCCGGAATGCGCCGCAGCGGGCGGTGTAGCCACGCGCCCGCGGCAAGCACGAGCACGCCGGCCACCAGCGCGCCCACCAGCGCCGGGGTGGGGCCGGACGGCCTGGCAGCGAGCGCGCTCACGATCACCACCACCTCCACGCCCTCGAGCAGGACTCCCTTGAACGCCAGCAGGCGCGCGGCCCAATCCGGTGCGCCCTCGGCGGGCAGCGGCACGCCGGCCAGTTCCTCGCGCACCTCCTCGTACTCCCTCTCCGACGATGACCGCGACCGGCGGCCGGCAAGCCGCAGGATCGCCTTGCGCAGCCATTCCAGGCCGAAGAGCAGGAGCAGGGTGCCGATCACCACGCGCAGGGCGTCGATCGGCAGCCCGGCCAGCACCACCGGGCCGATGACGCCGGCGAGGACCGCGCACACCAGCGCCGCGGCGGCCGCCCCCCAGAGGGCGTCACTCCAGCGGCGGCTGACCCCCACGGCGAGCACGATCGCCACCGCCTCCAAGAGCTCGACGGCTACGGCAATGGCGGCGCCAAGCGCGGTGAGCGCGAATCCCATCGCGCGCAGCCAATCAGCCGTTCAGGCGGAGGGGGGCGAGCTGCGCACGACGGCGAACAGGTTGCGCTCGCACGGGTTGCCCTCGGCGTCGAAGGCGGCGTGGGTACCGAGGTGCCGGACCTCGGACCCGGGGCAGGTCTCGGCCAGGTACCCCGCTATCCAGGTGCGCGGGTCGGGGGTCATCTCGGGGAGGTCGAACGAGTCGTCCATCTCGTCCTCGCCGGTGTCGAAGAACATGACCTTCCCGGTGCGCTTCCACAGGCGCGCGGTGATGTCGGTGGCCGTCTGGAGGCCCTGGATCTTCACCAGGTGATGCCAGAGGGAGAGGAAGACGGTGGCGTCCGCGTGGGGCACTAGCTCCACCGTGTCCGGGTTCACGCCAAAGGCCAGGACGCCGACGTTGTCGAGCTCGGTGAGCCGGACGGCGAGCAGCGCGGTGCGGTAGTTCGGCGGCGCGGGCTCGAGCGCGACGGTGGTGACCCCCATCGAGCCGAGCTGGATCGAGAAGAAGCCCTCGTTGGCCCCCACGTCCACGGCCGTTCGCACTCCGAGCTCCTGGACCACCGGGCGGATGACCCCCCAGCGGGAGAGCGAGCCGTCCGCCCGCTTGATGTTCTTTCCGGGCAGCGCGTCTATCGGCTGGTAGCGCCCGTTCGGGTAGGTGTCGAGCCGCAGGCGCAGCAGGTCGATCCGGTTGTCGAGCGCTCGGCGGCTGATCAGCCTGCGCAGGAGCCCGTTGCGACCGGTGTCCTGATGGCGGCGTACGGTGGTGTCGCTCGCCTGCTGAGCGTCATTGGGGGACAGGGGATCTCGCAGCACGGTGCCAAAGAGGATGGCAGCTAGCCCCGCCGGCGGGGTAGGCTCGGCGCCGTGGCCGAGCTCCGGTTCCGGGTGGGGGCCATTTTTCCGGCCGATAACCCCACGGCCCGCTACGTGATGGCGGTGTCGATCACCCTCGGGGACATCCGCACGGTCACCGGGCTCGCTGCCGGGGACACCCGGCCGCACCACGAGCGCCTGTACCTCACCCGGCTGCTCGAGCATCACGTGCGCGAGGGCCTGCGGCTCGCCGTGACCGAGCATCGAGAGCGCGACGACGTGCGCCGGTTCGTGTCCATCCTCCCCGACGAGGCACGGGAGGCGCGCGAGGACCTCGTCCGCCTGGTGGAGGGCGACCCACGGGCCCTGGAGCCGCTCGGCACCCTGGACGATGGCCCCCTGCGGGCCGCCATGGAACAGGTGGCCGCGACGGAGAGCGGATTCAGCATCCACGGAACCACCAAGCGGGCGGACTTCGCCGACCTGGTGGTGGCCACCACCAGGCTCGCCGAAGACGCGGCTCGCGAGCGTCCGGATCTGCTCACGCCCCTCGTCACCTTCCTGGAGCACGCGGAGGCCGCCTGGCTGCGGCCGTGGCGAGGCTGAGTCTCAGACGCCGGCGAGCACGGGCTCCGCGCCCGAGTCACAGCAGATCAGCGCCGCGCGCTCGAGGCCGGCGGTGCGGTGCACCCGAGCCTCGAGGATCCCCGGATCCCCCACAAGCGCCGTGAAGGCGGCGAGATCCGGGTACCAGACGGCGATGATCTCGTCGTAGCGGTCGGTCTCGTCCCCGATCACGGTGCGCTTCGACTCCGTGTGCCAGAGGATTCTCCCCCCGACCCGCTCGAGCACCGCCGCCGCCACCGCGCCGTAGCGCAGGTAGGCCTCCTGCCCCGACACGTCGCCGTCAAGCTCGCCCGGTGGATCGCCCTCGTACTCGGCGCGCTCCCGGTAGCGGTTCAGGTTCAGCATGACGAGGGGACCGTCACCCTCGGCGCCGGCCAGCCCGAGGACCTCGGCGAGCTGCTGCTGGCTGGGCTCGACCGCCATCAGACGGCCGCCCCGCCGAAGGCCTCGATCATGGTGTCGGCGATCTGGCGGCCGCGGTCCTCCTGGAGGAAGTGGGCGGCTCCCTCGATCCGGACCTGCTCGCTCGCCGTGGGGATCAGATCGGTGAAGCGCTCGCCGGACCGCGGGAACGGGAACACCGGGTCGGTGTCCGAGAACGCGACCAGCGCGGGCTTGTCCCAGCGGCCCAGAGCCTCGTGGGTGGCCCGCATCTCGGCCACGCCCGGATCCTCGGCGGTGAGCGGCACGAGCAGCGGAAAGCGCTGCGCGCCCGCCTTGCTCTCCGGAGTGGGGAACGGCGCCTCGTACGCGGCCACCACGTCCTCCGGGAGGTCGGTGGTGGTGGCGCCCTGGATGATCACTCCGATGGGCAGGTCCGGGGTGCGTTCGGCGAAGTCGCGCCAGGCCATGAAGCCCTTGCTGACCCGCCCGGTGAAGAGGCCGGTGTTGAGCACCACCAGGCGCCCCACCAGGTCGGCGTGCTCCACCGCCCAGCGCAGCCCGATCGGGCCGCCCCAGTCCTGCACCACCACGGTCACGTCCTCGAGATCGATCTGGTCGAGGTGCCGCGTGACCATGTCGACGTGGCGGTCGTAGGTGTACCAGGACTGGTCCGTGGGCTTGTCCGAGCGACCGAACCCCACGAGGTCGGGGCACACGACGCGGTGCCCGGTCTCCACGAAGCGGTCGAGCATGTGCCGGTAGAGGTAGCTCCAGCTCGGCTCGCCGTGAAAACAGAGCACGGTCGAGCCGCTGCCCTCGTCCAGGTGGTGTAGGCGCAGGCCGTCGACCTCGGCGTAGTGCGGCTCGTACGGATAGCCGGGCAGATCGGCGAAACGCTCATCGGGAGTGCGGAAGACATCCATCGTCTCGTCCTTTCGTCAGCGGCGGATCGCCGCGTCCCAGATCTCGGTCAGGGTCTGCACCGCGGTCTCGGGCGACACCCGGGGCTCACGGCCGAACGTGGTCAGCAGGTAGGTCTCGTTCATCAGGTTCAGCGCCCGCGCGGTCTCGGCCACGTCGGCGAACTCGGTGGTCCCGCGGCCGGCCACGCCGCGCAGGTACTCCTCGGCCAGGAGGTCGAAGCGCCCACGAAGTGCGGCGTAGTCGTGCGCTATCTGCTCGTCACCCGCGGCGGCCTCGGCCACTCCGCGCAGCAGGGGCCCGTGACGCTGATACACGTCGACCGCGGCCTCGAACGCGCGGCGGAGCGCGTGGGGATCCTCGTCCCCGAGCCCGGTCTGAGCCTCGTAGAGCTCCTCGATGGCCTCACGGCTGGCCCGCAGCAGCAGATCGGCCATGTCGTCGAAGTGGCGGTAGAAGATCGTGCGCCCCAGGCCGGCCTCGCGCATGACCTCGTCTACGCTCAGCTCGACGTATGCCCGCCTGCGCACCAGCTCGGTGGCCGCCTCCACGATCCGCTCGCGGCTCTCGTGACGGCTGCGGCGGGCCTGAACGCGCCGTCCGGCGGGCCGAGGCGGTGCCGCGACCGGCTGTTCGTCAGGCGTCATCCCGCCCCGAGCATACAGAAGTTGACACGGTGTGACACGCGGTGTACGCTCGCGGCCGCCCCAGCACGAGGAGAGGAGACCCGGAGTGCGAGTAGGACCCCTGCAGGTGAGGCGCCTTCTCTGGGCGCTCACCGTGATCGCCGCCCTCGCCCTGCCCGGCGTGGCGCAGGCCCGCCAGGCCACGGCGTCGAAGGACCGCCGCCCGAACATCCTCGTGGTGATGACCGACGACCAGGCCACGGCCGACGTCGCGCACATGCCGAACGTTCGCCGCCTGCTGGCCAAGCGCGGCACGACCTTCGCCGACGCGATCGACTCCTTCCCGCTCTGCTGCCCGGCACGGGCCACGTTCATCACGGGCCAGTACGCGCACAACAACGGCGTGGGCGGGAACTTCTGGCCCTACGGCTGGTATGGCATGAAGGACCGGGGGAACATCCTCCCGGCCTGGCTTCAGGGCGCGGGCTACCGGACCGCAATGATCGGCAAGTGGCTGAACGGCTACGGCGCGCTCGACGCCCACGGCGAGGTCCCCCACGGCTTCGACATCTGGCGCGGGCTGCTCGATGTCTCGGCCTACGACTACTACAACTTCGTGATGAACCGGAACGGCAGCCTCAAGACCTGGGGCGACGCCGACTTCGCCCGCAAGCTCGTGGAGTTCGCGAACATCGAGGTGATCCGCAACGACGCGGGCATCACAGGGGTGCTTGGCAAGCTCCACGACACCTTCGGTCCCGGTCCCTACACCTACTGGGGAACTCACAAGCCCAAGGACTACTCTCCGGACGTCACCGGAAGGGTCACCGAGGACCTCGTCCGCAGCGAGAAGAAGTCCAAGAAGCCCTTCTTCATCTGGTGGTCCCCGGCCGCGCCGCACCGCGAGGACGTGGCCACCTCGCTGATGGGCCGCAAGGGAGCCGACCCCCGCCCGGCGCCGCGCTACAAGAAGAAGAGCAAGGGCTACAAGCTGCCCCAGCCGCCCAGCTTCAACGAGAAGGACCTCACGGACAAGCCGTCCAACATGACGTCGAAGGCGCCTCCGCTCACCGCCGAGCAGATCCACCAGCTGAAGCTCGACTACCAGGGCCGGACCGGCGCGTTGCTGGCCGTGGACGACCACGTGAAGAAGCTGGTGGGGATCCTGCGCAAGACGCACCAGCTGAAGAACACGCTGATCGTGTTCCTCTCCGACAACGGATGGCTCCAGGGCCAGCACCGGATCCCCGGGGACAAGTACCTCCCCTACGAGGAGTCGCTGCGCGTGCCGCTGATCCTGCGCGGACCCGGCATACCCGCCGGCCGGACCGTGCACGGCCAGGTGTCGAACATCGACTTCGCGCCGACCCTGCTGGCCGCGGCCCGCGCGAGGCCCGGCCGCACGATGGACGGCGTCTCGCTCCTCCCGACCATCCGCAACCCGAAGCTGCGGCCGAAGCGGACGCTCGAGATCGAGGCCCTGGCTCCCCTCTTCCGGCGCGTGCTTCCGGCGAACCAGTGGGACCGTCCCTACAAGGGCGTTCGCACGGACCGCTACACCTACGTCGTCTACCGGGAGACGGGCGAGCAGGAGCTCTACGACCGCAAGACGGACCCGTACCAGCTCCGCAACATCGCGGCCGTCCCCTCGTACGCCGCCATCAAGGCCAAGCTCGCGGCGAAGCTGGTGAAACTCGACACGTGCAAGGGCCGCTCGTGCAACGTCAGGTGAGGCGCTCTCTCCTCGCGCTGGTGGGAGCCGCCGCGCTCCTTCCGGTGCTGGCCGCACCAGCCGGCGCCGCCTCCCTCGGCGGCCTCCACGACGCCCGCTACTGCGAGATCATCGCGCTGAAGGGCACGCCCCCGAAGGCCAGCGCCACGGTGTGGAACACGATCGGCCTCAACCGCTGTCCGGCCAGGTGGTGGAAGGCGTTCGACGCGGCGAAGCTGGCCAAGGAGCTCGGCGCCAAGGCGGTGGTGCTGAACGGCCCCCGGCACTTCCTGATGGACTCGGTCACCGCCCGGCCGGGACGGGTCCGCTCCTTCCACGGGCACCGCCTTCGCCGCGTGGCCACGATCCCGATTCGCACCGCGTCGGATCTGGGCCGGCCGCCGTTCACGGACCGGACGATCGAGCGCGACAACACCTGGCGCTGGAAGCGCGGACGGCTCGTGTACGAGCTCGTGGCGCCCGGCGGTGACGTGTACGTGATGCAGGCCTACTCGCAGATCGTGGATCCGAAGCAGCGCATCGGCGACCTGCGCACTCTCGGCAAGCGGATCGCGCTCCCACCCGGCTGGCGTTATCGCACGCGCCGCCTCAAGCACCCTCTCTCGATCGGCGTCAAGGGCGGCGAGGCCACGATCATCCAGGACCAGCTCCAGAACACCTACCAGCTCGCGAAGACCACCCGGCCCCACGGGCCGCGGAGGTCCCACAGGCTGAACCTCGTCGGGGCGACGCGCGAGGTGAAGCAGCCCACGACGCCGGGGACGATCGAGGACCACGGCACCATCGGGGGACCGCCCTTCGGCAAGGGCACGGCCACGATCGTGGTCACCCCCGGGCCAGCGGCCTTCACGGGCACCTTCCGCCTGGTATTTCCGCGCGGGTCGGTGAACGGCACGGTGGACATGCCATTCACGATCGATGGGAACGAGATCCACTTCCGCGGCACCGCGCGCTTCACCGGGGGCACGGGCCTCTACCGCGGAATCTCGTCCGGCGACCTGGTGGCGCTGGACGACAACACCTTGGACGGGCAGAACGGCGTGGTCAACCTGACGGGCTCCGCCTCCTACTGAACCGCAACCCGGACCGGTGGCGCTAGGAGGCGGGGTTCATCAGACCGGAGGCAGCGGCGGCGAGAGCGTCCCGCTCTCGGCACACGCCCGCTGCAGCAGCCCGTGCATTCGGCGGCGCTCCCGCTCCGCCGTCCGCGTCCTCCCGCGCCCGGTGTTCTTGTCCGCGAGGTTCAGCGCCTCGTCGGGGTCGGTCTCGAGGTCGTAGAGCTCGTACTCGGGCGCGGCCAGGCCGTCGGGATCCAGGTACACCGCGTACTTCCAGCGCTCGTCGCGCACGCAGCGGATCCGGTTGGGCTGACCCGACACGTTCTGGAACGCGGTGCCGGCCTGATGATCGTCGTAGGTGAACAGCACCGCGTCCCGCACCGAGTCGCTCGACCCCCTCAGCAACGGGCCGAGGTCGTGGCCGTCGAAGCGCCCGGGGTCGCCGCCGCCGCCGGCCAGGCCGAGCATCGTGGGCACCAGATCCACCAGCGACACCAGCGCGTCGCTTTCCCGCGGCTCCGGGAACATCACGGGATTCGACACCACGAGCGGCACATGGATCGACTCCTCGTAGGCGTTGAACATCTTCTGGCGCATCCCTCCGTGTGACATTCCGAGCTCACCGTGGTCCGACGTCCGCGCGATCACGGTGCGCGAGCGCAGGGAGCCCGGATCGTCCGGAGAGCCGAGTGCGGCCAGCAGCCGGCCGATCTTCTCGTCCACCACGCGGTGAAGGTAGGCGTAGAAGTTCACGTAGTCCGTCTGCGCCTGCTCGTCGTGGAGCGCGCCGATGTAGGCCGTCTGCCCGAGCTCCATCATCGAGTGCACCGTGGGCTTCTCCCGCAGGTCCTCGTTCACGGTCGGCGGGAGGGTCACGCCGAGATCCTCGAACTCCCCCCGCGTGTAGCCGCCCTTCTCGAAGGAGGACGGATAGCCGAGCACGTCGTGGGGATTCACGAGCGAGAAGACGAGGCAGAACGGCTCGGGCAGGTCGGCGCGCCCCAGCCACTGCTCCATCTGGCGCGTGTAGTCCTCATCCCATCCCTCGTGGGTGTAGCCGGCGTTGCCGCCGCCGAACGTCTCGGCCTTGGCGTCGCCACCCGCGTCCGGGGGCTCCCAGTCGGCGAAGCCGTAGTCGCGCTCGATCCGCTCGGGGTCGGCCGCGCTCCACTCGCCGCCGTTCACCGGCTTCGAGAGGTGCCACTTCCCCTTGATCGCCACGTGGTAGCCGTGCTCGCGAAGCAGCGTCGCGAGGGTTTCCGTGCCCGGAGCCAGCTCGGGCTCGTTGCCGCTCTTCGGACCAAGACGCAGGAGCCCGCGGAAGAACCGGCTCATCAGCCGGCTCCGCGGCGCCTCGCCGCTCCGGGCGAGCCGGCCCACGGCCCGGAGCACATCGGGGTTGTTGGCCCTGTCGGGGAAGAGGTCCCCCTCGGTCAGGGTGAGCGTCACGCCGTGACGGGAGGGGTACTTCCCGGTGAGGAAGGTCGCCCGGCTGGGCGAGCACATCGCCGTGGCCGTGAAGGCGCGCGTGAAGCTCATGCCCGTCCGGCGCAGCTCCGCGTCGTTCGGCATGAGCTCGTCGAGCCACGCGCGGTCCTCGGGCCAGTGCTGGGGGGCACGCTGCTGGTCGGTGACCAGGAGGATGAGGTTGGGCGGACGCTCTGGCACGGGTTCCTCCTAGGCGCGGGCGGGTTCACGGTGGACGTTCTGGGCCACGGCGACGATCGGCGGCAGCGCTCCCTCGAGGATCGCCTCCACCTCGCCGCGGGTGACCGTCGAGTGGAGGAGCCACTCCTCCATCAAGAGCTCGGCCAGCACGAGGTAGCCGGCCAGGGCGGCCATCACGGTCTCCGGGGGATCGGGATGACCGAGGTGGTTCTCCGCCATGAGCCGGGCCCACGAGCGCCTGGCCTCGCGTGTCACGGACCGGACCCGGGGCTCGTCCACCCGGCGCGCCTGGGCGAGCACGGTCATGGCCGGGTCGGCTCGCTCGGCCAGGTCGAGGAACATCGCGACATTGTCCGGGAGCTTGCGCTCGAGCGGCCGGCCGGCGTCCGTGTCCACCATCTGCATCAGGCGCCGCCAGGCCTCCTCCACCACCGCGAGATACAGGTCGCCCTTGCCGCCCGGGAAGTAGCGATAGAGAAGGCTGCGGCGGACACTGGCGCTCGACGCCACCTCCTCGAGCCCCACGTCCTCGTAGCCGGCGGCCGCGAAGCGGGTGAGAGCCGTGTCCACGAGCTGGCGCCGGCGGGCTTCCGGGGCGAGTCGTCGAGCCGGGGCAGCCACGGCGGCCACAATAGCTGACAGCATGTCTTGTTGACAAGTTGTCAATCACTGATCTAAGGTCGTCGCGTGTCCCGGCTCGCCCTCCCGGCCATGCTCGTGCTCTCGGCGCTGGTCCTGGTGTCGGCGCCTGCGGACGGCGCGGAGGCGAGAGGCTGTCCGGCCGCTCGCGAGCTGCGTCCGGGCCGGAGCACGGGTCCCTACTACCGGTCCGTTGCGCCATTCGAGCACTCTCCTCCTCGCGTACCCAGGTGTTCCCCGCCACCTGCACCCTGCGTGACCTGACCGGCAGCCGGCGGGCGCGCATCGCCGTGCGCTCCGCCCCGGCCCGCTATCGCCGCGGTGATCAGAGGCCGGGCACCGGCCCGGGCCTGCTCGGCGGCTTCCTGGTGGTGCAGACGAACTTCCTGCCGTCCACCGCGCCCCTGACCGTGACCGCGGTGAGCGTGCACGACAGCCGGCGGGTGTTCCGCATCACGCCGTTCGCCCATGAATCGCCGCGCGGCAGCTGGATCGTCTCGAAGCCGGCGCTGGACGCGGCGACGGGGACGATCGTGACGCACGACACCTCCGCCGGGCGGATGGCCGCGCTGCACCTCGACCCGCGGCGGGGACTGTCGGTGACCTGGCGGAGGACGCTCACCTCGCTCGACTTCGCCGCGCTGGTCGGCGGCCCCCGGCAGCGGCAGATCGTGATCCCCGACTTCGCCGCCGGGGCCGACCGTGTGATCTGGCTGGACGAGCGCTCCGGCAGGGAGCGAGCGCGCAGCGCGGCGCTGGCTCCCAGCGGCGCTCCCGGCAACATCGTGACGCCCGGATTCGGAGGGCGCTTCTACTACCTGTCGGCGACCGGCCGGCTGAGGGAGCTGCGCCCCGCTAGGCCAGGTCCTTGATCTTCGCGAGGCCCGCGTTCAGGTTGCGGGTGGTGGCCGCCTTCACGAGCGGCGCCACGCCCGGAATCCCCGAGGAGATCCGGATCCGGTAGTCGAGATGCGTGCCGCCCGCGGGGAGCGCCTGGAAGCGCATCACCCCGACGTGGTTGCGGAGCGGCGACCCCTTGGTGATCCGGTACTCGATCAGCTCGGCGGGCTCGAACCGGGTCACGGTCTCCTCGAAGGGAGGGAGCGGCCCGATCCGGAGCTCCCGGCGCGACCCGACCCCATTGCGGTGACCCTGGCCGTCCTCGAGCCGCGTGACATCCAGGTCGAGCAGGTCGGCCAGATTCTCGTGCTCACTCAGGTGCGCGAAGACCCGGTCCGGGGGAGCGGAGAAGTCCTGCTCGACGGTGACCCACAGGGCGCGCACCGGCGGAGCATGCCTTAAGTGCGCGGCGAATGCGCGGCGACGGGTTCCCCGAGCCGCGCGCGCGGCTTTACCAAAGCTTGGCCTGTGCCTTACCGGATGATGAAGCGCCCGTAGCCACAGTCGGCCCTCCAGCGTTTCGTAGAGGAGGCTTCGGATGACCAGCAACAGCAAGCGACTCGGTGGCGCGGCGACCCTCGCCGGCCTGGCCGGTCTCGCGGCCGCCGCGCTCGCAAGTGGGCCGAACGGCCCCAGCGCCACTGCCACTCCCGCTCAGCAGCCTGTGGAGGTGCGAACCGAGGTGGTGCACCGAACGATCCACCGGACCGTTCATGCAAAGCCGAAGTTCTCCGAGCCGGTGGCGCCCCCGCCGGCATCGCCGGCCGTGAGAGCATCGGTTCCGGCGGCGGCTGCACCCTCGATCGCGCCTGCCCCCGCTCCGGCCCCCTCGCGAGCTCCGTCGATCCGCACCCGCACCAGCCCCACGGGCTCCGGCGAGAGCGAGCACGAGAGCGATACGAGCGTGGTGGCGAGGATCGCGAGCTTGGCGATGACTGATCGCCGCCGCCGCGGTCTGTGGACCACCGCGACCCTGTCGCTCGGAGCCTTCCTGATCGTGCTCACCCTCCTGGCGTGGAGGCTGCACAGCGGAGAGGATCCTGCGCTCGCCGCCGGGCAGGCGAGCCCGGAGGCCGTGAAGCACGTGATCGTCAGAAGGGTCATTCGGCGCACCGTCGTCACGCGGGTGGTCCCCGCCCCGGCGCCCAGCTCCGCGGTTCCGAGCGTGTCCGGGCCGGCGCCCAGCGAGCCAACCTCAACACCCCCCACCGCGCCCGCGCCCGTCCCGGCCGCGCCCGCGCCCGTACAGCCGGCGCCGTCACCCGCGCCTGTGACCCGCACCTCATGACCACGCTCGAGGACGAACTCGATGTGACCTTCCCGTCCATGGGCTCGACGGCGCGGCTCCTCGTGGCGCGCGACCCCGACGCTCCGCACCGGGCCGAGCGGTCGGTCCGCTGGGCGCGCGCCTATCTGGAGGACTTCGATCGGCGGCTCTCGCGCTTCCGCCCGGACAGCGAGCTTTGTGCCCTCAACACGGATCCCCGCACGGAGGTGCCGGCCTCGCCGCTGCTCCGCGTCGCCGTCCGCGCGGCGCTCTGGGCCGCCCATGCAACCGAGGGCCTCGTGGATCCCACGTTGCTCGCGCCGCTCGAGCGTGCGGGCTATCGCCGCTCCTGGGCCGGCCAGGCTCCGGCGTCACTCGGGCTCGCCCTCGCGAGCGCTCCGCCCCGGCGGGCCGCGCGGTCCAGCCCAGCCGCGACCTGGCGAGCCGTTGAGGTCGACGACGAGGCGGGCGTGATCCGTCGCCCGCCGGGCGTGGCGATTGACACCGGCGGCACCGGCAAGGGCCTCGCCGCCGATGCCGTCGCCGATGGCCTGCGCGGCCTCCGGCGCTTCATGGTCGACTGCGGAGGGGACCTTCGCGTGGGCGGCGCCAGCTGTCTCTCGGAGCCCTACGAGATCGAGGTGGAGCATCCGGTCAGCCGCGGGGTGGCGCACACCCTCCTGCTCGGCTCGGGCGCGATCGCCACCTCAGGACTCGCGAACCGCCTCTGGAGGCGCGCCGACGGCAGGTTTGCCCACCATCTGCTCGACCCCGCCACGGCCAGGCCTGCATGGACGGGCCTGTTGTCGGTCACCGCCTGCGCACCCTTGACGCTCGAGGCCGAGACCCTGGCCAAGGCCGCGTTCCTACGGGGTCCCGCGGGCGCCCGAGACCTCTTGGCGGCCGGCGGGGGCCTCCTCGTGCACGAGAGCGGCGAGGTGGAGCTCGTGGGCTCCCAGGTCCGTAGGAAGCGCGTGCGCCTGCGAGTCGGAGCCGTCGCATGACCGCCACCCAGCCCTCCGAGCACCTCTGGTGGCTCGTGAGCCGCGCATCGGGCCTCGTTGCCCTGGTCCTCGTCACGCTCTCCGTCCTCATCGGCCTGACGATGGCCGGGAGGCTTCGCCCCGGCCCCACGGCCGCCGCGCTCCGCCTCACCCACGAGCAGCTGGCGCTCGCGGCGCTCGTCGCGATCGCGGTTCACGGCGTCTCGCTGCTCGGCGACGCCTGGCTTCACCCCGGCGTGACCGGAATCGCCGTTCCCTTCGCCCTCGGCTACCGGCCGGTCTACACCGGGCTGGGCGTGATCGCCGGCTACCTCACCGTGCTCCTCGCGCTGTCGTTCTACGTCAGGCGCCGGATCGGGGTACGAACGTGGCGGCGGCTGCACCGACTGACCATCGGGGCGTACCTGCTTGCCGTCGTGCACTCCCTCGGCGCGGGGACGGACGCTCCGCTGCCCGTCGTGCGCTGGACGGTGCTGTCGAGCGCCGCCCTGGTGGGGGCGCTGTTCGCCTATCGACTGGCGCGCACGCTCAGGACACCGAGGATTCCGGAGGAAGCCGCATCTCCGCCATCGCCCGGCGGCGCTCCCTCCGGGCCGCACCCAGCACGCTGAGCTCGTGCCGCAGCATTCGCGGCCAGTTGCCGTGAGCGGTGACCCGAAACGACAGCCGCAGGCCGAAGACCCGATAGGGCGCGAAGAAGTAGGGGGTCCGGATATGCCAGGCCGAGGTGACCACCGTGACGCGGCGAATGCCCCCGACTGCACGGATGATGGGAAGCGAGCGCGACGCGTTCTCCGCCGTGTCTCGGCCCGCGTCCTCCAGCAGCACGGGCACCTCGGGAAGCCTCCAGTCCGCCTCCATCTGCTCGGCCTCGGACAACCCGCCGGTCCTGGTGTAGCCGGTGAGGATCACCGCACGCGGGCGGTCGCGGCGACACTCGCGCTCGGCACGCCGAAGGCGCGCGTGGGACTCATCCGAGATCCGGTGCTCGGGGCTGATGCTCGGCTCGCGATGGCCGAGCACGACCAGCACGCGATCGCTCGACCATCCCTCGCGCGGCATGAGCAGCTTCGCCGCGGCGACATCGCACAGCACCGTCAGCCGGGGATGACCGCGGAGCAGGGACGCCGGGCACTCGGGGCTCTGCTCCCCCTCGAGCATGTCCCGGAGGGCGGTGGCCTGTTCCGCCCCCGACGCGAGCACGAGAAGCTCGCGCGCATCGGCCAGCGTGCCCGGCAGACCCTCGAGGCGTCCGAGCTCGAGCACGGCCAGGTCCACAGGCGCCTCGTCGAGGAGCGCCTGATCGAGCTGGAGCAGCGTGGCCCGGTCGGTCGGGAGGCTTCCATCGGCCGCGTGCGCGCGAAGCACGGCGTCGATGTCGAGCGGGGTGTGACCGGTGGGCAGGATGAGGCGCAGCCCGGGGCGGGCACGCAGCCGGTTCGCGACCAGCTCGCCGGCGAGGAGCGCGACGTGCAGGGGGTCTCTCAGCACCACTGGGGAAGGCGCCAACGCGCTCACTCGTTCGTCACTCTAAGCCAGCGGGGGTATCGGTATTCCACCCCACCGGCCTGCGGTGCAACCCCGGCCGGTGGGGCAGCCCACACGGATGCAGCCCGGAGGACGATCGACTGGAATGGGAGTCACCAATCCCAGGAAGGGGCTTGCAATGGCCACCCAGGTGACGGACCCCAATCTGCCGGACTTCGAGACGCGGACCGACGAGCGCCTCACCAGCATCGAGCGCGACCTGCGCATCGAGTCGGGCGAGGCGAAGAAGACCAGGCGCGCCTACGGCCTGTTCGCCGTCTTCGCGGTACTCATCGCCATGGCCAACCTCGTGGCCGTCGGCTTCAAGCTCGACAGCAAGGACAGCAGCGCCACCGAGAGCGCCAGACCCGCGGCTGCTCCTGCCGTGGCCAATACGGCTGCGCCCCTGGCACATGGGAGCGTGGCGACCCTCAAGGAGTACTCGATCGCACCCGAGCCCTCCCAGGTCGCCGCCGGGAACGTGACCTTCAAGGTTCGCAACGCCGGGGCCATCAAGCACGAGTTCGTCGTCCTGCGAACCAACAAGAAGGCCTCCGAGCTGCTGAAGGGCAAGGAGGCCGACGAGAGCGGCAACGTGGGTGAGATCGGGAACCTGGATCCCGGGCAGACGAAGAGCCTGAAGCTGAATCTGAAATCTGGCCACTACGCCCTGATCTGCAATCTGCCGGGGCACTACAAGCTCGGGCAGCACGCCGATCTCACCGTCCGCTAGGTCCGGGGCAGGAATCCAGCGAGCTCAGGCAGGGCGGCCTGTGCCGCCTTACGACCCATCTCCCGGACCGCATCGAGGCGCTTCCAGTCCGTCAGTCCCACCCCGTCCACCTCCGGGCTGATCACGAGATCGGCGTGCTGGCGCGCCGCGGCCACCGTGTCGATGCTGCCGACGGTCACGGCACGCACGATGGTCTCTCCCAGCCGGGGAAGCTCCGACTCCGTGCCGGTCAGCGCGCGCCGGGCGCGGCCGGCCAGTCGCACGAGCCGGGGGCGGCCCGCGCGCCGGAAGGACCCGACGCGTCCGGTCACGTCGCTCGCGATCACCGGTCCCTCGCCCGAACGGGCCATCGCGGCGACGGGAAGGTTGTCGAGCACGCCGCCATCCACGAGCACGCCGCCGTCGGGCGCGGCCATCGGCGGAAACAGCGCCGGGATGGCCAGCGAGGCGTACACCGCCTCGTGGAGAGGTCCGCTTCGGTGCTCCACCGCCTCGCGGGTCACCAGGTCGCAGCTGAGGCAGAAGAAGCGGATGGGCAGCTCCTCGATTCGGAGATCCCCGAAGCTCTGGGCCAGCATGCGGCGGACGCGGCCGCCGCGCAGCAGGGCGTAGGCGGGCACCGCGTAGTCCGCGGTCGGGTTGGTCTTCTCGAAGGACTCCCTGAAGATGCGGTACACCGCGTCGGGGTCGGCGCCCGTGGCTATGCCCGCGGCCACCACGGCACCGAGGCTCACGCCGCCTATCCGGTCGATCACGAGACCGGCGGCGCACAGCTCCTCGAGCACCCCGAGATGGGCGAACGCCCGAGCCCCGCCGCCCGACAGCACCACTCCCACGGCGCGCCCGGCGAGGCGACGGGCGGTGCGGTCGAGCGCCCGCGGGAGCTTGCCGGGATCGGAGATGACCTGGGCCTCGCGCGGATGCAGGGAGGAGATGAGGCCGGGCGACGGCCGGCCCGCCACCAGCAGCTCGCACCCCTGGAGCGCGGCGGAGTGGACCCGCCAGCCGCCATCCGGCTCGCCCGAGGTGAGCGCCACGATCAGGTCCGCCTCCCGCAGGCACAGCTTCGTCCACGCCTCGTCCGCCGTGCCTGACACGAGCAGGACGCGCTCGGCCTCGCGCTCCGCCCGCTCGATCACGCCGAGCAGCTCGGCCTCGGTTCCCCGCGACGGGTCCAGCCGCGCGAGCCGCCCCGCCTGTGCGAGACCCGAGGCGAAGCGCTCCACCGCCTCGGACCCCGGGGCGCCGGCGTCGAGCCGGACGACGGCGATGGTTCGCGGCGGGGACGCGGAGGCGATCGGCGTGCGGCTCGCGGCCAACTGGGCGCCCAGGGCGCGCGTCAGGCCGAGGGCGAAGCCCGGCTCCCGGCGCACGAGCTCCTCGAACTGCGAGCGCGACAGCTCGAGCAGCTCGGAGTCCCGGCGCGCCCTCACCGAGGCGGTTCGCCTGCCGGCGTGCAGGAGCGCGAGCTCGCCCACCACGTCGCCGCGGCGCAGCGTGCGCACCAGGGTCTCGGGCGGCCCCTCGACCAGAACGTCGAGACGGCCCGAGCGGATCACGTACATCACGTCCGCCTCCTCGCCCTCCCGGAGGAGCCAGTCGCCGGCGGCCAGCTCCACGTTGGTGCCGAGCGCGGCGAGCCGATCGCGGTTCTCGCCGGAAAGGCCGGTGAACACGGGCACCCCGCGAAGCAGCCGCCCTCCGGAAGCGCGTGGATCCACGCGGGCATCTTCGCTCACCGGACGCCTCCGCCAGGCTGATCGATTTTTCATCTCATCGGGGTGATGCCGGCCATGCTGCGGCACGGGACCATGGACCGATGCGGAGGATCACCTGGCGACCCAGGGCGGCTGCGGTACCGCTCGTCGCGGGGGTGGCCTGCGTCGCTCTGTGCGCGACACCCTCTCAGGCAGCCGCGAGTGTGAACTACGGCCCGATTTCCCACAGCGGCCTCCACAAGGTGGGAGCGGCGTCCACCAGTCTGAAGTTGGGGCTCCAGATCGGCCTGGTCGCGAACAACTCGGGCGTGCAGAAGGCGGCGAAGTCCGCCAGCAACCCATCGTCTTCGTCCTACGGAAAGTACCTCTCGCTTACGAAGCTGCAGAGCAAGTACGGGGCGACGTCTGCGAAGCGCAAGGCTGTGGTGAATGCGTTCAAGGCGCAGGGCGTCACAGCCGCCGTCGACGTTACCCATCTGCGAGTGAGCGCGACGCTGTCAGTGGGCAAGGCACAGAAGATGTTCGGGACGAAGTGGGCCCGCTACAAGACATCCTCGGGCGCGATCGTCGCCCTGCCGGTGAACACGCCCAAGGCTCCGAAGGGACTGAAGGGCAACGTGGACACGGTCGCGGGCATGCGACTGACCGTGAAGAACGCGTCGTCGTCGGGTGGCCAGGCCGCCAGGTCCGCGGCCACACCGGTCTACGACGGGGGCACCCCGACGCGGACAGGCACGGTCGGGGCGTCGTGTGTCGGCACGACCTATCCCAGCGCACTCGCCTCGTCCTCGGGTCTGTACCCGAATCAGATCCTGGAGGCGTACGGGATATCGCCGCTTCACTCCGCCGGCATGCTGGGCCAGAACGCGCGGCTCGCGATCGTCGGCGAGGCGCCCACTCCGACCTCAGACGTGAATCAGTACCGCAGCTGCTTCGGCGCGCAGGGGACATCGCTCAAGATCCACAACGGCTCCGGCATCACGCCGATCCTCGAGAGCTCGCTGGATGCCATGGTGGTCTCGATGGTGGCGCCGCAACTCGATCGGTTCGACCTGTGGGTCCACCCAATCGACGAGGAGGACGACGACGGGGACGTGCTCGGCTTCCTCAAGCTGCTCGCCTCCCCGCTTCAGGCGACCACCAACGGCGCACCGCTTCCCAATGTCGTGTCGGTGTCATACGGCGTCTGCGAGTCCACCGTCTCCAAGGACTCGGCGTCTCGGACGGTGGTCACCCGCCTGCTGGCCGCGGAGGCGTCGCTGGGGATCACGGTGGTGGTCGCGGCGGGGGACACCGGCTCGTCCGCATGCGCCCGCGGCGTTCCGGTCAGCCAGCTCACCTCGAGTGAAAAGAAGCCACAGGTGTCCTGGCCCGCCAGCTCGGGGTGGGTGCTGGCGGTGGGCGGAACGAGCCTGACACTGAACTCGAATAACACGATCGCCGCCACCGGCCCGTGGAACGACACGGCCTACCCGGCACCGTTCAACGCGGCCAAGGGCGGCGGCGGCGGGCAGAGCACCTTCCAGGACCGGCCCTCGTGGCAGCCAGCCCAGTCATTCGCGAACTCGAAGTACCGGATGGTTCCCGACATAGCGGCCTTCGCCGACGAAAGCCCCGGCTACCCGATCATCTGCTCGAGCGGTGTCAAGAGCTGCCCCAAGTCCCCGGCCCAGGGCATCACGTTCGTGGGCGGCACGAGCGCCGCCACGCCGCTCGTCGCGGGGATGATCGCGCTCTGGTCACAGCAGGCAAAGCAGGAGGGGTTGCCGCGGCCCGGCTTCGTCCCGCCGCTGCTCTACGCACTCGCCAAACGCAATCCGAGCGCGTTCATCGACATCACCGAGGGCGGAAACGCACTTTTCGGCGGGTCGTGCTGCCCCTCCCGGCCCGGCTACGACCTCGCCACGGGGCTGGGCTCCCCGCTTGCGAACCAAATCGCCGCCCTCCTGAGCGCCGGCGGCTGACGGTCCGGCGGTCAGCGCGCGACGGAGGCGGGCGGTTGCGTCAGGCCGTGGCGCAGGACACAGTAGGTCGACCCGAGGCTCGTCGCGTCGCCGGGGTGATGATGAACGCGGGTGACGTTCAGTCCGCAGGAGCGTGCGTCGGCGTCGAGGTCCTCGGGGCTCAGGCGCTGATAGCTCACGGCGGCGGGTGCGACGGAGCGACCGGTGACCCTGCGCTCCCAAACCACCCGCACCCCGCCCTCGGTCTCGGTCGCGGCGAGCTGCCGGCAGGTGAAGGCTCGTGTGCGAACGCGCAGACGCTGCGGGGCCGCCGGCGTCGCGCACTCACGCAGAACCTCGTCCACGTCCACGATCGCGGCCACGGCCAGGCCGATCACGGCCAGATGGCGCTCGATCGCGCGCAGTAGGGCCTGCCGCTCGGACCGGCCGCCGACGATCTGAGCCAAGCCAACCGGCGCGATGATGAGGTCGAACCTGCGGCCGATGTCGAGCCTTGTCGCATCGCCCGGGACGGGCTTCACCGACAGCCCGCGCGCTCCGGCACGGCGCACCAGCTCGTCGATCAGGTGATCGTCGATGTCGTTGACCCAGAGGTCGGTGAGGCCGGCGAGCTCGAGCGCGACCCTCCCGGTGCCCGCTCCCAGCTCCAGCGTTGAGCCCGCCCTCTCGGCCAGCGCGCGGTAGTACGGGAGGTCGAGAGTGCGACCTCCCTGCTGGAGATCGTGAAAGACGATGCTCTCGGTCCTTCGGGGAGTCACGACCGGACCGTAGCCAGGGGCGTGGCCGAGGGTACGATCCGCCGCAGCTTGATCGCGCGACAGGAAGCCCCTTGAGGCAGAAGGAGATCGACGTTCGGGGTGAGAGTCGCTGGCCCTCTGTGCTGACGTTGCTCGTGGCGATCCTCGTCCCGCTGCTGCTTCCGGACCGCTACAGCCTGCTGTCGAAGTGGGCCGGGCCGGCGCTGCTGGCCACGTTGCTCGTGGCGAACGCGATCGCCGACCCCGGACGAATCGACCGGCAGTCGCGCGGTTCGCGCGCGCTCAGCCTCGTTCTGGTGGTCGTGCTCGTTGCGGGGGCCACCACGCAGGCCACCGTGCTGATCGCCGAGTTGGTGGGCGGTAACAAGGAATTGAACAGCGCCGACGCACTGCTCTCGTCCGGAGCACTCGTTTGGCTGAACACGATCATCGCGTTCACCTTCCTGTACTGGGAGATCGACGGGGGCGGCCCCGGCGCACGCGCTCATCGCGTCGCGGAATATCCCGACTTCGCATTCGTGCAACACACGAACCCCGACCTGGCGCCTCCCGGCTGGCGGCCGCTGTTCATCGACTACCTCTACCTGGGTCTGACCAATGGCACCGCGTTCAGCCCGACCGACGTTATGCCGCTCCGGCATTGGGCCAAGCTCACGATGGGCGCCCAGGCCATGATCTCGCTGATCATCCTCGGGCTCGTGATCGCGCGCGCGGTGAACATCCTGACCTGACGGTCGCCCCGACCGCTGTGCGTCACACTCATGGCGGTGTCCGAGCTGGTCCTGGAGTCGACCTTCGCCAACTGCCGCATCGAGGGAGTGGCGGGGCGCGGAGGGATGGGTGTCGTCTACCGAGCGACCCAGCTTCCGCTGGGGCGCAGGGTCGCGCTCAAGGTCGTGGCGCCCGAGCGGGCCGCCGATCCGGTCTTCCATGCCCGATTCGAGCGAGAGACCCGCCTGGCGGCGGCGATCGACCATCCGAACGTGATCCCGGTGTACGAGGCCGGTGAGCAGGACGGGCGCCTCTACCTCGTCATGCGCTGGGTCGAGGGTGGCGACCTGCAGCGGCTGATCGCCTCGTCCGGCCGACTCGATCCGGCGCTGGCGGCGGCGATCGTCGCCCAGGTGGGAGCCGGGCTCGAGGCGGCACACGCCGCCGGTCTCGTCCACCGCGACGTGAAGCCGGCGAACGTGCTGCTGGCGGGTGACGAGGGTGCCCTGCACGTCTACCTCACTGACTTCGGCCTGACGCTCGATGCCTCCTCGGGCACCCGGCTGACACAGACCGGCGACGTGTTGGGCACAGTCGAGTTCATGGCCCCAGAGCAGCTGGAGGCGGCACCGGTGAGCGCGCGCACCGACGTGTACGCCCTCGGCTGCGTGCTGTACGCGGCGCTCACCGGCCGGCCACCGTTCTCGAGGGCCACGTACGCCGCCACGATGCTGGCCCACCTCGGCGAGCCGCCGCCACGGCCGTCAGCCACCGAGGGGGTGCCGGCGGCCTTCGACGCGGTGATCGCCCGTGCGCTCGCGAAGCGGCCCGAGGACCGTTACTCCTCGGCTCGGGACCTGGTGGAGGCGGCGCTTGCGGCTGCCGGGAAGCCGGCGGACCCGGCGCCACTTCGGCCGCCCAGCCCGTCTGGGACGAACGGCGATCACGATGCGCTCACGGCGGGGCTGTCCGCCACGACGATCCCGCTGACCGCGGATCGAGGCGAAGCGAACGGCCGGTCCCAGGCCCCCACCGCGCACCTGAGCCGCGCCCGGCCGCGCCGTCCACCGCGTGGCCTGGCCGCCGGGGCAATGGTCCTGGCCCTGGGCGCGGCACTCGCCGTGCTGCTCGCGCTCGACGTGGGCCCGTTCGCCTCCGGCGACGAGCCCGGCGCGGTGAGCGCGACGGAGGTCCGTGACGTGGCCGACTCGTTCGCCGCGGCATACGCGCAGGAGAACGCCGGCACGCTCAGAGACCTGCTGAGCCGCGACGCGGCTCGGATCACGCCCGTCGACTCGCAGCGCGGTCGAGCCGCCGTCGTGCGGGAGTACCGCAGTCAGTTCGCCGCCAACGTGACTCAGGACTACCGCATCACCGGGCTCGCGGTGCGGGCAGGCGCGGCCGGGCGCGCCACGGGCCGCTATGTCGCCTCGCGCTCCGGTGCCGGGCCGATCACCGGGCGGATCGTGCTCGGCGTCCACCGCGACGGCGGGCGGGCGCGCGTCGGCCTGATTGCCGTCACCCCCGACGGCTGACGCGGAAGAGCTCAGCAGCTCTTCGAGACCGCCACGCGGACGGTGGCGCCGCGGCGCAGCGCCGCGGCGGCTCCGGGTTGCGTCTCACACACACGCGGGAGGTCCGGGAGCAGCCGTTCGAGCAGGCCACCGTCCTCCTTGACCACCGCGCGCAGCCCGAGCGACTCGAGCTGGTCCACCGCATCGTCGGGCGCGGCACCGGCCAGGTCCGGCACGGTCACGAGGGTCTCGCGCGCAACACGCAGGGCCGACCACGCCGTGCGCGCACCCGGCGCGGAAGCCCCCACGTCGATCACGTTCGCTCCCTCGTGCAGCGGTGCCTGCGTGCGAAACTCGCCGTTGGCGACAGTGGCGGCCCGGCCCTCCACCAGGACCCGCGCGCCCGCCGGCTTCACGCGCCCCCGGACCTCGACGGCGTCTGTGTGCACCACGACTCCGTCGGCCGGGCTCACCAGCGAGATGCTCACCGGCTTCGGAGCGTCGTCTCCCCCGCACCCCGTGCTCCAGGCGACCGCCAGGAGCATGAGCGTGAGGCAGCCGGCGCGCGCGACCGATCTCGCCTTCGAGGGCACTCCGGGCAGGCTAGCGGTGGAAGGTCCGGCCT
>CAWFUR010000011.1:1430000-2199336 GCA_963819115.1 uncultured Thermoleophilaceae bacterium | reverse complement strand
GCGGTTCCGGAGTGCACCCGGCCGGCGAGCCTCCCTCGCGGCCGGGCTTCAGCGCCTGAGCGCGGGGCCGCCGACCGCCTCGAGCCAGCGCCTGCGGGCGCCGGCCACGTCATGGCGCTCCTCCGCGCGCCGCCGCGCGGCCGCGCCCATCCGCAGGGTGACCCGCGGGTCGCCCAGCACCTCCACCAGGGCGTCGGCGGCGGCCGCTGCGTTCCCCGGCTCGTAGAGGCGGCCCACCGAGTCGTCGAGCAGCTCGGCCGGTCCACCGCCCGCCGGGGCCACCACGGGCCGCCCACAGGCCAGCGCCTCCAGCACCACGAGGCCGAAGGGCTCCCGATCGGCGCAGTGCAGGAGGCAGGACGCCTCGCCGAGCGCGCTCACCGAATCCACGGGCCCCGTGATCCGCACCCGGCCCTCGAGGTCGGGCTGCCCGATCCGGGCGCGTAGCCGGTCCAGCAGCTCCTCGCCCCCCGCGTCGAGCGGCGCGCCCGCCACCACCAGCCGGGCCTGCGGCAGCCTGGTCGCGGCGAGTGCCAGCGCCTCGAGGGCGAGGCCGGGCCGCTTCCAGTCCACGATGGCGCCGAGCAGCAGGGCCTCTCCGGGCGTTGTGGGCGCCGGGAGGGCCCCGAAGCGCTCCAGGTCCACTCCGGGGTGGCACACGCGCAGCCGCTCGCCCAGGGCCCCCTGGGGGTCGAGATCGCGGGCCACCGCGTGGGACAGGGCCACCGCGCGGTCGAAACGGCGCGACGCGGCCCGCACCAGGCGGCCCACGAGCGGGCCGGGCAGGAGGTCGTTGTGCAGGAAGGCCGTCCAGGGACGGCCCGACAGGGGGAGCGGAACCGCACCCAGGGCGAGCGCCGAGCGCATCCCCGAGGCCACGAGGAGCTCAGGGCGCAGCTCACGCACGAGGCGGCGCACCTCGGCGCCGTGGGCCGCGAGGCGGGCCGCGGCGGCGGCCCTCTGCCGGATCGAGCCGCGCAGCTCGAGCGGGCGCCGGGGGATCGGGACGACGCGCAGGCCGGCCGCGCGGGCGTGCTCGGCCAGCGGGCCCTCGGGGCAGGCCAGGACCCGTTCCCCCTCGAGTGCCCCCGCGTAGTCCACCAGCAGCCGCTCACCGCCTCCGTAATGGCCCGAGTAGCTGGCGAGGAGCGTGGTCACGTCAGTCGAGCGCCGCGTGCCGGGAGCGGTGGCCCCCGGCGCGCCGCCCGCGGATCGGCCGCGCGGGGACGGCGATCTCCACCGGGACGGGAGCCGCCCGCTGCGCGCGCCGTTCCCGAAGCATCGCCGGGACCATGGGGAGGGCCGCCAGCGCGCCGCGCAGGTGGGCCACCAGGCGCCGCTCGCGGAGCGCGTGCCAGGCCCAGCCGAGCTGGCGGTAGGCCACCAGGTGGAGCCAGCGCACCGGAAAGGCCTTGGCCACGAGCAGGACGGTGTTCCGCTCCACCCAGTGCCCCAGGGGGCGCGAGAGCCGCACCGACGAGCCCTCGCCCGCGTGCCGGGCCACCGCGGGCTCGTAGCGGCAGCCCCACCCGGCCAGTCGCAGCCGCAGCGCCAGGTCCACGTCCTCCAGATAGGTGAAGAAGCGCTCGTCGAAGCCCCCCACGGCCAGCACCGCGTCGCGGCGATAGAGCGCCGCCCCGGCGCAGGCGCCGAAGATCTCGCCCGGCTCGTCGAAGCGCCCGTCGTCGCGCTCGAAGCGCCCGCGCTGCTCGCAGGCGCCGTCGCGGCGCAGCACGTCGCCCGTGTCGTAGAGCAGCTCCGGCCGCTGGAGGTCCACCATCTTGCACGCCACCGAGGCCGCGCCGGGATCGCGCTCCAGCGCCGCCGCCATCCGCTCGAGCCAGTCGGGCTCCAGCTCGATGTCGGTGTTCACGAGCGCCACCAGGCCGGACTGCGCCGCCTCGACGCCGCGGTTGGCGGCGAACGCGAAGCCCGTGTTGCGGCCGAGGTTCAGCACGCGGACCCCGGGGCTCTCGGCCAGCAGGTCCAGCGAGCCGTCGGTGGAGCCGTTGTCCACCACGATCGTCTCCGCCGGAGCAAGCGTCTGCGCGGCCAGCGAGCCGAGGCATCCGGGGAGCCACCTCATCCCGTTCCAGTTCGGGATGACGACGGCGATGGCGGGCGCCATCTAGTCGCGGGGGCCGGCGGTGGGCGTCTGCCGCGTGCCGGGCTCGATCCGGAGCGCGGGCGCACGCCCGCGGCCGGCGGCCGGGTCGAAGCCGGGACGGCGGTAGTCCCCGCGGCTCAGATGCTGCTCGAGGAAGGCGTAGAGCACGATGAAGAGGTAGCGGCTGCCCATCTCCCGCAGGCCGAGCTTGGACTCGCCGAAGGCGCGGTTGCGCCACCCGATCGGGACGATGGCGTAGCTGTGGCCGCGGATGAAGGCCTTCAGCGGCAGCTCGACCGTGAGGTTGAAGTGGTTCGAGAGCAGCGGCTGGATGTTGTCGATCACCTCGCGCCGGTAGGCCTTGAAGGCGTTCGTGGTGTCGTTGTAGCCGTGCCGGAAGAGCATCCGGATGCCGAAGTTCACGACGCGGTTGATGGCCAGCTTCACCCGCGGGTAGTCCTCCACGTTCGAGCCGGGGAGGAAGCGCGAGCCGAACGCGCAGTCGTACCCCTCCTCCAGCAGGTGGTGGTACCGCACCAGGTCCCGGGGATCGTCCGAGCCGTCCGCCATCACGATCGCCACCGCGTCGCCCTGGTACTCCTCGAGGCCCGCGCGAACGGTGAGGCCAAAGCCGCCGCTGTAGGGAGAGGGCACGCGCCGGACCGTGGGGTGGGCCGCCGAGATCTCGGCCACGATGGCGGCGGTGCCGTCGGTGCTGCCGTCGTCCACCACCAGAATCTCGTGGTCGATGCCGGCGCCGTTGAGGGCATCGAGGAGATCGCCCACGGTGGGCCGGATGGACTCCTCCTCGTTGCGCGCGGGGATCACCACCGAGAGCTTCACGAGGCGGCGCTCCAGCGCTCGAGGTTCTGGTCGTGGATCTCGGCCAGGATGGCGCGCAGGTCGTACTGCGGCTCCCAGTCGGGGTAGTCGGCCTGGAACTCGGACAGGTCGCTGATCCACCAGCGGTGGTCACCCATCCGCGACTCGTCGCTGTAGGTCCAGTGCAGCGACCTGCCCGACACCTCCTCGCAGAGGGCGATCGCCTCGAGCATGGAGCAGTTGCTGTAGCGGCCGCCGCCCATGTTGTAGACCGCGGCCGGCTTCGGCGCGCGGTGAACCGCCTCGAAGGCGTCCACCAGGTCGGCGCTGTGGATGTTGTCCCTGACCTGCAGGCCGTCGTACCCGAACACCGTGTACGACTCGCCCGTGACGGTGCACCGCATCAGGTAGGAGAGAAACCCGTGCAGCATGGCCCCGGCGTGGTTCGGGCCCGTGAGGCATCCGGCGCGGAAGCACACCGTGGGCATGTCGAAGTAGCGCCCGTACTCCTGCACCATCAGGTCGGCCGCGACCTTCGACACGCCGAAGAGGGAGTGCATCGAGTCGTCGATGGTCATCGTGGTGTCGATGCCGCCGAAGTACTGATGGTCGCTGGGCAGCTCGAGCCGCTTGTCCAGCTTCACCAGCGGCAGCCGGTTGGGGGTGTCGCCGTAGACCTTGTTCGTGGAGGTGAAGACGAAGGTGGCGTCCGGGCAGTGCGTGCGCGCCGCCTGGAGCAGGTGCAGCGTGCCGGTGGCGTTCACGCCGAAGTCCGTGAACGGATCGGAGGCCGCCCAGTCGTGGGAGGGCTGGGCCGCGGTGTGCACAACCAGCTCGATCTTGGAGCCGTGCTCGGCGAACACGCGGTCCACGCCCTCGGAGTCGCGGATGTCGATCTCGAGCGAGCGGAAGTCCGGATAGGCGCGCTGGAGGCGCTCGGTGACCGGGTGCGTGGATGCGTCGGGGCCGAAGAAGCGCGCCCGCATGTCGTTCTCGAGCCCGATCACGTCGAAGCCGGCCCGCACGAAGTGAGCCACGGACTCAGAGCCGATGAGCCCGCCGGAGCCGGTGACCAGAGCGATGCCCATGCCGGCCTAACCGAGCGCCGAGCGGACCGACCGCTCGTTCCCGTGCACCCATTCGAAGATGTCTGTGAGGACCTGCTCCGGGCTGCGCGACGGGCGCCAGTCCGTGTGCTGTTCCAGCCGCGAGCAGTCGGAGACGTAGATGCGCACGTCGCCGGGGCGCGTCTCGGCCGAGCTCTGGATATCGAGCCTGCGGTCCGTGAGCTGCTCGCAGATGGCGGTGGTCTCGGCCAGCGACAGGCTGAACTCTGGCCCGCCGCCCACGTTGGCGGTCACGCCGTCCCAGTGATCGGGGCGAAGGAGCTGGTCTTCCACTAGAGCAATCAGGTCCGCGATGTGCAGCAGGTCACGCACCTGCTTCCCACGTCCACCGTACCCCAGGTACCGCAGATCGCGGCCGAAGTAGTGACTCAGGACCCAGTGGGTGAACACGCCCTGGTCCACCTTGCCCATCTGCCAGGGCCCGGCCAGGACCCCGCAGCGGTCGATCACCGTGCGGATGCCGAAGGCCGCCCGGTACTCGGTGGCCAGCAGCTCCGCGGCGAGCTTGGTGGCGCCGTAGAGGGTCCGGGCCCCTGCGAGCGGGAAGTCCTCCGAGATCCCCGCCGAACCGACTCCGGCGAGCTCCTGGGCGGGCTCGAGCTCGAAGCGGGTGTCCTCCTCGCGGAACGCCGCGGCGTCCAGCGTCTCGAAGGGGTACACGCGGCTGGTGGAGATGAACAGGAACTGCGCCGAGTCGCGCCGGGCCAGCTCCAGGCAGTTGTGCGCGCCCACCAGGTTGGCGTCCACCACGTAGGAGGTGTCGCCGGCGTTCCCGGCGAGGGCCGACGGCTCGGCCGAGCACTCCACCACGGCCGTGACCGGGTCCAGCCCCAGGAGGTCGGACATCTCGCGCACGTCCCCATGCACGAACTCCACGCCCGCGTCGCGAAGCCGGGGCAGGTTCAGCTCCGACCCCCTGCGCTTGAGGTTGTCGAAGGCCACGATCTCCCAGTCGGGATGGTGCTCGGCCAGGCTCATCGTGAGGTTGGCGCCGACGAAGCCCGCGCCGCCGGTGACCAGCACGCGGGACGTCAGAGGGCGACCCGAGGTGAAGGGCAATCTGCCACAGGTCGATTCTATGGGCTTATGCCCGCGGCCGATCCGGGTCCTGCGGCCCGTACGGGGCGGCCCGCCGGGTATCGGGTTAGAGTCGGCTGTGGCCGCATCCGTGCCCTCCATGGCACCGCTAGATCAAAACCCGGCCGCCTCACCGGAGGCCGGCGGGCAGGGTGACTCCCGCTCCTGGGCACTGGCCGTGGCGGCGCTCACCCTCGTGGCCCTCGTCCTAAGGGCGCGGGGCATCCACGAGAGCCTCTTCGCCGACGAGGTCTACTCGTACCGGATCGTCGCGAACTACGGGCTGCTGCACATCGTCGGCCAGGTGCATGACACCGCGATCACGCCGCCGCTGCACTACCTGCTCGCTCGTGTGGCCGTGGAGTTCGGCGACGCGCGGACCTGGATCCGCGTGCCCTCGATCATCCTGGGCGCGGCCACCGTGCCGCTCGTCTACCTGCTGGGAGTGCGCACGCTGAACCGGCGCGCGGGGCTGTTCGCGGCCGCGGTGGCCGCCATCTCCCCGTTCGCGGTCTTCTACGGCACCGAGGCCCGCGCCTACGCCACGCTGATGTTCTTCGTGGTCCTCTCCACGCTGGCGCTCCTGAAGGCGCTGGACAGCGGGCGCCGCCGCTGGCTCGTGCTCTACGCCGCCAGCGCCACCCTGGTGCTCTACGCGCACTACTCCGGCGTGTTCGTGGTGGCCGCCCAGGGGATCTGGGCACTCGTGGCGCACCGCGAGCGCTTTCGCGAGCTGCTGATCGCCAACGTGGCCATCGCGCTCGCCTACCTGCCCTGGGTGCCGTCGTTCCTCTACCAGGGCGACGCGCACCCGCCGGAGCAGATCTCGCTCGTGTCTCCGGTGACGCTTCGCTCGTTCAAGGACGCCATGCTCGCCACGTTCCCGGGCCGGCCCTTCGTGGATCTCGACGTGGTGCCGGGGAACGCCGCCCTGGTGGTGATCTCGGCGGCGCTGGCCCTGGCGGTGGCCGGGCTCGCCTTCGATCTCCTCCGTCGCCGGCAGCCGGCCTCAGGGGCGCCGCGGACCGACCGCCTGGTCCTGCTGGTGCTTCTCGGCGTGGCCACACCGATTGGGATCACGGTGTACTCGCTCGCCGAGACGAGCCTGTTCGGACCGCGCAACATGGCCGCCTCCCTTCCCGCGCTGTGGCTGCTGCTGGGCTGGATTCTCACCGCCTCCCGGCGGGTCACGGCCGCCGTGGCCGGCGGCCTGGTGGTGGGGGCGCTGGCCGTGGGAACCGCCACGTCGCTCAGCGACGACTACCGGCGGCCCCCCTACCGCGAGGCGGCGGCGGCGATCGACCAGCGGGCCACGCGCTGCGAGCCGGTGGTGGAGGTGCTCTGGCTGAACCCGCAGAACGCGCTGAGCAAGGCCCTCGAGCCCCAGCTGAAGGCGGATCACCCGGTGTTCCGGATCACGCCCAGCGACGAGGCCGGCTGGCGGCTGGCGGCCCGCTCGCCGCGCCTCTTCGTGGTGGCGCCCCAGGTGTTGAGCCTGCGGCGCGAGTCCTGGGCCCGGCGCCTGGGCGAGGGCTACCGGCTCAGGTCGCGGAGCGTCTTCCGGGGGGCCATCGACGTGGCGGTGTTCGAATACGCGCGTTCGGGCGGATCTCGCGGCACGGCGCGTCTCGTGTCCGGACCCGGCGGCGAGAGGATCGATCTCCCCGGCGGCAGGCGGCTGCCGGTGGTCGAGAACGAGGGCTCCGGCTACGTGGAGGTTGTGAACAGCATCAAGGAGCTCCTCCAGGTCCAGGGTTGGACGATCGATGCAGAGGGGGGCCGCCGCACCCGCGCCGTCATGACCTTCGACCGCAGCGGCTGCCTGATCGTCTCCGGCCGCCCGACGAAGCTCCGGGACGACGTGGCGGCCGACCACGGCGCACGCTACCGGCGGTCGGGCTACGTGATGAGGACGGTCCCCGGGGACGCCGAGTCACTCGCTCAGCCCGGCATCCTGCGGACGTTCGGGCTCTCGAGGTCACGGGCCTGGCCGCTCCCTCCCGCCGGGCAGCAGGCCTACCCGGACACTCGCTGACGCGCCGGGGCTAGGGCTGGCGGTCGGCCGGCTGGGGCACGAGCGGGTCCGACGAGGATGCGCGCGCCCGGGCGGCGGCCTCCCGGACGTGCCTGCGCGCGCCGAACAGCTCGCGCAGGACGGGGCCGAGCACGCGGCTCATCGAAAGGCGCGAGCCCTCGCGGTCGCTCCAGACGATGCCCGTCTCGGTGATGCGGTACCCGAACGCCCGGGCCACCGCCAGCGCCTCGGCGTCGAAGACCCAGCCGTCCAGGGACACCTGGGAGAAGACGTGCTGGGCGGCCGGGCCGCGCCAGAGCTTGAACCCGCAGAAGATGTCCCGCGTCGGCTCACCGAGCACGACGCGGCAGAGGCCCACGAACGAGCGGCCCACGATGCGGCGGCGGAGCGGCTGGCGGCGCCCCACCTGGGCGCCCGAGGCCAGGCGCGACCCGGTGATCACGTCCGCGTGCTCGAGCAGCTCCAGCATGTGGTCGAGCGAGGCGAGCGACGGCGCGCAGTCCGAGTCGCAGTGCAGCCGCAGGTCCCCGGTGGTGGCGAGCATCCCCCGCCGCACCGAGGCTCCCTTGCCCATGTTGGTCTCGTTCTGGAGCAGCCTCACCCGGTCTCCGTCCAGCATCGGCCCCAGCTGCTCGACGGTGCCGTCCTCGCTGGCGTTGTCCACCACCACGATCTCCCAGGGGCGGCCCATCGCCTCGAGGCGGCTGCGAAGCGCCGAGACGGTGCCGGCGATCGCGCGCTCCTCGTTGAACGAGGGCACCACGACTGACATCCAGGGAGTGGCCACGTCCCGAGTTTAGGTGCGTTACGGCGTGGCCGCTACGGGCACCCGTCAGGCGTGGCGGCGGCGGAGCGCCGCACCCGACAGGAGCAGAGCCAGCCCGAGCACGGCCGGGAGACGGGCGTCGAGCCCGGTGTTCGGGAGTTTCGCGGCGCTGTCGCCGGCCGCCGCGGCCGCGGCGGCGGCAGGATCGGCGGACTGCTGGGCGAGCACGGAGGCGGGGGTTGCCGTGTCCTGGCCTCCGGACGGCTGCGCGGCGGACAGCGGAGCCTTGCCGCCGGCCTTGGGAGGCGGCGAGTTCTTGAAGGGATCCTGGTACTGCTCGTCACCGGCGTTCTGCGAGCAGTGGGCTATGGGTGCCACCGCCGCGCTCTCGTTCTCGGCCGGGACCGCGACCGGGGCGGCCGGCGGGGCGCCGGAGTCAGCGTCCGTGCCGGGGCTTTCGGCGAGCTGATCGGCGGGCGCGCCGCAACCAGAGGCCGCGGCAAGGTCCTTCGCGTCGGCGTCCGGGGCGGTGGAAACGGCCGCCGGAGCGGCGGTCGTGACGGCGGCGGGAGGGCTGGGGCCGGCCCCGGTCTGCGCCAGCGCAGCAGCAGGCGCGACGGCAAAGCCGCCGGTCAGAACGAGAATGGAGACGGCGACCCCCCCGAAAGACACGCAGAGAACTTCTAGCAGAGGAAGACGACGGCGGACGGGGGCGGGCGGCCTGGCCCAGCCCGAGCGGGTGCCTCCAGCGTGCGGGCCGGATACCGTGTCGCGCTCGGATGGCGAGCCTGCTGTGGGTCATGGAAGCGCCCTGCGGGCGTAGGGGCGCGGAGCGGTGAGCTTCGGTCGCTACCTGACCGGGCTGCTGCTCGTGGCGGTGTGTCTGGTGCCCCTCGCGCTTGGCGCGCGGGCGCTTCGCCGGCGCCTGCTGGAGAGCTGGACCGGCGCTCCGGCGCGTCTTGCCGAGTGTGTGATTGGCGTGACTGCGCTCATCCTGGTGCTCCAGCTGCTCGGGCTGGTGGGGCTCTTCCATCCCGTGCCCGTGGCGCTCGGGTGCATGGCCGCGGGCGCCCTCATGTGGCAGGCTGGGAACGGCCGGCGCGCCCGAGGCCGTCGATTGGGCCCCCGGCCCCGCCGCAGTGGGGCGGTGAGGCCGCGGCGCTCGTGGCGCTGTCGGCCTGCGCGCTGGTGGTCGCGGCTTGGGCCACGCGCGTCCTGCCCGCCCTCAACCACGGGATGACCGGAGCGGACACGGTCTGGTACCACCTTCCGCAGGCCGTCCGATTCGTCCAGGACGGGTCGATCACGCACGTGCAGTTCTTCGAGACGGGCGCGGGCACGGCGTTCTATCCGGCCACCGCAGGCCTCTTCCACGCGCTCGGGATGCTCTGGTTCGGCAACGACTTCCTCTCCCCGTTCCTGAACCTGGGGTGGCTCGGCCTGCTGCTGCTCGCCGCCTACTGCCTGGGGCGCCCGCGCGGGCTCGGCCCGCTGAGCGTGCTCGCCGTGACGCTGGTGCTGGCCACCCCGATCATGGTGGAGACCCAGCCCGGCGGCGCGTACAACGACGTGGTGGGGCTGGCGCTGCTCATGGCCGCCGCGGCACTGCTCGTGAACGGCGGGCCCACCGGCGTTACTGGCACGCTGGCCGCCCTGGCCGCGGCCGGTGCCCTGGGCACGAAGCTGTCGATGACCGTGCCGCTGGGCGCGCTCGCCGTGGGCGCCGTCGCCGTGGCGCCCCGGGGCGAGCGGCTGAGGATGACCGGGGTGTGGCTGGGAGCGCTGCTCGCGATGGGCGGCGTCTGGTTCGTGCGGAACCTGATCGCCTTCGGGAACCCGATCCCGGCGGCGGACATCCACCTCGGCCCGGTGGAGCTCCACTCCCCACCGCTCACGAAGCTCACCTTCACCGTCGCGCACTACGTCGGCCAGCCGGGAGTGTGGGGGAACCACTTCCAGCCCGGCCTACTGCAGGCCTGGGGTCCCGCCTGGTGGGCCATCGCCGCGCTGGCGCTGATCGGCATGGCCGGGGCGGTGGTGGCAGGCCGCTCGCGTGTGGAGCGCATGCTCGGCGTGGTGGCGCTGGTGAGCGCCGTGGCCTTCGTGTTCACGCCCCAGGGCCTCGGCACCGAGGCCGACCCGCAGTTCTTCAAGTTCAACCTGCGATACCCGACTCCAGCACTGGTGCTGGGCCTCGCACTGCTGCCGCTGGTGCCGCGCCCGGACGCCCGGAGGGTGCTCCAGGTCCTGACCGGGCTGCTCGTGGTGGTGCTGCTGGTGACCCAGCTCGATCCCGCCATCTGGCCCACGGGCCTGCGCGCGGCCTCGGCCAGGTTCGCCGACTCACCCGGGCACGCCACGGCGCTGGCCTCGCTGGCGGTGGGAGCGGCCGTGCTGGCCGTGGGCGCGCTGCTGGTGCTCCGCCCGCGTGTTCGGTTCGCGGGCTCGCCGCGGACCGTGGGGGCGGTGGCGCTGGTGGCCGTTCTGGCGCTCGTACCGGCCGGCTACGTCCTGCAGCGGAGCTATATGCGGGACCGCTACGCGGACTGGGGACCCATGCCCTCGATCGCCCGCTGGGCCCGCGATGTGGACCACTCCCGAATCGCGATCGTGAACTTCTTCATCCAGTACCCGCTGGCCGGGCTCCACGGGACCAACCGCGTGGACTACGTGGCCCGGCACGGCGCCTACGGGACGTTCACCCCGTTCCGCACCTGTGCCGGCTGGAGGCGCGCCCTGAATGACGGCCACTACCGCTACGTGGTTACCACGCCCTTCAACTACCCCGGGAACGTGAGCCTCGCCGCGCCGCCCGAGGAGATCTGGACACGCTCCGATCCGGGCGTCACGCCTCTGCTGCGCGACAACAAGGTGGTGGCCCTGTTCCGGATCGACCGACCGCTCGACCCCGGCGCGTGCCCCGCGTAGGCCCGCCGCCCGGCGTGGCGGCGTCAGGTACCTTCGAATCCATGCCGGCCGAGAGCTTGGAGGCGGCGGACGGCCGGGCTCTGGGTGCCGAGGTCCTGGCCGTGGCCGGCCTGGCCCTGATCGCGCTCGCCCTCCGGCTGCCGCACGTGGGCGAGAGCCTCGTGGGTGACGAGATGTACGCCTACGCGGAGGTGCACGGCCGGAGCCTCAGCGGGGTGATCGACGCGGTGCGCCAGGGCGGCGAGAACAGCCCGCCGCTCTTCTTCGTGCTCGCCTGGCTGTCGATGAAGCTCGGCGATCCCACGGTGACGATCAGGCTTCCGTCGCTGGTGCTCGGCACGGCCACCGTCCCGCTCGTGTACCTGGTGGGGAGGCGGACGGTGAGCGGCCGCGCCGGCGTGGTGGCCGCGGCGCTGCTCGCACTGAGCCCGTTCGCGATCTTCTACTCCACCGAGGCGCGCCCCTACGCGACTCTCACGTTCTTCGTGGTCCTGTGCACGCTGGCGCTCCTGATGGCCCTCGATACCGGACGCACCGCCTGGTGGGTCGCCTACGCCGTGAGCGGCTGCCTCGTGCTCTACGCGCACTACTTCGGGCTCTTCGTGCTCGTGGCCCAGGGCCTCTGGGTTCTGTGGGCGCATCGCGACCGCTGGCGCCCGCTGGTGATCGCTGGAGCCGCGATCGCCGTGGGCTACCTGCCGTGGGTGATCGCGTTCCTCGGCCAGAAGGGGAACAGCATCTCGATCCTCGCGTTCTACGCGCCGCTGAACGCGGCCGGCGTCGAGCGTGAGCTGCTGCGGCTTTTCCCCGGGCATCCGAGCTTCGTGGTCTCCGAGCTGCCGGGGAGGGGTGTGGTGGCAGTGCTGGGCCTGGCGCTGGCCGTGGCGCTCGTGGCCGGGGCCCGCAGCGCCCTCACGCGCGCCGGGGGGCCGCCGCGCCTCAACCGCCGCCTGGTGCTCGTGGGCGCGCTGGCGATGGCGCCGGTCCTGGGGTTCCTGCTCTACAGCGCCCTCGGCCCCGAGCTCTTCATCGCCCGCTACCTCAGCGCTGCCCTGCCCTTCGTGGCGCTGCTCGCCGGCGCGGCGCTGACCTGGCCGGGCCGAGTCCTGTCGCTCGCGCTCACCACCGTCGCGGTGGCCTGCATGGCAGTGGGGGCCGTGGCCGGCCTGGAGGATGTCCACCGGCGGCCGGACTACAAGGGGGCGGCGCACTTCATCGACCGCACCGCACGCCCGGGCGACGCCGTGGTGCAGTCCGACCTCACCCTGGGCGCCACCCGCTCCCAGGTGATCAGCCACGGGCGCCAGCAGAGCCTCGACGTGAACTTCGAGCGTCCCCACGACGTGTACTCGATCTTCCAGGCCGCCGACACGGTGGGCGCCTACTCGGCCACGGCCCGCCGCTCCCGCTTCCTGCTGGTGGGCCCGGATCCCCTTCCGGCGCCGCCGAAGAGCCTCGGGGCGCGGGTGACCGAGACCCGCAGCTTCCCCGGGTCGCTGCCGCTGACCGTGCGCGTGTACTCGCCCGCCAACCCCGCCACTGGATTCACCGTCACCGGGCTCGCCCGCGCCCGCCGGGCGGCCACCGCGCTTCGCCGCAAGGCCGCCGGGCTGTCGGCATGCCTGCGCGGCGCGGGCTTCGCCCCCCGGCGCGCGGAGACCTCGCCCACGGGCTCGATCGCGCTCGAGGTGCCCATCGGTGCGGGCACGCGATCGCTTCTGTTCGTCTATCCCACTGCCGAGGCCGCCTCGGGGGCGCTGGGCGACATCGCCCGGTTCCTGAAGGCCTCCGGAGGCCAGGCGGAGATCGCCGGTGCCGTCGTCGTCGGGTACACATCCCCGCCGCCGCAGGCCGCCCGCGCCCGCGTCGGGAGCTGCCTCGAGGGCTAGGCCGTTGATCTCCTACGGCGGAGCGCGGCGACCGCGAGCCAGCCGAGCAGGGCCAGCGCGCCGAGGGAGGTGCCGGCCAGCCCAAGACGCAAACCGGGCACCCGATAGTCCCATTCGATCTCGTGGGCCCCGGCGGGAACCCGGACCCCGCGCATCACGGAGTTCACGCGCAGCGCGGTGGCGGGACGGCCGTCCACACGGACGCTCCATCCCTTCGCCCAGGAGTCATTGAGAACGACGAGGCCGGGCTCGCGGAGCGCCGCCCGTAGCCTGACCCGCGCGTTCTCGTCCTCGACGATGCGGACCGACCCTCGACCCGCGGGGCTCCCGCCTTCCACGACGGCCATGGTGCGCGGGTCGAATCCCGGGGACGCCAGCGCGGCGAGCACGGCGGCCTCGCCGGTCACCGAGAGGACCTGGCGCGGAACCATGGCGCGCGGCGCCGCGCGCGCGTTCGCGTAGATCACCGCATCCTTCCCCCGGTAGGCGGTGGACAGGCCTGGCCCCATGGGCCGCGCCGCGGAGGGCGGGGTCACGATCCACCGCACCCCCAGAACGCTCATGACGCGCATTCCCCTCGCGTCGAGCGCGTCGGGCAGGGTGAGCGTGGCCTGGGAGGGCTGGAACGGATTGGCCAGGCGCCACAACCGGAAGTAGCGCAGACCGGGTTCGGGCGGATCGTGGCCGCGCACGTCGCGAAGGCCGTCCACCATGGTCCAGTTGTTGGCGAGCGTGAAGCCGACGCCCACCACGCGACCGTCGCCGGCGTGCCGCTTCAAAAATGCCTCGGCGGGCGTCGTCGGGGGGATCACCTTCGACGGAGGGCCGATCGGCTGGTAGCCGTGGGCAAAGTGCAGCATGTCGGCGCCGGCGAGCACGACGATTGCGGCGGCGATCACCCACGTCCGGCGCATCCTCGTGAGCGCGAGCAGCGCAACGCCCGTTCCGATGGCGAACAGCGACCACCAGCCGACGCTCGTGAGGGCGATGATTCGCGGCTCCGTGTACGACGTTCCGGCGGCGAAGTGCCGGAGCGTCGATCCGAGATCGGACAGGCTCGGACGCAATGACGCCGCGGCAATCGCCCCCGCGGCGAGCGCCGCTGAGACCACGATCCAGGCACGGCGGCGCTCCCGAGGCCGGTCGATCAGCGCCTGCATGCCGAATGCCGCCAGCACGGCCACGCCGAGGTCGAACAGCAGCAGCATCCGCGAGTTGTAGATCGAGCTGAACAGGGGCAGGTGAACCACCGCCCAGTGGATGACGGGTGCGCCCAGCGGCACGGCGAGCCCAAGGCCGGCGAGCACCACGAACGGCGACTTGCGGCGCCACCCGCCCTGGCTGACGAGCGCCACGACCGCGAGCAGGAGGGCCACCGCTCCGGCGTAGAAGGTGCGTTCGTTGAAGTTGATGGGTCCGCCCGTGGCGACCCCGCTGGGCCGCCCCCACCAGTCGGGGAACAGCGCCGTCCGCGCCGACGAGAGCGGCAGCGTGCCGCCTCCTCCGTGTCTCGCGACCTCGCCGGCCGTATCGGATGCGCCAAGCAGGATCGGGACGATCACAACCGCGCTGAGCAGCGCGCCGAGGGCCATCCCACCTCCCACCAGGGCCAGCCGGCGCAGGCGCTGCCGAGCGGGAAGGTCCGGAAGCGGAAGGCCTCTCACGAGCGCGTACACGACGCTCGCGCCGAGCAGGTGAACCTGGGTGCCCGGGTGACCCGAGGCGAGCGCGATGGCGATCACGACGGCGAGCCCGACCGCGTCCGCGCGCCGGCCGGAGCGGAGGATGCGCTCGATGGCCAGGATCGCCCACGGCAGCATCGCGGCCACGGCGACGTGCACTCCGTGAGTCAGCCAGACGACGTTGAAGGCGCACAGACAGAAGCTGACTCCCGCGACCATGGCGGGCCAGAAGCTCAGGCGCAGCTCGCGGACCAGCAGGTAGGTCCCGAAGCCGGCGAGCCACAGCTTCACGGCGGCCATGAGGGCGAGGCCCAGTCTCAGGGGCAGGATCCACAGCGGTGCGTTGAACGGGCTGAGCAGCGCCGCCTGCGCGTTCGAGAAGAAGGGCGCGCCGGCCAGGACGTAGGGGTTCCATGTCGGGAACACGCCGTGGTGTATGGCGTGCCGGGCGAACACCTCCCATGGGTAGAAGGCGAGCGGGACGTCGCTCAACGTGGAGTTGTCGAACGCCGAGATGTCCGGCGGGCGATAGGCACGCCATGGAAACCAGGTGTAGAGGGTGGAAAGGGGTGCCAGGAGACCGCCGCCCACGAGCGCCGGCCACAGCAGGACGAGCACGAGAACGGCGATGAGGGCCGCCGCCGAGAGATGCTCGTGGCGCCGGCAGAAGCCACCGATGGCGGCCAGCCGCCGGCTCACTCCGACCGTGGCCCGTAGACGTAGAGAGAGGTGCGCGTGACCCCGGTGTACGTGCGCCGCAGGAGCAACCGGACACTCGGCGCCCACCTGCGCGGCGGACGGGGCAGCACGAACAGGGGTGGGGCCTCCGACCCGATGACGAAGACCTGGTGGCCCGCGGCTACCCGCCTCCAGACGTCCGGGGACACCGTCCCCTCGTAGCCTCCGGGCACCTGCCTCACTCCATCGACCGTCACCACGCGATGAGGACGCCGGAAGTGCACGGTGAGCGCTGTGGACAACGGGCCCGCCTTGCGCATCTTCTGGACCACGACGTCCCCGGGACGGGCATGCGCGTCCACGTACCTAGCCGGCTTGCGGTACTCGGCCGCCCTCAGGTCGGAAGAGAGGATCTTCACCGTCCCGGCCGCCATGCCCACCAGCACCACCGCGGCGACCACGGCGGCCACCCGCGGGCGCATCGCGCAGATCAGGCCCGCGATCAGCAGCGTCAGGGCGGGGAACGAGGCGCTGAGGTAGCGCCCCTGAACCACGTTGTGACCGCTGATCAGCGAGAAGCCGAACATCCCCACCGGGGCGGCGGCCACGAGTCCGGCGAGCAGCAGGGGCCTCGAGCGCCCGCCGGTGGTGGACCTGCTGCCGCGCTCTCGAGACAGGAGGGCCACCAGGCTCGCGAGCAGGGCCAGCGATATGAGTACCAGCGGCTTGAGGCCCGCCAACCGGCCGGCCGAAGGAGAACGTTGCGGATATCCGGGAAAGACCTCGGCAAGCGTGCGGCCGATGTTGGTGACGGTCAGCTCACCGTAGAAGGGGTTGTCCAACTGGCCCTTGGACCCGACCTGTGGCAGCCAGGGCAAGAACAGCACCCCCGCGCCGGCCGTGGCCGCGGCGAGCGGCCGAAGCAATTGCGGATATCGCCAGGCGGCCCACACCGTCTGTACGCCGAGGGCGAACACCCCCGTGTAGTGCGTGTACAGGACCGCCGCGGTTGCCACGGCGTAGAGGGCCCACCAGCGCCAACCTCCGCGGTCGATTGCGATCAGCAGGGTAAGGGTGGAGAGGGCGACGAAGAACATCAGCGCCGCGTACGGGCGCCCCTGGGTCGAGAATCTGATGGCGAACGGCGATATGGCCACCAGCGCCGCCGCGAGCAGGCCCGGCGCCCTCCCGACCGTACGCGCGCCCAGGAGGTAGGTGACCGGGACGAGACCGACGCCCAGGACCAGCGAGGGAACCCGGATGGAGATGCTCGGGTCTCCGAACTTCATGCACAACCACGCGAAGATGAAGAAGAGCGGCGGAGTGACCTCGATGCTGTCCTGCACGGCCTGCACCACGCCGGACAGGCCGTGCCCGTTGATCTCGGAGAAGGCGAACAGCTCGTCACCGCCAAGGCTGTCATCCATCCGCGGGAGCCGGAGCGCGAGGGCGACGAGCGTCAGCCCGGCCAGGAGAGCGGGTACACCCCATCGATCGGGAACGGTCCGGCGAAGACGTTGAATGAGCGCCAAGTTGCCGATTGCCCCCGCAGTCAGCGGCCGCAGACCCGGACCGGCTGCGTCGCCGCCAGCCGGGCGCGCCACGGCTGGGGCGCCCGGTCGGGCGGGATCGCGAGGACCGAGGTGCGGCTCGGTGGGGCCAGGAAGACCTGGGCCCGCAGCAGGCCGCGCCCGAAGGCCTCCCGGCTCACGAACTCCGCCTCGGCCGGAGCGGCGCCGTTCGGCACGTAGCCGTCGCCGAAGCGCCTGAGGAACAGCTGGACCGGGGGCCCCGCGGCGGCCGTGACCGTGACGCCTCCGGGGGGCAGGTCGAGCTCCAGCGCCCCCTGTCCGCCCGACGGGCGGAAGCTCACACACGGGCCCTGGATGCTCGAGGTGCCGCGGTCGGCCAGCGTGACCTTGGGCGCGGGGCCGGGGCCGGGTGCCCCCGGGCGCATGGCCAACCGGAGCGCGGACACGAGCACGATGTCCGCCGCCTCTCGCGCGGGCTCGGTCCGGGTCGCGAGCTCCGCGGGCGTGTCGCCCGGGGAGGAGCCGAACCGGTCCACCGCCTCGAAGTACTTGCCGGCCACGATGTCGGGCGCCCTGGTGGGCTCGGGCCGGAAGTCCGGGGCCACCGTGCCCCGGGCCAGGTCGAGCGCGCCGAGGCCCGGCTGGACGAAGTCGGAGTACTGCCTGAGCGTGTGCGCGCCGTTGCGCAGGTCGTCGGCGTTCGAGGCCACCGAGAGGACCACCAGCGCGCCCACCACGGCCAGGGCGCGGCGGTCGAACCGGACGTTCCGGGCGAGCTCCACGGCCATCAGGAGCACGAACGCCCCGCCCGCATACAGGAAGCGGCTGGGCTGCTGGTTCAGCACCCAGGGGCGGTACAGGGCCAGGGCCCCCCAGTAGGCGAGCGACATCACGATCAGGGCCACCAGGCGCGGCCGGCCGTCGCGATGCCGCACGAGGTGAACGACCAGGAGCACGATGAAGGCGATGGCCACGATGAGTGCCGGCGTCCGCACCGATCCGTACCGGAAGCCGGCGATCCCCGCGAGCGCCGCGGCCAGCTGCTCGGTGGCGAACTTGGGAATCGATCCGATGCTCCCGAACTGGTGGCGGTAGGGGTTGTACTCGTGGAGCCAGATCGCGTAGAGCGCGGCCGGGGGGACCACCACCAGCAGGAGCCGGGTGAACCGGCGCGGCCCGAACAGGATCTCCACAGCCGCGCCCAGTGCGACCGGCACTCCGAGGCTGCCGCTCGCGAAGGAGAGGATCAGCAGCCCGCAGGCCACCAGGTCCCCGGTCCGGTCTTCGCGCTCGATGGCCATGAGCACGCCGAGCCCCGCCGCCGCCGGGATCAGGAACTGGATCTCGAACGGCCACAGGATGATCTCCCAGGCCGTGCCCAGGAACAGCAGGATGAGCGCCGGGGCCAGGGCGAGCACGGGCCCGACGCGGCGGCGCGCGAGCGCGTAGAGGAGACCGGCCACCAGCAGGTGGAGGGCCACCACGACCACGCGGAAGGTCCAGTACTCGTTGAGGCCGCCCACGGCCCACAGCGCCTTGAAGATCAGGACCGGCACCAGGACCATGTGCTCGTTGTGCGGCCCGAAGAACGAGTCGGACGTGGAGTCCTGCCGGTTCACCACGAAGTTCCACTCGTCGTAGTAGAAGGTGAAACCGCGCGTCAGGTGGAGGATCGCGGCCGCCGCCACGAGCATCGCGGCGGCCAGCACCAGCATCGGCCAGCGGTCGGCAAGTGCGGGCCCACCCTCACCGGCCTGCGGGCCGGGTGCCGGCTCCGTCTGCGCCGCGACGGGCGGCAGCTCAGCCTCCTCTGGCGGCCGCGCGGTGTCGCGGCAGGTAGATGCGCAGGCGGTCGATGCGATGGAGCTCCAGCTCGTCGCGGTGCTTTCGCAGGTACGCCGTGATGGCCGGGCTCGGCCGGCGGGTGGCGATCGTCGGGTCGACGATGATGCCCGAGATGTTCGGGGTGCCGTCCGTGGTCTGCACCACGGTGGAGCCCGGCAGCTCGCTGCGCATGATGTTGCCGGCCTCCAGGCCCCAGGCCACGATCGCCCCCGAGCGCAGCGTCGGCCCCAGCTCCTGGGCGGTCTCCCGAAAGTCGCGGTCGCGAGCGTTGGCCACGTCCCGCACGGTACCCCCGGCGGCCGCTATGAGCGGCACCGCAATCGCCACCGCCGCCAGCCGGGCGACTCCCTCACGCTTCAGCAGCGTCCAGAGCACGAGAGCGCAGAGGAGCAGCAACTGGGGCTGCCAGGCGTAGTAGTAGTACGGCAGCGTGTAGTTCAGCCGCACGATGTACACGAAGAGCGGCACGCCGATGGCCAGTCCGAGCAGGAGCAGGGCTCGGCGCGGCAGCACGAACGGCGCGAGCACCACGCAGGCGCCCACCGAGACCGTGGCCGGGGTGCCGAGGCTCTTCCACTGCCACCAGAGGTTCGCCCACCAGGGCGGGCGCGAGTACAGGTGCCCGTGGAACACGAAGGGGGTGTCGAAGACGGTGCGCCGGAGCTTGTCGACGTAGAACATGCCGTCGATCGCGTCGAAGGCGTCCGTGCCCAGGGGCAGGTAGGAGATCGCCACGACCACGAACGGAAGGCCGCACACGGCCGCGGCCTGCGCCAGCGTTCGGCGATTGAACGGAAGGCTGTAGAGCCCGACCAGGGCCAGCGCGGGGAGGATGAGCACCCCGGGCGCCTTCGAGGCGGCCGCCAGGCCGGCGAACACGCCGGCGGCCGCCGCCCAGCGCCAGCGCCCGCTCTCGGCCCAGCGCCACGCCGCCAGCAGCGCAAGCACCACGAACAGCGCCAGGAACACGTCGAGGCGGAAGTAGCGCTCGATCTGGATCCGGCCCACCTGCCAGTTGCCGATGATCTCGGGGCGGGGGAGGAGCGTCCATAGCGCGAACGCGATCACCCCGGCCCAGACTCCGGCCATCCGCCTGCCGAGCAGCAGGAGCCCGACCCCGGTGAGAAGGCCGGCCACCGCCGCGGGAATCCGCGTGGCGGTGTGGCCATCACCGAGGACGAGCTGGAACGCGCCCAGGATGTACTTCGCGAGCATCGTGTTCTCGCGGTTGACGCTGAAGTCGCCGTGCATGTAGCGATGGGCGGCGTCCCGGTAATAGAGCTCGTCGCTGAGCCAGCTGGCGGAACCGACCCTGAAGAAGGCGACGAAGAGCGCGAGCAGGCCCAGGCCGATGAGCACGGCCAGGAGCCGCCGGTCCATCGCCGGGCGTGCCTTCGCGGGCTGGGTCGTGGCCGTGACGGTCATGGTCGGATCCTCGCTCGCCGGGCCTATCTGGGCGCCGGCAGGCGCGGGTCGAGCGCGCGCGCCCGCGCGTACGACCGGCGTGCGGCGGCCAGGTCTCCGTCGCGCTCCTCGAGCTGCGAGCGCGCCAGCCAGAGGAAAACGTTCTCGGGCTCCTCGCTGGTCGCGTGCTCGAGGATCGCCTCGCCCCGGCGCGGGTTGCGCTCGAGGAAGGCGCCCTCCTGGACGTCGAGGTTCGTGTCGGGGTTGAGGAGCCGGGCGCTCGGGAGAAGGTCCAGTGCCTTGGTGCGGGCCTCGCTCGGAGCCGAGGCGGGCACATGCGCGAGGCCGCCGCTCACGGCCACGAGAGAGAGCCGCACGACCTCGTCCGCCCTGCGCTCGGAGCGGTAGGCCACGAGCGCCGTGGCGGCGGCCACCGCGCACAGGGCTACCGCCACCCATCTCATGAAGCCCCCACCGCCCTGTACTCGAACACCGCCACCGGCACGAGGCCCGGCCACACCCGCATCAGCACCTGTCGGTAGCGGGGACGCAGTCGCGGGGGCAGGGGCGGTCTCCCGCGGTAGGTGGCATCCCAGGGTGATACCACGAACAGCCGCGCCCGGCGCGAGGCCGGGCCCCAGGCGTCGCGCTCGTAACCGCTCGCCTGGAAGAAGAGGTGCGGGCGCTGGAAGTGCACGTCCAGGTGGTGGCCGAGAAGGGTGGCCACGTTCACGCGCGAGGCCTCGAACGAGAAGGTGCCGCCCTTGTAGTTGGCGAACAGCGGGTACTCCACCACCGCGTCGCCCGGGCGGGCGTTCGAGTCGAGGAACTCGGCCACCTGGCGGTAGGGGGGTCGCGAGTAGCGCGACTCGAGCGTGGTCCAGGTGCCGATGACGAGCGCGGCGAGGAGCGCGAGGGTTCCCGCCACGGCCAGCGGCCGGCGCAGCCTCAGCAGCCCGGCCGCCACGAGCAGGCAGAGGGCCGGAAGCGAGGCCGACAGGTTGCGCGGGATGTAGACGTTCTGGGAGAAGATGCTGAAAAGGGCGAGCCCCAGCGGCGTGGCCACCGCCGCCACGGCCACGAGCCCGAGGAAGCGCGGCGGGCGGGGCATGCCGCGGCGCGCCAGCGCGGCCGCCGCGCCGGCCAGGCCCAACAGAGCGCCGATGGCGAGCAGCACCACGGCCGCCCGGCCCGGGACGGCGTCGAGCTGCTCGTTCGGGTGGCCCACGATGGCGATCGCGAGCTCCCGGAAGAAGCCGTCGGGCGTAAACGACTTGAAGGTGGAGATCCGGGTGGCCGAGCTGTCCTGGCGCTGCACGAGGAAGGAAGGGATCCACGCGATGTAGCCGAGCGCGATGGCCGCATAGGCCACGAGAAGCTCTCGCGCGCGGTCGCGCTGGGTCCAGAGCGCCCAGGCGGCCTGCCCGGCCACCACGAACAGGCCGGTGTAGTGCGTGTAGAGGATCAGCAGGGAGGTGACCGCGTAGGCGATCAGCCAGAGCCGCCGGCGCGACTCGAGCGCCCTGACCAGCGTGAGCGTGGACAGCGCGGCGAGGAAGACGAGGGTGGCGTAGGCGCGCGCCTCCACCGCGTAGTAGATCGCGAACGGGCTGAGCGCCAGAAAGGCGGCGCCGAGCAGCGCCGCCCGGCGGCCGACGGTGCGGAGCCCGGCGAGGTAGGTGAGCGGGATCGCGGCTGTGCCGAGGATCAGCGACGGAAGCCGCACCGTCACCGTGGGGTCGCCGAGCTTCACGGCCACCCAGGCGAGCAGGAAGTGAAACGGCGGCGTGCTCTCGCTGTCGTGGATCGCTTGGAGCACCGTGTGGAGCCCCGGCTGGGTGGCGATGGCGTAGAGGAAGAGCTCGTCGCCGAAGAGCCCCTCCCATAGCCCCGGAAGCCGCAGGGCCAGGCCCACCGCGGTGAGGCCCGCGACGGCCAGGAGCATCCGGTCCGGGCGCCATCCACGCGACTCGATGCGCTCGCCGGCGCCCGCGGCGGAGGTCCGGGGAGGCGACGGCGTCGTGCGAGGAAGTGATGTGCTCAGGAGGTCCGCCGGCCGTCGACTCTAGGGCCCACTTTCAGGCTAGCTCACTCCCAGCCGGCCAGAGCCGAGCGGGGCCGGCCCCGCGGGATCCGCAATAGCATCGCCCCGGTGTCGGAGCTCCTGGCCCTCCAAGAAACGCTCTACACCTCCCGCAACCCGACCCGGCGCTGGCTCCACCTGACACGCCGCGATCGCGTGGAGGACCTCGTGAGGAGGGCCGCGGCGGCGGGCCCGTCCGCGCGCGCCCTCGAGGTGGGCCCGGGCAGCGGCGTGTACCTGCCGCTGCTGGCGGGGCTCTTCGACGAGGTCCTGGCCGCGGACGTGGAGCCTTCCTTCCTCGAGCAGGTCGACCGGCTGCGCGAGAGCCATCGTAATCTCGTTCCCGTGGCCGACGACATCACGGACACCGGGATCGAGCCCGAGAGCTGCGACCTCGTGCTCTGCTCCGAGGTGATCGAGCACATCAGCTCATCCGAGCGCGCGCTGGAAGGCATCCGGCGGGTGCTCAGGCCGGGAGGGCACCTCGTGCTCTCGACTCCGCAGCCGTTCAGCCCGCTCGAGGTTGCGAGCCGGGTGGCGTTCCTCCCGGGGGTGATCGATGTGGTCCGCCGGGTCTACCGGGAGCCGATCCTCCCGACCGGGCACGTGAACCTGATGCGGGCCGCGGAGCTCCGGAGACAGATGAGCGCCGCCGGCTTCCGGATCGCCGAGAGCTTCAAGACCGGCGTCTACCTGCCGCTCGTGGCCGAGTTCGGCGGGCGGCGCGGCCTGCGCTTCGAGCAGTGGCTCGAGCGGCGACTGGACGGCGGCCCCCTGGACGGACTGCTCTGGACCCAGTACTACCTCGCCGAGGCCTGAACCTGCCGACCGTATCCATAGTCGTGCCGGCCTACAACGAGGAGCGCCGGCTGGCCAGGTCCCTGGAGGTGTTAGGGGGCTCCGCCGCGGAGGAGGTTCGCGCCGCGGGCCTCGAGCTGCGGGAGATCGTGGTGGTCGATGACGGCAGCACGGACCGCACGCCGGAGATGCTTCGCGCCGCCGCGGCCCGCGCGCCCGTGATCACGCCCCTGCTGCGGGGAGGGCACAACGAGGGCAAGGGAGCGGCGGTGGCGGCGGGGATCCGCGTCGCGCGGGGCGAGCTCGTGCTGCTGAGCGACGTGGACCTGTCCACCCCGCTGGCCGAGGTGGCCAAGCTCTGGTCCGGCCTCCGGGAGGGCGCGGATGTGGCCATCGGCTCGCGCGACGTTCCGGGCTCCACCGTGGCCGCTCCCGAGTACCGGAAGACCATCGGGCGGGCGTTCAACGCGATGGTGCGCCGCATGACGGGCCTCCCGTACCGGGACACCCAGTGCGGGTTCAAGCTGATGCGGACGGACACGGCACGCGAGCTCACGAAGACGCAGATCGTGCCCGGGTTCGCCTTCGACGTGGAGCTGCTGATGCGGGCGCGGGTCGCCGGGCTCTCGATCGACGAGGTGCCGGTGGTCTACCTCCACGACGACGACTCGAAGGTCAACCCCCTGCTCGCGTCGCCCCGGATGGCGCTCGACGTGATCCGGCTCGTCGCCCGCCTGCGCCGGCGCCGCTGACGCTCACACGGCCCGGGAGACCATCCCCACCGACACCCCGGCGGGGAGGTTCGCGCCGCGCGCGATCAGGCCTGCCTCGACCTGCATGGGGAGGGCCAGCGCCCTGTCCACGAGCGGTGGCGTGAGCTCGAGCTCGGCCCGCTCCTCGCCCTCGACGGCCTTCGGCCGCAGCTTCCGGGCCAGGGCGATCGGGGGGAGCAGGATCGAGTTGAAGTAGGTGGCGATCTCGGGCTGCCATCCACTTGCCCGGGCGGCCCGGGCCAGCTGGGGCCGCGAATAGCGGCGGTGGTGGTGGAGGGCCACGTCGTTCGCGGTCCACAGCCACATGTACGCGGGAACCGTGGCCACGAGCATCCCGCCGGGCGCCACCACCCGCCGGATCTCCCGCATCGCCGCCACGTCGTCCTCCACGTGCTCGAGAACATCGGTGGCGAAGACGAGGTCGAAGGCGTCGTCCTCGAAGGGGAGCGTCTCCACACCGGCCTCGGTCACGTCGTTCAGGCCTCGCTGGCGGCAGAACTCCACCGCGCTGGCGGACGGGTCCACGCCCGCGGCCGGGCCGAGGCGCGCGTAGTCCTGGAGGTTTCGACCCGTGCCACAGCCGGCGTCGAGCACCCGCCGGGCGCTCGTGATCCCGGCCCTCTCGATGAGCGCGCCCAGCACGGCCCGGCGGCCGCGGAACCACCAGTGGCGCTCCTCGAGCTCGTACACCAGCGAGTAGATCCGGTCCTCCATCGTCAGGCCTTCAGCTCGTAGACCGTCGCGCAGCCGAAGTGCTTCACGTCGGCGAGCAGGCCCCCGAGCAGCTTCGTCAGGTCGGCGGTGCCCCGGCACCCGGCGAGCAGGAAGCGCGCGTGGCTCGAGCGCGCGATCGAGCGCGCACCGGCGGCGGAGATCCGGCCCTCGAAGAGGAGGTCGGTGTAGAGCCGCCGGCGCAGGAAGTCCGGCGTCCAGAACAGGTTGCCGACGCTGGTGTGGCGGCCGGTCCGGGCGGGCACGAGCTGACCCATCGAGACCGGCGCCAGGACCGCCCCCGGGGTGGGGAGCCGGTCGAGGTAGTCGAAGGCGTCGCGCTCGCCGGTGGTGAGGAAGTACGGGCCCGAGTTGTCGTTGATCCGGTCCCTTGCCTCGCTGAGCCTGTCCAGCGTGGCGGGCACGGTGAGCACGCCGACCGCGCACACCACGGCGGCGACCGCGGCTCCGCGAGCGACCTGGAGGCGCAGGGACGCCACGCCGGTCACGGCCAGCGCCGCGAGGGGAATGCTGAGGCCGCGGAGAGCGTGGGGGGCGTAGTGGCCCTTGTAGACGTTGGTCAGGAGCCAGTAGATGCCCAGCGCCGCGACCGGCCAGACCCGGAGGGCGGCCGCGTGGAACGTGGTGGGCAGCTGCCGGTAGGCGAGCAGGGCGGGGATCGCCAGCGGCGCGATGGTCACGCCGATGGCCCACCACGGCGGATCGAGGAAGTCGAGCTTGGGGTCGCTCGACCAGGCGGAGTCGACCCGGCCGAGCACGACGTAGTAGGCGAGCGGGATCGCCACCGCGGCCACCACCGGCGCCACCAGCCTCACGAGCGCCCGGCGCTCGAGGGCCGGCTCGACCCCGGAGACCCCACGCCTGCGCAGGAACCAGAGAACGAGCTCCGCGCCCACCACGAGCCCCAGGAGCAACGGGCCCTCCCAGGGCTGCAGCCAGGTGGACAGGAACCCGAGCAAGGGTGGCCAGAGCGTGAGCCGCCCGGCGCGGCGATCGCGCTCGTAGAGCACGAGGGCGCCCACTGTCGCCGCGATCGCGAGGGCGGAGAAGAAGTACCCCCACAGCATGTCCACGGGCCAGACCTCGCCCGCGGCCACGGTCAGCCCGATCTCGTCGGTCACGATCTGCGTCGTGGGCGGGAGGAAGAACAGCGCCAGCACCAGCGCGGCCACGCGACCCGTGCCCGACGGCAGGACGCTGCGGATGTATGCGGTGACCGCGGCGAACAGCGCGAGGATCGCCACCGGCTTCCAGAGCAGGTAGCCCGCCGCGGGCGGCAGCCCGAGCGCCACCAGCCCGCCCGACAGGAGCGCGCCGGGGTGCAGGTAGCTGGCCTTGGACGCCTCCGCCTGGAAGTGATTGGAGATCAGGACGTGCTGGGAGGCGTCGCGGATCCAGGCCACGTACTGCATCTGGTCCTGGATCACGGGGCCGCCGTCGGTGCCGATCCACACCTTGTTGTTGGCCACGGCGTCCCAGATGAGCGCGAGCAGGGGCAGTGACCCCACCACGGCCAGGGCGGTGAGCACCCCGAGCTCCCAGGGCTCCAGGCCGAGGAATCGCCCGCGACGGGTGGGCGTGGCGCTGGCCACGGAGCTGCTCACGCGCCCCCGCCTTCGCGGACCGGGACGTATTCGGCCACCCGGATGGGGGCGAAGCCTGGGAAGGATCGCTGCGAGACGAGCCGGAACCCGGGGCCGAGGCGCTCCCTGAGAATCGACTCGGGCACGCCGGGCACGGGCGCCACCACCACGAACAGCCTGCGTCGCGTGGCCGCCCTGCGCAGCGTGTCCCGGTAGCGGTCCCTCTCGGCCACCACCCCGGTGGCGAGGAACGGGTGGGGGCGGTCCATGCCGAGCTCGAGGCTGCGCAGGGCCGGATTGCGCCCGAACAGCTCGCTGCCCGCCTGGAGCAGCAGCACGGCGTCGCGCGGGCCGGCCTCGCGGTCGAGGTAAGCGCCGGCCTTGTCGAAGGGCGGCCGGTGGTGCTCGACGCGCAGTCCCTCGGCGGAGGTGAGCGCCACCGCGCCGATCAGGGCCACGGCCGCGACGGTCCTGAAGGGCGGTCGAATCCCCACCACGGCCGCGCCGAGGAGAAGGCACATGCCCGGCAGCGAGGCCAGCAGGTTGCGCGGCGCGTAGAGGCTGGTGTCGAAGATCCCGTAGAGGAGGAGCGCCACAGGGGTGGCCACGGCGAGCATCGCCACGAGCACCGTGCCCGACGGCCGCGGGCGCAGCCGGATGGACGCGCCGGGATCCGTGGCGTTCACCACCCAGCCCGCGGCGAGCGCGGCCAGGCCGATCCCGATCAGCACCAGGCCGGGCGCGCCGAGGAGGTCGTCCCACGGCTCGAACGGCTGGCCCACCAGCAGCTTGGCCACGTTCTCCCAGGCGGTGTGCCAGTTCAGCGGATGGAGGAAGTTGATGGCGAGGATCCCCACCTTGTTGTTGTGCTGGTCGTGGTAGGCGGGGATCCAGGGCAGGTAGGCGACCACGATCAGGACCGTGGCCAGCGCCAGCTCGCCGAGCCGGCGCCGGGAGCCCTCGGCGAGGCAGGCCCAGGCGGCCCAGGCCGTCTGCGCGATGAGCACGAACACGCCGGTGTAATGCGTGTACAGGACGCCGGCGGAGGCGAGGACGAACACGAGCCACCAGGCCCACCGGCGCCGCCCGGGCTCGAGCGCGCGCAGCAGCGTGTAGGTGGAGAGCAGCGCGACGAACGTGAGGGTCGCGTAGGCCCGTGCCTCGTCGCCGTACCAGACCGCCATCGGGCTGAGCGCGAGGAGCGCGGACCCCAGGACCGCGGCGCCACGGCCCACCGTGCGCGACCCGACGAGGTAGACGAGCGGCACGGTGGCGGCTCCGAGGAGGAGTGAGGGCACCCGCACCCAGAGGGTGGGATCACCGACCTGCACGGCCACGTGCGCCACGAGGTAGTGGAGCGGCGGGGTGATCGACGTGTCCCGCACCTGGCTGAGGATGTCCCCGAAGCCGAAGCGGGTGACGATGTCGTAGGTGAAGATCTCGTCGTCCACGAGGCTCTGGCCGATCCCGGCCAGGCGGAGGACGAACGCGAGCGCCGTGAGGGCGGCCACGGCGAGCAGCGCACGCTGGGGCGTGAGCCATGTTGCCTGGCCCGGCGCGCCGGAGCCGCCCGCCGCCGGTCTCGCCGCGGCGTCCTCCCTGCCCTGGGTGAGCCCGGTGGTCATCCCGCCGCCGCTCCCGCGGTGCAGGCGCTCACGCGGCCCGCCGGCGCGATGTGCAGGTGCCATGGCTGGCTCGCGCGGTCAGCCGGGATTCGCAGCGTCGCGGCGCCGCCCGGGCTGAGCGTGCCGAACGGCGCGTCCGGGAAGGCCGCGGCGAACCGCCTCAGCGAAAGGTCGGCGGGGCCCCCGCTCGCGCGGAGCACCAGGCCGGACGCGGGTACGCCCACGTTCAGTCCGGGCTTGAGCAGGGTGGAGCGGTACACCGCGGGCGTGAGCGTCACGCACGACCGGGAGGTCCTCACGATGACCCCGCCGGCACCCTCGATCGCCGGAGGCGATCCGCCGGTCGCCGGCCTGCCGCCCGGCGTGAGCGCGATCTTGTGGATCTTCACGAGATTGTCGTCGGCCGAGGCGCGCGCCTCCTCGGAGGCCACGGCGATCTGGGCCGGCGAGAACGCGGGAGAGCCGTCATCCGCGACGGCGGCCAGGTAGTTCCCCGCGAGGATGAAGGGCGCGGGACTGAACCCGGGGTCCACGGTGTCGCGTGTCATCTCGATGGCGCCCAGGTTCGCGGCCCGGATGTCGGAGCGCTCCCGCAGGTAGCGCGACGCGTCCCGGAGCGTCCCCACGTTGGCCACCAGCGCCAAGGCCAGCGCCGCGCCGAGCAGGATCGCGGCGGTCCTGCCGATGTCCACCCCGCGGAGCAGCTCGATCGCGATCAGCAGGACGAACGCTCCGCCGACGTACACGTAGCGGGACGAGTACGGCGGCGTGAAGGCAAAGCCCGCGCGCCCCACGGCGGTCAGGATCCAGAAGCCGACAAGCGAGGCCAGCAGCATCGCCATCCGCGGCGTGACGGTGCCGATCCGGACCAGTCGCCACACGAGCGCCACCACGGCCACCACGGCCAGCGGGCGGCCCCAAGAGAGGCTGTTCTCGGACAGCGGGATCACCGGGCCCGCCAGGCCCACGACGGCGGAGACCGACGAGGCGGCTGCGTCCGCGATGAACCCGGGCACGTCCGGGAGCGTTCGCCTCGAGAAGTGAGACGACGAGTAGCCGAGGTACCAGGCGACGTAGAGCAGGAGCGGGATTCCCGGTATCCACAGGCGGCGGAACCGGTCCCTTCGCCACAGCACCTCCACCAGCACCCCGCCCGCGATCGCCACCCCCAGGCCGGTGCTGGCCAGCGCCACCAGCAGCAGGACCGACGCCGCCACCTCGCCCAGGCGGTCCCCGCGGTCCAGGAACAGGAGCGCGCCCAGGCCCGCGGCCAGGGCCGCCACCCAGGCGATCTGGAACGGCCAGAGGATCACCTCCCACGCGGGACCGAGGAACAGGAACAGCGCCGCGGCGCCCAGGGCGAGCCACGGGCCCACCCGGCGTTGGGCGTACCCGAACAGGAGGCCCGCGCAGAGCACGTCGAGCAGCACCAGCACCAGCCGGTAGGGGCCGTACCCGTCCATCCCGGTGGTGGCGAGCAGGAACTTGTAGACCACGATGGGCACCAGCGACAGGTGCTCGTTGTGCGGCTCCAGGAAGGTGGAGAGGCTGTGGCCGCGGCGCCCGAGCAGGAACTCCCACTCGTCGTACCAGAAGATCTGATCGTGGCCGCTGCGGTAGAGGAACGCGCCCCCGGCCACGAGCAGCAGCGCCAGCAGCGCCCACGGCAACCAGGGCCGGTCGAGCCGCGCGGTCTGCGTGGCGAGGAGGCCGCGATCGGGCAGCCCGGGGCCCGGCCGGCGCTCCCGCGCACGTAAATCGGAGCGCGAGGCCATCGCAGCGAGTCTAGGTGCTAATGCCCGCATCCACCCCCACCCGCAGCGCCGGCGCCGGGCGTCCGGTACGGGGGTAAGCTTGCCGCGTGATCGGAGCCGACGCGCGCCTGCGCTGGTCGCAGACGGCGCACGCGCTGGCGCCGCTCCTGTTCGGGATCCCGGTGGCCGTGGGGATCGCGGTGACGCTGGTTCGCGCGCTCGGCGTCACCCATCCCGACCTCGGCTTCACCACGGCGATCAACAGCGACGCCGAGGCGTTCTTCCTGGGTCACACGATCTACCAGGATCCCGCCGACGGGTACACCGGCCAGCTCTACACGCCGCTGTTCCCGGTCCTGGTCAGCCTCCTCCACCACGTGACCCTGTGGGGCGGCTGGGTCCTGCTGGTGAACTTCGCCGCCACGTTCGCCCTGGTGGGCCTGGTGGCCGCGCTCGCCTACGGGGATGGCGGCGGCGCGAGCGGGCCGTGGCGCCTGCTGCGGCTGGTGGGCGCGCTGGGGCTGGGAGGGGTGGTGTGGTGGCTCGTGAGCGCCCTCCCGCTCAACCTCCTCTACGACGGCCGTTCCGACCACACCGCCTGGGCCTTCGCCTTCTTCGGGCTGTTTCTGCTGGCGCGCGGCGCCGATGGCTCGCGACGGCAACTGGTGGCCGCCGCGCTGCTGCTCTCCGCCGGCTTCTGGGCCAAGCAGCCGACACTGGTGGTGTCGCTGGCCGCCGCGGCCTGGCTGCTGGCCGCGGCCGCGCTGCGCGTGGTGGATCGGCGCCTGGCCCTCATCTGGTGCGCGGGCCTGCTCGCCCTGAACCTCGCCGTGCTCGGGCTTCTCAACCTGATCACGCACGGATGGGAGATCTACTTCGATTTCGAGCTGGCCCAGAAGCACCCCCGCTTTGCCTCCTTCTGGCCGTCCATGCACGAGCTGCTCCGGTTCGGGGCTCCGGCGATGGTGCTCCTGCTCGGGCTGGCCGCGGTGGCGACGTGGGGGGCTCGGGCCGGCTTCCGAAGCGGTGAGCGCGGGCTCGGCGGGTACCTGCGCGCCGCCCTCGGTGGCTCCCGCGACGCCCGCCTGGCGGCCATGCTCGTGCTCACCGTGGTGATCGGGATCCCCGCCGGCGTGTACTTCCGGCTCAAGGTCGGCTCGGACGTGAACCAGTACATCGGCGTCCTCTGGGCCGGCGGGATGCTGATCGCGATCGCCTACCGGTACTGCGGCGAGCGTCCGGCCACCGCGCTGGTCGCGGCGGCCGGCATCGCGCTGATGTTCGTCATCTCCCAGCGCCCCACCGACACCGCGGTGGGCGCTCGTGTGCCCCCGGTGTGGAAGACCGCCGAGTACACCGAGGTGTCACCCGCGATCACGGACTACGCGCGCCACCACCTGGTGTACGAGCAGGTGCAGTCAGACCTGAACGTGAAGCCGCAGGGGTCGCTCTACCCGAACTTCTACAACTTCATCGACCTGCTGGCCGCCGGGCGCCAGCCCCTGTACCTGGTGCACGCGCTGATCGACCGGCGCTTCGACGCCGTGGCCCCGTTCCGCTTCGCGTCCCCGCAGATCTCGCTGTTCTGGGAGATCTACGCATCGGGCGCGGGCAGGCGAGAGTCCAACTACTTCTGGAAGCTGAACCGCGTGATCGCGGCGGGCTACGCCCCGGCGCCCGGCCTGCCGCCGGGCTTCCTCGGCCGCCGCGCGGGACCGTCGCGCGCTCCCTGGATGCGCTCATGCTTCGGCCCGTTCGAGCTCGCGGGGGTGGACTTCGGCATCAGGGCCGGGGGAGGCTTCTGGTGCCGGGAGGGTGACGCGCTGACGCTCAGGGCCACCCCGGCGCCGCGCTCCGAGGTGCACTCGCTCGACTCGGTCAAGCGGGTGATGGGCGCGCTGCCTGTGTCGCTCACCGGGCGCGCGGGGTCCTTCGAGATCCGGCTGCGGACGGGCTCGGGGCGCATCTGGAGCCTCACCGGCCGGCGCGCGTCGCCGAGGTCTCTGACGCTTGTGCTGACGGCCGACGGCCGGGTGGTGGGCACGGCCCAGGCGCGGCCGGGAGTGCCGCTCGAGTTCGCAACCGGCTCTCCTGCCGTGCGCGGCGGGGGTGGCCGGGTGAGCGTCACCGTGCCGGACATCGGCTCGGGCGACCTCTCGATCAGGGCCAGCCGCGGGAGCGGCGCGCGCTTCGACTTCGCCGGCCTGAAGCTCGACGGCTGACCCGGCGCGGCGCCCTCACCGCCTCAGGTCCCGCTGCGCGAGATCGGACAGCTTCAGCTCCGAAGCCCGTTGTCCGTCGATCCCGAACACGCGCAGCGCTCGCCCGTGACCCAGGGCCGTTGCGGGCAGGGGGAGGGTGTACCCGGAGAGCTCGACGTCCGGCGTGAGGCTCTTCGCCAGATCCAGGCGGAGCACGCTCGGCGCGCTGGCCGCGACGAGGTGCCTGCCCGAGAATGCGAGCACCCACCCGGCGGAACGACGGCGGGCCGTGTCCGCCGCCCACCCCGTCGCGGTCACCCGGTCGCCTGACGCCGGGATCGCGTCGACGAAGCCCTGCAGGACGCCCGGCGTGACGGCGATGTCCACCGCGGACCACCCGTGGATGACGGGACGTTCGCCGTCCAGGGTGAGCCTGACCCTCCGGAAGCGCTCGGCCGCGGCGCGCCGGCGCACCGTCAGATCCTCGATCGGGACGCCCGCGAGTATCTCCCGCTCTGTGCCCCGTACCACCGGGGTGCTGCACGCGTCAGGGTGAAGGCGGCCGTCGATGCGAAACACGATCGAGTCCCTGCCGGCAGCGGGAAGCAGCGTCGCGTCCCGGTCCGACGCGGTCCACGCCACCTCCCTGGTGTGCGTCTCGGCCTGCCCGTGGACGGCGCGTATGAGGTCGACGGCGGTGCTGATCGCGACGTAGCGGTACCGGCCCTCGTCCACCGCCCGCCGCCACTCTCGGCAGTCTCGCAAGCGGGTGAACGCCCCGTGGGGACCGTGCCGGGCGATGTACTGCACGTGGTTGGAGAGGTCCCTGCCGTAGAGCGGATACGCCGGCACGGCGCCGACGGTGCCGATGCGGGTCTCGTGGAGGGCCCGTGCCCAGGAGGTGGGGTAGCGGTCGCCCATGTAGCGGCCCTCGGTCTTCCAGACGAGCCCCACAGCCAACACGAGCAGTGCGGTCACCGCCACCAGCCCGGCACCGCGGGGTACGAGGTGTGTCCTCGCGGTGCCCACACGGCTTGCGCCGGCCACCGCCACCGGCACGAGCACGGCCGCCGCGCCGAGTGCGGCGGCGAGGGAATGATCCTCCACGAGATGCCGGGAGTCGCGAAACGCGGCGAAGGTGAGGAGGCCGAAGACGACCACCATCGATCGCCGGCGGGCCCTGCCTTCGAAGACCGCGGCCAGCGCCAGAAGCGCCAGCCCCAGCGCGAGCCCCGGAACCAGGAACCGGAGCGTCCCGGCGAAGTAGTAGGGATTGCCCTTCGGGCCGTCGGCGCTGTACGGGGTGAATGCGTAGAAGACGGCGATGGCGATCGCGAGCACGCCCAGCGTGCGCCGCGCCGGTGATGACGCCCGGACGAGACTCAGCGCCGCGCCGAGCGCGGCGAGGCCCAGCAGCGCCCACCATCCCGGTCCGAGCGAGGCCCGGAGCGCGGGATGGAACGACACGTGCCACACGTGCCAGTTGGTGGCGTAGTCAGCCACCGTGTAACCCGCGCGAGACGGGACCGATGGCAGTGCCAGGGGGCCGATGCCGATCCGGACCGTGGGAAGCGGGCTCCCGAACGCGACCAGGTTGCGCAGGTACCAGAAGCCTCCGCCGGCGAGCACGGCGGCGATCAGGAGGCTGCCCGTCCGCACCCGCTCGCCCGCCCTGACCAGCGCGATCGCCACGAGGGTGAACGCGGCGACGGGCAGGAGCATGGTGGCCTTCGTGCCCGCCGCGAGGCCGGCCGCCAGGCCTGCGAGGACGAGCGAAGCCGGTTGGCCGCGGCCGTTGACCAGCAGCGCCGCGACGGCGAGCACGAGCGCCGCGGCGGCGACGTCGTTGAACGCCTCGCCCGGCTGTCCGGCCAGGAACAGCGGTGTGGCGAGCGCGGCGACAGCGCCCGTGAGCGTTACCGAACCGCGGCCGTAGGGCCGTCCGATTGCCCAGGCAGCCACAAGGGCTAGGGCCAGCCAACCGATGTTGAGCAGCGGCGACAGCAGGTCGTCGCCCATGAGCAGGATCCCGATCGCGTGCAGGAGCTCGGAGTTGGCCGGCACGAAGACCAGGACCTGCTCGCCGGTCGGGAAGAGATGGTGGGCGGTGGAGTGCTCCTGGACGAATCGTGCGGCAATCGGCGCGTGGTACGCCAGCGTGTCGCTCTGCCCCAGGCCCTGCTTCAGCGTTCGGGCTCCGCCCGCCACCCAGAACCCGGTGAGGGCGGCGGTGCTGAGTGCTGCGATCCCGGCGGCCACGGGATCCTCCGCGGGAGGAGGCGGAGGGTGAACGTCCGGACCGCGGGGCTTCACCCAACGCCACGCCGCCAGCCCGCAGGCCAAGCTCGCCCCGATCAGGACCCCCGGACGAAGGAGGCCGACCACGCCGATGGTCTCGGCGATGCCGATCAGCAGGCCGAGCACGACCACCACTTCTGCTACGACAGCCGGCGCACCCGACCAGCCGGGAAGCGAGCGGCGGCGCACGAGGACGGCGGCAAGGGTGAGCGGCCCGACCACCAGGCCGAGCTCTGCGATCCCGGCGAGGTAGCGGCCGTGGGTCAGCGCCGCGCGACGCTACCTGCCCCCATTAGTCACGTCAAGCCGACCAATCAGCCGGGCCCAGGCCTAGCCGCTGGGCTCGGCCCGCTTCTCGGCCACCGGGGCCGGCATCCGCTGCCGGCGCCGCGGCCGGCCGTACTTGAGGCGCAGGAACGGCTTCTCCACCAGGTGGTAGCTGAGCGTGGCGATGGGCACCACCACGGCCAGGGTCACGAACGCCAGCGTCAGGGTGGGGCGGCTCGGCACCCAGTCGGCCACGCCGCGCTTGTCCAGCTCCTGCACGATCGGGCCGTGCCAGAGGAAGATCCCGTAGGAGATGAGCCCGAGGTAGGCGGCGGGACGGGAGCGCAGGAGCGCCCTGACGGCGCCGCCGGTCAGGTCGCCCAGCACGGCCGGCATCACCACCAGCACGGCCACCAGGCCCATCAGCAGGTGCTCGGCGAAGTACTGGGCCTGGCTCAGGTGGAAGGTGGGCGTGAAGGGCGAGACCGTGGGCAGGCCGATGCCCCACACGAGCAGGGCGAGGAGCCCGGCGGCACCGGCCCAGGCCGCCAGCGACCAGTGGCCCTGGAGCAGCGTCGTGCGCGGCTCCCGGGAGGTTTCGTCGAGCGCGACGCTGGCCACCGCGAGGGTCATTCCGATGGCGAACCAGTCGAACGTGCCCGGAAGGGTTCCCGGCGGAAGGCCGAGCGGCGCTCCGTTGCGGAGGCTCCAGGCCCGGAAGGCCACCGCGCCCAGATAGAGGAGGCCCAGCAGCGCCAGCTCCCGCCGGAGCCATACGGCGAGGCGGGCTCCGCGCGTGAGCCTGGCGGCCACGAGCGCGAATACCGGCAGCACGAGGTAGAAGGCCATCTCGGTGGCCAGCGACCAGGTGGGACCGATGCCCTGCAGGTAGGTGGTGTTGGAGTAGACCTGGAGGAAGCCGTAGTACTTCCACCAGTCGGCGGTGAAGACCCCGGGCAGCCCGGGCCAGATGGCCAGAAGGGTGAGCGCGACCCAGTACGCGGGGACGATTCGCAGCAGCCTGCGGCGCAGGTAGCCGCCGGTGCCGATCGGCGGGCCCTGCCCGCGCCTGGCGGCCAGGAACGGGCGGTAGAGCAGGAAGCCTGAGATCACGAAGAAGATCGCCACGCCCACGTGCAGCCGCGAGAGCAGCGGGCCGATCGTGGGCTTCATGTTCGCCTGGGTGGCGAACGAGACGTGGTAGACGAGGATGCTGAGCACCGCCAGCGCGCGGCAGCCGTCCACCAGCGGGAAGCGTGGATTGCCGGGCGGGGGCGCGACGGCGGGGGCCACGTCGGCGTCGGGGCTCGCGGGGGCGGCCCCGCCAAGCTGTTCCTCCGTCACGGCCGCCGGCCTCAGCCCCTGAGCAGGCGGGCCAGCCCACCACGCAGCGGGCTGCGGTGCGCGGACGGGCCATCCGCATCGCGGTTCTTGCCGCGGATGTAGTCGTCGTACGAGTTCGAGAGCGTGTCGAGGTTCGTGTGCTTCGCGTGCCAGCCGAGGTCCTCGGTGGTCTTCGAGGTGTCGAGGTAGAAGTCCGACGCGGCCGAGCCCCAGTGCCACTCCGTGAACGGCGACTTCCCCACCAGGTCGAGCGGCTGGAGCACCGCCCTGATCGCCCACACCGGCACGGGCTGGATGCGCGACGAGGTGCCGGCATGCGCGATCAGCGCCTCGATGTCCTGCCGCACGGTCCCGTAGGCGGAGCTGCCCACGTTGTAGTCCCCGCTGGCCCGCCGTTCGGCCGCGGCCAGCACGGCGCTGCAGAGATCCTCCACGTCGCAGAGCTGCGAGCGGTTGGCGCCGCGCCCGAACACCGGCACCCGCTTGCCGCCGCGGACGCGGGCGAAGATCACGTCGAAGAGCCCCAGGCGCCCGGCCCCGACCAGGGTGCGCGGCCGGATGCTGGCGATCGGCTGCCCCGCGGCCCGGCGCTCCGCCATCTTCATCTCCGCCTCGGCCTTGCTGCGGCCGTAGGGGTCGAAGGGCTTGATCGGACCCTCGGGCGGCGTGGGCAGCACGGTGGGCTTGCCGTAGATCGCGCTGGAGGAGATGCGCACCACGTGCGCGCCCTCGGCCTCGGCCGCGGCGAGCGTGGTGAGGCATCCGTCCACGTTCACCGAGCGGTACTCCTCGCCGGTCGAGCGGGTGACGGGCACCAGCGCGGCGTTCTCCACCACGAGCTCGCAGCCGCGCACGGCCTCGCGCATGGCCGCCGGGTCGCGCGTGTCGCCCTGGATGAACTGGTGCTTGCTCGCCTCCTCGGTGTCCGGCGGGTTCACGTCGAACGTGCGCACCGTCCAGCCCGCGTTCGCCAGGTAGGTGGAGATGTGGGCCCCGGTGAAGCCGGTGCCCCCGGTCACGAGCGCGCGGGCCATCAGGCGGCGGCCAGCGTGATCACGCCGGCGCTCACTCCCCAGAGCACGATGCAGAGCTGGAGCGGACGGTCCCGCCACACCAGCTCGGTGGGATCGTCGGGCAGCTTCGAGCCGTCGTAGTGGATCAGGAAGAGCACGCGGAAGATCCCGTAGATCACGAACGGGGCGGTGAGGAGCATCAGCTGCGTCTTCGCGCCGAGCACGGCGTAGAGCACGTAGGCGGTGAGGATCGACGGCGCCACCACGCCGATCAGCTCGTCGATCAGGTCCACCGAGTACTCGTCGAGCACGCGCCGATGGCGGCTGTTGGCCCCGCCCAGGGCCATGGCCTCTCCGCGGCGCTTGCCCAGCCCGAGGAAGAGCGAGACGAGGCCCGTGCACAGGAGCAGCCAGATCGAGAAGGGGATGTCGATTGAGATCAGGCCGGCGTACGCGCGCAGGACGAACCCGGTGGCGATGGCCATGATGTCCACGAAGAGGATGTGCTTGAGGCGGTAGGAGTACGCGCCCTGGAGCACGAGGAAGCCGCCGAGCGTCACCACCGTCTGCCAGGTCGTGACGGCCACGAGCCCAAAGGCCACCAGCGTGGCCAGCACGGCGGCCAGGAGCGCGGTGCGCGGTGCGAGGTCGCCCCGCGCGATCGGCCGGGAGGCCGTGCGGGGAGCGTGGCGGTCGCTCTCGGCGTCCACCACGTCGTTCACCAGGTAGGCGGCGCCGCTGGCCAGGCAGAAGGCCACGAACACGAGCCCGACGGTGGCCACCTTCCCCGCGTCGAAGGTCTCGCCGGCGAACACGAGCCCGCTCAGGACGAAGACGTTCTTCACCCACTGGCGGGGGCGCATCGCCTCGAGCACGAGGCCGGCGGTGCTCTTACGAAGCCGCACGGCTGTGTTCAAGGTCAGACGTCCTGGCCGTTTTCGAGGCACCACCGGATGGAGCGCCTCATGCCCTCCCGGAGATCGACGCTCGGGCGGTACCCGAGCTCGTCGCGTGCCTTGTCCACGCTGCAGGCGATCGTCTTGTTCATCTCGCTCAGCACGTGGATCTTCTGCTGGTACATGCCGGTCCGCTGGATCGCCGCGTCCAACACGAGCGCCACCTCGCTGGCCACGGAGGGCAGCCGCATGCGGTCGTGGGCCACCTGGCGGTCGAACTCCGTCTCCAGCAGGTTCTCCACCGTGTCCACGATCTCGTTCATCGTGTAGGCCCGCTCGTCCGCCATCCAGTAAGTCTGCCCCGCCGCGCGCTCGTGTGCGGCAGCAAGGAGCAGGCCGAGGGACGTGTTGTCCACGTAGGACATGCTCCGCCGCGACTCGCCGTCGCCGACGATGGGGGCCTTGCCGTCCCGGATCATGCGGAAGAACTCGCTCTGGCGCGGGGGCTGCTCGGGCCCGTAGAACCAGCAGGGGCGCAGGATGGTGGTTTCCACGGCGCCGGACGCGTTGGCCGCGTTCAGGTCGTCCTCCATCAGCTTCTTCGACCGGCCGTAGGCCATGTAGGGCTTGTAGGGCGAGCTCTCGTCGAAGCGGTGGTCCGCGCTCGGGTTCACCCCGGCCGGGCTGTTCGAGGAGGTGGCCACCACGCGCCGGACGCCGGCCGCCGACGCGGCGGCGAGCAGGTGGCGCGTGCCCTCGGTGTTGATCTCGAACAGCTCCTTGATCCGCTTCGGGTGGATCAGGCCGGCGAGATGGAACACGGTGGCTCCCTCGGCGCCCGCGCAGAATCGCCCGACCGCCCCCGGATCGCGAATGTCCCCCTCCACCACCTCGAGGTCGGGATAGCGCCCCCTCACCGCCTCGTGCGGGGTGCCGGGCAGCACCAGGCAGCGCACGCGGTCGAAGCGCGGTTGCTCGGTGCCGGCCGGGAAGTCGGGATGGGGCTCGTGGAGGAAGTGGACGAGGCGGTTTCCGAGCCATCCGGGGAAACCGGTCACCAGTGCAAGGGAATTTGAGGAGCTCACGGCGACAGCACCCTACCGACCGAATCCCCTGCAGAGCGCGGTTGATAGACGTACACCGCGATCGGAGAGTCCCCGCTGAACACCCGGTGCTGGGCCACGCGCAGGCCGTCCTTCGGCGCCGGGCGGGGGAGGCGGAAGAACCCGGCCTCCACGCCGGCCACGAACACCCTGCCCCCGGCGGGCGGATTGCGGAACACCCGCTGCGCCGCCTTGACCGACCCCACCACCGTACGGTGCCGCTTGTCGAAGTTGAGATCGATCGGGCTCACGTACTCGAACTTCTTCTTTCCCGCCTCGGCCGAGAGGAAGGACTCCACCACCACGTCGCGCGGGCCGGCCTCGCTCTCGATGAACTGGGCCGCGCCCTTGTAGTCCGCGCGGCTGTAGCGGTCCTCGAAGCCCTTGAAGGTGCCGGCGGTGAGCACCACGAGCAGCAGCGCGGCCACGGCCAGTCCCGCGACACGGGGGAGGGAGGCGACCACCCAGCCCACGAGCAGGGCGAGCGCCGGGAGCGCCGGCCCGAGGTAGCGGGCCAGCCACACGTTGTCCCCGCCGATGCTGAACACGAGCAGTCCCAGCGGTGTGGCCACGGCCAGCGCCGCCAGCAGCAGCACGCCGTCGGAGGGGCGCGGGCGCTCGCCCGCGCGTGCCCGCCGCGCCAGCATCACCGCGGCCCCGGCGATCGCCAGGACAAGCACCGCCACCAGCACCAGCGCGAGCGTCCGCCCCGGGATCTCCCGCCACGGGTAGTAGCCGGTGCCCGGCAGGAAGCCGAGTGCCTCGTCGGTGAGCCAGCGGAGCTTCAGGGGCACCACCGCGGCGTAGTCGCTTGTGTTGTGGGGCTGGTCGAGGAAGCTCGGCAGCCAGGGCAGGAACCCGATGCCCACGGCCACGAAGGCGAGCAGCGGGGCGCGAAGCCGGTCGCGGCACGCCCACAGCGCCCACAGGGCCTGAGCCACGAGCACGAACGCGCCGAAGTAGTGGCTGTAGATCACGGCGCATGCCGCGGGCACGTAGAGGACCCAGTCGAGCGTTCGCCCGGAGCGCGCCGCGCGGAGCAGCAGCAGGGAGGACAGCACCGCGAAGAACATCAGCGTCGAGTAGGGCCGGGCGTCGGTGGAGTAGCGCACCGCGAAGGGGCTCACGGCCAGCAGCGCGGCGCCGATCGCCGCGGCCGGGCGCCCCACCGCGCGCAGGCCCAGCAGGTAGGTGAGCGGCACGGTGGCCACGCCGAGCACGAAGGACGGGACCCGGACCCAGTCGGCGGGGTCGCCCAGCTGCGACGCCGCCCAGGCCAGCGCGAAGTAGAGCGGGGGATGGATCTCGTATCCCGCCCGCAGCTCGCTGAAGACGTTCCCGAGCGATCCGTGTGCCATCACATAGGTGTGCGGCTCGTCCAGCGTGAGGCTCTGGAAGAGCGAGGGCAGGCGCAGCCCGATGGCCACGATCGTGAGCGCGGCGATCGCCAGGAGGTCCGCCGATGCCCACGTCCTGCGCTCGGGGGCGGGAGAGGTCACACGATCCCCCTCGATCTAGCGCGTGAACCGGAAGCGCAGGAGCAGCGCCACGGCCGTGACCCCGTCGCGCCAGGTGATCTTCTTGCCCTCCTCGTAGGTGCGGCCGTAGTAGGAGACCGGGATCTCGTACAGGCGCACGTCCCCGCGGCGGAGCAGGCGGGCGGTGACCTCGGGCTCGAAGCCGAAGCCCTCGGACACCAGCGGAACGGACCGGATCAGGTCGCCCTTGAAGGCCTTGTAGCCGACCTCCATGTCGGAGATCGTGGTGTTGTAGAGCACGTTGGTGAGCAGGGTCAGGAAGCGGTTGCCCACGTAGTGCCAGAAGAGGTGGGCGCGCTGCGGCTGGCCGCCGCGCAGCCGGGTGCCGTACACCACGTCGGCGTGCCCCTCCACGATCGGGGCGAGCAGGCGCGGAAGGTCCTGCGGGTCGTACTCGAGGTCGGCGTCCTGGATGGCCACGATCGAGCCGGTGGACGCCTGGATGCCCGTGCGCACGGCGGCGCTCTTGCCCCTGTTCACCTCGTGGCGCAGCACTCGCAGGCCGCGCACGCCCTCGCGCTCGAGGCGCTCCAGCAGGGCGGGGGTCTCGTCGCCCGAGCCGTCGTCCACCACGAGCAGCTCCACCCGGAGCGGCTGCTCCAGCACCCGCTGGAGCACCTCCTCGAGCGTGCCCGCCTCGTTGTAGGCGGGGATGATCACGCTCACGAGCGGCTGGTCGTGGTTGTCCGGCCCCCCGGCTCCGACGGCGGCCGTCGCGGATGAGGCCGCGCCTGGAGTCGGTGTCGTCATTGGCCTACTTGTACCTCACTCGGCCCGCGCTCGCGGCGGCGGCGGACCGCCTCACCGCTCCCCGGGTGTGGTCTACCATGCCCGGCTCGGTGCTGGATCGCCCGCCACTCAGCGCGAAGCGCGGACTCGCGTGGGTGGAGCGAAGGAACCCCACCGCGGTCGCGGCCGCCGTGTTCGCGATCCTGTCCCTGCTGTTCGTGTCTCCCGCGCTGATTCCGGGCCGGACGCTCTCCTCCACGGACTACCTGTACTCGCAGATCCCGTGGTCCTCGGTGGCGCCCGCCGGGTACACGGCGCCCTCGAACACCGAGCTGTACGACCCGGCCTTCCAGTTCATCCCGTGGCTCGAGCACACCCGCTCGGACCCGGGCGCGAACCTGCTCTGGAACCCCTACATGGCCGCGGGCCGGCCCTACCTGGCCAACATGCAGTCCGGGGTCTTCTCGCCCTTCAGCGTGCCCACCTACCTGCTGCCGTTCTGGTGGTCGCTGGGGCTGGTGGCCGCGATCAAGCTCTTCCTGGCCGGCTTCGGCACGTACCTGTTCGCCCGCCGCATCGGCCAGTCCCTCTACGGCGGGCTGATGGCCGGCATCACCTTCGGCTTCGGCCTCTACGTGGTGGTGCACCTGATGTACCCGATCGGCAGCGTATTCGTGCTGATACCGCTGCTCCTGGTGGCCGTGCACGACCTGGTGACCCGCCCCGGGCCGTGGCCCGGGCTCGCGTTCGCGCTGCTGGTGGCACTGGCCATCCTGGCCGGGCATCCGGAGTCGACCCTGCATGCGGTGGGCCTGGCCGTGGCCTACGCCGTGTTCCGCGTGGCCACGGCGCCGCGGGACGGCCCGCGCGCGCTGCACCGCGGCCGCGTGGGTGGTGGGCGCCGGGCTGGTGGGCGGCGCGCTCTCCGGCGTGGTGCTCATTCCCTTCACCGAGCTGCTTCACCACTCGGCGGACTTCGGGAACCGCGAGGGGGTGGACATCAAGCTCCCCTCCAGCTGGCTGCCCACCATCGCGCTGCCCGAGTACCTCGGCACTCCCACGGACGCCACCGGCGGCTCGGTGCAGCTCGGCGCGGCCGGCCTCTTCATCGCGCGGGCCTGGTACGCCGGGGCGCTGCCCCTGATGCTCGCCCTGGCCGCCGCGCTGCCCGCCCTTCGACGCCGCCGTGCGCGCGGGGGGGCGGCGCGCACCGGCGACCGCCGGTTCCTGTTCGGGATCGTGGTGGTGTGCGTGGCCGTGGCCTTCGGGCTGCCGGGCCTGTTCGACGCCGTGGGGCAGGTGCCGGTGCTCGGCCAGACCAACAACACCCGCCTGATCGTCGTGTACCTCTTCGCGCTGGCCCTGCTCGCGGGGTACGGGCTGGACGACCTACGCGGGCCGGCGTCGCGCAACGTGCGCCGGGTGGCGCTCGCCGTGGCCCTGGTGACCTTCGCCGTTCCGGTGGTGTACGTGCTCGCAACCTGGCCGCCGCCGGGCACGCTGCTGAAGGGGGCGAAGCTCGCCCTGGGCCTGGTGGATCCCAGTGCCGAGATCGACGTGGTGCACTCGCGTGCGCTCTTCTGGTGGGGCCTCTTCGGGGTCCTCAGCTGCGCGCTGCTGGCCGCCCGGGCCCGTGGCCGCGTGGCGGGCGGCACCTTCGTGGCGCTGGCGCTGGTCCTGGCCTGCGCGGACCTCTTCCGGGCCGGGGTGGGCTTCAACCCCGCGATCTCCGCGGATGAGGCGTCCCTGCCCTCCACGCCGGCCATCCGCTTCCTCCAGTCCCAGCGCCCGGCGCGCTTCGTGGCCTTCGACCGCGGGCTGGCCCCCAACCACGCCATGCGCTACGGGCTCTACGACGCCCGCAACTACGACTTCCCGATCGAGAAGCGCTACGACGTGATCTGGCGCCGCTTCGTGTTCCCGTTCCCGTACCAGCCGGGCGCCCCGCAGTGGGTGCTCACGGTGAACCCCCCCGCCCTCCGGGTGCTGGGCCTGCTCGGGGTCCGCGACGTGATGGTCCCGCCCGACGAGGCGGCCTACGCGCAACGCATCGGCATCTCGCACGCCGCCCTCGGGCTGTCGCACCTGCCCGTGGCCTATGACCGGCCGGACGGCCGCATCTACCGCAACCCCCGGGCGCTGCCGCGTGCCTTCGTGGTGCACGCGCAGCGCGTCGTGAACGGTCCCGACGCCGCCCTCGACGCCGTGGGGAACCCCGCGGGTCCCGATCTCGGCCGGGTGGCGGTGAGCGAGCACCGGCTTCCGGGCCTGGCCGACGACTCCACCGGCGCTCCGGCCCGCTCGCCGGCCCGGATCGTGTCGTACGGGCCGCGCAGGGTGGTGATCGACGCCCGCTCCCGGCGCGCCGGGCTGGCGGTTCTGAGCGACGTGTCCTACCCCGGGTGGAAGGCCACCGTGAACGGGCGCGAGGTGCCGATCCACCGCGTGGACTACCTGATCCGGGGCGTCTCCGTGCCCGCCGGGCGCAGCCGCGTGGTGTTCACCTACGAGCCTGAGAGCGCTCGGGCCGGAGTGCTCCTGAGCGGGGGATCGCTGATCGCGCTGGCGGCGGCCGCGGCGTTCCTGCTGTTCGGACGCCGGCGCCGGCGCCCGGCGGGCTCGTCCTAGCCGCCGAGCCTGTCGAGCACCGCGGCGCGGTTCCCGCTCACCGCCACCACCCGGAGACGGGCCGGGTTGCCGAGCTCCCGGGCCCGGTCGCTCGCCACCTGGAACCGGAAGCCGGCCTTCGCGAACGCGGCGCCGTGGTCCTTGGCCACGTCGGGGCGCGGCTGCCCTGGGCGCCCGCTGCCCACCAGCCGGCCGTCGGCGAACACCAGGATCCGGTCGGGCACGCGCCGCCGTGCGTCGTCCACGGCCCAGCCGGTCACGCTCAGGGAGCTGCCCTTGCCCACCGCGGCCTCGAGCACGCCCTTCACGCCGTCCGAGAAGGCCACCCGGTGCCCGTCGGCCAGCACCACCGAGTTGTCCTCCAGCCTCACCTCCCCACTCCCCTGGAGCGGGGCCAGGCGCGGCGCCGTCACGGCGCCGTCGATCCGGTAGAGGCGGATGGCGTTGCGGCCGCGCCGGAACGAGTCCGGCGCAGCCAGCGCGAGAAAACGGGTGGGTGGGTCGGTCGAGCCCGACGCGGCGTCCCGGAATGCCTCGGTGGTGGCCACGATCCGGCCGCCGAGTGCGACGGCCAGACGATCGCCCGCGTCGCCACCGGGCACCGTGCCGGTGATCAGTGCGGGCACGGTGGGCCCGGTCGGGTCCACGTCCGCGAAGCTCGACGGCGAGTCCAGCTCGAAGCCCGAGCGCAGCGGTGGGGCGGCCGGGAGGGAGGCCACCATGCGGCCGACGAGCCGCCCGTCCGGGCCCATCGCGTAGAGGGAGCCCTTGCTCCCAGAGGCCCCGAGCTGGCGCTCCAGGCGGGCCGCGGCGACCCTAAGCAGCCGCCGGTAGCGGGCGAACCCCGTGGCGACGGTGGATCCGCCCTTCGCCTCCACCTCCACCCGTCCGCGTGCCGGCCCGCCGGGTGCGAGCAGCGAGTGGCCGTCCACTCGCCAGGGAAGCCGGATCCCGAGCGCGCCGGCGATCGTGGGCACCACGTCCACGGTCCGAGCACGGCCGTCGTTCACCGCGCCGGCATCCTGCCCCGGTGCCTTCACGAACAGCGGGACGCCGGCGATGTCGGCCAGGCTCCCGGGAGCCACCCGGCGCCGTCGTCCGCCCGGGCGGAAGCTCACACCGTGGTCCGCGGCGACCACCACGAGGGCACGCCGCCACAGGCCGGTGGCGCGCATGCGTGCCTGCATCCGGCCGATCAGGTGGTCGGCGTATGAGAGCTGAAGGAGATAGCGCTGGTACGCGTTGCGCACGGGCACGGATCCCACCCAGGTGTCGAGCGCGAGCCCGGCCATGCTGGTGCCGTTCGCCAGCGGGTAGCGCTGCCCGGACGGCAGGTACTCGTAGGGGATGTGCGGCAGCTCGATGTGCAGGAAGTGCAGCGTCGGCCGGGTGGCGGGCGTCAGCCCGCGCACGAACGAGTCGAAGGTCTGGTCACGGCTGCGGAACGCCTGGTCGGCTCCGCGCGCTCCGCGGCTCTTCGCATTGCCGAAGCCCCCGAACGTGCGGTCCACCGGGGCGAGCCCGGATTCGAGGTCACGGGGGAGAAGGTGGTGCAGGGACACCACGGTGAGATCCGAGACGAGCGACGAGAGCCGGTCGCTCGCCGTGCCCGCCGACGCCTCGTGGCACTTGTCCCCGCGGCACAGACGGGTCACCGCCTCGTGCACGTCGAAGGCGTAGTCCCGGCGGAGCAGCGTGAACAGGTTGTCGGGGTGGTCAGCGGCGATCGGAAGCGCCTTGTCGTCGTGCACCAGCTGGCCCGTGAGCAGGGCCGGCACCGCCCTGGTGGTCTCGTCGGCCACCGTGGTCGCGTTCCGGAACCACGTGCCGGACCCCGCCAGGCGGGCGAAGCCCGGGAAGCGCCCGGCGTCGATCCGGCCGTGGTCGTCGAGCATGGACGCGATCGAGAGCTCGTCCAGGATCACGAACACCACGGGGGTCTGGCTCCGCACGGCGGTCCGGGCCGACGCATCCGAGTCCGAGGGGAAGACCAGCTTGGAGACCGGCGACACCACGAGGAAAAGGAACAGGATCAGCAGCGGGGCGGGCGCGAGCACGGTGAGCATCGCCGGCGCCACCCGCGTGCGCGCATAGGCGAGGCCACCGAGCACGCCGATGGCGATGGCCAACGGCAACAGCACCGCGCTGCGGCCGCCGAACAGCTCCTTGAGCGTCTGGAGCGCGAACGCCGCCGTGAGCAGCGCCACGAACGCCAGGTGCACCCACCGCCGTGCCTGGCCGACCGGGAGCAGCGCGGCCTCCACGAGGATCAGCAGGGTGGGCGGGATCAGGGTCACCGCCAGCGCCAGGATCACGATGTCCCAGCTTGTGTTGCCGCGGGCCACGAAGAACTCGGGGCTGTCCTCGAGAACGTCGAAGAGGGGTTTCGCGAACGCGAAGCTCCACAGAACGGCGAGGTGTATCCACGCGAGCGCGAGGACCCTCGGTGCTCGGATTGCTGACCCCTCCGTTGAGCTCAAGCCGGGCGAGTGTATGACCGCCCGGGAAGCCGGGCGCCACCTCCCCGGAGCAAGCCGAGGGGTCCCTATGATCACGCGTCCGCCGCCCGCGCCCCAAACCATGCCGAGCACGAGCCGATATTCGCCACCGTCAGGCTCGAGCCGGCCCGACCGCTTCGACCTCGGCGTTCTCCTGGCCCTGGCCGGCCTCTCGCTCGCCTTCCTGTTCTGGATCTTCCTCCGCGGCGGGGTGTTCGGCGGGTGGGAGGGATACGTCGTGGCCGACCAGGGCCAGTACCTGGTGTGGATCCGCGAGGCGGGCGAGCACGTGCTGATCGCCAACCGCTTCGACATGCGGCCCGACGACCACGTGTTCCTGCATCCCACGTTGCTGCTGTCCGGAGTGCTGTACGCGCTCGGCGTGTCCGCGCCGGTGGCCTACCTGCTCTGGAAGCCGGTGGCGGTGCTGGTGCTCTTCGCCGGCGTGTGGAGCTTCGTGCGGGCGCGCCTGGAGGGCACGTGGGAGCGGCGGGCGGCGCTGGTGGTGGCGCTCTTCTTCGTGTCGCCCCTGGCCGTGCTCTCCCCCCTGTGGGGCGAGACGGGCCGGGGCACCTTCGACTTCATCTCGGGGGAGATCTGGCCCGCCGGCCACCTGTGGGGGTATCCCATGAGCGCCATCGCCGTGGGGCTCACGCCGCTCGTGTTCCTATGGGCCGAGCGGTCCGTGACCCGGCTCAGGGAGACGGGCGTTCCCTGGCGGCCGCGCTCCGCCGCCCTCGCCGCGGGCGCGGCGATGCTCGTATCGGCCCTGCACCCCTGGCAGGGGGCGATGATCATCGCGGTGGTGGGCGTGTCGGCGCTGTGGGCCGCCGTGGTCCGCGAGGCGAGCTGGCGGGAGCTCGCCAGGGCGCTGTGGCCGGTGCTGGCGGCGCCGCTCGTGCCCGCGGCCTACTACTTCGTTCTCCGCCACGCCGACGCATCGTGGGAGGCCGGCACCGACAACTACGCCACTCCACTGGACGGGACGATGACCTTCCGGCTCGTGCTGGCGCTCGCCCCGCTCGCGATTCCGGCCCTACTCGGCTATCGCGGCCGGGTCGCGGGCCTCGGCGAGCGCATCCTCCGTCTCTGGGCCCCGCTGGGGGTACTGCTCTACCTGTTCCCGGGCACGCCGGTCCGCTTTCACGCGTTCAACGGCCTCTCGATCCCGCTCGCGGTGCTGGCGGCCCGCGGGCTGGCGCCGTACGTGGCCCGAGCCTGGGCGAGCGGCGGCTCTCGGCGCGGCCTGGCGGTGGCCGTGGCGGTGGGTTGGTGCGCGCTGCTGGTGCTCCCGGGCACGGTGGACCGGGTGCGATCGGCCCGCGGGGCGGTGTACCTGAACCAGCAGCCCTTCAACCTGAATCAGGGCGAGGCGTCGGCGCTCGACGCGATCAGGGACGACGGGGGAGGGGGCGGAGTGCTCACCTCGGTGGACCTCGCGGCGCTCGTGCCGTACTGGACCGGGCACGAGACCTGGGTGGCCACCCCGTCGTGGACGCCCGACTTCGGCCCGCGCGCCGCCGACGCGTCCAACCTGTTCGCCGGCCGCCTCGACCCGGCGGCCGTGCGAGGCATGGTGCGGGGCACCGGCGTTCGCTACGTGCTCTCCGATTGCCGCACCGCTGACCTCGGCGCCGCGCTGGCGAGCGAGGCCTCCGTGCGGCGCTTCGGCTGCGCCACGCTCTACGAGTTGCGTCCGGCGGGCTAGGCGGGGACGCCCGACATGCGGGCCGCCTGGTCGTCGGGCTTGGCCTCGAGATCGCCCTCGTCCGGCCAGCGCCCCAACGCGGCGTGGGCCAGGGCGGCCAGGTAGAAGACCAGGCCGACCAGCGTCGTGATCGCGAACCCGAACTCGATGGCCACGAAGATGGCCAGCACCGACGCCACCACCGAGGAGATGCCGTTGATACCCCAGGCCCAGGGCACGCCGCCCGGGTAGAGACCCTCCATCCGGACCAGCCCGATCGGCATTGCCATCCCGAGCGTCACCCCGAGTGGGGCCAGCAGCACGACCGTGAGGATCACGCGCAGGGCGAAGGGGGCCTCGATCAGCTCGCGCAGCAGCGGCTGCAGCCCGTAGGCGCTGGCCGCGATCAGCACGCAGGCCACGCTCAGGGCGCCGATCACCGTGCGCCGCGGGTTGCCGCCCATCCGCGTCGATAGGTACGAGCCCAGGCCCGTGAACACGAGTAGGGCGAAGAGGACCACGGAGAGCGCGTAGGTGGGGAAGCCAAGAAACAGCACGAAGCGCTGGATCAGCGCCACCTCCATCAGCAAAAACCCGAGGCCGATGGCCGCGAAGAACACGAGCGAGCTCAGGGTCGGGCGGCCCTCGCGGGCCACCACGGCCAGGGGGATCACGAATGCCAGCGCGGCCAGCACCAACAGGATGGCGAGCGTGATCAGCAGCACGAGCACCGGATCGGGCACGCCCAGGCTGCCCGCGGTGGAGGCGCCGCCGATGTCTCCCAGCCGCTTCATGTTGAAGAAGAAGGGCTCGTCGTCGGTGGGCGCGCACACGTCGAGCTTGTAGTTCTCACAGAAGTCCTCCGGGCTCGAGGCATCGTGCAGCTGGGCCCATTCGCGGGTCCAGGGACCGTTCGGGGCATAGGCGATCCCGGTGCTCCGGACCTTGGCCAGGCGCGCGATGTGCGCCAGCTCGGTCTTGGTGAAGGGCGTGAGCTTGGCCAGCACCGTGCCGTACTCGAACCCTCGGAACGGGGTGGTGTAGTTGGCCAGGATCACCACCACGTTGCGCTCGGGGTTCTTGATCCCGTAGTCCTTCAGCGCCTGCAGCGTGAGGACGGTGGCCCGTAGCGCCTCCTCGCCGTTGTGCTTCACCGGCCGCGCGAGGTTCAGCACCCCGCCCGGCTTCAGGTGGTCGAAGTAGAGCTTGAAGGCGTCGGTGGTGTAGAGGTTGTTCTCCGTGAGCGCGAAGGCCTGCGCGCCGCTCGGGCTGAACGTGTCCACGTAGCCGATCTGGATCTGGTTGAACTTGCGGTCGCTCTCGGCCACGGCCGAGCGCCCGTCGCCGATGTGGGTGTGCACGCGCGGCAGCGAGTAGGGCCCGCCCGAGAACGAGCGCAGGTCCTTGTCCACCACGTCGCGGATGCCCCGGTTCAGCTCCACCACGTCCACCCGCTTCATCCCCGAGGTGAGCGCGGTGAGGATGTCGCGGCCGCCGCCACCGCCGATCACGAGCGCGTCCCCGCGCGGCGTGAGCGAGTACCCGATCGTCTGGGGACCCTCCTGCAGCGGCCTCCAATCGGGCAGGGGGGTGCCCCGCTTGTAGGGGATGATCTCGCCGAAGTTGCGGTCGTACACCACGTCGCCGTTACGGAGCGTGGGCGGCGGCAGGTAGCCGAACACCCGGGCCAGCGGGGTCCAGCGCTCAGCGGACGGGGACTGGCCGAAGGGGTGCAGGTAGAAGGCGGACGTGGTGCCGGCCAGCACCACCACGAGGACCGTGGCGCCCAGGGCTCCGCCGGCCAGGCGCTGCTCGGTGGGGTGGCCGAGTGAGAACAGCAGCGCGGCCAGGGCGGCCACCACGCCGAGCGCCACCAGCAGGGTGGGGGCGTCGAAGACCCACATGAGCGGCACCACCACCGCGGCGCCGATGCCGGCCCCGCCGAGGTCGAACGCGTACACGCGGCCGATCGAGCGGGCGTACCCGCGCACGGCCAGTGAGATCACCACGCCGGCGGCCAGGAACGGCAGCGCGGCGAGCACGCACGCGGCGGCCAGGTTGAACACGAACTGCGTGTTGATCTTGTCTCCGAGGGTGTAGTCCAGGCGCACCAGCAGGAAGACGCCGATCACCAGGAGCCCGGCGTAGAGCACGCTCCAGCGGGCGAGCGTGCGCTCGAGCGGATCGCCGTCGAACCACCCGGGCTTGACGTAGATCAGGATCGCTCCCGCGCCGACGCCCAGGAGCGCCAGCGAGATGGCCATGAAGCCGAAGTGGTAGTAGAGAACGGCCGAGAAGACCCGCGTCAGCAGGACCTGCAGGGCAAGCGTCGATCCCGCGACGAGGCCAACCGCCACGAGAGTGCGCACAGGGGGGCGGCGGTCTCCCACCGCGCCCATGCTAGCCCACCTCCGCGGGCAATCACCCCGCCTCGAGGCCCGCCTTCCCGCCGCCGCGGGCCGCGACCCGGGTTACCCTCGTCGGGCCTGATGAGCCCGTTCGAGACGCCAGATGGGGGAGTGCCGGAGGTGAGCGTGGTGGTGGCCACCCGCGACCGCCCGGCCACGGTGGAGACGCTGCTTGCCGCTCTGGAGCGCCAAACGCTGCCCCGGTCGAGCTTCGAGGTGGTGCTGGTGGATGACGGATCCAGCGCCTCGCCGGTGGCGAAGGGCGACCCCCGCGTCGATCGCCTGCTCCGGCATGAGCGGTCCACGGGCCCGGCCACCGCGCGCAACACCGGCTGGCGGGCCGCCGCGGCCCCGCTGATCGCCTTCACGGACGACGACTGCCGGCCCGAGCCCGGCTGGCTCGAGGCCGGGCTGCGTGCCCACCGGAGCGTTCCCGAGGCCATCGTCCAGGGCCGTACGCGCCCCGAGCCCGGCGAGGAGCATCTCCTCGACCATCCTCGGGCCCGGTCCATCCGGGTGGAGCGGCTCGGGCCGTTCTTCGAGACCTGCAACATGTTCTACCCGCGACCGCTCCTGGAGCGGGTGGACGGCTTCGACGAGGCAATCCCGACCGCCGGGGCGGAGGACACCGACCTCGCTCTGCGGCTGCTGGAGGAGGGGGCCCCGGCGGTCTTCGCGCCCGAGGCGGTGGTGAACCACGTGGTGCGCCAGTTCACCGTTGCCGATGCGGTCCGGTTCACCCGGCGCTGGCGGACCCTGGTGGCCCTGGTCAAGCGCCATCCTGCGCTGCGCGGCGTGTTTCCATGGCGGGGGCGCATCTGGCGCGAGAGCCACGCCCGGCTGATCCTCGCCCTGGCGGGTCTACTCCTCTCGCGCCGGGATCGGGCCTTCCTGCTCTGGTGCCTTCCCTACGTGAGCTACCGCCATGGATGGGGTCCGGGCGGGGTGGCCCGCAGCCTCCGCGAGATGCCGGGCGTCGTCCCGGTGGACCTGGCGGAGCTGGCGGTGCTGGCCACCGCCAGCGCCCGCCAGCGCCTGATGCTGCTCTGAGCTACGGGATGAACTTCAGGTGGTTGGCCGCCTGGATGGCACAGAAGTACGTGACCTTCGTGAGCAGCACTCCGGCCGACCCGCTGCTGTTCTTCACCAGCTGGTTCGGCGGATCGGCGACCTTGGCCAGCGCGGCCACGGCCTTCTTGTTGGGAGCGATGGCCTTGAACGTACAACCTCCGGCGCCCACGTAGATCTTGCCCTGCTTCTCGTAGGCGAGCGCCTTGGCCACGTTGGCCTCCGTCGGGGCGCCCACCAGCTTGGTGGGCTGCTTGACGTCCGACCCCGTCGTCTTCGTCGCGTTCTGCTCCGGTGCCTGCGACTGGGCGGTGGTGTCGTCCTTCGAGTCATCTCCGCCGCCACAGCCCACAATGGCCACGACGAACAGCACTGCGAGGGCCTTCGACCTCATCAAGCGCTTCTCCCTGATCGAGTTCTCATTCGAGGTACTTTGGCGTACATCGGCCCTCCGCGCCATCGCCACCCGTTCGGGTAGATTCGGCGGACGTGGAGGCCCCAGCTCAGGAGCAGGCGAACGGCGCGGACACCCCGTTCGATCTCGACGAGCTCGCCGGGGCGCACCGGCTCGCCGATTGGATGTTCGACCAGTTTCGGTCTGCGGTCGGATCCAGCGTGGTCGAGGTGGGCCCCGGGGTGGGCACCTTCACGCAGCGGCTGCTGGACGAAGGCGTGGAGCGCCTCATGCTGATCGAGGTGGATCCGCGCCTGTGCGACCTGCTCCGCGACCGCTACGCCGGGGATCCGCGAGTGACGGTGGTGACCGAGATGCTGCCCGAGTCGCCGACGCTGGCGGCTGCCGCCGGGCAGTTCGACTTCGTGCTCTGCCAGAACGTGCTGGAGCACATCGATGACGACTTCGGCGCGGCGGCGGCGATGGCGGCGGCGCTCCGCCCCGGCGGCCGGCTCGGCATCCTGGTGCCGGCGCACCCCCGCCTGTACGGGGCGATGGACGCGGGCTTCGGGCATTACCGGCGCTACACGCGGGAGCGCCTCAGCTCCGTGGTGCAGGGCACCGGGCTCGAGCTCACGGCCCTCTACTCGTTCAACCTCCTGGGCGTGCTCGGCTGGATGGCCAAGAAGCGCTCGGGGGCCACGCAGCTGGGCGCCCGCTCGCTCGCCGTATACGAGCGCATCGTGGGGCTCTGGCGCCCGATCGAGACCCGCCTGAAGCCGCGCTGGGGCCTCAGCCTGATCGCACAGGCGCGGCGCCCCGAGCGCTGAGCCGGCTAGGCGCCCCTCAGCGCGGACCGTCGCGGGTCACGACCCGCGAGGTCACGTACAGGGGGCGATGCAGTGACTCCTCGTGCACGCGCGCCAGGTAGCGGCCGAGGATGCCGATGCTGATCAGCTGCACCCCGCCCAGGAACAGCACAGACACCAGGATCCAGATCTGGCCGCTGGCGGCCAGGACTCCGGTGAGGGTGAGCGCGAGGAGCACCAGCGCCGCCAGGGCGCTGAGGCCCGCGGTGGCCAGCCCGAGGTAGGACGCGATCGACAGCGGCACGTCCGAGAAGGAGGCGATCGCCTCGAGCGCCAGGCGGAAGAGCTGCGGGTAGGACGCGCCGCGCCCGCTCGTGCGCCCGGCCCGGCGATATTCGATCGGCACCTGGACGAAGCCCACCCAGGCCACCATCCCGCGCAGGAAGCGGCGCCGCTCGGGCATCTGGCGGATCGCATCCACCACCGGCTCGGCCATCAGGCGGAAGTCGCCGGCCTGGCCCTGGTACGGCACCCGTCCCAGGCGCTCCATGAGCGCGTAGAAGCCGGTGGCCAGCGCCCGCTTCATGGCGCTCTCGTCGCTTCCGATCCGCCGCGCGAACACCACGTGAGCTCCCTCGCGAGCCACGGCCAGCATGTCGGGGATCAGCTCCGGAGGGTCCTGGAGGTCGGCGTGCATCAGCACCACGTAGCGGCCGCGCGCGTTGTCGATGCCGGCCGACATGGCCACCTCCATCCCGAAGTTGCGCGACAGCTCCACCAGCACCACACCCGGCTTGTCCTGCATCCAGCCCTCGATCATCTGCACCGAGCCGTCCGTGGAGCCATCGTTCACGTACACGATCTCCACCGTGCCGTCGATCTGCCCGAGCGCCTCCAGGAGCCGCCGATGGAGTTCGGGCAGCCCCTCCTCCTCGTTGAGGACGGGAATCACCACCGACAGGAGAGGCCGCTCGTCCACGCGCCGCGACTCTAGATGCCCCGGCGGACCCGGTAGACCGTTGCGCACCCGAAGCGCTGGGGCGGCCCGGCCACCCCCGCCACGGTCGCGCTGATGTCAGGGTGCCCCTGGCAGTCGGAGTAGAGGAACCGCGCGCCCGAGCGCTCGATCAGCCGGGCGGCCTGCGCGCGGTCGAGCTCGCCGGAGAACAGGCGGGTGGCGGCGTCGCGCCGCTCCTTGAAGTGCGGCGTCCAGGAGGTGGCACCCAGCCAGGTGGCCCGGCCGGTGTATGCCGGGACCGCCTGGCCGCTGTAGAAGGTGGTGAGCACCCCGCCCTCCTCGTCCACCGCGGCGAGGTGGCGCAGGGCGTCGTGCTCGCCGTCCTCGAGGAAGAAGGGCTGCAGCCCGGCCTTCACGGCGCCCCTCAGCTTGTCCACGCGGTAGATCACCCCGGGCACCACCATCACTCCGATCACAGCCACCGCGAGTGCGGCGGGCAGCACTCGCGTGCCGAGCCGGTGCCGGATCGCCAGGGCCGCCAGCACCACCAGCGGGATGGTGATCCCCTGCATGGCGTGGGCGGGGAAGGTCCCGGTGGGCAGGTAGAACACGAGCAGGGAGGCGACCGGCCACAGGCGAAGCGCCAGCGACCCGAAGTCGGGCGCCGGCAGGCGGTAGGCGAAGAGCGCGGGTATTGCCAGCGGCGCCAGGCCCACCACCATCACCCACAGCGGCCAGCCCCCCTCGGCGTTGGCGCTGCCGGCCAGCTCCCAGGTGGAGTCGGTGCGGGAGAGGATCCAGTAGTAGGCGAGCGGGGCGGCGATGGCGAGCAGCACCGGCAGAACGTGGCGCGCCGCGCGCCCGAGGCTGCGTGCCTCACCGTCATCGCGCCGCAGCAGCAGCGCCTCGGCGCCCACGATCACGAACGCGAGCGCCGCTCCCTGCCAGGGCTGGAGCCACGCGCAGAGCAGCCCGGCGGCGCCCGCCGCGGCGAGCATGCCCCGCCCGCCGCCCCGGCGGCCGCGCTCGTAGGCCAGGAGCGTCAGCGGCATGAGCGCCACCGCGATCGCGGTGAACATGTAGCCCCACAGGTAGTGCCCGGTCCAGATCTCGCCGGCCATGAAGTCGAGCTGCAGGTCCTGCTTGTTGCTTCCCAGGTGCGACCAGCCTGCCGCGGCCGCCACCGGGGACACGCTGAACAGCGCCACCACGAGCGCCAGGTGCCGGTCCCGGGGGGCGTCCAGGAACCGGCGCACGTACAGCAGGGTTCCGCCGAAGAGCAGCGGGATGGCCAGCAGCTTCAGCACCTGGAAAGACTCCACGAGCCCAAGCCCGAGCCGGTGCAGCAGTCCCGCGAGCAGGACCCCGGGGTGCACGAAGGAGCGGGGGCTGTCCGCGAGGTCGTAGAGGTTCTTCACCGCCAGGTGGTCCGATGCCTGGCGGATCCAGTTGAGGTACTGGAGCTGGTCCACCGTCACGTAGGAGTCGGCGCCGGTGGCCACTCCTCCCTGGACCCGGACCCGGAGCAGCATTCCGGCGAGCACGGCCACCCCGAACGCGGCGAAGGCCAGGAACGTGAGCCACTCGGTGGCGTCGAGCCGCCCCCGCCGGGGCGGACGCGGGTCCGCGCTCAACCGGGAACGGGGTCGCGACGAGGCCGGGTGCCGGCGGAGCCGTCGAGCGGCCGCTCACCTGCCGGCTCGGCCTCGCCGGGGCGCCCCCTCGAGCGTCCGGTGCCACCGCCCGCCGGGGACGCCATCACACCCGCCACGAGCAGGAGCGGGATCAGCGTCACGGCGGGGAACTCCCAGGTCCAGTCGAGCGCCACGTGCACGAGGAAGGCGATCAGGCACGCCGCCGCCGCTGTACGGAGGGGATCGGCCTCGCCGAGGCCCCGGCCGCTTACCGACGCCAGCGCGGTGACGAGAAAGGTCAGGAGCAGGAGGCCGCCCACGAGGCCGAGCTCGCCGAGCGTCTCGATGTAGAGAGAATGGGCGTCCAGGGCGGATTCGTCCGACTTCCGCTCGCGGCGCCACTCGACCCGGAACGAGGCGGCGCCCGCGCCCTTCACCGGATGGTCGCCCAGCGCATCGAGGGCCACGCGCCAGTAGTCCGCCCGATTGGTGGCGATGGTGGTGAGGCGGCCCTTCGAGCTGGGCAGCGGCTTGGTTGTCTCAGAGCTGTCCACGATCAGCCAGCCGATCCCGAACACCGCGGCCACGCTCAGCCCGGCGATCGCCAGCCTGGCGTTCCGGCTGGGGTCGAGTGGCGTCGACAGGGCCTCCGCGCGGCTCATTCGCCACACCGCGGCGGCCACGGCGGCCATGCCCAGCGCCAGGATCGCCACGAGCGCGGTGCCCTGCGCGGTTTGTTCCGAGGCGCTGTGCCCCAGGTCGAGCACCGCAGGGAAGAGCTGGAGTGCCCCCGCCAGCACGGCCCCGGCCACGAGCACGATCAGTCCGGATGCCAGGGCGGCCCGCGCGGGGCGGGCGAGGAGCAGCGCCACGTAGCCGGCGGCCAGCGCGATCAGGGATCCGCGTGAGAAGGTGAGGAAGAGCACCGCCGCGCAGGGCAGCGTGGCGGCTCCGGCCGCGGCGCGCAATCGCCTCGATCGGTCCGGGTCGGAGCACACGCACAGGCCGAGCAGCAGGCCGAAGTCCATCAGAAGGCCGAGCGCGTTCCAGTACGTGAGCGGCTGCTGGAGCCGGGAGCCCGAGCGGAAGCTCACCTCGGTGGTGATCAGCTCGGGCAGGAGCCGCCCGGCCAGCGCGTACACCGCCACCAGCGTGATGCCCGCCAGAAGCGCCGGAGCGGCCCAGCGGCGCACGAGCGGATCGCGCATCGTCACGAGGGCTCCGGCGAACGCGGCGGCGTAGAGGACGGCCTGCGCGGTCTCGTCGGCCGCGGCGTTGCGGATCGGCGCCCACGAGATCGATGCGCAGGTCCAGGCCGCGTAGCCCGCCAGCGCTCCGAGCGCGACGAGTCCCCGGCCCTTCACCGGGGGCCAGGGCGACACCGCGATCGCTGCTCCCAGCACCACGAACGCCACGGCGGCGCCCAGCAGCTGGGGCTCCACCGGATAGCCGCCGCTGAAGAACGCGAGAACCGTCGGTCCCGCGAGCAGCACGGCCGCGGAGGCCCTGATCGTGTTTGGCCGGAGGGACGACGCCGGCCCGCGCCGGTCGCTCAGTGGATCCGCTCCGGGCTCGACCGGGGGCGGATCTCGAGCACCGCCGTTAGGGTGAAGGCCGAGAGAGGCGACCCGAAGCACCGTCCGAGCATTGCGCGAGAGGCTAACGAAAGCCATGCAGGAATCCGCCGTGCGCCGAGCCGGTGGCAGGTCGTGCATGGCGCGGCGAGATCCGCTCGTGAACGCATGGAGGGGATGAGCGCCGCCCCACCGCTCGCGCGCGCTTCCCGGGTCGAGGCCCTGACGCGCCGAGTGGGCCTCGATCCCTTCGAGGCGGCCTGCCTCGTGGTGCTCACGGGGATCTCGCTGGCCGTGTTCGCGCCGCTGTCCGTGCAGGGCCGCCCCCTGTCGGGAGTGGAGGGGCTCTTCCCGGTCGACCAGTTCCAGTACTTCGCCTGGATCCGGGAGGCGGCGCACCACGGCCTGATCGGGAACCGCTTCGACCTCGCTCCGGGCTCACGCTCGTTCCTCCATCCCGGCTTCGGCCTGTCGGGCCTGCTCCACGACGTCACGGGAATCTCGATCCCGCTCGCCTACCAGGCCTGGAAGCCGCTGGCCGTGCTGCTGACCTTCTTCGGCTGCCTCCTGTACGTACGCCGGCTGGTGCCCCGGGGCAACCAGCAGCGCGCCGCGCTCGTGATCGCGCTGTTCAGCGTGATGCCGGCGGTGGCGGTGGTGGCCTGGTCCAACTGGGGCGGCAACCCGCGCCAGTACACCTTCGACTTCATCTCCGGAGAGATGTGGAGCGGCCAGTACCTCTGGGGCTACCTGATGACGGCCATCGCCGTCTTCCTCATGCCGCTGATCCTGCTGGGCCTGGAACGGTGGCGCGGCGGTGGCCGGGGATGGCTCCTGTGGCTGTGCGCCGCCGGCGGGCTGCTCGTGTTCTGGCTCCAGCCCTGGCAGGGCGCCACGCTGGTGATCATCGTGCTCGCGGTCGAGGCGCTGCGGTTCGCCCGCACGCGGGAGCGCCCGCCGCTGGTGATGGCGGTGGTTCCCGCGGCCGCCGCCGTGCCGGCGATCTACTACTTCCTCCTCTCCCACAAGGACGCCTCCTGGAAGCTGGCCTCGGAGTCCAACGCCGCCGGAGCCCAGACCGTTTGGTCCTGGCCGTGGTGGGCGATCGTGCTCACCGTGCTGCCGCTCGCGCTTCCGGCCGCCTTCGCCTACCGCCTGCCCGCGCCGACGTGGCAGGACCTGGCCGTGCGGATCTGGCCGCTGGCCGCCCTGCTCGTTTACCTTCTGCCGCTGGGCACGTTCCCGTACCACGCGTTCCAGGGCCTGGCCCTGCCGCTGGGCATCCTGGCGGTGCTGGGCACGATGAGCGTGATCCGCAGCCCGCGGCCGTGGATGGTGGTGGCGGCACTCTTCCTGCTCACGGTGCCCGGCTTCATCCACAAGCTGGAGCTGCCGCGGAACAACATCAAGGCCAACGTGTACGCCTACTACATCCTCCCGGGCGAGCAGCAGGCGCTGAACTGGCTGGCCGACGACCCGCGGCCGGGGGGCGTGCTGGCGGCGGAGTACGCCAGCAACCTGGTGCCGTACCAGACCGGGCGAGAGGTGTATCTGGGCGGGCTCTCCTGGTCCCCCAACCACAGCCAGCGGCTGGCCGACTCGAACGCGCTCTTCGACGGGAAGCTGGGGGCGCGCTCGCGTCCCTTCGTTCGCAGCACGAGGGCCCGCTTCCTGTTCGCGAGCTGCCGGCCCTCGGCCGACCTCAGGCCGCTGCTGGGGAACCTGATCTCACGCGTGCACCACTTCGGTTGCGCGACGGTCTACGAGCTGCGCTTCCGGCCCGAGATGTCGCGAGCGGCGGGAACGCCGGATGAGTGACGGCGGCTGACTACCTGGCCGGCGTCGTGCTGGCCCTGCTGGTCCTGGCGCCGCTCGGAGCGGGTGCCTTCGCTCTCCGGGAACGGATCGTGCCCGGCTGGGCCGGCGCGCCCGCGCGCCTGGCCGAGGCGGTCCTGTTCCTGACGCTGCTGTGGGGCATTGCCCACCTCCTGGGCACTCTCGGCATCCTCGAGCGAGCCCCACTGGTGGCCGGCTCCCTGCTCCTGGGCGGTGCGGCCTGGTGGCTCGGGCGGCGCGGAGAGGGACGGGCCGGCGCCGCGGCGGAGCCGGCACCCCCGGCCCCGGCCCCGGACCGGCTGGGCGTGTGGGTGGCCGCGGTGGCCGCCGTGCTCGTCTTCGCCCAGTGGGGGGTGAAGGTGGTGACCGCGCTCGAGCACGGCATCTTCTCCAGCGACACGCTCTCCTACCACGGCCCCGTGGCCGCCCGCTTCTTCGAGAGTGGGTCCATCACCCGGATGGAGTTCGTGTACAGCGACCCGATCGTGCCGTTCCTCCCCTACGGGAGCGAGCTGCTGCACACGGTCGGGATGGTGCTGATGCACTCCGACGTGCTCACCCCGCTGATCAACCTGGGCTGGCTCGGGCTCGCGCTGCTGGCCGCCTGGTGCGTCGGCCGGCCCTACGGACTGGGCCCGGCGAGCCTCCTGGCCACGTGTCCGCTGCTCGCCGCGCCCGCGCTCGTCACGTCGCAGAGCGGCACCGCGGGCACCGACATCGTGGCCGGGGCGCTGGTGCTGGCCGCGGCCGCGCTGCTCCTCAACGCGGGCTGGCGCGAGCCGGCGGTGGCGCTGGCCGCCGTGGCCGCCGGCCTCGCCCTCGGTGCCAAGGTCACGGCGATCGCGCCGGTGGCCGCCCTCACCGTGGGCGTGATCCTGGTGGCCCCGCGCGAGCGGCGAATGCGGATCGCGGCATGGTGGACCGGCCCGCTCCTCCTGGCAGGGAGCTTCTGGTACCTGCGGAACCTCTTCCGGGTGGGCAACCCGTTCCCGGCGGTGGGGCTCGACCTCGGGCCGGTCTCGGTGCCCTCGCCGCCGCTCCCGCAGACCTACACCGTGTGGCACTACCTCACCGACGGGTCGATCTGGCACGACTTCTACCTCCCGGGCCTGAACACGGCGTTCGGGGAGTTGTGGTGGGCCATGCTGGCGCTGGTGGCCCTTGGCACGGTGGCGAGCATCGTGGCCGGGCGCCCGCTCCAGCGCGTGCTGGGGGTGGCCGCGGCCGCGAGCGTGGCCGTGTACCTGTTCACGCCCCGCGGAGCCGACGGGCCGGAGGGCATCCCGTACTTCTTCCAGTTCACGCTGCGCTACCTCACGCCCGGGCTGCTGATCGCCCTCGCGCTCGTGCCCGTGGTGCCGCCCGGGGTGAGGGTGGCCCGGCGCGCGTGGTTCTACGCGGCGCTCCTGACGCTGCTGATCGTCACGCTCTTCGACTCCGGCATCGGGACGGGCGACACCCGTCGGATTGCGCTGGCGCTCGTGTTCGGCGCCCTCGCCGCGGCGGTCATCGCACGCGTGGACCGGCGCGTTCCCCGCAGCCTCCTCGCCGCCGGGCTGGCCGGAGTGCTGGTGCTGGGCGTGGCCGGCGGCTACGCCGTTCAGCGCCATTACCTGCGCGAGCGCTACGCATCCGATCCGCTGGCCTTCGCCCGCAACGTGAGCGACGCCCGGATCGCCGTGGTCGGATCGATCCAGACCTATCCGCTCTACGGCAACACGCTCTCGAACCGGGTCGAGCAGGTGGCCCACATCGGGCCTCACGGCGCCTTCGAGCGCGTGCGCGGCTGCCGCGCGTGGCGCTCGGCGCTCGCGGCCGGCCACTACGACTATGTGGTCACCACCCCGCCGCTGATCCCGTACTCCCCCGAGGGGCTCATCTTCGGCCCGGCATACGACCGCAAGGCGAGCCCCGAGGCGGGGTGGACCCGGACCGACCCGGCGGCCCGGGAGCTGTCCCGAAGCGGGAAGATCACGGTATTCCGGCTACGCGGCACCCCGAACCCGAACGGCTGCCGGCAGTGACCGGCGGTTTGCTCCAGCGCGCCGGCGGGGCGCTCACACGTGTGCCGCCACCCGTCCTTGCGCTGCTCGTCTTCGCCGCTCAGGTCGCCGTGCTCGCGCCCGTCGCGATCTTCCGCGACCTCGACGCCGACGAGGGCTTCTACGTGATCGCCTCGACGCTGGTGGTGCACGGAAACCTCCCGTATCAGGACTTCTTCTTCACCCAGATGCCGGCGCTGCCGTTCGTCTACGGCGCTTGGACCGGGATCCTGGGGGACTCCTGGAACGTCGCCCGGGCGCTGTCCGTGCTGATCACCGCCGCGCTCGGTGTGCTCGTGCTCCGCTACGTGACCCTGCGTCTGAGGTCCCCCGGCCTTGGAGTCGTGGCCGTGCTCCTGTACGCGTCCTCGACCTACGTCCTCTGGTTCATGCCCATCGTCAAGACCTATGCGCTGGCCGGCCTGCTCCTCTTCGGCGCCCTCATGGCGGTGGACCGGGCCGACCCGGGTGCGCGGGGGCGCTGGATCGCCGGGGGTGTCCTGCTCGGGCTCGCCATCGACGTGCGGCTTCTGTTCGCGGCAGCGGTGCCGGTTTTCCTCATCTACGCGTGGCTGGCCGCGGGCCGGGAGCAGCGCGGGCGCCGCACGCCCGCGCTCGCGATGCTGGCGGGCATCGCGGCCGGCGTGCTCCCGTCGGTGCTGCTCTTCCTGCTGGAGCCGTCCCGCTTCGTGTTCAACAACTTCACGTTCCATTCGGTGCGAGGCAGCGCCGGCCCACTCGGGAACTGGGGCCAGAGGCTCGATGTCGTGGTTTCGTTCGTGACGCAGGCACAGGACGCCCTCCTGCTGCTGGCGGCCGTGGCCGCGCTCGCCGCGGTGTGGATCGTGCGGCGGACCGTGCCGCTCTCCCTCGCGATCGCCGGGACGCTCATGGTGGTGAGCCTGGTGCCGGATCCGACGGTGGACCAGTACTTCGTGAGCGCGGTGCCGTTCCTCGTGGTCGGGGCGATGGAGCTGGTGCCACTGCTCCCGCAGCTCTCGGAGCGCCTCGGACGGCCCTGGGTGGCGCGTCGAGGGGCGCCTCTGCTGGCGCTCTGCGCCTCGATCTACCTGATCGTGCCGCTGGTCGAGCTGCCCCGCGAGCTGCGCCACGGGTATTTCGCAGGCGGGAGTCCGGCGGCCGACACCGTGCGCCTCTCCTCCGTCCGCGACGTGACGCGCGCGATCGACGCCGCCACCGCACCCGGGGAACGCGTCCTGGCGTTCTGGCCCGGGTACCTGTTCGGCTCGCACGCAAAGGTGGTGCCGGGGTTCGAGAACGACTTCTCCATGGAGGGGGTGCTGAACGCCAAGCTGTCCGAGGCCGAGGCGCGGCGCTACCGGCTCATCTCCCCGCGGCACATGACCGACGTCATCGCCGGGCGGCGCTCGCGGCTGATCGTGCTGGGCCCGCTCGGGTACTGGACCCAACGGCGGGATTGGCTGTCGCTGGTACTGCGCAGCGGCTACCGGCCCATCGCCGGCATCGGGCTGACCCGGATCTACGAGCGCGGCGATCCCGGTCCGGTCAACCGCAGGATCGCCTGTCTGCGCTCGGCGGGGCTGGCCCCCCGGCTCAGCGCGATCCCGCCGATCGGGGCGGGGGCGATCGAGGTGGCGCTTCCCCGCGCGCACACCGGCTTCCTCTACGTCTACACCTCCCCGGCCCGGGCGCGGGCGGCGGCTCCGGCCATCGCTCAGCTGCTGAAGGCGAGTGGCGGCGGCGCCGGCCCGGTGGGTGATGTGGTGGTCGCTTTCGTGGAGGCTCCGACGCGCGACGAGGCCCGTCGCATGCGCCGTTGCGCGGCCTAGCGAGCCGCCGCGCCGGGGCGGGACCGCGGCTAGGGTGACAGCGATGTCGCCTCCCGACGGGGACAGCCCGGCGCTTTCTGTCGTGGTCCCCACCAGGGACCGCGCCGCGAAGCTGCGCCGCTGCCTGGATGCCCTGGTGGCCCAGCGCACCGACTCGCCCATCGAGCTGATCGTGGTGGACGACGGCTCCACCGACGACACGCCGGCGGTGCTCGAGCGTTACCCCGGCGTGCAGGTGGAGCGCCGGCCGCCCGGCGGCCGTGCCGCGGCGCGCAACCCGGGCGTGCGGCGAGCCCGCGGCCGGCTCGTGCTGTTCGTGGACGATGACGTGGTGGCCACGGATGGGCTCGTGCAGCGCCACCTCGACCACCACCGGGCCCATCCCGAGGAGAACGAGGCGCTCGTGGGGCTCGTCACGTGGGCGCCCGAGCTCGAGATCACGCCGCACATGCTGTGGCTCGAGGACGGCGGCCCACTGTTCTCCTTCAACACGATCGATGACCCGGACAACGTGGACTGGCATCACTTCTGCACGGCCAACGTGTCGGTCAAGCGGTCCTTCCTCCCCGCGGAGGGCCCGTTCGACGAGGACCTCCAGCGCTGCGTGGACATCGAGCTCGGATACCGGCTGTCTCGCATCGGGATGCGGCTCCGCTACGACGCCGAGGCCGTGGGTCACCATCTGCGCGTGGACACCCCCGCCACCACCGAGGCGCGGATGAGGAGGGTGGGCCAGGCCATGCGGACGGTGCACGCCAAGCACCCCGAGCTCACCGAGCCGCCGCCGCCGTTCAGCCCTCTCAGTCACGTGAAGGCCGCGGCCGCGAGACCGGCGGCGCCGCTCCTTCGCGCGCTCGGCTCGCCGGTGCTGGACGAGCGCCTCTACAGCTATCGCGCGGCCCGGGGCTACGCCCGCGGATACGCCGAGAACGGCCGGGCTCCCTCGTGAGCGGGGGCCACGGCGCGGCGCCCGGAGTGCCCCGGGCGCCGGCTGGTGCGTCCGGCTCGGCGCGGGTCCGCGAGGCGCGGCTCTGGGGAGCGCTGACCCTCGACCGCTGGGAGGTCGTGATCCTGGCCGCGTTCGCCGGGATGTCGCTCTGCATCCTGGCCGCGCTGGCCGCGCGCCCGCTGGCGATGACCGGCGCCGAGAGCGGCGTGGTGGCCGACCAGCTCCAGTACTTCTCCTGGATCCGGGTGGCCGGGGACCACATCGTGATCCGCAACGTCTGGGACATCAATCCGGACGGAACCTCGTACTTCATCCATCCGGGCTTCCTCATCTCCGGGCTGCTCCACCGCGCCGGGCTGTCCATCCCGCTGGCCTACCTGCTGCTCTGGAAGCCGCTGGCCGTGGCCGCCGTGTTCATCGGCTTCCGGGCCTACGTCCATCGCCTCGTGAGCGGGCGCGGGGCCCGGCTCGCGGCCCTGGCGATCGCGCTGTTCTACGTCTCGCCGTTCGCGGCCGCCCTCGACCTTCTCTCGATCGGCGGGCTCGACTTCCGCAAGGAGATGCGCTTCCTCTCCGGTGAGGTGTTCCCGGGCGTGTACGTGTGGGGCTACCTGATGACCGCCATCGCCGTGGGCCTGGTGCCGCTCGTGCTGCTCGCGGCCGAGCGCGCCCGCGTGCCGGAACGGCGCGCCGCGGGACGCTCCGCGCGCTGGTACGCCGGGTGGGCCGCCGCCGGCGCCCTGATCGTCTCGTGGCTCCAGCCCTGGCAGGGCACGGCGCTGATCCTCACCGTGGCCGTGGTGGAGCTCGTCCAGCTCAGGCGCGACCGGCGCGACCTCGGCGCCGCGCTGCGCGGGGTGGGACCGCTGCTGGCCGCGGCCGTGCTGCCGCTCGTGTACTACGCCGTGCTCGAGCGGGTGGACCCGGCCTGGGAGATCGCGGGCCACGCGAACCGCAAGTTCGAGCTTGGATGGCCGCCCTCGGTGTGGGCCATCGGCCTGCTGCCGCTGGCGCTGCCCGCGGCGCTGGCCTACCGGCGCCGGGCCGAGGGCTGGCAGGACGTGGCCGTGCGCGTGCTGCCGCTGGCGATGGTGGGGGAGTACTTCGCGATCACCATCAGCGGCCTCGGCACCTTCCCGTTCCACTCGCTCCAGGGCATGTCGCTCCCGCTGGCGGTCCTGGCCACCACCGGCGTGGCAGAGCTGCGCCCGGCCCAGTGGTGGACGCAGCGGACGCGCTGGGTCGCGGCGCTCATCGTGCTGGCGCTCGCCCTCGGCGTGGTGGACCGTCTCAACCAGATCCGCATCGAGGTGCACAAAGGCGGGCAGCCCTACCTGGTCCACCCGGGCGAGCAGCGCGCCTTCGACTACCTGGAGAACCTCCACCGCTCCGGCGGCGTGCTCGCGCCGATCTACTCGGGGCTGATGATCCCGTACCAGACCGGCCGCGAGACCTGGGTCGGGCAGATCTCGTGGACGCCGGACTACCACGACCGGGTGAAGCGGGCAGAGGGGCTCTTCTCCGGCCGCCTCGACCGCGCCCAGGCCACCCGGCTTGTGGCGGGATCGGGCGCACGCTTCCTCTACTCCGACTGCCTGAAGCGCGCCGACCTCACCCGCCTGCTCAGGCCCTACCTGGCCTCGGTGCGGCACTTCGGGTGCGCCACGGTCTACGAGGTCGACCGGAGCCGGTTGCCGTGATCGCGGCCGCCCCCGCGCGCTTCCCCTCCTCGGCGAGTCGCCGCGCGCGCACACTCGGCCTCGTGGCGCTGTTCCTGGGCGCGGCGGCCATCTCGGCCTCGATCATGTTGAAGGGGATGCAGCCCAACGACGAGGGGCTGATGCTCACAGCGGCGTCACGCATCGCACGAGGGGAGGTCCCCTACAGGGACTTCTGGTGGTTCTACCCGCCCGGCCAGCCCTACCTGCTCGCCGCGCTCTGGAAGATCTTCGGGCCGTCGCTCCTCACGTGGCGGATCGTGCGCGTGCTCACCAACGCGGGCTTGGCGCTGCTCGTGTACCTGCTGGCGAGGCGCGAGGCTCCGCGGGGCCTGGCACTGGCCGCCTGGGCCGTGGCCGCCCTGGCGCTGGCCGCTCCCACGGGCCCGCACCCCTATCCCATGGCGCTCCTCCTGTCCATCGGCGCGCTGCTGGTGATGGAGCGCTCGCCGGTCGCCGCCGGAATGCTGGTGGGCCTGTGCGCCGTCTTCCGGATCGAGTTCGCGGCCTATCTCGGGCTGGGCGTGGTGCTCGCCTATCTCATCTCCCCGGAGGGCGGCGCCAGGCTCGCGGCCCGTTTCGTGGCGGCGTCCGTGGGAAGCGCCCTGGTGGTGTTCGCCCCGGTGGTGATCCCGGCCGGGCTCGGGCGCTCGTGGGACCTCCTGATCCGGTACCCGATCGAGGACTTCACCAAGTACCAGTCGCTCCCCTTCCCGCTTCTCTACCACGGGCCGGTCCACTTCTCCTCGCTCAGCAGCGCCCGCAACACCATCGGCTCGGTCCTCTCCGCCGAGGTGCCGTTGCTGTTGCTGATCGACCTCGCGGCGGTGCTTGTCGTGCTGGCGCTCGGGTTCAAGAGGGAGCGGTGGCCTCACGTGGCGGTCGCCGTCTTCGGAGTGGGCATGGCGCATTACCTCGTGACCCGCCCCGACGCCTTCCACGTGGGCCCCCTGGCGGTCGTGCTGGCCGCACCCTCGGCCTGGATCCTGGCCCGGCTCGGGCCGCTGATCAGGGGCCCCGGCTCGGTCCGGGAGCGCATCGGGAGCCTCTCGACACGGGCCCGGCTTGCCCTCGTGCCGCTGCCCCTGATCGCCGTGGTGCTCCTCTGGCTCGGGCTGGACGCCGCGCAGCGGGCGGAGCGCCAGTTCGAGTCGGACATGGTGCCCATCCACCTCGCCGTGGCCGACGGCGTGAAGGAGCTTCCGATCTACAACTGCTCCCTCCCGGGGTCCAACCCCGTGCAGGTTTGCCGCCTGAGCGACCTCGAGGCGGCGGTCCACTACGTGCAGCGACGCGTGCCGCCCGACAAGCCGATCTACGTGGGGACCCGGCGTGCGGACCTCGTGACCTCGGGGGCGCCGATCCTCTACGTGCTCGCCGATCGCCCGAGCGCCACCCGGTACGACATCGCCGCCCCCGGGGTGGTCACCTCGGCGCCGGTGCAGCGGGAGATCGTCTCCGACCTGAAGCGCAAGCACCTGCCGCTGGTGATCCGTTGGACGGCATCGATCACCGCGGCCCCGGAGCCGAACCGGGCGGGCAAGTCCACCGGCATCCGGATCCTCGACCGCTTCCTCGCCACTCACTACCGCAGGTCGGCCAGCTTCGGGCCCTACCTGATCCTCGAGGGCAGGTCGTGACCGAGACCACCAACCAGAGGACCTCCAACGTCGAGAAGTACGAGCGCTCGGGCGGGATCGAGCAACGGCTGCTCGAGCGCTTCCAAGCCACCCTGCTCGGCGAGATCACCCGGCTCGGGCCGCGCCGGATCCTCGACGCGGGATGCGGCGAGGGGATCGTGGCCGCGTGGCTGGCCCAGGCACTGCCGGAGGTGGAGCTCGTCGGGGTGGACGCCCGCGAGGATGCCGTGGAGGAGTTCCGGGTCCGGAACCCCGGCGTCCGGGCCGAGGTGGGCGACCTCTACGGGCTGCCGTTCGAGCGCGGTGAGTTCGACCTCGTCATGGCCATCGAGGTGCTGGAGCACTTCGAGCGCCCGCGGGAGGCGCTGCGCGAGCTGGCCCGCGTCTCGTCGGGTGCCGTGCTGCTCACCGTCCCGCACGAGCCCTTCTTCCGGGGAGGGAACCTCCTGCGCGGCCGCTACGTGGGCAGGCTGGGCTCAACACCCGGGCACGTGAACACGTGGACCCGCGGAGGATTCACCCGCATGGCGGCCGGAGAGGTGCGGTCGCCACGCTGGTGGAGCGCCTTCCCCTGGCAGGGGATCACCTCCGGCTAGCGCTTGCCGCCGGCGCGGACTACGCGTTCCACCTGCAGCTCCGCGCCGCGCGGCCCGCGGATGTCCTGCCGGACCGCGGCCACCATCTCGCCCAGCAGCCCGAGCGTAAGCAGCTGGATGCCCACCACGATCAGGAGCACGCCCAGCAGGAGCAGGGGGCGCTCGCCGATCGCCGCGCCGCCCAGCTTGATCGCGGCCAGGTAGGTGCACATGATCACGCCGGCGAACCCGAGCACGAGGCCGGCACCGCCGAACAGGTGGATCGGCCGGTTCTGGTAGCGGCCGATGAAGAGCACGTTCACCAGGTCGAGCAGCCCGCGGGCGTAGCGCTCCATCCCGTAGCGCGAGCGGCCGTGCTGGCGGGCCCGGTGGTTCACCGGCATCTCCGCGATCCGCCAACCCTGCTGGGCGCCGATCACCGGGATGAACCGGTGCATCTCGCCGTAGAGGTCGAGCGACCGGATGCGGTCTCCCCGGTAGGCCTTGAGCCCGCAGTTGAAGTCGTGGAGCTTCACGCCCGACAGGAGAGCGGTCACGCGGTTGAAGAACCTGGAGGCGAGCCGCCGGCGGCCCGGGTCGTGGCGGTCGCGCTTCCATCCCGACACGAGGTCGAAGCCCTCGTCGAGCTTCTCCATCAGCGCCGGGATCTCGGCCGGGTCGTCCTGGCCGTCGCCGTCCAGGGTCACCACCACGCGGCCGCGCGTCTCCCGGAAGCCCTCCTTCAAGGCGGCGGCCTTGCCGAAGTTGCGCCGCAGCTGCACCAGCGCGACCGGGTGCTCCTGCGCCATTTGCTCGAGCAGGTCGGCCGTGCCGTCCGTGGAGCCGTCGTCCACCACCACGATCTCGTAGCGGACGCCGAGCGGCTCGCAGGCCTGCTCGATCTCCTCGATCAGTCCCGGCAGTGCCTCGCGCTCGTTCAGCACCGGCACCACGACCGAGAGCTCCAGATCGTCGCTCACGTCGAGCGGCGAGGGTGAGAGGTCGCTCGAGGAGGCATCCCCTGGGGGCGCGGTGGTCGAGCTCTCCATCATCACACCTTACATTCGGTTTGCGGGGAATTCCCGGGTCTTCGATCTGGCCGTCGACCCCGAGCGATAGGCGAGGGCCGCGGCCAGCAGGACACGCGCGTAGCCGTATGCCTGGTGTGAGAACACGAACTTGGACTCCCCGGCGATCCGCCTTCCCTGCTGGCCGCGCAGCTCGTGGATGCGGCCACCGCCGAGCCAGGCCTTCAGGGTCAGCTCGGGCGAGATCTCGAATCCGCCGGAGCGCAGGTCGAGCGATCGCGCGAATTCGATGTCGAACCCGCGGAAGGCATAGGTCGGATCACGGAACGGAAGCCCCACCGCCCACCTGCACAGCTGGCGGTAGATCCACTGGTAGATCCGATAGCTCCAGGGGATGCTCGCGGAGTCGCCGGCTTCGGCGTAGCGCGAGAGCAGGATCAGGTGGTCGCCGTGATCGATCACGCGGTCGCGAAAGTCCGGTATCGCCGCGATCGGGTCCACCGCATCGCCCATGACCACCACGCCCACGCGTCCGCGAGCGTGCTGGAGGCCGAACCTGATGGCATGCCCGATCCCCCTCGGAAGTCCCTTGTGCAGGGCCTTGACGTGGGGATAGCGGTTGGACAGCAGCATCGCCTCGCGAAAGGTGTAGTCGTCGGAGCAGTCGTCGACGATCAGTATCTCGCCGCTCAGCTTCGTCTCCTCCAGGAGCCTCACGAGCTTGTCCACCACCGAGGGAACGTTCTGCTCCTCGTTCAGGCAGGGGACGAGGAGGCTGACCTCGGGAACCTCCTCCTCGGTCACGCTATGAGCGGATGCCCTCGAGCGAGGCTCCGTACACCGTGCGCATCCACTCGACGGTGGCGGGTATCCCCTCGTCCAGGGTCACGGTGGGGTTGTGCCCGAACGCCTCGGCGGCCCTGGTGATGTCCGGGCGCTTGTTCTGGACGTTGTGGGCGTCCTCGGGGAGGTACTCCACCAGCGAGTCGTCCTTGCCGAGGGTCTCGAGGATGAGGTTGCTGGCGTCCTCGACGCTGGCGAACTCGGTCCCTCCGATGTTGTAGACCCCGCCCGCCTCGAAACGGTCGCACACGTTCGCGAGCGTGGGAATGAAGTCGTCGATGTACATGAACACCCGCTTGTAGCCCTTGTAGACCGTGTACGGCAGGCCGGCCAGGGCGCGGTAGCAGAAGAGACAGACCACGCTGCGGTAGTGGTGGTAGTGCTCGCCGGGGCCGTACGCGTTGAAGAAGCGCAGGCGCACCACCGGGGAGTCGTAGCGCTTCTCGAAGTTCATGATCTGAACCTCGTTCACCCATTTCGTCGTGGCGTAGTCGTTGTGCTGGATGATCGAGTGGTGGAGCGGGATGTCCTCGTCGAGGATCGCCTCGTGCCGGTCGCCGTAGATCTCGGAGGAGCTGGCGAAGATCAGCTTGAAGCCATGCTCCCGCTGAAGCTCAAGGATGTGCCGGGTCCCGATCACGTTGGTGGACCACAGCGTCTCGTAGAACTCCTCGCCGTTGATCCGCCCGAACTCGGCCGCGAGGTGGTAGACGAAGTCCACGGGCCCGGTCCGTTCGAGCAGCTGCTCGAGCTGGCGGTAGGAGCGAATATCGGCTCGGAACACCTGGCTGTCGGCGTGATGCTGGAGGTCGCAGCCCCATGTCGTGTGCCCCCGCCGGCGCAGCTCCTCCACCAGGGGCCTGCCGAGCGTCCCCTGAGATCCGGTTACGAGAATTGTCGCCATTTGCTCTCCACCCTAGGAATCCGTGACTGAATGCGGCGGGACATTAACCCCACCTCGCGTCCCGGCGAGCCACCCGAGGATCCGCTCGGCGACCCTCGCACCGGCTCTGCCGTCCCAGCCGGGGATCGGGGCGAGCTGGCGGCGAGGCGTCCCGGCAAGAAGCGAGGGGATGTCGGCCAGTGCCTCAGGCCGGAGGCCGAGCAGCGTATTGGTGCCCTTCTCGATCGTCACCGGGCGCTCGGTGTTGTCGCGAAGCGTGAAGCAGGGAACGCCGAGGAAGGTGGACTCCTCCTGGATCCCGCCGGAGTCGGTGGCCACCGCGGCCGCATGGCGCTCCAGGTCCAGGAACTCGAGGTATCCCAGGGGTTCGACGATGTGGAGGCCTGGCTGGTCGGCGTCGCCGATGCGCTGCCTCGTGCGCGGGTGGACCGGAAACACCACCTCGACCTCCCGGGCGAGGAGGCGCAGCGCCGCGAGCGACTCGTGGAGCAGTGGCCCATCCACCAGCTTCGGGCGGTGCAGGGTGACCAGCACGTAGTCGCCCTCTAGCCCGAGGCGCTCCCGCATGCGCAGGTCGTCGAGCGCGGGCAGTGCCGCGACGAGCGAGTCGATCATGGTGTTCCCGACGAAGTGAACCCGCTCGTCGGGGACCCCCTCGCGCCTCAGGGCGGCGGCCGCGTCCTCGCAATGCACGAACAGCATCTCGCTCAGGTGGTCGGTGACCACCCGGTTGTGCTCCTCGGGCATCGTCCGGTCGTGGCTGCGAAGGCCCGATTCCACATGGGCGACCGCAATCTCGAGCTTCACTGCCGTGAGAGCCGCGGCCAGCGTGGAGTTCACGTCCCCCGCCACCACGAGCAGGTCCGGTTGCTCGGCGAGGAGCACCGGCTCCAGGGCGAGCATCGCACGCGCCGTCTGAACGGCATGCGTCCCGGAGCCGACACCCAGCGCGTGGTCCGGCTCGGGCATCTCGAGCTGGTCCAGGAAGACCCCGGACATCGTCTGGTCGTAGTGCTGCTCGGTGTGGATCACGCAATGGCGAGCCTGGGGCGCCGCGCGGCGCAGCGCGGCGATCACCGGCGCCATCTTCACGAAGTTCGGTCGTGTTCCCACGACGTAGGAGAGCCGCACGGGGTGGGGCATGTTACGGACGCGCCTGCGGCAGGCGCCGGAGCTCGGATGCCCTGGTCCCCACCACGGCGAAGACCCTCACGCGTTCGGGCCTCCGGGCCACGAGGTCGGCGTGGAGCAGCGGCACCGAGGTTCGATACCCGGCCCTGAGCGACCGCGGGCCAAAGTTCTTCACGACGTCGAGTCTCGGGATGGACGGTGTGACTGATGCCAGCACTCGACCGTCCACCACCACGAGCACCCTCCTGATCGGCGCCCCGCGCTTGGGGTCCGCCGCCCAGCCGGTGAGCGCGAGGTGGCCGGCATCGGATGCTCCCAGCGCCTCCACGAAACCGCTCACCACACCGGGGCGGATGTCGATCGGGGGTCGTCCGGGAAGCTCCAGCCGCTCGCCCTCTCCGTCCCGCCGCAGCAGGCCGCCGGCCCGCGCCGGCGCGGCCTGCGTGACGGCCGCGAGCGCGGGACGGTCCCCGCCGGTGACCGAGTAGACCGCAAGCCGGTTCGCGCCCCGGCGGAACGCGTCCGGCGGCAGAAGCGCGCTGAACCGGAGCCGGCCCTCCTGCTCGTACGCCTCGGTGACAGCGCGGATCCTGCCGTTCAGCGCGAGCGCGAGCGGGGTGCCGGGACTCATCGACCCCTCTATGGACCCGCTGGCCAGGGCCGGGATCAGCGCCGCCGCGGGATTCACGTGGGCGAGCAGGGGCAGGTCATCCACCTCCGCCCGGGCGGAGCCCGCTGCACCGGCGGGAAGGTCCCCGGGGCGCCGGCCCAGCAGCTCCGGATACGAACCCGTCGAGTAGAGCCGGCCCGCGTCCGCACCGGACCCGAACAGGCCGATCCGGCGCGTCACCTCCCGGTCCCGCATGCGCTGGAACTCCGCAAACGGCTTCCGGTACTCGGCTCCGCTGAGCACCGCCACCGTCGGGCGGTCGCCGGCGCCGTGGCGAACCGAGCGCCCGTCGAAGCGCCAGCCGGTGTCGAGGCCCAGCAGGTCCGCGATCGTCGGCAGCACGTCCACGGTCTCCGCGGGGGAGTCGTCCACCCGGCCGCGGTCCTGCCCCGGCGCCTTCACGAACAGCGGCACCGACGCGATGTCGGGGAAGTTCCGCCGCGTCGCGTACCGGCGCGGCTGTCGCGGCCGGAAGCTCACCCCGTGATCCGCGGCCACCACCACGAGGGACCGGTCCCAGGTCCCGGTCGCGTCGAGGCGCGCGAGGAGACGGCCCACGAGCCGGTCCACGTACCCGAGCTGGAGCAGGTAGCGCTGGTAGGCCTGCCGGATGAGCGCGTCGTTGGAGGTCCAGCTCGAGCCGTCGATGCCGGGAATGTGGGACGTGTCCGAGGAGTACTCCTGCCCCGAGGGGAGGTACTGGTAGGGCCAGTGCGGGAGCGCGATGTGCAGGAAGTGCAGCTGCGGACGCGTCCCGCCGGCGCCGAGCCGCTCGAGGAACCGGCTCCAGAGGGCGGGCCGGCCCCGGAATGCGGCGTCGGGAACGCTGGCGGCGCCGCGATCCGCCGCCGAGCTGTCTCCCGTATCCCGAAACCCCTGGAATGTGGCGTCCACCGCGGGCAGGTCGTCGGCAAGCTCGTTGGGCAGCAGAAGGTGGAGCGACACCACGCTCAGGTCGTCGGCCAGTGAGCGCAGGCGGTCCTCCTCCCCGGCGCGCTCCCGCTCGCCACAGAGCCGCTCCGGGCAGAGCTGGGTGGCCGCCTCGTGCACGTCGAGGCGATAGCGCTCACCCAGCATCGTGAACAGGTTCCGGGGGTGGTCCGAGGCGATGGGAAGGGAGTCGCCGGGCGGCCGCGTGCCCGTGAGCAGCGCGGGCACGGCGCGCTGCGTCGCGTAGTCCACGGTCGTCGCGTTCCGGTACCAGGTGGAGCGCCGGGCGAGCTCGGCGATGTGGGGAAAGCGTCCCGCGTCGACCCGGCCATTCCGGTCCAGCAGCGAGGCGCCCGACATCTCGTCGAACACCACCATCACCACGGGCGCTCCGCTTCCGCCCTCCAGCCCGGCGGCCGATACCTCCTTCTGCGGCAGGATCAGCTCGGAGACGGGCGAGATCAGCAGGAAGAGGGCGATCACCACCGCCGGCACCGGCGCCAGGACGGTGAGGATCGAGCGCACACCCTGACTGCGGGCGTAGAGCAGCGCGCCCGCGGCGCCGAGCACGAGCGCGCCCACGAAGGCGGGTGCCGCCCCGATGCCTCCGAACAGCGACTTCAGCACCTGGAGCGCGATGGCCGCCGTGAGCACGGCGACGAAGGCCAGGTGCACCGCCGCGCGGACGCGCGGGGCGCGCACCAGCAGAGCCTCCACCAGGACCAGGACCGTGGGCGGCACCAGGACGAGCGCGAACGTAAGCACCAGGATGTCGCCGCGCGTGTTGCCGCGGGCCACGAAGAACTCCGGGCTGTCGCCCAGGACGTCGAGGAGCGGCTGGGCGAAGGCGAAGGCCCACAGCACCGCCAGGTGTGCCCAGGCAACCAGAAGGGGACGGCGCTGCGGCACCGCAGGATGGTATTCGGCGCCCTCCGGCCCGGCGCCGGATCGGCCCACCCCGCAAACTAGGCCGACTTTGTGCGGATCGATGCGAAACCGTCCGATGAGGGGTCTAGGTTCCCGACCGCTCTCCCATCGTCGTTCGGTTCAGGCCGAGGGGAGGCGGGAGCGCCAGTGGTCCTACCAGGAGGAGGGTCATATGCTGCTCACCGCCGCCATCGTGCTGGCCTGGGTCTCGGGCCTGCTCTTCTTCGTGGCGGTGTGCGCCGCGGCCAAGCGCGGCGAGCAGCACTAGAAGGCGCCGCGCGCCGTGCGAACGGCGGAAACGGTGCGCAGGAGGATCTTCACGTCCTTGCGCAGCGAGTAGTTCTCCACGTACTCGCGCTCCACCGCGAGCCGCTCCTGGAAGGTGAGCTCTCCGCGGCCGTGCACCTGCATCGGCCCGGTGATCCCGGGCCGCATCTCCAGGCGGAAGCGCTCCGTCTCGCTGTAGCGGTCGGTGAGCCAGAGTGCCTCGGGGCGGGGGCCCACGAGGCTCATGTCGCCGCGCACCACGTTGATCAGCTGCGGCAGCTCGTCGAGGCTCGTCTGGCGGAGGAAGCGGCCCAGGCGGGTGATCCGGGGGTCGTCGCGGAGCTTGAACATCGGCTCGTTCAGCTCCTCCACCGACACCACCTCGGAGATGCGGGCCTCGGCGTCACGCACCATGGTGCGGAACTTGAGGATGGGGAAGGGCACGCCCTTGAGGCCGGCGCGCGGCTGGATGAAGAGGACGGGACCCTTGGAGTCCATGCGGATCATGAGGGCCACCACGAGCATGACCGGCATCAGGATTACGAGGCCGATCGAGGCCACCACCACGTCGAGGGCGCGCTTGAGCGCCATGGTCGAGCGCGAGGGATTGCCGGTGCGGTACTCGATCACCGGCAGCTCGGCGATGTGGCTGAGCTCCACCGCCGTTCCGAGCATCGCCCGCATCGGCGGCGTCACGCTCAGCTTCACGCCCAGCGAACGGCAGCTCTGGACCACGCGCGCCAGGGTGGGCTCGTCCAGCTCCGGCGCGGCCAGGATGACCCGCTCCGCCCCGGTGGCCACGATCAGCTCCTCGAGATCGGCCTGGTCCAGCTCCTCCACCCGTGCGTTGTCCGAGTCGCCGTTCCCGTTCCCGTTGCCGTTGCCGGTGATGTCGTGACCCGCGCGGCCGCTCGACGGGGTGCCCGTGTAGCCCACCACGGCCATGTGGTGCCCGGGCTCGAGCTTCAGCTTGCGGCGTACGGCCGTGGCCAGCTGGCCGCTGCCGATCACCAGGCCGCGCTCGGGCGGAACGATCCGGCGCCAGAGGTTGCGGGCGGCGCTTCGCAGCGCCACGGAGGCGATCAGGGCCACGATCCACATCAGTGCCGCGCTCTTCGCGGAGAGCCAGCCGTTGTCCATGACGGCGGCCATGATCAGCGAGGTGGCGGCCACCGAGACGGTGATCCAGTGCACCAGCCCCGGGACCTCGTCGATCGTCAGGTACCAGATCTTCGGCTGATCGCGGTCGTAGAGCCCCTCGATCTTCGCAAGGACCAGCCACACGGGCAGCAGCGCCATGGCCCAGAGTGCGGCGTTGTGCCCCTCGACAGTACCCGCGACAGCGATCGCCAAGAGAAAGGTGAGTGCATCTGCGACCGCAAGCATCCGACGCCGGAGAGCGTCTTTCCAAGGTCCGCGGCGACGGAACAGGGAGTATTCCTCCGGCGCCGGAGCCGCCTGCGGGCGTCCGTGCGTGGCCAAGCGGGCCGGCATCTCGTTCTGTATACCCTGCCCGGCGCCAAAGCGCCAGTCCCGTATCGACCTTCGCACCAACCGGCGGGGCATAAACCCGCGCTATAGCTAGTACGTGAAGGGCAACTCGTCGGCGATCTCGCTGAGGCGGGGGGCGGACGCGTCCCGGTCCGAGGGCACCAGCTCAACGTCGGGCCAGACGATCCCGATCTCGGGATCGTCGTACTTGATGCCCCGCTCGATCTCCTCGTCGTAGTAGCCCGAGCACTTGTACATAACGTCCGCCAGGTCGCTCGTGACGCAGAAACCGTGCGCGAACCCGATCGGGCAGTAGAGCTGGTGGAGGTTCTCGTCGTTCAGCTCGAAGCCCTCCCATTTCCCGAAGGTGGGCGAGCCGCGACGGAGGTCCACCACCACGTCCAGCACGGCGCCGCGCCCGCAGCGCACCAGCTTCGCCATGCCCTGGCCGACCTGGAAGTGCATCCCGCGCACGATTCCCTTGGACGAGCGGGAGTGGTTGTCCTGGACGAAGTCGTCGTGGATGCCGAGATCGGCGTACACGTTCTTGCGGTAGGTCTCGTGGAAGAAGCCACGGTGGTCCCCATGCACCAGGGGCTCGATGAGGATGGGTCCGTCCAAACGCGTCTCGAGCGGCTTCACCCGATGCTCCCTTCGTGGTCGGTCGCGACGCCGGCCGGCTCGCGGTTGTCGTTCTTGAGGCGGTCCGAGGTGCCCTGCCATGCCGCCCGCCGCGCCAGCGCCGAGCGCAGGCCGGTGGTGGGGGCCAGCTCCACCGGCGCGCGCAGCGGCGCGCCCGCCCGGCGGTAGGTCCGCCATTCGCGGAGCCCCTTGACGCGGCCCTTGAGGGGGGCCAGCGTCCGGTCGGTCACGGCCGCGTAGGCCACATATGCGAGGTCGTAGCCGATCATCGCCAGCGCGTGGCGGCGCAGCAGGGCGTCGTCGGCGTTCTTGGCCAGGGTGCGCACGCGGTTGAGGCCCACGTGGAAGTACTTGAGGCTGGAGCCGTGCCCGATCGTGGCGCCGTGATGGTGGTGCACCACCGCGGCGGGCACGTACAGGCAGCGCCAGCCCCTCATCTGCGCGCGCCAGGCCACGTCGGCGTCGTCGAGCGCGAAGAAGAAGCTGGGGTCGAAGCCGCCGATCTCGTCGAGCATCTCGCGGCGGTAGAGCGCGGCTCCGCCGCAGGCTCCGAACACCTCGATCGGGTCGGTCTCGCTCGTCGAGACGGGCTCGCCCAGCCGCCGGTCGAAGGCGATCCCGAGCTTGTCCACCCCTATCCCGGCCGAGTTGATCGTGTCGCGGCCGTTCGCGAAGCGCATCTGGGCCGCCACCGAGCCGATGCGGGGGGCGCTGCGGGCGGCCGTGAGCATGTGCTCCACGGCGTCGGGCTCCACCTCCACGTCGTTGTTGATCAGGAGCACCCACTCACCGGTGGACGCCTCCATGCCCTTGACCACGGCGGTCGGGAAACCGAGGTTCGAGGTCATCTCGAGGCGCTTGGCGTTGGGCGACACCTCGGCCACCAGCTCCAGCGAGTGGTCCCCGGAGGCGTTGTCCACCACCACCAGCTCCGTGGGCTCCCCGGTGTTGTCGAGCGAGACCTGGAGCGATGTGAGGCATGCGGCGAGGATGTCCGGCCGCCGGTAATTCACGACGATCGCGCTGATCGTGGGTGGGGCCATTTAGAGAACTTTGCGTCGTGCGATGGTGCTGCGCACCGCGGCGATGAGGAACTTCCCCATGATCGCGGCGTAGATCACGCCGTCCACGACGGGGCGCTCTCCCGCGTAGAACTTGCGGTAGAAGCGGCCCATGCTGCGGTGGAAGGCGAGGTTGTGCTTGAGACCGCGGTGCCGGCCGCTGCGGCGTGCCTCCACCGTGGTGCCGCCCTTCACGTGTATGCACGTGACGGAGCCGTCGTACCAGACCTTCCAGCCCTCCTGCTTGAAGCGGTAGCACCAGTCGAGGTCGTCCATGTACAGCCAGTAGCCCTCGTCCAGCGGGCCCACCTGGGCAAGCGCGGTGTCGCGCACGAGCATGAACGCCCCGTTCACGGCGTCCACCTCGCCGCTGTCCAGCTCGTCGAGCTCGGGCGCCCGGTACTGCGCCAGCCGCGAGTCGGCGGCGGTGCGCCGCCCGATCCCGGTGAAGTGGGCCAGCGCGCCCAGCGGGGTGGGGAAGGAGCGCTTGGCGGCGTGGTCGAAGGTCCCGTCCGGCTGGATCAGCCGGCAGCTGGCCATGCCGATGTCCGCGCGCGAGTCCATCAGCCGGACCATGAAGTCGAGCGCCCCGGGGGTGACCTCGGTGTCGGGGTTCAGCACGAGGATGTAGCGCGCGGTGGCCCGCCGGAGCACCACGTTGTTGGCGATGCAGAAGCCGGCGTTCCAGGGCAGCGTGTGCAGCCGGACCTCGGGAAACTCCTGCTCGATCATCGGTGCCGTGCCGTCGCTGCTGGCGTTGTCCACCACGTGCACCACCGTTGGCCCGGCGGCCAGCGGATGGAGGCGCAGCGACTCGAGGCAGGCTCTGACGTGCTCGCGGGCGCCGTCGGACACCACGATCACGATCTCCAGGAGGGGGTCGGTGAGCGGCGCCGGCGCGGGGCCCGGGTCGGTTTGGGTGGTGGGTTCGGCAGCCATGGGGAGATCCTTGCGCGGGGCGCGCGTAATTGTTGCGGCGCATCACGCTACAACGATCCCCGCCAGAGCGCGAAGTTCAAAGGTGCCGCGACTTCGCCGTCGCTGTTGTAGCGTAAGTCCGGTGACGAACGCGGCGAATGGACCTCAGCCCGCTGCCCGAAGCAATGGCCTCGCCGCCAAGCCTCCCCGGGCAGGACACATCCTCGTAACCGGTGGAGCCGGGTACATAGGGGCGATCCTCACGGAGCGCCTCCTGGAGCGCGGATACAAGGTCCGCGTCCTCGACAGGCTCTACTGGGGGGAAAAGCCGCTCGAGCGGGTCAGGGACGGAATCGACCTCGTGGTCGCCGACGTCCGTGACATCCCGCCGAGCGCCTTCGACGGCATCGACGGGGTGATCCACCTCGCCGGCCTCTCCAACGACCCCACCGCCGAATACGACCCCGAGGCCAACTGGCAGATGAACGCCGTGGCCACCGAGGCGCTCGGCAACGCGTGCGTCGAGCACGGCGTGGAGCGCGTGGTGTTCTCCTCCTCCTGCTCCCTGTACGACGGGCTGCCGCCCGGAATGCACGACGAGACGGCCCCGGTGCAGCCCCGCGGCGCCTACTCCACCTCCAAGCACTACGGCGAGAAGGCCCTGCTCGAGCTCCAGGACAAGGGCCTCTGCCCGGTGATCCTGCGCAACGGCACCGTCTACGGGCACAGCCCGCGCATGCGTTACGACCTCGTGGTCAACACCTTCGTCAAGGACGCACTGGTGGAGGGGCGCCTGCTGCTCCATGGGGGCGGCTGGATGTGGCGGCCGCTCGTGGACGTGCGTGACGTGTCGGACGCGATGGTGGCGGCCTACGAGGCTCCCGAGCACCTGGTCAAGGGCGAGATCTTCAACGTCCTCCACTCGAACTACCAGATCCGCGAGCTCGCGATGCTGGTGGCGGGCTCCACGCAGCTGGTGGGCGCGCAGGTCCGGCTGGAGGAGGCTCCGGCCCCCAAGCTCACACGCGACTACGAGTGCTCGAACGCGAAGCTCTCGGGCCGGATCGGGTTCATCCCGCGGCGCTCCGTGGTGGAGGCGGTGTCCGACCTGCTCGGCGCGATCGACATCAAGGACCGCTCCTCGCTCACGGATCCTCGTTACTACAACATCCGCTGGTTGCAGCTCCTGAACGAGGTGCAGCCTCGCATTGAGGAGTTCGGCTCGGTCCTGTGAGCCTCGACCGCGTGCTGATAACCGGCGGTGGCGGTCAGCTCGGGTCGGACCTCGAGGAGCTTCTGTCTGGTGGGTCGCGGGTGCTGGCCGCCGGGCACGCCGAGCTCGACATCGCCGATGACGACGCGGTGGCCGCCGCCTTCGAGCGGGCCGAGCCCACCGTGGTGTTCAACTGCGCCGCCTTCCACAACGTGGAGGTGTGCGAGCGCGAGGAGGATCGCTCCTTCGAGGTGAACGCCCGGGCGGTGAAGCGCCTGGCCGAGCGCTGCACCGAGAGCGGGGCCAAGTTCGTCCACCTGAGCACCAACTACGTGTTCGACGGCACCGCGCCGGACCCGTACGGCGAGGACGACCGGCCGAATCCGCGCAGCATCTACGCCCTCTCGAAGCTGGCCGGCGAGTACGCGGCCCTGGCCTACGCGCCCGACGCCCTCGTGGCCCGGGGAGCCGGGCTCTACGGCCTCCACGGGAGTGCCTCGAAGGGCGGCAACTTCGTGAACCGGATGCTCGGGCGCGCCCGTGAGCAGGGAGCGCTGAAGATGGTCTCCGACCAGCGGCTCAGCCCGACGTTCACCGCGGACCTGGCGCGCGCCCTGGTCGAGGCGGTGGAGAGCGACGCCTCCGGCGTCGTCCACGTCACGGCATCGGACGCATGCTCCTGGTTCGAGTTCACGCAGGCGATCCTGGAGCTGGCCGGCGTGGAGGTGGAGGTGGAGCCCGTGACCACCACCCGGCCCCCCGGCGGAGCCGATCGCCCACTGAACGGCGTGCTCGTGTCGAGGCGCGCCGAGTCGCTTGGCCTGGCCCCCCTTCGCCACTGGCGGGAGGCGCTGGCCGACTACATGGAGCGCGCGGGTCTCGTCTCCGGCGCCGTGGGCGCCGCCTCCGCGGAGGACTGACCGGTGGCCAGGCGGTGTGCCCTGCCCTCGGGGGCGCCGCGTCTTGCCGTAATCCTGGCGCTCGTGCTCGCGGTGGGGCTCTCCACGGTGGGCTGTGGATACCTGGGCGGCGACACCCGCATGAAGAAACGCGCTCCGGTGGTGACCCAACGGATGCTGGACAGGTACCCCGAGGGCTCTCCCGCGCACGCGTTCCTGGAGTGGTTCCAGGCGCTTCAGAAGCACGACGTCAGGCGCATGTCGAGGTACTACGTGCCCTCGCTCGGCCTGACGGTGGCGGAGCTCAGGCACAAGCGCAGGGTGGGCGCCTACGCGGTCGATCCGTTGGCGCCGCCGTTCATCAGGGCCGTGGTGAGACGCGGGTCCACCGCCGCCGTCGTCGTCCGCTTCCGAACCGGGTGGCTCGCGCCGAACGGCCGCGTCGACTACGTGAACAAGAACGTGAGCAGGTTCGACCTGCACCGGGAGAACGGGCGCTGGCTGCTGGCCAGCGACAGCTTCCTGGACCTCGTCGCGCGAGAGCCCGCGGCGGCGGAGGCACCCGATGCCCCGGCCGTGAGCGAACGGCAGATCGCCCGCTATCCCGCCAACAGTCCCGAGAGGGCGTTCCTCGAGTGGTTCCAGGCGCTCCAGAAGAGCCGGAGCGCCGCGGCCGCGCGGTACTACGCACCAGCCCTGGGTCTCACGCCGGCCAAGCTGAAGACGCAGCGCCGCCAGGCGGCCTACGCCTTCCAGAGCCTCGGTCCGCCCCGCATCGTGAACGCGGAACGGCACGGGCCGGCCGTCACCCTGAACGTGACGATGCGCAACTACTCGGCCGGCCGGGCGGTGATCAAGGAGGGCGCTCCCACCCCCTTCAGCCTCCGGCGTGAGGGTGACCACTGGGTGCTCACGAGCAACGGGCTGCTCGAGCTGCTCGCGTCGAGGGGAACGGGAAGCTGATGGCCGCCGTGATCGGGCGCCTCGACCCCTTCGAGCGTGTGATGGTGGCGCTGGCCGCCGCCTCGCTGCCCGTGGCGGCGATCGTGTGCCTGATCGGCGGGGCCCCGGTCGCGTGGGTGATGCTCACGGCGTCCGCCGCGATCAGCGTCGCCGTCCTGGCCATCCAGCTGCACCGCGGCGCGTTCTTCGAGCCGATCACGGTGATCGCCGCGGTGGGCCTCACCTCGTTCGTGGCCCGCCCGATCCAGCTCTTCGTGAACTCGCGGGACCTGCTCAGCTTCTACTACGAGCCCTCCTCGGTGAACCGCCTCCTTCGCACGGAGACCCAGGAGATCGCGCTGTTCGTGACGCGCGACCTCAGGGAGGGCCTCGAGCCCGCCCTGACGCGGGCAATGGCGGCCGTCACGATCTTCCTCGCGCTCGTGGTGGTGGGCTACCTGCTCCCGCCCGGGAGGAAGCTGGCCGGACGGCTCACACGGGTCGCGCGGGGCGACGCCGGGCGCGGGGACGTCCAGGTGATCGTCGCGCTCTGCCTTCTGATCGCCTTCATCGGACAGGTGGCGGTGTTCGTGAAGGTCGGCGGCCCGTCGGGGGCCGCGAACAACATGCTGCACCAGAAGGTGCTGAACAGCGGCCTGGCCTACCAGGTGCTGCTCGGCTTCGGCACCATCGCCCTGCTGGTTTGGGCCGCCTGGGCACAGCCCGCCACCAAGCGGGCCAAGTGGGCATTCGGACTGATCACGTTCGAGGTCTGCGCCTACTACGCGATCGCCGGCACCCGCACGCGCGTGTTCCTCTCGCTGCTGATGATCGGCGTGGTGACCCACTACCTGTGGCGGCCCTGGCGGCTCAGGGCCGTGCTGGCCGGCGTCCTGCTGGTGGTGGTGTTCGCGGCCGGCCTTCTCGGCGTCCGCCAGGCCACCTCGAGGGAGTCGATCGGCGAGGCGCTGAGCTCCGCTCCCGCGTACATCGTCGATCCGCGCGGAATCCTGAACGACACCACCGAGTTCGACGGCGTGTTCCTCGCCACCACCGTCGTCGGCTCGCCGCACCACTACCGCCACAAGGCGCCGTTCAAGTACGGGGAGGGCCTGCTCGACGCGTTCCACTCGTACGTGCCCCACAGGATCGACCCGAACAAGCCCGAGAGCGGGGACGTGGCCTTCCGGAAGCTGGTGTGGGGGAACGAGCTGGCCGCCGGCCGGCCGATAACCGTGATCGGAGACCTCTGGTACGACTTCGGCTTCCCCGGGGTCGTGGTGGGATCGCTCCTGTTCGGGCTCGTCGCGCGCGCCCTCCTCGGGCTCGTCGCGGGCCGGAAGGGGGACCCCGGCTACGAGTACCGGGTGGTGCTCTACGCCACCGGCCTGGTGGTGCTCTACATGGAGCTGATCACCACCTACTCGGTGGCCATCGGGTTCGTGATCACGTTTGTGCTCCCATTCCTTGTGGCCATGCATCTCATCCGTCCCTTCAGCGAGCGGATCGGCCGGCAGGTCGCGGGAAGCCGCATTCGGTCGAGGGCGGGGGCCGCATAGCCGCTTCGGGGGCCGCGGGGCGGGCGCCCGAGGGCGGGCGCACCGTGGCCGTCGCGTTCCACGAGCCGGTGGTCGGCGGCGCCGCCATCGCCGTGCTCCGCGTCCTGCCGCTGCTCGAGGCGCGCGGGTGGAGGTTCGTGTTCTGGGCTCCGCGCCCGGGTCCGCTCGAGGACGAGCTCACGAGCCGCGGGTACGACGTGGCCGGCGAGCCGCGGCTCCTGCGCTACAGCCGCGAGGCCCTGAGCGTGCCTCCCGGACCGCTACGCCGGCTGGCCGGCGTGCCCGGCTATCTGAGGCGCTTCCGCCGCTGGGTGGCGGACCAGGACCCGGCGCTCGTGCATGCGAACACCCTGATCACGATCCCCGAGGCGATTGCCGCCCGCACCACCGGTGCCCCGGTGCTGCTCTACGTTCACGAGATCCTCCCCGGCGGCATTCGCGGTGCGGTGGCGGGCCGGCTGATCAGGGCATCGGCCGGCGCGGTGGTCACCAACTCGAGCGCCAGCGTAGGTGCGCTGGAGCGCCGCGGGATCCGCGCGCACAAGGTGCACTACGGCATCGAGGTCCCGCCCGACCCGCCGGCCGCGGCGCCGTCAGGCTCCCCGCTGGTGGTGGGAACGCTGGGCACCGTGTCCGAGCGAAAGGGAAGCGACGTGTTCCTGGCCGTCGCCCGGATGGTGCGGGAGCAGCTCCCGGACGCGGAGTTCCGGATGATCGGGCCCTGCCCCGAGGGCTCCGAGCGGGTCTGGGCCGAGGGCATCGTGGCCGAGGCCCGCCGCGAGGGGGTGCGCGTGGGCACGATCACCGACGCCTTCGCCGAGCTCCGCGAGTGGGACCTGCTCGTGCTGCCCACGCGCAGCGAGCCCTTCGGCCTGGTGCTCATCGAGGCGATGGCGAGCCGGCGGCCGCCGGTGGCCAGCCGTATCGACGGGCCCGCGGAGATCGTGACCCCGGACACCGGGATCCTGGTGGACGTGGACGACGCGCGCGCCTTCGCGGACGCGGTCCTGGAGCTGGCCCGGGACCCGGCGCGCCGGCACGCCATGGGCCAGGCCGGGCGGGCGCGGGTGGAGAGCGAGTTCACGCTCGAGCACCAGGCCGAGCGGGTGCACCAGGCCTACCTCGAGGCGGCGCGGGGACGCTAGGCCATCGGGGTGCGCTCGGCGGCGCTGCCTAGCCCGACGCCGGAGGCGGCGGCTCCCGCCAGAGCGGCACGGCCGCGGGCGAGCTGGCGCTCCAGCACCACCAGCGACAGCCCGGCGATCGCGTAGAGCGAGCCCACATAGGTCCAGGCCGCGCCCTCGTCCCCGCCCGAGGGGATCAGGAGCGCGGCGAGAAGCGCTGACACGGCGAGCCCGATCAGCCCGATGCGCACCAGCCGCGCCTCGCCGTCGAAGGCCACCACCGCGTACCAGCACACTCCGAGCCCGGCGTAGGCCGGCAGCCCGAGGATCACGATCTGGAGCAGGTCGGCCCCGGGGCCGTACTTCGCCCCGAAGATGGTGCGCATGATCACGTGGGCCAGCGGCAGGGCCAGCGCCGCCACCACGACGCTCGCCCCGAGCAGCCAGAAGAGAACCCGGTGGAGGAGGCGGCGGGCCCGTGGAGGGTCGGCCCGGGCGAGGTAGGCGATGCCGGGGAGCAGCGCGAAGCCTGAGCTGATGGCGAGGATGTACACGGCGTCGCCGAAGCGCTGGGCGGCCGAGAAGAGCGCCACCTCGCGGGACGTGCCCGTGTTGCCGAGCACCACCAGCGGGATCCTCATGATCAGCGCCACCGCCACGCCGGCCACGGCGAGATGGATCCCGATCCTCACGAGCGACCGCCAGGTGGTGACGGGTGTGTATCCCTCCGGCCGCACGATGTCCTCGCGGATCGCCATGTACGCGATCAGCCCGCACACGGCCTCCTTGGTGGCCAGCACCGCGAGCACCGCGGTCACGCCCAGGCCGGCGATCGTGACGATGCTGCCCCCGACGATGAAGAACACCGCGCCCGCGGACTGGAGCACCGCCTCGAACGTGAAGCGGCCCACCCCGCGCAGCATGGTGGCCGTGAAGTCGAAGAGCCGGTTGAAGAGCACGTAGGCGGCGGTGACCATCACGGGCACGAAGGAGCTGCCCGGGCCGGAGTCCAGCGCGCCGAATATCGGCAGGATCAGGGCTGCCCCCACCGCGGTCACCGCCACCACCGGCAGCGCGGAGTAGAAGAGGTCTCCGGGCGAGGCCCGGCCCGCCGCGGCGTCGCGGCTGGCCACGAGCGGCACCCCGGTGTCGCTCAGGATGGTGAACGCGGCGGCCAGGACGAGCAGGTACGAGTAGCTCGCGAACTCGTCCACGGAGAGCAGGCGCGCGGCGAGGACGAGGAAGAAGATCTGCGCGAACTTCGAGAACCCGCGCGAGATGAGCGTCACCGATGAGCGGGCGAGCAGCCGCCGATCCGACTGCGCAGCCTGCTCGAGACGGTGGGGGGCCGCGCCGGAGGCGGGCCCGCCGGGGCCGTCTGTCATGTGCTCACTCACTCAGCGAGGCTACAACAGGCCTCGCCGGGGACAGCCCGGTTGCCGGTCAGCCGCGGGTGCCCAGGAAGGCGGTGATCGACTCGCCGATCCAGTCGACCATCTCGTCGCTCAGACCGGGATAGCAGCCCACCCAGATCGAGGCGTCCATCACCCGGTCGGCGTTCGTGAGCGGCACGGGGATGCGGTGCTCCCGCCCGAGGAAGCCCGGCTGGCGGGTGAGGTTCCCGCCCAGCATCAGCCGGTTGTCGATCTTGCGCTCGAGCAGGAAGCGCTGGAGGTCACGGCGATCGTCCGAGCTGCCCTCGCGGAGGGTGAAGGGGTAGCCGAACCAGGACGGGTCGGCCTCCGGAAGGGCACGCGGGAGCACGAGCCGGTCCTCCACCGGTGCGAGCGCCGCGTGGAGGCGCGCGAAGTTGTGCCGGCGGCGCTCGCCGAACCCCTCCAGGCGCTCGAGCTGGGCGAGGCCCAGCGAGGCCTGCATGTCGGTGACCTTGAAGTTGAAGCCCACGTGCGAGAACACGTACTTGTGGTCGAACCCGGCCGGCAGCTCGCCGAAGCGGCCCTCGAAGCGCTTGCCGCAGGCGTCGTTCACTCCCGGCGGGCACCAGCAGTCGCGGCCCCACTCGCGCAACGACCCGATGGCCCGCAGCCAGGTGGGGTCGTCGGCCACCACCGCGCCGCCCTCGCCCGTGGTCATGTGGTGGGCGGGGTAGAACGAGAACGTGGCCGCCTGGCCGAAGCTGCCCACCGGCTTGCCCTGCCAGGTGGAGCCGAGGGCGTCGCAGCAGTCCTCGATCAGCACGAGGTCGTGCTCCCGGCAGAGCGCGGCCACGCCGGCCACGTCGAACGGGTTGCCCAGGCAGTGCGCCACCAAGATGGCGCGTGTGCGCTCGGTGATCGCGGACGCGATCGCGTCCAGCGACGGGTTGAACGTGTCCAGCTCCACGTCCACGTAGACCGGCACGAGCCCGTACTGGTAGAGCGGGCCGACGGTGGTGGAGAAGCCGAGCGCGGGGGTGATCACCTCGTCGCCGGGCTGGAGCGGGCGCTCGTGGAGATGGGATGTGGTGGCCGCCACGGCCAGCAGGTTCGCCTGCGAGCCCGAGCCCACCAGAAAGGACTGGCTGCGTCCCACCACGCCGGCAAAGGCCTCCGAGAAGGCCCTCGCGAAGCGGCCCTCGGTGAGCCAGCCGTCCAGCGAGGCGTCCGTCAGGGCCTCGAGCTCCGGAGGGCCGATGACCCGTCCTCCCACGGGCACGTTCGTCTCTCCGGGCACGAACTCGCGCTCGGTGAAAGCCTCCTCCGCATAGCGCCGCACGGCGGCCAGCGCGTCAGCCCGGAGGGCCTCCAAAGTGTCGTCGGAGCTCGATACGCCGGGGGTCTGGCTCGCCATGCGGGCGACTCTAAAGGAGGTCCCTGGCGGGCGCGCCGCCGGGCGGTGGCCCTCGGTGGAGGTCTCGGGGGCTCGCGTCAACGTGAGCTGTCGAGCGCTCGCTCCAGGCGGTCGAGGAACTCCGGACGCAGGACGCTGGCGGTTCGCACGCCCCAGAAATCGCGTTCCACGTCTTCGAAGATGAAGAGCTTCGAGCGCTTGATGAGGCGGATGAGCAGGCTCTCGTCTCGGGGGAGCTGCCCCGCGGCCTCGGCGTTCAGGAGCTCGGGGACTCTCGTGATGTCCGCGAAGTACGGATACACCTTCGCGATCGAGACCCCGGTGAAGGAGCTGCCGAGGATCACGGTCCGGCCCGGGTAGAGCGCCGCGCCCCCCCGAGATGTGGTGCGCCGCTCGCGCCCCACCAGCGCCCCGAGTTAAAGCGACCACTGGGTCTGGATGGGGGCGGACACGCCGTCGCGCACGATGTCGAGCGCCTGCTGGGGAGCGGGGCGAGGATCGCCGAGAAGCGTCGTGAGGTCGCCGTCCAGAGCCGGCCTGGTCACCGGCACGGCCCGCGTGTGACGCGTCGAGCCTGGGGTCGGCCTCCTGGGCCACGCCGCGGCCGTAGAGGACGGCCGCCGTGTCGGTCCACCGCGAACAGTCCCGAGGTAGATCGGATGACCCTGGCAGCGCTCCCGAGCGCTCCAGGATCGGCCTGCAGGTGGTCGACGAATCCACTGCGGATCGAGCCGCCGAAGACGTCCCGTCCTCGGTCGAGCTGCAGGCGGGACGGCTCGAGGGATCCGATTCTCGATCGGCTTGGCGGGGGTCCCTGCCACGAAGGCGGCGGCGGGCCCGAAGAAGAAGGCCGCGGCCACGGAGCGCGAGGATCAGGGGGTATGGGCCGCTGGCGCAGTCAGACTGGGTGAGGTAGAGGAACCCGCTTAGGCTCCCTGCAGCACACGAGCAGCGCGGCGCTACCCCGGCGCGGCCCGCCGACGGACGCGAGCCACGCCGATCCCCAGGGCCGGTGGCGGCGATCTGCGGTGCCTCGTCCGAAGAGCGGCCCGGACACACGCGGGGCTGGAGCACCACGTTGAGCGGCAGCAGGATGAGGGTCACCGCGGCCACTGGTTCAGTGCAGGCAACACGGAGACCGCAGACGGGAGCGAGGGTGAGGCGGAGATGGCAGCTTCTCGATGCCTTCGGCCCGCCTGGGCCCGAGCGTCGGCGGGCGCGAAGAACGGCACCCACCCGATCAGCACGAGGATAACGTGATGGCGCCGGTGGCGCACGTCACGCCTCCGTAGCCGAGGAGCGGTTCAATTCCAGCCAGCCACGATGATCGCGCGCTCGATCGCGAGCCAGACCGCGCCGTGGTACGCCCCCCAGGCCACGAACGTCCAGGCGCCTCCGTGCCAGAAGCCGCACGAGCAGGAAGACAACGAACAGATTGCGGTAGGTGCTCGTCGACCGCGCCGCGTTCCCGCCCAGCGGGATGTAGAGGTAGTCCCGGAACCAGCGCGACAGCGACATGTGCCAGCGCCGCCAGAAGTCCGTGATCGACACCGCGGAGTAGGGCCGGTTGAAGTTCTCCGGAAGCCGGAAGCCGAGCATCTGGCCGAGCCCGATCGCCATGTCCGAGTAGCCCGAGAAGTCGAAGTAGATCTGGAGCGTGAACGCGAACCCGCCAAGCCAGGCGGAGGCGGTGTTGAGCTCACTCCCGGGCAATCCGAAGGCTGCGTCCGCGATCGGCGCGATCGCGTCCGCGATCACCACCTTCTTGAAGAGGCCCAGCGCGAAGCGGGGGAACCCGGCCGCGAAGTCCTCGAGCCGGTCCCGCGGCTAGTCGGCCGGCAGCTGGTCGGCGATCTCGTGGTACCGCACGATCGGGCCGGCCACGAGCTGGGGGAACATCACGATGTAGGTGAGGAACTGGAGCGGCTTGGTCTGCGGTCCGCGCACCCCGCGATACACGTCCACGACGTAGGAGATGTTGTGGAACGTGAAGAACGAGATCCCGATGGGAAGGGCGATCGCGGCCACCGCTCCCAGGTCGCCGCCGAACGCGTTGGCCACGTCGATCGCCTGGTTCAACCCGAAACTGCCGTACTTCCAGACGACGAAGACGCTCAGGTCGAAGACGATCGTCGCGGTCAGCACCACTCGCCGGCGGCGGGCCCGCTCGCCGTCACCGGGTTCGCCGATCAGCCTCCCGGCGGTGTAGTTGACCGCCACGCAGGCGAGCAGCATGAGCACGAACTCGCCGGCGCCCCAGGCGTAGAACACCAGGCTGGCAACCGAAACCACCACGTTTCGCGCCCGCTTCGGCGCGACCCAGAGCGCCACCAGGGCGGCGGGCATGAAGTACCAGAGGAAGACTGGTGAGGCGAAGGACACGCGCGTGGCGAACGACCTGGGCATTCATTGCCGGGTCGCGCGGGCGCCGATGCTACACACGGGATCGGGCTCATCTGGCGGTTTGCCCCGCCCGGGATCCTGCCTCCGCCCCGTCGGTCCCGGCGCTAGTTTGAGGGCACGCTGGTGAGCTCGGTCGCCGTGTCGCCACTCAGTGCGAATGCTCTGACTCGGCGAGGAGAGCCGTGAACCTGCGCAGCGACGAGGAATCCTGACTCGAGGGCTCGCTTCCCATGCTCCTTGGCCACGTCGGGCCGTGAGACCGCGGGGGCGGTGGAGGCAACAAAGGCGCCATCGGCGAAGACGATGATGCGCTGCACTGGCCGACCGTTCCGAAGGGCCCAACCCTCGATTCGGAGGCGCCCGTTTTCGACGCCCAAGGTGTCGACGTAACCCTGCGCCGCTCCCGGAGCAATCCTGACCTTCGCGTGGTTCGAAGTCTCGATTCCGTTGCCGGTGAGGCGATAGCTCTGCCCCGTCTTCTGATTGAGGGGAACCAGTCGCCCGCTTCGAACCCCTGCGACCACAACGTCATTCCTTCCCGTTCGCAGGACGTCAGGGGAAATGAGCGCCGAGAAGCGGACTCCTCCGGCATCGTATGTCGGCCCTACCGCTGCCGTGTGCCCGTTGACGACAATCGCTACTCGGTCGAAGGCGTGGTCCGACAACCGGCCGGTGACGAACGCCGGCACAAGGGTTCCGGTTGGATCGACGTTCTCGTAGGAACCGTCAATCTCTGCCGATGTCTTGCTCGAGGCCGACCGCGCGACGACGTTGGGGAGCCCGACACCGAACAGGCTGTCTCTACCGGATCCGAAGAGCCGGTGCTCGCGGTCGATTGCCTCCTGTTGGCGTGCGGCGAAGACCCGGTGGGAAGCGCTCACCCCGCTAACTTCCACGTCGGCGTTCGGCCCGTCCGGCTTCCAGGGCAACTTGAGTCCCAGTACCCGAGCCATCGTGGGCAATATGTCGACGGTCCGAATCCATGAGGAGTCGACGCGACCGTCTACCTGTTTCGGGCTCTTGATGAACAACGGCACGGGAGCGATCTCGCCAAGGTTTTCCGGGCTCACAATTCGTCGGTGAGTGCCCGGCTTGAAGCTGACGCCGTGGTCGGCGGTGACCACCACGAGCGCTTGGTCCCACCAGCCCTGGCTTCGAAGGCGGTCCATGATCTGGCCGAGCACGCGATCGGCGTATTGAACCTGGAGTAGGTAGCGCTGTTCAGCCTGGGCCACCACGTCGGGTTTCCCGGTCCAGTCGTCCCCGCTGAGCCCCGGAGCCTCTGCTCCGGTTACCGGATACTCCTGGCCCGAAGGCAGAAACTCCCAGGGGATGTGGGGGAGGGCGATGTGCAGGAAGTTGAAAGGTGGTCTTCCCTTGGCGCGCATGCCTTGGACAAAACGCGTGGAGGTGGCGCGGCGGTTCTGAAGGGTCGCGAACGGTACATCTCCCGTCGCTGCGTTCCGCACCGTCGCCGTCTTGGCGTCATCCCCACTCTTGACGTTGTCGCCGGTTGTCTTGTGGAACCCCTGGAAGGACTGATCCACCGCCGGTAGCCGGGCCTCAAGGTCTCGTGGGGCCACACGATGTTCCACCACCACGGCGAGGTCCGAGAAAAGGGAGTGCCACCGGTCCAGGGTGGAGGCTCTGGTACGAGCGCATAGGGACTCGGGGCATAGCGCGGTGACCGGCTCTTCGACATTCATGGAGTGACCCGGACCGAGGAAGGTGAAGAGGTTGTCGGGCAGCTCCGACGCGATTGGAATGGTCCCGCTCTTAACCCGCTTCCCGGTCAGGATCGACGGCACAGCTACGGGGGTGAAGTCCGCAACCGTGGTGGCGTTCGGGTACCAGGTCGATGCGGCCGCGAGCTTGCCGAAGTTCGGAAAACGCGCAGTGTTCAGCCGATGGCGGTTTTCGAGGAGCGCGGTACTGGCAAATTCGTCGAAAACGATCATCACGATGGGCGTGTGTGTGCTCGATGGTCCGAAGGTCGCAGCGTCGTGCTGGGGCAACACCAGCTTGGACACCCCCGATGTGAGCAAGAAGATTGCGACGAAGACGAGCGGTGCGGGGGCGAGGGCAGTGAGAACGGATCGCACCGCCGGGACCCGGGCATACACGACCGCGACCGCCGCCCCCAGCAGCACCGCAGCCGGGATCAGCGTCCCGGACCTTCCACCGGCGATGCTCTTGAGGACCTGCGCGGCCAGTACGGCCCCGAGACCGCCGACCAGGATGAGATGGAGCGCCGAGCGGAGGCGTGGCATTCGCACGAAGGGAAGCTCCAGCAACAGGAGCAGAGTCGGCGGCACCAGCGCCGCCGCGAACGCAAGTACCACGATGTCGCCAGTGGTGTTGTCCCGGGCGACGAAAAACTCGGGACTGTCCGAGAGCACTCCGAATAGCGGTTGAGCAACGGCGAAAGCCCAGAGGACACCAAGGTGCAGCCACGAGATCAGGAGATCGCGCCGCAAGTCTGAGCCCGAGGCGGGGACAGGGCTTGTGGCGGGTTCAGACGTCATCTGTGGTCCTGAACATCGCCCGGGCGATCAAGGCTTGGTCGGCGCGCCGGCGATCGCCGACGCGGGAGCACGCACAGCGATACGCGTTGTCGGCGCGGCGTGGGGCGTTGGAGGATGCAGTGACTCGCGGCCGCGGCGGGGCGGCTGATCGAGGATCTCGAGGAGGGGAACAAGTGGAACAACATTGCCCTGGGCCGAGGTCTTTCAACCGAGCGTGCCTCTGACCGATCCACTTGAGCGCCCGCGCGCACCCGGGGAACGACCCAGGCGGCCAGATCGTAGACGAGGGCTTTGGTGCCCCGCGGTGCCGGTCATGTCGGGTCCACGGTGGCGGCTGGAGCACGCCGAGCGTCCCGAGGTGTGCGCTGGCCTTCGGGGTCGGAATGTCGCGTTGCCCGGGGCGGATCCACGATCCGCACATCGGGATGCCGAACCTCACCGGACCGCCTGGCCGATCTTGTCAGCGGTACGCCGCGCCGTGCGGGCGGTCCGAGCGCAGAAGAGGACAAGCACGCGGCCGGCTGCGAGCCGGTCCCGGGATTGGCGGCGTTGTTGACACATGCTGAGTAAATCATCTCCCCAGAGCGTACGAAATCCCTGGAATGACAATTGGGCCATGTCCCGTACGAACCGGCTCGCGGCTAATGCAGGGCTGATAGTGAGCCGAAGGCATGTCACGTCTTGTGTTTCGCCTGAGCCTCCTGCTCGCCTTTCTCACGTTGGCGCTGTCCGCGACCGACTCGGCGGCGGCATCCGTGCCGGACGGCTTCAACGACACGGAGGAAGTACCAGAGGAAGACTGGTGAGGCGAAGGACACGTTTCTCAGCTATTCCCTGATGGTGAGGCGCGATGCAGGGGGCAGGGTCGCCGCTAACGCCGAAGCGCCGCCGAGTCGATTGGGTCGAAAGGCCTTCATATGTCTCGCCCGCGATCAATACTCGCCTGCCTGGTGCTGCTGCTCTCGGCATGCGCGCCCGCGAGCGCGGGCGCGTCCGTGCCCGACGGGTTCAGGGACACCGAGATCGCGAGCTTCGACGGAGCGATGGCGCTCGCGTTCACGCCGGACGGGCGGCTCCTGATCGGGGGGCGCACCGGCTGGCTCAAGGTGTACACCCGGGACCATCTCGATCCCCACCTCGCGTTGGATCTCAAGGGCCGCGTGTGCTGGGACGCCGAGCGCGGCATGACGGGCATCGCGGTGGATCCGGACTTCGAGGCGAACCACCACATCTACCTCTATTACACGTACGACAAGCACCGCACCGCGGGCGGGCACGGCACCTGCGCCAAGAAGAGCCCGCTGACCCCCGTGAACCGGGTCTCCCGGTTCACCCTAGGCGCGAGCGACGTGGTGGACCCGCGAAGCGAGCGCGTGCTGATCGACAACATCCCCTCGTACTCCGGGAACCACAATGCCGGCGATCTCGGGTTCGGACGGGACGGGCTGCTCTACGTGAGCGTGGGCGACGGGGGCTGCGACTACGCGCGCGACAGCGGGTGCTTCGACCAGAACGACGCGTCGCGCGACCGCAACGTGCTGCTAGGGAAGATCCTGCGGATCACCCGGACCGGCGGCATTCCGCGGAGCAACCCCTTCCGGGGATCGAAGGCCGCGAGCTGCGCCCGCACCGGGCGGACCGACCCGGGGAAGACCTGTGCGGAGACGTATGCGATGGGGTTGCGAAACCCCTTCCGGTTCGCCTTCGACCCGTCCGCGCGCGGCACGCGCTTCTTCATCAACGACACCGGCGAGCAGGCTTGGGAGGAGATCGACCTGGGACGGCCGGGCGCGGACTACGGGTGGAACCTGCGTGAGGGTCCGTGCCGGACCAACACCTCGGATTGCGGCACCACCCCGGCGGGGCTGACCAACCCGGTCTTCGCCTACCCGCACAAGCACGGCTGCGGGGCGATCAGCGGCGGCGCGTTCGTGCCTCCGGGCGTGTGGCCGGCGGCCTACCGGGGCGGCTACCTCTACGGCGACTACAGGTGCGGCGAGATCAGGCTGTGGAAGCCGGGCTCCTCGGACTCCACCGGCTTCGCCTCCGGTGGGGACCCCCTGATCGACATGATCTTCGGGCCGTACGGGTCCGGCCAGGCGCTCTATTACACGACCTGGAAGATTCAGGGCGATCACTGGGAGGTGCACCGCGTAACCGCGGGACACCCGCGGACCAGCGGCGGCCACCGGACCATCTGCGGTGGCGGAATCGGCGCCACGCTCATCCTGCTCGGGCTCTGCAGCGCGCCGTACCTGCGGCGGCGACTGCTCGCCCGCCGGCCGGAGGCCGGCTAGGGGCGCCGCACGGCCGACACGGTGAACGGCAGCGACGGGTTGCGCCCGCGCTGGCTGAGCTGCCCGTTCACCACGAGCAGCCGCTTCCCGGCGATGGCCACGGTGGTGGGGAACTTGAAGAGGGGGCTCGTGATCTGCAGCTGGACGCGGGCGCTGAGAGCGCCCTTCGACAGCTTCAGCTGAGTCACGCGGTTGGTGGAGTTCACGGCGTACAGCGTGCGGCCGTCGCGGGCCAGGCCGTCGCCCACGGGGAGCAGGGCGCCGTGCAGGTCAACCTGTCTCACGGCGCGGGTCCGCAGATTCACCCGCACGAGCGCGCCCGACACCGTGCCGTCCACGAGCATGAAGCGCCGGCCGACCGTGACGAGGCCGTTCGCGTACAGGCCGACGGGGGTGTTGGCGAGATTCACGAACGGCGTGAGCGGCTGGATTCCGCCCACGCGCCGCTTCACGGCCTTCGCCGGGATCCGGAACAGCAGCCCTCGCATCGAGTCGGTGGCGTACATGTCTCCGTTCGGCGCCACGGTCACGTCGTTCACGAGCCCGCCCGTGCCGGTGGAGAAGCGCCTGATCAGGCGGCCGCTCGGCAGGGCGTACACGAAGATGCTGTTGCTCAGGCTGCCGGCCACGATCAGCCGCTGGCGCGAGGCGTGGATCCCATTGGCGAGCACGCGGCCGTTCTTGCCAGGCGGGAGGAAGACCTTCGGCTTCGCGTTCGCGAGCGTCCCGCGGAACACCGTGCCGTCCGTGGTGGAGGTCACGAAGAACTGGTCGGTGCCGGGCCGCAGGGTCACGCCCTCCGGGAACGTCTCGTCGCCGGGGAGGATGTACTGGTTGGGCAGCGCGCTCGCCGCGGGAGCCGCGACGAGCACACCGAGCAGGGCCAGCAGCAGGGCGCGCTTCACGGGGGCGAGCTTATCCGGGAGCCGGGACCTCCCGCCGCTACCCTGAAACCGCATGGACGAGCGCGCTCTCACCGAGCGGCTGGTCACCTACGACACGTCGACGCTCGAGGGCATGCAGAGCGCGGCCGGCTTCGTGAAGGGCTGGCTGGAGGCCCGTGACGTGGAGGTGACCGGCACGATGCACAACGGGCGGCCCGTGCTGGCCGCCACGGTCGGGCGCGCGGATGCCCCCACCGTCGTCTTTCACGGACACCTCGACGTGGTGCCCGGCAGGCCCGAGCTGTTCGAGCCGCGCGTGGTGGGCGACCGCCTCTACGGCCGCGGCGCCTATGACATGAAGGGCGGCCTCGCCTCGATGATGTGCGCGCTCCGCGACGTGGCCGATCAGGACGGCGTGCGCGTCCACTTCCTGTGCGTGTCCGACGAGGAGTCCGAGGAGGAGAACGAGCGCGGGTCCGACTACCTCGTGGAGCAGGGCTACAGCGGGGACTTCGCCATCACCGGCGAGCCCACCGACCTCCACATCGGGATCCAGGCCAAGGGCGTGCTCGCGATGCGGATCGAGGTGACCGGGACCTCGGCCCACGGCTCCACCCCCTGGATCGGTGACAACGCGGTGCTCAAGGCCATCGACGTGTTCAGGCAGATCGAGTCGCTGCCCTTCGCGCGCGAGTCCTCGGACCTGTTCGACCGGCCCTCGATCAACCTGGGCCGGATCATGGGTGGGGACGCGCTCAACCGCGTGCCCGACGCCTGCGTGATCGACGTGGACGTGCGCTACCTGCCGGGCCAGGACCCCGAGACGATCCTCGCCGGGGTGAACGCGCTGGACGGCGCCACGGTGACGAAGACCTTCCACCGCCGGCCGGTGATCGTGGATCGCGACAACCCCTACGTGCAGGCTCTGGGCGAGGCGATCTCCGTGGTGATCGACCGCCGCCAGGACCAGATCTCGATCGGGCGCCACGGGGCCTCGGACGCGATCTCCTTCCTCCAGGCCGGGGTGCCCGCGGTGGAGTGCGGCCCCGCCGGTGCCGGCCATCACGGCCCCGAGGAATGGGTGTCGATCCGGTCCCTCGGCCAGTATCGCCAGGCGCTCGTGGAGTTCGTGAAGCTGCTACCCGCCCGCCTGGACCATCCGGGCGAGGACGACCGCCGCCTGCGGATCGCCTAGCCGATGCTGGAGGAGATCCCCCGCCCAGGCCTCTGGAAGAAGCTCCTCATCGGGGCCTTCCTGGTGGTCTTCGCCTCGGCCGGCGCCACCTCGGTGGCCGCGTTCCACGAGGTCGACAAGGTGGTGAACGCCCTCAACCAGGGTCCCGAGCTGAAGATCAAGGGCCTGGCGCACACCGATCCGGGCAAGCCCCAGACGCTGATGATCCTGGGGTCCGACCGCCGCCCCAAGGACAACGTGGAGGGGGGGAGCGGAGCCCGCTCGGACACGATCATGCTCGTCCGGCTGGACCCGAGCAAGGACGCCACCGCCCTGATGTCGCTGCCGCGCGATCTCAAGGTCGAGATTCCCGGGCACGGCACGGACAAGATCAACGCCGCATACGAGATCGGCGGACCCCGTCTCACCGTGAAGACGGTGAAGCAGCTCACCGGGCTCCCGATCAACCATGTGGTGAACGTGAGCTTCGGCGGCTTCTGGCGCGCGGTGAACGCCGTGGGCTGTGTGTACGTGGACATCGACCGGCGCTACTTCAACGACAGCGCCGAGTACACGTACATCAACGTGCAGCCCGGCTACCAGCGCATGTGCGGCCGCAAGGCGCTCCAGTACGTGCGTTTCCGCCACGAGGACAACGACCTCGTGCGCTCCGCCCGCCAGCAGGACTTCTTGCGCCAGGCCAAGCAGCAGGTGAACTACACCGACCTGATCGGCAAGCGCGACCGGCTGGTGAAGATCTTCGGCCGCAACACCTCGACCGACGCCGGCCTGCGCTCCCGCTCGGAGGTGCTGCGGCTGCTGAAGCTCGCCGTGTTCTCCGCCGGCCGCCCCGTTCACGAGATCCATTTCGAGGGCGTGATCGGGCCCAGCTACGTGGAGGCCAGCGACGAGCGGGTCAAGAAGCTCGTCCAGGAGTTCCTTCAGGGCAAGGACACGCCCGGCCCGCGCGGGGTGCTCAGGAAGCACAGCCCGAAGCCGAAGGTCAAGCGCAAGCCGAAGAGTGCCGACGCCCTGGGCATGGAGGACGCCACCGGCTTCGGCAAGGACCAGGCTCTGCAGGCCGTGCAGCAGGGCCTGGGCAGGTCGCTGCCCGTGCTCTACCCGAGGCTGCGTACCTCCGGCGCCCTCTACGCGGGCCCGCCGCGGGTGTACCGCATCCGCGCGAACGGCCGCAGCTATCCGGCCTACCGCATGGTGCTCGAGCGCGGCCTGGCGGGCGAGTACTACGGGGTGCAGGGCACCACCTGGAAGGACCCGCCCATCCTCGGGGATTCCTCCGAGACGCGGAAGATCGGCCGCCGCGAATACGAGCTGCACTACGACGGCGACCGCCTGCGGCTCGTGGCCTGGCGCACCGACAAGGCCGCCTACTGGATCTCGAACACCCTCCTCCAGACCCTTTCGGAGGACCAGATGATGGCCATCGCCCGATCCATGCGATCGCTCTAATACCCTCTCCGGCCTTCGCATGGCAGACAAGGAACCAATAGGCGTCATCGGCGTCGGGTGGGTGGGGCTCGTCACCGCGGCCTGCTTCGCCGAGCTCGGACACGAGGTCTGGGCGCGCGACATCCTGCCCGAGAAGGTGGAGTCGCTCCGTAGCGGCCACGTCCCGATCCACGAGCCCGGCCTGTCCGAGCTCGTCACGAAGAACGCCGAGCGCCTGCATTTCACCACCGACATGGCGGAGACGGTGTCGAACGCGCAGCTCCTGTTCTGCTGCGTGGACACGCCGCCCACCTACTCGGGAGACGCCGACCTCTCCCGCGTGGAGGCGGTGATCGCCGAGCTCGGCGAGTCGAAGGACCACGCCCTGGTGATGAAGAGCACCGTGCCGGTGGGCACCGGGCGCTCCATCGCCCGCCGCCGCGAGAACCTCGGCTACGTCTCGGCGCCCGAGTTCCTCAAGGAGGGCAGCGCGGTGGACGACTTCATGCGCCCCGATCGCGTGGTGATCGGCGCCAACGCCGGCTCCGAGGCGTTCGCCGACCGCGTGGACGCGCTCTACGCGCCCCTGGGTGGCGTGATGGTCCGCACCGACGTGGCCAGCGCGGAGATGGTCAAGCTCGCCTCCAACGCCTTCCTGGCCACCAAGATCAGCTTCATCAACGAGATCGCGAACGTGTCCGAGGAGTTGGGCGCGGACGTGCGCGAGGTGGCCAAGGGCATGGGCCTCGACGACCGCATCGGCCCGAAGTTCCTGCAGGCGGGCATCGGCTATGGCGGCAGCTGCCTGACCGGCGACGAGACGGTCTTGGTGCGCCATCACGGACGTACCACGTTGCTTACGTTCGAACAGCTTTGGAAGAGGCTCGAAGAGGAGGACGAACCGGTCGACGGCGTAATCGAGCCGTCTGCGCTTGAGGTGTTGACGTGGCTGCCGAATTCGGAGGAGCCACTTTTCCTGCCGGTGATGTGCGCGACCCGCCGGGCCTACGAGGGCACGCTCATAGAGGTACGCACCAAGATGGGCCGAAGGGTTCGTTGCACCCCTGACCATCCCATGATCGTCAGCGACGGATTGAACGGGGAGGCGCGCCGCAAGTTTGCCTCCGAGCTCACAGAAGAGGATTGGGTGCCGATTGCGCTCGGACGAGGCGAACCGGCAGATCCGTCCTCCTCGGCGTTTCTTGTTGCGGCGGCGGACGCGGCCAGACTGTCGCCACATGAGGTCATCGTGCGTCCGGACCCTGAGCGCATTCGCGAGCTCGCATCGCGCTCACTGAGCGAGCGCCGATCGGTATTCGGCGATTCACCGAACCCGTTGCGGAGGGCCGCGAGCGTCACTGCATCCGGAACCATGCGCCTTTCCGAGCTGGCTCTGGCCGAGATCCCGCTCGCGGGGGCGGGCCTTCGCACTCGCTCAAGCAGGCAAGAGGTGTCGGGCGAGATTGCGCTCGACCGGGAGTTCTGGCGAGTCTTGGGCCTCTATCTGGCCGAAGGCCACGCAATTCGCTCTGGGGAGGCGCGTCTGGCCTGGTTCTTCCATCCCACGAAGGAGGAGCACCTCGTTGACGAGGTGGTGGCCTTCTGGATGCGGCATGGGTTGATCAGCAACGTCTTTTCAACGCCCACTGCACGCGGGGTCGCAGTGAGATCTCGGCTCTTGTCCCTCTGGTGGACGCAGGTGCTGGGAATGGGACGCACCAGCTACGAACAACGCCTCCCGGATCTGATCTGGGATCGGCCGGCCGCTGATAAGTGGGCACTGCTCGGCGGCCTATGGGAAGGGGACGGGTCGTGGTCGCTGGTAAACGGCGGGCCAAGCGTGATCCTCGAGTACGGGACAATCAGCGACGAGCTCGCCGACGGAGTCCTGAGGCTCCTGGGGGAGCTAGGCGTGGTCGCGTCCCATCGGGTCGGCCGCACCGCGAAGTCGACGAAGGACACCCACTGGATTCGCGTGAGCTCGGCCGATCAGGTGGAAGCTGCCATCGAGTTGGTTCCGAAGCGAGATCGCCCCGGGGTTCTCGGATCGGTTGCGCGGCAGGCCAAACGAATCCGCTCCACCGGATATCGACGCTTTAGCGACGGTCCGGCGTGGACGCGCGTCGTGTCAACCGAGGAGCACCCATACTCGGGAACGGTCTATTCCCTGGAGGTGCCGGGCTCGCATACCTTCGTCACAAGCGGGGGCGTTGTGTGCTCGAACTGTTTCCCGAAGGACGTCCAAGCGCTCAAGCAGCTCGCCGGCAATACCGGCTACCACTTCCAGCTGCTCACGGCCGTCATTGAGGTCAACGAGCTCCAGAAGCGGCGCACCATCGGCAAGCTCCAGAAGCACCTGGGCTCGTTGGTGGGCAAGGAGATCGCCCTGCTCGGCGTGGCCTTCAAGCCGAACACCGACGACATCCGGGAGGCCACCAGCCTCGTCCTTGCCGGCCGCCTCCAGGGCGAGGGTGCGCACGTGCGCGTCTTCGATCCGGTGGCCATGGACCGGGCCCAGGAGTTGCTGGGGGGCGCCACGGTGGCCGCCACCGCGCTGGATGCCCTCGACGGCGCCGACGCGGTGGTGCTGGTCACCGAGTGGCCCGAGTTCAGGGAGCTCGACTGGGCCGGGGAAGTGAAGAGCCGTCTCAAGACGCCGGTGGTCGTGGACGGCCGCAACTTCCTCGACCGCGAGGCCCTGGTGGCGGCGGGCTTCACCTACGAGGGTGTCGGACGCTAGGAATGGCCACCGCCCGATCGACGCGACCGTAGGGTGCAGGCACTGGTGCTGGCGGGTGGCGAGGGCACGCGCCTGCGCCCCCTGACCTACACGGTCCCGAAGGCGGTGATGCCGCTGGCCGGGCGGCCGTTCCTGAGCTACATGCTCGACTGGCTCCGGTCCCACGGGGTGGACGATGTGGTGATGTCCTGCGGGTTCATGTCCGCCGAGGTCCGGCTGGTGCTCGGCGACATCTACCAGGGGATGCGCCTCCGCTACGTGGTGGAGGAGGAGCCGCTGGGCACCGCGGGCCCGGTCCGGCTGGCCCACGACCAGGGGATCCTCGAGGATCGCGTGGTGATCGCCAACGGCGACGTGCTCACCGACCTCGACCTGTCCGCGGAGCTCGCCTGGCACGAGGAGGTGGGCGCGCGGGCCACGCTCGGCCTCGTGAAGGTGGAGGACACCTCGAGCTACGGCGTGGTGCCCACCGACGAGTCCGGGCGCGTGGAGGAGTTCCGCGAGAAGTCGGACGAGGCATCGCCCCACGGGATCAACGCCGGGGTCTACGTGCTCGAGCGGAGCGTGGTGGAGGAGATACCCGCGGGCCGCGCCGTGTCCTTCGAGCGCGAGGTGTTCCCGGCTCTGGTGGAGAAGGGCGTGCTCTACGGCCACCTGGCCGACGACCCGTACTGGATGGACATCGGAACGCCGGCGCGCTATCTCGAGGCCACCTGGGACCTGCTCGCGGGCACGGTGCCGTCGACCCTGCCCGCCCGTGACGTGACCGGCTCGATCGTGGCCGCCGACGCCCTGGTGTCGGGTGCCCACGTGGGTCCGCAGTCGGTGCTCGGCCGGGGCTGCTCGGTGAGCACCGACGCTCGCGTCGAGCGCTCCGTGCTCTTCGACCGCGTGGTGGTGGGTGCCGACGCCTCGGTGCGCGAGAGCGTGCTGGCCGAGCGCGTGCGAGTGGGCGAGGGCGCACGCGTGGGGCCGGGGGCGCTGCTGGGCGCCGGCGTGTCGGTCGGGGCGGGCGCCGTGGTGGGCGAGGGCGTGCGCCTCGAGCCCGGCGTGGAGATCGCGCCCGCATGACCGCCGATCCGCTCTCGCGCGAGGCCGTGGCCGAGGTGGACCCCGCCGGGGTGCTCGGGGACGTGCTCGCCCAGCCGCTCCAGCTCGGCGACGCGCTCTGGCGCGCCCAGGCCGCCGACATCCCGCACCGCGACCTCGCCGGAGGCCTCGTGGTGTGCGGAATGGGCGGCTCGGGGGTGGGCGGCGATCTCGCCGCGGCCGCGCTCGGGGACCGGGCCACCCGCCCGGTCACCACCGTCCGCGCCTACGGGCTCGAGCCCTGGACGCCGCCGGACACGCTCGTGCTCTGCGCCAGCTACTCGGGCCAGACCGAGGAGACGCTCGCCTGCTTCGAGGCCGCGGGCGCGGTGGGCGCCCAGCGGGTGGTGCTCACCACGGGCGGGAAGCTGGCCGGGCTGGCCCGCGCGGAGGGGGTGCCCGTGATCGGGATCCCCGCCGGGATGCAGCCCCGCGCCGCCGTTGTGTACATGACCGTCGGCGCGCTCGAATGCGCCCGGGCCTGCGGCGCCGCCGCCGACCTTCGGCCTGAGATCGAGGCGGCGAGCGCGCTGCTCGAGCGGCTGGTGGAGGCCTGGGGCCCGGACTCCGACCCCGACTCCCAGGCCAAGGCCATCGCCACCGCTCTTCGCGGGACGGTGCCGGTGGTGCACGGCAGCGGCCCCACCATCGCGCCCGCCCGGCGCTGGGTCACCCAGCTGAACGAGAACGCCAAGGCCCCGGCCTTCGCCTCGGAGCTTCCAGAGGCGAGCCACAACCAGATCTGCGCCTGGGAGCGGGGTGGGGATGCGTTCAGCGGGGTCTTCCTCGAGGACTCGGACCACCACCCACGTGTCCGCCAGCGCATGGAGCTCACCGCCGAGGAGGTGGAGCGAGCCGGGGCATCGGCACTGCGCGTGGCCTCGCGCGGCGACAGCCGCATGGAACGCGTGCTCTCCCTGGTGCTGCTGGGGGACCTCGTGAGCGTCTACTCGGCGGTGCTCGCCGGGGTGGATCCGGAGCCGATCGACGCTCTGGAGCGGATCAAGGACAGCCTGGGAGAACCTTGACACGATCGTGGTAAGGTTTCCCTCCGATGGAGGGGTTGACGATCCACCAGGCTGCGGAGACCACGGGGTGGTCGCCGCGAATGCTTCGCTACATCGAGAACGCGGGCCTCATCGAGCTTTCCCGCTCCTCGTCCGGTTATCGCCTCTTCGGCGCCGAGCAGCTTCAGCGCCTCCGCACCCTTCGTGAGCTTCTGGCGCAGTTCGACTGCGCCCTCTCGGACGTGGCCTTCGCCGAGCGCCTGCGCTCCCACGAGGAGCTGCGTTCCGCTGTGGAGCGCTGGTTCGAGGAGCGCCCGGAGCGGCCCGAGGGGGTCGCCTCCAACGACTGGCTTCGCTGGGAGCAGGACAAGCACCAGCGCCTGATCCAACCCGACACCACCCGACTCAGGGAGACCGCCGCATGACGATCGCTCAGACCGCCACCGCCGCCGACTACAAGGTCGCGGACATCTCGCTGGCCGAGTTCGGCCGCAAGGAGATCCACCTCGCCGAGCACGAGATGCCCGGCCTGATGGCGATGCGCGAGGAGTACGGCGCGGCTCAGCCGCTGGCCGGCGCCCGCATCATGGGCTCGCTCCACATGACCGTGCAGACGGCGGTGCTGATCGAGACCCTGACCGCCCTCGGCGCCGACGTGCGCTGGGCCAGCTGCAACATCTTCTCCACGCAGGACCATGCCGCGGCGGCCATCGCCGAGGCCGGCGTGCCCGTGTTCGCGTGGAAGGGCGAGACGCTCGAGGAGTACTGGTGGTGCACCGATCGCGCGCTCACCTGGCCCGACGGCGAGGGCCCGAACATGATCCTCGACGACGGCGGCGACGCCACGATGCTCGTGCACAAGGGCACCGAGTACGAGAAGGCCGGCGCCGTGCCGGATCCCGCTCAGGCCGAGTCCGAGGAGTTCACGGTCTTCCTCACGCTGCTCCAGCGCTCGCTCGAGACCGACCCCCAGAAGTGGACCCGCATCGGCGAGGCCGTCAAGGGCGTCACCGAGGAGACCACGACCGGCGTCCACCGTCTCTACGAGATGCAGGAGGCGGGCACGCTCCTGTTCCCCGCCATCAACGTGAACGACTCGGTCACGAAGTCGAAGTTCGACAACCTCTACGGCTGTCGCCACTCGCTGATCGACGGGATCAACCGCGGCACCGACGTGATGATCGCCGGCAAGACCGCGCTCATCCTCGGCTACGGCGACGTGGGCAAGGGCTGCACCCAGTCGCTCCGCGGCCAGGGCGCCCGCGTGCTGGTGGCGGAGATCGATCCGATCTGCGCCCTGCAGGCGTCGATGGACGGCTTCCAGGTCGTGACGCTCGATGACGTGGTGAGCGACGTGGACATCTTCATCACCGCCACGGGCAACAAGGACATCATCACCGCGGACCACATGTTGCGGATGAAGCACCAGGCGATCGTGGGCAACATCGGCCACTTCGACAACGAGATCGACATGGCCGGGCTCGCCCGCCTCCCCGGTGTGGAGCGCGTGAACATCAAGCCGCAGGTGGACGAGTGGCGCTTCTCCGACGGCCACTCGATCATCGTGCTGTCCGAGGGACGGCTGCTGAACCTCGGGAACGCCACCGGGCACCCGAGCTTCGTGATGTCGAACTCGTTCACGAACCAGACGATCGCCCAGGTCGAGCTGTTCTCGAAGAACGACGAGTACGAGAAGAAGGTGTACGTGCTGCCGAAGCACCTCGACGAGAAGGTGGCCCGCGCGCACCTCGATGCCCTCGGGGCGAAGCTCACGAAGCTCACGCCCGACCAGGCCGCCTACATCGGCGTGCCGGTCGAGGGCCCGTACAAGTCGGATCACTACAGGTACTAGCCACACCATGGGAGGAGCGCAGCCCGATCGGTGATCGGGCGAGCACCGCACCATGCTTTCTTCTGACATAGCCGATCCGGGTCTCGCCTCCGCCGGGGCGGCCCGGATCGACTGGGCGGAGGGCCAGATGCCGGTCCTCCGCTCGATCCGGCGGCGGCTCGAGGAGGAGCGGCCGCTGGAGGGCGTGAAGGTGGCCGCCTGCCTGCACGTCACGGCGGAGACGGCGAACCTGATGCGCTCGCTGGCCGCCGGCGGCGCGCTCCCCGCACTCTGCTCCGCCAACCCGCTGACCACCCAGGACGAGGTGGCCGCCGCGCTGGTGGAGGCGGGGGTGCCCGTACAGGCGCGGCGGGCCGAGGACGCGGCCACCTACGCCGATCACGTGCATGCGCTGGCGGCCTGGGGACCAGGCGTGACGCTTGACGACGGCGCCGACCTGCTCGTGGAGTTGCACGAGCGCGGTGAGGCCGACTCCCTCCGCGGCGGCGCGGAGGAGACCACCACCGGCCTGCTGCGCCTGCGCCGGCTCGAGGCCGAGGGGCGCCTGCGCTGCCCCGTGCTGGCCGTGAACGAGTCGCGCACCGAGCGCACGTTCAACGACCGTCACGGCACCGGCCAGTCCGCGCTCGACGGGATCCTGCGGGCCACGAACCTGCTGCTGGCCGGGCGCGCGCTCGTGCTGCTCGGCTATGGGGCCACCGGCCGCGGGATCGCCCAGCGGGCCCGGGGCGCCGGGGCCGCGGTGATCGTGTGCGAGGTGGACCCGGTGCGCGCGCTGGAGGCGCGCATGGAGGGCTACGAGGTGATGCCCGCCCTGGCCGCCGCTGAGCGCGGCGAGCTGTTCGTGACCGTCACGGGCTCGCGTGGGGTTCTCGGCCGCGAGCACTTCGAGCGCATGAAGGACGGGGCCGTGCTGGCCAACGCCGGCCACTTCGACGTGGAGATCGACCTCGAGGCGCTGGGCAGCCTGGCCGCCGGCCGGGTCCGCGACGTGCTCCCGCTGGTGCAGCAATACGACCTCGGAGACAAGCGGCTCAACCTGCTGGCCCAGGGCCGGGTGGTGAACCTGGCCGCGGGCCAGGGGCATCCCTCCGCCGCCATGGACCTGAGCTTCGCCAACCTCGCCCTCGGGGTCGAGCATCTGGTGCTGGCCGGCGACACGCTCGAGAACCGCGTGCTCGACGTGCCCCGGGACATCGACGACGAGATCGCGCGGCTGAAGCTCGAGTCGCTCGGCGTGGCGATCGACGAGCTCACGCCCGACCAGGAGGCCTACCTGAGCGCCTGGACGGGCCGCGCTCCGATCGCCTGAGCGCCGCTCCGGCCCCGGAGCCGACCTCCGCCGCTGGTACAAAGCGTCGGACGCCCGTACTAACGGCGTCCGCCGCCGGTTCAGTTCGGCGCTAACCCTGCCGAATCAGAGACGGCCGATTCGGCGAGAGCTATTTGGGGAGGAAGTCTGTGGATATGTCGCGGCTGAGCCGGGGCGAGTTGATCGCCGGAGGCAGCGGTCTCGCGCTCCTGGTTGTCATGTTCCTTCCGTGGTACGGCGTCGACGTGAACGTCGGCGGCTTCTCCACGAGCGAGAGCGGGAATGCCTGGGAGGTCTTCTCGTACATCGACATCGTGCTGTTCCTGGTCGGCGCGGCGGCGGTCGGACTGGCCGTGGCGCGCCTCGCCGACGTGGCCCTGCCACCCGATCTCCCGGTGGGCACGATTCTCACGGGGCTCGGGGCACTCGCGGTGCTGCTGGTCCTCTACCGGATCATCGACGTGCCCGGGCCGGACATTCCCGCGGTCGTCCAGAACAACATCGACTTCGGGCGCAAGATCGGGCTGTTCCTCGGTCTGATCGCCGCGGGCGGCGTGGCCTACGGCGGCTATCTCTCGATGGGCGAGGCACCGCGGACGGCGGACGCTCCGCCGCCTGTGCCCGCCCAGTAGGCGGGAGGCCCGGACGCGCAGCGGCCGCGACCCTGGAGGTCGCGGCCGTGCGCGGAATTGAGCGCCCCGCGGGGGACAGGTTCCTGACTTATGGTTGCTGTGCAACCACAGGGCAGGAAGGTGAGGACCCGACCCGGTGGAGGGGGAGGCCTACGAGTCCGGGGTGGTGGCGCCGGGCGACACGCCCAGCGAGTAGCTGAGCCAGCGCTCGTCGCGCTCCCCGCCAACGCGCTCGTACACGGTCTGGGCGCGACGGTTGTCGTGAGCTGTCATCCACTCGAGGCCCGTACCCCCGTGCGCCCGGACGAGCTCCGCGCAGGCCGCGATCAGCGCGTCGGCCGCGCCCGCGCCGCGAGCGCTCTCGAGCACGAACAGGTCGTTCATCACCCCGATGCGCGAGGCGCTGAGGGTGGACCAGGTCCAGAGCACCGTGGCGAACCCGATCGCGTTCCCGGAGGCGCCCCGGGCCACAAGCTGGATCCCCTCGCGCTCCGGATCCGCGATCAGCGCCCGCGACATGGCCAGCAGGTCAGCGTCCGAGGGCGCCACCTCGTAGAAGTCGCTGTACCCGCGCAGCAGCGGGAGAAGGTCCGGCAGGTCGGCCTCCGTGGCCGGCGCGATGTGAAGGTCGCCCACCGGCGGCACGCTAGCGCGCGGCCACCGGCTCCTGCGGCTTCGGCCGGAAGGCCAGCACCTCGATCAGCGCGTTCACCACGTCCGGGTCGAATTGCGTGCCCGCGCCGCGCATCAGCTCGTCGAGCGCCTCCGCGTGCGACATCGGCTCGCGGTACGGGCGGTCGGTGATCATCGCGTTGTAGGCGTCGCAGGCGAAGATGATGCGGCTGCCCGCCGGGATGTCGCGGCCGGCCAGCCCGTCCGGATAGCCGAGCCCGTCCCAGCGCTCGTGCTCGTGCCGCACGAGCGGGGCGATCGTCGCGAGCTCCGGCGTCCGGAGGAGGATGCGCTCCCCGATCACCGGGTGTTGGCGCATCACCTCCCACTCGCCGTCGTCGAGCGGGCCGGCCTTGTAGAGGATCTCGTTGGGGATGGCCACCTTCCCCACGTCGTGGAGCATCGCGCCGTCGCGCACCTTCGCGGTCTCCGAGCGAGAGAGCCCCAGGCGCTCGGCCACCGCGCAGGCCAGGTCCACCACGTCGCGGGAGTGGGAGAGCGTGTAGTTGTCGCGCGCGTCGATGGCCGCGGCCAGTGCGGCCACGGCGTTGCGCGAGCCGCCGTGGGACTGACCGAGGAGCACGGTCATCGCCTGTCCCACCACCATCTCCGTGAGACGCACGGCGGTGCGCGGGAACTCGGTGCCGGAGTGGCGCAGGAGCAGCACACCGCGGACCTCGCCCGCGCGTGCCACGCCCACGGCGGCGAACGATCCCTGGGGATCCTCGTGGACGCCGGCCGGGGCCTCGATCCCGAGTGCACGTCGAAGCTCGTCCAGCGAGCTGCGGGCGATCGATCCCCCCTTGAGTCGTTGCGCCAGCTCCTCGTAGGGCGCCACGAGCAGCGGCAGAAAGGCCGCGGGGGCCGGATCGCCGGGCGCGCGGATCCCCATCACGCGCGTAAGGCCGGTCATGTCCGCGCGCTCGTAGAACGCCACCTCCTCGAGTTCGAGCTCCCGCCGGATGAAGGACGGGATCACGTCGAGCACCTCGCTCGGCTGGTCGCAGCGCGCCACCATGCTCCAGAACGAGTTCATGAGCTGCGAGGGCGCGCTTCCCGTCTCCAGCGCGGCGAGCTCCAGCTCGGCGTGCGCGCTGGCCACCACGAACAAGTTCTTGCCCCGGCGCTTGGCCAGCAGCAGCGCGCGGTCTGCGCGGTCCAGCAGCTCACCCGCCGTCAGCGGCTCGGCCCACTGGGCGATGCCCACGGAGGCGGTCACGGGGAGGCCCAGGTCTCCGAACGCCAGGCCGGTGCGGGCCACGCACGTGCGCAGGCGGTGGGCCGCGTGCACGCCACCGTCCTCGTCGGTGTCGGGCAGCATCACCACGAACTCGTCCCCGCCGTAACGGGCCACGCCGTCGTAGGGCCGGAACTCGGCGTCCAGCGCCGTGGCCACGCGCTTCAGGATCTCGTCTCCCACCAGGTGCCCGTGGCGGTCGTTGATGGGCTTGAAGTTGTCGAGGTCGGCCAGCAGGCAGGTGAGGCCGTTTCCGCCGCGGCGGGCACGCCAGATCTCCTCGGCGGTGCGCACCTGGATCGCGCCGTGATTCAGGAGGCCGGTTAGCGAGTCCGTTCGCGCGGCGGCCCGGGCGGCCTCGAAGGCCTCGGCCTTGCCGCAGGCCACGGACGCGAGGCTGGCGATCGCCTGTAGCGTGGTGAGGTCCTCGGCCTCCACGCGCCGCAGGGAGAAGAAGGCCACCGAGAGCGCTCCCCGCAGCGCTCCGTTCCAGAACATCGGCACTGACACCGCGGTGCGCACCCGGCGCATCTCCTCCACGCCCGGCACGTCGACCTCTCCCTGGTAGTCGTTCGACACCACCGGCTCCCCGGTGAGCAGCACCTGGCCGGCCACGCCCTCTCCGGGCGCGATCCGGTACCCCCACCACTCGGAATCGCCGTCGGTCAGGCCGTGCGCGGCCACGGCCACGCCGCCGCTCTCGCCATCGCCCAGGTACACGCCGCTGAGGTCCGCTCCCAGGGCCACGTTCACCTCGCGGCAGAGGGTGTCCAGTACCTCGGGCCGCTCGAGCGTCTCGTTCAGGGTCCGCGCCGCGCGGGCGATGGCCGCCTGGGTCTCCGCCTGCCCGGCCAGGCGCGTGCGCAGGTCCAGCGCCGCGAGTCCTCCGGCGGCCTGGTTCGCCATCGTGTGGACCAGGTCCACCTCCTCGTCGGCGAAGCGGCGCGGGGACGCGCTCAGCAGCAGCACCACCGCGCGCACGCCGCGCTCGTAGCTGAGCGGCACGTAGAGCATGCTCGCCGCGTTGAAGCGCTCGGTGAGCTCGCGCGAGACGATCTCCGAGCCGGGGGCGTCGAAGACGTTCAGGGGAGCGCCCGTGGCCAGCACGCGGTGCACCCCGCTGGGACGGTCGAAGGGCACCACGTAGTGCTCGCTCTCGCGGGCGGTGCCGTCGGGGCATTGCTCGTACACCGTGCCCCGGCCCACGGTATCGGCGTCGGCCAGCACGCAGACGTGGACCGAGTCGATGCCGAAGACTCCGAAGAGCTCGGCGGCGAGGGTCCTGAAGATTGGGCCCGGCTCCACCGCATCCACGGCGGCGAACGACATGCGGCGAACTCCCGCAAGCCCGGCGGCCGTAATCGGGTCGGTGGCTGAGACGGGTATGGCTCCTCCTCTGATTGGAGGGTGGTGGACCCTTTATCGACCGAACGGTCAACTGCTTGAGGCGCATAGGATCGCCTTCATGGACGCCGCCGCCGAGAAGATGAGAGCCGAGGGCCTGCCGGACGTGGCCGTGGAGACCTTCAGCCGCTACCGCTCGCGGCTCGCCTCGGGGGACCGGGGGGTGCTGCCCGAGGCGGAGATCGAGCCCGTGGCCGAGCTCCCGGACGCCGAGCAGCTGCCGGACGACCCCGCCGGCGCCGAGGAGGCGCTTCGCCGGGCCGTGGTGATCAAGCTGAACGGCGGCCTGGGCACTGGAATGGGCATGACCCGGGCCAAGTCGCTGCTGGAGGTGAAGGACGGGCTGACCTTCCTGGACATCATCGCCCGCCAGATCCTCGGGCTGCGCGAGCGTGCCGGGGCGGCCGTGCCGCTGGTGCTGATGAACAGCTTCGCCACGCGCGAGGACTCGCTGGCCGCGCTGGAGCGCTACCCGGACCTCGCCATTGAGGGCCTGCCGCTCGACTTCCCGCAGGGCCGCGTTCCGAAGCTGCTGGAGGACAGCCTCGAACCCGCGGAGTGGCCCGCCGACCCGAAGCTCGAATGGGCGCCGCCGGGGCACGGCGACCTCTACCCGTCGCTCTCCGGCTCCGGGATGCTCGAGGCGCTCCTGGAGCGTGGCTTCGAATACGCCTTCGTGTCGAACTCGGACAACCTCGGGGCCACTCTCGACCTGCGCATCCTCGCCTGGTTCGCGCGGGAGGGCATGCCCTTCCTGATGGAGGCCGCGGACCGCACGCTCTCCGACCGCAAGGGAGGCCACCTCGCCCGGCGGCCGGGCGGCGGGCTGGTGCTGCGGGAGATCGCCCAGACCCCTGACGAGGACGTGGACTCGTTCCAGGACGTGAGCCGCCACCGTTACTTCAACACCAACACCATCTGGGTGAACCTCCGCGCGTTGGCCGGCGTGCTCGAGGCCAGCGGCGGGGTGATCGAGCTGCCCATGATCGTGAACCGCAAGACCGTGGACCCCACGGACTCGTCCTCGCCGGCCGTGATCCAGCTGGAGACCGCGATGGGCGCGGCCATCGACGTGTTCCAGGGCGCGGCCGCGGTGCGGGTGCCCCGCACGCGCTTCGTCCCGGTCAAGGCCACCGGCGACCTGCTCGCGCTGCGATCGGACGCCTACGTGATGAGCGAGGGCCCGCGCGTGGAGCTTGCACCGGAGCGCGCCGGCCAGCCGCCGCTGATCGACCTCGACTCCAAGAACTACAAGCTGCTGGCGGACATGGAGCGCCACTTCCCGTCCGGCGCGCCGTCACTGATCGCGTGCGAGCGGCTCGAGGTGGACGGCGATGTGACCTTCGGCGCGGACGTGACCGTGCGGGGCCGGGTGCGCGTGGAGGGCCCGCGCTCGGTGGAAGACGGCGCCGTCCTGGATGGCACTGCCGGCTCCTAGAGCGTTCCGGCGCGCTCCTCCAGGCGCTCGCGCCGGAGCTCCTCGGTCTCCGAGCGGGCGAGCATCCGCATGAACAGCCACACGAGCACGACCACCAGCGTGAACGACTGCTCGGCCATCATGATCGCGCCGCCCACGTTCTGATCGGCCACGGGCGATAGACCCCAGATCCGCGGGGTGTGCTCGTAGTAGGGGTAGATCGCGGTGGACTTCCAGGTCAGCAGCAGCCCGAGGGCGGCCAGACCGGCCTTGGCCGACGCGATGTACACCAACGGCTGCATCCCCGTCAGCCGCCGCCGCATCGGCACGGGCTGGATCAGCGGCCACCACAGCGCCACGCCGGCGGTGAAGAAGCACACGTGCTCGAACACGTGGAGGAGCGGGTGCTCCACGGCCGCGTCGTAAAACCGCGGGATGTGCCACAGGTACATGATCCCGAGCCACAGAACGATGCCCGTGGCCGGGCTGGCCAGCGGCCCCAGCGCACGCTCCACCCCCTGAAGGCGGCGGGTGGCCGGCCGCATGATCACCCGCGAGAGCGAGAGCAGGAACAGCAGCGGAGCGATGTCCCCCAGCAGCACGTGCTGGACCATGTGGGCGGAGAAGAGGTAATCGTCGCCCAGCCCGTCGATGGGAGAGACGAGAGCCACCAGGAGCGCGATCATGCACCCCGCGAACGCCGCGGCCTGCGCGGGACCGGCCCCACGGCCGCCGGCCTCCCGGCGCGCCTCCCGGAACCTCCAGACGTAGATGCCGGCCAACAGGGCCAGCGGCGCCAGCACGGCCGGGTCCGGCAGCCAGTGGAGCTGCGGGTGCGTCGCTCCTTCGTAACCCAGCACGCACGCGATTGTGGCATTGGCGTGCCCACGGGCAACGCAACGCGCGCCAGGCTCGGCCGGTGCGCCTCACGCTCGCCTCGCTGCTCGCGCCGCCGCTCTGCTGGGGCTGCCGTGGTCCCGCCGGCCGCGCCGGCCCGCTATGCCGGGACTGCTCCGGCGAGCTCACACGCCTGGCGCCGGAGCTCACGGCGGCCTCCGGCCTGCCCGCCTTCGCCGCCGTGGCCTACGAGGGCCCGGCCCGGGAGCTGGTGCGCGCGCTGAAGTTCAGGACGGCGCTGGGGGTGGCCCAGGCCATGGCGGCGGCGATCGTGGCCGGGGCGCCGGACGGCCTCCTGGCTCGCGGCTCGGCGCTGGTGCCCGTGCCGATCCATCCCCGCCGCGCGCGCGAGCGCGGGTTCAACCAGGCCGAGGCGCTCGCCGACGCGGTGGCCCGCCGCACCGGCCTTCCGGTGGCACCGGTGCTCACGCGCGGTGGCGGCTCGGGGTCCCAGGTGGGCCGTGGAAGGGGGGAGCGGGCTCGCGCTCTCCGCGGCTCGATTGCCGTTCGCCACGGGGTCCGAGCGCCGCCGCGGTGCCTGGTCGTGGACGACGTGATCACCACCGGCGCCACCCTGGCCGGGTGCGCCGCCGCCCTGCGTGAGGTGGGGTGCGGGGAGGTGCTCGGCGTCGCCTATGCGCGGACTCCTGGGCGATAGGTCCAGACCCCTTCCCTCCGCCCAGAACGGCCACTACCATCGAAGACGCTCTCCAAATCGCCGATTCGAGGAGGCCCGATGCGCATCCAGGTCAAGGGACGCCACCACGTCGTGGTGGACGACGAGGTCAGGGCCCACGTCGAGAAGAAGCTCGCCAAGGTTTCGCGCCAGGTCTCCCCGCTGGCCGATGTGGAGATCGAGCTGCGCGAGGAGGCCAACCCGTCGATCAAGGACTCTCAGATCGCCGAGGCCACCCTGCACGTGAAGGGCGCAACGCTCAGGTGCACCAAGCGCTCCACCGACATGGTGCATTCGATCAACCTCGTGGCGGAGGACTTGGCCCGTCAGGTGAAGAAGCACCGGGACAAGCGGCGCTCGCGCCGCGATCGGGCGACCGCCGGGCAGGAGCCCAGCACCGCCTGAATACCGCTCCAGAGCGCCCCCTCACCCTTGCTACCGTCTCAAACATGACCATTCTGGACCGCGCGCTACGCGTCGGAGAGTCGAAGAAGTTCAAGACCTTCGAGAAGAACGTCGCGCGTATCAACGACTTCGAGAGCGAGCTGGAGCTCGAGTCCGACGACGAGCTGCGCGCACGCTACTCAGCGCTGCGCGAGCGCCACCACTCCGGCGAGTCGCTCGACGCGCTCCTCTACGAGGCGTTCGCCCTCACCCGCGAGGCGGGCAAGCGCAGCATCGGGCAGCGCCACTTCGACGTTCAGCTGATCGGCGGCATGGTGCTGCACGACGGCTCCATCGCAGAGATGAAGACGGGCGAGGGCAAGACGCTCACGGCCACCCTTCCGGTGGTGCTGAACGCGCTCGCCTCGCGCGACGAGAACGGGTACCCGGCCGAGGGCCGGGGCATCCACCTCGTCACGGTCAACGACTACCTGGCCCGCCGCGATGCCATGTGGATGAAGCCGATCTACGACCTGCTGGGCGTGACCGTCGGGATCATCCAGTCCGGGCTGAACGAGATCGACAAGCAGGAGGCCTACTCCCGCGACGTCGTGTACGGCACCAACTCCGAGTTCGGCTTCGACTACCTGCGGGACAACCTCGCGGTGGAGATCGAGCACAAGGCCCAGCGCGGACACGGCTTCGCGATCGTGGACGAGGTGGACAACATCCTCATCGACGAGGCGCGCACCCCGCTGATCATCTCGGGCCAGCCCGAGCAGGCCGCCGACCTCTATTACAAGTTCGCCGCCCTGGCCAAGACCATGGAGCCGGGCAAGAAGCCCGAGGGGATCGAGTCCAAGTCCAAGGAGTGGGAGGCGGACTTCGACTTCGAGCCCGACGAGAAGCACAAGACAGTGTCGGTCACCGAGAAGGGCGTGGCCAAGGCCGAGCGCTACCTCGGCGTCGGCAACCTGTACCGGGCCGAGCACGGGAACATGGTCAACCACCTCCAGCAGGCGCTGAAGGCGGAGTCGCTCTACAAGCGCGACGTGGACTACGCGGTGATCGACGGCGAGGTGAAGATCATCGACGAGTTCACCGGCCGCATCCTGGAGGGCCGGCGCTGGTCGGAGGGGCTGCACCAGGCGGTGGAGGCCAAGGAGGACGTGGCGATCCAGGAGGAGAACCAGACGGTCGCCACCATCACCTACCAGAACTACTTCCGCCGCTACGACAAGCTCGGCGGCATGACCGGCACGGCCCTCACCGAGGCCACCGAGTTCATGAAGATCTACGACCTTCAGGTGGTGGAGGTCCCCACCAACCGGCCGATGGTCCGCGCGGACCGCAACGACCTGATCTACAAGACCAAGGAAGGCAAGTGGAACGCGGTGGCCAACGAGATCGCGGGGCGCCACGAGACGGGTCAGCCCGTGCTCGTGGGCACGATCTCGGTCGAGGTCTCCGAGCACCTCTCGGAGGAGCTGGGCCGGCGCGGGATCAAGCACACGGTGCTGAACGCGAAGCCCGAGCACGCCGAGCGCGAGGGCGAGACCATCGCCGAGGCGGGCCGCCCGGGCGCGGTCACGATCGCCACCAACATGGCCGGCCGAGGAGTGGACATCAAGCTCGGCGGCAACGAGGAGCACCTCACCCAGACCGAGCTGGTCAAGCGCGGCATCCAGCCCGACAGCGAGGACTGGGACGCGGCCTGGGACGAGCTCTATCCCAAGATGGAGGCGCAGGTCCAGGAGGAGCGCGCGCGGGTGATGGAGTCCGGCGGCCTCTTCATCTGCGGCACCGAGCGCCACGAGTCGCGGCGCATCGACAACCAGCTTCGCGGCCGTTCAGGACGCCAGGGTGACCCGGGCGAGTCGCTCTTCTACCTCTCGGCCGAGGACGACCTGGTGCGCCTGTTCGCCGGCGACCGGATCTACCGCATCCTCGACAACAAGTTCCTGGCGCAGCAGGACGACGACGGGAACGAGCTGCCGATCGAGCACAAGATGCTCTCCAAGCAGATCGAGGGAGCACAGCGGAAGGTGGAGGAGCAGAACTTCCTGATCCGCAAGCGCGTCCTCGAGTACGACGACGTGATGAACCAGCAGCGCGAGATCGTCTACGAGTACCGCGACCGCATCCTCGAGGGCGAGGACATGTCGGAGATCGCGCGCACCCAGATCGCGGAGGCCATCGACCGGGTCTGCGACGAGTACCTCGAGGGCGAGTACCAGGAGAACTGGGAGCTCGACCGCCTGCTGGACCAGCTCGCCCAGATCTACCCCGTCTCCTTCGAGGCCGAGGACATCCTGGAGCGCGAGACCCGCGCCACCCTGGTGGAGAAGCTGCGCGCCGACGTGGTTGAGGCCTACGACGACCGCGAGGAGGAGCTCGGAAGCGAGCTCATGCGGGCGCTGGAGCGCTTCATGCTGCTCCAGATCATCGACGAGCGCTGGCGCGAGCACCTGCACGACATGGACTACCTCCGCGAGGGCATCCACCTGCGCGGGTTCGCCCAGATCGATCCGCTCGTGGCCTACAAGAACGAGGGCTTCGACATGTTCACGGGGCTCATGAACAACATCTGGGACGAGTTCGCCCGCTACGTCTTCAACGTGGAGGTGGAGGTCCAGCCCGACCAGCAGCTGCAGAACGGCGGCGGGGCGCGCTGGGGCGAGGGCTCGAACACCTCGAACACCGGCGGGAACGCCGGGCGGCTCACTTACGCCGGCGGCACCGCCGCGGACCAGCCGAGCGCGCTCACCGCGGCGGCACAGACCGCCGGAGGAGCCGTGCCCGCGGGCGTGGCCCAGGCGGCGGAGCTCGCGGCCGAGTCCGAGATGGAGCTGCCCCCCGTTGTGGAGACGCGCGTGCTGGACGAGCATGAGCGCGTGGGGCGGAACGACCCGTGCTGGTGCGGCTCGGGCAAGAAGTTCAAGAAGTGCCACGGTGCGGCGTGACGGCTGCCGGCGCCGATGGCCTCCGCGGCCAGCTTGCGCTGCTCGCGGACTATCTTTGACCCCGCTTCACTAGAAGAACGCGTCCAGGCCCTGGAGGGCCAGATGCAGGAGGGTGGCTTCTGGGACGACCAGGAGCGCGCGGCCAGGGTCTCGGCCGAGCACGCCGCCGTGGCCCGCAGGCTGGAGTCGTTCCGCTCGCTGGAGCGGGACATCGGCGACCTGGACACGCTGGAGGAGCTGGCGGAGGAGGACGAGTCGATCGCCGCCGAGCTTGAGGAGCAGCTCGCGTCGGTGCGCTCGCGCCTGGCCGTCGCTCGAGGAGGCGCGCCTGTTCGCGGGCGAGTACGACCACGGCGACGCGGTGGTCACCGTGAACGCCGGTGCGGGCGGCACCGACTCCCAGGACTGGGCCGAGATGCTGCTGCGCACGGAGATGCGCTGGGCCGAGCGACGAGGGATGAAGAACGAGCTGGTCGAGGTGTCGGCGGGGGAGGAGGCGGGCATCAAGTCGGCCACGTTCATCGCCCGCGGGGAGAACGCCTACGGGCTGTTCTCGGCCGAGAAGGGCGTGCACCGGCTGGTGCGGATCTCGCCCTTCGACGCGCAGTCACGCCGCCACACCGCGTTCGCCGGCCTGGAGGTGGCGCCGCTCATCGAGGACACGGGCGAGGTGGAGATCGAGCCCGACGACATCCAGATCGACACCTACCGCGCGTCCGGCGCCGGCGGCCAGCACGTGAACAAGACCGACTCCGCCGTGCGCATCACCCACCGCCCGACCGGCATCGTGGTGCAGTGCCAGAACGAGCGCTCACAGTCGGCAAACAAGAACTCGGCCATGACGGTGCTGCGCGCGAAGCTGATCGAGCTGGAGGAGCGAAAGCGCCAGGAGGCGATCGCCAAGGAGCGCGGCGAGGCCCAGGACGTGGGCTGGGGCTCCCAGATCCGCTCCTACGTCCTCCAGCCGTACACGATGGTGAAGGACCACCGCACGAACGTGGAGGTGGGCAACGTGCAGGGCGTGCTGGACGGCGACCTGGACGAGTTCGTGCGGGCGGAGCTGAACCGGCGCGCGGGCGTGGCGGCGGGCTCGTCGTCGTAGTCGGCTCTAGCGCCGAGTGCCGCTTTGAGCCCAGGCAGGTCCGCCGCTCCGAAGACCACGCGATTCTGGGTGGCCACGTAGACGAGGTCGACGTTGACGCCCGCCCGGGCCACCTTCCGGGCCAGGTCTGCCAGCACGCCGGGGCGGTCCTCGACGTCGACCACCACCACCTCGCGCTCGCGGCTCACCGCGACATGGGAGATGGCCAGTGAATGCCTCGCCGCCTCGGCATGGGGAACGAGGATGTGGAGCTCGGCGCGCTCTCCCGCCCCGACGCAGGTGGCCGCCGCGATGTTCACGCCGGCGTCGCTGATCGCGGCCGCCACCGTGGCCAGCGCCCCGGGCGTGTTCTCGATATCGATTACGAGGTCGACCGCCATTGGTTCCGCGCGCGGTCAGCCTACCCGCGCTTCGCCGGCAGCGAGCGCGCGTACGTCACGCCGCGCTTCACCCAGGGTTCGAGCTGGCGCTTGGTCCGCACGCCGTCGGCGTCCACACGCAGCCATCCCCGGATAGCCCGGCCGCGCATCTCGAAGGGCCCGGCATGGGGCCTGGCCATGAGGGCGTCGGTGGCCTCGGGGTCGACCCGAACCATCAGGCCGCCCCGGCCGCTCGCCGCCACCGCCATGCTGCCGCCGATCAGGAACGCGAGGCCGCCGAACATCGCCCTCTCGCTCACCCCGGGCTCGCCGGCCATCAGCTCACGAATGCGGTTGGCGAGGTCTTCGTCGTACGCCATGCGCGTAATGGTCCAGGATCGACTGCAGCGGGCGTGTGTTCACCACCTGAGCCGCCGTGGCCCAGCCCCGGCGCGCCGTCCTGACCGACAGCTCCATGTTGTCCAGCCCGCGCACCGAGTGCGCGTCGGTCGAGCACACGATCTCCACGCCGGCCCGGAGCGCGTCGCGCACGTGCTCGCCGCGGAGGTCGAGCCGGTCGGGCAGGCCGTTCACCTCTAACGCGACTCCCTCCTCGACCGCCACCTCGTAGACCCGCTCCAGGTTGAGGGCGTTCTCCGGCCGCCGGTTGATGATCCGGCCCTTCGGGTGGCTGAGGCAGCTCACGTGCGGGTTTCGCAGCGCCTCCTCCACGCGCTTCGTCATCTCCGGCCGCGGCATGCGCTGCCCGCCGTGAACGCTGGCCTGGACCCAGTCCAGCTCCGCCAGCACGTCGTCGGGAAGGTCGAGTCGCCCGTCGGGCAGGATGTCGCACTCGATCCCGCGCAGGACGCGGAATGGCGCCAGCACCTCGTTGGCCGCGGCGATCTCCTCCGCCTGCCGGCGCACGTCGTCCGGGGTGAGCCCGCGGACGGCACCCACCGCGGGCGTGTGGTCGCAGATCGCGATGTAGTCGTAGCCGAGGGCGATTGCGCCGCGGCCCATCTCCTCGACGCTCGCCCGGCCGTCGGACCGCGTGGTGTGCATGTGGAGGTCGCCGCGGATGTCTGCCAGTCCCACGAGGGGCGGTGGCTCCCCGCGGAACGGCTCCTCGCGCAGCTCCGGCGGGCACCAGGGCACCCCGAGCGCGCGGTAGAGCGCCTCCTCGTCCGGCGCGTCCGGCAGCGGCTCCAGCGCCTCGACGTACGCGGGCGCTCCCGTCGCGCGCACGAGGGCGGTGCCGAATCGTTTCGGTTCGGCCACCACGAGCTCGAGGGGCACGCCCTCGACAGTCACTCCCACCGCCCGCCGCTCGCCTTGCTCCAGCAACGCCACGACCTGCGGCAGCCCGGCGAAACGGGTGAGCAGGGGATCCGGATCCGGCGCGGCGCACACCACCGTCAGCACCTCGCACGAGTCGCGCCACCGCCGCACGTCGCCGGCCACCTCGCCGCCCAGGGCGGCCGCCACGCCGCCCACGAGCTCCCACGCCCGGTTGATGGTCAGTCCGCGCCGGGGCCGCGGCTCGGCCTCCCGCGCGAGCGCCTCGATCAGCCGTGCCTCCGTCTTCGGGCCGATCCCGGGCACGCTCTGGAGCCGCCCGGCGGCCGCCGCGGCGCGGAGCTCGTCCGCCGTTCGCACGCCCAGTGCCCGCGCGAGCTCCACCGAGCGCTTGGTGCCCAGACCGAGGTAGCGCCCGAGCCCGACCAGGTCCGGGGAGAGCTCCCGCTCCAGCTCTGCCAGCTCGGCGATCTGGCCGGTCTTGACCAGCTCGCGCAGGCGCGCCTCGATGCCCGAACCGATTCCACGCAGGTCCCGTACGCGTCCCGTCCGCACGAGCTCGGTCACCGGCGTGGCCGAGGCGCGGATCGTCTCGGCCGCGCGGCGGTACGCGCGGGCCGTGTACGGGTTCGCGTCGCCCAGGTCGAGCAACGACGCGAACGACTCCAGGCGATCGGCGATCTCGTTGTTGCTCATGGGCGCGCGATACTGGTTCGGGTGAGTGATCTGAACGTGATGGGCGGGGAGCTCGAGCCCTGTGGCACCGATCCTGTCACCGGCTTCTACCGGGACGGATGCTGCCGAACCGGGGGGCAGGACCGGGGCAGCCACACGATCTGCGCGGTGGTCACCGCGGAGTTCCTCGAGCACCAGCGCAGCATCGGCAACGACCTGAGCACCCCGCGGCCCGAATTCGAGTTCCCGGGGCTGGTGCCCGGCGACCGCTGGTGCGTGACCGCGGCGAACTGGCTGCGGGCCCACGAGGACGGCGCGGCCGCCTACGTGGTGCTGGCCTCGACCCACGAGCGAGCACTCCGGATCGTGCCCCTCGCCGCGCTCGAGGAGCACGCGGTGGACGTGCCGGAGAGCCCGGAAGCCTGAGCTGTCACATTTCGTTCGTATGCGTCCCACGCTGTTCGAGTTCGCCGGCGGTGAGCCCGCCTTTCTCGCACTGGCCACGGCTCACCACGCGCGCTGTCTCGCCGATCCGGAGCTGAACCACCCGTTCTCCCATCCCGAGCAGCACCCGAAGCACGTGGAGCGCCTGGCCGCCTACTGGGCCGAGGTGATGGGCGGGCCGCCGACGTTCTCGGAGTCGTACGGCGACCAGTCCCGCGTTCTCCACATGCACGCGGGGAATGGGGACATGGGCGATCTCGGCGAGCGCTTCCTCGCCTGCTTCGATCTCGCGGCCGACGACGCCGGGCTGCCGGCGGACCCCGCCTTCCGCGCCGCGCTACACGCCTACATGCGCTGGGCGGTGGACGACGTGCTGTCCCATCCGACCAGGGACACGGTGGTGCCCGGCGCCGCGATGCCCCACTGGGGGTGGGACGGCCTGGAGACCGCTACGCACGAGTGAACGTCACATGTGTGACTCCACTGGGGGAGGAGGTGGCCTCGACCTCGTAGTCCTTCTCGACGCCCTCCAGCCCGTCCCAGAGGCGTACGCCTCGGCCGAGCAGGATTGGGACCACGACGATGTGCATGTGGTCGACGAGCCCGGCCGCAACGAAGTCGCGGATCATGGTGGGCCCTCCACCGAGGCGTACGTCCTTGCCGTCCGCGGCCTCGCGGGCCGTTTCGAGCGCCTCGGCAGGCGAAGCGTCGATGAAGTGGAACGTGGTGCCGCCCTCCATCTCGATCGACGGGCGCGAGTGATGGGTGAGGACGAACACCGGTGTGTGGAACGGCGGGTTGGGACCCCACGCGCCCTTCCACCCCGGATCCTCCTGCCATCCGGGCGCGCCGAACTTCCCGGCGCCCATGATCTCGGCGCCGATCCCCGGATCGAACAGTTGCGCGAAGGCGTCGTCGACGCCGCCGCTCCCGCCGGGCTTCCACCACCGGGTGGCGAACATCCATTCGTGCAGCCGATCCCCGGCGTGACCGAAATATGCATCGGCGCTCAGGCCCTCACCGGTGCCGAAGCCGTCGAGTGAGATGGAGAAGTTCTGGACGCGGGCGAGTGACATGGCCTACGCGCGTCCCTCGGCGCCCACCGGCGCGCCGCCCTCCACGTCCAGCCGGGGCAGCTTGCGCTCCAGCCAGTCCGGGATCCACCAGTTGAGCGGGCCCAGCAACTGCATCACGGCGGGCACCAGCACCATCCGCACCACGGTGGCGTCGAGGAAGATCGCCGAGGCCAGGCCGATCCCGAACAGCTTCAGGAACACGTCCGGCGCCGCCAGGAAGGCGAGGAAGACCACGACCATGATGGCCGCCGCCGCGGTGATCACGCGGGCCGTCTTGGCCAGGCCGTCGGCCACCGCCCGCCGTGTGTCGCCGTCCTTCAGGTACTCCTCGCGGATCCGTGAGATCAGGAACACCTCGTAGTCCATCGAGAGGCCGAAGAGGATCGCGAACATCATCACCGGCATGAATGGGGCCACCGGGACCTCGTGATCGATTCCGACGAGGCCGCCGATCGTTCCGCCCTTCGACACCACCGTCATCACGCCGTAGGCGGCGCTCACCGAGAGGAGGTTCATGATCGCCGCCTTCAGCGAGATCAGCGGTGAGTGGAAGGCCACCAGCAGCAGCAGGAACGAGAGGCCGACCACTCCGATGATGAACACCGGCATGCGCCCCTTGATGAAGTCGCTCTGGTCCTCCAGCGCCGCGGTCACGCCGCCCACATCGGCCGTGATGCCCGTGTTGCGGAGCGAGTCGGGCAGCACGTCGTCGCGCAGGTGGTTCACCAGGTCCTGCGTCTTCTCGTCCTGGGGCGAGTTCTTCGGGATCACGGTGACGATCGCCGCGTCGCCGCCGGAGCTGATGCGGGGCGGGGCGACGAAGGCCACTCCGGGCTCGCGCCGCAGACGCTGGGCCAGGGAGGTCATGGCCGGCTGCGCGGACGGCCCGGGCAGGTCGGCGGCGATCACCAGCGGGCCGTTGGTGCCCGGTCCGAAGCCCTCGGTGTTCAGGTCGTAGGCCTGGCGGGTCATGGTGTCGGTGGGGTCGTTCCCGGCGTCGGGGAAGCCGAGGCGCATCCCGACCGCGGGCGCCGCCAGCACGAGCAGCAGCGCCGTGGCGGCGATCGCGGCGGTCCATGGCCGGCGCTGGACGGCGTGGCTCCAGCGCGCCGCGGGCGAGTCACTGCCCGTCTTCACGTCGAGCCGGCGGCCCAGGAAGGGGATCCGCAGCCGGTCCACCCTGTGGCCGAGGAGGGAGAGCAGCGCCGGCAGCAGCGTGATCGCGGCCAGCATCACCACCAGCACGGCGATCGAGGCCGAGAGGGCCACGCCGTACATGTAGGGCAGGCCGGTGAGCGCGAGTCCGAGCACGGCGATCACCACGGTGGCGCCGGCGATGATCACGCTGCGCCCGGCGGTGGTCACGGCCTCCACCACCGCGTCGTGGCGGTCCTTGCCGTCGAGCATCGCGGAGCGGAAGCGGGTGAGCACGAGCAGCGAGTAGTCGATGCCCACGCCGATCCCGATCAGCCCCGAGACCGCGGTGGTCCAGTCGGGCACGTCGACCACGTTGGCCAGCAGGGCGATCAGCCCGCCCGAGGAGATGCCGAGGCCCACGAGAGCGATCACGAGAGGCAGGCCGGCGGCCACCACCGAGCCGAACGCGATCAGCAGCACGATAGCCGCGCCCAGGAAGCCGATCCCTTCCGGGCTGGTCGAATCCTGTGCGGCATAGATCGGGTCGCCGCCGAGCTTGATCTGGAGGCCCCCGCCGCTGTTCCCCTCGGCGGCGTCGATCAGCTTCTTGCCCTCGTCCTTCTTGACCTCCCAGCCGGGGACGGTCAGGGGCAGCGTGGTGGAGCCGATGGTCCCGTCCTTCGAGACCCGGATCGGAGCGTGTGGCGCGATGTGCTTGACCTGCTCCGCCTGGGCGAAGAAGCCGTCGAGGCGCTTCTGGGCGCCGGGGCTGCGGGCGCCCGCGGGGTCCTTCCAGACGACGTAGATCTCCTGTCCCGAGTACCCGGCGAAGCGCTGCTCGGTGAGATCGCTCGCCGCCTTCGACTCCGATCCGGGGGTGTCGTAGTCGGCCTGGAACTCGCCCGCCAGGGCCGATCCCACGCCGATGATCACCACGGCGGCGGCGATCCAGGCGAGAACCATGCGGCCGCGGCGGCGGTATGCGAGGTCGGCGAGACGGGTGAGGCGACGATTCATCGGTGGGGGGCTCCTTGGCTGGTCATCACGGTCCTGATCTATCTGAGACCGCGGACGGGAGGCAAAATCATCGGCAGACAGCTGCGGCAGCCGGGCGGCTTGGCCAGTACGGGCTGCCGGTGAATAGAGGTACGGATATCCGTACCCCGCCGGCCCAATGGGGATAGAGTCGCGCCACTTATGAAGGCAGCGGTGATCTACGAGAACGGGCCCCCGGACGTCCTGCGCTACGAGGACGTGCCCGATCCCGAGTGCCCCGCCGGCTGCGTGCTGATCGACGTGGAGGCCATCAGCATCGAGGGCGGGGATCTGCTGGCCCGTGCCGGCTCACCCCCGCCGTCGACCCCGCACATCGTGGGGTACCTCGCGGCGGGCACGATCGCGGAGATCGGCGCCGGCGTTGAGGACCGCGCGGTGGGCGACCGGGTCGTGACCCTGAACATGGCGGGATCGCACGCCGCCCGTCGGGTGGTTCCGGGGATCACCACCTGGCCCATCCCCGAGGGCCTGGAAGCCGCCCGCGCAGCGGGCGTGCCGGTGGCGCTGGGCACCGCCGAGGAATGCCTGTTCACGGCAGGCCACCTCGAGGCCGGGCAGACGGCGCTGATCCACGCCGGCGCCGGGGGCGTCGGAATGGCCGCGATCCAGCTGGCCAAGCAGGCCGGCGCCGCCGTGATCTCCACCGCGTCAAGCGACGAGAAGCTCGAGCGCCTGAAGGCCTTCGGCCTCGACCACGGCATCAACTACGCGACCGAGAACTTCGTGGAGCGCACACGTGAGATCACGGAGGGACGCGGGGCCGACGTGATCCTCGACTCGGTCGGCGGCACGAACCTGGCCGACAGCATCGGCGCCCTGGCCTACCGCGGCACGCTGGTGAGCGTGGGGGTGGCGGGCCGTGGCGGCTCCAACGTCGAGGCCCAGCAGCTTTGGGCCCAGAACAACACCCTGCGCGGCGTGTTCCTCGGTGGGGCGATGCTCACGGAGTATCCGCGTGTGCACGCGATGATCGGCGACCTGATCGGGCGTGTGGCGAAGGGTGAGCTGCGGGTGGAGATCGCGCGGACGTTCCCCCTGGCCGAGGCCGCCGCCGCCCATGAGTTCATCGAAAGCCGCCAGGCCTTCGGTCGCGTCGTGATGACTCCCTAGGAGTCTGCCGGGACGGCGGATCTCAGCGGCGGGAAGTCGGTGAGCAGGCCGGCCGCCTCTACCTGGGCCATGGCCACCGCGTCGGGGATCCCGCGGAACCGCCAGGTGCCGAGGCTCTTCAGGCCGACGCCGTCCGGCAGCGAATCGCGCACGGCCGTGTGGACGGCGGAGGAGAGGACTATCTGTCCCCCGTGCGCGGCAAAGCAGATCCGTGCGGCGGCGTGTACGGAGATGCCCACGTACCCGGTCTCGGTGAGCGCCGGTCGGCCGCGGTGAAGGCCGATGCGAAGCCGCACGTCGGCATCGTCCGGCCACCCACCGGTGCCCATGGCGCGCTGGATCCCCAAGGCGCCCTCCAATGCCGCGGCGGCACGCTCGAACACCGCGAAGACGTCGTCGCCGCGGGCGGACACGGTGTGGCCGCCCGCCTTCCGAATCGCGGCGGTCACCCGGCGGCGGCTATCGGCGAGCACGAGGGTGTACCGGTCCTCCAGGCGCGCGAGCAGGTCGGTCGAGCCCTCGATGTCGGTGAGGAGGAAGGTGAGGTCGCCCTTCGGCAGCCTCCGCTGTGGCGCCAGCTGCGCGCTGATGAAGCCGATGGGCATGATCCCGTGCCGCTTGGCCGCCCGCAGCAGCCGGTTGCGCGCCCGGTCGCGTGCCGCCTCGTCCTCGAACGCGACCTGGCCGAAGCGCGCGAGCGCGTTGCGGACGTGCGCCGCGTCGTTGATCGGCAGGCGGCGCCGGCCGCTCGAATCGATGTACGCGAACGCGCTGTCGGGAAGCTGCGCACGCTCCTTCGCGCGAAGCGTTGCCATGCTCGGCATGATCGCAAGAACACGTTCGATGACCCGAACCCAGGAGGTCCGTGACCCATGACCCCCGACCCGGCCGCTCAGATCGACAAGCGCTTCAGCGATGCCGAGGCCGCCGCGACTCCGTGGTCCGACGCGGTGGGAGTGCTCGAACGCGCGGAGCTCTACTGGCTCACCACGGTGCGACCCGACGGCCGTCCGCACGTGACTCCGCTGATCGGGGTGTTCGAGGACGGGGCCGTGCACTTCTGCACGGGCGGGGACGAGCAGAAGGCCCGCAATCTCGAGCACAGCGCGAAGGTGGCCGTAACCACGGGGAGCAACTCCTGGGCGAAGGGGCTCGACGCCGTTGTGGAGGGCACCGCCGCCCGCGTGCTGGACCGCGACGCGCTGCAGCGGCTGGCTGACTCCTACGTGGCGAAGTACGGGGAGGTGTGGCGCTTCGAGGTCGGCGACGGCGTGTTCGCGACCTCGACCGGCGATGCCCTCGTGTTCCGGGTCGAGCCGGCCAAGGTGCTCGCCTTCGCCAAGGAGCCGCACGGCCAGACCACCTTCCGGTTCCCGGCGGGCTGACGCGCCCGCGCCGAAGTGGGAGACTCGAGCCGATGGGGCAGAGCGTCATCGACAGGCGGGTGACGGCCGCGATCGAGGGCGACTTCGTGGTCTTCCTGATCGGCATGCGGGTGAACAAGCCGCTGAGGGTCCGCACCTGGCTCCCCGTCTTCCTCGCCATGCCGCGGATGATTCGCGAGCTGGAGGCGCATCCCGAGTCGGGGTTCCTCGGCGCCAACCGGTACGTCGGCGGCCCGCGGACCCCGATGCTCGTCCAGTACTGGCGCTCCTTCGAGCAGCTCGAGGCCTACGCGCGCTCCAAGGACGGAGCCCACTGGCCGGCCTGGGTCGAGTTCAACAAGCGCGTCGGGTCCAGCGGCGACGTGGGCATCTGGCACGAGACCTACCTGGTGCCGGCCGGCGGTTACGACAGCGTCTACAACAACATGCCGCCCGTGGGCCTCGGGGCCGTGACGGAGCTGATTCCGGCCGCGGGGCGGAGGGCCACGGCCGCGGGGCGGGCGGGAATTCGCGATGAGCCCTACCCCGAGGGCGCCCCAACCGAGAGGATCGACGTATGACCTCCACCGCACTTCCCGAAAGCGCCAAGGAGCTGATCGGCTCGGACGCGCTCGGGCACCTCGTCACGATCGACGAGGACGGCGCTCCACAGGTCACCTGCGTCTGGGTGGCCGTGGACGGCGACGACCTGCTCACCGCGCACCTGAACCCGCACCAGCGCAAGCTCGAGAACGTGCGCCGCGACCCGCGCGTGGTGATCTCATTCGAGGGCAGCAAGATCCGCCCTCCGGGCCTGCGCGAGTACCTGGTGGTCCGCGGCACGGCCACTATCGAGGAGGGCGGTGCGGCCGAGCTGCTGCAGGAGCTCGCCCACGTGCACCTCGGACCCGAGGTGCGCTTCCCGCCGATGGACGACCCGCCGCCGGGAGTCCGCATGCGGATCGCCGTGGAGCGCGTGGGTGGCACCGGCCCCTGGACCGACTGAACGTGTTTTCCGGCAACAAATCCCCCGTACGGAGGTCAAGACCCATATGGACATGAAGCTCGAGGTGGTGCTCCTCCCCGTTTCCGACGTAGACCGGGCCAAGAGCTTCTACGAACGGATGGGCTGGCGGCTGGACGCCGACTTCGTGACCGGGCCCGACTTTCGGGTCGTCCAGCTCACGCCTCCCGGCTCCGAGGCCTCGATCATCTTCGGCACGGGGCTCACGTCCGCCGCGCCGGGATCGATCGAGGGCCTGCAGCTCACCGTGACTGATGTGGAGGCGGCGCGGGCCGAGCTCCTGGAGCGGGGCATCGACGTCGGGGAGGTCTTCCACGACGAGGGCGGGGTCTTCCACCATGCCGGAACCGAGGCACGGGTCGCGGGCCCCGCTCCGGAGCACGCCGACTACGGCTCGTGGGCCCCGTTCAGCGATCCCGACGGGAACGGCTGGCTGCTCCAGGAGATCAGGACCAGGCTGCCCGGACGCTGACCGGAACCACCGACGAGGAAAGGGTCGAACCATGGATGTCACGAAGCTGACGGAACTTCTGCGCGAGGCGGAGGAGCACCACGGCGCGTACGAGGCCAGCGCGCCGCCGCACCACTGGTCGGGGTGGTACGCCGCCTACATCACGGCGCGCGAGGGCGGCAGCAGTCCGGACGAGGCGTCGGAGCGGGCCGGGCGCTACATGGAGAAGAGCGGGCAGGTGGCGAGCGCCTGAGCCGAACCGGGCCTCGCAGCCCGGCCCTAGAAATCGAGGTCGTCGTTTCGGATCAATGTGATCGGAAACGTCGCACGCGTGCCGGGAGGCGCCGCGTCCTCGTAGAAATCCCCCAAGCCCGCGCTCCGTGACGTAGCATCCGTCGCATGCCCGACGAGGCCCGCGGGGGCGACCCTCGAAATCCCGTTCCGCCCCCCGCGGAGGGGGAGAAGCCGGGGTGGCGCGTGCACCCCGCCCCGGACGGGCGCGGGAAGCCGGCCAAGAAGCAGCCGATGATCCCGTTCAGCCCTCGGCGCTTCCTCATCATCCTGGCCGTCCTGTTCCTCGTGAACTGGGCGCTGGTCCAGGTCCTCGCGCCGGCCAAGGAGCGCATCCGGGTGCCCTACACGCCCACGTTCCTCAAGGAGGTCAAGGCCGGCAACGTGAAGGAGATCTCGTCCGAGGGCGACACGATCAGCGGCGAGTTCAAGTCGGAGGTGAAGTACAAGGACAAGAAGGCCGAGAACTTCAAGACCGAGGTCCCCACGTTCGCCAACGACAACGCGCTCTCGCGCGAGCTCGAGCAGAACAACGTGGTGGTGAACGCCTCTCCGCCGGGCGACCGCTCCCTGCTCGAGACGATCCTCTTCAGCTTCGGTCCCACGATCCTGCTGGTGGGCCTGTTCATCTTCCTCATGCGGCGCGCCGCCGGGGGCGCGGGCGGGGGCGGGGTGCTCGGCCAGTTCGGGCGCTCGCGGGCCAAGCGGGTGGAGAGCTCGGACCAGCACATCACCTTCGATGACGTGGCCGGAATCGACGAGGCCAAGAACGAGCTCGTGGAGATCGTGGACTTCCTGCGCGAACCCGAGAAATACGCCCGCCTCGGGGCCCGCATACCCCGCGGGGTGCTGCTCTCCGGGCCGCCCGGCACCGGCAAGACGCTGCTGGCCCGCGCGGTGGCCGGCGAGGCCCGGGTTCCGTTCTTCTCCGCGTCGGCTTCCGAGTTCATCGAGGCGATCGTGGGCGTGGGCGCGTCCCGCGTGCGCGACCTCTTCAAGACGGCCGAGGAGGCCGCGCCGGCGATCGTGTTCATCGACGAGCTCGATGCCATCGGTCGCTCCCGCGGGGGCGGCGGGGCGCTCGGCGGCCACGACGAGCGCGAGCAGACGCTGAACCAGATCCTCACCGAGATGGACGGCTTCGACCCGAACTCCGGGGTGATCGTGCTCGGCGCCACCAACCGCCCCGAGGTGCTGGACACCGCGCTCCTGCGGCCGGGGCGCTTCGACCGCCGGGTCACGGTCCAGCCCCCGGATGCCAAGGGCCGCGAGCTGATCCTCCGCGTGCACACGCGCTCGGTTCCGCTGGCCGGTGATGTGGACCTGGCGCGCCTGGCCCAGAGCACGCCGGGCATGGTGGGCGCCGACCTGGCCAACCTTGCGAACGAGGCAGCGCTGCTGGCCGCCCGCCGGCTTCACGAGAAGGTGCAGCGCGAGGACTTCACCGACGCGCTCGAGAAGATCGTGCTCGGCGCCGCGCGCAAGCTGGTGCTGAGCGAGGCGGACCGCCGCCGCATCGCCTACCACGAGTCCGGGCACGCGATCGTGGGGATGCTCACGCCGGGGGCCGATCCGGTGCGGAAGATCTCGATCATCCCGCGGGGCCAGGCGCTCGGCGTCACGCTCTCCACCCCGGAGGACGACCGCTTCAACTACGCCGAGGACGAGCTGCGGGCGAAGATCCGCGTGTCGGTGGGCGGACGCGTGGCCGAGCAGGAGGTTTTCGGCGACAGCACCACCGGCGCGGAGTCGGACATCCAGCAGGTCACCCGGATCGCCCGCGGCATGGTCACCCGCTGGGGGATGAGCGCGAAGGTGGGCTTCATCAAGGCCGAGCCCTCGGACGGTGTCAGCGCGCTGATGCCGGGCTCCGAGCCGGTCTCCGAAGCCACCCAGGAGCTGATCGACGCCGAGGTGCGCCGCATCGTGGACGAGGAGCTGGAGAACACCCGCGTGCTCATCAGCGAGCACCGCGAGCGCCTCGACTCGCTGGCACTGGCCCTGCTCGAGCGGGAGACGCTCGACGAGGCCGACGCGTACGCCGCCGCCGGAATCGACCGCGGCCGCGTGATGGCCCGGGCCTAGCCCATCTCGCCGTCCGTGCCCGACGTGATCGACATCGCCCTGGCGGAGGACGTGGGGGCAGGGGATCTGACCACGCGGCTGGTGGTGCCCCGGGGGGCCACGGCCACCGCCGTGATCGAGCAGCGCGCGCCCGGGGTTCCCGCGGGGCTGGACGTGGCGCGCGAGGTGTTCCTGCGGGTGGACCCTTCGCTCGAGTTCACCGCGCTGGCCGACGCCTCCGGCTGGCGCGAGCCGGGGCCGCTGGCCGAGGTGTCCGGCGCAGCGGGCTCGATCCTCACCGCCGAGCGCACCGCGCTCAACTTCCTCGGGCGCCTGGGCGGGGTGGCCACCCTCGCGGCCCGCTTCGTACAGGCCGTGGAGGGCACGGGCGCGCGCATCCTCGACACCCGCAAGACCACCCCGGGGCTGCGCGACCTGGAGAAGGACGCGGTACGCGCCGGGGGGGCCGTGAACCACCGGCGCGGCCTCTACGACGCAGTGCTGATCAAGGAGAACCACTCGGCGCTGGCCGGCGGGGTGGGGGAGGCCACCCGGCTGGCGCTGGCCGGCGCTCCCGAGGGCATCGCCGTGGAGGTCGAGTGCTCCACGCTCGAGGAGGTGGGGGAGGCGCTGGCCGCAGGGGCCTCGCGGCTGCTGCTGGACAACATGGATCCTGCCGGGCTGCGCCGGGCGGTGGACCTCGTGGCCGGCAGGGCGGACACCGAGGCGTCGGGTGGGGTGACCCTGGAGACGGTGCGCAGCGTGGCCGAGACGGGCGTGGACTGGATCAGCGTCGGTGCCCTGACCCATTCCGCTCCGGCGCTGGATGTGAGCCTTCTACTGAAGAAGGACGGCCGACGGCTCTAGACTTTGAGGTCAGCCAACGCCTCCGTTTTGGGCCGAGGCTTCATTTCGACACCGAGCGAGGTTCGAAACATGCAGTCCCAGACGATTCCCGGCGCGGGCACACCGCTAACGCTCGAGAACATTCCGGCGCTGAAGAGCGAGGTACGAGCGCTCGCCGAGGCCCGGAACGCGGTGATCCTGGCCCACAACTACCAGGTGCCGGAGGTCCAGGACGTGGCCCACTTCGTGGGCGACTCGCTCGGCCTCTCCCGCAAGGCGGCGGACACCGAGGCGGACGTGATCGCCTTCTGCGGCGTCCACTTCATGGCCGAGACGGCCTCGATCCTGAGCCCGGAGAAGACCGTTCTGCTCCCCGACCTCGACGCCGGCTGCTCGCTCGCCGACTCGATCACGGCGGACCAGCTGCGTGCGTGGAAGGCGGAGCACCCCGGGGCGCTCGTGGTGATGTACGTGAACACCACCGCGGAGGTGAAGGCCGAGACCGACTACTGCTGCACCTCCTCCAACGCCGTACAGGTGGTGGAGCACATCTGGCGCGAACACGGTGAGGACACGGAGATCCTGTTTGGCCCAGACATGTGGCTCGGGGCCTACGTGGAGCGTGTCACGGGCCGGCGCATGCAGGTCTGGGACGGCGAGTGCCACGTGCACGCCGGCATCCGCCCGTCGGACATCACGGACGTGCGCGAGGCGCACCCCGGCGCCGAGTTCCTCATCCATCCCGAGTGCGGGTGCACCACCCAGGTGATGGAGTACGTGGCCTCGGGGGACGTGGACGCCGAGCACACCCACATGCTGTCCACCGGGGGGATGCTCGACTTCGCCCGCGGCTCCGATGCCGAGGAGTTCATCGTGGCCACGGAAACGGGCATGCTCTACCCGCTCGAGCAGGAGAACCCGGGCAAGAGCTTCATCCCGGCGAACCGCGCGGCCAGCTGCCGCTACATGAAGATGATCACGCTGCCGAAGCTCCGCGACGCCTTGCGCGACCTGAGCCCGCAGGTGCGCGTCGACCCGGCCGTGGCCGCGCGCGCCCGGGTGCCGATCGAGCGCATGGTCGCGATCACGCCCTGAGCTTGCGCCGTTCGCTCCTGACGCGTGCGATCGTGTTCTGGCTCGCGGCCCCGTGCACCGTGGCCGCGGCCGGCGCGCCCGATCCGGTGGACCACACGAAGGCGCGCGCGCCCGACGGCACGCCGATCTGCGCCGAGTGGGTGCACGACCGCTACACCGTGACCCGCGGCGGGCACACTTGGCCCACGTGGCATCCGCCCGTCGATCCCGCGTACCACTGCGCGTTCGGGCATGAGCACGGGTCCAATCCGCGAGCCTTCCGGATGTTCCGGCGCACCGGCATGCCCGCGCTGGGGCCAATCGGCGCCTACGCGGGCAGCGACGAGCCGCACGCCGGCTTCAAGGTTTTCGTGGTGAACGACGACCGCAAGGGCCTCTCGTGGATGACGGTCCTCCACCAGGGCTCGGGGTCGCCCCGGCGCGGCGCCGTGCGCTTCCACTCGCTCGAGACCTGGCTCTTCCGGGGCCGGCGCCTTCTCGCCCACACCCGCGTGATGGCCGACTTCGGAGCGGCCGTGCCGAACTGTCCCGGAGCTCCGCGGCCGGCCCGCATGCGCCTTCTGCCGGACCCGGGCTGCCACTCGGTGTACGAGGAGTGGGCCACGTCGGTGAACGTCGGCGGCGTGTTCAGGGCCCGGCCCGCGTTCGCGATCGACAACGCGATCACCCAGGTCGATCCCGCCGACCCGGAGCGGATCGTGTTCAACAAGCCGTTTGCCTGCGGCCCGCATGACCCTGCGGGCTGGCGCTCCTACTGCAAGGGGGACAAGCGCACGGTGCTGCGCCCGAGGTGGGTGGTGCGGAACCGGAGTGGCAGCGCGCGCTTCCGGACCGACGCCCACGGGCGCCGGGCGGCCGCCGGGCTGCTCCAGGTGGTGTCGCGCCGTGCCCGCGTCAGCCAGCGCGGCGAGTGCTGCGGGGTGGAGAACGCCTTCGTGATGGAGCGCCCCTCGGACGGGGGCATCTACCGCGCCGGCCGGGGCCTCAACTCGTCGAACTTCGAGTTCCCCGGGTACTGCGTGCTGCGCTCCAACTAGGTTGCCCTCCGTGCGGCTTCTCTACCCCGAGTCACGCGCCACATCGCCGCCGGACCTGGCGTCGGGCCTGCGGCTCTCGGGCCAGGCGCCTCCGGATCGGCCCTATCTGGTGCTCAACATGGTCTCCACGCTCGACGGCAAGGCGGCCGTCGACTGGCGCACGGAGGGGCTGTCATCGGACCTCGACCGCGAGCTGTTCCACCACCTCCGGACTCAGGCGGATGCGGTGATGGTGGGTGCCGGCACGGCCCGCGCGGAGCGCTACGGCGCGATGGTGAAGACGGACGAGCTGCGCGACAAGCGCGAGGCCGAGGGCCTCGAGCGCGAGGCCGTGGCGGTGGTGGTGTCCGGGCGCCTCGACCTTCCCCGGGACCTGCCGCTGCTCGGCGAGCCCTCCCAGCGGGTGGTGGTGGCCACCGGCTCGGAAGACACCGTGCCCGGCACCGGAGAGCAGGTGGTGTACGAGCGCGTTGGGGACGACCTGCCGCTGCTGATGGCGCGCCTGCGCAGCGACCACGGCGTGCGCTCGGTCCTGTGCGAGGGCGGCCCCACGCTCAACTCGTTCCTGTTCGCGGCCGGGCTGGTGGACGAGCTCTTCCTGACCCTTCACCCCACGGTGCTGGCCGGTGCCGCGGCGCTCACGATCGTGGCCGGCCGGGAGCTCGTGGAGCCGGCCGAATTGGAGCTGATTTCCCTGGCGGAAGGCGGGGGAGACCTCTTCACGCGGTGGCGGGTGAAGAGACCCTAGGGAGGAGCGCAGCCCGGGCGTTGGCCGGGCGAGCACCGGACCATGTCATGTGCACACGAGGTTGCACCGGCGGCTCTACGCAGGGCTTTTCGCTAAGAATCACCCTCGGATGGATTCCGTTCACACCGAAGCGGCGCACCCAGGGGCGCGCCGGCAGCCGCGTGGCACCGATGTCCCGGTCGTCGAGTTCAAGAACGTGAGCAAGGTCTACGACGGCGGCTCCGTCGGCCTCGACGGCGCCTCCATGCGCATCGGCCGCGGCGAGTTCGTGTTCCTGGTCGGGCCCACCGGCTGCGGCAAGTCCACCTGCATTCGCCTGCTGCTCATGGAGCTGGAGGCCAGCCGGGGCGAGATCTCCATCGCCGGCCGTGAGCTGAGCGGCATTCCGCGCTCGCGCGTGCCCTACCTGCGCCGCAACCTCGGCGTGGTGTTCCAGGACTACAAGCTCCTGCCGAACCGGACCATCTACGACAACGTGGCCTACTCGCTCCAGGTGATCGGCGAGAGCCGCCAGGAGATCCGGCGCAAGGTGCCGGACATCCTGCGCCTCGTGGGCCTGTCCACGAAGCTCCACAACTTCCCCGACGAGCTGTCGGGCGGGGAGCAGCAGCGCGTGTCGATCGCCCGCGCCTTCGTGAACCACCCGCCGCTCGTGCTGGCCGACGAGCCCACCGGAAACCTGGACCCCGAGACCTCCATCGGGATCATGCAGCTGATCTACCGGATCAACCGCACCGGCACCACCGTGATCGTGGCCACCCACGACAAGGAGATGGTGGACAAGATGCGCCGGCGGGTGATCGAGCTGCGCGAGGGACGCATCATCCGCGACGAGCTCTCGGGCCTCTACCGCCCGGACGAGTCCACCACCGAGTTCGCCGTGCGCCTGCGCGGGGAGCTGGGCGTGGGCGACGAGGGGCACCCGAACTAGGTGGACCTTCTCTCTCCGGGGAACCGTTTCGAGGAGGCCCACTAGCCGATGCGCGCCGCCTTCTTCCTCCGCGAGGCGCTGCGCGGCCTGCGCCGCAGCTCCGCGCCTGCCCTGGCCGCGCTGCTCACCGTGCTGCTCACCGCACTCGTGCTCGGGGTGTTCATCCCGATCGTCCAGGCCACCACGGGCACGGCAAACGCGGTGCGCAGCCGGGTGGTGGCCGACGTATACGTGAAGGATTCCGCCACCCAGGCCCAGCAGTCGGAGCTCAAGCGCGAGCTCGAGGCCACCGCGGGCGTCAAGTCCGTGGAGTACATCTCGAAGGCCGAGGCGCTAAAGCGCGCGAAGGACAAGAACCCCGGCGCCTTCGACGCGGGCACCGCGCTGCTGGGAGCCAACCCGCTGCCCGCTTCGTTCCGGGTCACCCCGGACGACCCGGATCAGCTGCACAGCATCGTGGTGGCCCTCGAGCCCGGGGGCAAGCCGCGCTTCGCGGCCATCGACGAGGTGCGCAACCGCGAGGACGAGACGAACAAGATCCTGTCGGCCACGGGGATGGTGAAGGCCCTCACCGCGGGGATGGCCATCCTGCTGCTGTTCGCCTCGATCGCCCTGATCGCCAACACCATCCGCCTGTCCGTGTTCGCACGTCGGCGTGAGGTGGAGGTGATGAAGCTGGTTGGCGCCACCAACTGGTTCATCCGCTGGCCGTTCGTGATCGAGGGCGTGATCGTTGGCTTCTTCGGCGGCCTCCTGGCGGTGCTCCTCCTGACGATCGCCAAGGAGACGTTCATCGATCCCCTGTCCGACCGCTTCGCGCTGCTGGCCGCGCCGAACACGATCGACTTCCCGCTGCTCGTGGTGCTGCTCATGCTCGCCTGCATCACGGTGTCGGCCATCGGCAGCGGCATCACCCTGCGCCGCTTCCTGCGCGTCTAGCGTTCGGCCCGCGGCCCGGGCCCGCTCACTACCCTCCCGTTGCCGTGAGATCCCGCCCGGTACTCCTGATCGTCGCCCTCCTCGCCGTCCTGGCGGGAGGCATCTGGCTGGGCGGGCATCCCGAGCATCTGCCCGGGCCGATCCGCGACACGCTGGTGAACGACGATCGCGCGCTGCGGGCCGAGGTCACGTCCTCGATCGAGGACAACTTCTACAGGAAGGTGGACCGGAAGAAGCTGGAGAACGGCTCGCTGAACGGGATGGTGGAGTCGCTCGGGGACCAGTTCTCGCATTACCTCACCCCGGAGCAGGCCGCGCGCTTCCAGGAGGACGTGCACGGGGAGTTCGAGGGCGTGGGAATGAGCGTGGAGGAGGCGAAGCGCGGCCTGCGGGTGCTGCGCGTGTTCGGCGCCTCACCCGCCCACCGCGCCGGCATCATGAAGGACGACCTGATCGTGGAGGTGAACGGCCGCTCCATCGCAGGGCTCAGCAGCGACGTGGCGGTGGCGCGCATCAAGGGGCCCTCGGGCACCTCGGTGAAGCTCGGTGTGGTCTCCGGTGGCGACGGCAAGCCGCGGACGCTGCGCGTGCGGCGCGAGCGCATCGACATCCCCGTGGCCGAGGGGCGGGTCGTGACGCACAACGGCACCAAGGTCGGCGTGGTGCGCCTCACCGGGTTCAGCTCGGGCGCACACGGCTTCCTGCGCCACCAGGTGGACAAGGTGCTGAAGAAGGGCGCCAAGGCGATCGTGCTCGACCTGCGCGGCAACGGCGGGGGCCTCCTCACCGAGGGGGTGCAGGTGGCGAGCATCTTCATCGAGAAGGGCAAGATCGTCTCCGTCCGGGGCCGCTCGCGGAGCGAGCGCACCGAGGACGCCGCGGGCGGGGCCATCAGTCCCAAGATCCCGGTGGTGGTGCTCGTGGACGGCGGCAGCGCCAGCGCCTCGGAGATCGTGACCGGCGCGCTGCGCGACAGGAAGCGCGCGACGGTCGTGGGCACCACCACCTACGGCAAGGGACTGGTGCAGGAGATGATGGAGCTCTCCAACGGCGGCCTGCTGGACCTCACCGTGGCCAACTACTACCTCCCGAACGGCGAGACCATCACGAAGAAGGGCATCAAGCCCGCGGTGAAGGCCAGGGACAACCCCCGCACCGCGCGCGACGAGGCCCTTCCCACCGCGCTCGACACGGTGCTCGACCAGCGCCCGTGAGCGCCGCCCGGGCGGGACGCCCCGCGCGTCAGTCCGACCGCCGCCCGCCGGACCAGCCGCTCGTGGCCGTGCTGGAGAAGCGCGGCAGGTTCCTGGTGGCCGAGCCGCTGTTCGGGCGCGGGCCGCGCACCGCGGTGGAGCGGGGACCGGCCGGCCCTGGAGACCTGGTGCTGGTGGGCTCGGGCAAGCGCGGAGCACGGGTGGTGAGGGTGCTGGGGCGGCCCGACCGCGCGCGTGACGTGGTGGAGGGGTTGATGCTCGACCGCGGCCTGCACCGCAACTACGGCCGCAGGCCGACGATGGAGGCCGAGGCCGCGGTGTCGGAGCCGTATGCGGCGGACGCGCGTGTGGACCTCACGGGGCTGCCCACGTTCACGATCGACCCCGACGACGCGCAGGACTTCGACGACGCCATCTCCGCCCGGCGGGAGGACGGTCGCGTGCGCGTGTGGGTGCACATCGCAGACGTGACCGCCTACCTTCGCCCCGGCGGCGCGCTGGAGCGCGAGGCGCTGCGCCGGGCCACCAGCGTCTACGTGCCCGGCGCGGTGGAGCCGATGCTGCCCGAGGCCCTCTCGAACCGGGCCTCGTCGCTGAGGCCGGGGGAGGAGAAGCTGGCGGTGACGGTCGAGATGGAGATGGAGGGCGCCAACGTGCTGAAGGTCGCTTTCCACAGGTCGCGCATGCGCAGCGACGCCCGCCTCACCTACGGCCAGGTGGACCACGTGTTCGACGGCCGCGAGCGTGCCGCCGAGCCGTGGGCCGGGCCGCTCGAGGTCGCGCGCGAGGTGGCGAGCGCTCTCCACGCGCGCAGGGACTCGCTCGCCATCTCGAATCCCGAGCCGACGTTCGAGTTCGACTCCGAGGGGCACGTGACCGGCGTGCGCAACGAGGAGCAGACGGAGTCCCACGGGATGATCGAGGCGCTGATGGTGCTGGCCAACGAGCAGGTGGCGGGATACCTGGAGGACCACCGCCTGCCCACGCTCTACCGGGTGCACGAGCGGCCCGAGCCGCGATCGGTGGAGTTCCTGGCCGACCAGCTCGCGAGCCTCGACATCCCCACGCCGCCGCTGCCCACGAACATGACGCCCCAGCAGTCCGCGGACGCGGCCGCCGAGATGTCTCGCATCGTGGCCCGCGAGGCGCCCGACCGGCGGGCCATCGGCACGCTCGTGCTGCGGGCGCTCAAGCAGGCCTACTACTCACCGCGCAACCTCGGGCACGCCGGCCTGGCCAGCGAGCGGTACACGCACTTCACGTCGCCCATCCGGCGCTACCCGGACGTGGTGGCCCACCGCGCGCTCCTGCAGGGGCTGGGGATCGACGGCGCGGCCACGCCGGCCTCCGAGCTCGCGGAGCTCGGCGTGCACACCTCTGCGATGGAGCGCGAGGCGATGAAGATCGAGCGCACGGCCGACGACGTGGTGCTGGCCTTCCTGCTCGAGCGGCGACTGGCCGAGGCCGGTCACGACGAGCCTCCCGCGTTCGACGGCGAGGTGGTGGGGCTGATCGAGAAGGGCGCCTTCATCCGCTTCGGCGAGGAGGGCTTCGAGGGATTTCTCGGCGTGCGCCAGATGCGCGACTGGTGGACGCTGAACGAGCAGGGCACAGCGCTGGTGTCGCAGGGAGCGGGCCGCGCGCTCAGGCTGGGCGATCCGATCCAGGTTGGGGTGGAACGGGTGGATGCGCCTCGCGGCCGGGTGGATCTAGCGCCTATAGTCGCCGCGTGATCCGCTTCGCTGGAGCAGCATTCGCCGCCCTCGTGCTCGCCGCGCCCGCCGCGGCGGCGCCCGTGACCGAGACCGCCACGTCGGGCACGGTCACCGCTCATCTCACCTACGAGCACAAGGGCACGGACTACTCGAAGTTCCACGTGACGATCGAGCGCGACGGGAAGAAGCTCTTCGACCGTCCGGTGCCCTCGGGCTGCAAGTCCGAGCCCTGCGGGGTGGTCCCGGCCAACCGCGCGGCGGGCAAGGACTCCGTGGCCGTCAGGGACGTGAACGGCGACCGAGAGCCCGACGTGATCGTGGACCTCTTCACCGGCGGCGCCCACTGCTGCGAGGTGTCCGCCGTGTACTCGTTCGTGGAGGGTTCGGGCACCTACTCGGTGCGGCGCCACGACTGGGCCGACGCCGGCTACCGCCTGCGTGACCTCGGGAAGGACGGCCAGTTCGAGTTCTACAGCGCCGACGCCCGCTTCGGGTACCGCTACTCCTCCTACGCCGAGTCCTATCTGCCTGTGCGGATCTTCCGCCTGGACAAGGGCAGGCTCGTGGACGTGACCACGTCGTTCCGCGGCGTGCTCCGCGCCGACGCCCGCAGCGCGTTGCGCCTCTACCGCAAGCAGCGGAGCCGCCCCGACGTGAACGTGCGTGGCGTGCTGGCCGCCTACGCGGCGGACCGCTACCGGCTGGGCGAGCGCAAGGCGGCTCGCCGGACCCTGTTACGAGCCCTGAAGCGGGGCGATGTCGATCGCCCCTACATCGCCCGCGTGGACCGCTTCCTGCGGAAGATCGGGTACACGCAGAAGAAGAAATAGCCGGTGGCGAAGAAGGGCAAGCGCAAGGCGGCTCCGGGGGATGTGGCCACCAACCGCCAGGCCTCGTTCCGCTACCACCTGGACGAGCGGATCGAGGCCGGGATCGAGCTTCAGGGCTCCGAGGTCAAGTCGATGCGCAATGGCGGCGTCCAGCTGAAGGACGCCTACGCCGAGGTGCGCGACGGCGAGGTGTGGATCCAGAACATGCACGTGGCGCCGTACAAGCACGCGGGCAGGGAGAACCACGAGCCGGAGCGCCCGCGCAAGCTCCTGCTTCACCGCAAGGAGATCGAGCGCCTGATCGGCAGCACCTCGGAGCGAGGCCTCACGATCGTGCCCACCCGCGTCTACTTCTCGGGCTCGCGCGCGAAGGTGGAGATCGCCGTGGCGCGAGGCAAGGACGCATTCGACAAGCGGCACAGCATCAAGGACCGCGACCAGCGCCGGGAGATCGACCGGGCCCTGGCCGACCGCGACTAGGAAAGGTGCGGTGCTCGCCCGATCACCGATCGGGCTCCGCTCCTCCCTAGGCCGGGCTAGCGGCCCATCATGTCGCGGCGCAGCGCCTGAGACACGCGGGCGGTGACCGGTCCGGCGTCCCACTCGCGCACGCCCACGCATCCGCTCACCGGCTCCACGCCTCGCACCGCGCCGGTGAGGAAGACCTCGTCGGCCGTGGACAGGAGGTCGCCGGGAACGTTCTCCTCGCGCACCTCGAGGCCGAGCGACCGGGCCACCTCGATCGCTCGGGCGCGGGTCACGCCGGGAAGGATTCGGCCGTCGGCCGCGGGGGTGACGAGAGCTTCGCCCACCACCAGGAACACGCACGAGCGAGAGGCCTCGAGCACACTGCCGTCGGCGTCCACGAGGAGCGGCAGGGCCGGCGCGCAGTCCGCGTCGGCCTTCTCCAGCAGGCGGCGGTCGGACCATTTGTGCGCCCCGATCCCGCCCGGGATCTCGAAAAGGGCCACCTCGATCGCCCCGCTCCAGTCCGGGAACACCAGCGCCGGGTCCACCTCGGCGGTCCGCACCCTGGTGGACAGGCCCTCGCCGTCCGGGATCACGTCCAGGCGCAGGCGGCCCAGTGCCAGCTCCGCGCCCCCTTCGGCCACCAGATCCGCCGCCTCCGAGGGCAGCTTCAGGCCGTAAAGCTCCTCGAGGCTCGAGGCGAGCCGGGCGAGGTGGCCGTCCAGCTCGAAGGCACGCCCGTCGTCCACCAGGACGGTCTCGAACACCCCTGCCGCCGGATCGGGCCAAATTCGGACGAGTTCGTCCTTTCGCTGATCCGAGCTGTCGCCATTCACGTTCACGCTTGATAACCCCGATTGAGGGTATTGACAACCCTTTCCAGCCGTCCCCGGAGTGGTCTCGCCCGTACTACGATGGCCACAGGGTCCAGGCCGCCCATGACCCAGCACAACTTGCCCCAACCCCAGCCCGCCGGCTTTGCCGCCTTCGTGTCAGATCTCAGGTGCCTGTACCGGCGCCACGGCCTGCGCGCGCTCTTGGGGAAGCTCTACGGGCGCGTTCGAGCGTCCCTGTACTCACACGAGGAGTTCGTGGTCCTGGCCAAGGATCTCTCGGACACCAGCGAGATGTCGTTCGCAGGGTCGCTGAGGATCGAGGAGCTCGAGCCCAGGCACCTGCCGGCCCTCTACCGCTTCAACAGCCGGCGCTGCGACTCCAAGGCCAACGCCCGGGCTCTCGCGGACGTCGAGCAGGGCTACCGAGGCTACGTCGGGTACGTCGGCGGCGAGCTCGTGGGCTACTACTGGTGGGTGGACCGGGCGATCGAGCCCCGTCACCGCGACATCGCGGACTACGGGCTCGAGATCGAGCTGGGCGAGCGTGATGTGTACGGCTTCGACTTCTTCCTGCTCGAGCAGCACCGGGGCGGCGGGAACTCGACGGAGTTCCTCCACACGGTCGAGACGCTGCTCGGGGACCTCGGGTATCGGACCCTCTGGGGCTACGTGGTGGCGGGCAACAAGCCGGCGCGCTGGATCTACAGCATGCGCGGGTACCGGGCGGTGCGGAAGATCGAGGCCAGAAGGGTGCTCACCAGGCGCATGCCCGTGGGCGCGGTCGGCCTCGGCCAGGAGGGCTCGGGCCCCGAGGCCGAGCCGTCCGTGGCCGCTCGCTGAGGCGCTTCGGAGGGCGATCCGTCCAACACGTCGGTTTGGCGTTACTTTGTAGCGGTCGGACGGCGATCACCCGATCAGGGCCGATCGGGCCGCAAACAGCGAGCAGGACAGGAGCACGAGTTTGAGCGTTACGGCCGAAGTCGAGCAGTTCATAGTCAGCGAGCTCTCGCAGGGACGCGGGATCAGCTCCGTGGACGCGAACGACAACCTGCTCGCGAAGGGGATCATCGATTCGCACGGCGTGATGGAGCTCGTGGGATTCTTGGAGCAGCAGTACGGCATCTCCGTGGGAGACGAGGACCTGACGCCCGAGAACTTCGAGAGCGTGACCCGCATCCAGGAATTCGTGACGCGCAAGCAGAACGGGCAGTCGTAGCCGCCTTGCCCCGGCGAACGAGGTACCGCTCATGCTGATGCAACTGCTCCGCGAGAACGCGTCCACGCGCCCGGACGACCTGGCACTGGTGTACCGCGACGAGCGAGTCACCCACGCCGAGCTCGCCGACCGTGCCAGCCGCCTTGCCGCGGGTCTTGCGGCCGAGGGCATCGGCCCGGGCGACGCCGTGGGCCTGCTGCTGCCCAACGACCCCTCCTTCGTGGCCAGCTACTTCGCGATCTCGTCGCTGGGGGCGGTGGTGGCTCCGTTCAACCCCGCCTTCAAGCAGGACGAGCTCGAGTTCTACTTCCGGACGTGTGACGTCCGTGCGGTGATCAGCGACGACCGCAGCGCCGGCGTGTGCGAGCGGATCGTGTCCGGGTGGGAGCGCCCGGCCAAGGTGATCACCACCAGTGCCGCGCACGGCCAGGCGCTCACGCTCGACATGCTGATGGACCACGAGCCGGCCGATCTCCCGCCGCGCTCGCCGGACGAGCCGCTCGTGTACATGTTCTCCTCCGGCTCCACCGGCCGGCCCAAGCGCGTGGCCCGGACGCACGCCCAGTGCCGGGGCGAGTCGGAGTACTACCCGGGCATGGGCTACGGCCCGGACGACAGGATCTTCTGCGCCATCCCGCTGTTCCACACCTACGGCATGGGGTGCTGCATGTTCGCCGCGGCCCGCACCGGGGCCACCATGGTGATCCTCGAGGACCCGAACCCCTTCCTGCTCCGCCGCCAGCGCGCCCTCGAGCTACTGGAGCAGGAGAAGATCACGATCTTCCCGGGCGTGCCCTTCAACTTCCGCCTGATGGCCGAGGCTCCCGCCACCGCGGACCTGTCCGCGGTGCGGCTCTGCTTCTCCGCCGGCACGGCGCTCCCGCGGCCGTTCTTCGATGCCTTCCTGGACAAGTTCGGCGTGCCCGTGCGCCAGCTATACGGCTGCACCGAGGCCGGGACCCTCACCGCGAACCTCGACGATGATCCGGTGGCGTCGTTCGAGTCGGTGGGCCGCCCGGTGGACAGCGTTCAGGTGCGGATCGAGGACGACGAGGGGGACGAGGCGCCCCTGGGCTCGGAGGGCGAGGTGGCGGTGCGGGCGCCCGGCCTCACCGGCGGCTACACGGACATGGTGGACCTGAACGAGCACGTCTTCCGCGACGGGTACTTCATCACCGGCGACCTCGGGCGCCTGGACCCGGAGGGCCGCCTCACCATCACGGGGCGCAAGAAGCTGCTCATCGAGGTCGGCGGATACAAGGTCGATCCGATCGAGGTGGAGGACGTCGTGGTGGCACACCCCAAGGTGGGCGAGGCCGTGGTGGTGGGCGTTCAGGGCAAGGTGGCCGGCGAGGAGCTGGTCAAGGCCGTGGTGGTCCCCACCGACGAGGTGAGCGAGCGCGAGCTGATCGTGTTCTGCCAGGAGCGCCTGGCCAACTACAAGGTCCCCCAGGTGGTGGAGTTCCGGGAGGAGATCCCGAAGAGCCCCCTGGGCAAGATTCTCCGCAAGTACCTGATTTGAGGACATGGTGCGGTGCTCGCCCGATCACCGATCGGGCTGCGCTCCTCCCAGGGGCCGAGATTGCCGGGCTGCAAGAACGGGGCTACTCTGAACGAGGGAGTCTGCCGATTGGACCATTGACGGTTCAGCGGCGGGCGCCTCTCCGGGCCGGCCGCCACCCGTCCGGGATGCCTATCGTCGATGCAGGGAGATCGATGCAGTGAAGACACTGCTGATCGACAACTACGACTCGTTCACCTACAACCTCTTCCAGCTGCTGGCGGAGGCGAATGGTGAGGAGCCCGAGGTCGTCCGCAACGACGCCGCCACCTGGGCCGAGCTCGAGGGCGGCGACTACGACAACATCGTGATCTCGCCGGGGCCGGGCCGCCCCGACAACCCGAGCGACTTCGGCGTGTGCGCCGACGCCATCCGCGAGGCCAAGGTGCCGCTGCTGGGTGTCTGTCTCGGCCACCAGGGCGTCGGGCACATGGCCGGCGCCGAGGTGGTGCACGCCCCGGAGGTCATGCACGGGCGCCTCAGCGCCGTCTACCACGACGACTCGTCGCTCTTCGCGGGCATTCCCCAGGGCTTCCAGGTGGTGCGCTACCACTCGCTCTGCATCACCGAGCCGCTGCCGGCCGACCTCGAGGCCACCGCCTGGACGGGCGACGGCGTGGTGATGGGCGCCGCGCACCGCACGCGGCCCGTGTGGGGCCTGCAGTTCCATCCCGAGTCGATCTCCACCGAGTGGGGTCGCCGCCTGCTCGCCAACTTCCGCGACCTCACCGCCGGCGTGCACGAGAAGGCCGGCGGCCGGGGGCGCCCGCTCACCAGCCCGGCCCCGAACTCCGGGACCAAGGGCTGGTCGCCGCCGCAGCGCCCCAAGCTCCGGCTCCAGGTCAAGCGGCTGGACCGCCTGTACGACTCCGAGCAGGTCTTCGTGAACCTCTACGGGGACCACCGCTACGCCTTCTGGCTCGACAGCAGCAAGGTGGACGAGCGCTCGCGCTTCTCCTTCATGGGCGCCAGTGGCGGCCCGCTCAGCTCGGTGATCACCTACGACGTGGCCGACGGTGAGGTGCACGTCGGGCGCGGCGTGGCCAACGAGGTCCACCAGGAGTCGATCTTCGATTACCTGAGCCGCGAGATGAAGCGCCTGCGCTTCCTCTCCGACGACCTGCCCTTCGACTTCAACTGCGGCTTCGTGGGCTACTTCGGCTACGAGCTGAAGGGGGACTGCGAGGGCGACGTGCCCCACCACTCCTCGATGCCCGACGCCGCGTTCATCTTCGCCGACAGGCTGATCGCCTTCGACCACTACGAGAAGTGCACGTACCTGGTGTGCGTCACCGCTCCCACGAGCGAGGACGAGGGCGAGCGCTGGATCCGCGAGACCTCCGAGCGGCTGGACTCGCTCCCGCCGCTGGAGCCGGTGGACCTGGTGGCGATCACCGCCGACGGCGAGCCGGCCGAGTTCTACATGAGCCGCTCGCACCAGCAGTACCTGGACGACATCCAGAGCATCAAGGACTACCTCACCGAGGGCGAGACCTACGAGGTGTGCCTCACCAACAAGGTGCGCACCGACATCGCCCCCGATCCGCTGCCGCTCTACCGCACCCTGCGCTCGATCAACCCGGCGCCGTTCTCCTCCTACCTGCGCTTCGGCGACGCCACGGTGCTCAGCTCCTCCCCCGAGCGCTTCCTGAGCGTCGGGCGCGACCGCTGGGTCGAGGCCAAGCCCATCAAGGGCACCTGCCCGCGCGGCAAGGACCGGGCCGAGGACCTGCGCCTGGCCGAGGAGCTGCGCACCAGCGAGAAGAACCAGGCCGAGAACCTGATGATCACCGACCTGCTGCGTAACGACCTGGGCGTGGTCTGCGACATCGGCACGGTGCACGTGCCGCACCTGATGGCGATCGAGTCCTACGAGACCGTCCACCAGATGGTGTCCACGGTGCGGGGCCAGCTGCGCGAGGACGTGGAGCCGCCGGACGGGATCCGGGCCTGCTTCCCCGGAGGCTCGATGACCGGTGCGCCCAAGAAGCGCACCATGGAGATCATCGACGAGCTGGAGCACGAGCCGCGCGGCGTGTACTCGGGCGCGATCGGCTACCTCGGCCTGAGCGGCGGCTGCGACCTCAACATCGTGATCCGCACGATCGTGATGGACGGCCAGACCACCACTATCGGCGCCGGCGGCGCGATCGTGATGCAGTCGGACGCCGAGGAGGAGTACCAGGAGATCATGCTCAAGGCACGTGCCCTGATGCGTGCCCTGGCCATGCACGCCGACCCCAACGGCGAGTTCCAGGTGCACGAGGGCGACGCCCGCCTGGCCGCCACCGCGTCCGACGACTAGCTCATCTGAACGTCACTCCCGCGAGGTGGCCTCCGCCCTGAGCCGCCTTGATCGCCGGCCCCACCGGGAGGGGTGAGGCCCTGTTTCCGACCACCGCGAAGACCCGAAGCGGTGTGGTGCCGGCACGCACGGAGCGTGGGACAGACGGAGCGGCCACGGTGAACCCGGAAAGAAGTGCCCCCGCCCCATGGTCCTTGGCCACATCGGGCCGGGGCAGCCTCGGGTAGGTGGCGCCCATCAGGCGGTCTCCGGCGAAGAGGAGCAGCCAGTCCACCGGCTCCCCCGACCTGGTGAGTGCCCAGCCGTTGGTCACCACGCGCTTCCCCGTTGCGGCCGCTCCCTCGGCGAGGCCCCGGACCCCCGTGGTCCCCACGACGATGCCCTTCCCGAGCGACCAGGAGATCACCTCGTGTCCGTTCCGGCGCTCGAGGCTGCCGGCAACCTGGCCCTGGTAGCGGCCCACCAGAATCCGGACCAGGCCCCGGAACACCCGCTTCTCACGCAGGACCACTCGCTGGTCGGGGCCGGCGAGCGGCGGCAGGCCCCGGAAGAGGCCGGCGTCGAGCCGGACGAAGAAGACGCGTCCCCCGCGAGCCGCGTGCTCCCAGGCCGGCGCGTCATCCTCATTCGCCGTGAGCACCCGAGGGGCGTGCTTCAGGTAGACGTGCAGCGGCACCAGGTTCTTGCTCTGCGGGCCCCCGAGGAGCTCGCTGCGGGATTGGTCCACCAGCAGGTCGTCGGGCCGCGTGGTGTCGTCCAGGTACTGCGCAACCTCGCGGAACGCCGGCCGCTCGTTGTCGCGGTCGAGCGTCTTGACGGCGCCTATGCCAAAACCCAGCAGGACAAGCGACGCCGTGACGGCGACGAGCCGAGGTCCGCCCGCGGCCAGGAACGCACTCACGACGACGGCGAGAGCCGGAATCGAGGCGCTTAGGTTCCTCGGCGTGTAGAGGTCCTCTCCCACAGCGGCATAGAGGAGAAGCCCCACCGGGGTGATCACGGCCAGGATCAAGATGAGCACGGTCTGCTGGTCCGGGGACCATCGCGGCGAGGTCCTGTTCCCAGGCCGTAGGAACAGGGCAACGGCCGTCGCAGCCACGGCGATCAGGAGAAGCGCGACGCTCAGGCGTCCGGGCAACGTGTCGAGCTCGAGGAACGGATGCCCGGGTAGTAGTCGCGCCACCGACTTGAGGACCCCGACGGCGTTCACGTGGTGCGGGTCCAGGTCGCCGCCGACCTTGTTCAGGCCAATGGCTCCGATGGACTCGATGTTGTTGGTCTTCCCCCGCTGCTCCAGGAATCCCGGCAGCCATGGGAGGTAGCCGATGACGATCGCCACGTGGACGATCACGAGGGTCCGAAGCTGCTGGCGATGCGTCCAGAACGCCCAGATCGCCTGGGCGGCCAGAACGAAAACGGCGGTGTAGTGGGTGTAGAGGGCGAGGCAAACGGCCACGCCGTACACGACCCACCAGGCACGACGCCCGCCCTCCAGCGCGTGCAGAAGGGCCAGGGTGGACAGCGTGACGAGGAAGACCATCGCGGCGTAGCCGCGGGCCTCGGTGGAGTAGAAGATCGCGAACGGGCTGAGCGCCATGATCCCGGCGGCGATCAGGCCCGCCGTGTTCCCCGCCACGCGCTTTCCCAGCATGTATATGACCGGGACCGTGGCGGTACCCAGGAGGAGCGACGGAACCCGGATCCAGAGCTTTGGATCCCCGAGCTGGGCCGCCAGCCATGAGAGCAGGAAGGGCAGCGGCGGGGTGATCTCGTTGTTGTGCGCGACGGTGGACGCCACGTGGAAAAAGCCGTGCCTGGTGACCACGCCGTACGTCCAGTACTCGTCCTGGAAGAGGCTCTGGTCGATATTGGCCAGCCGCAGGGCGAGGGCCGCCGCTGTAAGCGCGCATACGGCGGCCACGTTCCCTCTGCCCATCAGCTGGAGGCTAACCGTTAACCGTCAGGGGTCTACCAACCGGCGCTCGGCCGCCCAGCGCGACAGCTCGTGCCGGCTCGAGAGCTGGAGCTTCCGCAGCACCGAGGACACGTGGGCCTCCACGGTCTTGGGGGAGATGTCGAGCCGCAGGCCGATCTCCTTGTACATGTAGCCGCGGGCGATGTGCTGGAGCACCTCGTGCTCCCGCGGCGTGAGCGCGTCCAGCTCGCTCTCCGCCTGCGGGGCGGGCCCCGCGAAGGCGTCGAGCACGAAGCCGGCCAGCCGCGGGGAGAACACCGCGTCGCCGGCGTGCACGCGGCGCACCGCGTCGGCCAGGTCGGGGCCGGAGATGCTCTTGGTCACGTATCCGCGCGCCCCCGCGCGCACCACGGCGATCACGTCACCCGGGTCGTCGGACACCGACAGCGCGAGGAAGACCGGAATCGGGGTGGCCTGGGCGGCGCGCCGGATCACCTCCACGCCGCCGCCGTCGGGCATGTGCACGTCCAGCAGCACCACGTCCGGGTGCAGGCGGGCGACGGCCGCCACCGCTGCATCCACGCCGTCGGCCTCGCCGGCCACCTCGAGCAGCGGCTCCAGCTCGGCGCGCACGCCGGAGCGGAACAGCTGGTGGTCGTCCACGATCAGGACGCTCGGGTCGCTCACGAGTCCCCGTCGCGATCCATGAGCAGCTCCACCTCGGTGCCCGAGCCGGCCCCGCTCGTGATCCGGGCGCGGCCTCCGTGGCGGTCCATGCGCCCCACTATGGACTCCCGCACCCCCCGGCGGTCCGCCGGCACGGCCGCGGGGTCGAAGCCGGGACCGCGGTCGCGTACGAACACGTGGATCCGCTCGCCAGTGGATTCCGCGTACACGTCCACCGTGGACCCACCGCCGAACTTTGCCGCGTTCGTCATGGCCTCTCGTGCCGCGGCCACCACAGCCTCGGCGCGCGCGTCGAGCGGCATGTCGCCGACGGACACCACCTCCACGGGCACGCCGTGGCGCTCCTCCACCTCGGCCGCCGCTCCCTCCAGCGCCGCGGCCAGCCGGGCGGCCTGCCCGGGGGCCGGGCGACCGGCGAGCCACGCGCGCAGCTCCCGCTCCTGGCTGCGGGCGAGGGCGGCCACCTCCTGGGGCTCGGCCGCACGGCGCTGAACCAGAGCCAGCGTCTGGAGCACCGAGTCGTGTAGGTGCGCCGCCATCTCCGCCCGCTCCTGCGAGCGGATGCGCTCGGCGCGCTCCTCCGCCAGCGAGCGGGCGAGGCGCACGATCCAGGGGGCGAAGATCACGCCCAGCACCACGATCACCGCGATCGCGGCCAGCAGCACGTCCCGGGCGGCGCCGAGGGCGCCGGTGGCGTGGAGGAAGGCGAAGCCGGCCGCGATCACCAAAGCCGCGCCGACTCCGGTGCGGGAGAACGCGACGGCCGCGGAGCGGGCGGCCTCGCGCTGGTCGCGCTCCACCGGGGCCGCGGGCGCGCGCGGCCGCGGATCGGGTGGCGCCGGCTCCTCTCGAGGTCCGAGCGACTGGCGCCAGATCAGCACGCCTCCGGTGGCGATCAGCACCAGCGGCCAGACGATCGCGTCCGAGAACCAGATCCCGAGCCCGCGGAAGGCGAGCAACACGCTGAGCAGGAGCAGCCCCGTGCCCAGCGCCACCTCCACGGCGGCCCGCCCGCGTGGGGAGGGGGCCCGCCGGCGCGGCGCCGAGTCCCCGGCCGGCACCACCAGCCAGGCGAGTGCGTAGATCGCGACCCCGGCGCCGCCGGCCGCTGTGGCCACCACGAAGGCGAGCCTCACCAGCACCGGGTCGATCCCGAAACGGTCCGCGATTCCCGCGGCCACGCCCGCCAGCCAGCCGCGCTCGCGGTCGCGTCGCAGCCGTGGCCGGGCGGCGCCCGCGGCGGCGGTCACCGGTCCCGGCTCATTCCGGTGGCCACCAGGATCGCCCCCGTGGCCGCGCAGGCCACGGGGGCGAAGAGGGCGAAGTCCATGTGGATCGAGTCCTCGGCGTCGAGCAGCAGGAGCACCCCGAGGGCGATCACCGCCAGGCCCGCGACGAGCGAGGCGAGGTCGGGCCTAGCCCGCACGCGCGTGCCTCTCGCATGCCTTGTTCCCGTGCGGGGTGTTGTCGGTGTTGTCGTGCCAATTGCGGCCGAACCGCTCGTAGTCGAAGGGCGGGTCGTTGGTGTCGCGCACCCGGAGTGCGCCCACGCCGATGTCGGCGTTCAGGACGAGGCGCTTGGCGGCCGGGGGCGCCTCGCGGCGGTCCACCACCTGCACGTCCACGCCCTGGTTCTCCTGGCCGAGCACGCGGGCCTGGCCCACGCCCACATCGGCCTCGGTCGCCACGCACACGTCCGCGGGCACGGTCAGGCGCACCTCACCGATGCCGAGGTCCACCTCCATCGGCGTGTCCCCCGGGGGCAGCTCGACCCTGCTCAGGTTCACGTCCATCTGACCCACGCCCAGCTGGTACTTGTCGCGAAGGTCGGCACGGGTCGTGGGGTTGTAGTTGCGATCGCCGAACCCGCCGTCGAAGGCCACGCCCGCCGCGCCCACGGCACCGGCTGACAGGCCCACGAGCACCGCCGGGAGGATGAGCCAGCGCACGGGCCGGACGAACGCGCCGGCCACCAGCGCCACGCCCGCGGCGATCAGCAGGATGGCGACCACCACGCCGCCCCCGAACGCGGCGGCGAATCCGGCTCCCACGGCAAGGACGCCACACAGGAGGAGGACCCCGACGCCGAGCGCGGCTCGGCGGGCGATGTCCCGTCCGTCTCCGCTCGGTCCCTCGCCGGAGACGAGCCACCATACGAGAACGCCTGCGATAACCAGGGTCGCGACAGGAACGAGGACCGCGGCAGCGATGAGGCCGCCGCCGAGAAGAAAGGGCCACCCGATCAGCAGGAGGACGATCACGCCCACCACGAGGCCGATCGACCGCCCGCCGGCCGAGGTGGGCGTGCCGGAGCCCTCGGGCTCCGCGGGAACGAGGATCAGCGCGGCGAGGTAGAGCAGCACCCCGGCTCCGCCCAGCAGCACCAGCGCCACCGCGCCCACGCGGAAGAGGATCGGGTCGACGTTGAAGTAGCGCCCCAGCCCGGCACATACGCCGCCGAGCACCCGGCCCTCCCGGGCGCGCAGGAGCTTCCGCGGGGCGGGACCGCCGTGGCCGCCCTGTGCGCCCATCGGCTGAGTGGGGTCCTCCGGGCCCGTCTGCTCGGGGCCCTCGTCATGCCTGTCGTCTGCGTCCATTTGCGTCTCCGGTGCCGAGGTTTGTATCTCGCCACCGAGCCTGCCGCCCGGCGGGCCGCCTGCCAATTGGGAATGGCCCCTAGGGGATCGGCCTAGCCGCGGAGCTAAACGCTGCTGAAGCTGCGCTCGAGATGGGTCGCGTCCACGCCGAGGGCGAGGGCCAGCGCGAGCCCGATGTACACCCCGGCCACGATCAGCCGCGTGCGCCGCGGAACGCGATGGAACTCGCGCGACTCCGGCGACTTCCGCATCTTCCACCGGCGCCACGTCTCCATGCCGCCGAGGAGCAGGATCAGGATCATCACCGGGTTCGGGAAGGCCACGGCGGCCGCGACCAGCAGGCCGTAGCCCACGAACCACATCCAGGGGGAGAGGGCGGCCATGGCCCGGCCGCCGTCGAGGGGCAGCACGGGGAGCAGGTTGAACAGGTTCAGCAGGAAGCCCACGTACGCGAGTGCCAGGAAGAGGTCACTTCCCCCAGCGGCGTGGATGGCCAGCGGCACGAGCGCCGCCAGCGAGCCGAGCACAGGCCCGGCCAGGCCCACCCGGGCCTCGGCAGCGGCGTCCTTGGGCATCTCCTTCATGGCCACCACGGCGCCGAGGAAGGGGATGAACATCGGCGCGCCGGCGTCGATGCCCTCGCGCCGGAGCTGGATCACGTGGCCCATCTCGTGCACGAGCAGGAGCAGCACGAAGCCGACGGCGAACCTCCAGCCCCAGATCAGGGCATAGGCGCCGATCGACACCAGCATCGTGCCCGACGTGGTGAGGATCTTGAGCTTCGGGAGGATGAGCAGGAGGACCTTGAGCTTCGCCCCGAGCTTGAGCAGCACGAGGCCCGCGGCCACGATGGCGCCGCGTGCCCGGCGCCAGGCCGACTTGGGATCCGGCGCACGCGGCGCCGGCGCCTGAGGCGCGGCCAGCGGCTCCCGGTAGAGCGATGACTCCATGCCATCAATTGTAGGAACCTTCTCGCCACAGCCGGGAGGCTCGACTACCCTTGGAAGAGCTTCCAGGGGACGACAGGCTTCGACGTGGACGTTCTGTGGGGGCAGTTGCGAGTCGAGGTCCCCGGTAGGCCTCGTTAAACCACCGGGAAAACCATAAGTGCGGATCGTAATCACGAATTCGCGCTCGCGGCCTAACTAAACCTAGGCTGATGAGCTGTCGGCCTGCGCTCGGCTCCGTGGCGGAGGACCCGGCATAAGAAAACGGGCTTCACCCGCCGCGCTTGCCCTTGACGCGGCGGGGACATTCAAGAGGGCTGGCTCCCCACAACCCCGCCGGCACGGCGAGTGGGGGGCGAGATCAGAGAGCCGGATACGCTCGTAGAAGCTGCCTCTTACGCGCCCGCGGACGTGGGTTCAATTCCCACCGTCTCCACTACCGCAAAGGCTACGGCGCAGTCGCCCCGAGAACGGCTCCGGCGTAGGCCCTTGCCGCCCGCCGTGCCTCGCGCAGCGCAACCGGGTCGCCGTCCGGGTTCTCGGTGAAGGCGTGCCGCAGGAGCCCGTCGATCAGCGCGACCAGCGTCCGCCACTGCTCGGGCGTGCCGCGACGCGTGTCGGCCTGCTCGCGCAGGAGGTCGCCCAGGCGGGCGGCGATCGTAGCGTCGGTCTCGCGCTCTAGATGCCGGGTGGCGGCGTCGAGCGTGCCGGACAGCCACAGTCGCCGGATCGCCGGGTGCTCGCGGACCATGTCCGCATACCCGTCGACTACACGGCCGACCGTGTTCGACCACTCGTGACGGCTGGAAGCGAGTACCGCGTCCAGCATGCCGGGCATCGCGGCGAGGAAGCGCACGGCGAGGGCCTGGAGCACGGCTTCCTTGTCGTCGAAGAACTGGTAGAGGGTGCCGGTCGGCACTCCTGCCCTAGCGGTTAGGTCCCGCACTGAGATGGCCTCCGGCTCCTGGTCGCGGAGCAGGTCGGCGGCGGCGTCGAGCAGGGCCTCGATGCGCCGCACGCTGCGGGCCTGCGAGGGGCGGTGCTTGAGGATATGGGCGTAGGCGCCGGCGTCGCTCACGCGGCCGGGACTGACGCCTCGCGCGCCACCATGACGCCGAGGGCCACGAACAGCAGTGCCCCGACGGGGCCGAGCATGGTCGCTTGGACCGAGAGAGTCCCGCGCCGGCGTTCGTCGAAACCGGCAATGGCATCGACGGCGTCGATCGTGGCGCCCAGGGTCGCGACCCGTGCCAGGGCGGGAGACGGCGCGGCCAGCAATGCACCGGCCAGCGCGAGCTCGCGTGCGCCGAACAGCCGTGCGACGAACCGGTCGGCCCGCGCTGGGTCGATCCCGAAGAGGCGCATGGTCTCGTCCGGGGCGAGCCAGGTGCCGATGCCGATGAGGGCGCGCGTGGCGCCGAGGAGGATGCGGGTGGGAGTCATAACCAGAACGTACACCACGTTCATGTTTTGATTCAAGTCGACCGCTTGTGTCCAGCCGCCCGGCGTCGCTGGTGTATTGCGCCGATGCCCCCGCAGGACGCGACGATCGCCGAGGGCGACGAGCTCGACGAGCCGAGGTCCGACAACTCACTGGGCCGGCTGCTGGCCCTGTCGGACGGCGTCTTCGCCATCGCCATGACGCTGCTGGCGCTCGACCTGCGACTCCCGGATCTCGGAGCGGACCCGAGCGATCGCAGTTGCGCCACGCCCTCGGCCACGACTGGCGCGGCTATCTGGCGTTCGTCATCTCGTTCTTCGTGGTGGCGAACTACTGGGGCGTGCACCGTCGGGCGATGCGCGCCGTGACCACGGTGGATACGCGGCTGATCGTCCACACGCTTCAACTGCTGCTCCTGGTCGCCGCGCTTCCTTTCCCGGCCTCGGTGCTGGCGACCTACGGGGACCTGCCGACCGCGCTCGCGTTCTACTGCGCGTTCAATGTTGTGGCGAACCTTGCCCTGGTCCGGCTCCTCAACGACGTCCAATCCCCGTTGGAGCCGTCCGACATCGAGCAGCGGGAGCAAGCCCGGGGCGTCAGGCGGGCGGGTGCGCGCGACAGAACTCGCGAACCGCTTCGTTCACCCGTTCGGGCCGCTCGAGGTGACTGACATGACCGGCGCCCCTGACGATCACGAGCTTCGCGTCCGGAATCGCTTCCTCGAGCTGACGGGCCACGGTGAGCGGCGAGCGCGCATCGAGCGCGCCCCAGATCAGCAGCGTCGGTATCGCAATTCGAGGCAGGAGATCGCGCTGGTCGGTCTCGGCCATGATCGCCACCTGCTTGCCAAGGCTCTCCGGCCGGACATCGGCTGAGATCCGTTCGAGCAGCGTGAGGAACTCAGCGGGCGGATCGCCTGCGAACAGCCCGGGGAGGGTTGGATCGAACTCTTCGGCCGGTGCGGAGAGCATCTGACGCGCACCCTCCACTCGAGCCCGGACCTCGTCCTCGGGGAGCGATCCCTTCCAGCCGGCGTAGCTGTCGATGAGGATCAGCGTCGCCATGAGCTCGGGATGCCGGCGATAGAGCTCCTCGGCGATGGTTCCGCCCCAGGAGAGGCCGGCGACGTGCGCCGGGGCCAGGGCAAGTTCCTCGATCAGCGCCGCGAGGCAGTCCGCGTAGTCCGCAAGCCCGAAGCCTGCCGGCACATCCGATGAGCGTCCCGCTCCAGGCTCATCCCAGGCAACGACCGTGAACTCGTCGGCCAGGTCGGCCAGCTGTCGCTGCCACACGCGGCCATCCAGCGCGGCGCCGTGAACAAAGACGATGGGCGCGCCGTGACCGGCTCGCCGATAGGCGATGTCCACTCCGTCCGCCCGGATCACGTCTGCAGCCATTTCTCGAACCAGTGGTGCGCAAAAGCCTCGTCGTTGAACGCCGGGATCTCCTCGTAGCCCCTCGCACGGTACATCGCGATGGCCTCTACGAGCTTCCTGTTGGTGTCCAGCCGGATGTGCGTGGCGCCGCTCCGCGCGGCCAGTGCCTCGAGTTCGTCCATCAGCCGGCGGCCGATTCCCAGGCCTCGCACCTGCTCGGAGACCCACAGGCGCTTCAGCTCCGATGGTTCGCCCGGGTGGTACTTGACTCCGCCGCAGCCCACGGCCTCGTTCCGCAGGTACGCGATCAGGAAGCACCCGGCCGGAGGCGTGAGCTGGTGCGGCTCCGCTGGGATGCTCGCGCCGGGGTCGAAGCCCGACTCCGACCGGCGATCGAGCTCGGCGAAGTAGGCGCGGATGCATTGCCGGGCGTCGGGATCCCGGGGGTCCACGGCCCGGATCTGCACGGCGGAGAAGGTGAGCAGCCGCTCCACCGTGCGCATCGCCTGCCCGAGCCGTTCCCTCTGCCCGGGGTCGAGAGGGGTGAGGATCGACTCGGCCAGGTCGTCGCTGCGCCGGTCGAGGAGCGCCCGCTCGCGCAGGCCCGCGGCCGTTAGCCGGGCCATCCGGACGCGCCCATCGGACGCGCTCGGCGCCACTCGCACGAGCCCCGCGGCCTCGAGCGCCCGCAGCGAGCGGCTGGCCTGGCCGGAGTCGAGGTCCAGACGGGTGCGCAGGGCACGCACCTCACATCCCTCGGTGCCGATCTCCCACAGCAGCCGCGCCTCTCCGAGGGGACGGTCCCGGGCGAGGAACCGGTCGCTCAGCGCCCCGGCGCGCTGGGTCACCGTCCTGTTGAAGCTGCGGACCTGGTCCACCAGCGGATCGGACATTCTCTGATGTTAGTCAGAGGATTGCGGACGCTGCTCGAAGATCGCGCTCAGGAAGTGGGTGATCAGCAAGGTCGCGACGCGCGCGGTGTTCCCCGACGGGTCGTACGCCGGGCGTTACGATCGGCCCATGAGTGGCAACGGCAGCATCCCCAGCGGCGTGGACTTCGTATCGATCCCCACGGGTGATCTCGAGAGGTCCGTGGAGTTCTACGGCAGCACGCTCGGCCTCCGACGCACCGCCTACCGACCGGAGCGCAACTTCGCCGAGTTCGAGCCCGGGAACGTCACGCTCAACGTGATGGACCCCGTGAAGATGGGTATCGGTGAGCTGAACCCGAACGCGAATCCGATCGCCCTCCACGTGGACGACGTGGGGGAGGCCCGGACCGAGCTCGAGGGCCGCGGCGTGAGCTTCATGGGCGACATCTTCGACACCGGCGTCTGCCATATGGCGTTCTTCCGGGACCCGGACGGGAACGCGCTGATGCTGCACCATCGCTACGCCCCGCGCACCCCGGAGGCCTGAGGAGGCGAGCATGAGAGTTTTGGTCACGGGCGGCTCGGGAGTGCTCGGGCGCGGCACGATTCCGCTGCTACGAGAGGCCGGTCACGACGTCGCGGCGCCCGGTAGCCGCGAGCTGGACCTGTTCGACGCGGACGCCGTGAGGGAGGCCACCAGAGGCGTGGACGCGATCTATCACCTGGCCACCCGGATTCCGCCGCCTGAGTCCCAGGGCGACCGCGAGGCCTGGCGCGACAACGATCGCCTGCGCAGCGAAGCGACCCCGTTGCTGGTGGACGCCGCCCTGGCCGGCGGGGCCGGCTGCTTCGTCTATCCGAGTATCGCCTTCGTGTACCCGGTGTCGGGCACGGTGGACGAGAGCACTCCGGTGGCGGACGAGATCTCTGAGCTTGCGGCCTCAACGCTCGACGCGGAGCGCGAGGTGGGGCGCTTCGCTGACGGCGGAGGCCGGGGCGTCGCACTCCGACTCGGGCTCCTGTACGGGCCAGGGACCGGTAACGAAGAGCCGGCCAAGCGGTTCCGCTCCTTCGGCGCGACCCTGCGGATCGAGGATGCGCACACCGCCCTCGCCGCCGCGGCCGACGTGCCGGGTGGGATCTATAACGTCGTGGGCGACGGGGAGCGCGTGTCGAACGGTCGCTTCCGGGACGCCACCGGCTGGCGCCCGGAGCACCAGACGGCTGCTAGCCGGGCCTAGCCGCCGCCCTCTAGGCGCCCGGCCAGTCGCTCCATGCCCCGGACCCGGGCGGCCTCGGCAGCCCCCGCCAGGTCGGTCTCGCGGTCGGGCGGCCGCTTCACGCCCGCGTCCTGCAATGTCGCGATCTCCTTGAAGCGCAGCAGCTCGTCCCGCTGGTCCAGAAGCGCCGCGCGGACCCTCGGCTTGGTCTCCCGCATGGCGGCGTCGAGCGCCGCCTCCAGTGACCCGTGGCGCCCGAGCAGGTCGGCCGCCGTCTTCTCGCCGATGCCCCTGGCGCCCGGGATGCCGTCCGAAGGGTCGCCCCGCAGAGCGATGAAGTCGGGCACGAGCTCAGGGGGCACGCCGTAGCGCTTCCGCACCTCGGCCGGGTCCACCAGCTCGGCGCCGCGCGCGCCGGTGCGCACGTAGAGGATCGTGACCCGGTCACCGGCGCACTGGAACATGTCCCGGTCCCCGGTCATCACGAGCGTGCGCCCACCGGCCTCGGTCTCGGCCTCCGCGAACGATCCCAGCAGGTCGTCGGCCTCCAGGTTCTCGCTGGCCGCGACGATCCAGCCGAACGCCTCGAAGAAGTCGCGCGAGTCCGCGAACTGAGGCGCCAGCGTGTCCGGCACCTCCGGGCGCTCGGCGTGGTAGCCGTCGAACAGCTCCACCCGGTAGTGGGCGGCGTCGGGGCCGAAGCACAGAACCACGGCTCGGGGCGAGTGCTCCTCCACCTCGCGCAGCACAAGGTTCGCCGTGCCCAGCAGGGCGTTCACGGGCTGCCCGTCCTTCCCCGTGATCGAGTCGGGCAGCGCGTAGAAGGCGCGGAACAGCATCGAGGGCGCATCCACCACCAGCAGCGGTCCTGACATGCTCGCCACGCTATCGCCGGACTAGCCGGCGCGCAGTGCCCGCGACCGGGCGGCCACGGGCTGGAGGAAGTCCGGCAGCGGGCGCACCAGCCCGCGGCCCGTCTCCCGCTCCCAGATCTGCTCGAGCTGCGCGAGATGCTCGTCCATCACCTCGTCGATGGCGGCGAAGTCGGCGCTGCGGATGGCCGCGAGGGTCCGCTCGTGCACGTCGATCACCCAGTCGGGCACGGGCGGGGCGTGAAGGGCCATGTCGCGCGCGATCTCGAGCCGCTTGAACAGGCTGCGCATCAGCGACACCACGGTCGAGTTGCGGGTTGCCCGGGCCATGGCCAGGTGGAACTTCAGGTCGAGCTGGAGGAAGAGATCCTCGTGGCGCAGCACGTCGTCCCGCGCGGCCAGTTCCCGCTTGCGCTCGATCAGGGCAGCCATGGCCGCGAAATCCTCCTCGCTGGCGTGCACGGCCGCCAGCTGGGCTACACGCGGCTCGAGCAGCCTGCGGGCCTCGAGCACACCGGACACCTCGCCCACGCGGATCTCCTGACGGCTCTGGAGGAGCTCGCGCGGCACCAGCTCGGCGGCCACGAAGATGCCGCCGGCCTGCCCTCGGCGCACCTCCAGCACACCGGCTTCAGCCAGCACCTTCACCGCCTCACGGAGCGTCGGGCGGCTGATCTGCATTCGTGCCGCGAGCTCACGCTCGGAGGGGAGACGGTCACCCACGTGCAGGTCGCCGGCCTTGACCTTCTCGGCGATCTGCTCCACCGCCTCCTGAAAGGTCCGGCGGGTGGCGACCGGTTCAAAGTCGCGCTGCAAACCGGTTCGAGTATATGGGCGCTCCCGGGCCAGGAGCCCGGAGCTCACGCGCGTGCCGCCTCGACCCGCTCGAGGGCCTGGCGCTCGGCCACCTCCCATGGCGTCGACCCCTCGGCGTCAGCCGTGGCGATCGCACGCTCGATGCTCTCCTCCGCACGATCCACCAGCACGGACTCGGTGGGCCCCTCCCCGTCGTACCACTCGGCGGCCACGTGGATGAGCCCGCCGCAGTTGGCGAGGAAGTCGGGCACGTAGAGAATTCCCCGCCTCGCTAGCGTGCCCGCCACCTCGCGGCTCGCGAGCGGGTTGTTGGCCGCGCCCGCCACCACCCGGCATTCGATCGAGCGCGCGATCGCGTCGTCGATCATCCCGCCGGCGGCGCAGGGCGAGAGCACGTCGAGCTCCAGTCCCAGCACGGCCTCGGCGGACGGCGCGGCCTGGCCTCCGTGCTCGTCCGTGAAGCGCTCGACCCGCTCCGGATCGAGATCGCAGGCGATCACCTCGGCACCCCCGGAGGCGAGCTTCGCGCCCAGGGCGTGGCCCACCTTGCCGAGGCCGACGATGCCCACGCGTCGGCCATCCAGATCCGCGGATCCCGTGGCTGCGCGCAGCCCGCAGCCCACGGACCGGAACACCGTCTCCGCCGTGACCGGCGAGGGGTCGCCGCCACCGCCGGCGGCCGGCGAGCGGCCGACCACGTAGGGGGTGAAGCGCGACATCAGGTCCATGTCCGCCGTGGTGGTGCCGATGTCCTCGGCCGTCACGTAGTCGCCGCCGAGGTCGTCCACGGTACGGGCGGCCACCTCGAGCCGGGCGTTGCGCATGTGCTGCACGCCGTCGTCGATCATCACCGCCTTGCCACCCCCGAGCGCGAGGCCGGCGGCCGAGGCCTTGAGCGTCATCGTGCGGGCCAGTCCCATGGCGTCCGCCATGGCCTCGCGCAGCCCGCCTGGATAGCGCTTCAGCCGAAGCCCGCCAAGCGCGGGTCCCAGAACCGTGGAGTGCACGGCCACCACGAAGCGTGTTCCGGTGGCGCGGTCCTGGCGGACGACGATGCGCTCGTGATCGTCGTCTGCGAGGGCCTGGGGGGAAAGGACTGGAGGCCTAGCAGAAATGGTCATTTCCATTGACCATAGTCCTGAAAGTAGTTGACATCAACCGGAACCGCCTCAATAGTGGTGGACAGGAGGTAGAGGAGCACGGGCCATCCGCATAGGGGGCTCTGTGTGCCGCCAATGGTAAGTTATCTTTGCCAAAGGCCGCTGAACTGGTCGTACCCGAGGAGAGACGAGTGAACCCCACCGCGCTGCGCGAACGTCCGGAACGCCGCAGGCCACGCGCCCAGGACCGCCGTACCTCGGCCTCCCGGGGCGAGCGCCGGCGGGCCCCGGGCCGCGAGGTCACGCTCGCCGACCGGTACGTCCTGGAGGAGGGCCGGATCCTGCTCACCGGGGTCCAGGCACTGGTCCGGCTGCCGCTCGACCAGCACCGGGCCGACCGCCGCCTCGGATTGCACACCGGGACCCTCGTGTCGGGCTATCAGGGCTCGCCTCTCGGCGGTCTCGACCAGGAGCTCCAGCGCCAGGGCGAGCTCTGCGCACAGCACCACGTGCGCCACGTGCCCGGCCTGAACGAAGAGCTGGGCGCCACTTCGGCGTGGGGAAGCCAGCTGGCGGCCACACTGCCCGGCTCCCGGTACGACGGCGTGCTCGGCCTCTGGTACGGCAAGGCTCCGGGCCTCGACCGCGCGGCCGACTCGCTCCGGCACGGCAACTTCGTGGGCGTAGCTCGCACCGGCGGCGCCATCGCCGTGGTGGGAGACGATCCCGCCAGCAAGTCGTCCACCCTCCCGAGCGCCTCCGAGTCCCTGCTCGCCGGCCTCCACATGCCGGTGTTCTTCCCGGCAGATGTGCAGGACGTGCTCGATCTCGGCCTGCATGCCTGGGCGTGCTCGCGGGCCTCCGGGCTTTGGAGCTCGATGAAGATCGTGACCAGCGTGGCCGACGCGCTCGGCACCGCCGATGTGGCGCCGGGCCGGGTCACGCCGGTGCTGCCCGAGATCGAGTGGCGCGGCCGCCCGTACTCCCATGTGCCCAACGGCAACCTGCTGGCTCCGGCATCGCTCGAGATGGAGGAGACGCTGCGCGGGATACGCACGGACCTCGCCCTGGCCTACGCCCGCGAGAACGGCGTGAACCGGATCGCCGGCGCCGGGGACGCCTGGCTGGGGATCGTGGCCGCCGGAAAGCCCTACTACGACCTCCTGCACGCCCTCCGCGGGCTCGGCCTCGACGGGCGCGCCCTGGAGCACGCCGGCATCCGGCTGCTCAAGCTGGGGATGATCTGGCCGCTGGAGCCCACCGTGGTGCGGGAGTTCGCCCACGGGCTGGACGAGATCCTCGTGGCCGAGGAGAAGGGCCCCTTCGTGGAGACCCACCTCAAGGAGACCCTGTACGGCGTATCCGGAGCGCCCCGGATCGTGGGCAAGCGCGACGAGCGCGGCGAGCCGTTGCTGCCCGCCACGCTCGACCTGGACGCCGACATGATGGCCCGGGCGGTGGCCGCGCGGCTTCGCGGCCGGGTGGAGATCCCGTCGGTGGCCGCCCGCATCGCCGAGCTGGACGCGATCGCGGGGCGTCCGCGCCCGCTGCCGATGGCCGCCCGCTCTCCCTTCTTCTGCTCGGGCTGCCCCCACAACAGCTCCACCAAGGCGCCGGAGGGCACGCTCGTGGGTGCGGGCATCGGCTGCCACACGATGGTGCTGCTGAACCCCGAGGGCAAGGGGGAGATCACCGGCATCACGCAGATGGGAGGGGAGGGCGCGCAGTGGATCGGCATGGCGCCGTTCACCGACGACCGCCACCTCGTCCAGAACATCGGCGATGGCACCTTCCACCACTCCGGCTCCCTGGCCGTGCGGGCCGCGGTGGCCTCCGGGGTGAACATCACCTACAAGCTGCTCTTCAACGAGGCCGTGGCCATGACCGGCGGCCAGCAGGTGGAGGGCGGGATGGGCGTGCCCGAGCTGACCCGCTGGCTGGAGCTCGAGGGCGTCCGGCGGATCGTGGTGACCACCGAGGACCCGTCGCGGTACCGGGGCGTGAGGTTGGCGCCGATCGCCGAGGTGCGTGACCGGTCCGAGCTGATCCCGGTCCAGCAGGAGCTTGCGGCGGTGGCGGGCGTGACGGTGCTGATCCACGACCAGGAGTGCGCGGCCGAGCTACGGCGCAAGCGCAAGCGCGGCAAGGCCGTGGACCCGGCGGAGCGGATCTGGATCAACGAGCGGGTGTGCGAGGGCTGTGGCGACTGCGGGAAGAAGTCCAGCTGCCTCTCCGTGGTGCCCACTGAGACCGAGTTCGGGCGCAAGACGCAGATCCACCAGGCCTCGTGCAACAAGGACTACTCGTGCGTCGAGGGGGACTGCCCGTCGTTCCTCACCGTCGTGCCCGGGAAGCGGGCCAAGCGGGTCGTGCCCGAGCCGCCCGCCGGCCTGGCGCGGCCAGAGCCGCTGGTGGACGCCGCCGAGTGCGCCGTGCGCATGATGGGCATCGGCGGCACCGGAGTGGTCACCGTCAGCCAGGTGCTCGGCATGGCTGCGCTGATCGACGGGCTGCACGTGCGCGGACTGGACCAGACCGGCCTGTCGCAGAAGGGCGGTCCGGTGGTGTCCGACCTCCGCATCTCGCGCGGCCCGCTGGCCTCGGCGAGCAAGTCGCCCGCGGGCAGCGTGGACGCCTATCTCGGCTTCGACCTCCTCGGCGCCAGCGCCGACACCAACCTGGCCACGGCCGAGCCGGGACGCACCGTGGCCGTGGTGTCCACCGGCGCCGTGCCCACGGGCCGGATGGTGCTGGACCCGGACGAGCGCTTCCCCGAGCTCTCGCCCCAGCTCGACCGCATCGCCGCCGTGACGCGCAGCGAGCACAACCTCTACCTCGACGCGCAGCAGATCTCGGAGCGCCTGTTCGGCGACCACATGATGACCAACACGCTCATGCTCGGCGCGGCCTACCAGCGGGGGCTGCTGCCGGTGTCGGCGGAGGCCCTCGAGCAGGCGATCACGATGAACGGCGCGGCCGTGGAGAAGAACCTGAGCGCATTCGCGTGGGGCCGGGCCACAGTGGCCGACCCCCAGGCCCTGGAGCGGGCGCTGGCCGGCCCGGATGAGGAGCCCGCGCGGCGCGAGCTGTCCGATCCCGAGTCGGAGCTGGTGGACGAGGCGGTGAACGGCGATCGCGGCGAGCTGCGGCGCCTGGTGGAGGTGCGGGTTCCCGAGCTGGTGGCCTACCAGGGTCACTCCTACGCGGCGCGCTACGCCCGGGCGGTGCGCTGGGTCCAGGTGGCCGAGCAGGAGCTGGCGCCGGGGCACGACGAGCTGGCCCAAGCGGTGGCGCGGAACCTGCACAAGCTGATGGCCTACAAGGACGAGTACGAGGTGGCCCGCCTCCACCTGGACGGGTACGAGCGGGCGCGCATGGGCCGCGAGCTGGGCGACGACGCACGCATCTGGTTCAACCTCCATCCGCCGTTCCTGCGTGCCCTGGGCATGAAGCGCAAGCTGAAGCTGGGCCGCTGGTTCGTGCCCGCCCTCCGGACGCTGCGGGCCATGCGCCGGCTCCGTGGCACGCCCCTGGACCCGTTCGGCCTCGCGCGAATGCGTCGCCTCGAGCGGGGCCTGATCGGCGAGTACGAGCAGCTGGTGGCGGAAGCCGTGGCCGCCCTCACGCCGGAGTCCCACGCGACCGCCGTGGAGCTGGCGGAGCTCCCGGACGTGATCCGGGGCTACGAGGACATCAAGCTGAAGAGCGTCGAGCGTTTCCGCGAGCGGGCGAAGGTTCTGGCGGAGCGCCTTTAGGTGTGAGCGGGCCCGGGCGGTGGTAGTAGCCCGGTATGGAGAACTTCAAGATCGGCGGCGACCTCGAGGTCGGCCGTCTCGGGTTCGGCGCAATGCGCATCACCGGCGAGGGCATCTGGGGCCCGCCCGAGGACAAGGACCAGGCGAAGGCCGTGCTGCGCCGGGTGCTCGAGCTCGGCCTGAACCTGATCGACACCGCGGACTCCTACGGCCCAGACGTGAGCGAGGAGCTCATCGCCGAGGCTCTTCACCCCTATCCGGAGGAGCTCGTGATCGCTACCAAGGGCGGTCTGCGGCGGACGGGACCGGGGGAGTGGCCCCGCGACGCCCGGCCCGAGCGCCTCAAGGAGTGCTGTGAGGGAAGCCTGCGGCGGCTGCGGGTGGACAGCATCGACCTCTACCAGCTCCACGCACCCGACCCCGAGGTGCCCTACGCGGACTCGGTGGGTGCGCTCAAGGAGCTCCAGGACGAGGGCAAGATCCGGCACATCGGCGTGTCGAACGTGTCCACCGAGGAGCTGGCCGAGGCGCGCGAGATCGTGGAGGTGGTGACCGTCCAGAACCGCTTCAACCTCGAGGATCAGTCCTCCGAGGACGTGCTCGAGGTATGCGCGGCGGACGGCATCGGGTTCATCCCCTGGTTCCCCCTCGCCACCGGTAGGCTCGCCCGCCCGGGCGGACCCCTTGACGAGGTGGCCGGTGCTCACGACGCGTCCCCGGGGCAGGTGGCGCTGGCGTGGCTGCTGGCGCGCGCGGACGTGATGCTGCCCATCCCCGGCACGTCGTCGGTGGGGCACCTCGAGGAGAACGTGGCCGCGGTGGACCTGCGGCTGGAGCCGAACGAGCTGGACCGAATCGCGGCAGCGGCCTGAGGGTTGGGCCGCGCGCGGCGGCCCGGCCTGATACGAACCGCGCCGCGGTGTCCCGCCTCGGCCCGATCAAGCACGCCTTCGGGCGAGGTACCCCCTTCAGCGTGGGGCTCGAGGAGGAGCTGCTGCTGGTGAGCCCCGGCGACCTGGCGCTGTCCCATACCGCGGCGGAGGTGGTGCCACGGCTGGGACTGCCGCCGGAGCGCGCGGGGCACGAGGCCTTCCTGGCCGAGCTGGAGCTGCGCTCGGAGCCGGCGGAGACGCCCGGCGGGGCGGCCGGTCAGCTGGACGAGGGCCGGGCCGCGGCGCGTGCCGCGGGGGCCACGCTGCTCGCCGTGGGCCTGCACCCCGCGGCCCGGTTCGGGGATGTGGTGCTCACCGATGCGCCCCGGTACGCGCGCGTGGGCGAGGAAATGCGCGGCCTGATCCGGCGCACGCCCGAATGTGCGCTCCATGTGCACGTGGGCATCGCAGGCCCGGACGAGGCGTGCGCGGCGCTCACCGCCCTCCGAGAGCGCCTCCCGCTGCTGCAGGGCCTGGCCGCGTCCTCGCCCTTCTGGTTCGGACTGGACTCGGGCCTCGCCAGCGCGCGCTCGGCCCTGGTCCGCGGCTACCCGGGACGAGGTGCGCCCCCGCCGCTGCGGGAGTGGGCGGAGTACGTGGACGAGCTCGAGGCCGTGGCGCGGGGCGGGGGTCCCAGCGATGCGGACGGGACGATGGTCTGGTGGGACGTCCGGCTGCAGCCGCGCCTCGGCACGGTGGAGATGCGCGAGCTGGACGTTCAGTCGCGGCTGGACGACGCGGCCGGCATCGCCGCGCTGGTCAGCGCCATCGCGCGGCGCGGGGTGGAGGAGCCACTGGAGAACCCCGCCCCGGGGCAGGCCGTGGCCTGGTCCTGGTTCAGTGCGTCACGCGACGGGCTCGACGCCCGGATACTTCACGGCGACGGGCTGATCCCGCTCCGTGAAGCCACGCGACAGCTCCTGGACGACTTCGGAGGCGATGCTCCGGAGCTGGACGCGGTGGAGCGGATATTGAGGGAGGGCAACGGGGCCATGCGCCAGCGCGCAGCCTTCGCGCGCGGGGGCATGACCGGGTTGCTCGAGTTGATCGCGGACGAGACGGCCCGTCCGCTGGGCGGCTAGGAAAAGCCCCGGCGCGCCCGGCCGAGCCGGGCGCTTGGGCTACTAGCTACGCCGCGTCGCGGAGGGCGACCACGGACTCTTCGCGCGCGAGGCGCTTGAGTGCGCGGTCCTCGAGCTGCCGTACACGCTCGCTCGAGAGCCCGAGGCGCCGACCGGTCTCGCGAAGCGCGACCGGCTGCTCCTCATTCAGTCCGAACCGGAGCGCGATCACGTTGCGCTCCACCTCGGGAAGGGTGTCCACGGCGGCACGGAGGCTCTCGTTCGCCATCTCGCTCGCCACCTCGTCGTCGACCGTGGGACCGTCGCCGGCCACCAGATCTCCGAGCGCGGTGTCGCCGTCCTCGCCCACGCCCTGGTCGAGGCTCGCCGGCCCGCGGTCAGCGCGCCGGATGTCGGCCACCTCGTCGAGCGGCAGCTCGACGTGTGCGGCGATCTCTTCCTCGGTGGGCGAACGGCCTAGGTCGGCCGCCAGCTTGCGCTCGGCGTCCGCGATCTTGCGGGCTCGGGCCACGATATGCACCGGGAGGCGCACGGTGCGGCCGGAATTGGCAAGTCCGCGGCCGATCGCCTGGCGGATCCAGAGCGTGCCGTAGGTGGAGAACTTGAAGCCCTTGCGCCAGTCGAACTTCTCGACCGCGCGGATCAGGCCCAGCATCCCCTCCTGGATCAGGTCGGTGAGGGGCAGACCCTGCCCCTGGTACTTGCGTGCCACGGAGATGACCAGGCGAAGGTTTGCGTTGACCATGCGGTCCTTGGCGGCGAGATCGCCCTTCTCAATGCGCTTGGCCAGCTCGATCTCCTCCGCTGCGGTGAGCAGCGGATAGCGGCGTGCCTCGTTGAAAAAGAGCTGCAGAGAGTCCTCAAGCAGCTCGGGTGGAGTGGGTGCACTCCGGGTAACAGTTGCTTCAGCCATTAACCACGCTTCGGTTAGATAGTTCGATTGCTATCGAAAGTATAGCGACTCTGTTCGTCGCAGGTCCTCCGCCTCCTGCCCGCTTCGGGCGGGAAAAATGTTTGCACCGACAAGTACCCCGGTAGTCTCAGTTGGTTACCAATCGTTAGGAGGTGGGAGCGATCGATCTCGGTCTTCTCGCTCTACATGTATTCGTCGGAGTGCTCTTCATGGGTCACGGCGCGCAGAAGCTCTTTGGCCTCTTCGGCGGGCACGGGCTCGATAAAACGGCCGGTTTCATGGAGTCTCTGGGCCTTCATCCGGGGCGAGTCCACGCGACCCTCGGTGGATCGGCCGAGTTCTTCGGCGGCCTTCTGCTGGCTCTGGGGCTCCTGGTCCCCGTCGGCGGCGGCACTTCTGATCGCCACCATGGTCACAGCGGCGCTCACGGCCCATCGCGGCAAGGGGATCTGGGCCCAGGGCAACGGCATCGAGCTGCCGCTGGTGTACGGAATTGTCGCGTTCGCGCTCGCCGGCGTGGGGGCGGGCGACGTGTCGCTCGACTCCGCGCTGGGCTTCGACCTGGCCGGAACCGGCTGGGCGCTGGCCGCTCTGGGCGCCGGCGTGGTGGGCGGTCTCGGAGCGATCGCCTGGGGCCGGCTCGCCACTCACGGCTCGGGTGCGCAGGCGCAGGGCGCTTAGCCGCGCCGGCAGGGCGCTTAGCCGGGCCGGACGAGGAGCGCGGGCCGATCGGTGATCGGCCGAGCACAGGAGTCACCAAAAGCCAGGCGCTAGCGTCAGGCGCCATGAGCGATGCGCCCGCCATTGAGACGTCCGGCCTCGTCAGGGAATTCAAGAAGGGTCCCCGTGCGGTGGACGGGATCGACATCCACGTGGCACCCGGCGAGGTGTACGGCTTCCTCGGGCCCAACGGGGCGGGGAAGTCCACCACGGTGCACATGCTCACCACCCTGCTGCCGCCCACCGCGGGCCGGGCGCGGGTGGCCGGGCACGACGTGATGGACGAGGGGCCGGCGGTGCGGGCGGCCATCGGCGCCGCACTCCAGGAGGCGGCCCTCGACCCGTTCCTGACCGGGCGGGACCACATGAAGCTCCAGACCGCGCTGCACGGCCTGCCGCGGGCGGAGCGGATGAGCCGCTCGAACGAGCTGCTCGAGCGCGTGGGGCTGACGGAGGCCGCCGACCGCAAGGTGCGCGGCTACTCGGGCGGGATGAAGCGCCGCCTGGACCTGGCGCTGGCACTCGTCCACGGCCCGCGGATCCTGTTCCTGGACGAGCCCACCACGGGCCTTGACCCCCAGAGCCGCTCGGCCCTGTGGAACGAGGTTCAGCGACTGGCCACCGACGACGGGGTCACGGTCTTCCTCACCACCCAGTACCTGGAGGAAGCCGACGTGCTGGCGGACCGGATCGGGATCATCGACCAGGGGCGGATCGTGGCCGAGGGCACGCCGGAGGAGCTCAAGGCGGAGATCGGGCGCCCGAGCCTCGAGGTGATCCCCGCGGAGCCCGCCGACCTTGGCCGGATGCGCGAGGTGCTGGCCCGCTTCGGCGAGTCCGTGCCCGCCTCGCCGAAGGGGGCGGGGGTGAGGCTCTCCGGGGGCGACGCCCAGCTGGCCGACGTGGTCCGGGCCCTCGATGCCGAGGACGTGCGGATGGGTCACCTCCAACTCCACTCGCCCACCCTCGATGACGTGTTCCTGGCCAAGACCGGCCGCCATCTCGAGGGCGCGGGGGACGCGGGCGAGCCGGAGGCGGCGGACCCGGTGGCCGCGTGAGGTCCACCCTCGCCCTCCAGGTCGGGACGCTCGCGCGCCGTTCCGTGCTCCGCACCCTGCGCCAGCCCGCGATGGTGGTGCCCGCGCTCTTCTTCCCGCTCCTGCTGCTGGCGGTGAACAGTGGCGGCCTGCAGAACGCCACCAAGATCCCTGGCTTCCCCGCGCCGCGCTATCTCGACTTCGTGCTCGCCGTCTGCTTCGTGCAGGGTGGCCTTTTCGCCGCCAACAGCGCGGGCACGAACGTGGCCAGCGACGTGGAGACGGGCTTCCTCAACCGCCTGTCACTCACGCCGCTGCGGCGCACGGCCCTGCTCGTGGGCCAGCTCGCGGGCGTGCTCGCCCTGGGGGCCATCCAGGCCACGACCTTCCTGGTCGTGGGGCTGATTGCCGGAGTGAGCATCCAGTCGGGCCTGGCCGGAGCCTTCGTGATCGCCGCGCTGGCGCTCCTGATCTCGCTCGGCTTCGGCAGCATCGGCGCCTTCGTGGCCCTCCGGACCGGCTCGGGCGAGGCGGTGCAGGGCATCTTCCCGCTGATGTTCGCCGCGCTGTTCCTGTCCTCGATGGCGCTGCCCCGAGACCTGATCCAGCAGGACTGGTTCCGCACGGTGGCCACCTGGAACCCGGTCTCGTACATCCTGGAGGGCATCCGCTCGCTGGTGATCACAGGGTGGGACGGACAGGCGCTGGCCTACGGATTCGCGTGCGCCGGGGCCATCGCCGTGGTGGCAATGGTGGCCGCGTCCTCGGCACTTCGAACTCAGATGGCGCGCACGTGAAGCCCGGCGGCTTCATCCAGGTCGGCCTCGCCGTGGGCTGGCGTTCCGTGCACAACTACTTCACGAACCCGGCCATCATCCTTCCCGGGCTTCTGTTCCCGCTCTTCTTCTTCACGGCGTTCGCCGGCGGGCTCTCGCGCGTGGGGTCGATCCCGGGGTTCGAGTACGGGTCCAACTACACCGCCTTCGTCTACGGATTCGTGCTGCTCCAGGCGTCGGCGTTCGGGGGCGTGTTCACCGGCTTCGCGATCGCACGCGACTTCGAGTCGGGGTTCGCGCGACGGCTGATGCTCGCCGCGCCACAGCACGGCGGAATCGTGGCCGGCTACTGGCTGGGAGCGATCGTCCGGGCCGTGACCACGATCGTGCTGATCACGACCGTCGCACTGGTCACGGGCATGAGCGTGGTGGGCGGCGGGCTGGACCTCCTCGGCCTCTACACGCTGGCCCTGCTCGTGAACCTGGGGGCGATGCTCTTCGGCAGCGGCGTGGCCATGCGCCTGCGGACCATGCAGGCCGCCCCGGCGATGCAGGTGCCGGTGTTCCTCCTGCTCTTCCTGGCTCCGGTCTGGCTGCCCTACGAGCTGCTCACGGGCTGGGTCCACGCGGCGGCCTCGCTGAACCCGATCACCCGCTTCCTCGAGACCGAGCGCAGCTTCCTTGCCGGCGACCCGACCCAGGTGCTGCTGGCGTTCGGCATCGCAATCGGCCTCGTCCTGGTCACGATGCTGTGGGCGCGTGGGGGTCTCCGGAGCGCAGAGCGCGCCGCGTGAGGCGAGGAGCGGAGCAGGTAATAGGCTGCCCGGCATGAGCGATGAGGTGTCTGGAGTCGAGCAGGGCGAGGGCTATGCCGTCGCGAACGTGGACGGTTTGGGCGATGGCCCGGGCTTCCGCAAGGTGCGCCGCGAGCTGGGGGTGACGGCCTTCGGTGTCAACGCGATAGAGCTGCCCGCGGGGATCGAGACCGGACGCCACTTCCACGACGAGCAGGAGGAGCTCTACTTCGTGCACCGTGGCCGCCTGGAGTTCATCTTCGGGGACGGCACCACTCGCGTGCTCGGCCCGGGCGGGCTGGCCCGGGTGGACGCCGCCACCGTGCGGAAGATCAGGAACGTGGGCGACGAGCCCGCGCTGTACCTGATCACCGGCGGCAAGGACGGCTACGTCGGCCGCGACGGGCGCCTGCCCGAGGGCGAGACGGGCCGCGTGCAGGCCTCCGACTCAGCCGGCTGAGCCGGTGGCCCGAAGGTCGGGGTAACGTTGGCGGCCGCCGGGTAAAGGACGTCCGAGAGCGTGGACCGCGACCGACAGCGCAGCACGGGATGGAGCGAGCGGCTCCCGCCGCTCGTCCGCCAGTTGCGCGACCCGCTCGGACTCGGAAAGGCCTCGCGCTCGCAGCGCTCCAGCCGGCTCCGGCCCCGGATCGCCGACGCGGACACCGAGGTCCGCTCGGTGTGCCCCTACTGCGCCGTGGGCTGCGGGCAGAGGATCTTCGCCAAGGACGGGCGGGTGATCCAGATCGAGGGCGATCCGGACAGCCCGATCTCGCGCGGGCGCCTGTGCCCGAAGGGGTCGGCATCCGAGGGTCTCGTGAACAGCCCGGTGCGCGAGTACCGCGTGAAGTACCGGCGCCCCCACGGGAGGGAGTGGGAGGAGCTGGACCTCGAGACGGCCACGGACATGATCGCCGACCGGGTGGTGGCCGCCCGCGCCGAGACCTGGGAGGAGCACGCGGAGGGCGACCCTCACGCCCGCCTGGCGCGGACACGCGGCTTCGCCTTCTACGGCGGCGCCACGCTGGACAGCGAGGAGAACTACCTCATTAAGAAGCTGTTCACGGCCATGGGCGCGGTGCAGATCGAGAACCAGGCCCGCATATGACACTCCTCCACGGTCCCCGGTCTGGGGACCTCGTTCGGTAGAGGCGGCGCCACCACCTTCCAGCAGGACCTCCAGAACTCGGACTGCATCGTGATCCAGGGGTCCAACATGGCGGAGTGCCATCCGGTCGGCTTCCAGTGGGTGATGGAGGCCAAGGCCCGGGGGGCGAAGGTGATCCACGTGGACCCGCGCTTCACGCGCACGAGTGCCATGGCCGACCTTCACGTGCCGATCCGCGCGGGTTCCGACATCGCCTTCCTCGGCGGGCTCGTGCGCTACGTGCTCGAGAACGGCCTCGAGTTCCGCGAGTACGTCCGCAACTACACGAACGCCCCCGTGATCGTGAAGCCGGGCTTCGAGGACACAGAGGACCTCGACGGGCTGTTCTCGGGCTGGGACGCGGAGAAGGGCGAGTACGACAACTCCACGTGGAGCTACGCCGGGGTGGACCACGCCCGCGAGTCGCGGGGTGGTGAGGGCGAGGGGGAGGTGTCGGGCGAGCAGTCCCACGGGGCCCAGGGCATACCTCTGGAGAGGGGGCTGCCGCCTGAGATGGACTTCGACCTCGAGCACCCGCGCTGCGTGTTCCAGATCCTGAAGCGCCACTTCAACCGCTACACCCCGGAGGTGGTGGAGCGGGTCTGCGGCGTCTCGCGAGCGGACTTCCTGCGGGTGGCCGAGGCGCTGTGCGCGAACTCGGGGCCCGAGCGCACCTCCGCGCTCGTCTACGCGGTGGGCTGGACCCAGCACACCGTGGGCGTGCAGTACATCCGCACCGCGGCGATCCTCCAGCTGCTCCTGGGCAACATCGGCCGGCCGGGCGGTGGGATCCTGGCCCTGCGCGGCCACGCGAACATCCAGGGCTCCACCGACATCCCGACGCTCTACAACATCCTTCCCGGCTACATACCGATGCCGAACCCGCAGCCGGTGCCCGGGCTCCAGCCCTTCGTGGACGCGAACGCTCCGTCGACCGGCGCGTGGGGCGACCTCGACGCCTACATCGTGAGCCTGCTGAAGGCCTGGTGGGGGGACGCCGCCACGGCCGAGAACGACTACTGCTTCGGCCACCTGCCGCGCATCGACGGCGACCACTCGATCTACTCCACCTTCGACCGCATGCTCGACGGCAAGGTGAAGGGCTTCTTCGCCGTGGGCCAGAACCCGGCCGTGGGTAACGCCAACTCGAAGCTGCACCGCCTGGCCATGACGAAGCTCGACTGGCTGGTGGTTCGCGACCTGATGGAGATAGAGACGGCGTCGTTCTGGAAGGACGGGCCCGAGATCGAGACCGGCGAGCTGGTGACCGAGGACATCGCGACCGAGGTGTTCTTCATGCCGGCCGCCGCGCACACCGAGAAGGACGGCTGCTTCACCAACACCCAGCGCCTGTTGCAGTGGCACGAGAAGGCGGTGGAGCCGACCGGCGACTGCCGCTCCGAGCTGCACTTCTTCTTCCACCTCGGGCGCAAGATCCGTGAGCGCCTGGCCGGGTCGGCCGAGGCCCGCGATCGCCCGCTGCTCGACCTCACCTGGGACTATCCGTTGATCGGGGCCACCGGAGAGCCGGACGCCGGCGAGGTGCTGCGGGAGATCGGAGGCCGCCACGTGGACGGTGGGCACATCACCCGCTACGGCGAGCTCCAGGCCGACGGCTCCACCAGCTGCGGCTCGTGGATCCACGCGGGCGTGTACGCGGACGGGGTGAATCAGGCCGCGCGCCGGCGGCCGGGCCGAGAGCAGAACTGGGTGGCGAACGAGTGGGGCTGGGCCTGGCCGGCCAACACCCGCATCCTCTACAACCGGGCGTCGGCCGACCCGGACGGAAGGCCGTGGTCGGAGCGCAAGCGCTACGTCTGGTGGGACGAGGAGTCCGGCCGCTGGACCGGCGTGGACCACCCGGACATCGGCCCCGCGGACAAGCGCCCGGACTTCGAGCCGGGGGAGGAGGACGTGCGCGGCCTCGACGCCCTGCGCGGCAGCGCCCCGTTCATCACCCAGGCCGACGGCCTGGGCTGGCTGTTCGCGCCCACGGGCGTGGTGGACGGCCCGCTGCCCACGCACTACGAGCCCCAGGAGTCGCCCGCCCGCAATCCGCTCTACGGGCAGGAGCGCAACCCGATGCGCGAGCGGTACCAGCGGCCGGAGAACCCGTATCACCCAGTGGCCGGCGAGCCGGGCAGCGACGTGTTCCCTCACGTGGTGACGACCTATCGGATCACCGAGCACCACACCGCCGGAGCTATGTCGCGCACGATCCCGTACCTGAACGAGCTGCAGCCCGAGCTCTTCTGCGAGCTGTCCCCGGAGCTGGCGGCCGACCGGGGCCTCGAGCACGGGGGTTGGGCCACCATCGTCACCGCCCGCTCCGCGATCGAGGCGCGCGTGCTGGTGACCGAGCGGATGCGGCCCGTGACTGTGGAGGGGCGGACGATCCATCAGATCGGGGTGCCGTATCACTGGGGGTCGAAGGGGCTGGCGAAGGGCGACGTGGCGAACGATCTCTTCCCGATCGTGCTTGACCCCAATGTGCACATCCAGGAGGTGAAGGCGGCCACCTGCGACGTGCGGCCAGGCCGCCGGCCGCGCGGGCCGGCGCTGCTCGGCCTCGTGGATGAGTACCGCCGGCGCGCCGGGATCGGTGACCGGACATGACCACTCCGGGCCTGCGCTCCTACGGCGACGATGCGCACCCGCGCATGGGCTTCTTCACCGACACGTCGGTGTGCATCGGGTGCAAGGCGTGCGAGGTGGCATGCAAGGAGTGGAACCACGTGCCCGACTCGAGCGACGGGCTCACCGGCATGTCGTACGACAACACCGTCGCGCTGGGCGCCGACACGTGGCGCCACGTGGCCTTCATCGAGCAGAGGCGGCCGCTGGGGGAGGACGCCGCGGCGGAATCTCTGGTGGAGGCGGCGGAGCTGAACCTGCTCGCCGAGCGCGAGGGAGGGCCACCGGCGCAAGCCGACGACGGCTTCCGCTGGCTCATGGCCTCGGACGTGTGCAAGCACTGCACCCACGCCGCATGCCTCGAGGTATGCCCCACGGGCGCGCTCTTCCGCACCGAGTTCGGCACGGTGGTGGTGCAGCCCGACGTGTGCAACGGCTGCGGGTACTGCGTCCCGGCGTGCCCGTTCGGGGTGATCGACCGGCGCGAGGAGGACGGGCGGGCATGGAAATGCACCCTCTGTTACGACCGCCTCAAGGACGACCTGACCCCCGCCTGCGCCCAGGCCTGCCCGACGCAGTCGATCCAGTTCGGGGAGCTCGACGAGCTGCGGGAGCGCGCGCAGGACCGGCTCGAGCTGTTCGTGGAGGCGGGGGTGGAGGGGGCGCAGCTCTACGGCGCGGATCCGGACGACGGCGTTGGCGGCTTCGGCGCCTTCTTCCTGCTCCTCGACGACCCGGAGGTGTACGGCCTGCCCCCGGACCCGCGGGACGCCACGCGCGAGCTCCCGAAGACATGGGCGGGCGCCGCGCTGGGAGCCGCGGCGCTGGCCGCGGGCGTGGCCGCGGCGGTGTTCGGCGGCCGGAGGTGAGCGGGGGGGAGCGCGAGCGGCCCGTGGTACCGCGGGCCGAGCCCCGCTCCTACTACGGGCGGCCGGTGATCAAGCCGCCGGTGTGGACCTGGGAGATCCCGGTGTACTTCTTCGTGGGCGGCATGGCCGGAGCCTCCGCTGTGCTGGGGCAGCTGGCCGAGCTCCGTGGTGAGGACGAGCTGGCGCGGCGGGCGTGGACGGTGGCGCTTGGAGGAGCGGTGGTGAGCCCCGCCCTGCTCGTGTCCGATCTCGGGCGCCCCGAGCGCTTCCTGAACATGCTCCGGGTGTTCAAGGTGACCTCGCCGATGAGCGTGGGCTCGTGGACGCTCGCGGCGTTCGGCCCGGCGGCCGCGCTGGCGGCGGCGAACGCGCAGCTCGGGCGCTTTCCCCGGCTGTCGCGCCCGGCGCGGCCGGTGGCCGCGGGCTCGGGTCTCGTCCTCGCCACCTACACCTCGGCGCTGGTCGCGAACACCGCGGTGCCGGTGTGGGCCGGGGCCCGGCTCACCCTGGCGCTCGTGTTCTCCGCGGGGGCGGGGTCCAGCGCGGGGGCCGCCGGCACGATCCTCACTCCCGAGCGCCATGCCGGCGCGGCGCGCCGCCTGGCCATCGGCGGCGCGGTGGCCGAGGTGTGCGCCGCACGGCTGATGGAGCGGCGCCTCGGGGACGTCGGCGAGCCCTACCGGAAGGGTCGCGCCGCCACCTTCGCGCGCGCCGCCCAGGGACTTGCCGCGGCGGGCGCCGGAGTGCTGGCCGCGACTCGCGGACGGGGTCGCGCCGTCACCCTCGCGGGCGCCGGGCTGGTGCTCGGCGGCGCCATGCTCGAGCGCTGGGCCGTGTACCGGGCGGGCTTCCGGTCCTCTGAAGACCCGCTTCAAACCGTCGGGCCGCAGCGCGAGCGGATCGCGCGGGCCGAGGCGCCCGCGGCTAGAACATCCGCCTAGCGGGCCGGATCGGGCCGTGCGCGGGCCTACCCTCCAGCAGATGAGGAGCCGTGCACTCCCGGGGGCGCTGCTGCTGCTGACCGCGCTCGCGCTGGTGGCGGCCACGGGCGCGGGCGCCGGTGGGGGAGGCGCGCCCAAGCTGCGCTCCTGCCCGGTGTTCCCGGCGAACAGCCAGTGGAACGCGAGGGTGGACCGCCTGCCCGTGCTCGCGCGCTCCGCGCAGATCGTGAGAGGCATCGGGCTTGATGCCCACATGCACGCCGACTTCGGCTCCGGGCTCTACGACGGTGGGCCGATCGGGATCCCCTACGTGACCGTCCCGGGCGGCCAGCACCGCGTTCCGGTGAGCTTCGACTACGCCGACGAGTCGAACCGCGGGCCCTACCCGGTGCCGCCGAACGCGCCCGTGGAGGGCGGCCGCGGCGCGGACGGGGACCGTCACGTGATCGTGGTGGACCGATCGCGCTGCCGGCTCTATGAGCTGTACGCCGCCTACCCGGAGAACGGCGGCGCGCGCTGGAGGGCCGGTTCCGGCGCGGTGTGGAACCTGCGGTCCAACCGGCTGCGCCCGAAGGGCTGGACGTCGGCCGATGCCGCCGGGCTGCCGATCCTGCCCGGGCTCGCGCGTTATGGGGAGGTGAGGGCGGGGGCGATCCACCATGCGCTGCGGTTCACCGCGCCTCGCACCCGCCGGGCCTTCATCTACCCCGCGCGCCACATCGCTTCGTCGCTCACGGATCCGGCATTGCCGGCGATGGGGCAGCGATTGCGCCTGAAGAAGAGCTTCCCGATCGTCCGCTTCCCGCGCCAGGCCCGCATCGTGCTGCGCGCACTCAAGCGCTACGGGATGATCCTGGCCGACAACGGCTCGCCCTGGTACGTGTCCGGGGCGCCGAGCAAGGGCTGGGACAACGACGACCTCCACTCGCTCCAGAACGTGCCCGGAAGCGCGTTCGAGGTGGTGGACACGGCGAGTCTGCCCCGCCCTCGCCGCTGAGGCTAGGCGGCTTCCGCGGCATCCTCCAGCTGAGTGAGAGCGCGGCGCAGCAACCGCGACACGTGCATCTGCGAGTACCCGATGCGCTCGCCGATCTCGCGCTGCGTCAGGTCGTGCATGAACCGCAGCTCCACCACCTTGCGCTCGACCTCGGGCAGTGACTGCCAGGTGCTGGCTATGGCGTCCCGGCTCTCCACCAGCTCGTACGACGAGTCCTCGCCGCCGAGCATGTCCACGAGCGAGGCTCCCTCGTCGTCCTCGCGCGAGGTGGGAGCGTCGAGTGACGCGGCCTCGTAGCTGGCCGCGGCCTCGCTCGCCTCGAGCACCTGCTCGGTGGTGTAGCCGAGATGGTGCGCGACCTCTCTGACCTTGGGCGAGCGCCCGAGCTCCTTGGACAGGGCCTCGGTGCCCCGGCTCACGGCAAGCGCGCGCTCCTGGAGCTCACGCGGGACGTGCAGCGACCAGCCCTTGTCGCGGAAGTGGCGCTTCAGCTCTCCCAGGATCGTGGGGGCGGCGTAGCTCGTGAACTTCGTGCCCCGGCCGGGCTCGAAGCGGTCGATGGCCTTGATCAGGCCCATCGTGGCGACCTGGATCAGATCGTCGACCGGCTCGTCGGTGTACGAGTAGCGGAGGGCTAGGTCTCGAGCCAGGGGAAGCAGGCGGGTGACGAGCTCATCACGGGCATGAACATCGCCCTCGCGGTGGTAGAGCTCGAGGAGCCGGCGCTCGGTTTCGCGGGAGCGCTCGCGTTCGAATTCGTCGGGCCTGCCGAAGCGGACATGAGCCCGCGTAAGGGGGGGTGCGGCGACCAAAGGGGGACCTCCATGCAGTTAGCGAGACCTTGCTGGTCCGGCTTACAACCGCTTGGCGATCGCAGGTCGTCCCTCTTTTCCTGTCGGCACCGTGCGAGCCAATGTCCCGCGACGGCTACCTATATACGGAGGATCTCCCCTTTTCGGATGAACTAAACCTCGATTGGGTTAAAGCTGGCGCGTCGAGGCCCTTTCTAGAGCCGCGGTGCTCCCGCGATCGATCTCGGCGTTCATGACCGCACCCAGCAGCACGGCGATGTTGGAGATCCACAGCCAAACCAGGAAGACGATCACCCCGCCGATCGATCCGTAGGTCTCGTTGTACGAGCCGAAGTTCGACACGTAGAACGCGAAGCCGGCCGAGGCGGCGACCCAGACCAGCACCGCCACGAGTCCGCCCGCAGTGACGAGCCGGAAGCCGCCCTCCTGCTCGCCGCCGCTCGAGGCCCAGTAGAGGAGCGCGAACAGGAACGACACGAGCAGGAACAGGACCGGCCACTTGACCACGTCCCAGACGTCGAGCGCGGTCGACCCGAGCCCCACCAGGTTGCCCGCCTGCTCCGCCAGGCCGCCGGTGAGCACCACCGCGGTGCCGCAGGCGGCCACGAGCACCAGAAGCACGAGGGTGAGCCCGAGCCGCACCGGCAGCGTCTTCCACATTGGGCGGGGCTCGTCCACGTCGTAGATCGCGTTGGACGCGCGCATGAAGGCCCCCACGTAGCCCGATGCCGTCCACAGGGCCACGGCCAGCGCGGTCACGAGCAGCACACCCGCGGCGGTCTGCCCGTTCTGCACGTTCCTTATCCCGCTGTCCACGATGTCGTGCGCCGGACCGGGGCCCACGTGCTCGAGGTTGTCCAGGATCGGCGTCGTGGCGGAGTGGCCCACGATGCCCATCAGCGAGACCAGCACGAGCAGTGCGGGAAAGATGGAGAGCACGCTGTAGTACGTGAGCGCGGCGGCCCAGTCCGTCATGCCGCGCGCTCGGAACTCGGCAACCGTCCGCTTCAGGAGATCCCAGGCGCGGCGTGCCCTCAACCGCGGCCCCTGGGCGCCAGCGGCTCGATGGTGAGCGGGCCCCCGTGGCGCTCCTCCACCTGAAGCGTGGTGTGCTCGATACCGAAGCGCTCCTCGAGCATCAGCGCCAGGTCGCGCCGGTGGGACTGGGTGTCGCATCCGGAGCGGACGGTGATGTGAGCGGACAGCGCCGGGAAGCCCGAGCTCACCTCCCAGACGTGCAGGTCGTGCACCTCCACGACATGCGGCTGGGAGGCGAGCGCACGGCCGATCTCGTTCGGGTCGAGGCCGCGCGGAGAGGCCTCCAGAAGGACCCGTCCGGACTCCACGAGCAGTCCCCAGCCCGAGTGGAGCATGAGTGCCGCCACCAGCAGTGCGGCGATGCCGTCCGCGCGGGAGAAGCCCGTTACCAGGATCACGACGCCGGCCACCGCGGTGGCGATGAAGGCGAAGAGGTCGGTGAGCACGTGCTGGAAGGCGCCCTCCACGTTGAGGCTCCGGCGGTCGGCTCCGGCCAGCACGGCGGTGGCCGCCAGGTTCACCCCTATCCCCACCACGGCCACGACCAGCACCGTCGCGCCCTCCACGTCGGGCGGGTCCGCGAGGCGCTGAATGCCCGCGTAGAGCACGAGCACGGCCAGGGCCACCAGGGTGGCGCCGTTCACCTGCGCGGACAGGATCTCGGCGCGACGCAGCCCGAAGGTGAAGCCCCCGCCGGCCGGACGGCGCGCCAGCCGCGCGGCCAGGAGCGCGAGCGCGATGGCGCCGGCGTCCGTGAGCATGTGGGCCGCGTCCGAGAGCAGCGCCAGGGACGAGGCCAGTATTCCCGCCACCACCTCCAGCGCCATGAAGGAGGTGATCAGCGCCAGCGCCACCGACAGCCGGCGGCTGTTGCCCTCGGCATCGTGCACGTGCCCGTGGTGATGGCCCATTACCGGCAGATGGTGGCACGCGGCGGGGCGTCTGCCGGTCAGGGAGTGGTGCGGGGGGTGAGACTCGGCGCCGGGGTCGTGGGAGCCGTGGTCGTGGGGGTGTTCGTGGGCGCCGTTGACTGATCCGTGCCGGTTGTGTCCGTGTTCGTGCTCGTGGTGTTTGAGGGCGTGGTGGCCTGCGTGTCCGTGCTCGTGGTGGTCTGGCCCGACTTGGAGCTCTTGTGCCGGGCCTTTCCTCCACCGAACGTGGTGGCGTTGTCCCCGCTCCCGAGCGACTGGCCCACGATCAGCTCGGGCACTGTGATCACCACCACGGCCACGAGCAGCGCGATCAGTGCCGTGGTGAGGACCACGCCCACGGCGATTCGCGGCGGTTTGGAGACCTGCGCGGGCTGGCGATAGACGCGCACCGGGCCGGGGGCTCCCGAGACCCCACCTCGTGAGCTGGGTCTCGCCACGGGCGGCGCCGCGGGATCCGGCCGGGGGGCGTCGCGGTCCGGCCGCACCCCATCGGTGGCGGGCTCGGGGGCCTCGTCCAGGATGAGCTGTGGTTGATCGGTCGTAAGCGCGCGGGCGATGCGCTCGCTCGGCCGATGCAGGAGCTCACTGACCACGGCCACGATCACGGGGGTGATCGCTGCGGCGATCCAGGTACCCCTGATCCAGAGCTGCGAGGTCACGGCGGCTGCCGATGCGGAGGCCGCGCTCGCGATCACGAGCGTGCGCGCGTTCAGTCGACGCTGGCGCTCCTCCTCGCTCTCACGCGTGCGCGGAGGCGAAGCCATTCGGCGCAACATACAAGCCTGCGGGGCCCCAGGGAGGAGCGCAGCCCGATCGTCGATCGGGCGAGCACCGGACCATGCTTTTGGGGGGTAGGGTCCGGGCCGATGGCGGAGCTGCACGAGCGGAGTGCCGATGTGGTGGTGATCGGCGCGGGCCTCGCTGGACTGTCGGCCGCGCGGGAGGTGGCGGCGGCGGGTGCGTCCGTGGTGGTGGTGGAGGCGCGCGACCGAGTGGGAGGCCGCGTGCTGAACCAGGACATCGGTGGCGGCAAGGTCGTGGAGGTCGGGGCCGAGTGGATCGGGCCGACCCAGGACCGCCTCGCCGCGCTGGCGGCGGAGCTCGGAGTGGAGACCTTCCCCACCTGGGTGAAGGGTCAGAGCGTGCTCGAGCGGGGCGGAAAGCTGAGTCGCTATCGGGGCACCATCCCCCGGATCAACCCGCTCGTCCTGGTGGACGTCGGCCGGGCCCAGCTGCGCCTGAACCGCATGTCGCGGCGCGTGCCCCTGGCGGCGCCCTGGGAGGCGCCCGGCGCCGAGCGGCTCGACGCTCAGACCGCGGACACCTGGCTGCGCCGCAACGTGCGCACCCGTGCGGGCCGGGCCATGCTCGAGCTGGGCATCGAGGCGGTGTGGGCGGCCGAGCCCGCGGACGTGTCGCTGCTCCACGTCCTCTTCTACATCCATTCCGCGGGAAGCCTCGAGATGCTCTTCGACACCGCGGGCGGGGCGCAGCAGGACCGCTTCGTGGGCGGCTCTCAGCTGCTGCCGCTGAGGGCGGCGGAGGCGCTGGGGGCCGAGCACATCCTGCTCGGGGCGCCCGTCCGCGCGATCGCGCACGGGGACGACGGCGTGGTGGTGAGCGCCGACGGCGCCGAGGTCCGCGCCCGGCGCGCCGTGGTGGCGATCGCGCCCACCCTGGCGGGCCGGATCGCCTACGACCCGCCGCTTCCCGGCTTCCGAGACCAGCTCACCCAGCGCATGCCGCTCGGAACGGTGATCAAGTGCATGGCGATCTACGACGAGCCGTTCTGGCGCGCCGACGGCCTGTCGGGTGAGGCCATCAGCGATGTCGGGCCTGTGAAGGTCACCTACGACAACTCGCCGCCGGACGGCTCTCCCGGGGTGCTGCTCGGCTTCCTCGAGGGCCGCCACGCGCGGCAGCTCGGCCGCGTGCCGCAGGACGAGCGCAGGAACGCGGCGCTGGATTGCTTCGGCCGTCTCTTTGGCGCCCGCGCGCGCAAGCCCTCCGGCTACGTCGAGCACCTGTGGGCCGACGACGAGTGGTCGCGCGGGTGCTACGGCTGCCACATGCCCACCGGGGCCTGGACGAACTACGGGCCCGCGCTGCGCGAGCCGATCGGTCCGCTGCACTGGGCCGGCGCGGAGCATGCCACCGTCTGGAACGGCTACATGGACGGGGCGGTGGGGTCGGGCCAGGAGACGGCCCGCGAGGTCCTGGCGCGCCTCTGAAGAACACGTTTAGCCCTCCTCTTCTCCGGTATCCGAACGGTGACGCCAGGACTCGAAGAAGGAGCATCAAAAATGGCAGGCAAGCTCGACGGCAAGCGCGTGGCCTTCATGGCCACGGACGGCGTGGAGCAGGTGGAGCTCACGGAGCCGTGGAAGGCCGTGGAGGACGCCGGCGGCACGCCGGAGTTGATCTCGCTCGAGGACGGTCAGGTCCAGGGCTTCAACCATCTGGACAAGGCGGACACGTTCGACGTCGACCACGTCGTGTCGGATGCGAACGAGTCCGACTACGACGCCCTGGTGCTGCCGGGAGGCGTGGCCAACCCGGACGCCCTGAGGGCCAACGAGGACGCGGTGGCATTCGTGCGCGCGTTCTTCGAGGCGGGCAAGCCCGTGGCGGCGATCTGCCACTCGCCCTGGACGCTCGTGGAAGCCGACGTGGTCCGGGACCGGACGCTGACCTCGTGGCCCAGCCTGAAGACCGACATCCGCAACGCGGGCGGCAACTGGGTGGACGAGGAGGTCCACGTGGACGAGGGCTTCGTGACCAGCCGCAAGCCGGACGACCTCCCGGCCTTCTGCGACAAGATGGTGGAGGAGATCGCCGAGGGCCGGCACGAGGAGCAGGCCCTGCAGACCTCGGGTTCCGGGTCGCAGTAGCGAAGACCGCCCCCGCCTCCTCCGAGGCGGGGGTGTAGAAGGATGCCCGGCGTGTCCTGGGACAACGCCGTGATCTACCAGGTCTACCCGCGCTCGTTCCAGGACTCGGACGGCGACGGCGTGGGTGACCTGCGCGGGATCGTCTCCCGGCTCGACCACCTGAAGTGGCTCGGCGTGGATGCGCTCTGGATGTCGCCGATCTACCCGTCGCCGATGGCGGACTTCGGCTACGACGTGTCCGACTTCGAGAACGTGGACCCCGTCTTCGGCACTCTGGCGGACTACGACGGCCTGGTCACGGCGGCCGGGGATCGCGGGCTGGCGCTGCTCATGGACCTGGTGCCGTGCCACACGTCCATCGAGCACCCCTGGTTCACCGAACATCCGGACTGGTACGTGTGGACCGACCGGCCCAACAACTGGCGCTCCGCTTTCGGCGGCTCCGCCTGGGAGCGCCTGGGGAACCGCTTCTACCTCCACTCCTTCTACCGCGAGCAGCCCGACCTGAACTGGCGCAACCCGGAGGTCGTGCGCGCGATGCAGGGCGTGCTGCGCTTCTGGCTCGAGCGAGGCGCCGACGGCTACCGGGTCGATGCCCTCGACCGCCTGATGAAGGACCCGCGGATGCGCGACGACCCGCCGGCCACCCAACCCTTCGGCCTGCCTCAGCCCGAATTCCTGGCCGACCTGGCCCCGGTGCACTCCAGGAACGCACCGGACATCGGCACGGCACTGGCCGCAATCCGCGAGGCCGCAGCCCATGCCCTGCTGGTTGGGGAGGTCTACCTGCCGGCGGCGAGCTGGGAGCCGTACCTGCAGCACATGGACCGTGCCTTCGCCTTCGAGCTGCTGCACTCACCCTGGGAGGCAAACGCGCTGCGCGCGGCGATCGCCGCGAGCACCGCCCGCCCCGACAGCGCGGCCTGGGCGATGTCGAACCACGACTTCGGCCGGCTCACCACGCGCTTCGGGCCGGAGAACGCGCGGGCTGCGGCCCTTCTGCTGCTCACCCTGCCCGGGCCGGCGTTCATCTACCAGGGGGACGAGATTGGCCAGCAGGAGGGCCCCGACGGCACGCGCTGGGACCGCCACGGGCGCGACAGGCACCGGCACCCCATGCAGTGGGACGCCTCGCCCTCGGGCGGCTTCACCACGGGCGAGCCGTGGCTCCCGGCCGTGGACCCCGAGCGCACGAGCGTGGAAGCTCAGCGCGACCACCCGGCCTCCATGCTGAACCTCGTCCGCGAGCTGATCGCGTTCCGGCGCACGCTGGGCGAGGGGTTTGAGCTGCTGGACGCGGCTCCGGGCGTGGTGGCCTACCGGCGCGGCGCCCACACCGTGGCCGTGAACACCACGGCCGAGCCGCGCCCGGCGCCGCCCGGGCTCAGCGTCCCGCTGCTGGCCACGTCGGGCAGCGCGCTGCGCGGGTCCCTTATCAGCCCCCATGCAGGCGCCATTTCAGGAGATGGATTAAAGGAGTGAGTTCGGGGTAGGTTGCTCCCGAGGAGAGGGAGAGAGCTGCACGGAAGGCACCTACTTGCTGCACTTGCGACGCTTGCGCTGTCGGTGCTCGCGGCGTGCGGAAGCAGCGAGGGAGGCGGCGGGGCACGGTCCATCAACTGGTACGTGTTCAACGAGCCGGGCGGCTCCTACGACGCGGCCGTGGCCGACTGCAACAAGCAGGCCGGCGGCAAGTACCACATCAACTACGTGAAGCTGCCCACGGACGCCAACCAGCAGCGCGAGCTGATCGTGCGCAGGCTTGCGGCCAAGGACGACAGCATCGACCTGATCGGCATGGACGTGATCTGGACCGCCGAGCTGGCCGAGGCCGGATGGATCCAGCCGTGGGAGGGCCAGCGCAAGGCCGTGGCCGAGAAGGACAAGCTCTCGGGGCCACTCAAGACCGTCCAGTACAAGGGCAAGACCTGGGCCATCCCCTTCACGAGCAACACCCAGCTTCTCTGGTACCGCAAGGACAAGGTGGACAAGCCCCCCGCGGACTTCACCTGGGACGAGATGATCGACGACGCGGTGTCCAAGGGAACGGCGGTGGAGGTGCAGGCGCGCCAGTACGAGGGCCTCACGGTGTGGATCAACTCCCTGATCGCGGGCGCGGGCGGCCAGATCGTGGACCAGAACGGCGACGTGAAGGTGGACGACAGCGCGAAGAAGGCCGCCGAGATCGAGAGCAAGCTGGCCAACTCCAAGGCCGCTCCCCCCGGCATGTCCACCAACGCCGAGGACCAGGCGCGCCAGGGGTTCGAGTCCGGCCGCTCCTACTACCAGGTGAACTACCCGTTCGTCTATCCGAGCGCGGCGGCGGTGGGCAAGGACTTCCAGAAGAAGATGGGCTGGGCGCGCTACCCGCGGACCGAGAAGGACAGGCCCAGCCGGCCGCCGCTCGGCGGAATCAACATCGGTGTGTCCACCTACTCGAAGAAGCGCGACCTGGCCTTCGACGCGGCCCAGTGCCTGGCCCAGCCCAAGCACCAGGCCATCGCTGCCGAGAAGGGCGGTCTCCCGCCCACCACGCAGTCGGTCTACGACACGGCCACGGTGAAGAAGGCCTATCCATTCGCCGACGTGCTTCGCGAGTCGATCGAGGCGGCGGCGCCGCGCCCCGTCACCCCCGCCTACAGCGACATCTCGCTCGCGATCCAGAAGACCTTCAGCCCGCCCTCCGGGGTGGACCCGAGCAACATCGTGAGCAAGCTGCGTGACCGGATGGAGAAGGCGGCCGAGGGGAAGATCTTCTGATGGAGGCGGCCACCACCACCGAGGCCCGCACGACCACGCCTCCGGCCAAGAAGGGCATGACCGACCGCGCGAAGGCCGAGCGCAAGCTCGCGTGGATGCTGTGCGCCCCGGCGGTGATCGCGATGCTGCTGGTCACCGGCTGGCCGATCCTCTACGCGCTGTACCTGTCGTTCCAGCGCTTCGACCTGCGCTTCCCGGACCAGAAGGAGTTCGTCGGCCTCTCGAACTACGCCGACGTGCTCACGTCGACCACCTGGTGGTCGGACATCTGGACCACGTTGATCATCACCGTCTTCTCGGTGTCGATCGAGCTGGTGCTGGGCATGCTGATCGCCCTGGTCATGCACCGGGCGATCTTCGGCCGCGGCCCGGTGCGCGCGGCGATCCTGATCCCCTACGGGATCATCACCGTCGTAGCGGCGTTCGCCTGGAAGTACGCCTTCGACCCCACGAGCGGGTTCGTCGCCGGCCTGCCGCTGATCTCGGACACCGCGCAGCCGCTCAACACCAAGGCCGGGTCGCTGCTGGTGATCATTCTCGCGGAGGTGTGGAAGACCACGCCGTTCATGGCGCTCCTGCTGCTGGCGGGGCTGGCACTGGTGCCCGACGAGCTTCACGAGGCCGCGAAGGTCGACGGTGCAAGCACGCTCCAGCGCTTCTTCCGGATCACGATCCCGCTGATGAAGCCGGCGATCCTCGTTGCGCTGCTGTTCCGGACGCTCGACGCCTTCCGGATCTTCGACAACATCTACATCATCCAACCGGGGGGTGCGCTCGGCACCGAGAGCGTCTCGATCCTCGGCTACAACGTAACCATCAACCGGGTGAACGTCGGGCTCGGCTCGGCCGTGTCCATTCTGATCTTCATCTGCGTGATCCTGATCGCGATCTTCTTCGTGAAGGCGCTGGGCACGAGCACGGCGCAGCAACGGGGGGAGGAGGCCTAGGTGTCCGAGCGGCACACACCTCGCGAGAGGGCGTTCTGGTCGATTGGGATCCTGGTGGTGCTGCTCTACGCCCTGATCCCGGTCGCGTGGATGCTGTCCCTCTCGCTGAAGACGCCCGAGCAGGTGTCGGACCGCAAGTTCTACTCGGGGATCTCCTTCAAGAACTACGACGTGATCTTCTCCGACGACACGTTCCTCCGCGCGCTCGTGAACTCGATCGGCATCGCCTCGATCGCCACGATCATCTCGATCGGCCTGGCGGCGATGGCCGCCTACGCCACGTCGCGCCTCGACTTCGCCGGCAAGACCGTGATCCTGTCGGGCGCGCTGGCGGTGGCCATGTTCCCGCCGATCTCGATCGTCGGCTCGCTGTTCGAGCTGTGGCGCACCATCGGTCTCTACGACACCTGGCTGGGCTTGATCATTCCCTACATGACCTTCACGCTGCCGCTGGCCATCTACATTCTCTCGGCGTTCTTCAGAGAGATCCCATGGGAGCTCGAACAGGCGGCCCAGGTGGACGGGGCCACCCCCTTCCAGGCCTTCCGCAAGATCATCGTGCCCCTGGCCGCGCCCGGCGTGTTCACGGCGGCGATCCTGGTGTTCATCTTCGCCTGGAACGACTTCATCTTCGCGAACACGCTCACGTCCACGGACAACGCCCGAACCGTCCCGGCGGCCCTGGCGTTCTTCACGGGCGCCTCGCAGTTCGAGCAGCCCATCGGTGCCATCTCGGCCGCGGCCGTGGTGGTCACCGTCCCCATCATCATCCTTGTTCTGATCTTCCAGCGTCGAATCGTCGCGGGCCTCACCGCCGGCGCGGTGAAGGGATAAGAGGAGGCACCGCATGGCCGAGATAACGCTCGACCACATCACCAAGCGCTACCCGGACGGATACGAGGCCGTGTCCGACATGAGCCTCGAGATCGCGGACGGCGAGTTCGTGATCCTCGTCGGCCCATCGGGCTGCGGGAAGTCCACCGCCCTGCGGATGATCGCCGGCCTGGAGGACATCAGCGACGGCCAGCTGCTGATCGGCGGCGAGGTGGTGAACGACAAGGCGCCAAAGGACCGCGACATCGCGATGGTCTTCCAGAACTACGCGCTCTATCCGCACATGAGCGTGCGCGACAACATGGGCTTCGCGCTCAAGCTGCGCAAGATGGACCAGAGCGAGATCGACGAGAAGGTGAACGAGGCCGCACGGATTCTCGACCTCGAGCAGCACCTGGAGCGCAAGCCCGCGCAGCTCTCGGGCGGCCAGCGCCAGCGCGTGGCCATGGGTCGCGCGATCGTGCGCGATCCCGCCGTGTTCCTCATGGACGAGCCGCTGTCGAATCTGGACGCCAAGCTGCGCGTGCAGATGCGCACCGAGGTCTCACGAATTCAGGACCGCCTGGGCACCACCACGGTCTACGTGACCCACGACCAGACGGAGGCACTGACGCTCGGGGACCGTGTGGCGGTCATGCGCGCGGGACGCATCCAGCAGGTGGGGTCACCGATGGACCTCTACAACCACCCGCGGAACCTGTTCGTGGCCGGGTTCATCGGCTCACCGGCCATGAACTTCATGCCCGCCGAGATCGAGGGCGACTCGGTGAAGCTGCCACTTGGGAACGTGCGGCTGCCCCAGGAGGCGCGCGAGCGCGTGGGCCGGGGCGAGGGACGCAACCTGATCGCGGGCATCCGCCCCGAGAACTTCGAGGACGTGCACCTCGTCGGCGACGCCCGCGACCGCGGCACGACGTTCCGGGCCAAGATCGACGTGCTGGAGTCGATGGGGTCGGAGCTCTACGCCCACTTCCGGGTTGAGTCGGACTCGAGCATCGACTCGGCGGAGCTGCGCGAGCTGGCCGAGGACGCCGGCGGCGGCGAGGTGCCGATGGCCGGCGAGGAGGGCCGCATCGTGGCCCGCCTCGACCCGGCGAGCAAGATCAAGGAGGGCGAGGAGGCCGAGCTCTGGGTGGACGCAGAGCGGCTGCAGCTCTTCGACCCGGAGGACGGAAGCAACCTGCTGGTGGAGAGCGGCGCCGCGCCGGCCGCCGCAACTGCTTAGCGAAGCTCCTTCCGCAGCGCCTTCACCATCGTGTCGTCGTCCCAGCTGGGACGCTCGAGCTCCTCGCGGAGGCGCTCGATCACGCTCTCGTCCCAGTCGTGGGTGCGGAGCAGCAGATAGCGCAGGTGGGACACGCGCATGTAGGCCTCGGTGGCGGTGCCGCGGCGGACGAGCCCGGCCTCCTGCAGCATGTCCACCACCGGCTCGTACTCATCGCGGAACCACCTCTCGGCCACCTCCGCCCGGCTGAGCTGCTCGCGCGTGCCCTGCTCGTGGCGGAAGCCCCACGCCTCCACGGCCTCGGCCAGGGCGCCGTAGCGCCACTCGTCCGATAGCTGGATGGCGGATCGCGCGGGCTGTGGCAGCGGCACGCGCTCGCGGAAGAGCCGCTCGTGGCTCTTCAGCGGAAGCTCGGCCAGGGTGATCTCGCGCTCGGCGCCCACCTCGGTGAGCACCTCGGTCACGTAGGCGTTGATGTCCTTGTGGCCCATGGCCCGGGCCACGGACACGCGGTGGTGGCCGTCCTTCACGAAGTGCAGCTCGCCGATCCGGTAAACGTCGATCGGGGGCATGGACTGGCCGCGTCGCTGTGCGGCGTTCACCCGCTCCCAGCGGGTCCGGGTGCGCCCGGACGTGGGGCGGAAGCTGCGGTCGAACTCGCGGCCACGGTCCACGGTGCCCACGATCGAGTCGAGCGGGATCACCTGCTGGCCGAGGGACTTCTCGCCGCGGCGGCCCAGGGCCGCCACCACCTCCTCGAACGGCAGGATCACGTTCACGTCGCTGGGCTCGCGGCGCAGGCGCGCGGTCAGGCGGGCGAGCGCGCGCGCCCGCCGTGCGCGGGTGAAGTCGAACTGCGCGTCCGAGTCGGGAAGTCCGGTGTCCTTCGCCATCCCCACAAGTGATAGCGCGGGCATGGCGTGGCATGCTGCCGCCATGCCAGACGGCGCACTCGACGTGGCCATCGTGGGGGCCGGTCACAACGGGCTGGTGGCCGCCGCCTACCTCGCCCGGGCCGGGCTGCGCGTGGCCGCCTTCGAGCGCCGGGACCTGCCCGGAGGGGCGTGCGTGACCGAGGAGCTCTGGCCGGGCGTTCGCGCCTCGCCGGCCGCGTACACGCTCTCGCTTCTGCGCACCGAGATCATGACCGAGCTCGACCTGGCCGGACATGGGCTGCGCGTGGACGTGCACGACCCGTACCTGTTCGCCCCCCTGCCGGACGGCCGGCGCGTGATCACGTGGTCCGACTCCCGTCGCACCCACGCCGAGCTCGAGCGCGACTGGTCGCGGGCCGACGCCGACGCCTACCTCGACTGGGCGGACGGGCGCGAACGGGCCGCCGTGCGCGCCAGGCCGCTGATGCTGGAGCCGCCGGACCGGGAGCGATGGCTCGACGCCGTGGGTCCCGAGCTGCTCGAGGGCCCGATCGCCGACGAGCTGGCCGGGATCCCGTCTGAGGAGGTGCGGGTGCCGTTCGCGGTCCAGGGCCTGATCGGCACGCTCGCGGGCCCCTCGGATCCGGGCACGTCCTTCGTGAGCCTCTACCACGACCTCGGCGAGGCGGCCGGGCCACCGGGCTCCTGGGGCTTTGCCCGCGGGGGGATGGGGGCGGTCACCGCGGCACTTCGCTCGGCCGCGGAGGCCGCGGGAGCGGAGGTTCATCTGGACCGGCCCGTGGAGCGAGTGCTGACCGAGGACGGTCGCGCCTCCGGGCTCGTGCTCGCCAACGGCGACGAGGTGTCTGCCCGGGCGGTGGTGTCGGGCGCGGATCCACTGACCACGGCCGACCTCGCCGGGGTGGCCCCTCCCGCGGGCTGGAGGCAAGACGGTCCCGTGGTGAAGGTGATGCTCCTGCTCGACGGCCTGCCCGACTTCACCGCCTGGCCGGGTGAGGAGCCCTGGCGCGGGACGATCGACATCGGCTACTCGCTCGAGGACCTCCAGCGCGCCGCGGACGACGCCCGAGCCGGGCGCCCGGCCGCCGCGCCCTGGATCGAGGCCGCATGCCAGACCTCGGTGGATCCCACACTGGCCCCCAGGGGCCGCCACGTGCTCTCGCTGTTCTGCCAGTGCTTCCCGCCCGGCGTGGACGCCGAGGCGGCCGCCGATGCGGCCATCGCCCGCTTCGCGCTCGTGTGTCCCGAGCTCCCGGACCGGATCGTGGACCGGCTCGCGCTCGGGCCGCGTGAGCTCGAGGCCCGCTTCGGCATCCGGGGCGGCCACATCTTCCACGGGGAGATGCTGCCCGGGCAGCTCTTCGAGTCCCGCCCGGACCGGCGCGCGTTCGGGGGCGTGGAGGGGCTCTACCTCGGCGGGTCGGGCGCCCACCCTGGTGGCGCGGTCACGGGGGCGCCCGGCCATCTGGCGGCGCGGGCGGTCATCGAGGACCTGGGCCGCGGGTGAGGGCGTTCGTGACGCGCCGGCTGCCGGGCGGAGGCGTCGAGCGCCTCGCGTCGCAGCACGACGTGAGCCTCTGGCCGGAGGACCGGCCGCCACCGGCCGAGGAGCTGCGGGAGCGGGCCTCCGGAAGCGAGGGCCTGCTGGCGATGCTCGTGGACCCGGTCACGGCGGAGCTGATGGACGCCGCGCCGCGGCTGCGCGCCGTGTCGAACTACGCAGTGGGTGTGGACAACATCGACCTGGAGGCGGCCACGGCCCGGGGCATCCCGGTGGGGCACACCCCCGACGTGCTCACCGACAGCACCGCGGACCTTGCGGTGGCCCTGATGCTGGGCATCGCGAGGCAGTTGGTGGAAGGGGACGCCCTGGTCCGGCGGGGGGAATGGACCACCTGGGGCCCGGAGTTCATGCTCGGCCGCGACCTCCACGGCACGACGGTGGGAATCGTGGGGATGGGCCGGATCGGCAGCGCGGTGGCTCGCCGGCTGGAGGGCTTCGGCGTGCGCGTGCTTCATACGGGCCGCAGCGGCGGCGTGGCCCTCGGCGAGCTCCTGGAGAGCTCCGACTTCGTGACCATCCATTGTCCGCTCACGCCGGAGACGAGGGGACTGATCGGCGGGGAGGCGCTCGCGCGCATGCGGGACACCGCCTACCTGGTGAACACCGCCCGCGGGCCGATCGTGGATACCGGCGCCCTGATCGAGGCGCTCACCGCCGGGCGGATCGCTGGTGCGGCGCTCGACGTGACCGACCCCGAGCCCCTGCCCGGCGATCACCCCCTGCTCGGCGCGCCGAACCTCCTCGTGCTGCCGCACCTGGGCTCGGCCACGGTGGTCACCCGAGAGCGCATGGCCGACCTGGCCGTGGACAACCTGCTGGCCGGGCTGGCGGGCGAGCGCATGCCCCACTGCGCCAACCCCGAGGTCTACGGGTAGGACACCGGTCCCAGGGAGGAGCGCAGCCCGGGCGCCGGCCGGGCGAGCACCGGACCATGCCTTTCGCCCGATCACCGATCGGGCTCCGCTCCTCCCTGGGGGCGCTACTCCCCGAGGACTTTGATCACCAGCCGCTTTGGCCGGCGGCCGTCGAACTCGGTGTAGAAGACCTGCTGCCACGGGCCCAGGTCCAGCCGCCCGTCCGTGACGGGCACGATCGCCTGGTGGTGCACCAGCAGGTTCTTCAGGTGGGCGTCGCCGTTGTCCTCGCCGCCGCGGTGGTGGCGGTAGTCGCCCGGGTCGGGCAGGAGCTGGCGGGCCACGTCGTTCGCCGGCGGCTTCCAGCTGGGGGGCGCGACCTTGTCGAGCCATTCGAGCACGTCCTCCTGGAGGCCCGGCTCGTCGTCGTTTATCCATACCCCGGCGGTGATGTGCATGGCGGCCACGAGAGCGAGACCCTCGCTCACCCCGGCCTCGTCCACGGCGGCCTGGACGTCCTCGGTGATGCGCACGAACTCGCGCCGCTGCTCGGTCTGGAACGTGCGGTAGACGGTGTGGGACTTCATTGAGGGATCATCCTCCCGATGGATCTGGGTCTGGAGGGCAGGCTGTGCGTGGTGACCGGGGCCACCCGCGGTATCGGGGCGGCCACGGCGGGGATGCTCGCGCAGGAGGGGGCCACCGTGCTGAGCGCCGCCCGCAGCGGCTCGGACCTCGACCTCGACGTGACCGCTCCCGACGCCGGGGAGCGCCTGCTCGCGGCCTGCGACGGCCGTACACCCTGGGCGCTGGTGAACAACGCGGGCACCAGCAGCGTGCGCACGCTCGACGAGCTCACGGACGAGGAATGGCAGGAGCAGTGGCATCTGCACGTGATGGGGCCGATGCGGCTGATGAGGGCGCTGGCCCCCGTGATGGCCGAGGCCGGGGGAGGCCGGATCGTGAACGTGAGCTCCTCCTCGGGGAAGCGGCCCTCGAGCACGAATGCCGCCTACTCGGTGTCGAAGGCCGCGGAGCTCTCGCTGAGCCGGGTGTTCGCGGACGCCTGGGCGGCCCGCGGTGTGCTGGTGAACGCCGTGGCGCCCGGACCGGTGGAGACCGGGCTGTGGACGGAAGCGGGGGGCATGGCCGACCAGATCGCCGAGCGGACGGGCTCCACGCGCGAAGAGGTGCTGGCCTCGACGCACGCCAAACCCCCGCTCGGACGCATGGGGAGCACGGCGGAGATCGCCGCCGCGATCGTTTTCCTCTGCTCCGAACGTGCCTCGAACGTGACCGGCGCCGCCTGGTCGGTGGACGGCGGCAGCGTCCCGACGATCGTCTGACACGCGGGATACGGTCGAGGTCGTGCCGCGCGTGCTGATGGGCTTGATGTTCTTCCCTCGCGGCGGCTCGAGCCAGGTGGCCCGCTACCTTGCTCGCTCGCTACCGGGCTCGGGTTGGGACTGCACGCTGGCGTGCGGGTCGCTTGGCCCCCCGGGCGCGCCGTCGAACGCGTCCACCTTCTTCTCCGGCCTCGACGTGCGCGCGCTGGACTTCAGGAAGGCGGCCGAGGCGCCCGATCCGATGGCCGCCGAGCCGCCGTACCACCCCTCGTTCGAGGACCGTCCCGGCGCCCCCGACCGGGTGTTCGCGCGGCTCGATGACCGCGCCTACGAGCACCAGGTGGATACCTGGCGCCGGCATCTCGAGGCGGCTGGCGCGGGCGAGGCCGACCTCCTTCACCTGCATCACCTGACCCCGCTGAACGAGGCCGCGGAGCGGGCCTTCCCCGGCGTGCCCCGGATAGGCCATCTCCACGGCACCGAGCTGCTGATGCTGCGGGAGATCGACGAGGGCCCGCCGCCCGGCTGGGACCACGCGAGGGAGTGGGCCGATCGCATGCGGCGCTGGGCCGCGGGCTGCGAGCGCCTGCTGGTGCTCTCCCCGGACGCCGTTCGCCGCGTGCCGGGGCTGCTGGGAGTGCCGCCCGAGCGAGTGGTGTGGGCCCCGAACGGCTTCGAGCCCGAGGGATTCCAGCGGCAACCGGTGGCGGGCGACGAGCGCCTGGCCCACTGGCGGCGCTGGCTCGTGGAGGAGCCACGCGGGTGGGACGAGTCGGGGGAGCCCGGGAGCGTGGGGTACTCGGACGAGGACCTCGAGCCCTTCCGGGACGGCGGGACCGTGCTCCTCTACGTCGGGAGATACACGTCGGTCAAGCGCATCCCGCTCCTGATTCGCGCGCACGCGCGCGCTCGCGAGCGCTTCGAGCGCAGGGCGCCGCTCGTGCTCCTCGGCGGCTTCCCGGGAGAGTGGGAGGACGAACACCCGCTGTCCGTGATCCGCGAGACCAGGGACCCGGACGTGTTCCTGGCGGGCTGGCGTGGCCACGAGGACCTGCCCGAGGGCCTGAACGCGGCCGACCTGCTGGTGCTGCCCTCGGTTCGTGAGCAGTTCGGGGCCGTTCTGGTGGAGGCGATGGCCTGCGGACTCCCCGTGATCGCCGTGAACGCCCACGGCCCGGCCGAGATCGTGGACGACGGCGACACCGGGTGGCTCGTGCCCCCGGATGACGAGGACGCGATGGTGGAGGCATTGGTGGACGCCGTGAACGTCGACGCCGAGCGCCGCCGCCGTGGCGACCGCGCCCACGATGAGGCGCGCTCACGCTACGCCTGGCCGGCACTCGCGCGCGGGTTGGCGCGCGTCTACGACGAGGTCCGCGAGGGACGCCCGGCGGAGGCCGGCGCGCACACGCTGCTCGAGGCTGAGTAGCCGCCGCCGGTCCTATCCTCGGCTGCGTGACCACCATTCCGTACCGGATCCGGCGCTCCCCGCGGGCCCGCCATGCCCGCATCGTGGTGGACGGAGCCGGGGTGGAGGTGGTGGTGCCGAACGGGTTCGCCCTGCGAAAGGTCGAGCCTTTCGTGAACGAGAAGCGGCCCTGGATCGAGCGCACGCTCCGCCGGCTGAGCGAGTCCGCGGCCGAGGTGGGCACTGCGCGCGTGGAGGACGGGGGAGAGGTGCCCTACCTGGGCGAGCGCCTTCGCCTGCGCGTGAGCACCGATCCGGCGCGCACACGGGACTGGGTCTCCCGCCGTGGCGACGAGCTCTACGTGGCCGTGAGCGGCGGCCCCCCGTCCGCCCGCCGGGCACTCGAGCGCTGGTACCGGCGCCGTGCACGCGCGGAGGTGGCTCCTCGCCTCGATGCTGCGGTGGCCCGCGCCGGCGTGAGCTACGCCTCACTCCAGATCCGCGGCCAGCGCACCCGCTGGGCGTCCTGCTCCTCGAGCGGCGCCATGAGCTTCAACTGGCGGCTGCTTCTGGCGCCCCCGGAGATCCTCGACTACGTGGTGGAGCACGAGGTGGCGCACCTCAGCGTGCTCGACCACTCCGACCGCTTCTGGTCACTCCTGGCCTCGCGCTGCGACGACTGGCGCGAGCGGGAGCGCTGGCTGCGCCGCCACGGGCACGCGCTGCACCTCTGAGGGACCACGCCATCAGCTCCAGCGGAAGTAGCGCACCGCGAGCACAAGCCCGGCCACGGTCCAGGCCAGCACCACCGCAGCGGACACCAGCACGTCCTGTCCGCCGCCCACGATGCCGGCGGAAAGCCCGTCGATGAGGTGCTTCAGAGGCAGCGTGTCGGCGATCGCCTTGAGCGCCGTGGGCAGGGAGTCGGACGAGTAGAAGACGCCCGAGATGAAGATCAGCGGGAGGAACACGGCGTTCTCGTACGCGGGGGCCGAGTCCACGTTCGGGATGGCGTGGGCAAAGGCGATGCCCAGCGATCCGAAGCACACCACCCCCAGCATCGAGAACCCCGCTAGGAGGAGCCAGTTCTGCGGCCAGTCGAGGCCGTAGAGGACATGCCCGATCACGACCACCAGTCCCACCTGGAGGAAGGCGTTCAGGATCGCGGAGCCGATCAGCCCGCCCAGGTACGAGGTGGCCGGCATCGGGGTGCCCCGCACCCGCTTGAGGATTCCCTGCTCGCGGCGGAACACGAGCACGTTGGCCAGGGCGGTGAAGGTGGTGGCCATAACGCTCATGCCCGCGATTCCCGGGATCAGGACGTCCAGCTCGTCGCCCTTGCGCGAGAACGCGGTGGCGATCAGGAGCAGGAGCAGCAGCGGCAGCACGAAGTTGAAAAAGGCCGCGCTCGGGTTGCGCCAGAACAGCTTGCGCTCGAAGCGGAACTGCTCCCAGGCCAGCGCCGCGGTGCTCATTCCGTGTCCTCGGTGAGCTCGAGATACACGTCTTCCAGCGTGGGCCGGTTCACCTCGAGGCCGTCGAGGCGCTCGCCCCGGGCCACGGCGTCGCTCGTCAGCCGGTGGAGGAGGTCCGTCGGATCGTCGGTCTCGTGCTCCACGCGACGGCCGCCGGAGAGGTAGGACACGCGGTAGCGGGCGCGCTCGGGGCCGAGCTCGCCGGGAGGCCCCTCGGCCACGATGCGGCCGTCCTTCACGATCGCCACGCGGTCGGCCAGCTCCTGGGCTTCCTCGAGGTAGTGCGTGGTGAGCAGCACGGTCTTGCCCAGGTCGCGCAGGCTACGCACCGCGGTCCATGCCGTGCGGCGGGCGGCCGGGTCGAAGCCCGTGGTGGGCTCGTCCAGAAAGATCAGCTCGGGGTCCCCGATCAGGGCGAGGGCGAGGTCGAGCCGGCGCCGCTGGCCGCCGCTGAGGTCGGCCGTGCGCGCGTCCGCCTTCTCCTCCAGGCCCACGAGGTCGATGGTCTCGCCAACGTCGCGCGGGGCCGAGTAGGCCTTGGAGAAGTTCTCCACCGCCTCGCGGACGCTCACCTGGGGGTAGAAGCCCGAGCTCTGGAGGACGATTCCCACCCGCTCCTGAAGCCGGCGGTCGCGCACCTCGGGGTCGTGTCCCAGCACCTCGACCCGGCCTGCCGTCCTCGAGCGATAGCCCTCGAGGATCTCGACCGTGGTGGTCTTGCCGGCGCCGTTCGGCCCGAGCAGGCCGAAGACCTCGCCCTGCTCCACCGAGAACGAGAGGCCGCGCACCGCGGCCACCTGGCCGTACGATTTCTCCAGGTCGTGGACCTCGATGGCGAGGGCCAAGTCAGACCCCGGCGCCGGCGCCGCTTCGGCCCTCGCCGCCGGCGAAGCGGGCCGCTCCGCGCCATGCGGTCTCGAGTGTCGGAGCCGAGCTCCTCGCCTCCAGGGCCAGGGCCTCTTCGAGCGGGAGGTCGAAGCCCTCGATCGCCGCGCTGCGGTCGGCCAGCATCGTGTCCTGGGGGAACTGAGCGAGGGCCTCGGCCATCTCGAGGGCGCGGTCCAGGTGGCGACCGGCGGGAACCACCTCGTTCACCAGGCCCATGAAGTGCGCCTCCTCGGAGTCGACGATGCGGCCGCTCAGGATGAGGTCCAGCGCGCGGCCCAGGCCCACGATGCGGGGCAGCCGCTGAGTGCCCCCGTCCACGAGCGGCACACCCCAGCGCCGCTCGGGAAAGCCGAGCGCCGCGTCGGGCGTGGCCACGCGCAGGTCGCACCAAAGCGCCAGCTCCAGCCCTCCGGCCAGGCACCAGCCGGAGATCGCCGCGATCGACGGCTTGGGTGAGATGAGGCGGGTGAACCCGAGCGGACCGCCCTCCCTGTCCATCCGGGGCGCGAAGGATTCGATCGCCTTGAGGTCCGCCCCGGCGCAGAAGGCCACGCCGCCCGCGCCGGTGAGGATGAGCACGCGCGCGTCGTCGTCGGATTCGAAGCGCCGGTAGCCGTCGGCCAGCAGGTCGGCGGTCGGGCCATCCACCGCGTTGCGCCGATCCTGGCGGTCGATCGTGAGCACCGCCGCCGCGCCGATTCGCTCGTAGGTCACCGCGTTCACGGGCTGAACTCTCCCAGAACGGCGCGTGGCCCCGGCGGGGAGCTCGGAGCCACGTGCGTGAGGAGGGATCTGCACGCCCATCCTGGCGCGGGTCGGAGGCCCCGGTGTGAAGCGTTTGAGAAGCGCCGCCGCGCCGCGATCGCTACCAGCCGACGGTGCGGCGGAGGTCGGCCGCCTTGCGTGCTTCCTTGCGGCGCTCGAGGCCGGCCTGTGCGGCCGAGCCGAGGATCACGACGAGAGTGAAGAACACCACCAGGCCGAGCGAGAAGAAGGTGATGATCTTGTCGTTCGTCTCACCGACCAGGCCCTCGCCGTTGTCGGTCGCGAACAGCGTGATCTGCGCCAGCAGGGACATCCGAGGGCAAACGATACCGGTGTCCGGCGACGTCCCGCCAGCCCACTAGGGTTCCGCCGCTGTGTCGATCTTCCAGTCGATCGTCCTCGGCATCGTGCAGGGGCTCACCGAGTTCCTGCCCATCTCGAGTACCGCGCACCTGCGCATCGTGCCCGCCTTTCTGGGCTGGGAGGACCCGGGGGCGGCGTTCACCGCCGTCACGCAGCTGGGCACCATGACCGCGGTGCTCCTCTACTTCCGAGAGGACCTGCTGCGGATCGCCCGGGCATGGCTGGGGTCCCTGCGCCGGCCGGAGCTTCGCAGCGGGCTCGACGCAAGGACCGGCTGGTACATCATCCTCGGCACGATCCCGATCGGGATCTTCGGGCTGGCCTTCAAGGACCAGATCGAGAACGGGGCGCGCGACCTCTACGTGATCGGCTCGGCCTTGATCGTGCTCGGGCTGATGCTGCTCTGGGCCGAGAAGGTGGGCACCCGCGAACGAGACCTCGGAGACCTCCAGAGGCGCGACGGCTTCCTCATCGGCCTCGCCCAGGCGCTGGCACTGATTCCCGGCGTGTCGCGGTCCGGGTCCACCATCACGGCCGGCCTGTTCCTGGGCTTTGACCGGACGGCGGCGGCCCGCTTCTCCTTCCTGCTCTCGATCCCGGCGGTGGTGCTTAGCGGCCTGCTCGAGCTGGCCTCGATCCTGGGCGGCGACGAGGGCGACACCACTTCGCTCGCGGGCCTGGGCATCGCGACGCTGCTGGCCTTCGTCGTCGGATACGCCTCGATCGCATTCCTGCTGCGCTACCTCACCCGGCACTCCACGATCGTGTTCGTGGTCTACCGGGTGGTGCTCGGATCGCTCGTGCTCATCCTGGTGAGCACCGGAGCCATCGCCTAGCCTTCCCATCGTGCAGCTCGCATGGAAGCTCGGAGTGGTGGCGCTCATCGCGCTCGTGTTCGCCGCGCTGCCCGGAGGCGGGGACGCCCTCAACGCCATCCTCACCGTGCTCACCGTGGCGTTCTTCGCCGCCATTGCCTTCCTCGTGTACCGCCTGTTCCGCCAATACCGCTTTGAGTTGGAGTCGCTGCCTGAGAACCAGCGGCTCGTGCTCTACGCCTCGGTGGGCCTCGCGCTGGTCACCTTCACGGCCACCAACCGCCTCTTCGGTGTGGGCGGGGCGGGGGTGCTGGCCTGGTTCGCCCTGCTGGGGCTGGCGTCCTACGGCCTGTTCTGGGTCTGGACGCGCTACCGCAGCTACGGGTAGGGCGTCTCAGCCTCGAGACGAGGCGGCGGTGGCCGGTGTGGGCGAGAGCTCCATGGCCTCCGCGATCAGCTCGTAGGAGCGCCGGCGCTCCTGGTGGCCGTGGGTGATCGTGACCACGAAAAGCTCCTCGGCGCCGTACTCCGCCACCACCTCGTTCAGACCCTTCCGCACCGTTTCGGGGGAGCCGATCACGGCGCGCCGCCGCGGGGCGGTGGAGTTGGGCGGGCGGCTGGCCAGGAAGCTGAGGGCCTGCTCCACGGGCGGCACCTTGATCAGCCGGCCCTGGCGCAGGAGCGAGAAGGCCATCCGGCCGCTGGAGGCGAGCCGCTCGGCCTCCTCGTCCGTCTCGGCGGCCACCGCGCTCGACGCCACGGCCACCAGCGGCGCCGACAGGCGCCCCGAGTCCACGAAGCGCCGCCGGTAGTCGGCCACGATCTCCGCCCCGGTGGGGTTGATGAAGTCGGCGAAGCAGTAGGGGAGCCCGAGCTCCGCGGCCCAGATTGCGCTCTGCGGCGAGGATCCCAGCAGCCAGACCTCGGGCTTGCCCGGCCGGCCGGGGAGCGCCGCGAGGCGGGCGAAGGGGTGGTCGGGCGGCATGCGGTCCTCGAGGTAGGCCAGCAGCTCCGTGAGCTGCGCGGGGAAGTCGTCCGGCGCGGGCCGGCTGCGATCGCGCTGGAGCGCCAGCATCGTGAGCTGGTCGGTGCCCGGCGCTCGGCCGATGCCGAGGTCGATGCGGTCCGGATAGAGGCCGCTCAGGATGCTGAAGTTCTCCGCCACGGCGAGCGGGCTGTAGTGCGGGAGCATCACGCCGCCGCTGCCCACGCGGATGCGCTCGGTGGCGGCGGCGATCGGGCCGATCAGGACCTCGGGGCTCGCGCACGCGAGCATCGGGGTGCCGTGGTGCTCCGCGACCCAGTACCGGTGGTAGCCGAGGTCGTCCGCCAGGCGCGCGAGGTCGAGGGTGTTGTGGAGAGCGTCGGCGCCGGTGGAGCCCTCCGAGATCGGCGACTGGTCAACGATGCTCAGGCGGAGCTCCGGCACGCTTCGAGAGTAGAGCGTGGGCCCGCGCTCTTGGCACTCTCGTCGCGGTTTTGTCACGCCGCGGTGTTGTCCCGTCCGCCGCCCTTCGCGACGGTGGTCATTGCGTGCCTCGACCTCCCGACAAGCGTTCTCGGAGTCCGGCCCGCGAGGCCGGCCAGGCCTCGGTCGAGCTGGTGGCGATCCTTCCGCTCGTGCTTCTCGCGGGTGCGGTGGCTTGGCAGCTCGCCCTGGCCGGGGACGCCGCCTGGCTGTGCGCGCACGCGGCCCGTGCGGCGGCGCGCGCGGACGCCGTGGGACTCAGCCCCGAGACCGCCGCACGGCACGCCCTGCCGGGCTCACTCGAGGGCGGGCTCCGGGTCCGGCGCCTCCGGGGCGGCGGCGTCCGGGCGTCGCTGAGGGTTCCATTGCTCCTGAGAGCGTGGAGCGGACCCGTCAGGGTGAGCGCCACCGCGTCGCTCGGCCGTACGGGCGGGGGCTGAGGTGCCGCGTGGCGAGCGCGGCCAGGCGGCCGTGGAGATGGTCGGCATGGTTCCGCTCGTGCTGCTCGCCGGGCTGGTGATGTTCCAGATGCTGGCGGTGGGCTACGCCAGGGTGCTCGCCGGCACCGCCGCCGAGGCCGGCGCGCTGGCCCTCGTGGCCGGGGCCGATCCCGAGGCCGGGGTGCGTGAGGCGCTTCCGGGTTGGTCGCGCGCGCGGGCGAGGACCGAGGTCCGTGACGGCCGGGTGACCGTGCGGTTGCGCCCGCCCTCGATCCTGCGCGTCGTGGGCCGGCGGCTCGAGGTCGGGGCGGCGGCGGCCGTGGAGGCCCCGTGAGGCGAGGCCACGGGCTGGTGGCCACTGCACTGGCCGGTGCTCAGGCGTGGCTCATCGACCCGGTCGAGCACGCCACCGCCGAGCCGGGGTTCGTACTCCCGGCGGATGAGGAGACCACCGAGGTCGTGGCCGTGTACGGGCTCTCGCCGGGGTGCGGGGCGTCGATGGTCGCGCGCGCGCTCGGGGCCGAGCTGGCCGCTCGCCACCCGGCGGGCGCCGCCGCGGTCACGTGCGAGTCGCTGCCCGGCGCCGCATCCATCGCCACATCGCCCGCCACCCGCCTGGCCCGTGGACTGGTGCGCGTACAGGCGGAGGACATGCGACCCGCCGGCCGCCTGTGTCTCGTGATGGGGGCGGATCCGCTGGCGCTGGCCGACCTGGCCCGCGGACTCGCGCCCGTTGTCCTCGATGCCGGCTCCAGCTCTCTCGGCGGGAGGGAGGCGGCCGTGGCCGCGACCGTGGTGCTCGTGGCGCCCCCGGGCGCCGAGCCCGCGCTCGCCGAGGTGGCGGCGGCGTGCCTCGCTCGCGTGGGGCCGAGGCCGCTCCTCGTGGTCACCGGGCGCGCGAAGGGATGGGAGGAGCGTGCGGCGGTGGTGGTGCCCCGGTCACGGCTGGCGGCACGGCTGGCGCTCGCCGGGCGAGAGCCGCCGGGAGAGGCCGGCCGGGCGATCGCCCGACTGGCGGATCTGGTGGAGAAAGAGGTGTGAGTCGCCGCGACGAGTTCCTACGCGCCGTCAATGTCGTTTCGCGCCGGCTCGGAGAGCACGAGCTCGGACGCTCGATCTCCGGCTACCGCGATCACTCGCAGATGCGACAGGTCCGCGCGTGCTCTCCGGGGAGGGCCACGTTAAACTCGTTCCTGAGTGCTAAGCTGACTTTCCGTGACTCTCGACCACGTCGGGTCGCTCGGCCGCCGGAATCCCGGCGGCCAGCAGGCGTCCGTTGACGAATGCCAGGACCCAGTCGGGGGTCGCGCGCTGGTTCGCATCGAAGGCCCAGCCGTCGATCGCGACTCGCCCATTGGAGATGGCCACTCGGTCGACGAAGCCCATTGCCGCGCCGGGTACAACCGGAACCTCCTCTCCGCGCCACGACACAGCGCTGCCGCCTCCACCTCGATCGCGCAGTCGCGCACGGCTGCGTTCTTTGGCCGAGACGACCGGCATGAAGAGAAGTGGGCCGTGGTCTGGAGTCTGGCGAACCGCGTATGGCTCCAGCGCCTTCGCCCAGATCACCGGTTCTACAGCCAATGCTCCTCCGAAGAACTCGCGCACAATCCAGAGGCGACCGCTGCCTGCGCGCGCCATCCGCCGGGCGCTGATCAGGGCGGTTCTCGCCTCGGGATGGGTTGTCGCCTGGACGGCGACGACATGCGCGCTTGCCGGATATTTGACGCTGAATGCGGGGAGCTCCTTTGGATTCGGCGTGAATCTCGGCTGCTCCGCGCGCCAGTAGTACCCAAAGCTGTAGATCGCCCGGACGCTGACCAGTGTCGCGTCACCGGGATGACGAACAAGGCTGAGGTCGCGAACCTGTTCGGAGGTGTCCACGGCTGTGATCGACGTGTGCCCGCGAAGGTTGGGGCCCACCTCCATGACGTACAGCCCCACGGCCAAGAACGCCACCAGCAGCGAGGCGGTGAATGACGCGCGCCTCGCGACCGCCGCGAGGCCGCTGACCCCGATGGCCGCGATGACGGCGAACATGACCAGCAGGAAGTGGGAGGTACGGGGGTGGAGCAACGGGTACCGCTCGGCGACCCCCGCGATCACGAGTTCGACGAGCAGGAACAGCACCGTCAGGGCCACGGCGCGTCGTCTGGCATACACCAACGTCACAAGCCCGGCCAGGATCAGCGGGATGCTGAGCCAGGGGCTCCCCAGTCCGAGCAGGCCCTCGAGGGCCTCGTAACGGTCCACTACAAAGTGGAGGACTCCGCGGACGCCCTCATTCGTGGGAGGAAACGTTTCGAGCTGCTCCCAGCGGTCACGGAACGACGCCGTTGCCGCGCGCCGGTCCAGCGAGAGGTAGATGGTGAGAACCCCCGCCGCGCTCACCACACCCGCGACAACGGCGTCGGTTGCCCTTTGCCAGCGACGCTCCGCCGCCGCCACGACCACGAGTGATACGAAGGCTGCACTGCCCACGAAAACAACCGTGTGGCTCACGAGCTTGCCCGCGACCACCGCGACGGCCAGCGCGGCGTGGCTGCGCGCGACCAGCGACGCTCGACGTTGGCGGTCAGCGCCAGGACAGCCAGCGCGGTGAAGGCCTCCGCGGTGTACTGCTTGAGATCGTTCCGATAAAGGGCGGACGGGACGAGGAGCGCCGCAAGGCCTGCGAGAACCCCGGCGAGGATGGCCTGCCGTCGATCCCTCCAAACCATCAGCCGGGCCAGGCAATAGGCCGCCACCACGCTCGCGCTGGAGAACACGAGCGGGAGTAGGCGGTATCGCTGCTCGCCGCCCCACACCACCGCTCGCAAGAGAAGGGTGAAGCCGATGGGGGTGGTGTACGTGCTCTGCGTGACTTCACCGAGCGGCATGCGAGTGCTCACGGCTACCCAGCTCTCGTCGTGCCAGAAGGGCTGATCGAGGAGCCAGGGCACGTCGTGCACGACGAAGACCAGCCCCGCGAGGGCCGCGACCAGTGGGATCTCCCAATTGACCCGTCCGGCCGGCCTCAGCAACCGCAGGCGGCGTCGCTCAGCGTCGGGCACAGATGAACCAAGTAGTCCTGAGTATTCGACGACTATAAGCGTCTCGGCTCTCGATGAGCGGGCCGGGAGGCCGGGCCGCTCCCAACGAAAACAATCAGGCTTGACTGTTTCTCCTCGCGGGCGTATAAGAGCGCCATGGCATCCCGCGCCGAGGAGCGGCCGGTTCAGGAGCGGAGCCTTGCGACCCGGGCGGCGCTGCTCGATGCGGCGATCGATTGCCTCGTGGAACGCGGATACGCGGCCACCACCACGATCGAGACGGCGCGCCGCGCCGGCGTATCCCGGGGCGCGCAGCTGCATCACTTCCCAGAAGGCGCAACTGCTGGCCACGGCCGTCGAGGACCTCTTCGACCGTCGCCGCGCGGAGTTCCTCGCGGCCCTGGCGGTGATCGACCCCGCCGCCGACCGCCTCGACGCCGCCATCGACCTGCTCTGGTCGATGTTCCAGGGACCGGCCTTCGTGGCCTGGAGCGAGCTGTGGATGGCGGCTCGCACGGATCCCGAGCTCGCCGCGTCCGTGGTGGCCGTCGAGCGGCGCTTCACGGCCGAGAGCAGGATGTTCACCGTGATATTTCCCCCTGGCCCCGAGGCCGACGAGCTCCTCGGCGGCATTGCCCGCGACTTCGCGTTCGCCGTCCTGACGGGAGTCGCCACGCAGCGGCTCTTCCCACACGGCGAGCGGCCGGCCTCCGACTACCTGGACGCGATCAAGCGGGTCTTCCGGCTGGCGCGTCTTCAGGTGTAGCGGGGGAGCGGCGGTGAGGGACCGGATCCGGGGCCCCGCCCGCCGTGCGGCCCTCATCGCCCTGATTGCGCTGGGACCATGGCTCGGGCACAACACCGGCGCCGATGCGGGCGGACCCCGGCTGCCACCCCCGGTCCATATACGGGCCGAGCCCGAGGGTGTGACGCTGGCGGATCCGGCGTTCGAGCCGCTGCCCGGCGCCCCGCGGACTTCGGGCGCCTCGGTGGATCGTGTACGAGATCGAATGCCGGCCCACTGGAACGGGAGGCTCGTCCTATTCATGCACGGGTACGGCGAGCTCCGCCCAGAGGCGGGCGTCACTCCGCCCGGCATCCGCGGGTTCCTCATCGGCCAGGGCTATGCCTGGGCTGCGTCGAGCTTCAGCAGCACGTCGCTCATTCCGGGCCGCGCGGCCGACGAGACCGCCGCGCTCTGGGACCTGTTCGCGCGGCGCTACGGCCGGCCTCGCCGCACCTACGTGACCGGCCAGTCGATGGGCGGCATGGCCACGCACATCGCGGCCGAGCGCTACGGCAACCGGTTCGACGGCGCCCTGGCGCTGTGTGGCAGCGCGGGCCAGACGCCGGCGGTGTCCGCTGATGCGGACTTCTTCGTGGCCGGCGCCCATGCCGCCGTGTGACGCAGAGGAGTTCGACCGGGCGAAGGGGGTCCGCGCCCGGTGCGAGGGCGGATCCGCCCCGCGCTGCGTAGGCCTCGCGTGCACCGGCGCTTCGAGGACTCAGGTCTCGCTCACCGGCGGCCCGAGGGCCTTCGACCGCGAGGGCTTTCGCGCCGAGGAGGCCACGAACTGGCAGCGTTCCGAGCTGCTGGTCGCCACCGGGCTGGCGGTGAACCGTCACACCAGGTACCGGCCCGGCCACCCAGCCCGGTCAGTTGCCGAGCGTTCAACCGCGCCGTCATCCGCCTCAAGACCGACCCACGCTTCCTGCGCAGGTTCCTGGCCGGGAACGAGCCACCGGCAGGCTCCGGATGCCGATGATGTCGCTCACACGACGGGCGCGGTCAGGTGCCCGTGGAGCAGGCTGATCCTCAGCGGCGCGTGGACGCCGCGGGGCGCCGCCGCTTTTCCTCCAGCGCGTGTCCCGCGACGCGGAGCACTGCGGCTTCAGAGCACCAATGGGTGGCGGGGCTCGAGGCGCTCGTCCGGTGGGTCGAGCGCGGGGTGCGGCCCACGGGTAACAACGTGTTGACCCGTCGCCTGACGACCTCCGCCGCCGCTTCGAGCTGCTGCCGCGGCCCGGAACGCCGGAGGCCGACGAGGTCCGTGGAGCGCGCCGGCGGGTGGTGCTACAAGGGAGGCTCACCTTCGACGGCGCCCCGCTCGATGCCCGCTGGCTGGGTGCTGTGGTGCGAAGGAGCGACGGCCTGATTACGCCCTGCCAGCTCGTCCTGTCGCCGGTCCGCCGCGGCCGCTACTCGATCACGGTCATGGCCGGCGCGGAGGCGAGCGGCTGTGGCGTGCCGGGCGCGCGGATCGGCCTGTGGACGTTCGCCGGCGATCGCATCCTCCACAGTCGCGAGCTACGGCGATGGCCGGGGCCCGGTCGCGAGCGCTTCGATGCCTCGTTCGCGAGCGCGACTCCGGATGGAGCCGTGCCGCCCCGGGCACAGTTCGCCGGCGACGTCTTCACGCCCGATGGCCGCGCGTTCCCGGGCGGGACCCGCATCGAGGCCTACGCCGGCACCACCCGCTGCGGCGTCACCTCGACGCGCCGGACCGGAAGCTACTCCGGCTTCAGCCTCGACGTGGTGGGCCCCGACGCGATCCCCGGGTGTGCCGGCGGCGCGACGCTCACCTTCCGCGTGAACGGCCGGCCCGCGCTCGATACCGCCGTGAACAGGCCCGGCACCTCGGGCACTCTGGACCTGACGGTGCCCGGCCTCGCGGGCTAACCGGCCACGAACTCGAGCAGCGCGCTACGCGGGCCCTCTCCCTGCGTAGGCTCAGCCCCAGGCAATGAGCGTCGAGGCGGAAGCGGAGCAGCCGGGCGGGAGCGGCTCGGACGGGCAGGGTCCGGGCCGGGCCGCCGCGCTCACCGTTCGCACGGCCTGGGCACGGAACCTCGCGGCGCCGGTACGGGACTTCCTGAGCACCGAGACGGGCGGGGCGGTGGTGCTGCTGGCGGCGGCCGTGGTGGCACTGCTGTGGGCCAACTCGCCTTGGTCCGACTCCTACGAGTCGGTGTGGACCACAAAGCTCTCGATCCAGCTCGGGAGCACGGGGATCGAGCAGGACCTGCGCCACTGGGTGAACAACGGGCTGATGACGTTCTTCTTCCTGGTGGTCGGGCTAGAGGCCAAGCGCGAGCTCGACACGGGCGAGCTGCGCGAGCGTCGGCGCCTCGCGATTCCGGTGGTCGCCGCCGCCGGCGGCTTGGCCGTGCCGGTGATGATCTACCTGGCCTTCAATGCGGGCGGGGCCGGCGCGCACGGCTGGGGAGCGGCGATGTCCACCGATACGGCTTTCGCGCTAGGAGTTCTGGCCCTAGTGGCCCCCAACGGCACGCGCCTCCGCGTGTTCCTGCTCACCCTGGCCGTGGTGGACGACCTCGTGGCGCTGCTGGTGATCGCCACGGCGTACACGGAGCAGGTGGAGTTCGTGGCGCTCGCCGTGGCCGTCGGCGTGTTCGCGCTCCTCTTCGGTCTCCGGTACGCCCCGTCCACCATCCGCCGGCAGGCAGCCGTGCCGCTGGGAGTCGTGCTGTGGGCGGCGCTGTACAAGTCCGGCATCGATCCCCTGATCGCCGGGTTGGCCGTGGGCCTCGTCACCAGCGCGTATCCACCCGCCCGCGCGGAGCTCGAGCGGGTCACGGAGCTCACGCGTTCCTTCCGTGAGCAGCCGACTCCCGAGCTCGCACGATCGGCCCAGCTGGGGGTGGCCTCCGCGATATCGCCCAACGAGCGGCTCCAGTACCGCTTCCACCCATGGACGAGCTTCGTGATCGTTCCCCTCTTCGCGCTGGCGAACGTCGGCATACAAGTGGACGGCGGGCTGCTCTCCGACGCGATCAGGTCACCGGTGACGCTCGGGATCTTCTTCGGCTACGTGGTGGGCAAGCCGCTCGGCATCCTCGGCGCGAGCTGGCTGGCCACGCGGCCCAGGATCGGCGGGCTGCGCCTGGCGCTGAGCTGGCCCGTCCTCGCCGGGGGCAGCGCCGTGGCCGGGGTTGGTTTCACCGTCTCACTGCTCATATCGAGCCTCGCCTTCGAAGGGCGGCAGCTCGACGAGGCGAAGCTCGGGGTGCTGGCCGCCGCCGTGGTGGCGTCGCTGCTGAGCTGGGCCGCGGTGCGGCTGATCCGGCGAGTGCCCGCCCCGGTGCGCGCCCGCCAGCTGGCCGCCACGACCGAGGAGCTGCTCGACCTCTCCGACGAGGTGGACCCGGAGCGCGATCACATCCGCGGCGCGGAGGACGCGGCGGTGACTCTCCTCGAGTACGGCGACTACGAGTGCCCGTACTGCGGACAGGCCGAGGTGGCCATCCGTGAGCTGCTCGACTCGTTCGGAGACGAGTTGCGCTACGTCTGGCGCCACCTGCCGCTGAACGACGTGCACCCGCACGCTCAGATGGCCGCCGAGGCCGCGGAGGCCGCGGCCGCTCAGGGCGCCTTCTGGGGGATGCACGACAAGCTGCTCGAGCAGCAGGACGAGCTCACCTCGCGCGATCTGACGCGCTACGCGGAGGAGCTGGGTCTCGACGTCCCGCGCTTCTGGGACGGGCTTCGGCACCGTGAGTACACCCCGCGCCTGGCGGAGGACGTGGCCAGCGCGGACGCGAGCGGCGTGGCCGGCACGCCGAGCTTCTTCATCAACGGCCGCCACCACCAGGGTGCCTACGACACCGAGAGCCTCAGCGTGGCGGTGCGTGCGGCGAGGAACCGCGCGCGGCTGAGGGAGAAGGCAGCCGCCCAGGCCGAGGCCGAGGCGTGAGACGGACTGGTCCGGTGCTCGGCCCGATCACCGATCGGGCCTGCGCTCCTCCCTGGGGTCGGCGACAATCCGCGAACGGACTCCGCCGCGAACCGAGGAGTGACGCGTGACGCTCGTGAACGCCCAATGTCGTCTGGCCGCCCGGCCGGTCGGCCTGCCCCAGGCCTCCGACTGGAGCCTCGTGGAGGAACCGGCTCCGGAGCCGGGCGAGGGGGAGTTCTGCGTCCAGGTCGAGCACCTCTCGCTCGACCCGGCGATGCGCTCGTGGATGAACGCCGGCCGCTCGTACGTGCCGGCCGTGGAGATCGGCGAGGTGATGCGCGCCGCGGGGATCGGCCGCGTGATCGACTCCAACCATCCTGACTACGAGGTGGGGGAGCACCTGTACGGCGTCTTCGGCGTCCAGCGCTACGCGGTGTCGGACGGGGCGGGGGTCACCCGGGTGGACACAAGCCTCGCCCCGGCGCCGGTGCATCTCGGCGTGCTCGGCATCAGCGGCCTCACCGCCTACTTCGGGCTGCTGGACGTCGGGCGGCCAGAGCCCGGTCAGACCGTGGTGGTATCGGGTGCCGGCGGGTCCGTCGGGAGCATCGCCGGCCAGATCGCGCGCATCGGGGGCTGCCGGGCCATCGGCATCGCCGGGGGAGCCGAGAAGTGCCGCTGGCTCGTGGACGATCTCGGGTTCCACGCAGCCATCGATTACAAGGCGGGCGAGCTTCGCTCGCAGCTGAAGGAGAGCGCGCCGGACGGCGTGGACGTCTTCTTCGACAACGTCGGCGGCGAGGTGCTCGAGCAGGTGCTGCGGCGCCTCGCGCGCGGCGCGCGCGTGGTGATCAGCGGCGCTGTGTCCCAGTACAACGCCACCGAGCCGCCGCCCGGACCGTCCAACTACATGCAGCTGCTCGTGGCGCGCGCATCGATGACGGGCTTCGTGATCTTCGACTACGCGGATCGCTTCGCGGAGGGGGCCTCGCAGCTCGCGGCGTGGCTCCGCAGCGGGGAGCTGCGGTCGCGCGAGGACGTGGTGGAGGGCGACGTCGCTGACTTTCCCGAAGTGCTCCTGAAGCTCTTCCGGGGGGAGAACACCGGGAAGCTCGTCCTGGCTCTGGACGCCGGGCGGTGAGCGGCCGCCTGGACGGCAGGGTCGCGCTCGTCACCGGAGCGGCCAACGGGATCGGGGCGGCCATCGCACGGCGATTCGCGGCCGAGGGCGCGAACGTGGTGATCACCGACGCCGACGGGGAGGGCGCCGAGCGACTGGCGGCCGAGTTGGGGGCGGGTGGCCATGCCCACGACGTGACGAGTGAGGCGGACTGGGCGGAGGTGGCCCGGGCGGCGACCGGCGCTCACGGGCACGTCGACGTGCTGGTGAACAACGCGGGGGTGTTCCTGGCCGCGCCGCTGAAAGACACGTCGCTGGAGGACTTCCGTCGCGTTCAGGAGGTGAACCAGGTCGGCGTCTTCCTGGGGATGCGCACCTTCGCGCCGCTCATGGTGGAGCGGGGCGGCGGATCGATCATCAACCTGTCTTCGGTCGCGGGCCTGATGGGTTCGCCGCTCCTGACCGCATACGCGGCGAGCAAGTGGGCGGTGCGCGGCATGACGAAGTGCGTGGCCAAGGAGGTTGCCGCCGCGGGCGTGCGCGTGAACTCCCTGCACCCGGGCCAGATCGACACCGACATGAACACCCGCCAGCGCGAGCGGACCCCGGAGTTGATCGACAAGCTGGTGGCCGCCATTCCGATGCGGCGCATCGGCGATCCGGTGGAGGTGGCCGCCGCGGCCGTGTTCCTCGCCGCCGACGAGAGCCGCTACGTGACCGGAAGCGAGATCGCGATCGATGGAGGGACGAGCGCGTGAGCGGGTGCGGCTAGCCGCCCGCGTCGCGGCGCTCGACCCGGACCGCGGTTCCGTACGCGCAGATCTCGGTCCAGGTGCTCCCCAGCTCGGACGTGTCGAAGCGGAAGGCGATGATCGCGTTCGCGCCCTTGGCCTCGGCCTCCTCGATCAGCCGCTCGGTGGCGTGCTGGCGACCGTCGGCCAGCATCTTCGTCATGCCCTTGAGCTCGCCGCCCACCAGGGACTTGAAAGCCGCCCCGATCTGCGAGCCAAGGTTGCGCGAGCGAACCGTGAGGCCGAACACCTCGCCGTGCACCTCGGTGATCTGGTAGCCGGGGAGATCGTTCATCGTGCTGATCAACACCGGAGCCTCCTCTCCTAATGCGGGTCGATGAGGATCTTGGCGTGGGCGTCCGGGGTGCCGAGCGCGGTGAACGCGCCCTCCACGCCATCGAGTCCCACCTTGCCGGTGACGAGCTCGCCGGGGTCCACCTCGCCCTCGGCGAGCATGTGGAGGGTGTCCCGGAACTCGAGCGGCGTGTAGCCGACCACGAAGCGCAGGTCGATCTCCTTGTTCACGGCCATCGCGGGCGTGATCTGGTCGACGCCCACGCACACGCCGACCACGACGACGCGGGAGAACAGCGGCGCGCCGTCGATGATGCTGTCGATCACGCCGGGCATCCCGACGCACTCGAAGATCACCGGATGCTTGGGTGCCGCGCCGAGCTTCTCGCCGAGCCGCCACGCATGCCACCACCCGAAGGGCAGGCGACCCAGCTTCTCGCGCGTGCCCACGGCCAGCTCGAGCGCGGACGGAAGGTCGTCGAGGTGGCCGCGGCCCTTCACGGCGGTGAAGGGGGCCTCGTGCGCCGGGTCCACCACCACGTCCGCCCCGCATGCGGTGGCCAGCGCGCGGCGCCCCGGCGAGTAGTCGCTGGCCACGACCGTGCGCACTCCTCTTGCCTTCAGGAGCAGGATCACCGCCAGCCCGATCGGTCCGCACCCGATCACGATCGCCACCGTGCGCTTTCGGACCTGGCCCCGGCGCACGGCGTGCCAGGCCACGGCCAGCGGCTCCGTGAGCGCGGACACGTCGGGCCCCAGGCCGTTGGGCACCGGCATCATCAGCGATTCCTCCACCACGACCTGCTCGGCGTAGGCGCCCGGAGCGTGCACCGACAGTCCGACGGTGTCCACACCCTGGCTTCCACGCAGAAGCGGGAGCGCCACCACGTGCGTGCCCGCGGGCGAGTCCTTCCGGCACCCCGGGCCATGCTCGGCCACCTCGCCGCAGAACTCGTGGCCGAACACGATCCGCTCGTTGGAGCGAGCGAAGCGGTGATAACCCGCCCGAGCGGCGAGGTCGGCCCACTGGTCGCAGCCGTGGCGGGCGTGCAGGTCCGACCCGCAGATCCCGCAGCGCAGCACCTCGAGGCGCACCTGCCCGCGACCGGGCACGGGCTCCGGGCGCTCCACCACACGGAGCTCGGCGTTGCTGCATTCCACCGCCCTCATCGCGGACAGTCTCCTCCTAGGCCCCGGCAAGGTCCACGAGACGCTCGGCGAGCTCGGACGGACGGGACAGCATCGGCACGTGCCCGCCGGCCATCTCGTCGATCTCGAGGTCCAGGCGCTGGCGCGCGACGCGACGCTGGAACTCCCGCGGGAAGAGCCTGTCGTCGCGGGGGACGAGCACGTGGGTGGGAACGTCGGGCCAGGCTTCGAGCGGCCAAGGCTCGGTGAACATGCCGGCCCCCGGAACGCCGTTGAAGCGCTGGTTGTCACGGGCGACCTGCGGCTCCACGTCGTGGAGGAAGACCTCGGCGAATGCGTCCGGTCCCCACTCCCTCATCGGACCGTGGCGCTCGAGCACGTCGGCGATGGCCTCGTCGTGTCGGGTGTTGCCCCACCATTCGCCGGCTGTCTCGCCGGGCTTGGGGATCATCGGGGCGAGCAGCACGAGGCGCGCGACGGGGACCCACGCGGCCACGAGCGGGGCCGCGAATGCTCCGAGCGACTGGCCGACCACGACGAGCTCGGGCTCATCTGGCACCGCGGCCGCCACGGCGGCGGCGTGATCGCTTGGGGTGGCCTCCTGGTCGTGCAGCGGAAGCTCGGGGGCCACGGCGTCATGTCCGAGGGCTCGAAGAGCCTCGATGGTGGCGCCGTACACGCGCGGGTCGGAGCCGGCACCTGGGATCAGCACGAAGGCGGGCATGCGGGCACACATAGGATGGCGGCATGGGCAAACTCGACGGTCATTGCGGGTGCGGCAGCATCACCTATTCGTGCGACGCGGAGCCGGTCACCACGGCCGTGTGCCACTGCACCGAGTGCCAGCACCAGACCGGGACGGCGTTCTCGATCGTCGTCGGCGTCCCCGCCGACGCGCTGGAGGTGAGGGGGGACTCGCTCGCCATGGTGAAGACGGCGGCCGAGGCGAGCGGTGGCGAGACCGAGCGCAACTTCTGCTCGGCGTGCGGGTCGCCGATCTTCTCTCTGAGCCCGGCTCTCCCCGAGCTCGTCTGGCTCAAGGCGGGCACTCTGGACGACACGAGCTGGCTCGAGCCGCAGATCGAGGTGTGGGGCCGCTCGGCCCAGCCCTGGGTCTCGCAGGTCGAGGGCCGCCCGCGCTTCGAGACGGTCCCCGGCGCCTAGGCGCTGACGACGCGCGCGGCGCCGAAGGCGAGCGGGCCGCTCGCTCCGCCGGGCAGCTCCACCGCGATCTCTGAGAGACCCTCGTCGCCCGGCTCGAAGGCCACGTGCTGCTCGCGGTCGAGGTGCAGCGTAGTCCCGTCGGCCTCGAGCCCGAGCACCTCCGCCCAGCGCGCGGCGACCGCGTCGGGATCGGGCACGCGCACGGTCACTCCGGCGAGGCGCCCCGGCGCCCCCTCACCCGCGCGGCCGGTCCAGTCGGGGCCACCCCAGCGCCAGCTCTCCGGTGGCAGCGGCCGGTCGATCGAGACGATCGTGCCGCCCAGATCGCCCGGGTGCAGGTGGCTGGCGGAGATGTCGTCGAGGTCGATGGTCCACACGGTGCGCACCTCGAGCGCCTCCGCCCGCTCGCGCGCGCCCGCGAGGTCATCGAGTTGGAAGATCAGCATGTAGCCGCCCTCGCCGCGGCGCTCGAGGTGGCGCCCGGCGGCCGTGCCCTCCTGCGTGGGGGACACGATCTCGAGGAAGTCCTCGCCCAGCGCGCACACCACGTTGTGCAGGCCGAACGCGCCCACACCCGGGTCGCGGAACGGCTCGCCCAGCCCGAGCGCGTCGCGCAGGCGCTCGTAGGAGGGCTCGAGGTCACGCGCCACGAGCACCGCCTGGCGGAGGCGAACACCCCTTGACTCCGGGCCGGTCACGTCCAATAGCCTACGTCCATGGCCGCGGTCGAGACCGGCACCCAGGACCTTCTGGTGCGTGTCGAGGACGGGGTGGCAGTCCTCACGATGAACCGCCCCGAGCGGCGCAACGCGCTCTCACCGGCGATGCTCGAGGCGCTGGCCCGGGCGCTCGAGGAGGCCGAGCGGAACGACGACGTGGCGTGCGTCGTGCTCACCGGCGCGGGCGGCGCGTTCTGCGCCGGCGGCGACGTGAAGGCGATGGCCGAGGGCAACGGCGCGAAGGTCGACTACGACGCGCTCGTGGCCGTCCAGCGCCGCAGCCAGCGCGCCACCTCCGGCCGCCTGCACACGATGCCGAAGCCGACGATCGCCGCGCTGCCCGGCGCGGCGGCCGGCGCGGGCCTCGCGCTGGCGCTGGCGTGCGACCTGCGCATCGCCGCGCGCGGCGCCGTGCTCACCACCGCGTTCGCGCGCGTCGGCCTGGCAGGCGACTACGGCGGCACCTGGTTCCTCACCCGGCTCGTCGGAACCGCCCGCGCCCGAGAGCTGTACTACCTGTCCGAGCGGCTGTCGGCGGAGGAGGCCGAGCGGCTCGGGATCGTGAACCGCGTGGTGGACGACGAGCGCCTCGAGGAGGAGGCACTCGCGCTGGCGGCACGGCTCGCGGCCGGCCCGCGCATCGCGCTCGCCTACATGAAGGAGAACCTCGGCCGCGCCGAGAACGACGACGAGCTCGGCGAATGCATGGACCTCGAGGCCACGCACCACCTGCGCACCATGCTCACCGACGACCATCGCGAGGCGGCCGCCGCCTTTGCGGAGAAGCGTCCGCCGTCCTTCCGCGGCACGTAGCGCCTTAGGGCGAACCGGGTTGGGTCAGGGCCGGGGCGACCATGGGGCGTGGGCCAGTCATCGCTCGCCGCTGCACTGTGTAACAATGCGGGCGCCCGGTTTGTTACGAGCCCGAGGGAGTGAAATGAAGAAGGGCAGCATGGGTCGTGCCTACGTGATCGGCGTGGGGATGACGAAGTTCGACAAGCCGGGCACGAAGGACGGCGACTACCACGACTGGGCCCGTGAGGCCGGGACCGCCGCCCTCGCCGACGCGGGCGTCGGCTACGACGCCGTGGAGCAGGCCTACGCCGGCTACGTGTACGGCGAGTCCTGCTCCGGACACCGCGCGGTGTACGAGCTCGGAATGACCGGCATCCCGGTGTTCAACGTGAACTCCAACTGCTCGACCGGCTCGAGCGCGCTGTACCTGGCCGCGCAGGCCGTCCGCGGCGGCCTCGCCGACTGCGCGCTCGCGCTCGGCTTCGAGAAGATGCAGCGCGGCTCACTGAAATCCACCTTCACCGACCGTGAGCCGCCGATCGCACGTCACGGCCAGCTCCTGGCGGAGATCTCCGAGGTGGGCATGCCGCCGGCGCCATGGATGTTCGGGGCGGCCGGGCGCGAGCACATGCGCGACCACGGCTCGGAGCCCGAGCACTTCGCCCGAATCGGCCAGAAGAACCACCAGCATTCCACGAACAACCCGAACGCCCAGTTCCAGGTCTCGTACACGCTCGACGAGATCCTGGAGGCGCCGATGATCTACGAGCCGCTCACGAAGCTCCAGTGCTCGCCCACCTCCGACGGCGCGGCGGCGGCGATCCTGGCAAGCGAGGACTTCGTCGATCGGCACGGGCTGGCGGACCGGGCGATCGAGATCGCCGGCCAGTCGCTGGTCACCGACTACGAGACGTCGCTCTCGACGCACACGGCTCGCGACGTGATCGGCTACGACATGAACGTGCAGGCCGCCCGGGCGGTCTACGAGCAGTCGGGGCTCGGCCCCGAGGACTTCCAGGTCATCGAGCTGCACGACTGCTTCTCGGCCAACGAGCTCCTGCTCTACGAGGCGCTCGGACTGGCCGAGGAGGGGGAGGGACCGCGACTGGTGGACAACGGCGAGACCACCTACGGCGGGAGGTGGGTGGTGAACCCGTCCGGCGGGCTGATCTCCAAGGGCCACCCGCTCGGCGCCACCGGTCTCGCCCAGTGCACCGAGTTGACGTGGCAGCTTCGGGGCGACGCCGGCGGTCGCCAGGTGGACGGTGTCGAGGCCGCGCTCCAGCACAACATCGGCCTTGGCGGCACCGCGGTCGTCACCGCCTACCGGCGCGCCGAGGGCTAGGCGGATGTCCACCGAGACGCTGAGGTTCAACGAGGCCGGGCTCGAGGCATGGACCGAGGAACGGGATTTCGAGGTCACCCGCGAGCGAATCGCCCAGTATGCGAAGGCCACGAACGATCCGATCGAGTCGCACCTCGAGGGAGAGGTCGCCCCGCCGGTGTTCGCGATCGTCCCGGTGTTCCAGTCGCTGGTCGAGCCGGCGCTCCAGGTCGTTCCCGCGCCGGTTCTCGGCAACGTGCTCCACGGTGAACAGGACTTCCGCTTCCACCGCGCGCTCGAACCCGGCGACCGGCTGGTCGCGCGCGGGAAGATGACGGGCTTCGAGGGACTGCCCAACGGAACACGCGCCTCCGTCTACCTCGAGACCCGCGACGAGGCGGGCGAGCTCGTGAACGAGCAGTTCGTGACCTTCTTCATCCGCGGCTTCGACGACGGGCGGAAGCTCGGCGAGCTGTCGCCCGAGCACCGGTTCGCCGAGGAGCTGCGCGAGCAGGCGCCCGTGCTCGACGTGACCCAGCGGATCGACGACGACCAGACCCACCGTTACGCCGAGGCCTCCGGCGACCCGATGCCCATCCATCTCGACGAGGAGATGGCGCGCGCGGCCGGGCTGCCCGGGATCATCGCCCACGGGTTCTGCGTCCTCGCCTTCACGTCCTGGGCGATCCTGCGGGAGCTGGGCGGGTCGGACGCTCGCCGCCTGCGCCGGCTTGCCGTGCGCTTCTCGAAGCCGGTCCTGCCCGGCCAGGAGATCCGTACGCGCGCTTGGGAGAGGGAGCGCGCCGGCGGCGCCGCGACCTACGCGTACGAGACGACGGTGGACGGGACGGTGGTCCTCCGGGACGGCCTCGCGGTGCTCGGGGACCCGCGGTGACGAGCGCGCTGCGCCCTCAGCGGACTCAGGAGGAGCGCCGAACAGAGACGCGCGCGAAGCTTCTGGACGCGACCGTCGAGAACATTCTCGAGGTCGGCTATGCGCAGACCACCACCCGCGCCGTGGCCGAGCGCGCGGGCGTGTCGGCGGGCGCGCAGGCGTACCACTTCCCCCGCCGCGTCGACCTCGTGGCCGCGGCCGCCGAGCACCTGGTGGAGCGCCGGATCGAGGACAGCCACCGGCGCGCAGAGCACATCACCGGCCCGCCGGAGCAGCGTCTGCGTGCGCTGCTCGACCTGATGTGGGCCGACTTCGCGAGCCCCATCTTCGCCGTCTTCGTGAAGCTCTGGGTGGCAGCATCAGACGATCCCGAGCTCTACGAACGCCTTGTCGCCGGCGAGCGACGGATCGCGCGGGCTATCACCGGCTTCGTGACCGAGGCTGTGGGGGAGTTCGCCACGGGCGACGAAGTGGAGGGAAAGGTGCTGCTGATCTTCAGTGCCTGCCGCGGGCTTGCCCTGACCGAGCAGTTCGAGCCGCGCGCGCGCCGGCGCCGCGACCCGTGGCCGAGGCTGCGCGAACAGCTACTCGTGCAGCTCGGATGATGAGACGGGCCGCACTCATCACGACCGCCGCCGCCCTTCTGGTCGCGGCTGCCCCGGCGGCCGCCTCCGAGCTGCGCAGCTTCGAGCTGCCCAGCCGGCTGGTCGACCCTTCCCATCCGGGAGGCGCCCTTGAGAAGGGCCGCACCGTTCCGAAGGTCAACATCCTGCTTCCGGACGGCTACCGCGAACATCCGAGGCGCCGCTATCCCGTGCTCTGGCTCCTGCATGGCGCCGCGGGCGGCACCGACACATGGATCCCAGGCATCACCGAGCTCGCGGCCGGGCTGCCCGCGGTGATCGTCATGCCCGACGGCGGCAAGTTCGGGATGTACGCCGACTGGTGGCACGGCGGACAGCGTGGCGACCCGGCTTGGGCCACCTACCACCTGAAGCTTCTGCGCCGGACCATCGAGCGCCGCTACCGCATCCGTCCCGGGCGCCGCTGGCACGCGATCGGCGGCATCTCGATGGGTGGGCAGGGGACGCTCCGCTACGCGGCCATGCTGCCCGGCTACTTCGGGTCGGCCGTCGGCTTCTCCGCAGCCTTCCCCGACACGCAGTCCCGCATCGCGCAGGACGGCCTCACGCTGTTCGCGGGCACCAACGGCGCCACCGGTGCCGGCTACAACGACATGTTCGGCCCGGCGGCGGCTCCCTACGCCGAGGGGAACAGCCCCCAGGCGCTCGCGCCCAACTACAGCCATACCCGCCTGTACCTGACCTCGGGCGATGGCAACAACTGCCCGCAGGATCCGATCGGTCCCACGGGCCTGGCCCTGGACCGGGTCACGGAGCTGATCATCAACGGCCAGCAGGGCCCGTTCGCCGCCGCCGTCCGCGCCGCTGGCGCCGACGTGACGGCCGTGACCACCTGCGGCGTCCACACCTTCGGCGTCTGGGACCGGGCCTTCGCCAAGGCCAGAGCCTGGGGCTTCTTCAAGCCGGTGCCCGAGCGGCCGCGCGCCTGGGTCTACCGTACCGTCGCCACATCGGGCGAGATGTGGGGCCTCGGCTTCCGCTTCGCCGCCCCACCTACCGCCGTCGCGACATTCACGCGCTCGGGCCAGACGCTGAAGGCAAGGGGCCGAGGGAGGGTGGCGATCACGGCCCCGGGAGGTTGCCGGTTGAGCTTGCAGCTGCCGTTCGAGCGGCGCCTGCGGCGCGCGTGCTGACTACTGATCCGGCCAGGCGGCGTCGGACCTGACGCCGTCGCCGCCCTCTGGCTTCGGACCACCGATAGCGAGGATGCGGAGCCCGTCGGGCCCGCCCTCGAAGGCGCGAACGACCTCCGGCGCCACCCGCACCACGTCCCAGGCCGCCAGTTCCCGGACCTCGCCGTCGAGCAGGACCCTGCCCGAGCCCTCCACGACGACATCGCCGAGATCGCGCGAGGCCAGGTGCTTGCGTGCGAAGCGGGCCTCGACTCCGTCCGTTTGGGCGGCGGAGTCCTCGATCTCGCGCAGGTTCACGATCTCCCAAGCCGACACTCGGTCTCTCCTCTCGAGGGCGTTGGCGCCGCCGACGTTACTCACGGGTCGCTGAAACCGGCGGCGCCCAAACCTCTGGGCGCCGCCGGGTGAGACCGCGCTTGCGCTGCCTGGCGACCTAGCTCACAACCGATACGAGTGTCCAGATCGCCATCTGGGCGATGCAGAGGCCGGCGATGATGATTGCCGCGAGCGCCACGCCCGAGCGTTGCTCGCGCCGGGCGCGGACGCCAAGGATGATTGCCGCGATGCCGAGCGGCAGGCCGATGTAGAGCCCGCCGGCCGGCAGGTCCCAGGCCACGGTCGATCCGGGAATGGCGAGCAGGGCGAGCACCAGCGCCAGACCCGGCTTGGGGCGATCGGTTGCGACGTCTACGGCGGGGCGAGTGATTGAGCTTTCCATGGTGCCTCCTGTTTGGTGTCGGTCGGACACCTCGAACCTACGGTGGCCGTTGCCCGACGCCATCGCTGCGAGTACCTGAGCTGCCCGAGTGGCACCACCTGTCTCGTGACACGGGTCAGCCCGGTTGTGACCGGGTCCGGATCAGGCGATCATCCTTCGGTGACTCGCGCTCGAATCCGGCCCATTGCCTGGGCGCTCGTGGCCGTGACCCTCTTGCTCTTGGTGCTCAGCCTCGGGCTGGACGTGGCCCAGGGCGCATCGGCTGACCTGGGCACCGGCTTCACCCTCGCGTTCGTGGCCGTCCTGCTGCCGCTCGGCGTGCTGGTGGTCCTTCGCCAGCCGGCCAACCCGATCGGCTGGATCTTCCTCGGCGCGGCGGTCACGGTCAGCCTGGGGGCCGTCGCCGGCAGCTACGCCGACTATTGGACCTCGGGCGAAGGCGGCTCGAGCGGCTTGGGCAAGCTGGCTGCCTCGTACGGGTCGAGCTCGTGGATCCCCTGGGTGTTGATCCCGGCAACCTTCCTGCTGCTGCTGTTCCCGGATGGAAAGCTCCCCGGTCCGCGCTGGCGACCGGTGGCCTGGAGCGCCGGCATCGGCATTGGCCTGCTCATGGTGACGGGGCTGCTCACCGCAGGGCCACTCGAGGACTACCCGCAGGTCCAAAACCCCTATGGGGTCGACAGCGGATGGATCGATGCGCTCACCGGGGTCGCGTTCCTGCTCGTGGCGGTCGGAATCTTCGGCTCGATCGCCTCGCTCGTCCACAGGTACCGACGCGGGGACCGTGAGCTGCGCGAGCAGATCAAGTGGATCGCCCTGGCGGGGGGGCTCGTCGCCGTGGTGGTCCCGGTGGGAACGGCGACCTACGACGTCGTGGGCGAGGTGGTGGCCAACAGCGCCATCGAGCTCAGCATCCTCACGCTCCCACTGGCGGCGGGTCTCGCGATCCTCCGCTACCGGCTCTACGACATCGACCTCGTCATCAACCGCACGCTGGTGTACGGGGCGCTCACGGCGGGACTCGGCGGGATCTACGCCGCCGTGTCGCTGGGCCTCGGGGTGGCGATCGGGTCGGGCTCGACGGTACCGACCGCGGCCGCGACCCTGGCCGTGGCGCTCCTGTTCAGACCGCTCCGCGCAAACGTCCAGGTCGCGGTCGACAAGCGCTTCGACCGCGCACGCTACGAGGGGTTGCGGAAGGTCGAGCAATTCCTCGGGGATCTCCGCGCGGGGCGCGCGGCACCCGAGGAGACGGGTCGCGTCCTGGCCGGCGCTCTCGGAGATCCCGGGCTCGAGGTGTGGTTCTGGCTCCCGGGCGAGGAGGTCCACGTCGACGCGAGCGGCCGGGCGGTGAGCGAGCTGGCTGGTGCGGGCCGGATGCGGACGCCGGTGCGCCGGGGCGATCTGCAGCTTGCCACTCTCGTCCACGACGAAGCACTCGGCCGGCGGCCGAACCTCCTCGAGAGCGTCATCGCCGCCGCCGGGCTCGCGATCGAGATCAGCCGGCTGCGCGCCGAGGTTCGGCGCCGGCTGGCCGAGGTCGAGGACTCGCGGGCCCGGATCGTGACCGCGGGGGACGCTGAGCGACGGCGGCTCGAGCGTGACCTGCACGACGGGGCACAGCAGCGCCTCGTCTCGATCGGCCTCGCCCTGCGCCATGTCCAGGGACTGCTCCCACCGGGCAGTGAGCCCGCAACCGAGGTCGACGCCACCGTAACGGCGCTGACCGATGCGATCGAGGAGCTCCGGGAGCTGGCCCGAGGGGTGAGACCCGCCGGGCTCGACGAGGGCCTGGCCACCGCGCTCCAGGAGCTTGCGACGCGGTCGCCCCTGCGGACCGTGGTCGAGGCGACCGCCGAGCGCTTCGCGGAGCGCGTCGAGACGGCGGCTTACTTCGTCGCGAGCGAGGCCCTGGCGAACGTCGTCAAGCACGCCCACGCGAGCGCGATCAGCGTGAGCGCAAACAGGCACAACGGCAGCCTCGTCGTCTCGGTGCGCGACGACGGCATCGGCGGCGCCGCCGTGTCCGACGGATCGGGCCTCGTCGGCATGGGGGACCGAGTGGCGGCGCTGGGCGGGCGGCTGCGCATCGACAGCTCGCCCGAGGCGGGCACGGTCGTCACAGCGGAGCTCCCGTGCGAGTCGTGATCGCCGAGGACCAGGCGTTGCTGAGAGCGGGCCTGACGCGCCTCTTCGAGGACGCCGGCCACGACGTGGCGGCTGGCGTCGACGACGCCGACCGGCTGCGAGCCGCGGTCAGCGAGCATAAGCCCGACCTGGCCGTGGTCGACGTGCGCATGCCTCCCTCGTTCACCGACGAGGGCATCCGTGCAGCCCACTGGATCCGCGACGCTCACCCCCAGACCGGCGTGCTCGTCCTCTCCCAACACGTGGAGTCCGCGGGCGCGGTCGACCTTGTGTCCCAAGGCGGCTTCGGCTACCTGCTGAAGGACCGCGTGCTGGACGTGGCCGAGTTCCTCGACGCCGCCGTGCGCGTCGCGGACGGCGGCTCGGCTCTCGACCCAAAGGTCGTGGCATCCCTGGTCGGGCGCGAGCGCGACGCGCTCGCCGTGCTGTCAGACCGCGAGCGTGAGGTTCTGTCGCTTATGGCCGAGGGGCTGACGAACGGTGGCATCGCGCAACGGCTCGTGCTCACCGAGCGGACGGTCGAGGGCCACGTGCGGAGTGTCCTCATGAAGCTCGACCTCCCGGGTGGCGAGGACGCTCACCGCCGCGTTCTTGCGGTGATCATCTATCTACGGGCGGCGTCCAGCGCCTCGTGAGCTACGCGCGCCCGGGCTCTGGGTCCGGCACGTGGATCGCGTCGGGCGACTCGATCGCGATCCGCGGCAGAAGGCGGTCGAGCCAGGACGGAAGCCACCAGGCCCGGCGGCCGAGCAGCTCCATGATGGCCGGCACCAGAAGGCAGCGGATGATCACGGCGTCGAAGAAGACGGCGCTGGCCAGGCCGATCCCGAAGAGCTTGATGACGCGGTCGTCGCCGAGCGCGAACGAGCCGAACACGACGATCATGATCGAGGCCGCCGCCGTGATCACGCGGCCGGTGGTCTGAAGCCCGCGGCCGACGGCCGCCGAGGCGTCACGGGTGGCCTCCCATTCCTCGTGCACCCGAGACATCAGGAAGACCTCGTAGTCCATGCTGAGGCCGAAGACGATCGCGAACATCAGCACCGGCACGAACGATTCGATCGGGCCGGTGCCGATCCCCAGCAGGTCGGCCCCGTGGCCCTCCTGGAAGATCAGCGTCACGAACCCCAGCGCGGCGCCGATCGAGAGCAGGTTCATGACCGCCGCCTTGATCGGGATCACCACCGAGCGGAACACCACGAGCAGCAGCAGGGCGCTCAGGAGCACCACCACTCCGATGAACAGCGGGAGCTTCCCGGCCACCACGCTCGAGAAATCTTCGTTGGACGCGGTGAAGCCGCCCACCTCGACGGTCGTGCCGGTGCTGCTCTCCACTCCCGGCAGGACGTCGTCCCGCAGCCGGTCGAGCGTGTCGGTGGTCTTCTCGTCCTGCGGCCCGGTCTTCGGGTAGGCGGTGATCGTGGCCACCTGGCCGTCCGGCGAGATCGCGGGCGCCGAGACGAACGTGAAGTCGTCGTCGCCCTTCACCGCGTCGGTCACCTGCTGAGCCGCGCCCTTGTCGCCCTCTTGGCCGAGCTCGGCCACCAGCAGGAAAGAGCCGTTCGTGCCGGCCCCGAAGCCGTCGGCGATCAGGTCGTAGGCCTTGCGCGTGGTGGTGCCATCGGGGTCCACGCCCGCGTCGCTCGAGCCGAGCCGCAGGCTCAGGGCGGGGATCGCCAGGCCGATGAGCACCACGAGCGCGGCGCCCGCGGCCAGCCACGGACGGCGCTGCACGCCGCGCGTCCAACGTGCCCAGCCGGAGGCCTCGGCCCAGCGGCGCTCGCGCTTCTCCATTCGCCGGGCCCGCCAGCTCTGGCCGGGGATGTGGATGCGGCGCTTCGTGCCCCAGAAGCGGAAGCCCCCGCGGCGGTCGAATTCGACTAGGACGCCTTCCATGAACAGGCCCGAGCCCCCGATCAGCGCCGGGATGATGGTGAGCGCCGAGAGCATCACGGCCAGCACCGCCGCGGCCGCCCCGAGTGCAACGCCGTGCATGAAGTTCAGGCCGAGGAGCAGCAGCCCGAGCAGGGCGATCACCACCGTGATCGCGGCGAACATGACGGTGCGGCCCGCCTTGTCGATCGCGTTCTCGATCGCCAGCTCGCGCGCGCACCCCGCCCTGCACTCGGACCTGAAGCGGGTGACCACGAACAGCGAGTAGTCGATGCCCACGCCCAGCCCGATCAGCGACGCGAGCTGCGCGGCGAAGTCCGGCGTGTCGACGAGGTGGCTGATCAGGGTGATCACGCCCAGCGCACAGCCGAGCGCGAGCAGCGTCGCGATCAGCGGGAGGGCCGCTGCCACCAGTGATCCGAAGGTGAACAGCAGCACGATCGCGGCGGCGAAGATGCCGACCCCCTCCGAGGGCCCCTGGCTGTTCTCGAAGCGAACGATCTCGGCGCCGGGACCACCGTGCTCGACCTGGACCGAGTCGCCGCGGGCGGTGAACGCCGCCTTCTGCACGTCCTCGAGGTCGCTGGGCTCGATGTCGTTCGTGCTCTTCGTGTAGTTGAGCGTGGCCACCCCGATGCGGCCGTCCTTCGTCAGGCGGCCGCCCTGGCCGAACGGGCTGGCAACGCTGGCCACGTCCTTCTGCGCCCGGACCTTCTTGAGCGAGGACGCGATCCGCGCGCGGTTGGCGGCATCCTCGAGCGAGCCGCTGCGCGCCTTGTACACGATCTGGTCGGTGTCGCCCTTGGCGGCAGGGAAGTGGTCGGCCAGAAGGTCGTAGGCGCGCTGGCTCTCGGTGCCGGGCAGCCGGAAGCTAGAGATCTCCTTGACGCCGACGCTCGAGGCCACGACCTGGATCAGGATCAAGGCCAGCAGCCAGACGCCGAACGTGCGCCAGCGGTGCCGGTTGCACAGCCGGGCGAGCCGGACAAAGCGTGAGGGCGGTACGACGGTTACCTGGGCCATCTGCCCCACTTTTAGCGAACTCGGGCGCCGTCGAGGGTCCCGGCCCATCCGCGCAGGCGTTTCTGAGCGGGAACTCGCAGGCCGCTGACTTGTCACTCGCGGGTGTTGAGCGGTCTGCCTGCGAGGACGAGGGTGCTGGTCGATGGCGGTTCGCGACCCCCCGACGATTCCCGGCCCGCGCGAGCGCGGCCAGGCCACGCTCCTGGTGCTCGGCGTGGTGGGGGCGCTGCTCACGGGTCTGCTGGTGCTGCTGGCGCTCGGGCAGGCGGTGGGCGCCCACGGACGGAGCCAGAGCGCGGCGGACCTGGCCGCGATGTCGGCGGCCGCCGCGATGCGCGGCGGCTATCCCCGCCTGTTCGAGCCGGCCTTTCTCGAGTCCGGTGTGCCGAATCCGCGACACCTGTCCGTGGCCGCGTACCTGGCCCTGACGAGGGCGGCCGCTCGGCGGGTGGCGGCCCGCAACGGCGCAGCGGGCCGCGTGGCCGTGAGCTTCCCGTCCGGCTTCGCGCCCACGCGCGTGGCGGTGACCGTGCACGGGTTCGCCACCGCGCGTGTTCCCGGCCGGCGTGAGCGGGCGCGCGTTCCGGTGCAGGCCAGGGCGGTGGCGGAGCTCGCGCCTGCGAGCGACGCCACGCTGGCCGGGGCGCCCCGGGCCACCGGCGGCGGGTACAGCGGGCCGCTGGCGTACCGCATGGGCAAGGGAATGCGCCCTGACGTGGCCGCCGCCTTCGACCGCATGGCCGCCGCCGCGGCCGGGAACCGGATCTACCTCTCGATATCCAGCGCCTTCCGCTCGGACTCCGAGCAGGCACGACTGTTCGCCGCCAACCCCAACCCGAGGTGGGTGGCCCCGCCGGGCACGAGCCTCCACCGCTACGCCACCGAACTCGACCTCGGCCCGCCCGGCGCCTACGCGTGGCTGGCGGCCAACGCCACGAGGTTCGGGTTCATTCACCGGTACGCGTGGGAAGCGTGGCACTACGGTTTCGGGGCGAATCCGCGGGATCGCGCGCATCCGGCGCAATACGAGCGCGGGTCGTGGGAACCGCCCGGTGGTGACCCAGGCCGGGTAACCCACCGGCTGCCGTCCTTCGTGCCGCCTCGGTTCGAGGATCCTCTGGCCCGTGCGGCGCTGCGGTGGAACGTGCCCGTGGACCTCCTGGCCGCCCAGCTCTATGCCGAGTCCGGGTTCAACCCGTTCGCTCAGAGCGGGGCGGGGGCGGAGGGCATCGCCCAGTTCATGCCGGGCACGGCGCGCGCCTACGGCCTCGGCGATCCGTACGACCCGGTGGCGGCGATCGACGCGCAGGCCCACCTGATGAGTGACCTTCTGGGGCAGTTCGGCGGTCGCGCCGCGCTCGCGCTCGCGGCCTACAACGCCGGGGCGGGGGCCGTGGCCCGCTACGGCGGCGTCCCGCCGTATCCCGAGACGCGCTCCTACGTGGCCCGCATCCTCGGCCTGCTGGGCGGCGCGGGAGACCTTCCGTCGGCGCCGTCGTTCGAGCTGGAGCTGGTTAGGTGACGCCCAAAGATCGGGAATTCGTCGTATGGGCAGCGACCGACCAGTTGGCGATACTTGACCGTAGCTGGGAGTTGGACTCGCGCTGCGTAGGCGGGGTTCCTTGAGCCTGCCGGGACGCACCGCGGCCCGGCAGGAATGAGGTACACGCAGCAGCGCGATGACTACGACAGTGAGGACGTGTCCAGGTGATTGCGCATACGCCGCATGCCAGTGGAGGTTCCAGACCTTTCGTGGCATCGATCCTCGGCTCGTCGAGCCGGGCCGGACCTGAGGTCGAGGCCGCGCTGGAGGCGCTGCTCGACTGCGGTGAGCCGGACGCCCGGATCGGTAGCTGGGACTGGCACCTCGACGCCGGCCGGCTGCTCTGGTCGGACAACCTCTATCGGATCTTCGGGCTCGAGCCGGGTGCGATCACGCCGACACACGAGTACGTGATCGACCGAGTCCACGCGGGTGACCGCACGCGCGTCACGCGGGCACTGCGATCCCGGCTGCCGGGCCGCCCGCGGCCTTTGGAGTACCGGATCGTGCGTGGCGACGGCGCGGTCCGGCACCTTCGTTGGACGCAGACGGTGGTGGACCAGGCCGCGGGCCAGGCCCGGCGAATCGTGGGCTCGGTGCAGGACGTGACCGACCGCCAGCGCGCGGAGCGCACGATCGCGGCACACCTCGCGGTGGCCGAGGCATTGTCGGAGTGGCGAACGCTCGAGCAGGGGGCCACGGGCCTGCTTCGCAACCTTGCCCTGGCGATCGACTGTGTGGCCGGGGTGCTCTGGGTGCCCGAGGGCGACGTGCTCGTGGCCCAGGTGGTCTGGCGCTCGGGCACGCTCGACGTCTCCGGGCTCGAGTCGGTGATCAGGCAGCTGCGCCTGCCGCGCGGGGTCGGCCTCGCCGGTCAGGTCTGGGAGCTCGGCGAGCCCAGGAACGTGCTCAGCCTCGCGGACGATCCCCGCTTCCCGGCAGAGGCGGTGGCGGGACTGCGCGGCGCCGTGGCGCTGCCGGCGATCCACGCGGGCGAGGTGCTCGCGGTGCTCGAATTCTGCTGCGAGCCGGTGAGCATCGATGTGACCGATCCGCTGCTGAGGTCGTTGACCAGCATCGGCTATGAGCTCGGGGAGTTCCTCGCGCACCGGCGGGGTGAGCTGAAGCCTCCGGACCTGACCCCGCGGGAGTTCCAGGTGCTCCAGCTCGCCGCCCAGGGATGCGGGGGCCGGGAGATCGCCGAAAGGCTGATGGTGAGCCCCGCAACCGTGCGGACCCACTTCGGGCGCATCTACGACAAGTACGGAGTCTCCGACCGTGCCGCGGCAGTGGCGAAAGCGCTGCGCGACGGCCTGATCGAGTAGGGGGCGGAATGGACCGGCGGTACGTCGTTTGCCCGACGGACGGACGCGGTTGCTTGCCCGACGTGAAAGAGCCGTCTTTTTCCGTCTACGGGAACCGCGAGGGGGGTTCGATATTCAGCCCATGACCATCTTTGGAGCGGAAATCGACACGCCGGAGACTGAGTCCCAGGCGGCGGAGCGGCTGAAGACGGCATTCGAGCGGGTCTGGAACCCGATGCTCATCGTCGACGACCAGCGCCGTTGCGTGACCGCGAACGCACCCGCGTGCGGCCTGATCGGCATCCAGCCGGAGGAGGTGCCGTGGCACCGCCTCGACGACTTCACGCCCGCCGGTGACCTTCGGCGCCTCGACGAGCACTGGGAGACGTTCCTGGCCGAGGGCGCGATCGAGGGCTGGTACCACCTGCCCCTTCCGGACGGGAGGGTTCTCCCGGTGGAGTTCAGCGCGACCGCGAACGTGCTCCCAGGACGCCACCTGTCCGTGGTCATGCCCCAGCCCGGGGGCAGCAGGGACCCGGAGGGGTACAGCGCCGTGCGCTTCAAGCGCGGCCGGATGGTGATGGCCGGCCACGATGCCGGCTGGGCCACCTCACCCGCGGTGACCAAGCCCGTGCTCACCGATCGCGAGCGCGAGGTGCTGGGGCTGGTGGCCGGAGGCCTCACCGGCGGCGAGATCGCGCAGCAGCTCGTGGTGTCGCCCGAGACGATCAAGTCACACGTGCAGAACGCGATGACCAAGCTGGGTGCGCACACGCGGGCTCATGCCGTCGCGATCTCGCTCAGGGACGGCCAGATCGATCCCGTCCCGAGAACGCTCGCCGCGCCCGAGTGGGAACGCACTCCCAGCGCCAGGTCGGCCACCCGCCCGTACGCGCTCGCTCCGCTGCCGCCGTTGCAGTAAGTTAGGGCATTTGGGGGAGTCCGGGGAGGGGACGAGACTGTAGGGTCTCACCGTTCTCGAACCCAGATCGGGAGCTTTCGCTGCAACCCTCGTACCGACGCTCCTCTGAAGGACCAGCCGGGCATGGCGCACCCGTGGCGCGGGTCACGGTCGACGAGGACGGCATGATCGTGGAGCTCGATCCGGAGGCCGAGGAGGTCTTCGGAGTCCCGAGCCACAAGGCGCGCGGACGGCCGATCTCGGAGCTCTTCATCCCGCGGAGGTTCCGCCGTGGCGAGTCTCGAATCGAGCTGGCGATACGGCGAATGGAACCGGACGAGCCGCCCTCTCCCGCCCGGGAGGAGGAGGTGCCCCAGGAGGGCGATCCCGGGGTGGAGCCGGTCCTGGAGTCGCTGCTCGAGCGCGCCGAGGGGCTCGCCCGGATCGGCAGCTGGGATTGGGACCTCGAGATCGACGAGATGCGGTGGTCGGACAACCTGTACCGCCTCTTCGGGCTAGAGCCCGGGGAGGTCGTGCCCAGCGATCAATACGTGATCGAGAACGCGCATCCCGGTGACCGCGAGGTGGTGGAGGCGGCCGCTCAGCTCGCCCGGCAGAACGGCCATATCCCCCCGACGGAGTTCCGGATCAGGCGCCCCGACAGCACGCTGCGCCACTTCCGCTTCACCCAGGCGGTCGTGGAGAAGTCCGAGGATCAGCCCCGGCGGATCGTGGGCTCGGTACAGGACATCACCGAGGGCCGGCGGGCGGAGCGAGTGATCGCCGCCCATCTGGCGGTGGCCAACGCGCTGTCGGAGTGGCGGACACTGGAGCAGGGCGGCACGGGCCTCCTCCGCGAGCTGGTGATGGCGCTGGATTGCGGGATCGGGGTGCTGTGGGTGCCCGAGGGAGATGTCCTGGTGTCCCAGGTGATCTGGCGCTCCGGCGCCGCCGAGGTCTCCGAGCTCGAGTCGGTGATCGGTGAGCTGCGGCTCCCGCGCGGGGTCGGGCTGGCGGGGAAGGTGTGGGAGAGCGGAGTGCCGCGCCACGTCCCGAGCTTCGAGGGCGACACCCGCTACCCCTCGAAGGCGGTGGCCGGCCTGAACGGGGCGGTGGCCCTGCCCGCCCTCCACGGCGACGAGGTCCTGGCCGTGGTGGAGCTGCACCTGTGCGAGCCACCGGGCGAAGCCGGGGTCGAGCGCCTCCTCCGTTCGCTCACCAGCATCGGGCACGAGCTGGGCGAGTTCCTGGTTCATCGCCGCGGCGAGCTCAGGCCGAGCACTCTCACCCCCCGCGAGCTCGAGGTGCTCCAGCTCGCGGCCCGGGGCTTCGGTGGCAGGCAGATCGCCGAGCGGCTGGTGGTCAGCCCCGCCACTGTGAGGACCCACTTCGAGCACATCTACGAGAAGTACGGGGTGTCCGATCGCGCATCCGCCGTCGCCAAGGCACTGCGCGACGGGATCATCGACTAGACCAGCGATCGGCCTAAGCGAAGGGCGCAGGGGCGGTGTCCCCCGTTCGACGTATGCCGAAGAACCGTAGTTCGCCCTCTCCTGGGGGACGCCCGGCCTCCGATATCTCCAGCATGGGCACCGGAACGTCGATTCGGATCGGTATTCGCGCCGAGGAGAGCGACGGCGCGCTGATGCGGCGCGTGCAGGGCAACGACCCAGCCGCCCTGGAGGAGCTGTACGAGCGCCATGCGAGCCGTGCCCTGCGAGAGGCCCTCTCCGTGTGCCATGACCTCGAGCGCGCGGAGGACGCCGTTCAGGAGGCGTTCGTGGGCGTTTGGCGCGGCCGGTTCGGCTACCAGCCCGCGCTGGGCTCGTTTGTGGACTGGGCCATGTCGATCGTGCGCCAGCGGGCCCGGGACGCGCTCAGCTGAACGTCGGTTCCTCGCGCCCGGGAAACACCTCCGGGAGGCCATCGCTCACGCGGTCCGGGAAGACGGGTGAGCGCTTCTCCAGGAACGACGCGATGCCCTCCTGTGCGTCAGCGGACTGGCCGCGGGCGAACATGCCGCGGGAGTCCGCGCGGTGAGCCTCCATCGGGTGTCTCGAGCCGAGCATGTTCCACAGCAGGCGGCGCGACAGCGCCACCGACACCGGCGCCGTGTTCTCGGCTATCTCGGCGGCCAGGTCCCGCGCCGCGGGAAGGAGCCCATCCGCAGGGTGGAGGCTCCGCACGAGACCGCCGGCCAGCGCCTCGTCCGCGTTGAAGACGCGACCTGTGCCAACCCACTCCATCGCCTGTGAGATGCCCACGACCCGGGGAAGGAACCAGCTGGAGCAGGCTTCGGTCACGATCCCCCGGCGGGCGAACACGAAGCCCATCCGGGCGCTGTCCGCGGCCAGGCGCACGTCCATGGGCAGGGTCATGGTGATGCCCACGCCGACGGCCGGTCCATTGATCGCCGCTATCACGAACTTCTTGCAGTCGAAGATGCGCAGCGTGAGCATGCCGCCACCGTCCCGGGGCACCTCTTCGCCGCTGTCCTGTGCCATCTGCCCGCGCGCCTGGCGCTCGCGCCAGTCGAAGGTCTTCCCACCGCGCTCCAGGTCCGCGCCCGCGCAGAACCCGCGGCCCTCGCCGGTGACCACGATGGCCCGCACGGCGTCGTCCGCGTCGGCGAGGTCGAACGCCTGCATCAGCTCGTCGTGCATCGTCCCCGTGTAGGCGTTCAGGCGCTCGGGCCGGTTCAGGGTGATCGTGAGCACCGGGCCTTCCACCTCGTAGCGGATCTCCTGGAAGTCCAAGCGGTTCTCCTATGTGTGGTTTGGCGGGCCTGACATTCTTACTCGCCGGGCACGATGCGCCCGCACTCCCGGCAAGGAAGGTCTGAAACGATGATGCCCGGCCCGATGGAACTGGTGGTTGTGATGGTGGTGGCCCTCCTGGTGTTCGGCCCGAAGCGGCTTCCCGAGCTCGGCAAGTCGCTCGGCAGTGGCATGCGCACGTTCAAGGACTCGCTTTCCGGCGAGGACGAGAAAGAGGATCCCGCCATCTCCCGCAAGACCTGAGCTAGGCTCCCGGCCGTGGCGATCACCGTCAACGGCATCGATGAGCTGAAGGCCCTCCTGGGGCAGACCGTGGGCCCCTCCGAGTGGCGCACGGTCACGCAGGAGATGATCGACACCTTCGCCGAGATCTCCGGCGACGACCAGTGGATCCACGTGGACGTGGAGCGCGCGAAGACCGAGAGCCCGTTCGGCACCACGATCGCCCACGGCAACCTCACGCTGTCGCTGATCGACGGCTTCCGTAAGGACCTCGTGCAGTCCACCGGCTTCCGCCTCGGCGTGAACTACGGGTGGAACAAGGTTCGCTTCCCCGCCCCGGTACCTGCAGGCGGGCGGGTGCGGGCCAGCTCCGAGGTGGTGTCCGTCGAGGACGTCGGCGGCGGCTGGTGGCAGGTGGCCACCAAGTTCACCGTGGAGCTCGACGGCTCCGAGAAGCCCGTGTGCGTGGCCGAGTCCGTCGGCCGCGCCCTGGTCTAAGCGGCCTCCAAAGTCCCAGCCCGTCCTCGCCGAGGGCGTTTCTATCCTCGGACGAGCACCGAATGGACGCCGCCGACACGCTCATGGCACAGCGCAGGACCCTCCCGGACTCGCCGGGGGTCTACCTGTTCAAGGACGGCAAGGGCAAGGTCATCTACGTCGGCAAGGCACGCTCGCTCAGGAAGCGTGTGGCGGGGCACTTCTCCAAGCCCGGCGGCGCCCGTGGCTCGGTGGACATGGTCGCGCAGATCGTGGAGGTGGACTTCATCGCCACCGAGACCGAGGCCGAGGCCCTGCTCACCGAGCAGCGCTTCATCCGGCAGCACCGCCCACTCTTCAACGTCCGCCTGCGCGATGACAAGTCATACCCGTTCATCGCGATCTCGCTGGACGAGGACTTCCCGCGTGTGTACTTCACTCGCGAGCGGCACCGGCGCGGCCGTGCCTACTTCGGTCCCTTCAGCAACGCCAAGCGCGTGCGAGAGACGCTGGACCTGCTCGGGAAGATCTTCCAGCACCGCACCTGCGACGGCCCGGAGCCGGGCCGCGCGTCGGGCAGCCCCTGCCTCGACTACTACATCAAGCGCTGCCAGGCGCCCTGTGTCGGGTACATCTCGAAGGAGGAGTACCGGGAGAACATCGACACCATCATCGACTTCCTGTCGGGCCGCTACCGGCAGATCGAGAGGGCGCTTGAGCAGGGCATGAAGCGCGCGGCCGAGGAGCAGGAGTTCGAGCAGGCGGCGAACTTCCGCAACCGGCTGAACGCGGTGCGCTCGCTGCTCGAGCGCCAGCGGGTCTCGAATGCCGCCGTGGGCACCCTCGACGCGATCGCCGTGGCGGCCGAGGGCACCGATGCCAATGCCCAGGTCTTCCAGGTGCGCGACGGCGTGCTGGCCGACCGCCAGAGCTTCTACCTCGAGAACGCCGCGCGCCGGGACGAGGGCGAGGTGGCCGAGGAGTTCGTGCTCCAGTACTACGCCAGCGCGCTCTCGGTGCCTCCGCAGGTGATCGTCCCTCGCGAGGTGGAGACCACGGACCTCCTCGGTGAGGCGCTCACCGAGCGGCGCGGCGCCCCGGTGGAGGTACGTCACGCCGAGCGCGGCGACAAGCGTCGCATCCTCGACCTGGCCGACCGCAACGCGCGCTTCGCGCTCGACCAGGACCGGCTGCGCTCAGAGCACCGCCGGACCCAGCGGATCGAGGCGCTCGCGGGACTCCAGAGCGAGCTCGGGCTGGAGTCGATTCCGATGCGGATCGAGTGCTTCGACATCTCGAATCTGATGGGCGACCACACCGTCGCTTCCATGGTGGTGTTCGAGGGCGGGGCGTCCAAGAAGGCCGACTACCGGCGCTTCGGCATCCGGGGCTCCGTTCAGGATGACTTTGCGGCGATGGCTGAAGTGCTCTCGCGCCGTATGGCCCAGTTCGTGAGTCAGCGGGAGCGATCGCCGCATGATCCGGAATTCGATGAGAGCTTTGCCTCGATGCCTGCGGTGATCGTGATCGACGGAGGGAAGGGCCAGCTTTCCGCCGGCCTGGCCGAGCTCGGCCCGTTCCGGGACCTCGGCGTCACGGTGATCAGCCTGGCCAAGCGCGTTGAGGAGGTCTTCATTCCGGGCCGCCAGGCTCCGCTCGTGATGGCTCACGACACGCCCGAGCTTCAGCTGCTCCAGCGCATCCGCGACGAGGCCCACCGTTTCGCGATCGACTTCCACCGCGGCCGCCGGGATCGCGCCATGACGCGCTCGATCCTCGACGACCTGCCCGGCGTCGGGCCCGTCCGCAAGCGCAGCATCCTGCAGCACTTCGGCACCCCCGAGCGCTTCCTCACCGCGAGCCGCGAGGAGCTCGAGGCGGTGCCGGGCCTCCCCGGCAAGGTCGCCCGGGAAGTTCACGAATACGTTCACAAAGTGCGATGAACGAGCGGTACAAAGGCCACCTGCGCGATTTCGTCGTGATCACGGGCTTCTCGGGCGCCGGGAAGTCGCAGGCCATGGCGACCTTCGAGGACGCCGGATACTTCTGCGTGGACAACCTGCCGCCCGAGATGATCGGCTCGCTGGCCGACCTCTTCGGCCATGACGGCAGCAAGGTGGAGCGGGCGGCCGTGGCCTCGGACGTGCGCGGAGGCGAGTACTTCGACGGCCTGGTGAAGGTGATCGACGATCTGGAGACGCGCCGCGTCCCCTACCGCGTGCTCTACCTCGAGGCGGGGGAGGAGACGCTCATCAACCGCTTCAAGGAGACGCGCCGGCGGCACCCGCTGGCCAACGGGGGATCGGTGGACGGGGCCATACGCCAGGAGCGCGTGCTGCTCGCGCCGCTGAAGGAGCGCGCGGACATCTCGATCGACACCACCGACCTCAGCGCGTCGCGGCTCCGCCGGGTGGTGGCGGACAAGATGCTCGCGCACGTTGGAGAGGGCCGGCTGGCGGTGACCTTCATGACCTTCGGGTTCAAGCACGGCAGCCCCCGCGACGCCGACCTCACCTTCGACGTGCGCTTCCTGCCCAACCCCCACTACGAGGCCGAGCTGCGTGAGCAGACCGGGCTGGACGCGGACGTGATCGCTTACGTGGAGCGGTCCGACGGGATCGGCGAGTTCTACGCGAAGCTGGTGCCGCTGCTGGACTACCTGCTTCCCGCGTACGAGCACGAGGGCAAGTCGCACCTCACCGTGTGCATCGGCTGCACGGGCGGCCGGCACCGCTCCGTGGTGGTGGCGGAGCACCTCGCCAGGGTGTACGAGTCGCGCGACGACCTGCTGGTGGACGTGGTGCACCGGGACGTGGAGAAGCCGCCCCGTAGGGCCTGAACGTGCCCTCCTGAGATCCGCGTATCGCCGCAGTTGAACGGTCGGTTCGGTAGATTCGGCCGCGGCAATCCAGCAAGCAAAGGAGCGACTTATGCCCCTGCAGGCAGGCATCAACGGCTTCGGGCGCATTGGTCGCAACGTGTTCCGCGCGGCCCATGCCCGAGGAGCGGACATCGACTGGGTCGGGGTTAACGACATCACCGACAACGAGACCCTGGCGCACCTTTTGAAGTACGACTCGATCCTCGGTCCGTTCCCGGGCAAGGTCGAGGCCACCGCGGACGGCCTCGTGGTGGACGGCAAGGAGCTTCGCGTCTTCGAGCAGCGCGACCCGGCCGAGCTGCCCTGGGGCGATGTGGGCGCGGACGTGGTGATCGAGTCCACCGGCTTCTTCACCAAGCGCCCCGACGCGGCCAAGCACCTCGAGGCGGGTGCCAAGAAGGTGATCATCTCCGCGCCGGCGGGCGATCCCGACGTGACGCTGGTGCTGGGCGTGAACGACGACGCTTACGACCCCGAGAACCACCACGTGATCTCCAACGCCTCCTGCACCACCAACTGCCTCGGCCCCATCGCGCGCGTGCTGCACGACACCGTGGGAATCGAGCGCGGGATCATGACCACGATCCACGCCTACACCTCGGATCAGCGGCTCCAGGACGCGCCGCACAGCGATCTCCGGCGCGCCCGCGCGGCGGCGGTGAACCTGATCCCCACGTCCACCGGCGCGGCCAAGGCGATCGGGCTCGTGATCCCCGAGCTGGACGGCAAGCTGAACGGCATCGCGGTGCGCGCGCCCGTGATCACGGGCTCCGTGGTTGACCTGGTGTGCGAGGTGTCCCGGGACACGAGCGTCGAGGAGGTCACCGCCGCGTTCGCCGAGCGGGCCGACACCGGACCGCTGGAGGGCATCCTCAGGTACAACGACGATCCGATCGTCTCGACCGACATCGTGACCTCGCCCTACTCCTCGGTCTTCGACGCACCGCTGACGATGGTCGTGGACCGCCGCCTGGTCAAGGTCGTGTCCTGGTACGACAACGAGTGGGGCTATTCCAACCGGGTGGTGGACCTGGCGGAGCGCGTGCTCGCCGGGGCGCCGGTTGCCTAGCGGCGATTTGCCGGCCGGCGTGGCCGAGCTGGGAAAGCGCAGCGTTCGCGACCTGGAGCTCCAGGAGGGGGCCCGCGTTCTCGTGCGGGTGGACTTCAACGTGCCGCTGGACGGCGGCCGGATAACGGATGACGCGCGTATCCGTGCGGCGCTGCCCACCATCGAGCTTCTGCTGCGCAGGGGTGCGCGCGTGGTTCTGTGCTCGCACCTGGGGCGCCCCAAGGACCACGAGCCCGAGACGTCGATGAAGCCGGTGTCCGAGCGCCTGTCGGAGCTGATCGACGCCCCGGTCGCGCAGGCGCCCGAGGTGGTGGGTCCCGAGGCTCGCCGCATGGCCGAAGAGCTCAAGCCGGGGGAGATCCTGGTGCTGGAGAACACGCGCTGGGAGCCGGGGGAGAAGAAGAACGGCCCGGAGCTGGCCGGCGAGCTGGCCGCCCTGGCCGACGTGTACGTGAACGACGCCTTCGGAAGCGCGCACCGGGCTCACGCCTCCACCGCCGGAGTGGCCGAGCTGCTGCCTTCGGCGGCCGGGCTGCTGCTGGAGGGCGAGGTGCTGGCGCTGCGGTCGGTGGTCGAGGCTCCCGAGCGCCCGCTCGTGGTGGTGCTCGGCGGGGCGAAGGTGAGCGGAAAGATCGCGCTGATCGACCGCTTCCTGGACATCGCCGACACGCTGCTGATCGGTGGGGCCATGTGCTTCAGCTTCTTCCGGGCCCAGGGGCACCCAACGGGCGACTCGCTGGTTGAGGACGAGGGCGTGGAGCTGGCCCGGGCCGCGCTGGCCAAGTCCGAGCGCACCAGCTGCCGCCTGCTGCTGCCGGTGGATCTCGAGCTGGGGGACCGCTTCGCGGGCGACGCCGAACGACGCTCGCTGGAGAGCATCAACGTGCCCGAGGGCTGGATGGGCCTGGACGTGGGCCCTCGCACCGTGGCCGCCTACACGGCCGTGATCGAGCGGGCGGGCACGGTCTTCTGGAACGGCCCCATGGGCGCCTTCGAGCTGGAGCCCTTCGCCGGCGGTACCCGGGCGGTGGCCGAGGCCGTGGCGGCCGCGCCCGGCACCACCGTGGTGGGCGGCGGCGACTCCGCCGCGGCGCTGGCCTCGTTCGGGCTGGCCGATCGCGTGGATCACCTGTCCACGGGCGGCGGCGCCGCGCTCGAGCTGCTCGAGGGTCGCGACCTTCCAGGCGTGGAGGCTCTTGACGATGGATGACATGGTCCGGTCCTCGGCCGACCAACGCTCGGCCTCCGGTCCTCCCAGGCGGCCGATGGTGGCCGGCAACTGGAAGATGTGGGGCACCCACGCTCAGGCCGGTGACTACTGCGACCGCCTGCCCGGTCTGTTGCCCGATCCCGCGGCTCGCACGGCGGAGGTTGCGGTGTGCGTGCCCGCCACCGCCCTCTGGCTCTGCGCCGACAGGCTGCGCAGCAGCGGAGTGATGGTGTTCGCCCAGAACATGCACTCCGAGCCCACGGGGCCCTTCACCGGCGAGATCTCGCCGCCCATGCTCACCGAGCTGGGCGCGGTCGGCGTGGTGCTCGGCCACTCCGAGCGCCGGCAGCTCTTCGGCGAAACCGACCGCGCGGTGCAGGCAAAGGTGCCCGCCGCGCTGGAGGCGGGGCTGAGGCCGATCCTGTGCGTGGGTGAGACCGAGGAGGAGCGCGAGCGCGGCGAGATGGAGCGGAAGCTGCGCCACCAGGTCCAGGAGGGGCTCGAGAGGGTGCCCGACGAACGCCTGGCCGAGGTGGTGGTGGCGTACGAGCCGATCTGGGCCATCGGCACCGGCCTCGTGGCCACCCCCGAGCAGGCCCAGGAGGCGATCGGGTTCGTGCGGGCGCTGGTGGGCGATCGCTCGAAGGAGGCGGCCGAGCACACGCGCGTGCTCTACGGCGGCAGCGTGAAGCCGGACAACGCCGCGGAGATCCTGGCCCAGGAGGACGTGGACGGGGCGCTGGTGGGTGGTGCGAGCCTCGATCCCGCGTCCCTGGCGCAGATAGTGGCCGCGGCCCAGTCGTGAGCGTGGCTCCGGGACCGGCGCAGCCACCGGTGAGGAGCGTGTGCCTCGTGATCCTGGATGGCTTCGGACTGGCCGAGCCCGGCCCGGGGAACGCCGTGGAGCTGGCCGACACCCCTGTCTTCGACGAGCTCTGGGACGCCTACCCACACTCCACCATGACCGCCTGGGGCCCCGCCGTGGGGCTCCCCGAGGGCCAGATGGGCAACTCCGAGGTGGGGCACCTCAACCTCGGTGCGGGTGCGGTGGTGAAGCAGGACATCACGCGCATCGACGACGAGGTGGCCGACGGCAGCTTCGCGCAGAACGCCGTGCTCCGGGAGGCCTGCCGCGCGGCCGGGCCCGACGGCCGGCTGCACCTTCTCGGGCTGGTATCGGCGGGGGGTGTGCACGCGAGCATGGACCACCTGCGTGCGCTCGTCGAGCTGGCCGGGCGCGAAGGCGTGGGCGACGTGGTGCTGCACGCCTTCACCGACGGTCGCGACACCAGCCCCGACTCCGGCGCCGGCTACCTCGCGGAGGTGGAGGCCTGGGGCGGCGTGCGCGTGGCCACCGTCACCGGGCGGTACTTCGCCATGGACCGGGACCGGCGCTGGGACCGCCTGAAGCTGGCCTGGGACGCGATAGTGCACGGCCAGGCCGAGGCGCCCGCGGCCGACAGCGGTGAGGCGGCGGTGCGCGCGGCCTACGAGCGCGGCGAGACCGACGAGTTCATCAAGCCGACGCTGGTGGGGGAGGAGGGCCGGATCCGCGACGGTGACAGCGTGGTGCTCTTCAACTTCCGGCCCGATCGCGCGCGGGAGATGACGCGCGCGCTGGGGGAGGAGGACTTCTCCGAGTTCGACCGCGGCCACCGCCCCCAGGTGGCGCTGGCCACGCTCACGAGCTACCAGGAGGACTGGAGCTACCCGGTGGCCTTCCCGCCCGCCCGCCCCTCCGTCACACTCGCGTCGGTGCTGGCCGAGCGCGGCTTCCGCCAGCTTCACGTGGCCGAGACCGAGAAGTACGCCCACGTGACCTACTTCTTCAACGGCGGCGAGGAGCACCCCTACGAGGGCGAGGACAGGCGCCTGGTGGACTCCCCGCGGGACGTGGCCACCTACGACGAGAAGCCCGAGATGTCGGCCGAGGCGGCGGCGGACGCGTTCGTGGAGGGCTGGGAGGCGGGAGATACCCGCTTCGGCGTCATCAACTTCGCCAATCCCGACATGGTCGGGCACACCGGCGTGATCCCCGCGGCCGTGAGCGCGATCGAGACCGTGGACCGCTGCCTGGCCCGGGTGGTGGACACGGTGCACCGCAGCGGCGGCGCCTGCATCGTCACGGCGGACCACGGCAACGCGGACCACATGTTGAACGAGGACGGCAGCGTCAACACCCAGCACTCCATGAACCCGGTGCCCGTGGTGGTCACCAGCGCGGGGGTGTCCGTTCGGGACGGAGGGGCGCTGCCGGACGTGGCGCCCACGGTTCTGAAGCTGCTCGGTGAGCCGCAGCCGCCGGAGATGACCGGCGAGTCGCTCGTCTGAGGGCCCGGTGAGCGCCCGCTTCACGATCGAAGCCCGCGACGGGTCCGCCCGCGCGGGCGTCCTTCGTACGGCCCACGGGGACGTGGCCACACCCGCCTTCGTGCCGCTGGCCTCCACCGCCACCGTCAAGACGCTCCAGTCGAGCGAGGTCGCCGGCCTGGGCTACGGCCTGGTGCTGGGCAACACCTTCCACCTGTTCATCCAGCCCGGCCACGAGCGCATCGGCGAGCTGGGCGGCTTGCACGAGTTCATGGGCTGGGAAGGCGCGATCGTGACCGACTCAGGCGGCTACCAGGTGTTCTCCATGGGCCACGGGTCGGTGGCCGAGGAGATCAAGCGCTCGCGCGGCGGGCGCCGCTCGATGGTCATCTCGATCGAGGAGGAGGGGGTGCGCTTCCGCTCGTACCTGGGCGGCGCCGAGCGATTCATGGGCCCGGAGACCTCGATGGAGGTGCAGGCCGTGCTCGGGTCCGACCTCGCCCTGGCCTTCGACGAGTGCACGCCGTTCCACGTCGAGCGCGACTACACGGCAAGCTCGATGGAGCGCACGCACCGCTGGCTGGATCGATGCATCGCGTGGCACGGCGAGCACGCGCCCGCGCACCAGATGATGTTCGGCATCGTCCAGGGCGGCGTATACGAGGACCTGCGCGCGGAGTCCACGGCCTACGTGGCCGGCGCGGGCGTGGACGGCATCGCCATCGGCGGCTCCCTCGGGCAGTCGAAGGAGCAGATGCGCGAGGTGGTGCAGTGGTCGCTGCGCGCGCTTCAGGGCGACGACCGCCCCCGCCACCTGCTGGGGATCGGGGACGTGGACGACATCCTCCACGCGGTCGGGGAGGGGGTGGACCTCTTCGACTGCGCCACCCCCACCCGCCTGGCGCGTCACGGCACCGCGCTGGTGCAGGACCCCGAGCGCCGCTGGCGGGTGGACCTCACGAAGAGCGCCCACCGGTTGAGCCGGGAGCCGATCTCCGGCGACTGCGCCTGCCCGGCCTGCCGCGACCACACCAGGGCCTACCTCCACTACCTCCTGCGCGCCGGCGAGCTCACCGGGATGCGCCTGCTCACCGTCCACAACCTCACCTTCATGGAGCGCCTGATGCGCGGCCTGCGCGAGGCCGTGGTGCGAGGCGAGTACGCCGCGCACGCGGCGAGCATCAGCGCGAGTGCTCGTTGAGGAAGTCGCGCAGGCCCTGAATCTGGCCCTCCACGTCGGGGCGGTCGACTGACTGCACGCTGTTGCTGCCGGTGGAGGAGATGAGCACCAGACCGATCGCGGCGACGGCGGCAATCACCCCGAGCAATGCCAGGAACGTGGTGAGGTTGCGCCGCCGCTCGGCCCGGCGGGGGTCCTCGTGGTCGGGCCGCTCGCGTGGCTGGGGCGGCACCGAGCGAGCCGGCGGCACCGGGATCGGCCGGGCCCGGAGCGCCCTTGTGGCCGACGTGTCGAGCTCGTCCCGGCGCATCGAGCGGGTGGCGTCCGCGTCGTCGAGGCTCAGGTGCCTGGTCACCTCCGTGGTCTCTCCGTGGAGGCCGGCATCCAGCGCGTGCGCGAACTGAAGCGCGGAGCCATAGCGCCCCTCGGGCTCGCGCTCGAGCGACAGGCGCACCGCCTCGTCCAGCTCCCGCGGCACCTCGGGGCGGAGGCTCGTGATCGGCGTGACCGCGTCCTGCTGTTGCTTCAGCGCCAGCTCGGTGAGCGATCCGTACTCGTGGGGGAGCCGGCCGGTGAGGAACTGGTAGGCGCACACGCCGAGGGAGTAGATGTCCGACGAGGGCCCGGCCTCGTCGCCGTGGGCCTGCTCGGGTGAGAGGTACGCCGCGGTGCCGAGCACCGAGCCCACCTGGGTGATGCGCGTGAGCTCGGCCGCCTTGGCGATCCCGAAGTCCGCGATCTTGGTGGTGTGCATCTCCTTGGTGATGAGGAGGTTCCCCGGCTTCACGTCCCGGTGCACCACGCCGGCGCGATGGGCGTAGTCGAGCCCCTGGCAGGCGTCGCGCAGGACCTGCACGGCCTCCTCCACCCCGAGCTGGGTCTGCTCGCGCAGGAGGTCCGCGCACGACGGGCCGTCCACGAACTCCATGACGATGTAATGCCGTCCGCTCTCGGCGTCCTGGCCGGAATCGAACACCTGCACCACGTTCGGGTGCTGGAGCCGGGCCGCGGCCAGGGCCTCGCGGCGGAAGCGAGCCACGAAGGCGTCGTCGTCGGCCAGGTGCTCGGCCAGCAGCTTCACCGCCACCGCGCGCTCGAGCACGGTGTCGGAGGCCAGGAAGACCGTGGACATCCCGCCCGCGCCCAGGCGCCGCTCCATGCGGTAGCGGCCCGCGACCTCCGCCGGCGCGGTCACTGGCCCTCCCCGGGCGCGCCCGCGCCGCCACCGCCGTTGTTGCTCCCGTTCCCGTTCCCGTTGTTGCCCTGGTCCGGGATGGTGGGCGTGGTCTCCGGGGTCGTGGGGGTGGTCGGTGTGGTCTGCGGCGCGGTGTTCGTGGGCGTGGTCTCCGGCGGCACCGTCTCCACGGTCTGGGTCTCGGTGGTCTCCGTCGGCGTCGTCTTGGTCTGCTGGAGCTCGTCGCAGCGCTGGCCCACGAGGTCGAAGAGGTGGTCGAAGCTCCGCTGCAGCGCGTCCCTGACGTTCTGATCGACCCTCCCCGGGAGCGAGTCGATGATGTCGTTCACCGTCGTCAGGTTGTCCCCGCTCGGGTTGTCCTGGATCACGTCGAGGCAGGCGCCCACGCTCCCGTTGCTGATGCGGCCGGACACCGAGTCCAGCTGGCGCTGGAGGTCGGCCGCCTTCCCCGCCGGGATCGGCGAGCCCTCCGAATCCCCGCCGCAGCCCGCGGCCAGCGCCGCGAGCGCGAGGGCGGCCGCGGCTAGGGCCCGGATTCTCACTGGCCGGCGTACAGCCGCTCGGCCAGGACGGCCGGCAGCCCGGCCTCTTCGATAGCCCTGGCGGCCTCGTCGATCGGATACTCCACACGCCTCCACTCGGCGGTCCAGCGGCCGGTGTCGAGCAGGAGCCAGGCCGCTCGGCTGTCGCCGTCCCGCGGCTGGCCTGCCCCGCCGGGGTTGAGCAGCCACTCGCCGGTGGACACGTCGACCTCGGTGCCGGCGGGGGCGTGGGAGCCGCCCACCCTCGCCTCTCCGTTGCGGTGGAACCAGAGCGCCACGTGCGAGTGGCCGACCGCACCGACGCGAGGCTCCATCAGCGTCATGCACTCGGCGGCCTGCCACTCGGAGAGCACGTATTCCCACACCGGATCGCGCGGGCTGGCGTGGAAGAGGCCGATCTCGCGGCCGTAGGCGGTGGGCGCCAGCCCGGAGAGGAACTCGAGAGCCTCCGCGCTGATGTTCTTCTGGGTCCACCGCGCGGCGGTGGCCGCGTTGTCGGAGAAGTCGGAGATGCTGATGGCGCCCGTGACCACCAGATCGTGGTTGCCGGCCAGGACGAGATCGCAGCGCTCGCGGGCCAGGGCCACGCAGCCGTCCGGCTCAGCGCCGTATCCCACCAGATCCCCGAGGCACCAGGTCTCGTCCACGTTCGTGGTGTCCACGTCCTCGAGCACGGCCCGGAGTGCCGGCAGGTTGCCATGGACGTCTGAGAGCAGGGCGATGCGCATCTGGTGGCTTCTACAGTGACGGACGATGGGGGCCAGGAACTCGCGACTACCGCTGGCGATCCTCGTCGCGGTCGTCGCCGCCGGAACGGCCACCGTCCTGCTCCGGCCGCGCAGCAACGTCATCGATCCCACCTCGGTGGACGTGAAAGCGTACTTCAGCCCCGCGCAGATCGACCGTGCCGAGGATTTCCGCACCACCCAGCGCCTGCTCGGGCTGGGCGGGATGGCGCTCGGCCTGGCCACGCTCACGCTGATCGCGGTGCGCCCGCCGCGCCGGGTGTTCGACCGCCTCGCCCGGCGGCCGCTCCTCGGCGCCGCCGCCGCGGGGGCCGGTATCTCGCTTGTGCTCGTGGCGGTGAGCCTGCCCCTCGACGCGGTGGCGCAGCAGCGGGCGCGCGACGTGGGCCTCTCCACCCAGACCTGGGGACCCTGGGCGGAGGACGTGGTCAAGTCGGCCGGCGTGTCGGCGGTCTTCGCCGGCGTGGGCGGGGTGCTGGCGATCGCGCTCGTGCGCCGCTTCCCTCGCCGCTGGTGGATTCCCGGATCGGCCGCGGTGGTGGCGATCGGCGTCATCACCATCTGGCTCTTCCCGGTGGTCATCGATCCTCTCTTCAACAAGTTCGACAAGCTCCCTCGCGGTGAGCTGCGCAGCCAGGTGCTCGATCTGGCCCAGCGCGCGCACGTTGACGTGGGCGAGGTCTACCGCGTGGACGCGAGCCGCCGGACCACCGCCCTGAACGCCTACGTGAATGGGCTGGGGCACAGCAAGCGGGTGGTGCTGTACGACAACCTGATCAACGATCTCCCGCGCGACCAGGTGCTCCAGGTGGTGGCCCACGAGCTCGGGCACCAGCGCCACAACGACCTCCTGCGGGGCCTCGCCTGGCTGGCGCTGGTGGCGCCCGCGGGCACGCTCCTGGCCCAGCGCCTGGCCGAGCGCATCGGGCGCCGGGAGGGCCTCGGGGACCCGAACGTCGCACCCACGGCATCGGCGCTGCCCGCGATCGCACTCGCGGTGGCGATTGTGTCCTTCGGCGTCGGCGTGGCCTCGAACGCGCTCTCGCGCGAGGTGGAGGCGAGTGCCGACGGCTTCTCGCTCGACCTGACGCGCGATCCCGCCGCGCACATCGCGCTGGAGCGCCGCCTGGCGATCACCAACCTGGCCGACCCCGATCCGCCGCGAGCCCTGCAGCTGCTGTTCGGCACCCATCCCACCACCCGCGAGCGGATCGGGATCGGGGAGGCCTGGGCGCGCGAGCACTAGTCTGGCGCCGCCTATGCGCCGCGCCCTGATCGAGCGGGTGGTCCGCGAGCTCGCCTCGTTCGAGCGCCCATCGGCATCCGAGGGGGAGCGCCGGGGCGCGGAGATGGTGGCCGCCGAGCTGAGCGCCGCCGGATGTGAGGCCCGGATCGAGGCCGAGCCCGCCCACGGGGGCTACTGGTGGCCGATCGGGCTCCTGAACGCCGCCTGCTCTGCTGGCCTCCCTCGCCCGGCGCCGCGCCCTCGCGGCGCTGGTGGGCGCGTTCGCCGCCGCGGCCGTGTGGGACGACTCGGGCGGCGGGCGGCTGTGGTTCCGCCGTGCGGTGCTGCCCCGCCGCACCACCTGGAACGTGGTGGCGGAGGCCGGGGACCGCGATGCCGAGCGCACGCTGGTGTTCATCTCGCATCACGACGCCGCACACAGCGGACTCGTCTTCCACCCCGCGCTGCCGCGGGTCGGTATGCGCCTCACGCCGCGGCTGCATGAGAAGGCGGACCAGAGCCTCCCGATCATGTTCGGCGTGTTCCTCGGCCCGGTGTTCACCGCTCTGGGCGGCATCTCGGGGAAGGCGGGCCTCAGGCGCCTCGGCAGGCTCTTCTCGGCCGGGGCCGCGGCGGCGATGGCCGACATCGGCAGCCGCGACGTGGTGCCCGGCGCCAACGACAACCTCAGCTCGGTGGCGGCGATCGTGGCCCTCGCGCACGCGCTCCGCGAGCAGCCCGTGCGCGGGGTGCGCGTGATTCTCCTGTCCACCGGCTCAGAGGAGTCGTTCATGGAGGGCATGCAGGGGTTCGGGCGCCGCCACTTCCCCGGCCTCCCGCGCGAGACGACGGAGTTCGTGTGCCTCGAGTGCGTCGGATCGCCCTTCCTGTGCGTGGTGGAGGGCGAGGGGATGCTGCTCATGCGCCATTACCCGGAGGAGGCCCGCGAGGCGCTGGCCCGGGCGGGCGACGCCGCGGGCGTGCCGTTGCGCCGGGGTCTGAAGACCGTCGGCGCCACCGACGGCCTGATCGCCCTGCGGGCGGGCTACCGGGTGTCCACCCTCGGCGCCGTGGACGAGACCAAGTTCCCGTCCAACTACCACTGGCACAGCGACGTGCCGGACAACCTCACATGGGAGTCGGTGGAGGGGGCGGCGGCGGTGTGCGAAGCCTACGTCCGCGCGACCGCGGACCAGGGCTAGGTCATGGTCCGGTGCTCGCCCGATCGCCGATCGGGCTGCGCTCCTCCCTAGCGCGGGACGGGCTCGCGGGCCGCGAGCCGGCGCGCCGAGTCCGGGTCGTGCGTGGGGAGGTACACGAGCTCCTCGGTGGAGGCCAGCTCCCTGATCCGGTCGAGCGTCCGGGTGGCCTCCCCAACGTCGGGCGACACCCCGTCCACCGCCCCGCGCCGCATCAGCTCCTGCGTGTAGGACGTGTCCCCGGCGAAGAGGATCAGCCTGCCGTCGGCGTCGCGTAGCACCACGGACATGTGACCGGGGCTGTGACCCTCGGTGGGCAGGAGATGCACATCGCCCGCGCTGGTGAGTGCCCGGCTGGCGGGAAACGGCCCGAAGGGCTCGTTCGTGAAGTCCACGAGCGTGGGCGCGAGCCACTCGGGCCGGCGCTGAGGCAGGTAGCCGTTCACCCTGCCCCGCACTCCGCTCGACGCCTCGAACTCCGTGCGGGTCACCAGGATCTCGGCCTTCGGGAAGTGAGCGAGGCCGCCCGCGTGGTCGGTGTGCATGTGCGTGAGCACCACCCAGCGCACGGCATCCGGAGAGAGTCCGAGGCGGTCGAGCTGCGGGCCCACCTCCTGTTCCGGGCGCACCGCGAAGCGCACCGCCCGGCTGAAGTAGGGGTGCCAGCGCGGGAAGTACCCCGGCTCCGACACGTGCGCGTTCTCGCCCGTGTCCACCACGATCACGCCCTCGGGATGCTCCACCACCCACACGTGGATGGGCAGCGGGTCGGTCCACTCCTTGGCCCGCAGAACGTTCACCCTGCGGGCCGGCCCGCGCCCCTGGCCCTCTCGCTGCGCCTCCTTGACCGCGACGGTGCCGGTCTGGAGCGCGGAGATCCTCACTTGCCGGAGATCGTCACCGAGGGAGGAGCGGAGCCCGACCGGTGATCGGGCGAGCACCGGACCATGCCATCTACGGCTCGGACTTCTCGTCGTCGCCGTCGAGCTCGGGCAGGTCGCGAATGCCCTCGCGGGTCTGCCACTTGGAGAAGTTGTCCTCCATGGCGTCGATCAGCTCCCGCATGAAGCGGGGGGAGAGGCTGATGCGGGAGACCACGACCCCGGGAACCTCGCCCTCGTCGACCTCGTGGTCCACGCGCGCGAACGTGATCGTGAACTCGTAATCGGAGTGCGACACGTTGGCGAAGTTGGCGTAGTGGCCCGCCATCGTGTCGGGATCCGTATGGATGTTGAAATGACGCTCTGAGTCCTCTTGCACGCGCGTAGTATCGCAGCGCTATGCGCATCTCCGTAATTGCGGTCGGTCGCTTGCGCCCGCCCTACCAGGACGATGTGGAGCACTACCGCAAGCTCCTGGGCGGCCATGCGCGCGTGGAGCTGATCGACGTACGCGAGGGCGAGCAGGTGAAGCCGCGCATCCCCGACCGGACCCATACCGTGCTGCTCGCGAGCGACGGGCAGCAGCGCGACTCGGTGGGATTCAGCGACTGGCTCGAGGAACGGAGGCGGGATGGGCGCGACGTCTGCTTCATCGTCGGCGGCCCCCGCGGGCTCGAGCTGGAGGCCGATTCGCGCATGTCGCTCGGCCCGATGACCCTCCCGCACCAGCTGGCGCGGGTGGTTCTGCTCGAGCAGCTCTACCGTGCACACAAGATCCTCGCCCGCGAGCCCTACCACTACTGAGATGACCCCCGACCCCCTCGAACAGCTTCGCCACGCCGTCGGCGACTCGGCCACCGCCCTCGGCGACGGCAGCAAGGCGCCCGCGCTGGACCGGCCCCCGAAGGCCGACTTCGGGGACTACTCCACCAACGCGGCGATGCTGCTGGCCCCCGCGCTCGGGGACGCCCCGCGGGCGATCGCCGAGCGTCTCGGGCAGGAGCTCGGCCAGCGGCTGGGCGCGAGCGTCGACCGCGTGGAGGTGGCGGGCCCGGGGTTCCTCAACCTGTTCATGAGCGACGCCTGGTACCTGGACGCACTGGGGGCGATCGTGGGCGCCGGCGAGCGGTTCGGCACGGGCGTGGCGGCGCGGCCCGAATACGTGAACGTGGAGTTCGTGAGCGCCAACCCAACGGGGCCGATCACCGTGGCGTCGGGACGTCACGGCGCCTATGGGGACTCGCTCTGCCGGATCCTCGAGTTCGCCGGGCACCGGGTGGAGCGCGAGTACTACGTGAACGATGCCGGTGGGCAGGTGCGCCGCTTCGGCGAGTCGATCCGGGCGCGCGCCCGCGGGGAGGAGCCGCCCGAGGACGGCTACCAGGGCGACTACGTGGCCGGCCTCGCCGAGCAGATCGAGGGCGCCGCCGATATGAACGTGGACGAGCTGGCCCGGCGGGGGATCGACCTGATCCTCGCCCAGGTACGGGAAACGCTGGAGCGCCTGCGCGTCCGTATGGACCGCTTCTCGCTTGAGCACGAGGTGCACGATCAGGTGGACGAAGTGCTCGGCCGGCTCGACGGCGTGTACGAATCCGAGGGCGCCACGTGGCTGCGCACCACCGAGTACGGCGACGACAAGGACCGGGTGCTCCGCCGGGCCAACGGCGAGCTCACCTACTTCGGGCCCGACACCGCCTACCACGCCGACAAGCGGGCGCGGGGCTACGACCGGGTGATCGACGTATGGGGCGCCGACCACCACGGCTACATCCTCCGCACGCGTGCGGCATGGCAGGCGCTGGGCGGGGACCCCGACCGCCTGGAGATCGTGATCATGCAGCTGGTCAACCTCACCGAGGGCGGCGAGCGCGTCCAGATGTCGAAGCGCGCGGGCACGCTGGTGCTCCTCGACGACCTCCTCGACGACATCGGCGTGGACGCCGCGCGCTGGTTCCTCGTCCAGAGAAGCCACGACACCACGATCGACCTCGACCTAGAGCTGGCCCGCAGCCAGTCTCAGGACAACCCGGTGTACTACGTGCAGTACGCGCACGCCCGGATCGCCGGCATCCTGGCCAAGGCGGGGGAGGGGCGGGTGGCGGCGGCGCTCGCGGCCGACCTCCCGGCCAGCGCCGAGAGCCTGCACCCGTCGGCGCGGTCCCTGGTGAAGAAGCTGCTGGAGCTGCCGGACGCGGTGCGCGACGCCTCCGAGCGCCGCGCGCCGCACCGGATGACGACGTACGCCCACGAGACCGCGCAGGAGTTCTCCGCCTTCTACCGCGACGTGAAGGTGGTGGGGGCCGCGGAGGAGGGGGGCGACGAGGACGTGCGCCTGGCGCTCTGCGTGGCGGCCCAGCGGGTGCTGGCACGGTCTCTCGACCTGCTCGGGGTCGAGGCGCCGACGGAGATGTAGTCCCGCTCAGGCGGCATGTCGCGCTCCCGGGCCGCCGTGACCGTGGTGTTCGCGCTGAACGGCGCGCTGTTCGCGTCGATCTTCTCGCGCCTGCCCGCGATCCAGGACCGCACGGGAGCAAGCGACGGCGAGCTCGGGCTGGCGCTTCTCTGCTCGATGGTCGGGCTGCTCGTCTCCCAGGTGGGCGCGGGCGCGCTCGTGGCCCGCTGGGGCAGCCGGCCGATGGTGCTGGCCGGGGCGCTCGGCTACGCGGCGGCGCTGATCCCCGTGTCGCTGGCCACGTCGTTCGGGGCACTGGCCGCCTCGTTCGCGCTCGTGGGGCTGATGAACGGCGTGCTCGACGTGTCGATGAACGTGCACGGGCTGGCCGTGGAGCGCCACCTCGAGCGGCCGGTCCTGTCCTCCCTGCACGCCGCCTTCTCGTTCGGAGCGCTGGGCGGGGCGGCGGTGGGCGGGCTCGTGGCCGCCGCCGGGGTGGGGGTGGAGGCCCACCTGTGGACGGCGGCCGCGCTGGGGGCCGTCGTGGCCGTGGCGGCCACGCGCCTGCTGCTGCCCCGGGAGGTGGATGCCGCACCGGAGGGGCCGTCCTTCGCCCGCCCCACGCGCGCGCTGGCGCTGGTCGGGCTGTTCGCCTTCTGCGTCCTGCTCTCGGAGGGCGCGGTGAACGACTGGGCCGCCGTGTATCTCCACGGCGAGCTCGACACCGGCCAGGGCCAGGCCGCGGCGGGGCTGGCCGCGTTCTCGCTCACCATGGGCATCGGGAGGCTGGCGGGCGACCCGCTCACCGAGCGCTTCGGCCCGACACGGCTCGCGCGCGGCGGGGCGCTCCTGGCCACCACCGGAATGGGCCTTGCCCTCGCCGTTGGAAGCCCGCTGGCCGCCGTGGCGGGTTTCGCCGTGATGGGCCTCGGCCTGGCCGCGTTGTTCCCGCTGGCGCTGCGCGCGGCGGCCAACTCCGGCCAGGTGCCCGGCCCGGCGGTGGCAGCGGTGTCCGCGATGGGCTACATCGGGTTGCTCACCGGACCTCCGGTGGTCGGCCTGCTCTCCGGACTGCTGGGCCTCCGCGCGGCGCTGGTGCTGGTGCTGGCGCTGTGCGCCACGGCCGCCGTTCTGGCGGGCGCGGTGCGCGCCCCGGTCAGAGCTGGCTGAAGAAGTTGATCCCGAGGTCGTCCATCAGGTTCAGCGCGTCGGAGTTCAGGCGGGTGAGCTCGTTCGTGTAGAGCAGCACGCCCATCACGATGAGCACCACGCCGGAGACCACGGTGATCACGTCGTAGTGGTTTCGGAAGAAGCGGAAGAAGCCGGCGAAGGACGTGAAGGCCAGGGCGCTGAGGATGAAGGGCACGGCCAGGCCCAGCGAGTAGAAGGCGAGCAGCACGCCGCCCTGCCCGACGGTGGCTTCTCCCGATGCGGCGGTGAGGATCGCTCCGAGGGTCGGTCCGGTGCAGGGCAGCCAGGCGACCGCGAACGCGAGGCCGGCCACCACAGGGCCGCCGGTGTGGGCGCGCTGCATGAGCTTCTCCGGGCGCCACTGCTGGTTCAGGAGTGGCACGAAGAGCATGGCGATGAAGAGCACGCCCATGGCGATCAGCACGATTCCGGAGATCTGGCGCAGGAGGGTGCGGTGCTCCTGGAGCGTCTGGCCGAGACCGGTGGCCGTCATCCCGAGGGCCACGAACATCGCGGTGAAGGAGAGGCAGAAGAGCAGCGCGGGGCCGAGCACGCGCATCCGCCCCCGGCCCTCCTGGATGTCGGCGAACGACACGCCGGAGATCGTGGAGAGGTAGCCCGGCACCAGCGGCAGGACGCAGGGTGAGACGAAGGAGATGAGGCCGACCCCGAAGGCAGCCACCACGGTGGTGTCGACGCTGTCGGCGGCGATCACAGGTCGTAGCGCTCCAGGTCGGCGTTGAGTCGGGCGGAGCCCGCGGGGGAGGGGGCGGCCGTATGCGACGGCGAGTCCTCGCCGCGGCGGCGCCAGCGGCGGGTGGCGATGATCACACCACCGAGCGCGAGCAGCACGCCGAGCCCCGGGATCACGTACACGAGCACGTCACCGAAGTCGGAGTTCTCGTCGCCGGGGAGGGCGAGCACGCTGTCGCCGAACTGGGCCACGAGCGTGCGCTTGATCTGGTCCTTGGACCGGCAGGCATTCACCTGGCGCTGGATGAACGCGCGCTCGCGGTTGGCCTGCGGAGCCTCGGTGGCCAGGGCGAGCGGGGTGCCGCACACCGGGCACATCACCTCGTTCTCCACGGCGGCCAGGGTGGTCTTCGGGCAGTCGGCCGCGAGTGCGGCCGGGGCGGCCGCGAGCAGGGCGGCGGCGGCCAGCACGCCGGCCAGCGCGCGCCTCACGCGGCCTCCCTCAGGAGCGGGGCCACGGAGCGGCGCATGAAGTCCTCGTCCACCGGCCCGCGCTGCAGGGCGGCCACGCGCCCGCGCGGGTCGATCACGAACGTCTCGGGATAGCCGAGCACGCCGAACGGTTCACGCAGGTTCCCGGGGCCGTCGTGGAGCATGGGATAGGTGAGGGCGTACTCGCGCACGAAGTCGCGCGCGTCGGAGCTCACGTCCTGGCCGTCCACCCCGAGCACCGTGCCGCGGCCGTTCGTCGAGATCCGGCGGTGCCAGCGCTCCAGGAGCGGCGACTCGGTCTGGCAGGGCACGCACCAGGAGGCCCAGAAGTTCAGCACCACCACCCGGCCGCGATAGTCCGTCAGGCTGCTCCGGCCCGCCCCGGAGAGCTTCGGGAGGTCGAAGGACGGGGCCTGCTCACGCTCGCCGCGCGCGGCAGCGTTGTCGAGCGAGCGATCGGGCTCGTTCGACGCGAGGCCGTAGGCGAGCAGGACCACGAGCGCTACGAGCACGCCGATCACGGCCAGGGGAATGGGGGAGAGGACCCTTCGCATGGGGCGCTGCGAAAGATAGACCGCGCGCGCGGCCGCACCGCCGGGGTGGGCGGGACCGAGGCTAAACTCGCCCCCCACGCGGACGTAGCTCAGTTGGTAGAGCGTCGGCTTCCCAAGCCGAAGGTCGCGGGTTCGACCCCCGTCGTCCGCTTGGCAGGGGGATCGCGACCAGGGTTGTCAGCACTCGGACAACCGTCGTCGCTTCCCCGTTGACGCATATGGCAGCGCGCTCGCGAATCGAGCCGAGCCGAGCCTCTCCGCTGGTCAGGGTTCTGACATCCGCCGCCCTGAATCCACGCCTTCCGGTGTCGCCGCGCATTCCATCGGGGTACGGTCGAACGGGATCGAGCCCAGGGAGGGAACTTGAGCAGAGCACGTCGTACGAGCATCGCCGCCGCCGCGCTGGCTGTCTCGCTGACGGCGCTGGGAGGCGCGAGCGCCGCTGGCGCGGCAGCCCGCCACGACGGCGCGGGCCAGCGGGTGGGCAAGGCCGGCCACCACGGCCACCAAGCCCGGCGCGGCCATTACCGCCGTCAGGGGTACCGCTACCGCACGACCACCGTCCGCTGGGGCCCGTTCACCGTCCCGGCGGCGAACGGCCGCCCCGGGCAGCTGGACAACGCGATCGTCCGGGAGGGCGGCTGCCACAGCGGGCTGAAGTGCATCGACGTGCCGATGAAGAAGCCGTGCGTGAACTGCTCCATCACCCGGATCGTCCCGAACCTCGTTGACGCGAAGACCGGCGAGACGGTCAACTTCGAGAACGGCGGGATGCTCCACCACGTCGTGAACGTGAACTGGTCCCACTCGGACACCACCTGCCCCGTCGGCGGCGGCAGCGGCCTGATCAACCTGCTGGGCGGGCTCGAGGGCGGCAATGAGCGTTTCTTCGCCTCCGGCAACGAGCGCACGATCACCCGGCTGCCGCGCGGCTACGGCCTGCCGGTCAGGCCCGACGACGAGTGGGGCCTCATCCTGCACCTCATGAACATGACGCCGCAGCCCCGTGACGTGGCGGTGGAGTACCGGTTCACGTGGACCAAGCGGCACCTCAAGCCCGTCAAGCCGGTCTGGCTGGACGTGGACAACTGCGGCGACTCGGAGGTCGACGTCCCCACCGGCTACAGCGATGTCGAGTGGGACTGGAATTCGACGCTCGCGGGGCGCTTCGTGGCCATCGGCGGGCACGTCCACGACAACGGGATCAGCATCGCGGCCGAGAACGCCACGACCGGGAGGGTGATCTGCACGTCGCGGGCCAGGTACGCCCACGGCTCCGAGTTCGCCCCGGCAGGGCCGGGGGCCGGCACGGACAGGTTGCACCCGAAGTGGTGGTGGCCGATGCGCCACTCAGACCATCCGGATGCCGTTCTGGAGGGCTATAAGGGGCACATCGCTGGGATGACCGGGTGTGCCGGCCGCCTGGGCCGGGTGGGCAAGCGCGACACGGTGCGGCTGCACGCCCAGTACAACGTCCGCACCCCGGAAAAGGGCAAGGGCGTCATGGGAATCATGGTCGGCTACTTCGCGGAGAGGCGCTAGCTCCGCCTCTGGCGGGCCCGGAAGGCCACCCGGTCAGGGCCGCCGGACGGGTTCGAGGGCTTGCTTTAGCCCGCAGAGGCGGATGTGGACGGATGTTCGATATCGGCATGACCGCGGCGCGCCGATGCCTCTAGAACGGAACGCCGGCGTCCTGCGATCTCGCTTGTCCTCCTCGCGGTCACCGGGGCGGCCCTGCTGTTGCCCAAGCCCTCGTTCGCCGCAGCACCCCGCGGAGCGCTGGCGCAGCTGCCCGGACCCAGCGGCTGCCTCGTCGATCGCTCCACGCCCCGGCGGGGCTGCACCTCCGTACGGGCCCTGCGCGGGGCGGCCCCGTTTCTCGGCTCCAACGCCCTGGGCATCAGCCCAGACGGGAGGAGTCTCTATGTCGCGTCGTCCACCAGCGACGCGATCGCCATCTTCAGGCGCAATGCGAGCACCGGCCGGCTGAGGCAGGGCTCGGGTGCCGCCGGGTGCATCGCCGCCGGGGGCTCCCGTGGCTGCGCCACCGGCCACGCGCTCAACGGCCCCAACTCCGTGGCCGTCAGTCCCGACGGCAGGAACGTCTACGCGACATCACTCATCAGCGACGCCGTGGCCGTCTTCCGCCGCAACCGGTCGACCGGCGCTCTCTCCCAGAGGCGTGGCACCTCCGGTTGCGTCGCCGGCAGAGCGATCCCGGCGTGCGCCGCCGGCCGCGCCCTGAACGGCCCGGACGTGGTGACGGTCAGCCCCGACGGCCACAACGTCTACGTGGGCGCATTCGCCGGCAACGCTGTCGCGGTGTTCTCACGCGCCGCGTCCACCGGCGCGCTCACGCAGCCGGTCGGCACCACCGGATGCATCGTGAACTCACCCGCCGACGGCTGCACCACCGGTCTCGCGCTGGCCGCTCCGGAGGGGATGGCGGTGAGCGCCGACGGAAGCAGCGTGTACGTGGCCACCGCGGTGAGCAACGCCCTCGGCGTGCTCACCCGTGACCCGTCCACGGGCACGCTGACCCAGGCCGCGGATGGCACGGGGTGCATCGTGAACGCTCCGCTGGCCGGCTGCACGACGGGGATCCAGCTCGGGGGCGCGAACGCGGTGGCGGTCAGCCCCGGCGGCGACAGCGTGTACGTGACATCCCTGTTGAGCAACAGCCTGACGACGTTCAATCGCGCATCGTCAACCGGGCAGCTCACCCAGCAGACCGGCACGTCCGCCTGCGTGATCAACCTTCTCGCCGTGGGCTGCTCCCTCGGCCGGGCCATGAGTGAACCCGAGGGGGTGGCCGTGTCGCCCGACGGCGCCAGCGTCTACGCGGCAGCGTTCGGATCGAACGCGGTGGACGTTTTCAACCGCAACACCGGTTCGGGCGCCGTGATCCAGAAGGCGCGCCGCCTGGGCTGCGTCACCACCGGAGCGAGGCGCGACTGCCTGCCCGGGCGCGCGCTCGGCGGAGTGAGCTCCATGGTTGTCAGCCCCAACGGTCGGCAGCTCTACTCGGCCGCGTTCAGCAGCAACTCGATCAGCGTCTTCAGGCGCGTAACCAAGACGGCCTCGGGCCGGAAGGGCTGACATGAAGAGCAAGCACCATGGAATCACTCGCGGCGACCTGCTGAAGGCGGCCGGCGTCGCCGCACCGGGCCTGTTGCTGGGTGGCCGGGCCGCCGCCGCGGCCGCGTCCCGCCGCGCCACCCCGGCCCGCAAGGTGGCCGGCATGAACGTGCTCCTCTTCATCACCGACCAGCAGCGAGCGATCCAGCATTTCCCGCGGGGCTGGGCCAAGCGCAACATGCCTGGCCTGACCCGCCTGAAGCGTCACGGCATGACCTTCGAGAACGCGTACACGAACGCGTGCATGTGCTCCCCCGCGCGCTCGACGCTGATGTGCGGGTTCTTTCCCGCCCAGCACGGCGTGAAGTACACGCTCGAGACGGACATGCCGGCGCCGCAGTACCCGCAGGTCGAGCTGGCCACGAGCTTCAAGAACCCCGCGTCTGTGGTGGCCGCCGCGGGCTACACCCCGGTCTACAAGGGGAAGTTCCACTGCAACAAGCCGGCGAACGGCTCGACGTGGGTTCCCTCCGACGTGAACCAGTACGGCTTCACGCGCTGGGATCCGCCGGACGCCGGCGGCAACCAGGACATTCCCGAGGAGGGGGGTGGCATCTACGACAACGACGGCCGTTTCATCAACTCCCAGGGCACGGCTGAGGCAGGCACCGAGGGCGCGGTTCAGTACCTGAGCTCCACGGCCGCCCAGAGCCAGCCCTTCTTCATGGTCGTGTCGCTGGTGAACCCCCACGACGTCCTGCTCTACCCGAAGACCTACGGGAGCGGGGGCTACGACGACTCGTGGCTCCAGGGCGAGCTCGAACCGCCGCGGACGGTGGGCGAGGACCTTTCGACCAAGCCCAGCGTGCAGAAGGAGTTCCTGCGGCTCTTCAACGCCTCCGGGCCCATCCCGACCCGGCAGATGAAGCGCAACTACCTGAACTTCTACGGCAACCTGATGAAGGCCTCGGACGCCTACCTCGTGAAGATCCTCGACACGCTCGCGAAGGCCCGTCTGCTCGACAACACATTGGTGATCGCGACCGCCGACCACGGTGAGATGGGCACCGCCCACGGCGGGATGCGTCAGAAGAACTTCAACTTCTACGAGGAGTCCACCCACGTCCCGCTGGTGTACTCGAACCCGCGCCTGTTCAAGAAGCCGCGGAAGAGCGATGCGCTCGTCTCCCACGTCGACTTCCTGCCGACGCTCGCCACCCTCGTGGGCGCACCGGCCGCCGCCCGCGATTCCTGGGAGGGCGTGGACTACTCGGACCAGATCCTCAGCCGTTCGCCCAAGCGGGGGCAGAGCTACACCGTGTTCACCTACGACGACTGGCAGTCCGGGCAGTCAAGCGGTCCGTACCCGAAGGCCCCGAACCACATCGTGAGCATCAGGGAACGCCGGTACAAGCTCGCCCGCTACTACGACGCCGAGGGCAAGGTGCCCGACCAGTGGGAGATGTACGACCTCAAGACCGACCCGCTCGAGCGCACGAACCTCGCGAACCGGCACCACAAACGCACCCCCGAGCAGAAGCGCCAGTACCGGCGCCTGCGGCGCAAGCTCGCTCGGGTGGAGCGAACGCGGCTGCAGCCGCTGGCCTGAACGGACCCGTCACATCCTGACGTCCACACCGACCTCGAACATCTCCACGGTCGAGCGGTGGCCCATCCCGTCGGCCGGTGGTGTCATCGAGTTGAGCACCTCGTGGCCCGCCTTCAGGTCCTCCTCGGTGTCGAACAGGGAGATGGCGAGGCCCTGACCCTTGTCGGGGTCGATCAGCAGCAGGAAGCCCTTCGCCGGAACGCCCTCGGGCGGCCCGCTGGCGGCTCGGTCGTTGATCTCCGCCACGCTGCGGCGAAGGCCGTCGCCGTCCGCGCCCTCGAAGCGTGCCACCCGTGCATACATGTGGATCTCCTCTCGTCGAGTGGCCGCGAGTATCCACCCGCGAGGGAGAGCAGGGCAACCCCAGTCAGCAGAGTCCGCGGACGCGGTGCTTCAGCGTCACGAGCCGGCCCCCGGCCAGGCGGGCCCGCACCACAACCAGCCCGCGCGCATGCCCGTGCAGTCGCTTCTTCGTCAGGGTGATCCGGAAGGGCCGCACGCGGTCGGTGACCCTCTTCTTCGAGTGGCCCGCCAGCCCGACGCGGAGGATCTGGCCGAGTCCCGTGCCCCGCACGGTGAGCACCGCGGCATGGCGGGCGCAGCCCCGCGCGCGGTGGTAGCGCAGTCCCAGCGAGAGCCTCACCTTTGGCTTGGCCTTCGGCGGAGTCGGGACCGACGGGCCCTCCGGGGGTGCGGGCCGGGGCGGAGCCGGCGGGACCACCACCGGGTCGAGGTTCGTGGTCAGGTGAGCGGTGACCTGCGAGCGGCGCAGCGGGCCGTTCGCGGACCCCGGTGCGCCGAAGAACATGGTTCGCGTGGTGGTCAGGCGATCGGCGGGGGCGCTGCCGTTGGAGGGTTCGTCGGTGGAGTTGATCGAGCCGTTGATGTAGGGGCCGCTCGCGCCGTAGAAGCCGGCGTCGCCCTGGCAGGGGGTCTGCCCTGCGGGCGGGCTGGCAGCGTCGCGGTAGAACGAGGTGAACTTGCTCGCGGCGACCGTGGTGCTCCAGGTGTGCACGCTTGTGAGCGCGCCCTGCGACCCGTCCACGCTCTCCCAGGTGAGCGCGCCCGGGGTCACCGTGTCGGCCACGCCGTCGATCGTCACCCCGGCGAGGTTGTTGTTGTTCCGGTAGGTCATCCCTGACGCCGCGGCGCTGTAGTCCATGAAGCTCATGACGCCGGGGATGGGGTGGACACGTAGGTAGATCGTGTCGTCCTCGCGTCCTTCGTAGAACACCTGCTGGCGCTCGGTCATCGGGCCGCTGTTGGCGCCCAGGAATGCCCGTATCGCCCGCACCGGACCGTTTCGGTTCACGAGAAAGGCGCCCTCACCCCCGGCGAACGTGAGCGTGCTGCGCCCGCAGTAGTCGGGGCTGAACTGGTTGTCGGTCCGATCGAGGATGTCGGGGCCGCTCGCGATGCTCAGGCCGCTCTCCTTCCAGCGGTCGGTGAAGGCGCGCGAGTAGCGCGGCGTGACAACGTTGGACGTCTCGGTGTTCGTGCCGGCAGAGAATTTGTAGGTCGCCGGGTATGCACCCGAAGCCAGACTGAATGTGTAGTTCACATACTGCTGGCCGGCGCTCGGATCCAGCGCGCCGCTTCGCCGGAAGAGATAGGCGTACCCCACCCCGCTGTCCAGCGGATCCGTGATCTTCACCAGCACCCGCGAACCCGAGACCACCCCGGACGGATCGGGCACGGCGCCTGCCTCGGACCCGGTGTCCTTGGCCATGAACGCGATCTCGTCGTTGGCGTCGAGGGACGGATCGGTGTCGGCTCCCACAAGAGTGCCCGGGTCGGCGTAGCGGAGCTTCGCGGGGGTGGAGAAGGGGGAGTAGCAGAGGCTGTTCCCGCCGCAGCTGAACGGGCTGGGGTAGGCGCTGCGCAGGTCGAAGAGCTTCCGCTCGTCCACCTGCACCGGGATCTGCTGCCAGGCGCCGGTCCAGGCGAAGGCCACCACGTCGCCCGGAGGCGCGCCCACCAGAGCCGGCGTTCCCGCGCCGGTGACCACCACGGGATCGTCGGGCCGGTTGAGCGGCGCGGCCGAGGCCACGGGGGCTCCCAGCGCGAGCACGGCGAGGACGAGGACCGGGATGGCGGAATGGCGCATGTCCAGTCTGCTTCGGGCACTCGGCCCGAGTGCTTGAGCTAGTTGAGGTCGCGCGCTCTGAGCAGCACGGCGGCGATCGTGAACGTGACCGCGATCCAGGCCAGCATCGCGAGCACCGCGAGACCCGGGGCCAGCAGGTCCACGTCGGGGAGGCCGGCCTGATCCGCGGGGATGTCGGAGACCGCGGTGGGCAGCGCGACGAACGGGGCGTAGCGGAACACGTTCGGCACCAGGCCGATCAGCAGGGGCTCGACGACGAACGACAGCAGCAGCAGCCCCACCACGGCCACCACCTGGTTGCGCACCAGGGCGCCCACGCACACCCCGAAGGCCCCGAGGAGCATCGCCTCGGAGGCGATGTACCCCACCTGAGCCGCGAGCTCGCCCAACCCGGGGGTGGGCAGGTCGCGCACGCCCAGGATGAGGAAGCCGACCACGGCCACGGTGATCGAGATGGAAAGGGAGAGGAGCAGCCCGACCACCGCGAAGGCGAGCGTCTTCGCGGCCAGGAAGCGCACGCGATCGGGGGCGGCGAGCAGCGAGCTGGTGATCGTGCGGTGGCGCCACTCGCCGCTGATGCCCACCACGGCCAGGATGATGATGAACAGAGAGCTGGTGTCGGACGTGAAGACGTCGGTGAGAACGCTGTCCTGGGTGGGCTCGGTGAGGAGGCTCACGAGGACGGCGATGAGCAGCGACGTGCCCACGGCCAGCCCGGCAAAGGCAATGAACGTTCGCGTGGTGCGCAGCTTCAGCACCTCGGCCCGGAGCAGCGCGGTCATGCCGGGTCCGCCGTGAGCTCGAAGAAGGCGTCCTCCAGAGAACGCGACACCGCGACGAGCTCGATCAGGGCGAGGCCGTGGTCCGCGGCCAGCCGCCCTACCCGTTCGGGCGTGGTGCCGCGGGCGATCAGCGCTCCGGACTGCGACTCGGCTCGGACCCCGGCCTCGGAGAGCACGGCGGACAGACGCTCCGGCTCGGCCGCGCGCACGCGTGTGACCGGGCCGTCCGCGCCGCCGAGCACCTCCTCCAGCGAGCCGCTGGCCCGCAGGGACCCACGCGCGATCACCACCACGTCGTCCACGCTCTGGGCCACCTCCGACAGCAGGTGGCTGGACACGAGCACGGCGCTGCCGCGTCCGGCCTCCGCGCGCAGCAGGTCGCGCATCCAGCGGATGCCCGGGGGGTCCAGGCCGTTCGCCGGCTCATCCAGCACGAGCACCCGAGGGTCGCCCAGCAGCGCGGCGGCGATCGCCAGGCGCTGGCGCATCCCCATCGAGTAGCCCTTGACGCGACGGTTGGCCGCCCCCGTCAAGCCGACCCGCTCGAGCACCTCGTCCACGCGCGAGTCGGGATGGCTCCCCGCGGCGGCGAGCACCCGCAGGTGATTGCGGCCGCTGCGACCGGGATGGAAGCTCGCGTCCTCCAGCACCACGCCCACCTGGGCGCTGGGGTGCTCGAGGTCCTCGTATCGAAGCCCGCCGAAGCTGCCGCGCCCGGAGTCCGAGTGGATCAGCCCGAGGAGCATGCGGAGCGTGGTGCTCTTGCCCGCCCCGTTGGGTCCGAGGAAGCCGGTGACGCGCCCCGCCTGGACCTCGAAAGAAAGGTCGCTCACGGCCTGCACCTTGCCGAAGGTCTTGGTCAGGCCCTCGATCTGTACGGCAGCGGTCATGGCTCCACCCTATGAGGGCGGCCGGCTCCCGCGGCCTGACGGCTGCGGCCTAGCCCAGCGGTATGGCGAGCGGTCCGAGGCGCCTGCCGCCGGAGCGCAGGTAGACCTTCACCTGTCCGGCGCGCTTGGCACCGCGGGCGACGTTGAGCGATCCCGGCCCGCTGGCCACCGTGAGGCTGCTGAGCCGGAGCCCGCGGAGGCGTGCCACCACGTTGCGGCCGCCGGCGGCGAACGGGACGCGGTGCCCGTTGGCTCCGACGATCACCTTCGCTCCACGGACCAGCCGCACGCCGGCCGGAAGCTGCAGCCGCAGCACCGAGACGCGGCGCGGCACCCCGAGCGTCACGTGTGCGAGCAGCCCGCGCCGTACCACCACGGCGTGGGCCGAGGCGGGCGGACGGGTCGCGGACAGCGAGCGGCCGTCGAGCTTCCAGGACGCGGGCACGCCGATCCCGAGCTGGTGCAGCACGGTGGGGGCGATGTCCACGATCTTGGGCTGGCCGCTCTTCCGGCCGAGCCCGGGGCCGGCGCCGAAGACGAACGAGGTCTCCTCGAGCGGCGTGCCGCCGATGTGGCTGGCCACGCTCGGGTAGTCGAGGGGCCGCTGGCCGTGGTCGGTGGTCACGAGCACGGTCCAGGCCTCGAACGGGTAGCTCGGACGTGACCGGATGGCGTGGAGGATCCGCCCGATGCGAGCGTCGGTGGTCGCGATCGCCGCGGCGTAGGGGGGCAGTGCCGAGCCCACCAGGTGCGCGGTCTCGTCCACGAGGCCGAGGTACACGAACCCGGCGTCCGGGTCGCCGCGGCGCAGGTAGCGCGAGGCCTCGTTCGTCACGGCCTCGTCCCCGGCGTTCCACGCCGGAAGCGTCTCGACGTTGGTGTCGAGCGCGTAGCGCGCATCCATCGCCGAGCCGAAGATCGGCCCGCCGTTCAACGGCAGTCCGATGTTCGACCAGTCGCTGGCCAGGAAGGTGCTGGTCCGCGGCCGCTGGTTCTCGATGCGGGTGAGGAAGTCCAGGTAGCCGTTCTTGGTGGCCTGCCCGGGATCCATGTTGAACTTGAATCCGAACACGCCGTGCTTGTCGGGCCACACGCCGCTCGAGATGGACGACCATCCCACCTCGCTGAGCGTGAGCGCCTTGGGCGGGGCGTACTCGAGCTGGGTCGGCTTGCCGAAGCCGAGCTGCTTGAGGCGCTTGAGGTTGGGGGCCTTGCCGGAGCGCATCGCGGCCTTCACCAGGTCCCAGCGCGTGCCGTCGGTGCCGATCACGAGCACCTTGTTGAGGCTGGTCCCGGGAGGGCCGGCGAGGGGCGCGGACTGGGCTGAAGCCGCGGGCGCGGCGAGGCCGAGGGCGAGCAGGGCGAGGGCAGTCGATCGAAGCTTCACTTTCACATCCTCTTTGCAATTGCCGGCGAGCGCAACTGGGAAGCCGGCACGTAGTGGTCGAAGAAGGTGTTCACCTGACCGGCGAACTCGGCGGTGAACTGGTGCACCGCGAGCAGCAGCGCGGTCTCGTCCTGGATCGAGCCGGCCTGCGGGGCCACCGATGCCGGCAGGTGGGCGGCGGTCGCGCGGGTGGCGGCCTGCTCCACGTCGGAGACGATCCGCTTGCCCTGCGCGTCCCACACGCCGGTGGCCTCGAGCGCGTCCACGATCCCCTTGGCCTCGCCGTTGTCGATGCCGGGGATTCGGAGGTACTGGTTGTAGTTGAGGTTGCGCTCCCGAGAGAGGAAGAGCTCCGACGGGGTGCCCGCGTCGTGGGCCGTGGTGTAGTCGGCGATCACCTGGCCGGGCGGCACGGTGAAGTCGTTCACCGCGGTGGAGAAGACGGTGGGCACAGTCAGATTGCCCGCTCCCTCGACCGACGGGGCGGCGTTTCCGTGGCTGGCCCAGATGGCCTTCACCGGGTAGCCGGCGTTCTTCCAGGCCTGGCCCCAGAGGGTTACGAAGCGGGCCCCGTTGGACATCCCGATGCCCACCAGCGGCGTGTTCGCCTCGAGCGGGGTGCTCGCCACGAGGCTGGTCTGCAGCCGGGCGAGCCGGGCAAGGTCGGGGTTGGTGGTGACGGACGCGTTGAACACGTCCCAGCGCTTGTCGCCGGTGCGCTCGGTGCTGGAGGTGGACACGAAGCCGTAGCCCTTGGAGATCAGGAGGTTGAGCGCGTCCACGGTCTCCAGCCGCTCGGCGAAGTTGGCGCTCCCGTTGCTGCCGTGGAACACGTAGACCATGCCGCGTGGGTGCTCGGGCACGTACGAGATCACCGGGAAGCCCTCGAAGGTCGAGTGCTGGAACGGAACGGACGGGGTCACGGCGCACCCGCTGGACACGAGGCACACCGCGAGCACGGCGAGGCGGAGAGGGGCGGAGCGCAGCACCAATCTCCGGAACACGGCTGGTGAGCGTTCGGAGCGGTGCGGTTTGCTACGAGCGCCGGTCGAGCGCGACGCGCAGGCCCAGCGCCACCATCGCGCCGCCCGTCACGCGCTCGACCCACCTCATCCAGCCCGTCCGCCCGGCCAGCCGCCGCGCGCGCACCACCACCCACGCGATGGCCGAGTAGTAGGCGAGGTCGAGCGCCACCTGGACGGCCACCATGGCCAGGGCGTAGGGGAGGACGGGCTCCCCCGACGGCACGAACTGAGGAAAGAGCGCGACGAAGAACACGGCGAGCTTCGGGTTCGAGATGCTCGTGGCCAATCCGCTCCGGAAGGGGCCGAGTGCCGGGCCGGCCGGTGCCCGGGGCCGCTCGCCGGTGTGGCGGCTGCGCCAGAGCGCCTGGGCGCCGAGATACACGAGCGCGGCGCCGCAGGCCAGCTTCATCAGCGTGAAGGCCTCGCCCGAGGCGGCCACCACGGCCGCGAGCCCGAATGCCGCGAACAGCGCCCAGACGAGGATGCCGAGGCTGTTCCCGGCGGTCGTGCGCAGCGCCTCGGCCCGGCCGCCTTGGAATGCGGACTGCACGACCAGGGCGGTGGCAGGCCCGGGCAGGACGGTGAGCAGCGCGGCCACGGGCAGGAAGGTGAACAACGCTTCGGCCACCCGGGGATGGTGGCATCCACACCCGTCAGGCGTGCTCAGGCGTGCGACGGACCGGCGTCGCTCAGGCCAAAGCGGTCGTGCAGGTGGCGCAGGGGCCGCGGCGCCCACCAGTTCCACCGGCCGAGCAGCGCCATCAGCGACGGCACCAGCAGGGCGCGCACGATCGTCGCGTCGATCAGCACGGCCAGGGCGGTGCCCACCCCGAGCTCCTTGATGAAGATCATCTTCGAGGTGGCGAAGGCCCCGATGGCGATGCAGAACAGCAGCGCCGCCGCGGTGATGATGCGGCCCGTTCGCTGAAGCCCGATGGCCACGGCCTCCTGGTCCGAGGCCCCGCGGTCGCGCGCCTCCTTGATCCTCGACAGGAGGAACACGCCGTAGTCGGTGGACAGCCCGAACACGATCGCCAGCAGCACGATCGGCTGCGTGATCTCCAGGGCCCCCTGGCTCGAGTATCCGAGCAGCCCCTCGAACCGGCCGTCCTGGAAGATCAGCACCAGCACTCCGAAGGTGGCGCTCAGCGTCAGGAGGTTCATGAGCACCGCCTTGACCGGCAGCACCACCGATCCGGTCATCGCGAACAGGACGATGATCGTGGCCAGCGCGATGATCGCGAGCGCCAGCGGGAGGTGGCTCGCGAGGCTCGCGCGCAGGTCCACGAAGTGCGCGGTCGACCCGCCGGCCGACACGGGGAACGGCGGGTGGAGGGCGCGAACGTCGTCCACGAGCTGCTCGCTCCGTGAGCTCAGCGGTCCCGACCCGGAGATCACATCCACGCGGGTGAGGCCGGGCGCGACCGGCCGGGGAGCCGACACCTCGGCCACGCCATCCACCCGGCGCAGCCGGCGCACGTACGCGTTGAGCGCGGGCCCGGGCCGCTGCTCGACGGCGAGGAAGGTGGGACTGGTGTGGTGCGGGGGGAATTCCCGCTGAAGCGTCTCGTCAACCTGCCGGGCGCTTGCGCTGGTGGGCAGGACGGAGGCGTCGACGGTGGTGAAGTCGATCGAGAAGAAGGGAATGCCGAGCGCGATCAGCGTGCCCGCGCTGGCGATCGCCACCCTGGCGGGACGCCGCATCACGAAACGCGAGAGCCGGTACCAGGCGCCGCTCGCGTCCCCGCGCGCCTCTCGCTCGCGGGCCCGCTGGAGGCGCGCCGGCGCCAGCGCGTTCACGCGTGGGCCCAGAAGCATCAGCACGGCGGGCAGCAGGGTGAGCGCCACGGCGCTGGCCAGCAGCGCCACCAGCACGCCGCCGATACCCATCGAGTAGAGAAAGCGCTGCGGGAAGACGAGCAGCGAGGACATGGCCGCCGCCACCGTCAGGGAGCTGAAGAGCACGGTGCGGCCGGCTGTTGCCAGCGTTCGCCGCAGGGCCTCGCCGCGATCGGGGCTTCGCTCCATCTCCTCCCGGAAGCGGGACACCACGAACAGGCTGTAGTCGATGGCCAGGCCCAGCCCCAGTCCGGTGACCAGGTTGAGGGCGAACACCGACACCGACCCAAACTCGCTGGCGATGCGCAGCGACAGGAAGGTCATGAGGATGGTGGTGACTCCGACCATGGGCGGCAGCAGGGCGGCCACACCGCTGCGGAAGAACACGAAGGACAGGATGAGGAGGAAGGGGATGGCCAGGAGCTCGGCCCGCGCCAGGTCCTTTGACACCTGCTCGTTGGCCTCGACGTTGGCGATCTCGCCGCCGCCGAGCTCCACCCGGGGGCGCCCCTCGAAGCGGTCGCGCAGGCGCTTGCCCGCGTCCGAGGCCTCCACGTCGGACCTGAAGCCGGCGATCACGTAGGAGGCGCGGCCGTCACGCGATACCAACGCGTCGCCGCCCTCCCGGAAGGTCGTGACCCTGCCGATGTCCGGGTCTTGGCGCAGGTCCGCGGCCACCCGCAGTACCTCGGCACGACCTGCCGGGGTGCGCACGTTCCGGCGCGGCCGGACCAGGGCCACCACGTCCGTGGTGCCGTTGGCCCCCGATCGCTCCAGAAGCTGCTCGGCGCGGTAGCTCTCGCTGGCCGGGTCGTCGGCGCCGTACGGCGCGAGCCGGTCGGCCACCCTGCCCCCGAACAAGGCCGCGATCACTGCCAGCAGAGCCACCGCCGCCACCACCCGGCGGGGGTGCTGTACCGCGAGTCGGGAGAGCACGCCGAGCATGGTCAGTCGCGGGACGCGGCGCTCCGCTCCGCCTCGATCTCGCGCTCCACGCGATTGCACCAGTCCACGTAGAAGTCGTTCAGCTCGAGTCCCCACTCGAGCACCCGGCGGGGGCAGCGCTTCTCGGGGTCGGGCGCGGTCTCCGGATGGAGCGCGCGCAGCTCGGCACGGGCCTGCTCGTGGGACGCCCGGGTGGCCCGGATCAGCGCGAGCTGCTCGTCGGGATCGAGGGCGTCGGCGAAGAACAGCTTGAGCGCGCCCTCGTGCCGAAGCTCGAGCGAGAGCGGGGCGTCGGAGGTGAGCCAGTCATGAAGCGCCCGCTCGCCCGCCTCGGTGAGCTCGTACGCGCGTCTGCCCCGGCCGTCGCTCTCGTCATCCGTGCCGGAAACGAGTCCGGCCTCCTCGAGGCGCCTCAGCTCGGGATAGATCTGCCCGTAGCTCGCGGCCCAGAAGAAGCGCGTGGACACATCCACGAGCGACTTGATCTCGTACCCGGTGCGCTGTCCGAGCCTGAGCATCCCGAGCACGACGTATGCGGTCTTGCTGAGCTCCATATATCCGATAGATATATCACAACGATAGGTCCAGAACCCAGCGTTCGAAGTCGCTGGTCGCGACGTTGCTCCCGCAGATGATCGTGGCCACCCGCTTCCCGGCGAAGCGTTCCGGGTCCTCGATGGCGGTGGCCGCGCCGAGCGCAGCCGAGGGCTCCGCGACGAGCCCCGCGTGGCGGTAGAGAAGCTGCATGCCGGCCTTGATCGCGGCCTCGCTGACGAGCGCCACGTCGTCCACGACGACCAGCAGGTCCTCGAGCACCTCCGGGATCGGGCAGCGCCCGGCCACGCCGTCGGCGATCGTGTCGATGCTCTCGGTCTCCACCACCCGGCCGCTGCGCCAGGACAGCGCCATGGCCGGCGCGCCCTCCGGCTGGACGGCGATCACCTCGACATGTGGCGCCAGGGACTTCGCGACATGGCCGACGCCGCTGGCCAGCGCGCCGCCGCCCAGCGCGATCACCAGGACGTCGAGTTCCGGAGCCTGTCCGCCGAGCAGCTCGAGCCCGATGGTTCCCGCCCCCTCGCACGTGGACAGGTCCAGGCTGTCCTCGACCAGGTGGACGCCATCTTCCTCGGCGATGCCGGAGGCGATCAGGCGCGCGTCCTCGATGTCGTCACCCGCGATCCGGACCGTCGCGCCCAGGGCTCTCATGCGCTCGACCTTCATCGTGCTGGCGGTCCGTGACGCCACAACGGTGACCGGGATCCCGCGTCGCGCCCCGCTGTACGCCAAGGCCTGGCCGAGGTTGCCTGCGCTGGCACAAACGGCTGCCGTCCCGTTGCCCCGCCGGGCCAGCGATGCCATGACGGTTTCCGTGCCTCGGCCCTTGAAGCTGCGCACCGGGTTCAGCGTCTCGACCTTGAGCGTCATCGAGCATCCGAGTGCGTCGCCGAGCGCAGCGCACTCGTACTGAGGCGTGTTGAGGAACACCGGATCGATCGCTGCGACCGCGCCGCGGATCCGGTCGAGGTCGAGTCGCACCATCGGCGCCGCCTACGGGTAGAGCGGCGTGCTGTGGAACCGGCCCCGGACCAGGTAGTACGCGGGCTTGGGCGTGCCGTTGTAGTCGATCAGCCCCTTCTGGTGGCGGGTGTTGGGCGAGTAGGGCGGGGGGCGCCTTCCCGCTCCGCCGGTCCAGCCGGGGTAGATCTCGAACTCGCGCAGCGTCCAGTAGATCGCGCCGGAGAGCACGGGCGAGCGATCGATCACGTCGAGCGTGCGCTGCGCGTGGAAGGTCTGGAACGCGTAGCTGCCCTTCAGCGACGCCGGCGCGTTCGCCAGCTCGGGTCGCGCCTCGGCGCCCCACTCGGTCATCACCATCGCGGTCTTCGGATAGTGGTCCCGGAGCTCGTAGAGGAAGGGCTCGAGGTCGCCGAAGTCCGGCACCCAGCGGTACCAGCCGAAGTACTGGTTCACCCCGAGCAGCTTGAAGCGCTCATAGGTGAACTGCTCGCCGTACCCCGGCCGCCCCTTGATGTCCACCGAGATCGGGACCGTCGGGTCCAGGTCGCCGGCGAGCTCCCGGGCCTGGTCGAGGAAGATGCGCGTTCCCGGCTTGCCGTCGGGGGTGAAGGACAGCTCGTTGGCCACGGAGTGGGTGAGCACGGACGCGTGGCTGCGCCCGGCCTTCACCGTTCGCTCCACCGTGACCAGCGCGCGGTGGCGCTCCTTCGGGCGCCAGAGGATGTGCTTCCTGCTGTCGCGCTGCCAGATCGGCGCCTCGTTCCACACCATGATCCCCGCCCGGTCGAATCGCGACAGCAGCCGGTCGTTCATGAGGTAGTGGGAGCGGGTCACGTTCGCGCCGAGGTCCTTGAGCTCGCTCACGATCGTGTCCATGTCCGAGTTGGTGAGTGCGGCCCCGTGGCCGGGCATGTCCTCGTGTATCGAGGCCCCGCGCAGGGCCACGCGGCGGTTGTTCAGGTACAGGTGCCCGCGCTTCACAGTCACCGAGCGCAGCCCGATGCTCCGGCGGATCACCTGCTGCACGCTGCCGCGTTCGCGCAGGGTCAGGCGCGCGGTGTAGAGCTGCGGGCGGTCCGGCGACCACAGCGCCGGGCGCGGAACCGGCATCGTCAGGCGGATTCGACGTCGCGCCGAGGCGAGCTTGCCGAGCCGGAAGGAGCGGGTGATCGCGCGGCCGCGCGGGGGCCGCAGCCGCACCTCGAGCGTGGGGTTCACGGCCCGGCGTCCCCGCCGCTCGAGCGTCCCGTCGAGCAGCAGCCCGGCGCGGCAGCGGTGCGCCTGCCCGCGGCAGCGCACCTGCGACATGGTGCCGAGGTCCTGCAGGTGGGCCGGGCCCACGGCCTCGAGATGCACCGGCCGCACGATCCCGCCCCAGTTCCACCAGCCCTCGGGAAGGTCCGGATCCTTGCGGCTGTCCACCACCACCACGAGCTGGTTCGTCCTGCCCGGCCGCAGTCCGCGGGCCTCGAAGCCGAAGGGCGTGTAAGGGTCCGTGTTGCGGCCGAGCCGGCGCCCGTTCAGGAACACCGCGGCGGTCCGCCGGACGCTCTCGAAGTCCAGGCGCCAGCTGAACCCGCGCGGTGTGCTCGGCCCGGTGAAGGCCAGCCGGTAGCGGCGCACGCTGCCCGCGTACAGGGACGGGATCGCGCGCGGGTCGAACACGCTGGGCACGGTCACCGGGCGCCAGTCGCCGGGGACCTGGGCGGCACGTGCCGCCGGCAGCGGCGGCGCCTCGGGGTCGGCGCCATCCGGAGCCGTTTCCTCGGGCGGGGCCTCCTGCGGAGCCGCAGGGGCCGCTGGGTCAACGCGCTCCTCCCACCCTCGAGTGAGGGAGACCCGATCGGGGGGAGCGGCGCTCGCCGCGGCCGGGGCGGCGAGCGCGAGCACAGCAAGAACTGCCACGAGGAGACGACGCATCAACGGTCCAGGGTACGAGAAGCGGCGGGGAGGTCTGCGACAGTTCGCCCGGTGCAAGTGCTCGCCGCCGTCGACTCGCTCGACACCCCGCTCGCGGTCCTCGGGGGAATGCTGGTCGTGGGAGCGCTGCTGGCCGGCCTGGCCCGGCGTAGCTTCCTGTCGCTCACCGCGCTCTTCGTGGTGGCCGGTTTCGCGCTCGGGAACGGCGGACTGGGCGTGCTCGAGCTCGACCCGCGGTCGGGATTCGTCGGCTCGCTCGCGGTGGTGGCCCTGATCGTGATCCTCTTCCGCGACGGGCTGGAGGTGGAGGCCGAGATGCTCCAGCGGGCGTGGCACCTTCCGCTGCGCAAGCTCGTGCTCGCGATGCCTCTCACCACGGCGCTGGTGGCCGTGGTCACGCATGCGCTCACCGACCTCGGCTGGACCGAGTCGTTCCTGGTGGGGGCATTGCTGGCTCCCACTGATCCCGTGCTCTCCTCCACGGTGGTCACCAACCCACGGGTCCCGCGGCTGATTCGGCACTCCCTGAACCTGGAGTCCGGACTCAACGACGGCCTGGCCCTGCCCGCGGTGCTCGCGTTCACCGCGGCTGCCGAGCAGAACAGCGACTTCGTGTGGTGGACCTTCGTGGTCCAGGACGTGGGCGTGGGGCTCGTGTCCGGCCTCTTGGTGGCCTTCGCCGCATCACGTCTCATGCCGCGCGGCGAGGCGGTGAGCCCGCACCAGAAGGCGATGTACGCGCTCGGGGTGGCCTTCGTGGCCTACGGCACGGCCGTGCTGCCGCCGGAGGGCAACGGCTTCGTCTCCGTGTTCGTGGCCGCGATCGCCTTCGGCATCTGGCGGCCCGACATCAGGGACTGCTTCGAGACGCGATCCGAGGACGTGATCGAGGTGGTGAAGCTGGGCGTGTTCCTGGTGTTCGGCGCGATCCTGACGTCGGATCTCCTGTTCGGCGACGGCTGGGCCGCGGTGGCCATCGCCGCCTTCACCCTCCTGCTCGCGCGCCCGATCGCCGTGTTCGCCGCGCTGGCGGGAACCCGCCAGGTGGACAACGCCGCGAAGGCGTTCATGTCCTGGTTCGGGCCGAAGGGGGTGGCCACGATGACCTTCGCCCTGCTGGTGCTGGCCTCGGATGCGCCGAACGCCGAACGGGTGACTGGGATCGCCGCCCTGACGGTGTTCGCGTCGATCATCGTGCACGGTCTGACCGACCACCCCGGAGCCGAGTGGATGGCACGCCACGCCGAGCGCAGCCCCAAGGGGGCGGCCGTCGGCTGACGCCGCGGGCCACCTTGGCGGACTGCCGGGTCCCGGCCTGCCAGAATCCCGGGCGGATGGACCCCGCCCGCAAGCGCAAGATCCGGCTGGTGGTGACGCTCGGCCTCGCCGTATGCCTCGCCGTCACGCTGCTGTACACGAGCTTCAGCGCCTCCACGGCGGCCAGCAAGCCCAGCGACCTGAAGCCGGGGCGCTCCTACGAGGTCACGGGCAAGGTGGTGGCCGCGTCGGTGAGCCACCAGGGAGACCGGCTTCGCTTCCGGATCCGCGACCGCGACGGCACCAGCTCGGTGCCCGTGGTGTATTCGGGCGTGGTGCCCGACCCCTTCCGCGAGGGCCGCGAGGTGATCGTGAAGGGCGAGCTCAAGAAGGGCACCTTCGTGGCAGAGCGCGATTCGCTCGTCACCAAGTGCCCGTCGAAGTTCACCAAGAAGCCGCCCGACTCGGCGTCGTCGCCGAGCTGAGATGGCAGGCGCCGGGTCCGCCTGTCTCACCGTCGGCCTGCTCACGGCCGTGTATGCCGTATTGGCGTCGGTCCATGGCGCGCGCGGCGCCGGCCGGCAGTGGGTGGTGTCGGGACGCCGGGCGGTCTACTGCCTGGCCGGCCTCATGGTCATCGCCTTCGCGATACTCGAGTCGGCCTTCCTGCGCTCCGACTTCTCGTACGCGCTGGTGGCGCAGGGGTCTTCCACCGACACGCCGACCTTCTACAAGGTCACCGCCCTCTGGGCCACCCAGGATGGGTCGCTGCTGCTCTGGTCGACGCTCCTGTCGCTGTTCGCCAGCGCGGTGCTCTTCCTCACCCGCCGCTCGCTGCGCGAGATCGCCCCCTGGGCCACCGCGGTGCTGGCCGTGATTGCCGGCTTCTTCCTGCTGCTGATGGTGGGCTGGGAGAACCCCTTCGACACGCTCGCCAATCCCCCGGCCGAGGGCGCGGGCCTGAACCCGCTGCTTCGCCACCCGGCGATGATGATCCACCCGCCGATGCTCTACACGGGCTACGTGGCGTTCTCCGTGCCCTTCGCCTTCGCAATCGGGGCCCTGATCACACGCAACACGGGCGCCGACTGGATCCGCGCCACCCGGCGCTTCTCGCTCGTGGCCTGGACCTTCCTGGGCACCGGGATCATGCTCGGGGCCCTCTGGTCCTACACCGAGCTCGGCTGGGGCGGCTACTGGGCCTGGGATCCGGTGGAGAACGCGTCGCTCATGCCCTGGCTGGTGGGCACAGCGTTCATCCACTCGATCATGGTCCAGGAGAAGCGCGGCATGCTGAAGATCTGGAACGTATGCCTGGTGTGCGCCACATTCGCGCTCGCGCTGCTGGGCACCTTCCTCGTGCGCTCCGGGATCCTGGACTCGATCCACGCGTTCGGCGACTCCACGATCGGGGTCCAGTTCCTGGTGTTCATCGGGCTGGTGGTGGCCGTGTCCGCGGGACTGATCATCAGCCGACTTCCCTACCTGCGCAGCGAGGCCAAGCTCGACTCCCTGCTCTCGCGCGAGTCTTTCTTCCTGCTGAACAACCTCGTGCTGGTGGGTCTCTGCCTGGTGATCTTCTGGGGCACCTTCTTCCCGCTCATCTCCGAGGCGCTCACGGGCAGCAAGGCCAGCGTCGGGCCGCCCTGGTTCGACCGGCTGACGACGCCGCTCGCGCTCGTGCTGGTGCTCCTATCCGGGATCGGCCCCGTGCTGGCCTGGCGGAAGGTCACCTTGAGCTCGCTGCGGCGCGTGCTGGTGCTGCCCGTGGTGGTGGCCGCCGTGGCCCTCGTGGCCCTGGTCACGCTCACCTCGGCCGCCGACAGCACCCCCTCGCTGATCATGTTCACCTTCGTGGCCTTCACGCTCGCGGTGATCGGCCAAGAGTTCGCCCGCGGGGCGAGTGCGCGGCGCACGATGACCGGAGAGCCCCTGCCGCGCGCGCTCGTCCGGATGATGGGCCGCAACCGCCGTCGCTACGGCGGATACATGGTGCACGCGGGGATCGCGATCCTCTTCCTGGGCGTGGCCGCCTCGTCGGCATTCCTGGACCAGCGCGACCTGCGGCTGCGTCCGGGGGACACCTTCAAGGTGGACGGCTATCAGGTGAAGTACAAGCGGGCCACGGCGAGGCTCGCGGACGATCGCGCGGGCACGGGCGCGCCCATCTCCCTCGGCGCGGTGCTGGACGTGCGCAGGGGCAAGGAGCGCTTCACGCTCCATCCGTCGCGCAACTACTACGCCACGCAGGACCCGACCAAGGGCGTGATCTCACGCTTCTTCGAGGGCGAGGCCAACAGCGAGGTGGACGTGCGCTGGGGCCTGCGCAAGGACTTCTGGCTCGCCGTACGTCCCGACCTCTCGTCGCTCGAGGGCGCGATCGCCAAGGGCGACAGGGAGTTCCGCGACTCCCCGGGTGACACCCAGGCGCTGGTGATCGCCGCGCTGGCGGACCGCTACCGCACCGATCCTCCGCCCGCGGCCTTCCGGGCCATCGTCTCGCCGCTCGTGGTGTGGATCTGGATCGGGGGCGGGTTCGCCGTGCTCGGCGCCCTCGTGGCCCTGTGGCCGTCGCCGGAGGCCCGCCTGCGCCGTGTGCGCAGCCTCTACGCCGCCCGGCTCGGGCGCGAGTTGTCGCGGGCCTAGCTAGCGCCGTGGGATACGCGCTGGCCTTCATCGCCCTGGCGGCCCTCGTGGCCATCGCCGTGCTGATCCCGCTCACCCGGCCCGGAGCCGACCTCGCGAAGGACGAGGCCCGCATCGAGGAGCTGCGGGCGGCGAAGGAGGCCAAGTACCGCGAGATCCGCGACGCGGAGCTCGATCACCGCATGGGCAAGACCTCAGAGGCGGACTGGCGCGTGCTCGACCGCGAGCTGCGCGGCGAGGCCATCGAGGTGCTCAGGCAGCTGGACAAGCTCGAGGGCCGCGCCCCCGGCTCCTGAGTCACCGCTACCCTTTTGCGCCGTGGAGGCGATTCTCAGCGGATTCCAGGTGATCCTGTCGGTGGTCCTCATCGTCCTGATCCTGTTGCACTCGGGCAAGGACGCGGGCCTGTCGGGCGCGTTCGGCGTGGGCACCGGGGCCGGACCCTTCGGCGGCGGCTCGCTCGTGGAGCGCAACCTCAACCGCTGGACCGTCGCGTTCGCGGTGCTGTTCATCGCGAACGTCTTCGCGCTGTTGAAGGTCTAGCGCGCCCCTAGGCGCGCGCGGCGGACCCCGTGAAGCGCACGTCGCGCGCCCGGATCGCCGGGCATGCCTGGGCGTGGGCGAAGCGGCGGTCGTAGTACTCAGCCTCGCTCACCAGCGTCTGCCGGGCGCCCAGGGCCTGGATCCGGGAGAGGATGCCGAGCGCGTTGTCGGTCAGCCGCAGATCGGCCGCCGGGCGTGTGATGCGGCCGTCCTCGATGAGGAACGTGCCGTCGCGGGTGACCGCGGTGACCAGGGACTCCTTCGCCCGGATCACGTTGCCGTACCAGAGCCTCGTCACGTACACGCCCCGCTCCACGTCCTCGCAGAGGTGGTCCTCTCCGGTGGCCCCGCCGCCGGCCATGACCATGTTGGTGGGGACGGGGCCCTCCGGGTCGCCGCCGGGTGCGAGGGCGTGGCCCGTGGACTCCGTGCCGGCCATCGCCGCGCTGCGCAGGTCGTGCACCACGCGGTGGGCCACTCCGTCCTGGATCAGCGGCACGGGGCGCTTCACGGTGCCCTCCGCGTCGATGCCGCGCTGAAGCTGGTGCGTGTAGCGAGGGGAGTCCGAGAGGTTCACGGCGGGTGAGGCCACCCGCTGCCCGAGGCGGCCCACCAGCGCCCCGCGTCCCTCGGCGTGCGCCAGGCCGTTGAAGGCGGCGTCGCCCAGCAGCTCGAGCAGCACGCCGACGGCATGGGGCTCCATGACCACGGTGTGGGCGCCGGGGGCGAGCACGGCGGGGGAGCCCGGGAAGGCCGCCTTCTCGGCTGCACGCTCGCTCAGGGCACCGGCATCGAGGTCCGCGGCGGCCACGCTCGCCCGGGCGGCGTAGCCGCTGCGACCTCCGGGCGCCAGGCAGATGACCTTCATGTATGCATCGGTGGTCCGGTCGGTGGCGGTGCCGCCCGCGGCCGACACCGCGCGTTGCTCCTCCGCGGCGGTCCAGACCCCGTGCGCCTCGAGACCCGCCGCCCGGGCCACGGCGAACGACCCGGCCAGCGCGCGGCCGCCGGGCTCGGGCTCCAGCGCGGCGGTGGCCGAGTCGTGACCGTTGTGCGGTGGGGTTGGTCCGGGGGCGGCGAAACCTGGGAAGAACCCGGGCCCGTCGGCCGCGGCCGCCTCGGCGGCGCGCGTGGCGCGGCGGGCGCAGTCCGACAGGGCGTCCGCGGACATGTTGTTGGTGGTGGCCCGGCCGACGTGGCCGTTGCGCACCACCGCCAGCTCGACCGTGGTGTCGTCGATCGACGTGGCCTGGGTGGGGCGGTTGGCCGCGAAGCGCATCAGGAGCGAGCGCTCGCGGGTCACGCAGGCGAGGGCATCGCCGGACGCGCCGCGAACGGCGCGCTCGGCCACCTCGGCGAGATCAGGCAACGCCCACCTCGACGTCGCGGAAGCGGGCGGGCGGAGCCGCGTGGGACACCCGGGCCATCTGGCCGGGCTCGCCCTTCCCGCAGTCGGTGAGCGAGGCCAGAAATGACGCCTCGGCCGAGCACACCGCGTCGCACGCACTCCAGAGCTCGGGCGTCACGCCGGCGTAGCTCGGGTTGCGCAGCAGGCGGGTGCGCTCCCCGCCCCTGATCTCCCAGGCCGCCTCGCCCTCGAATTGGAAGTGGAGCCGGCGGTCGTCGATCGACCAGGACCGGTTGGTGTCGATCAGGATGCCGTCGTCGGTGTCCGCGATCAGATCCTCGAGGGTCCCGGCGCGGCCAGGGTCGAGGTTCACGTTGGTCATCCGCACGATCGGCTGGCGGGTGAAGCCGTCGGCGCGGGCGCATCCGCCCGAGCGCTGCAGCCCGATCTCCGCGGCCGTCTCGCGCGAGGAGAGGAACCCGCTGAGCACCCCCTCGCGCACGATCGGCACGCGCTGGCCCTCCACGCCCTCGTCGTCCCAGCGATAGCTGCCGAGGCCGCCCGGCGTGGTGGCGTCCGCGGTGAAGCCGACCTCCGGCGAGCCGATGCGCAGCGAGCCTGCCGCGTCCGGGGCCACGAAGCTCCCGCCGGCATACGAGGTCTCGCGTCCGAGCACCCGGTCGAGCTCCACCGCGTGCCCGATCGACTCGTGGATCTGCAGCCCGAGCTGGTCTCCGGCCAGGATCAGGGTGGTCCGCCGCGACGGGCAGGCGGGTGCCTGGAGCAGCGCGCTGGCCTGCTCGCCCACGGCCGGCGCCCTTGCGGCCAGGTCGAGGCCGAGGAAGTGCTCGTACCCGGCCTGGGCCACGGACCCGCCGTGCGGTGACGGGTAGGAGCGCACCTGGCTGTCGCCGTGCCCGAGTGCCACCGCCGAGAGGCCGCCTCCGCACTCGGTGGTGGTCTGCTCGCAGGCTGCGCCCTCGCTGGATGCGAACGTCCACCGGCTCAGCAGCGCCTCGTAGTGGGCGAGCGAGAGGCTCACGCCGGTGCCGTCGCGCAGCGCGGCGTCCGCCGCCGTCAGCGCCGACAGCTTCTCCTCGAGTGGCACGGCGAACGGGTCGCGCTGCACGGGGCTCGCCCAGGAGCCCTGCGCCGGTGGCTCTGGGGCCAGCTCCACGGCCGCCGCGGCGGGCTGCGAGCGGGCGAGATCGAGCGCGCGGCGCACCGCCGACTCCGCATCGGCGCGCTCGCGGCCGGGCGCGCACGCGAACCCCCAGGCCCCCCCGATCCGGACCCGTATGCCGATGCCCTCGCTGCGAGAGTCGTCGAGCTGGTCCAGGGCGCCGTTGCGTGTGGACAGGCGCTCGAGGCGACGCTCCACGTGCCGGGCGTCGGCGTAGTCGGCATGCCGCGCTGCGGCATCCACAAGATCCAGCAGCAGCTCCCGCACGGCCGAGAGCGCCTAGAGCCCGGGCTTCGTGACCATCAGGTAGATGGCCACGATCAGCAGCACGCCGGTGATGGCGCCGGCGATGCCGGTGTTGCGCATCCCCGTCATGTACTCCGGCGAGAGCTGCACCTCGCCGTCCCCGGCGGCGGCGATCTCCTTCTCGACCATCTTGCCGAGGCGGCGGTCGGCCGGGATGAAGTACGCGCCCGTGAGCGCTCCGATGATGATGATGATCGCGAATGCGCCGCTGAGCCAGAGCGCGCCGAAGTCGTAGTCCGCGTCGGAGGCCTGGTAGATGCCCGTGGCGAGCACGATCAGGAGCGCCGGTTGCACGAAGTAGGTGTTGAGCGTGAGCTGCAGCCGGTGCACGTAGGGCAGGTGGCGCCTGTCCAGCTTCATCGCCACCGGGAACGTGACCGACTGGGCGAAGCTCGACCCGAACCCGACCACCACGGCCGTGATGTGGAGGAACAGGGAGAACTGGAAGCCGGTGACCGCGAGGAGCGTCAAGGCGCCGTACTCTAAATCCCCGACCCGATGGCCTCCCACGACCCACGAGTCCTCCCGCCCGACCTGCCCGTGCCCGAGGACGACGGCGCCGCCGCCCACCTGCCGGGCACGGGCCTGCCCTCGCTGGCGCTGCCGGCCACGTTGGGCGAGGCCGTGGATCTGTCTGTCCTGCCGGGCCTCGCGGTGGTGTTCGCCTATCCCCGCACCGGCCGCCCCGGGGTGGAGAACCCCGGCGGCGAGGACTCGTGGAACGCCATCCCGGGCGCGCGCGGATGCACGCCGGAGCTGTGCGGCATACGCGACGACCATGCCGTGCTGCTGGGGCTGGGCGCCGAGGTGTTCGGCCTCTCCACGCAGGACACGTCCTACCAGCGCGAGGCCGCGGAGCGCCTCGGTCTCACCTACCCACTTCTTTCGGACGAGCCGCTCGAGCTCACCCGGGCCCTGCGCCTCCCGACGCTCGAGACCGACGGGCTGACGCTGCTCCGGCGGCTCACGCTGATCGTCCGCGACGGGACGGTGGAGGACGTGATCTATCCGGTGTTCCCTCCTGACGCGGCGGCCGCCGGAGCCGCTGAGCGGCTGCGGGCGATTGCGGCGGCCGGGTCGGGCTAGCCCGTTGCGCCGGGGGGCCGCCCTCGCCGGCGCCGCCCTGACCCTCGTGGTCGCGCCGCCCGCGGCTCAGGCGGCTGACACCCTCGTGAGATCGGGCCCCCTGAACGCCCACGTGCGAACGGCCCCGTTCGCGCTGGACCTGGTGGACGGGCGCGGGCGCCCGGTGCTCCCCGGGGTGGGGGTGCGGCTGGGGCGGGCGTCCACCGGCCGCGCCACGCGGTCTGTGAGCGTGCGCCACGCCTCGTCCAGGTCGTTCACGGCGGACGTCCGGATCGGGCGCGCCGGCCGTGTGAGGCTCCGAGTGGCCTGGGTGGGGCCCGAAATGCTGTCGCTCCGGGTCTCGGCGCCGCCCGGCCCCGCGCGTCCGGGGCTCTCCTTCCCGCTCGCCCGCCACGAGGTGGTGTCCGGCCTGGGGGAGCGCTCGACGGCGGTGAACCAGGTCGGGCGCAGGGTGACCAGCTACGTGTCCGACGGTCCCTACCGGGCCGGCGACCGCGGCCTGGCCGGAGCGATCGTGCCCGAGTGGGCGCGGCTCGATCGCGACGACGACACCTACTACCCGGTGCCCTGGATCCTGTCGAGCCGGGGATACGGGGCGCTGGTGGGGAACGACGAGCGCAGCACGTTCGACCTCGGCGCCGGACGCCGCACGCGGTGGTCGGTGTCGGCCGAGGCGCGAACGCTCGAGCTGTTCGTGTTCGCCGGTCCCCGGCCGGCCGACGCGCTGCGGCGGTTCGTCGCGGTCACCGGGCACCAGCCCGTGGCCCCGGCCCCCTGGGCCTACGGGCCGTGGTTCCAGACCGGCCAGCCGAACACGGTGCCGCTGGCGGAGGAGGCGAGCATCGTGTCCCGGTTCCGCCGGGCGGACGCGCCGGTGTCGGCGGCCGAGACGCAGATGCACTTCCTGCCCTGCGGCGCCCACCGCGGGCTCGAGGCCTACGAGCTCGCGCGTACGCGCCAGTTCCACTCAGAGGGGCTGGCGCACATGGCCTATTTCAACCCCCACCTGTGCACGTCGTACCAGCCGGAGTACGGGCGCGCGGTGGCCCAGGGGGTGCTGCAGCGCGGCGCCGACGGGCAACCGATCACGTTCCCGGCCTTCGTGGGCGGCAGCGGTCCGGCCGGCTTCACGGTCGAGCCACTGGCCCAATTCGATTTCACCGCGCCGAAGACGCAGGCCTTCTACGGCCGCCTCGTGCGCGAGGCCGTGGCTCAGGGCAAGGACGGCTTCATGGAGGACTTCGGCGAGTGGACCTCGCCTCGGGTGCACGCGGCTGGCGGCACGCCGGCGAGCCAGATGCACAACCGCTACCCGCGCGACTACCACTGCGCGGTGCGCCGCATCGCGCACTCGCTGCCGCGCCCGGTCGTTCGCTTCCAGCGCTCGGGATGGACGGGAGCCGCGCGTTGCTCCGTGGACGTCTGGGGTGGGGATCCCACCACGGTGTGGGGCTTCGACGGCCTGCGCTCGGCCGTCACCCAAGCCCTCACGATCGGCATGAGCGGGGTGGCCCGCTGGGGCTCCGACATCGGGGGCTACAACTCGTTCGGAACGGGAGAGCGGCTCTCGCGCGAGCTGCTCGACCGCTGGATCCAGTTCGGCGCGGTGTCCGGCGTGATGCGCACCAAGCGCTCGGGCATCGCGATCCCCGCCTACGAGCGGCCGCAGGTGTTCGACCCGGAGTCGCTGCCGCTGTGGCGCCGCTACGCGAAGCTCCATACGCAGCTCCTGCCGTACCTCGAGGCGGCGGACCGCACCTACCGTGAGACCGGCCTGCCGATCATGCGGCACGCCCTGCTCACGAACCCGCGCGACCCCCGCGCGCTGGCCGCGGGCGACCAGTTCTCGTTCGGTCCCGACCTGCTGGCGGCGCCGGTGCTGCGCCCCGCCCGCACCCGCAGGCTCTACCTGCCGGCGGGACACTGGGTGGACCTGTGGCGCTCCGCGAGCTACGTGACCCGCGACGGCAGCCTGCGCCTGGGGCGGGCGCGACTGCTGACGGGGCGGCACAGCGTTCGGCTCCCGGCGCCGTTGGATGAGCTGCCGCTCCTGGTTCGCGCGGGGTCGGTGATCCCGCTGCTGCCCGCCGACGTGGACACGCTCGCCCCCTACCGCGGGCCTGGGGTCGTGCGCCTGGCCGACCGCCGCGACCGGATGCAGCTGCTCGCGTTCCCTCGCGGCCGCCGTGGCGCCGGCATGGGGTCGAGGGGCGAGCGTCTCGTGTCCGCCGAGGGCGGGCGCGCCTGGACGCTCACGGTTCGCGGAAAGCGGGCCCGCCGGTACCGGCTGCAGGCCGCCCTCTCGGGGCTCCGGCACCCGTTCTCGCCCTCGCGGGTGACGCTGAACGGCCGCCCACTGGCGGCCTCTAGCTGGAGCTACGACCGCCGGTCGAGCGTGCTCCGCGCCACCTTCCGGATCCGCTCGGGCACGCTCCGCGCGAGCGGCTAGCCCCGGCCTTCCACCTGCTCGGCCTCGTACGCGCTGCGGGCGGCCTGGTCGGTCTCCGTCACCTGGTTCGGCACCACGAGGCGCGACAGGCGGACGCGGGCGCGCTCGGGCAGCAGCGCCAGCAGGCGGGCGAGGGCGGCCATCGAGCGCGGCACGAACACGTCGAAGTGCGGGCGCTCGATCGCGTCGGCCACCGCGTTGCCCACGTCGGCGGGCTTCAGCGCCCGCGTGCGGCCCGAGCTGGTGCCCGCCGCAAGCTCGGTGTCCACCACGGCGGGCATCACCACGCTCACCTCCACGCCCGTGCCCGCCAGCTCCTCGCGCACGGCCAGGCTGAACCCGTACACGGCGTGCTTGGTGGCGGCGTACGTGGCCTCGCCGGCGGGTCCGACCTTGCTGGCGGCCGAGGCCACGTTCACCACGTGGCCGCGCCCGCGCACCCGCATGCGCTCGGTGGCCAGCTTCGTGCCGCGCAACACCCCGTGCACGTTCACGTCGAACTGGCGGATGGCCACGTGCTCGGGCTCGTCCTGGAAGGCGCCTACCCACATGATCCCGGCGTTGTTCACCAGCACGTCAAGCGGACCGAGGCGCTCCTCGGCCGCGTCGAGGAAGGCGGAGAAGGAGGCCGTGTCGGTCACGTCCAGCCGCAGGCCGGCGGCGCGCTCGCCGAGGCCCGTCGCAGTGGCGGCGGCCTGGGCCTCGTCCAGGTCGCCGATCGCCACCCGTGCCCCGCGGCGCACCAGCTCGGCGGCGATCGCCGCGCCGATCCCGCGCGCCCCGCCCGTCACGGCCACCGTGCGTCCGGCGAGCGGGTGGGCGGAGGCGGAGGCGCTCACGGCGGGCGAGTCTACGTCAGGCCCGGCGCGGCCTACCATCCTGAGGACCATGACATCGCCCGACACCACCTCCAACTCCTCCGACGCGGTCCTGGCGCCCTCCACACATCCCGGCGCCGTGCATCTCACCGTCACTGACCTCGACCGCTCCGTCGGCTTCTACCGGGACGCCCTCGGCCTGCGGGTCCACGACAGCGACGTGGGCACCGCGTCCATGGGCACGGGCGGTGACGACCTGGTGGTGCTGACCGAGGAGGCCGGGGCGCGCCCCGCGGGACGCGATTCGGGGCTCTACCACTTCGCCCTTCTTCACCCGAACCGGGCCGAGCTGGCCGGCGCGTTACAGCGCCTGGTGGCCACGCGGACCCCGATCCAGGGCGCGTCCGATCACGGTGTCTCCGAGGCGATCTACCTGCCGGACCCGGACGGCAACGGAATCGAGCTCTACGCGGACCGCCCTCGGGAGGAATGGGGCACGACGCCGGGCGGCGAGCTCGACATGTTCGTCGAGCCGCTCGACGTACAGGACCTGCTCACCGCCGCGGCCGGTCCCACCCCTTCGCAGCACTCCGACCCGGGACTCGTCCTCGGCCACATGCACCTGCACGTGGGCGACGTGGACGAGGCCGTGCGTTTCTACCGCGACGTGATCGGCTTCGACGTGATGGCCTCGCTGCCGGGTGCCTCGTTCGTGTCGGCCGGGGGCTACCACCACCACCTGGGCCTGAACAACTGGCGCGGCGATGGCGTGCCCCCGGCGCCGCCCGGCACCGTGGGGCTGCGCCACTGGACGCTGGTGCTCGACGGCCCCGAGGAGCTGAGGGCGGTGCGCGGGCGGCTGGCGGCCGCAGGCGTCCAGCAGGAGGAGCGCCCCGACGGGGTGGCCGTGCGCGATCCCGCCGGCAACGAGCTGGTGCTGACGGCGCGGTAGCGCCCTACGCCGCCTCGAGCGGCAGCGACGACGAGCCGCCGTGCACGATGCGGCCGTCCCGCATCTCCACCACGCGCTCGGCGCGCTCCGCGATCGCGCGGTCGTGGGTCACGATCACCACCGTCAGCCCCTGCTCGCGCCAGAGGCGCTCCACCGACTCCATGACCTCCTCGCCCGTGGCGGTGTCGAGGTTGCCGGTGGGCTCGTCCGCGAGGAGCACCCGGGGGGAGTTGGCCAGAGCCCGCGCGATCGCCACCCGCTGCTGCTCCCCGCCCGAGAGCTGTGACGGCAGATGGTCCGCCCGGCCGGCCAGGCCCACCTGTCCGAGCAGCTCGTCCGCCCGCCGCACCCGCTCGTGACCGGAGACCCCCGAGGGCGCCAGCGCCACCTCCACGTTCTGGCGCGCGGTGAGGGTGGGGATGAGGTTGAACTGCTGGAAGATGAACCCGATGGCCGTGCGCCGGAGGCGTGACAGCTCCGAGTCGCCCATGCCCTCGAGTCCGACGCCCTCGAAGAGAACGTCGCCCGAGCTCGGCCGGTCGAGCGCTCCGAGCAGCTGCAGCACGGTGGTCTTCCCCGACCCGCTGGGCCCGACCAGGGCCACGTACTCGCCGTCGCCGATCTCCAGGTTGGTCGAGGCCACCGCGGTCACCTCGGCGGCGCCCTCGCCGTAGCGCTTTTCGACGCGCCGGAGGCTGTAGATGGGGGTTCCTGCGGTCAAGGTCGCTCCATTCAGTCGATGTGGCGGAGTGCGTCGGCGGGTCGCAGCCGAGCGGCGCGGAGGCTGCCCACTGCTCCGGCGAACAGGCCGCCCGCGAGGGCCAATGCCACAGCCACCAGAATCAGCCGCACGTCCACGGTCGCGTCGAGGTGCACGGTCTCCGACCCGGCCTGCACCGCCCCCTGGCCGAACCCACCGGGGCCCCCCGGACCGCCGGGGCCACCGGGTCCCGCCAGCACGGGCCCGCCCGCCGCCTGGGCCGCCTGGCCCACCGTGGCCTTCAGCTCGGGACCGATGGCGCTCACGAGCGCGGCTCCGCCGATCCCGAACAGAGCCCCGAGCACGCCGCCGATCGCGCCCTGCGCGAGGGCCTCGCCCGTGACCTGGCGCACCACGAGGCGCTGCGGCCACCCGAGCGCCTTGAGCGTGCCCAGCTCACGGGTGCGTTTGGTCACCGAGGAGAGCGTGAGCAGCGCCGCGATAAGGAATGCCGCGAGCAGCCCCACCGCGGTGAGCGCGCCCCCGAGCTTGCCAGCCAGGTCCTTGGCGTCCGAGAGGGACCCGGTCACGCGGTCCGCCAGATCCTGGCTGGTCGTGGTCTTGGCGCCCGGGAAGCTGCTCTCGATCGCCTTGCTCACCGCGCTCACCCGGTCCGCGCTGTCCGCGCGCACGTAGAGCGTGTTGACCCGGCCCTTGCGGTCGGCGATCGCCTGCAGCTGTGAGAGCTTCAGATAGACGTCAGAGGCCTGGCCGCCCAGGGGGGCGGAGGCGAGGCCCACCGCCTTGAAGGACCTGCCGCCGAGCTTCACGCTGTCCCCCAGCGCGATGTTCTTGCGGCCGGCGTAGCTGCGGCTGAGGATCGCCTCGCGCGCGGCGCCCGCCGAGAAGAAGGAGCCCTTCGTGACCTGGCCGGCGGTCACGGCGCCGAGCCCGTCCTGCGCCTGATCCACGCCGCTGAGGCTGATCGCGTCGAAGTTCACGCCGTTCGGTGGCCCACCCGGGCCACCCCCGGCGGGGCCCCCGAAGCCGCCTCCGCCGGACGTGCTCTCGGGCACGGTTCCCGAGACCGTGATCGCGTTGAGCGTGAGTCCCGCCGCCGCGCTCTGGACACCGTCCAGGGCGGCCACCTTCTGCGTCCGCGCCTGGGCGAAGGACAGCTGGGGGCCGGACGTGAAGTTCGTGCGCGTGAACTTCGAGCCAGGCTTGCCGAGCGCATCCAGCCGCTGCCGGACCGGCCCGTTCTCGCTTCGGAGGCGCCGCCGCTCGGCGTCCGAGAGGTTTCCGAACGCCCCCGGCCCGCCCTGGCCGCCGGCCGCGGCGCTCCCGTTCCCGATGTCCAGGGGCCGGGTCACCGACAGGTCGGTGCCCACCCCGGTAAGGGGCTTCAACACCTTGTCCTGGGCCCGGTCCAGCCCGTCGCTCAGGGCAGCGACCGTCACCACCAGGCCCACGCCCAGGCCCAGGCCGAGCGCGGTGAGGAAGGTGCGACCCCTCCTCCGCCGTAGCTCGGAGGCGATGTAGCCGAGATAGAACACGCGTTACTGGGTGAACGTCGGCGGCCCGTAGGCGCCGCCGGCACTGCCGGGCGCCGCCTCGGGCCTCTGGGCCGTGCCGGGCCGGTCGCCGAATCCGTGGCCGAAGCCGGGCGGCGGGCCGAATCCCGGACCGGGACCGCGGCGCTCGCCGAGGTGATCGATGGCATCGCCGATGCCCTTGCGGATCTGGTCGGCCTGCTTCTGGGTGAGGTCCTGGTCCTTTACGGCCTTGTCCAGGCGCGAGTCGAGCGCGTTCTCGGCCGCCTTCTTCACGTCGGCCAGCGACTTGTCATGCGCCTTCGCCACCTGGGCGAGCGTCTTGCCGTCGCGGAGCTCGGAGAAGAGCTTGTCCACTGAGATACCGAGGGCCTTGGCCACGTCGTCGAGGATGCCGCCCGGTCCGCCGGGGCCGGGGGCGAACCCGGGTCCGCCGAAGTGGTGCCGCTCGAAGCGGGGGCCGCCGGAGCCCGGGCCGGGGCCGTGACCGCCGATGCCGGGACCGCCGAGCACGCGGCCGAACTGCGCATGGTCCTTCTTGATCTGGTCGGCCTGCTTCTGGGTCAGGTCACCGTCCTTCACCGCCTTGTCGAGGCGCGCGTCGAGCTGCGTGGCCTCGGCCTTGGAGAGTGCGTCCTTCAGCTTGTCCGCGGGAACGCCGAGTCGCTTCGCCGCGTCGTTGAGGACGGCGCTCTCGGCCTTGTCCCCGTCGTTGTTGGTCGCGGCGAGCGCTGCGGCTCCACCGCCCACCAGGGCCGCGGCTACACCGCCGATAACGATCGCTCTCCTGCCTCGCATGCACAACCTCCTTGGCCGAGGAGCGCAGCCCGATCGATGATCGGGCGAGCACCGCAGCCAGTCGTTTCGCCGACCAGTTGCCCTCTAGTGGAGCGCCACAGTGGCAGTGGCACGTAAGCCGTCTCGAAGAGCGGCGTAAGAAGGCACCGCACCCGTCCCGGGCGTGGTCACAATGGGAGAGGTGCGCATCCTGGTGGTGGACGACGACCGGGCGGTGCGCGACGCTCTGCGCCGCGCGCTCACCCTCGCTGGATACGACGTGGTCCTGGCCGCGGGTGGGCAGCAGGGCCTGACCGAGGTGGCCCAGTCGCTGCCCGACGCCGTGGTGCTCGACGTGGGCATGCCGGGTCTCGACGGCCTGGAGGTGTCCCGGCGCCTGCGTTCCGCGGGCAATCGGGTGCCGGTGCTGATGCTCACCGCGCGGGACGCCGTGTCCGACCGCATCGATGGCCTGGACGCCGGGGCCGACGACTACCTCGTCAAGCCCTTCGACATCGGCGAGCTGAAGGCGCGCCTCCGCGCGCTGATGCGCCGCACCTCCGGGGAGGGCGATCCGGACGCCCTGACCTTCGGCGAGCTGCGCCTGGACAGCGCCCGCCACGGGGTGGCCGTGGACGACGGCTTCGCCGAGCTCACCCGCACGGAGTACCAGCTGCTCGAGCTGCTGATGATGAACCCGCGGCGCGTGCTGCCGCCGAGCCTCATCTACGAGCGCGTGTGGGGGTACGACTTCGGTCCCGGCTCGAACGCTCTGCGCGTGTACATCGGCTACCTGCGCCGGAAGATCCAGGAGGCCGGCGGCCGCCAGCTGATCCATACGGTGCGGGGCGTGGGCTACGCCCTGAGGGAGCCGTGAGCCTCCGGGCGCGCATCGCCGCCGCGGGAAGCCTGGCCGTGGCCGTGACCGTGGTGCTTGCCGCGTTGATCGTCTATCTCGCTGTCCGGGCCGAGCTGCGCGGGAACATCGACGACGCGCTGCGCCAGACGGCGGACCGCATCACCCACGTGGAGAGGCCGCCGCTTCCCGGGCCCCGGGGCGTGCCCTTCGACCGCGACCGCATCCCCACGCCGGCCGCTCCGTTCGGGGGCGCGCCCGGGTACGTGCAGCTCGTGACCCCGGAGGGCAATGTGCTGCGGCCCCTGGGCGAGCGCTCGCGGCTGCCCGTGGACGGCCGCTCGATCCAGATCGCCCGGGCGGGAGCGGGCGAGCACCTGACCGACCGCAGCGCCGGCGGCACCGAGCTGAGGGTGCTGACGCGCGGCGCGGGGGTTGGGGCCGTCCAGGTGGCCCGGCCGCTCACCGAGGTGAACGACCAGCTCCGCGGCATCCTCCTGATCCTCGTCCTGGTCAGTGCGGGCGGCGTGGCCCTGGCCGCGGCGCTCGGCGCCCTGGTGGCCCGTACGGCCCTCGGCCCCATCGCCCGCTTCACCAGGCGCACCGAGAGGGTGGCCGCCGATCCGGACCCCTCGGAGCGGATGGAGGTGGTGGGGAAGGACGAGCTCTCGCGCCTGGCCACGAGCTTCAACGCCATGCTCGACGCCCTGGAGCTCTCCGTGGAGGCGCAGCGCCAGTTGGTGGCGGACGCGAGCCACGAGCTGCGCACCCCGCTGGCCAGCCTGAGAGCGAACGTCCAGGTGCTCGAGGACGCGGATCGCCTGCCCGCGGCCGAGCTCGCGGCGCTCCGGGCCGACATCGTCGGCGAGCTGGACGAGCTCACCGCGTTGGTGGCCGACGTGGTGGAGCTGGCACGAGGGGCGAAGGCGGCCACGGTGGTGGACGACGTCCGCCTGGACGAGATCGTGGCCGCCGGGGTGGACCGCGCGCGCGGGCACGCGGGGGAGACGGCCGAAATCCGTATGGACCTCGAGCCCTCCGTGGTGGCGGGAGAGCCGGACCGGATCCAGCGCGCGGTGTCCAACCTGCTCGACAACGCGGTGAAGTGGAGCCCGCCGGGCGGGGCGATCGACGTGTCGCTGCGTGGGGGAACGCTCACGGTCCGCGACCGGGGCCCCGGCTTCGCCGAGGAGGACCTTCCGCACGTGTTCGAGCGCTTCTACCGGGCCGATCGCGCCCGCGGGATGCCGGGCAGCGGACTCGGACTGGCGATCGTGCGCCAGGCCGCGGAGGCCCATGGCGGCTTCGTGACCGCCGCGAACGCGGAGGGCGGGGGAGCGCTGATGACACTCGGGTTCGGGCCCAGCAGCGCTCCCGCCCCGGCGGGTCCGGGACCCGCGAGCGCGGCTCTTACGTAGTTCTTCGTCCGCCTTCAGGGATCTGTAACGCCCGGTCGCGACGGTCGTGGCCATGCGAACTTCGAAGACAGCGGTGACGATCATGGCGGCGGCGGTCGTGGGCGGGGGCGCCGGGGCCGCGGTCACCGGTATCGCCACCGGCGACACCAGCACCACGACGGTCACGGGCGCCGCGCCCCAGGCCGCCGTGCAGCCGGTGTCGGCCAAGCCCGCCACCGCCTCCACCTCGCGCGACGTCTACGAGGGCGCGCGGGACTCAGTGGCCTTCATCACCGCGAAGGTGACGCAGCAGGACTCGGGTCCGTTCGGGGGGGCTCAATCGGGCACCGCAACCGGCTCCGGCTTCGTCATCTCGAGCGACGGCTACATCGTGACCAACGCCCACGTGGTCGAGGGCGCCTCCTCGGTGAAGGTCAAGGTCGGCGACGGGGACACCCAGACCGCACGGGTCGTGGGCGAGGACTCCTCGGCGGACCTGGCGCTGCTCAAGGTCGCTCCCGGCTCGCAGCAGTTCCACGCCCTCACGCTCGCGGACTCGAGCAACCTTCACGTGGGTGACCCCACCTACGCCATCGGCAATCCCTACGGCCTCGAGCGCACCCTCACCACCGGCGTGGTGAGCGCGCTGGGACGCCAGATCAGCGCGCCCAACGGCTTCTCAATCGACAACGTGATCCAGACCGATGCCGCGCTGAACCCGGGTAACTCCGGTGGCCCGCTGCTGGACTCGAGCGGCCGCGTGATCGGCGTGAACTCGCAGATCGAGTCGAACAACTCCACCGGCACCGGCACGGCAAGCAACAGCGGCATCGGGTTCGCGGTGCCCTCCAACACCGTCCGGACGGTGATCGACCAGCTTCGCGCTCACGGCACCGCCGTTCATGCCTACCTCGGGGTCACCACCAGTGACGCCGCGGCCGGTGGGGCACGCGTGGCCTCCGTCGTGTCCGGGGCCCCCGCCTCGGACGCCGGCCTCAGGGCCGGTGACGTGATCGTCTCGCTCGCCGGCAAGAAGGTGGACGACTCGGCCGCGCTGTCGGGCGCGGTGGACGGCCACAAGCCCGGCGACCAGGTGGAGATCGTGGTCCGCCGCGACGGATCCGATCACACCCTCCAGGCCAAGCTGACCGACCGCCCCCAGGTCGCGTCGACCGGCTAATAGCGTCCGGGCGCAGCCGGCCGAGCCGGCTGCTTCGGCCTAAAGCCCCTGGGAGGGGCGCTAGGCGCCGCCGGCCTCGCGGTCGGCGGCGTCGGCGCCGGTCTGCGTCGTCATCACCGCCGCTCCGCCGCCGGACATGACCCTGCGGTAGAGGGAAGGCAGCAGCGTCCTCGTCACAGCGGCCAGCACGTAGGGCCGCGGCACGTAGCGCTCGGCCCGCCGGCGGGGCCCGGCGTCCACGATGGCCTCGGCCACGCGATCGGGCGTCGAGACGATCCAGCGCGTGGCGAGCTTCGCCTTCAACTCGCGGGCGGGGAATCCCTCGGTGGCGATGAAGCCGGGCAGCACTAGACCCACGTGCACGCCGTTGGCGCGCTCCTCGAGGTAGAGCGAGTCGGACCATCCGGCCAGCGCGAACTTGCTGGCCGCGTAGGCGCCGGCGCCCGCCCGGGCCACGCGGCCGCTGGTGCTCGACACGTTCACCACCGCGCTGGGCGCGGACGCGCGGAGCAGGGGGAGGAGGGCCTCGGTGAGGCGCACCTGGGCGTCGAAGTTCAGCTCCATGGTGCGGGCCACGTTTGCGTGCCCGCCCTCACCGAAGGGGGCCCGCCAGGACGCGCCGGCGTTGTTCACCAGCAGGTCGAGCACCCCGTGCTCCTCGCGCACGTGCGCGGTCACGCGCTCCGGCGCCGACTCGTCGGTGAGGTCCGCGGCCACCCAGGTGGCCGGGGCGGGAAGTGACTCGGCCAGTGCGCGAAGCCGCGCCTCGCGGCGCGCCACCAGCACCAGCCTCGCGCCGGGCTCGCGGGCGAGGCGCTGGGCGGTGGCCTCGCCGATGCCGCTCGACGCGCCGGTCACGACGCTCACCAGCCTGGGTTCGCTCATTGCGGCGGCAATCTATCCGGCCGCGGGGGGACGGACCTCGGACGGAGGGTTGTGGTCCTGTGGCAGGAGCGCGAGCTGCCACCAGCCCACGTCGTGCCACCGACCCAGCTTCCAGCCGATCTTCTGGTACACGCCCACCGGGGTGAAGCCCAGCGTCTCGTGCAGCCCGACGCTCGCCTCGTTCGGCAGGGTCACCCCCGCGCACACCACCCGCACGCCCTGTTCGCGCAGCCGCTCGAAGAGGGCCTCGTACAGCTCGCGGCCCACGCCCGTGCGGTGGTGGGCCGGGGATACGTACACGGACACGTCGGCGGCCCAGCGGTAGGCCGCGCGGGATCGGTGCTGCCCGGCGTACGCGTAGCCGGCCACCTCGCCGGCGCGCTCCGACACGAGCCACGGATAGCTGCCCGAGAGCTCAGCCATCCGGTCTCCCATCTCCTCCGCGCCGGGAGGGACCTCCTCGAACGAGATCACGTCGCCCACCACGTAGTTCGCGTAGATGGCCGCGCACGCCTGGGCATCGTCTGGGCGTGCGGGCCGGACCACGCCACCAGCCTGCCAGACTGCCACCGATGCGGGTCGACGACTCGGATCTGGAACGACGGTTCGAACGCCTGCTGCGCGACGAGCTCACACGGCGCTCGCTGGTGCGGCGCGGAGCCGCGGGCGCGTTCGGCGCCTCGATCGTGGCCCAGCTCGCGGCCTGCGGCGACGAGCTCAGCAAGACCCGCTCTCCCAACGACGCCCCACGAGTGGGCAAGGGCGAGATCTCCAGGTCGATGCTGTTCTCGAACTGGCCGCTCTACATCGACCGGAAGCGGGAGACGCTCGCGAGCTTCGAGCGGAGGTACGGGACGCACACCCGCTACGTCGAGGAGATCAACGACAACCAGCAGTTCTTCGGCAAGGTCCAACAGCAGTACGCCGAGGGGGACTCAGGCGGCCGCGACCTCCATGTGGTGTCCGACTGGATGGCCGGGCGCATGATCCGGCTGGGGTACGTGGAGAAGCTCGACCGGAGCGCGCTGCCCACCGTGGAGCGGAACCTGATCGACCGGCTGCGCAAACCGCTCTACGACCCCAAGCGCGACTTCTCCGTGCCCTGGCAGTCGGGAATGACGGGGATCGTCTACCGCAAGGACAAGGTGAAGCGGGAGCCCCGCACCGTGAACGACCTGTTCGACCCGGCCTACAGGGGCAAGGTCACGCTGCTCCGCGAGCTTTACGACACCGTCCCGATGGTGCTGCTCGGCATGGGGGCGGATCCCAAGACCGCCTCCGTTGATGAGCTGATGAAGGCGATCGACAAGGTGGAGGAGGCGTCACGGTCCGGGCAGGTCCGCCGCTTCACCGGGAACGAGTACACCCGCGACCTGGGCAAGGGCGACTCGTGGCTCGTGCTTGGCTGGTCGGGCGACGCGATCCAGCTCCAGGCCGACAATCCGGACATCGCGTTCGTGCGGCCCGAGGAGGGCTTCCTGCTGTGGTCGGACAACATGCAGATCCCGATCGGGGCGCCACACGCGTACACGGCGGAGAAGTTCATGGACTTCGTCTACCGGCCCGAGATCCAGAAGCCGATCACCGAGTGGGTGAACTACGTGTGTCCGGTGAAGGGCGTTCGCGAGCTGGTGGAGCGAGACGACCCGGAGCTGGCCTCCGACCCGCTGATCTTCCCCACCGAGGAGACCCTTGTGGGCGCCACCGACCTGCGGCCGCTGAAACGTGACGAGGAGCGCGACGTGGAGTCGGCCTACCAGCAGGCGATCGGCGCCTGAAGGACCCGCCCCGGATTCTCAGGACCCGGCGCACTCCAGCCGCGGCGGGAACACCGGCCTCGCCTCCGCCGCGGCACGGGCGATCAGCCCTCCGTCCATCTCCACGAGAGTCTCCGGGATCCCCTGCGCGGCCCATTCGCAGGCGAGGATCACCGGGATCTCCCCGGGCAGCGGAGTCACCCAGATCTCGTAGCTCCAGTCGCCCTCCGCGCCGCCCCCACCCCCGACGTAGAGGTGGGGACCGGGGCCGTCGCCCGCGGTCAGCGGCCAGCCCGCGTCCCGCGGCTCGAGCGTGGTGGCCTTGCCCCCTCCGCTGTAGGCGATGCCGAACCTGAGCTGGCCGGCGGGCGCCCGGCCGCCGAAGCGCCCGGTGCCGCGCGTGGCGTAGAGGTCCCCGCCGTCCTCGTCCACCGGCTCGTATCGGCTAACCGCCTCGAGCAGGAACGCGAAGCCCGTGGGGTAGCAGGCCATCCCGTGGATGACGATCGCCGCCTCGTCGCTGGTCGCCAGCACGCGATCGCCCGCCACGCGGCCCGGGAGCAGGTCCCGTGGGCGGGTCCACGGCCGCGACCTGCGCTCCCGTCGGGAGCTCGAGCGAGCAGGCGCCGTGGCCGGAGGCTCGGGGATCTCGAAGAAGGGCAAGGCGCACTTCTACCGCATTGGTCGGAAGTATCTGACCGGAGCGCGGTTGCGAACGGTGTCCGCCGCGGGGTACGGTCGGCTCGTGAACGCCGTCGACCGGCCGGATCCCGCACCCCGACTGCTCGCCGCCGCGGCGATCGGCGCGGCGGTTGCCCTGGCCCTCGGCGTGTACGGCCACGCGCACGATCCGAGCCAGGAGCTCGTGTTCACGCTGATCTTCTCGTCCACGATCTCGATGAAGGTCTGGCTGGCCACGGTCTCGGTGGCGTTCGCCGTGGCGCAGGTGCTGAGCGCTCTCTGGGTGTACGGGAAGCTGCCGGGCACGGCACCCGCCTGGGCCGGCACGGCGCACCGGATCTCGGGCCGGCTGGCGTTCATCTTCTCGCTCCCCGTGGCCTACCACTGTCTCTGGTCGCTCGGGTTCCAGGACACCACCACCCGCGTGCTTGTGCACTCGCTGCTCGGGTGCGCCTTCTACGGAGCCTTCGCAGCCAAGGTCACCATCGTCCGCTCGAGGGGGCTGCCCGCCGTCGCGCTGCCGATCGCGGGCGGGCTCACGTTCGCGATCCTCGTCGGGGTCTGGCTCAGCAGCGCCTACTGGTTCATCGACCACAACGGCTGGCCGAGCTGAGCGCGTGCTGAAGCGGATCGACTTCGGCCTCGAGCTCGCCGGGTGGACGCTGGCCCTGGCGTTCGTGATCCTGCTCTTCATCGGGCCACATGTGATCGCCGAGGACAAGGCGGCGAAGCCGGCGGTGGACAACGCCGGCGCGGCGCCCGCCGGGGGCCAGTCCGGTGGGGGAGGGGCCGCCGCGGGCAAGGCCGTGTTCACCGGTAACTGCGGGTCCTGCCACACGCTGTCGAAGGCTGGCACGTCGGGGAGCGTGGGCCCGAATCTCGACGACGTGTCCCTCGACGCCGCGGCGATCGAGGACGTGGTGCGCAGTGGCCGCGGCGCCATGCCCTCTTTCGACGGGAAGCTCTCGGACGCCGACATCGCTGCGGTGGCCGCGTTCGTCGCCGGCAACTAGACCCCTACCGCCCTCATGTCCCGACGCCGCGGCGTCGATGGGTGATGTAGCGCGAGCAAACCGCCACGCGCCGCCTCGACCACTGCCCGGCCCGGCCCGGCAAACGGTCTATCAAAGGAGCAGCACCCATGCTGAACCGTGCACCCCGAAGCCCGCGAAGGGGTCAGCGCCGGCAGCTTCCGATGCTCTCCATCGTCGTCGCGGCGTCCGCCCTGTTCGTCGCCGTCGGAGGACCGGCTGAAGCCGCCAGGGGGCTGATCAGCGCCCGCGACATCGCGACCGGCGGAGTCACCAGCAAGGCGATCAAGAACGGCACGATCAGCTCGAAGGATTTGAACAGGGGCGCGAAGCGCGCTCTCAGAGGACCGCGGGGTTCCGCCGGCACGAACGGCATGAACGGGCCGAACGGCCCCAACGGGGCGAACGGCCCCAACGGGGCGAACGGCGCCGACGGCACGAACGGCCACAACGGTGCCGCCGGAGTCAACGGAACCAATGGCGCCGACGGGGTACTCGGGCCGCTTTCGGCCACGGCCGGGGCCATCGCCCTCGCCACCGGAGCGCCGCCGGTGCCAGTCGTCACCCTCACTGTGCCGGCCGCCAAATACGTCGTCTTTGCCAAGACGCAGCTATCCCACACGGGGGCCGGCGACACGGTCAACTGCAGCCTCAACACAGACACCGCGACCATCGATCAGGTCTCGATGAAGACAATGCCCGCGCTCGCCGCGATGCCGGTCTCGATGGAAGCGGTCACCGCCACGTCGACGACCCAGTTGAGCGTCGAGTGCAACGTGGCAGTGGCCAACGGCTCGGCCAACTTCAGCCACCTGATCGCCATCCCGGTCAACTAGCTGGACCCTCGGCTCGCGGAATTGGTCCGCGTTTCATCCTTGCCTTCGCGGCCCGTGGCGGCTTAGGGTCGTTCCACCCCACCGCAAGTCGAGGAGGACTCGCATGCCCCGGGCAACTTTCGTGATGCCGCGTCTGGCCTTGCTCGCCGTGCTGATGGTCATCGGCGCGTCCGCGTCTGGCTGCATGGCGTTCACCACCAGTGACAGTCCTTTCCACCAGGGCATTCGCAATCAGGGCTCCTGGAGGGCCGACGGCTTCGGCAACGGACCGGGCAACGACAACTACTTCACCGGATGGCTCGTCACGAGCGATCCGACCGAAGACGTGGTCGTGCGCAACTACTTCACCTTCGACCTCACCGACGCCTGTGCGGCTCGCGCCGTGACCCTACGGATCAGTCGCTTCGACCAGACCGCTCCGATCTCGTACGAGCTCCACGATGTGAGCACCCCTGCCCAAGCGCTGAACGCCGAAACCGGCAGAGACGTCTCGATCTACGAAGACCTCGGCAGCGGCACGAGCTTCGGCCGCTTCGACATCCCCGAGGGCGATCCGTCCGGCGTGCTCACGCTGCCCCTCAACGCGGCCGGGGTGGCCGCCTACAACGCCGCCCGAGACGGCTTCTTCTCCATCGGCGGGTCGGCCCCCCAGGCCGACCCCGGCGAGTACGTCTTCGGCGCCAGCGGGTTCAGCCAGGGAACACAGCACCTGATCGCCATCTGCACCGGAAGGACATCGCCATGAGCGACAGGGCCGAGACCGCGATCCTCGCGGGAGGCTGCTTCTGGCCCCTGCAGCAACTGATGCGCGACCGTGACGGAGTCATCTCCACCCGGGCGGGATACACCGGTGGGGAGAACGACAACCCGACCGGCGAGAACCATCCGGGTCACGCCGAGGCGGTCGAGATCGTCTTCGACCCGGACCGGATCTCATACCGGCAGATCGTCGACTTCTTCTTCCAGATCCACCGAGCCGACCTTGGCGCAGACGCCGTCGGCTCCGACTATCGCTCCGAGATCTTCTATATGACCGACGAGCAGCGCCAGGTCGCCGAGGACGCGCGCGCCGAGATCGAGGCCGCGGACATCTGGCCCGGCAAGATCGTGACGGAGATCAGCGAGACCGGCCGCTTCTGGGAAGCCGAGCCCGAGGATCAGGACTACCTCCATCGCTATCCGGACGGGTACGTCTTCTTCCCCCGCACGCCCGAGACCGCGGCCTGATGCCCGGCCGCGGAATTCAGCACGTCGACCTCGCGGTCGGCGACGTCGATCGTTCGCTCGTCTTCTACGTGGACGTCCTGGGACCGCTGGGCCTGAAGGTGGAGGAGCGCTACCCGACCTACCGCGGCACCGAGGAGGTCGTCTATGTGAGCTTCGGAGACGAATGGCTCGGTCTGCGCCCCGCCGACGGTGGCACACATCGCTACTACGGGGTCGGGCTCGAACATCTGGCCTTCGAGGTGGACACCACGGACGAGGTGGACGCGGCGCATGCGCGGTGTTCGCAACGCGGCGACCGGGTCCACCACCCGCCCGAGGAGGACGGTGACATCCCGGGCTACTACGCGTTCTTCGTCTTCGATCCCGATGGCTTCCGCATCGAGGTGTTCACTCCCGGGTCGGAGTGGTCCTCGCGCATCCACGGACACAGCTAGGCCCCGCCGATCCGAGGAGCGCACCAGTCGGCTTGACCCCGCATGCGCGTGGTGGTAGGCCACGCAGTACAGGGCACTGGACTCGGCCGAAAGGGGTGCCCGATGAGAAGCCGTTCGCTGGCCAAGCTCCTTCTCGTCGTCGGCGTGGTTGGGGCCGGTGGCCTGTTCTCCGGTTGCGCGATCGGGTTCCGCGGGCCCGCGCTCGAACGTCACCGCCAACACTGCCAGGCTCACCGGCAACGTGATGTCGAACCGCACCGAGTCGGGCACGTACTGGTTCCGTTACGGCAAGACGACGAGCTACGGGCTTGAGACCCCCCACCAGCCGATCGACTTCACGGCCAACGTCAGCCAGGGTGTTGCCGACCTGATCGAGAGCCTCGACCACCACACGACCTACCACTACTCGCTCTGCGCCGAGGACCAGGACCCCGCAGTCGACGCCCTCTGCAGCGGCGACTCGAGCTTCACCACGGACGGCGACAGCGTCAGCGGCCCCCTGCACGTGCTGGTGGGCGGCCCCCCCTTCACAACGCTCTTCTTCAATGACGTCGTGAGCGGATACAACGGCGAGAACCCGCGAGGCTCGATGACCATCACCGGACTCGCCGGGGACAACCCCGTCACCTGCCTGAACATCACGGGCGCCCAGCGCTTCACGGTCGGCATCTCGGAGCTCGGAGGCGCCGCCTTCTCGCTCATCTACGTGGACCTCTCGCCGGGCGTGAACACCGCCGCCAGCGACACCGTCAGCGCTCCGGCCACGACCTGCCCTGCCGATCCGCCCCCGGGCACTCTGACTTTCCCGGCGGGACCGGGTACCGGTTTCGCGATCCACGACGGCTAGCCGAGCGCCAGCCCGGGGCGCCACCCGACCTCGACGAGCGCGCCTCGCCTGCCCCCTAACTTGAGTTGACCCGGCGGGCTGGGACTGGTAGGCCACCCAGCACATGGCACGGGACTCGATTCGTATGAAGGCGGCCATCAAAAGGATGCTCGTCGCAATGGTTGGGCTCGCGGCCGCGTTGCTCGCCGTGCCGGTGCTTGCTGACGCTGCGGCCCCTCTGGCTGCGTCGTCGTCACCGGCCAAAGCGGACACCATCGAGATCTGCTCTTACGACCACTCCCGCTCCTTCAACCCCTTCGCGACGGAGACGGGTGACCTGGGGTACGGCAGGCTCAGAGCCAGCCTGTTGGACCCGGCCAACTTCGGCGCGGGCGGCATCGTCCCGGTGCCGGTCACGATCCGGCCCGGAGTGGGCACGGCGACGCCCGCCAATCTGGCCGGGTGCGACGTCTTCTTCACCTCGGTGATCGCGGTGGTACCACCACTGTCGCCCGGAGAGCCGGCGGCGCTGAAGGCCGCCGTCGCCGCCGGCATGGTGCTGATCGCCGACGGGGACAGCGGCGGGCCGCAGATACCCATCAGCGTCATCCTCGGAGCCTTCGGTGGCGGACGGTCTCTCGGGCTGGGAGGGGTGTGCGACCTCAGCACAACCGCCGCGCCCACCGGCGGGACGATCGCGACCAGTGACACGCCCGTGACCAACGGTCCGTTCGGAGATTTGCGAGGGGGCACCTTCGCGACCACGATCGGTGCAGGCGCGATCAAGGGAGCGAGCGACGAAGACGTCGTGAGCTGCTCGTCCGATCTCGTGCGCTTCGTCATCCCGCAGGGGGCGGTTGCGGCAGGTTCTGGGATCGTGATGATCGGCGGCGATGGGTCGGCCGAGGATCTCTTCACCAGACCCGGTGGGACCGCGCTCTACAACCCCAACAACGAAGAGGTCTATCTCAACGCGATCGCTAGCGCAGTGTCGCGACCCACCAGTCTGGAGCAGTGCAAGCACGGGGGCTGGCGCCAGTACGGCTTCAAGAACCAAGGGCAGTGCGTCGTGTTCGTCATCAAGACGCGGGTGTGCACCTTCTTGGAGCGGTTCGGTCATCACCCCAAGTTCTGCCCCGCCAAACTGCCCACGCAGTAGCGCGTGGGAACCGGGCCGGGGGATACTCGGCGGGCGATGTCTCAGGAGAATGTGGAGGTTGTTCGAGCGGTCTGGGCTGCCTTTCTCGGTGGCGGCTTTCCTGAGGGGCTGTTCGCTGAAGACGTCGGGTGGCACGAGGCGCCGGACCTTCCTGACAGCGGTGCGGACGCGAAGCCCGTCCGTGGACGCGAAGGCGTCCGCCAGATGCTTGTGAGCGGCTGGGAGACCGTAGAAGAGCCTTCGCTGAAGGTCGACGAGTTGGTGGACTGCGGCGACGAGGTTTTGGTCACTCGGCGCGGCGGGGGCGTGAGCCGCGTCGGCCGTGTGCCCGTCGAATGGCACGAGAGCCACGTCTATGACGTGCTCGAGGGTCGGGTCCGCCGCGTCCAGGAGTACCGAACGAGAGCCGAAGCGCTCCAAGCCGTGGGGCTGACGGAGTAGGTGATGTCGCCGGAGAACGTGGAGATCGTGGCACGGCTCTACAACGAGTGTTGGAGTCCTGGGAAGCTGGAATTGGTGCCGGAGATCCTCCACCCGGACATCGTCTGGACGGCGGTCGAGTCGGCTCCGGACTCTGGGACGCGACGCGGCCACGCCGAGTGCCGCGCTTACATGAACGACTGGCTGGAGAGCTTCGACCTCGAGACGATGCCGATGGAGGAGGCGCGGTCCGCACCGGACGGACGGCTCGTCTGTGCCCTCCATGGAGTGGGCACCGAGAAGCGAACTGGACTGACGACCGAGATCCGATTTGGCGCGGCCTTCGGTTTCGCATCCGACGGCCGACTGGTGGACATCCGCGAGTACGCCACCTACCAGGAAGCCCTCGAAGCCGCCGGGCTGTCCGCGTAGCCCGCTCACACACCCTCGAGTGGCGGATAGCGGCCCCTTCGGTGGTGCTGTCTGGACCGTCCCCGGGTGGAACGACTGGAGCCGGCTTGAACCGTCTCGCGACCCCGGTCAAATGAGGTTTTCTCGATGCGCCCAGGGAGACTCGAACTCCCACGGTCCAAACGGACCACAAGGCCCTCAACCTTGCGCGTCTACCAATTCCGCCACAGGCGCGTGCGGGGGCCGAGTATAGAGCCCGGAAGCCGGGTTCCACCGTCGCCATAAGTGGGGATACCCGCAGTTGCATAACGCAATGCTGCATATACATGGATATCCTCTGACGCGTATCCGTGGCAGACCGGACCGAACAGCGCAACCCCTTCCGCTTCGGCGCTCTGGCGCTCGACGACTCCTTCATGGACCGGGAGGAGGAGGTCGCCGAGCTCCGTTCAGACGTGCTGAACGGCCAGGACGTAGTGATCTTCGCCCCCCGCCGGTACGGCAAGTCATCGCTGGCGTGGAGGACCGCGCAGGAGCTGGTGAAGCGCCGGGTGCTGGTCGCGCAGGTGGACCTCATGACCACGCCCACCAAGGAGAAGCTCGCCGAGAAGCTCGCGAAGCAGATCCACGAGAACATCGCGTCGGTGCTGTTCCGTGCGAAGGAGCGGCTGCAGGTGTTCCGCGGGCTGCGGATCGCGCCCACCGTGACGATCGATCCCGAGGACGGGTCGGTGGGCTTCAGCTTCGAGGCCGGCCGCCGGCCCGAGGACGTGGACGCGACGCTCGAGCGGCTGCTCCAGCTTCCCGCGCAGCTCTCCTCGGAGCGCGAGCGGAAGGTGGTGCTGATCCTGGACGAGTTCCAGGAGGTGGTGGAGATCGACCCCGACCTGCCCAAGCTGATGCGCGCGGTGTTCCAGGAGCAGCCCGACGTCGCGCACGTCTACCTCGGGAGCAAGCGCCACATGATGGAACGGATCTTCAACGACGAGAACGAGCCCTTCTGGCGCAGCGCGAAGCAGATGGAGCTGGGGGTGATCCCGGTTGCCCTTTTCAGGCGGCACATCGAGACGGCGTTCACGCGCGGCGGCCTGGTCGTCGAGCCGGAGGCCCTGGATGCGGTGCTCGACGTCACCGGCGGGCACCCGTACGCCACCCAGGAGCTCTGTTACGCACTCTGGGAGCAGACCGCGGACGGCCGTCCCGCCGACCGCGAGGGGTTCGACCTTGCGCTCGAGGCCGTGCTCCGGTCCGAGCATGCCCACTTCAGCCTCGTGTGGGACCGGGCGACCTCGCTCCAGCGCCGGGTGCTGCTCGCCCTGGCCCGTGAGCCGGGCCGCCCGCTCGGGTCGGAATACAGGCGCCGCCACGACCTCCCCGGCCCGTCGAGCGTCCAGCGCGCGTTACAGAGCCTCGTGCGCGAAGAGCTGGTGGCTCGGGCAGGGCCGGTGCACCACATCGCCGAGCCGTTCCTGGCGGAGTGGATCATTCGCGACGCCTCCTAACTCATTACGCACGTTTGCGTTACGCACCGCCGCGCAGCCCGGTCCGGGTCCCGACCGTGCACGGATTCGTCCTCGCCCTTGATGTCGTCCGTCGGCCCTACTACTTTGTACGAACACATGTTCGAAGCACCGCAAACGGAACCGCTGCGAGAGGGGACCTGAGATGGTCGAGCTGAATCTCACGAAGCGCCAGCAGGAGATCTTCGACTTCATCAAGCGCTACGGGGCGGAGCACGGATACCCGCCCACGGTGCGGGACATCGGGAAGGCCATCGGCCTCACCTCGTCCTCCACGGTCCACGCCCACCTGGCCAACCTGGAGAAGGTGGGCCTGCTGCGCCGCGATCCCACCAAGCCGCGCGCGCTGGAGGTCCTGGTGGACAAGGCGAAGCAGGCGGTCGCGCCCGGCGGTCTCCCGCTCGTGGGTCAGGTCGCCGCCGGTGAGCCGATGCTCGCCGAGGAGAACATCGAGGAGTACGTCGCCGTGCCCGGCATCGCCGGCGGGGACCAGGGCGAGTTCATCCTCCGAATCAAGGGCGACTCCATGAAGGACGTGGGGATCCTTGAGGGCGACCACGTGGTGGTGCGCCGGCAGGACACCGCCGCCGACGGCGAGATCGTCGTGGCGCTCGTTGGGGACGAGGCCACGGTCAAGCGCTTCTTCAAGGAGAGCGACCACGTGAGGCTCCAGCCGGAGAACGAGGCGCTCGAGCCGATCCGCGTCCGCGACGTCGAGGTCCTGGGTCGTGTGGTGGGTGTCTGCCGGAGGGTCTCATGACGCCGCCGGTGCTCGACCGGCCGGCCCGGCGCGCCGCCCGCGAGCGGTGCGTCGGCGGCCCCGGACGGCGGATGACGCTCGAGCAGCGCCTCGATTCCGTGCTCACCGCCGCGCAGGCGGGCGCTCCGGCGGACTGCCCGGTCTGCGCCGGCCCCATGGTCGCCGCCGGGAGCGCCGCGGAGTGTGGCTCCTGCGGATCGCGGCTGTCCTGACCGCATAGCGCTGAAGGGCCCCGCCCAGGGGTGGTGGACCGGGGCCTGTGGACCTAGACTTGACGTGCCGGCCTGGCAGTCGCGGGGAGCTCGGAGAGACAACCGGGCCCTCGAGGAAAGTCCGGACACCGAAGGGCAGGGTGGTCGGGAAGCCGACCCGGGGAAACCCGCGGGAAAGTGCCACAGAAATACACCGCCTAAGCGCCGGGCCTCACGTGAGTCCGGCGCCGGCAAGGTTGAAATGGTGCGGTAAGAGCGCACCGGCGGCGTGGTGACACGCCGGCCAGGTAAACCCCACCCGGTGCAAGGCCAAGCAGAAGCGATGACGCTGCCCGCCGAGCTTCAGGTAGGCCGCAGGGCCGTTGGGCCCCGATCCGCGAGCGGGTGTGAGAACACACGCGACCGGGACGAGATGGATGGCTGCCCAGGACAGAATCCGGCTTAGAGGCCGGCTAAGGGAAGCCCCCGCTTCGGCGGGGGCTTTCTATTTGGTTGATCGCCGGCCGGGCGCCGAGGTGTAGTCAGACAAACGCAAGGTTGCCTCCCGCACTCTGGGTGCAATGAGCCAACTCACGGTCGAGCGGGCCTGAACGCCGTGCATCCGATCTCGTATCTCCAGGCGATCGTCCTGGGCCTCGTCCAGGGCGTAGCCGAGCCGTTCCCCGTGTCCTCGCTGGGCCACGCGGTGATCCTGCCGCGGCTGCTCGGCTGGGACATCCATCAGGGGGACGACTACTTCCTCAGCTTCCTCGTGGCGACCCACCTCGCGACGGCGATCGTCCTGTTCGGCTTCTTTTGGGACGACTGGATGCGGATCCTGGCGGGGCTGCTTCGCTCGCTGCGCACCCGCGCCCTTCCGGCGGACGACGCCGACGCACGCCTCGGGTGGCTGCTGGTGATCGGCACGGTGCCGGCCGCCGTGCTCGGACTTGCGCTGGAGCACCGGCTGCGCGCGGTTTTTGCCTCCGCATCCGCGGCCGCGGCGTTCCTTGTGCTCAATGGCGTGCTCCTGCTGGCGTTCGAGCGCCTGCGGCGCCGCGCGCCGGAGGTGGGCGTGGAGCCGGGTGACCCCGACCTACGCCTGTCCAAGCTGAGCTGGCGCCAGGCGCTCGCGATCGGCACGTCCCAGGCCGCGGCGCTGATCCCGGGCATCTCGCGGTCCGGCGTGACCATGGGCGGCGGCCTGATCGCCGGCCTTTCGAACGAGGACGCGGCGCGCTACGCGTTCCTGCTGGCCACGCCGATCATCGGCGCGGCGGCGGTGCTGAAGCTCCCCGACCTGCTGGGCTCGCAGGGCGACGGGGTCCGCGGCCCGGCTCTCGTCGGCGGCCTCTGCGCGGCCGCCACCACCTATCTCGCCGTGCGCTTCCTGCTGCGCTTCTTCGAGACCAACCGCCTCACGCCCTTCGGCATCTACTGCATCGTCGCCGGCGTGACCTGCAGCGTGGTGTTCGCGCTCTAGCGCGGACCGTGCGGCCGCAGCATGCCGGTCAGCAGCGGAGTCGAGCTGTCCGCGGCGTGACCGAGGGCCGGGAGGCGCAGGCCCGACTCGATCGTCGCGAGCAGCGAGTAGTGGGTGCTCGGAGTGGCCACCCTGACGCCATGGCGAGCCCCGGCACCGGCGGCGATCAGCGCGATGTGTCCGCCCGCCGGGCCGGCGACGCCGTGGCCCTCGTCCCAGGTGACGAACAGCACCCCTCGCGGGCCGAGCGCACGCAGAAGCCTGGGGCCCACGCGCGACAGGTAGCGGTCGCTGGCGTTCACGGAGCCGTTGTGGCCGTCGTTGGCCAGGTCGGGAGCGATCCAGCTGAACCGCGGCAGTCCGCGCGCCGCGAGGTCGTGACGCAGCGCGTTGAACGACACCACGTGCCTCCGGCCCGACGGGCCGTCGGCGGTGCGCTCGGCGTAGGCGAACGGGTTGTAGTGCTTCGTGTAGTTGCCTCCGCCCCGGCCCTCGTATCCGGCATGGGGGATCGCCTGGAAGTAGGCGCGCCAAGGGATCCGCGCGTGGTCGAGCTGGGTCGCGAGCGTCGTGCGCTCGGTCTCGCAGGAGTTGCAGTCGCTCGTGATGTTCAGCGTCGATCCGGTGGTGAGAGCCAGGTAGTTCGGGAGCGAGGGGTGCGCCACCCCGTAGTAACCGGTCGCGAGCGCGCCGCGACGGGCGAGCCGGTTGATGTAGGGCGCCCGGGGGCTCCCGATCACGTCACCGTAGCTCCGATTCTCGAGAAACAGGACCGCCACCTTGGTGAAGGGTGCGATCCGAGAGGTGTCGGCACGCGGGGCGGGCGGCGGCCGCGGCTCGCCCTTGCCCGGCATCGGGTGTGCGGCCGCGAGGAGCGCGCAGAGCGCGGCGGCCATGGCCAATACGCGGGAGCTCGCCGACCAGCCGGGGACAGGGCTCCGCACGTGCACGGCGCGCCGCTCTAGCTCCGCACCGCCGAGGTGCGCCTGCGGCGGATCGCGACCATCGCCACGAGCATTGCCAGGACTCCAGCTAGCACGACGTAATCGGCGTAACGGAAGTCGTGGTGGACCGTTTCCCACTGGCCGCCGACAGCCCATCCCACGCCCGCGAACGCGAAGCACCAGATCAGCGAACCGAGCAGCGTGAGGACGGTGTAGCTCACGATTGGGCTCCCGAGCACGCCCGCGGGCACCGAGATGAATGACCGCACGAGCGGCGTCAGCCGCCCGAGGAACACCGCGCGGGGGCCGAAGCGGGCAAACCAGCGTTCCGCCCGCCCGAAGGCCTCGGGCGAGAGATGCAGCCAGCGTCCGTGACGTTCGATCAGGGGGCGCCCACCACGAGCGCCGATTCCCCACCCGAGAACCGCGCCGAGCAGGTATCCGAACGATCCGGCGAGCGCGAGGGCGACGTAGCTCACGGCACCGCTCGCGAGGCTGATCCCGAACACCGAGACCGTCACCTTGGAGACGGCACCTGCGGCCACGACGCCGGCATAGAGCATCACCAGCTCGCCCCCGATCGGCAGCAGGGCGTCGATCGCCATCAGCACGAACACCGCGTACACGCCGTGCTGGGCCACCCAGTCCGTGAGCTGTGTGGTGACCGTTGCGGTGATGGCCACGGTCAGCTGCCCTGGCGGACCACCGCGAACAGGTTGCGCACGCAGGGGTTTCCAAAGGAGTCGAACGCCGCGTGCCGACCGAGATGCCGAACTTCCGAGCCGGAGCACGACTCGAGGAGGTAGCTACTGAGCCAGGTCTCGGCGTCCGGATCCATGGCGGGCAGAGTGAACGAGGGGTCCATCTCGCTCTCGCCGGTGTCGAAGAACATCACCCTGCGGGTGCCCTCCCACAGGCGGGCGGTGATCGCCGTAGCGGTGTCCAGGCCCTGCATCTTCACCAGGTGGTGCCAGAGCGAGAGGAAGACGGTGGCGTCGGCGCTGGGCACGAGACCGACGGTGTCGGCGCGCACGCCCAGAGTGAGGATCCCCACGTTGTCGAGGCCCGACCGGCTTATGGCGAAGAGCGCTGTCCGGTAGGCCGTTGGTGCCGACTCCACGGCCACGGTCGGCACTCCGAGGGCGCCCAACCGGAGCGTGAAGAACCCTTCGTTGGCTCCGATGTCCACGGCCGACCCGACGCCCAGCTCGTCGACGACGGGGCGCATCGCCTCCCAGCGGGAGAGCGTGCCGTCGGCGCGCTTGACCGCGCCGCCCGGCAGCGCCTCGATTGGCTGGTAGCGCCCGTGGGGAAAGCTGTCGAGCCGAAACCGGAGCAGGTCGATCCCGTGATCCACCGCCTCGCGGCTGGCGAGGCGCCGGAGAAGACGGACGAAGGCGCTGTCCTGCTGGCGCCGGACTGTCCTCACCGGGGCCTGGGTGGGCGGCGTTGCCTGGCGGAGGGTCTGCATCGTCCTCACACCATGCGCGAGGCCACCTTGCGATTGCCTGACTACGTGCGGCTGCCGACGGCGGGGAGCTCGAGCACAAAGCACCCGCCGGGCCCGGGCCCGGCCACCACGTCGCCACCACACGAGCGGGCAAGGCGGCGCGCCAGCGGCAGCCCGAGCCCCACCCCGCCCTCGGATCCGCCGTCGCCGCGAACGCCGGGGTCGAAGGCGCGTTCCCCCAGCTCGGAGTCGAGTCCGGCACCGTCGTCGTGTACCGCCAGCCGGACGCGACCCCCCGAGGCGGACAATTCCACGCTCACCCGTCTGCGAGCGTGGCGCCGGGCGTTGTCCACCAGAGGTGCGAGCGCGCGCCGGACGAGCTCGGGCTCGCCCTCCGCCGCGGGGAGACCGGCGGGTGCGGTCACGTCCACGTCGTCCAGCTCGTCCGCGAGTGCGACGAGATCCACCGATCCGGCCGTGGGATCGAGCTCACGGCGTGCGATCGACAGCAGGGTGTCCACCGCAGCGTCGATGCGCTCCGTGTCCGCAACCACCGCGCGCAGCGCGTCCTGGCGCTCCGCATCGGCCCCCGGCCCGCTGGCGCCGAGCGCGAGCTCGGCGCGCCCGCGCAGGCCCGCGACCGGGGTGCGCAGCTCGTGGGCCACCTCGCTCGCGAAGCGCTGCTCGTGCCGGCGGGAGGCCGCTATGCGGGCGAGCAGGCGGTCGAGCGTGGCGGCCAGCCCGGTCAGCTCGTCGCGGGCCGGGCCGAGATCGAAGCGCCGGTCGAGGTCGTGCTCCCCCCAGTCCTCGGCGCTCGCGGTCATCCGTGCCACGGGCCGCAACGCGCCGCTCACCGCGCCGCTGATGGCGAACAGGCCGGCCACGAGCACGAAGCCGGCCACCACGAGCGAGCCAAGAAGGATCTCCTTCTGCAGATTCTCCAGCGGCTCGGCCGACAGCGCGACCACCACCGCGCCCACCGGGTGGGGCACATGCCGAGCGAACACCGGCTCGGCTCGCAGCTGAACGTCGCCCGGCCCCGCATCCTCGGCGCGGCGCCCGGCGTGCCCCAGCGCGGTCGCCGCCCGGTCGAGGGCGGCCGGGGCGCTGGGCGGGCGCTCGATGACGCTGCCCCGGCTGAAGACCCACGACTGGCGGTCGAGCACCGCGTCGTTGGCGGTCTCCCGGACCGTGACGCCCCGAGGCGTGACCTTCAACGCGGCGATCTGTGCCTGGGCCCGCTCGCCGAGCAGTGTTGAGCGCTCATCCCGCACGCGCACGGCGAGCACGACGTTGCCCGCCACCAGCAGCGCGCCCAGGCCGATGGCGAGGGTGGCCATCGATGTGAGCATGAGCCGCTGCCGGAAGGTCACGCCCGCAGCCGGTATCCGACGCCGCGCATCGTCTCGATCGTTGCCGGCGACCTCGCGTCACGCAGCTTGCGCCGGATTCGCGCCAGGTACGCGTCCAGCGTGTTGTTGTGCACGATCGCCCCGTCCGGCCAGCCCGCCGCTACCAGGGCGCGCCGGCGCAGCACCTGGTCGGGCTTCGCCGACAGCGCCGCGAGCAGGCGGAACTCCGTGGGGGTGAGCGGCACGGTGGTGCCGTCGCAGACGATCGCGTGCGCCCCGGGGTCCAGCATCAGCGCGCTGGACGCGCCGTCGGCGGGCGGCCCGCCCGCGGGGCCGCGGCGCACCAGTGCCTGGACCCGCACGAGCAGTTCCGCAAGCGCGAAGGGCTTGGTCAGGTAGTCGTCGCCACCGGCGTGGAAGCCGCTCAGCCTGTCGGGGAGCGCGTCGCGCGCGGTGAGGAACAGCACCGGCACGGTGACCCCGCGGGCCCGGAGCGCCTGGCACACGTCGCGCCCATCGGCGTCGGGCAGGCCCACGTCCAGCACAAGCACGTCGGGCGCGTCGTCCCCGAACGCCTCAACCGCGCCGGCGCCGGAAGCCACCGCCCGCACCGCGAAGCCGTCGCGCTCGAGCGCGTCACGCAGTACGCCGCGCAGCTCGTCGTCGTCCTCGCAGATCCCCGCGCGGAGAAGGTGGCCCATTGCTCCGATGGTACGGAGCGCCCTGGGCGGCTCCCGGCAATTGTGGGCTAGCTTTGCCCTGTGCCGGTGACGGTCGAGCCTCATGTGGCGCTGGCGTGGATTGAGCGGGTGGAGGCCTCTCGCGCGCGTACGCGCGCGCGAGACGAGATCGCGGTGGAGGAGCCGCTCGAGATTCGCGCCGACGGGCGAGCGGTGGCGGTGGCCATGCGCACGCCCGGGGAGGACGAGGAGCTCGCCGTGGGCTTCCTCGCGGGGGAGGCCCTGATCGCGGGCCCGGGCGACATCGCCTCGGTGGGTCCGACGGATGACCTCGCCGCCAACGTGGTGGATGTGCGCACCACGCGCGGCCTCCGCCGCGACCCGGCCGACGAGCGCCGCTTCTCCATGACCTCGTCCTGCGGCGTCTGCGGCAAGGCGGCGCTCGAGTTCGTCCAGCGCGAGGCCCCGCCGTCCGTGCCGGGCGCTGATGTGGAGCCGGAGGTGGTGCTGGCGCTGCCCGATGCCGCCCGCGCCGCCCAGGCCGGCTTCGAGCGCACGGGCTCCCTCCACGCGACCGGCATCTTCGAGCCCGACGGCCGGCTGGTGGCCCTGCGCGAGGACGTCGGCCGCCACAACGCCATGGACAAGGCGGTGGGCGCTCTGCTCCTGGCCGGCCGCCACCCGCTCGAGGGGCTGATCGCGTGCCTGAGCGGGCGGGCCGCCTTCGAGCTGGTGCAGAAGGCCAGCGTGGCCGGGATGGCGGGCGTGGTGTCGGTCGGCGCCCCCACGACGCTCGCAGTGAGGCTGGCTCAGGAGCGGGATCTGCTCCTCTGCGGGTTCGTCCGCAACGGCGGATTCAACGTGTACTCGGGTGCCCGTAGGCTCGCCGGCTGACCGAATTCGGGTTTACGAGGCGCCCTTTCGGGTGACAGAGTAAGAGTCCGGGCTTGCCCGACCGCCCGGACAGGAAGGGTTCGGATGCCAGGCGCACGGAAGCGGTCTCGAGGGGGAGCCCACGCGTACTGCCCGCACTGCCACCTGCAGATGGAGGCAGGCGTGGGAGAGGGATGGCCGGCCGAGCCATGCCGCTGCCCCAACTGCCGGCTGCTCGTGGGGGCCGGCCGAGCGCGGTCTGAGCCCTCGGCCGAGCCCGGTGCGCGCGGGAGCGCCGCGGGCGTGTTCGCGCAGCAGGCCAGGCGCTCCGAAACCGGCCACGACGTGTCCGAGCGCGACATCTGCTCGGCCATTCGCAAAGTGGCCACGGAAACCGGTGCACGGCCCGAGCGGCTTCTGATGGTGGACTACCAGCAGACCGCCGCGGACGACCGGAGCCTGCCGCCGCTGAGCGACGTCTTCTCGGCCTTCGGGAGCTGGAAGCTGGCTCGGCGCGCCGCGGCCACGCCAAGCTGACCCGGGCGCCGCTGGGTATCGCGCGGGGAAGGTAGAGTCCCGCCCGCAATGGACGTCCTGCTCGTCGTGGTGCCCTTCCTGTTCTTCGGGATCGTCATCCTTTTCATCGCTTTCTCGGGTGGCCCGGCGGCCGCTCGCGAGGCGTACCTGACCCGCGGCGGGCGGTTCGCGAAGGTGGCGATCCCCGTGCTCTACATCGCGCTCGGCATCGCGGTTCCCGCCGCCGTGATCGCCTCGCGGGGCGAGTCCGAGGGCGGTGTGGGCAAGCTTCGCGCCGAGTCCCTCACCAAGCAGGACGAAAACGGCAAGGTCCTCTTCCGCGAGACCTGCTGGAGCTGCCACACATTGGCTGCGGTCCAGGCCGGGGGCAACACAGGGCCCAACCTCGACACGCTCGGGGTGGACAAGCAGCGGGTGCTGAACGCGATCAAGCGTGGGGGCACCGGGGACGGGCGGATGCCCGCCGGACTGCTCGTCGGCGAGGATGCCGACGACGTGGCCACGTACGTTGCCAAGGTCGCGGGCCAGTAGGAGGAGCGGAGCCCGGGCGTGGGCCGGGCGAGCACCGGACTATGTCCTCGTCCGGGAAAGCCCGCTGGTTGCGGCGCTTTTCCGTCCGGCGCATGCGCTCTGCTGCTAGCATGCCCGCGTCCGATCAAGCCGAGGCCCTTTGCAGGTACGGAGGGCGCGGGGGACCCATTAGGCCACCCGGCCGGGGGCGAATCGCGGTGATCCGCGTAGCGCAGCTCTTTCAGCGCGAGCCCGACAGCTAACCCCGCAGGCACACGAAAGAGAGCCGATGTCAGCAGCCGGAGCCCACCCGCTGAGGGAGGACATGGAAGACCTCTCCCGCGAGGACGTGTTGTCGCAATGGGAGCGCAAGATCGAGGCCGCCGAGCAGCGCGTCGGGCGGTTCGATCGCCCAGCGCCCACGGAGACCTCCACCGCCCCCGAGCCGCGGCGCTTCGAGCGCCCGGCCGAGGCCGTCCCGGCGGCGACCCCGCTCGAGCCACTGCGCCATCCCGCGGCCGGCCTCGTGCCCGCCGGCGTTCCGCACGAGCGGCGCACGATCACCATCACGGGACAGCCGACTCCCGCACGGCGCCGCTCCAGCGTCGCCCAGCGCCAGCTCGCGCAGCCGGACCGAATTGCGCTCTGGGCGTTCTTCCTGGGGCTCTTCCTGGTGGCCGTGGCCGCCGGGACCGCGCACGCGTAAGCGCATAGTGCGGTGCTCCCCCGGCCAACGCCCGGGCTGCGCTCCTTCTAGACGTTCCAGTAGGCGCGCGGACCGCTCCGGCCGATCCGCGGGGCCTCGCTTGACGTACTCCTTAATGGAGTGTCAAGCACGCCTTTCGCTTCTATACTTACCGCTCGTAAGCGGCACGCAGAAAGTGAAGCACCGGATGAAGATCAAGGAGAGCAGGTTCCAGGTCCACGATGAGCTCACGGCGCCCGAGCGGAGCGTCCCAGTGCTCAAGGGCGCGCTGTCGAGCGGCGGTCAGCTGCCGAACTTCCTCGGGGTGCTCGGCGGGGCTCCCGCCGCGCTGCGCGCCTACGCGCGATTCCGTTCGGAGCTTCGCAACGGCTCGCTCCAGTGGGCCACCCAGCAGCGGATCGCGCTTGCTGTGGCGGAGCACCAGGGCAGCGAGTACGCTCTCGCCACGCTGCAACGCACGGGCCGCGAGGCCGGGCTCGGCCTCGACGAGATCGCTCTCGCGCGTGAGTTCGACTCTCGCGACGAGCACGAGGCGGTCCTTCTCCGCTTCGTGAAGGCGCTGGTCACCTCCGACACCCCGCCACCGCTGCACATTCTGGAAGAGGCTCGCGAGGCGGGCTGGACCGACGAGCAGATCCTGGAGGCGGTGGCCCACGTCGGGCTGGCATCGTTCAGCAACCTGGTGACCCGGGCCGCCGACCTGCCCGTGGACGGATCCCCGGAGGGCTCGCGCCTTCTGCAGGCTGCGTAGGCAGGTCGTCGGAGGTGCGTCTACGATGGTGATCATGGTGTCCGGGTCGAGGACGGCTGACCACCTCGACGGGGGAGAGCGGGAGGCCTGCTGCTCGTCCTACCACCGGGCGGTCGAGCTTGTGGGCAAGCGCTGGACCGGCGCGATCCTGATCGTGCTCATGGACGGTCCGGCCCGTTTCACCGAGGTCAAGCAGCTGGTGCCCGACCTCTCTGACCGCCTGCTCTCGGAGCGCATGAAGGAGCTCGAGGCCGAGGGCATTGTGAGACGGCGCGTCTTCGATGACATGCCCGCACGCGTCGAGTACTCCCTCACCGTGAAGGGCGAGGCTCTCCAGCCCGCCGTCACGGCGCTCAAGGCCTGGGCCCAGTCCTGGCTCTGAGCGGCGCGCGGGGGACGCCCGCGGCCGCTCGCCGTTAACCTGCGGCGCTCCTCCAGAAGCCCCCTAACCCGAGGAGCCGTATGGCCGACCAGCCGAAGACCGCCGAGGACGTCATCGCGTTCGTCAAGGACCGTGACATCCGCTTCATGCGGCTGTGGTTCACGGACATCCTGGGTCAGCTGAAGAGCTTCTCCGTGAACTCGGAGGAGCTGGAGGACGCGTTCGAGGGTGGCATGGGCTTCGACGGCTCCTCGATCACCGGCTTCAACGCCATCGAGGAGTCGGACATGATCGCCATGCCCGACCCGTCCACCTTCGCCGTGCTTCCGTGGCGGCCGGAGGACAAGGGCGTGGCCCGCATGTTCTGCGATGTGGTCACGCCCAGCCGGGAGCCCTACGAGGGCGACCCGCGCCAGGTGCTGCGGCGTGCACTCGAGCGTGCCGAGGGGCTCGGGTTCACGAACTTCTACGTGGGGCCCGAGCTGGAGTTCTTCTACTTCCGCAACGCCCGCCCGGAGGGCGGCATCCCCGAGGTGCTGGACGAGGGCGGCTACTTCGACCTCACCACCCTGGATGCGGGCTCCGATGTTCGCCGCGAGACCGTGCTGGCCCTGGAGCAGCTAGGCATCCACGTGGAGTACACCCACCACGAGGTCGGCCCCTCGCAGCACGAGATCGACATGCGCTACGCGGACGCGCTGAAGATGGCGGACGACTGCATGACGTACCGCATCACGGTCAAGGAGTACGCCATGAAGTACGGGTGGCACGCGACCTTCATGCCGAAGCCGCTGTTCGGCGAGAACGGGTCGGGGATGCACACCCACCAGTCGCTCTTCAGGGATTCGAGCAACGCGTTCTACGACCCGGACGACCAGTACTTCCTGTCGGACATCGGCAAGGCCTTCATCGCCGGCCAGCTCAAGCACGCGCGGGAGATCACCTCGGTGTTCGCCCAGTGGGTCAACTCCTACAAGCGACTGGTGCCCGGCTACGAGGCGCCGGTGTACTGCGCGTGGTCACGCCGGAACCGCTCGGCGCTCGTGCGGGTGCCGCTGTACCACCCCGGCAAGGAGCAGGCCACACGCATGGAGCTCCGCTGCCCTGACCCGGCGTGCAACCCCTACCTGACCTTCGCGATCCTGCTGGCGGCCGGGCTGGAGGGCATCGAGAAGGGCTACGAGCTGCCCGAGCCGATGGAGAAGAACCTGTACCACATCAGTCCCGAGGAGCGGCGTCGCTTGGGCATCGAGCAGCTGCCCGAGACGCTCGGTGAGGCGATCGAGCTCACCGCTGAGTCCGAGCTGGTGCTGCGCACCTTCGGCGAGCACATCTTCAACCGCTACGTGGAGATCAAGCGGCAGGAGTGGGAGGACTACCGCGTCCAGGTCTCCCAGTGGGAGCTGGACCGCTACCTCTCGGTGCTCTAGGGCGCCGACGTTGTCTCGGCGTCGTGGCGGCGGCGGGCGCGGCGGTCGATCGACGACGCCAGCGACGACGGCCACCAGATCCGCGGGCCGATGTCGAAGACGAGGGCCGGGACGAGGACTGACCTCACGATCAGGGTGTCGAGCAGCACCCCGAAGGCCACCACGAATCCGAGCTCGGTGAGGAACGTGAGCGGAAGCACGGCAAGCACCAGGAACGTGCCGGCCAGCACGACGCCCGCCGACGTGATAACGCCGCCGGTCACCGCCAGCCCCCTCGTCATGCCCTCACGGGCCCCGTAGTGCGTCGATTCCTCACGCACCCGGGCCATCAGGAAGATGTTGTAGTCGATGCCCAGCGCCACCAGGAACACAAAGGCGAACAGGGCCAGGTCGGGCGAGCTCCCCGGTAGCCCGAAGATCACGTCGAACACGATGAACCCCACGCCGAGTGCGGCGGAGAAGGACAGGACGACGGTGGCGGTGAGGATCAGCGGGGCCACGAGCGCCCGCAGCAGCAGGATCAGCACGATCAGAACCACGGCGAGCGTGAGGGGCACGATCACCTTGGCGTCGTGCTTGTTGGCCTGGCGCACGTCGTACTCCACCGCCGTGGCGCCTCCCACGAGCGTTGCCGGGCCGCCCGCCGCGTGGGCCACCTGCCTGATGCGAGGCACCAGGCCGAAGGTGTTCGAGTCGTAGGGGTCGCTGTCGAGGATCACGTCCAGTAGAACGCCGTCCGGCCCGCGGATCACCGGAAACACCCTGTTCACCCCCTCAGTTCGCCTGAGAGCCGACGCCACCCGGGCCGCGGCCGCGGCGTCGCGGACCACCACCTCGGTGGGCGCATTGGCGCCGCCGGGAAACGACTTGTCGATCAACTCCTGGCCCTCCACCGAGTCCACGGAGTCCCGGAAGCTGTTGCCGGTGGTGAGGCTGTCGTTGTAGTTCAGGTTGCCCAGCGCCATCAGCAGCAGCACGGCGGTCACGGTCACCCAGATGCGCCGGGGACGCAGGCTGATGCGGTCGGCCAGGCGCCGCCAGCGGCCGTGCGTGGCATCGTCGCCCTCCTCCCCGACCATCGGAACCCGGGGCCAGAAGACGCCGCGCGGCGCGATCACGAGCGCCGCGGGGAGCAGCGTGAGCATGGAGGTCATGGCCACGGCGATCCCGAGCGCGCCGATGGGGCCGAGGCTCGCCGTGCTGTTCAGCTCGGCCACGGACAGCGTGAGCAGGGCGGCGATCACGGTGGCGCCCGATGCGACGATGGCGGGCCCGGCGCTGCGGAGTGCCTCGGTCATCGCCTCGGTGCGGTCCTCGTGTCTTCGCAGCTCCTCCCGGTACCGGGCCACGATCAGCAGCGCGTAATCGGTGCCCGCGCCGAGCACAAGGACCGACAGGATCGAGGAGGACTGGCCGTTCACCGTCACCCCTGCCTCCGTGAGCGCCCAGCCGATGCCGCGGGTGGTGATCTCCGCGAATGCCACGGTGAGCAACGGGAACCAGAGCAGGATGGGGCTCCGGTAGATGAAGATCAGCAGCACGAAGACGAGCAGGAACGCCGCGCCGACCAGTGAGCCGTTGATCTGCTCGAAGACCTTGATCGCGTCGGCCGAGTAGCCGGCGGGGCCGGTCACGCGTATCTCGAGGCCACCGTCGCCCGTGCCCACGATGTCGCGGGCATCCTTCACCGGGTCGGCGATCGTCTCCGATTCGCCGTTCGAGGTGATGCTGGCCGTGACCAGCGCGGCGGTGCGATCCCGCGATATCGCGCCCAGGCGGAAGGCGCGACCGCGGGTGCGCTGGAGCTGCGGGTAGCGGAGCGCGTTGAGGCGCACCACGTTCGCGGCGATCCGCCGCCGGTCCGCGGCCGTGAGACCGCCCTCTCGGCGGTACACGATCACCATGGCCGCCTGCTCGCCGCGCGTCAGGCGCTTGGTGGCCTCGAGCGCGCGCGTGGATTCGGCATCGCTCGGGAGGTAGGAGCTCGACTCGTTGCGCTCAGCGTCCGAGAACTTGCCCGGCAGGTTGAACGAAAAGCAGACGAAGACCGCCACCAGCCAGAGGCCGATGATCACCACGCGAGTTCGGGGCCGGACGACACGGGCGAGGAGCGCGCTCATGCGGCGGCCACTCTTACATAACGCCCCCTGGGAGGAGCAGCCCGGGCGCTGGCCGGGCGAGCACCGGACCATGCCCTCTTTAGGGCGCTTGGAGGATCCTCTCGACCACCCGCCGGGCCAGCCGGAGGGAGGTGCGGTCGAGCCGCGAGGGCCGGTCGCAGGGTGTGTGGCGGCAGGGCTCGCCGCCCGCGCCCACGCCGAGCTTCGCGCCCGGCAGCCCGAGGAGCTCGAACTCGCGGTGGTCGGAGTTGCCCGTGCCCTCGTCCCGCACCCACCGGACGGGGACTCCCGCGCGCCGGGCGGCGCCGAGCACGGCGCCCTCCACACGGGGCCGGGCGGAGGGCGCCGGAGAGCGGAGCCAGAACGGGCGGTCGCGCCCCACCTCGTCGAGGGACAGCGCGATGCGCAGACGCCGTCGCGCCCCATGCGCTCGCGCCCGGCGGGCGAGCGCCAGCGCGCCGAGGTGGTCGGGAGATCCGGTGTAGAGGCGCTCCTCCGCGCCGGTGGCCACCAGCCAGACGTCGCAGCGCGGATGGATCCGGGCCATGCGCCCGGCCAGCGCGGCGAGCACGCCGAGGCCGGACGCGTTGTCGTTCGCCCCCGGGGCGCCGGGTGCGGAATCGGTGTGTGCCATCACGATCCGCAGGCATGAGGAACGGCGTGGTGCGGTGCTCGCCCGACCGCTGCTCGGGCTCCGCTCCTCCCGGGGCGTGTCATAGATGCCGATCACGTTGCGGGACCGCCCTCGTCCCGGCACCGCGAATCCCTGGACGGCCACGCGCAGCCCGGCGCCGGAGAAGATGCGGCGCATGCGCCGGTGGGCGCGCGCCTCGGCGGCGCTCGCCGCCGGCCGCGGCCCTCGGGCGGAGATGCCGGTGGCCACGGAGTAGGCGTCCACCGGTGACGTGCTCGGCACCAGAAGGCCGAGCACGGCTAGGAGAGCAGCCGTGCCAGCTCCTCCGGCTCGGTGACCGGCGCTCGGCAGGCGAAGCGCTCGCACACGTAGGCCGTGGCACGCCCGTCCACCGCGGTGCGGCCCTCGAGCAGGGGCACGCCATCGGGGTCGCCGCCGGCCACCACGAGGTGGGGGCGGAACGCGGACCGCAGCACGCGCTCGAGTGGCTCGCGGCCGGATCCCACCAGCGCCACCTCCCGCACCGGGGCGAGCCGGAAGTCGAGCGCCTGGAGCAGGTGCGCGAAGGCCTGCGGGTGCTTTGCGGCGATCTGGTGCAGGAGCCGCAGCGCCGACTCGGCACGCCGTTCGTACTCGTGCTCGCCGGTGAGCGCGCCCAGGCGCAGCAGCCCGTAGGCGGCGCTGGAGTTGCCCGAGGGGATGGGGTGGTCCTCCAGATCCTTGCGCCGGGCCACGAGCTGCTCGTGGTCGTCCGAGGTCTCGAAGAACCCGCCGTTCTCCTCGTCGGCGAAGCGGGCGATCATGGTGTCGGCCAGATCCCGGGCCGCGGTGAACCACCGCGGCTCGAACGTCGCCTCGTAGAGGCTGAGCAGCGCCTCGAGCAGGAAGGCGTGATCCTCGAGGTAGGCGTTCAGGCGCCCGCTCCCGTCCTTCCACGTGCGCAGCAGCCTGCCCTCGCCGCCCTCGCGCAGGTCGGTGAGCACGAACCCCGCGGCCCGGCGCGCCGCGTCCAGATAGTCGTCCCGCTGGAAGGCGGCTCCGGCGTCGGCCAGCGCAGAGATGGCCAGTGCGTTCCAGGCCGTGAGCCGCTTGTCGTCGAGGCCGGGCCAGATCCGCTGCGCGCGGACCTCGTAGAGGCGCCGGCGCCACTCCGGCAGGCCCGCGGGCTCCGGCCCGTCGCCGCGCACCAGGATGTTCGCGCCCTCGAAGTTGCCGCGCTGCGTGGCCCCGAACCACGCGATGGCCTCATCGGCCTCGTCGCCCAGGATCTCCCGCAGCTCGTCGAGGCTCCACACGTAGAAGCGGCCCTCCACGCCCTCGGAGTCGGCGTCGAGGGCCGAGTAGAAGCCGCCCTCCGGACCGCGCATCTCCTTCAGCATCCAGTCGAGGGTGTCCTCGGCCACGTCCCGCATCAGCGGGTCCGCGCTCACCTGCCAGCCGTGCACGTAGGCCCGGGCCAGCAATGCGTTGTCGTAGAGCATCTTCTCGAAGTGGGGCACCAGCCAGCGGTCGTCCACCGTGTAGCGGTGGAATCCCCCGCCCACCTGGTCGTGGATGCCGCCGGCCGCCATCGATCGCAGGGTGTGCAGCGCGAGGTCCAACTCGCCGCGGCGGAGCATCAGCTCCACGGCGGACGCGGGTGGGAACTTGGGCGCCCCGCCGAAGCCGCCGTGCACGCGGTCATAGCCCTTGCGCAGGGCATCCACCGCCTCGTCGAGCGCACTCTCCTGGAGCCGATCCTCCGATGGCTTCAGCAGTGCGCCTCCGCGCAGGCGCTCGGCCACCCTGCCGGCGTCGGCCCGGATCTCCTCGGCGCGGTCGGTCCAGGCTTCGGCCACCGCGCCCAGCACCTGGCGCCAGCTGGGGGCGCCCATCCGAGGCTCGGGCGGGAAGTAGGTGCCGGCGTAGAACGGCACCTGCTCCGGGGTGAGAAAGACGTTCAGGGGCCAGCCGCCGCTCCCGGTCATCGCCTGACAGGCCTCCATGTAGATGGAGTCCAGGTCGGGGCGCTCCTCGCGATCCAGCTTGATGCACACGAAGCGCTCGTTCATGAGCCGGGCCGTGTCCTCGTCCTCGAAGGACTCGCGCTCCATGACGTGACACCAGTGGCAGGCCGAATATCCGATCGAAAGAAGGATCGGCAGGTTCCCGGCCCGCGCCCGCCCGAGCGCCTCCTCGCCCCAGGGGTACCAGTCGACGGGGTTGTCCTTGTGCTGGAGGAGGTAGGGCGATGTCTCGCCCGCGAGCCGGTTGGACACGTGTTCGAGGCTACCCGGCCCGCGCCTCGGCATTCGGGTGATCCGATCTCCGTGGTGCCGCGAAAGGAATCGTGAGTTGCCAGGGAGGCAAGCCGGGACCGGGCTCCGCCCGCTGCCTCGCGGGCGGGGCCCAGCCTTACTCGCGGAGCTCGGCTCGCTTGATCTTGCCGCTCGCCGTCTTCGGCAGCGACCCGGCGAAGTCCACGATGCGCGGGTACTTGTAGGGCGCGGTCTCGGCGCGGACGTGCTCCTGAAGCTCCCGGGCCAGCTCGTCTCCGGGCTCGTGCCCATCACGGAGCACAACGACCGCCCGGACCACCTGGCCGCGGACCTCGTCGGGCGCCGACACCGCGGCGGCCTCGGCCACCGCGGGATGGGAGATCAGCGCCGACTCCACCTCGAAGGGGCCGATCCGGTACCCGGCGGAGATGATCACGTCGTCGGTACGGCCCTCGAACCAGAGGTACCCGTCGTCGTCCTCGCGCACGCGGTCGCCGGTGCGCCACGGCCGGTCGCGCGGGCCGTCGAGGAAGAAGGTAGGCACGCTGGCCGGGTCCACGCAGAGCTCGCCGTCGTCGATCCAGAGTCGGAAGCCGGGTAGGGCACGGCCCATCGATCCAGCCCGGACGGGCGGGCCGATCGGCATCCCGGTCAGGGCACCGGTCTCGGTCTGGCCGTAGCCGTCGTGAACCTCGACCCCGGCGGTGCGGGCCCACTCGTTCACGACCTCCGGGTTCAGCGGCTCCCCGGCGGCCACGGCGTGGCGAAGGGTGGGGAGGGGGCGCAGCCGCGCCCGCTTGGCGATGGCCCGGTACTCGGTGGGCGCCATGCAGAGCACGTCGACCCGCTCCCGCTCGAGGAGGTCCAGGCGCTCCTCGGGATCGAAGCGGGCGTCATGGAGGAGAGCGGCGGCTCCGCGCAGCCATGGGGCCACGAAGACGTTGCGGGCCGACTTCGACCACCCGCTCGCCGCGGTGCACCAGCACAGGTCCCCGGGCCGGGCCCCGAACCAGTGCTCGGCCTGCACGGCCTGGCCACCGAGATAGCCGTGCCCGTGGCGGATGGGCTTGGCCTCGCCCGACGTGCCCGAGGTGAAGACCACGAGGGCGGGATCCTCGGGTCCAAGCGCGGCGGCCGGCGCGGGCTCCGCCGTGAACAGACCCTCGTCGGGTATGACCAGCACCGGCCCGTCGAACCCGGTGGCCCGGATGGCCTCGGTGTCGCGCTCGTCAGCCACCACCGCGCGCGGGTCCACGGCATCCATGCGCGCGCGAAGGTCCGCGGCCCGCAGCTGCTCGGTGCACGGCTGGGCCACCGCGCCGATGCGCCAGGCGCCCACCATCGCGTACACCCACTCGGGCCGGTTGCCCACCAGCGTCATCACCACGTCGCCGCGGCGCACGCCGGCGGCCATGAGGCTCCCCGCGAAGCGAGCGGAGCGGTCGGCCACCTCTCCGAACGTGATCTCGAGCCGCTCGCCCTCGCGGCTCAGGGCCACCAGGGCCCGCCGTCCCGGATCGGCGGCGTCCACCACGTCGAGGGCGAAGTTCACCGGCGGGAGCTCACGGGCCCGGGCGTCGCTCCCCGCGGCTGAGCCGGTCGAGCCCGAGCCACGTGAACTCCATGGCCGACTCCACCAGGCGCTCGCGCGGAACCTCGAGGTGGTCGGCCCACCAGTTCGCCACCGATTGGATGGCCCCCACCAGCATCTGGGCCAGCAGGCGAATGCCCTCGTCCCGCTCGCGCTCGGTCTCGCCGTGGGTCTGGACGCCCGGCTCGGCGGCGATCATCGCGGCCACCAGGGCAGTGACCTGCGCCACCACGCGGTCGAGCACGGCCACCACCTCGGGGTCCGCGGCCTCGCGGAAGAGGATGCGCCAGGCCTCGCGCCGCTCCTCGACGAAGCGGAAGAACGCGTCCAGGCCGGTCTCCAAGCGGAGCTCGCTGCCCTCCACGCCCGCCACCGCGGCGGCCAGGCGGTCGGAGAGCTCGGACGCGTGGGACTCGAGCAGGTTGGCGTACAGCTCCTGCTTGGACGCGAAGTGCTCGTAGATCAGGGCCTTCGACACTCCGGCCTCGCGTGCGATGTCGTCGATCGACGCGGAGTGGTACCCGTGGGCCGAGAAGACCGCGCGGGCGGCATCCAGGATGGCTGCGCGACGAGCCTCGGCCGTGAGCCGGCGGCGGACCGGGGGGGACCCGCTGGTCATGGGCGGGCGCCGGCCCCGGGGGAAAGTGTGATGTAACGCACAGTTAGCTGACTGACTGTTCAGTTAGTTTACGAACCGACCGCTGGAGACCGACTGAGGGAGCTTGGCACATGGCGCGACCGCGACTGCTCGCACTGACCACGACGCTCTTCACGGCGCTGGCCACGCTGGCGGCGGGACCGGCCACGGCCCTGGCGGCCAGCGGCAATGAGCCGGCGGGCGGGGCGGCCACCAAGGAGGCCGTGGGGGCCACCGCGGCCGCGCTCGTGGTCACGGCGCTGATAGCCGTCCTGATCTCCGGTCACCGCAGCGGGCGGATCCAGTGGCTGGGCCGGCTCGCGGCGTACTTCGAGCGCCAGACCGGGCTGCCCGGCTGGGCCGCGCTCCCCTCGGCGCTGCTCGGGGCAACCCTGCTCGTCGCGGTGGTGGGCATGTACTGGGACGTCTCCCTCCACATCGACAATGGGCGCGACCCGGGGCCGCTGGCGAACCCGGCCCACTACCTGATCCTCGTGGGGCTCTACGGCTCGCTTCTGGCCGGGACGCTGAGCATTGCGCTGGCCCCCGAGCGCCCCAGCCGGTCCGCCGTTCATCTCGGGGACGGCTGGTGGGCGCCGGCGGGCGGCCTCATGATCGCGGCCTGCGGCGCGTTCGCCCTCACAGGCTTCCCACTCGACGACCTCTGGCACCGGCTCTTCGGCCAGGACGTGACCCTCTGGGGCCCCACGCACCTCATGCTCATCGGCGGTGGTTCGCTCGCCACCCTGGGCGCGATGGCCCTGCTCTCGGAGGGCGTCACCGCCTCCGGCCGCGGCTCCGAGAAGGGAACGCCACTGGTCCTGCGCATCCGCCGGGCAATGCTGGTGGGCGGATTCCTGGTGGCGCTGTCCACCTTCCAGGGCGAGTTCGACTTCGGCGTGCCCCAGTTCCGGCTCGTGCTTCACCCGACCCTCGAGATGCTCGCCGCCGGCATCGGCCTGGTGACCGCGCGCGTGTATCTGGGGCGTGGCGGCGCCCTGTCGGCCGTGGGCGGGTTCCTGATCATCAGGGGCTTCCTGGCGCTCATCGTCGGCGTGGTCTTCGGCCAGACCATGCCCCACTTCCCGCTCTACATCGTGGAGGCGGCGGTGGTGGAGCTGGTGTTCCTGCGCGCCACATCCCTGCGCCCCGTGACGGCAGGCGCGCTGGCCGGCGTCTTCATCGGGACGATCGGCCTGGGGGCGGAATGGGGCTGGTCCCACGTGTGGATGCCGATCCCGTGGCCCACGTCGCTTCTGCCCGAAGCCGCGGTGGCCGGCCTGATCGCTGCGGTGGCCGGGGGCGCCGTGGGCGGATTCATAGGCGCCGCGCTGGTCAACCCGCGCCCCTTCCCGCCGCTCCGCGCCGAGCGCCTGGGCGCGCTCGTGGCGGGCGTTGCCCTGCTGGCGGTCCTGGCCTGGGGCCTTCCCCTCAACAGCAACGGGCCCGACCGGGCCAGCGTGTCGCTGCACGACGTGACGGGCTCGGGACCCGGCCGCGAGGTGGCGGCCACGATCCGAATCAGTCCGGCGTCGGCCGCGCGCAATCCCGACTTCCTGAACGTGACCGCGTGGCAGGGCGGCGGCAGCGTGCTCGATCCACTCGAGCGCGTGGGCCCCGGGGTGTACCGCACCACCAAGCCCATCCCCGTGCACGACGGCTGGAAGGCGATGGTGCGCCTTCAGCGGGGCAGCACGCTCGTCTCGGTGCCGATCTATCTGCCGCTCGACCGGGCCATCCCGGCGGCCGAAGTTCCCGCCGCTGCGACGTTCACAAGGGATTTCCGGTCGGATCGCGAACTTCTTCAGCGAGAGCGCAAGGCAGGAGTTCCGGCCTCGCTGTCGGTCAGCGCGTACCTCACCGTGCTCGCGATCGCGTTCTCGCTGTTCGCGCTCCTCGGATGGTCGCTGATCCGCTTGGAGAGCGGAGATGCGCGCCGCGGCCGCCGTGCCGGGCGAGCGGTGACACGCCGCCCCACCAGCGCGTAGTACCACCGGGTTCCCCCTTCTGGGGGGCCACCGTGCTGCAAGGAATCGTGCGGATCGCCACGAGGAAACAGGTCGTGCACGTCGAATGGATCTGCTACCTTGCCCGAACGCCGAATCCACGCCACGCGTGGAGCGGGGGAACCAGAGTGGCCCAGGCCACCGGGGCGAACCTCCTCATCAGGAGGCGCGCAAGCTCTTTCAGCGCGAGCCCGTCAGCTAACCCCGTAGGCGTTCGAAAGAGAATGCCTAAGTTCTTCAAACACAGGTTGGCGAACGTCGTCGTTGCCATTGCGAGCTTCGGCGGTCTTGTCTACGCCGGAGCCGCGGGCGCCCAGACCCCAGCCGACAGCTCGGGCGGGGCAGTCTTCATGCCTCCGCCGCCTCCCCCGAAGAGGGCCAAGATCGTGGACGGTCGGGCTCTGGCGCCCGCCTCGGCCCCGACGAGGGTCAGGCGCGTGATCGAGGCGGCGAACCGCATCGTCGAGAAGCCGTACCGGTACGGCGGCGGTCACAAGCCCTTCGGGCGCAGGCTCGACACGGGCTACGACTGCTCCGGCTCGGTGAGCTACGCCCTCTACGGTGGCCGCTTCCTCCGGTCGCCGCTTCCCTCCGGTTCGCTGATGAACTGGGCGCGGAGGGGCACAGGCCGGTGGATCACCGTGTACGCGCACGCCAGCCACGCCTACGTGGTGGTGGCGGGTCTTCGCTTCGACACGTCGATGCGGGATCCCGATGCCCCCGGGCCGAACACCGGGCCCCGCTGGAGCAAGAGTCTCCGTCGTTCCGCCGCATTCGTGGCGCGTCACCCGCGCGGCTACTAGCTCCCACGAGCGTTCGCTTGACTACGGTCCCCGCCGTGCTCGGCTCCCGCTCTGCCACGGCAATCGCCCTCGTGGCGCTGGTCTGCCTCGCTTGTGTGCCCGCCGCTTACGGGGCCACACCGAGGGCTCTCCGGCTGTCACCGCTCCACGCCGAGCCCGATGTGCGCTCCGGGGGGCGGATCGTGGACGCACGCGGCCGGGAGGTCCTCCTGCGCGGCGTGAACGTGAACGCTCTCGCCGAGTACTGGAAGGGAAGCCGCTTTCGCACCGTGTTCCCGCTCGCGCGCAAGGACCCGCGTCGCATGGCGGCCATCGGCTGGAACACCGTGCGCCTGCTCGTCTCCTGGTCGCGGATCGAGCCCCGGCCCGGCGTCTACGACCGGGCGTATCTGAAGCGGGTCGACGTGACGGTCGCCCGCCTGGCGCGGGAGGGGATCTACTCGATCGTCGACCTTCATCAGGATGCGTGGGGCCCATCACTCGTGGCTCGGGCGGGGGAGACCTGCCCGGCTAACTCCGCGCCCGCCCTGGGCTGGGACGGCGCCCCCGCATGGGCCACGCTGGACGGCGGTGCGGCGCGCTGCGATCCGGGCACTCGTGAGTTCAGCCCCGCGGTCCAGGCCGCCTGGAGTGCATTCTTCGCCGACTCTCCCGGACCGGGAGGGGTCGGGATCGCCACCCGCTACGTGAGGATGGTGGGCCGCCTGGCGCGCCATTTCGCCCGCTCCACCGCTGTGGCCGGATTCGACCTGATGAACGAGCCGAATGCCCTCGGTGCGGACGAGCAGGCCGCACTGTCCCGTTTCTACGCCCGGGCGCTCGGGGCGGTGCGCGCCGGCGAGCGCCACGGGAAGGGCAGGCATCACCTGGTGTTGTTCGAGCCGTCGGTGCTCTGGTCGGCCGTGGGCAGGGGCGCCCCGCCCCCCTTCCGGCACGACCGCAACGTGGTGTACGCGCCGCACATATACACGGGCGGATTCGATGGCGGGCCGATCACGGCCGCCGCCTTCGCCACCGCGCGCGAGGAGGCCCGGACCTTCGGAGGAGCGCCGGTGCTGTCCGGCGAGTGGGGGTCGGGTCCCGAGCGGGCGGGCGCCCATGGCGACGGCTACTTCCTGCGCCACCAGGCGCTTCAGGACCGCTACCGGGTGAGCGCCACCCTCTGGACGTGGCGAGAGAGCTGCGGCGACCCCCACAAGATGGGCGATCTCCGGGCGGGCCGCATCCCCCAGGTGTGGGGCGAGTTCGAGGTCGACTGCCGGACCAACCACGTGTCGCACCAGCGCCGGGCGCTGATCGGAGAGCTGAGGCGGGGATACGTCAGGGCCGCGCCCGGACGGCTGCTGGCCGCTCGCTGGCGGCCGGGGTCCGGTCTGGCGGCCCGAGGGCGGGCCACACGCTCGGACGGCCCGCTCGTGGTCTTCCTGCCCCTCGGCGTGCGTACCACGGGCGGTGAACAGGACCAGTACCTGCCCTCGGCGTGCCTGACCGTCCGGCGCTGCCTGCGGATCCGGAGCACCGGCCTGCGCGGCCTTCGGCTGCTGCCCGCACCGGGCGGCGCACGCTACGTGGTGGCCCGCCCCACGGGTGGCGCGTGGGCGCTGAAGGTGCGCTCACACCGATAGCTGATCGGCTGCGCGCCGGTATCCTGACCTCACTGAGAAACGACCGAGTTATCGACACCGGAGCCCCGACCATATGGCCGTAGCCGCCAGTCCCTACACCGACAAGACCGACGATCAGAAGGCCATCACCGAGATGGTCCGGCAGTTCGTGGACAACGAGGTGCTTCCGATCGCGGAGGAGCACGACCACGAGGACAAGTTCCCCGACGACCTGGTCGAGCAGATGCGCGAGCTGGGCCTCTTCGGGGTCACGATCCCGGAGGAGTACGGCGGGATGGGGCTGGACCTCACCACCTACGCGATGATCGTCGAGGAGCTCTCGCGCGGCTGGATCTCGGTGTCCGGCATCGTGAATACCCACTTCATCGGCTCCTACCTGCTCATCAAGTTCGGCACCGAGGAGCAGAAGCAGGACTGGCTGCCCCGCATGGCCACCGGCGAGATCCGCGCGGCCTTCTCCCTCTCCGAGCCCGAGGTGGGCTCGGACGTCCAGGGGATCAAGGCCACGGCCAAGAAGCTCGACGATGGGGACTGGGAGCTGAACGGCCAGAAGATGTGGGTCACCAACGGCCTTCGTTCGGGCGTCGTCTTCGTGCTCATGAAGACCGACCCGAATGCCGACCCGCCCCATCGCGGGATGACCTGCTTCATCACCGAGAAGGAGCCGGGCAAGGCGGAGAACCCCGGCCTCACCGTTCCTCCGCAGATCAAGAAGATGGGCTACAAGGGCGTGGAGTCCACGGAGCTCGTCTACAGCGGCTACCGCTGCCCCCCCGACCGCATCCTGGGCGGCGAGGAGGCCGGACTCGGCCTGGGCTTCAAGCAGATGATGGACGCGCTCGAGGTGGGACGGGTCAACGTGGCCGCCCGCGGGGTCGGCATCGCCCAGCGCGCACTCGAGCTTGCGCTCCGCTACGCGCAGGAGCGCAAGACGTTCGGCAAGCCGATCGCCGAGCACCAGGCGATCCAGTTCAAGCTCGCCGACATGGCCACCAAGGTGGAGGCCGCCCGCCTGCTCACCTTCAAGGCCGCGCGCCTGAAGGACGCTGGGCAGCGGTCGGACCTCGAGGCGGGAATGGCCAAGCTGTTCGCCTCCGAGACGGGGAAGGAGGTGGTGGAGGACTCGTTCCGCATCCACGGTGGATACGGCTACTCGAAGGAGTACGAGATCGAGCGCCTCTACCGCGACGCGCCGCTGCTGCTGATCGGCGAAGGCACCTCGGAGATTCAGCGCATGGTGATCGGCAAGAAGGTCCTGCAGCGCAACAAGATCTAGGGCCTGAGGCAGCGCTTCAGGAAGCCGAGCAGCGGCGGAGTCATCACGGTGTCACCCGGCGCCCCGATGCGGTTGCTCACCTGCCCGTGGGTGAGGGTGCGTGCGTCCACCAAAGTGGCGGGCACGCCCAGCGAGCGCAGGCGGGCCGCGAAGGCCGTCTCGATGCTCTGGCGCCCGGCGCTGCCGCGGAAGACGGTGAGCGCGGGCGGGATGCCCACGCCGGCGCGGGCGATCAGGGTGGCTGAGGTGAGCACCCGGTAGCCGGGCTGGTTGCCCAGCGCCACCCGCCACTGGACCTGCTCCCTGGCACTGGCGCGGGGTTTGTCGAATCCGGCGGTGTCGAGCGGCGCGAAGCAGCGCAGCGCGGTCAGCTTCTGTCCGTGCTTCGCGAGGTAGGTGGGGTTCACGGCGACGTTGCTCACGATGTCGGCCCCGGCGGAGTGGCCGAGGAGGGCGATCCGGCGCGGGTTCCCCCCGTGCCGGCGCAGGTGATGACGCAGCCAGGTCACGGCAGTGGCCACGTCGTCGTAATGGTCCGGGTACTTCGCAGCGCCGGCGGCCGGGCGCGACAGCCGGTAGTTCACGCTCGCGAAGACCCAGCCGCGGGAGGCGAACAGGGCGACCTTGGAGGCGATCTGCTGGGCCTTGTCGCCCACGCGGTATCCGCCGCCGTGGACCCACACCACCACCGGCGCTCCGCCCTTGCGCCGGCAGCGCTTCGGCGGCACGTACAGGTCGAGGCTCGTGAGGTTGCGGGCCACGCCGGCCACGCTGCGGTAGGCGATCGTCTGCGGGGCCCTGGGCACGCACGATGGTCCCCGGGTGGGCGCCGCCGCCGCGGCCGGTGACACCGCCGTGGCCAGCGCGAGGGCCGCTCCAACGCCGATCAAAGTAGCTCGGGTCACCTGATGAGCCAACCCAGGCAGCGCGGGGAAGTTGCGCGCCGGCCTCCTCAACAGCGAAGCGGCCCCGGAGGGCCGCTTCGCTTACTTCACCTAACGGTGCGCTCTCATCCCTTGAGGAGAGTGAGAATGCAGAGGGGTCCGATTCGGGTGCTGCTGGCCTTGACCTTGAGCGACACCGTGGTGCGGCGCGTGCCCAGGGTCTTGCCCCTGCTCGTGAGCTTGGCGTAGACCGTCAGCCTCCCGGTGAGCTTCTTCACCTTGGACTTCTTGAGCGTGAAGCGGCAGGTGAGGGCCCGGCCCTTCCGTACCGAGACCCTGCAGGTGGCCAGGCGCTTGCCCTTCCGGGAGATGCTCACCGCCAGCTTGCCGCTCTTGCCCGGCATGTACTTCACGAGCAGCCGCCGTCCGACGCGTCCGATGGTGGGCTTGGACAGCGTCGCCGGAGCCTTCGTGACCGGGGGCTTGGGGCCGTCCGGCACAATCACCGGGGGCCTGGGCGGATCCGGCACGTCGGGCTTGGGCTTCACGACCGGGCGAGCCACGATCTTGATCTCCACCGCGTCGAACGTACCGTCGTCGCTGGTGGCGGTGATGCGCACCGTGCCGTCGGTCGGGACCGTGGCCGGGGCCTTGTAGAACCCGGAAGAGTCGATGGTGCCCACCGTGGCGTCACCGCCGACGATGTCATCCACCCGCCAGGTCAGGTCGCCCGCCGGGATCACCGACGCGCTGAGCTGGATTCCGGCGACCGTGTACAGCTGAGCCGGGGCCCCGCTGATGCCCACCGTGGTGGCACCGGTGCCGCTGCCCACCTGCATCGTCACGGCCGCGCTGGCCGGACTGAGTGGGAACTGGCTTCCCGTCTGCTTGGCGACGTACTTGAAGGTGTCGGGACCGTTGTAGCCCGCGTCCTTCGTGTACACGACCTTTCCGGCCGTGACGGGGCCGAGCGTCCCGTGCTCGGGCTGCTCGGTGATCTGGTACTGGACCGCGCCGATGGCCGGGTCGGCGGGGTTGGAGAACTTGGTGGAGCTCAGGGTGATCGTGGACGTCGAGGGCTTCACTCCGCTGATCTGGCCGGCGTTCACGGGCTGGGCGACGTACCCGGGCACCGTCGAGCGCGAGGACGCGAACACGGGGTCGTTGCTCTCGTTGGACTCCCGGATCAGGTTCTGGGGGTCCACCTGGGAACGGATCCAGTAGTAGCCGGGGGCCACGTCGGACACATCCACGTACTGGAACGGCAGGGTCTTCTCGTACACGTCCCGCCATCCCGTGCTGATGCCCATGTCGATCTTCGAGCGCGGAGGCACGACGGTATCGGTGGGATCGGGGAAGTTGGGGTCGTACGCGAGGCAGTTGTTGGTGCTGCTACCGAACGGAGTCGGGTAGGGCGCCACCGTGCCGCTGTAGAGGAAGTGGTTCGGGCTGTCGAGAGCCGGGTTGTAGTTCGGGTCGCCGTGGCCGATGTCGAGGAAGCAGAAACCGACCTTGCTCGAGAATCCGACTTCCTCAGTCTTGGCGTTGTTCCAGAGGGAGTAGCGCGCCGCGTTCTGGAAGTGCCAGTGGTTGTGGCCGTCGGTCTCCTCGTACTTGAGCTGACCGCCCGGGATGGGCTCCTCTTCCTTGGTCCCGTCGTCGTGAGTCACGACCTGACGGATGCCGTCGCCGGAGATCGACCGGTTCACGGGGTTCACGCCGGTGACCTCGAGAGGCCCGGGGCCCACGTTGCGGATGTAGCTCGAGAAGCGGATGAGCAGATGCGACCCGCCGGCATCGGTGTAGGTGGCGGTGGAGTCGGCCTCGCCGACGGAGTCCGCCTGGAGATCGGGCAGCAGCTCATTTCCCGTGCCCGCGCCCGTTGCCGGAACGACGAACACAACGACCATGAGGCCGGTGAGCAGTAGGACTGACAGAAGGGCCGCCAGTGGGCGGCCAGCACGGCGGCGCGTGTTCTTGTGCACGATCATCCCTATCGACGAGGTGGCTAGGTATCGGGGGATCGACCTCGCTGCCTCATGCAGCGGCGATCCGTGATCCAACGTACGTGCGGTTTGCCTTCTCGTCAAAAATTCGTCCAGAAAGGCTCCCCGGTGGTCTAGTTCCTAACGGTCAGGTGCCCAGGCGGGGAGCGGGCGGGGCCGTTCTGGCACAATCGCCGGGATGTCGTCGGGGGACACGAGGGCGTTGATCGCACAGGCCGTGGAGCGCCTGGGGGCCGAGGTGCCGTCACTCACGCGCCTGAAGCTCGTGATCAGGCTCGAGCTGCGATCCCGCGGCGACGCGCCGGTGTGGCGCGTCGAGGTCCCGGGGCCGAAGATCAGCAAGGACGTGGCCCAGGACGCTCGCATCGATGTCTCGGTGATTCGGGCGAACTTCAACGAGCTGGCCGCCGACGGCCACCTCCAGCAGTGGGTGGACGCCTACGAGCACGGACACGTGAAGGTGACCGGCGACTCGGCCGTGCTCAAGCTGCTGGGAAACGTGATCGAGCGCCAGCGCGCCAGGGCCTAAGCCCCCCGAGGGAGGAGCGGAGCCCGATCGGTGATCGGGCGAGCACCGGACCATGTCATCTGAGCACCATTTGGGTGCAAACGAAGAAGGCCCCGTTTCGGCCGTTCGCCTCGCAGCGCACCTCCCAGGCCTGAGTGCGCCGGCCGCGGTGGAGCGGGACCCCCACGGCGGTGAGCACGTCCCCGGTGGTGGCCGGGGTGAAGACGTTGGTCTTCAGCTCGATCGTGGTGAAGTCGTGCCCCTCGGGGAGGTTGCGGAGGGTTCCCCACGCGGCCACGGTGTCGGCGAAGGCGACCCATACGCCGCCATGGACGTACCCGCCGGGGTGGAGGTGGCGCTCATCAACCGCAAGCCGGCCCTCGACCCGCTCGTCCTCGATCGAGATCACCTCGATGCCGAGATTCCCGGGAAACGTCCCCGCGATTCGCTCGCGGAACAGGTCCGGGTCGATGCGGCTGTCAGACGGCACGGGCGCGCACTCTATGGCCGGAGAGCGGTTTAGAGCGGGGTACGGGGCTCCCGCGCCCCGACACCCCACTGGCGACCGGCATCATGCCCGCCGTCGAGGATCTCCTACCCACATCTGCGGTAGGGCAACCGGCGGATCAGCGTTCGAGCAGTGCGCCGTCGTCGTAGAGCTTCTTAACGCGCACGGCGCCCGGTGGCGAGGCCTCGAGGCAGAGCTTGCAGAGCACGCACTCGTCGAGCTGCTGCTCCACGATCTCGACCCCCTCCGAGCTGGCCTTGAAGATGTCCACGGGGCAGACCTCCTCGAGCTTGCGGGCCAGCTCAGCGTCGCCGCGGACGCTCTCGTCCACCTCCACGTCGATGAAGACGCCGGCCATCAGGCGGCCGTCCCGAGCTTGGCCCGAACCGCGTCCGGAATGGCGTCGATCCGCTCCACGACCGGGATTCCGGCGGCCTCGAGGCGCGCGATCTTCTCCGTGGCGGTGTCCTCCTTGCCCTCCACGATCGTTCCCGCATGGCCGAAGGACATGCCCTTCATCTCCTCGTCGTCCATGAACCGCCCGGCCATGAAGGCCACGATCGGGAGGCGCGAGTTGTTGTCGGCCACCCACCCCGCCAGCTGGGCCTCCATGCGGCCGCCCGGCTCGGTGTAGATCACGATCGCCTGGGTCTGCTCGTCGGCCTCGAACAGCGGCATCAGCTCGGCGTAGGTGGAGCCGATGATGGCGTCGCCGCCGATGGAGACCGCCGTGGACACGCCGAGGCCGGCGGCGGTGAGCGTGGAAGAGATCTCGGTGGTCATGCCTCCGGAGCGGGACATCACACCGACGCTGCCCGGTTGGTATGCCTGCTCGGTGTTCTTGGCCGGGCCGCCGATGCCGCCCATCTTGGCCACGCCGGGCACCACCAGGCCGAGGCAGTTGGGGCCGATTATGCGGGCGTCGCGGGAGTCGGCGAACTCGACCATCTGGGCCACGTCGCCGCGCGGGATGCGCTCCGTGACGATCACCACCAGTCCGATGCCGGCGTCGATGGCCTCCAGCACGGCGTCCTTCGTGAACGCGGGCGGCACGGTGACCACGGAGCCGTCGGGCACCCGCCCTCCGTTGTGGCCCACCACCTGCTGGACGGTGTCGAACACGGGCACCCCGTGCACGTCGCGGCCCTTGCGACCGGGCGTGACACCCCCCACGATCTTCGAGCCGTAGTCGAGGCACTCGCGCGTGAGGTTCACGGCCTCGCGGCCCGTGATGCCCTGGACGATGAAGGTCGTGTCGGCGTCGATGAGGATGCTCATGGAGTGCCGTTCCCCTGGATCTTGGCCACCGCGCGGCCCGCGGCCTCGTGCATCGAGACGGAGCGGTCGCAGTACTCCACGCCGTAGCGGTCGAGGATCTTGAAGCCCTCCTCCTCCCACGCTCCCGGGATACGGAAGATGGCGATCGTCTCGGCCGGGTCCTTCCCCAGCTCTAGGCAGGCCTTGATCACGCCGCGGGCCACGATGTCGACCCGGGTGTTGGACACGATCGACATCATCACGGCGATCTTCTCCACGCCGTCCTTCTGGAGCACCTGCTTGGCCAGCCCGCAGGCCTTGGCCACCGAGGGGTTGCCGCCGATCTCCGAGTAGTTGGCCGGGTGGCCGCCGTGCCCGCGGACCGCGTCGGTGAGGGTCAGGGAGCCGCCGCCGGCCCCGATCACGAGGCCGAGGTTCCCGTGGAAGCCAGTGTCCTTGCCCTGGATCACGCCCCGGTGGTCCGCGGCGTCGATGGCCTTGACCGCGACCTCGAAGGGGCTTGGGTCATGGGCCTCGCGGGTGCCCTCGTCCGCGCCGATGCCCAGCGCGTCGAGCACCGGCTTCTGCCGCGGCATGGCCTCGTTCTCCATCTCCATGTGGGCGTCGAGCGCCACGAAGCTTCCGTCCTCGAGCTGAGCGAGCGGGTTGATCTCGGCCAGCGTCATGTCTCGGTCCTGGAAGAGGCGGGCCAGGCGGGCCAGGATCGGCGTGAGCCGGTTCAGCGCCGAGCCGGTAACGCCCGCGGCGGCGATCACCTGCTTCGCCTGGTACTCCGGGAACGGCAGGAGGTTGGAGAAATGCCCCCGGCCGACGTGGTCGGGGTGCTCCTCGGCCACCTGCTCGATGTCGATGCCGCCCATGTCCGAGAAGAGCATCAGCGGGCGCTTGCGCGTGCCGTCCCACACCACCCCGGCGTAGTACTCCTGCTTGACCTGCGCCTTGGGGTCCACAAGCACGCCGCGCGGCATGTCCCCGCCGATCTCGATCTGAAGGATGTCCTCGGCGTGCTTGGCGGCCTCGTCCGGGGTGTCCGCGAACTGGACGCCGCCCGCCTTCATCCGGCCTCCGCTCAGGACCTGGGACTTGATGACGGTGGGGCCGCCGATCCGGGCCGCGATCTCGCGTGCCTCGTCGGGCGTCTTGGCGAAGCCGAAGTCGGTGACCGGGATTCCGGCGTCGCGCACGATGGCGCGCGACTCGTACTCGTAGAAGCGCATGGGCGGCGCGGAACCCTATCGAGGCGCCGTGCGCGAGGGGGCTGGCTTGGCCGGCACCGGAGCGATCCTCACCTAGGCGGTGGCCCCGGCGGGCTCGAGCCCGTAGGCCTCGGCCAGCTCCGGGTCGCGGGCGGCCAGCTGCTCCGCGAGGTCCACCATCACCTTGCACTGCTTCCAGGTGGCGTCGTCCTGCATCTTGCCGTCGATCATGTGCACGCCGCGGCCGTCCGGGATCGCCTCGATCACCTTCTTGGCGAACCGGACCTCCTCGGGGTCGGGGGAGAAGACCTTCTTGGCGATGTCGATCTGCACCGGATGGAGCGACCAGGCGCCGACGCACCCGAGCAGGAAGGCGGCACGGAACTGAGCCTCGCAGCCGGCGGTGTCCTTGATGTCCCCGTAGGGCCCGTAGAAGGGGAGGATCCCGGCCGACGTGCACGCGTCCACCATGCGCGCGATGGAGTAGTGCCACGGATCCTGCTGGGCGGTGGCGCGCGGCGCATCCGGGTCGTCCGGATCCGGGTCTTCGATCACGCGATATCCGGGATGGCCGCCGCCGACCCGGGTGGTCTTCATGCGGCGGGACGCCGCCAGGTCTGCCGGGCCGAAGCTCATGCCCTGCATTCGCGGGCTCGCGGTGGCGATCTCCTCGAGGTTCACCACGCCCTGGGCGGTCTCCAGGATGGCGTGAACGAGGATCGGGCGGTCGACGCCGGCCTTCGCCTCCAGCTGGGCGAGGAGGCGGTCCACGTAGTGGATGTCCCACGCGCCCTCGACCTTCGGCACCATGATCACGTCCAGCTTGTGGCCGATCTCCGTGACCAGCTCGGTGATGTCGTCCAGCACCCACGGGCTCTCGAGGCTGTTCACACGGGTCCAGAGCGCGGTGTCGCCGAAGTCGGCGTCGCGTGCGGTGTCGATCAGCCCCCGCCGGGCGGCCTCCTTGCGGTCCACGGGAACGGCGTCCTCGAGGTTGCCGAGCAGGATGTCCGTCTTCGCCGCGATGTCGGGGGCCTTGGCGGCCATCTTCTCGTTCGAGAAGTCGAGGAAGTGGATCATCCGCGAGGGGGGGAAGGGGATCTCGCGGAGGGGCTCGGGAGCCGAGACGGCCAGCGGCTTGAAGAAGTCACGTGGGTTGCGCATGAGCGGGGGAGGTTACCCTCTGCCGCGCCGCGGCAAGTAGGCTTCCGCGCCCTATGAACGACACCGGGACCAAGGAAATCGAGACCAAGCAGGCGGACCGCGAGGCTTCGGGGGCGCGCCCCTACGGCCGCTATCTGGAGGACTTCGAGCTGGGGGCCGTGTACAAGCACTGGCCCGCGAAGACGGTCACGGAGGCGGACGACCACCTCTTCTGCCTGCTCACCATGAACCACCACCCGCTGCACATCAACGACGTCTACGCGGCGGAGTCGCAGCAGGGCCGCAACGTGGTGGTGGGGCCGCTGGTCTACTCGCTGGCGCTGGGCATGTCGGTGGCCGACGTGTCGGGCAAGGCGATCGCCAATCTCGCCACGGACGACCTCTCCCATCCTGCGCCCGTGTTCCACGGGGACACGCTGTTCGCTGAGAGCGAGGTGCTCGAGATCAAGGCCTCCCAGTCCAAGCCGGATCGTGGCGTGGTACGGGTGCACACCCGCGTCTTCAAGCAGGACGGGACGCTGGTGGCGGAGTTCAAGCGGGCCGTGCTGGTGCCGCGCCGCGTGGACGGCTGACGCGCCGCCGCCGCCTCCCTAGCGCTCGCCGAGCCTCACGGTCCAGATGGTGGTGGGCACTCCGCCCATCACTCCGCGCGCCCAGCCCACGCCGGCCAGGCGGTACGAACCGCTCTCGACCAGCGAGGCGTGCACGGGCGAGTTCTTCCAGCCCCTGGCCACCGAGCCCGTCTTGAGCCGCCAGCCGGGCTGGCGGGCGATCAGCTCGGCCACCCGGCGGAGGCCCGGTACGCCGAGATTGCTGGCATGCTCGAACACTCCCGCCCGGACCTGGCGGCGGGATTGCCGCGCGGCAGCGGCATTCAGCGCCCGGTCGGCCTTCAGCGGGCCCAGCCCGATCCGTGCTCGCTCCACGTTCAGGCGGTGGATCATTCGTGATGCGGTGCCCGCCTCGGCAGTGGCGGGAACGGCGGCGACGACGGCGGCGCAACAGGACGCCAGATGTACTGCTTTACGAGTCCGCGACGGCAAGCGCACTCCTCTCTCGACGGCCTACGGGGTTAGCTGACGGGCTCGCGCTGAAAGAGCTGGCGCGCCGCGTCCCGGAGGACGCGATTAGCCCCGAAAAACCTGGTTCCCCCGCTCGCCCCGGCCGGTGCCGGGGCGACTCGGCGATTTAGGGAGGGGAAAGCTAGGTCCCGTGCCGGACGGAAGGGCCCGGAAAGGGGGGCCTAGCGTTTACGGAGGTTCATGCGGCCGGAGCCGCGGTGCACGGCCACTTGGCGGCGCAGGATGACTGCCATCACGGTCCAGAGCAGGATCTTGAGATCCAGCAGCACCGTGCGCTGGCTCGCGTAGAGGCGGTCGAGGTTGACCTTCTGCGGCAGCAGTCGGTCCACGTAGTGCCCGAGCGGATCCTCGTCGTCGAGGATGCGGCTCTCCTCCGCGAAGGCGAGCTGCGACAACCCGGTGATCCCGGGGCGCACGGAAAGGATGTGGTCGTAGGCGCCGCCGTGGCGCTCGACGAAGGAGGGATCCTCCGGGCGCGGGCCCACGAGGCTCATCTCGCCCTTGAGGACATGCCAGAGCTGGGGAAGCTCGTCGAGCTTCGTCTTGGCCAGCCAGCCGCCCACGCGGGTGAAGCGCTCGTCGTCGTCGGTGGTGAGCGCTCGGCCACTGGCGCCGTTCACCATCTTGCGGAACTTGAGCATCCGGAGCCGCCGTCCTCTGAAGCCGGCGCGCTCGGCGCGGTAGAAGGCGCCGCCGGGCGAGTCGATCACGATCATCGCACAGGCGAGCAGCGTGACCGGAAATGTGATCAGGAGCAGGGTGCCGGCCACCGCGAAGTCGAGGGCGCGCTTGGCGCCGCGATCCACGAGGGCGATGAGCCCCGCGGGCCCCGGTGTGCTTCGAACGGGGAGGGCCAGAACATCAGCCGTGGAGCCATTGGAGGCACCGATGGGGTCCCCGTCAATGGTCGAAGTCTCGAATCTCTGTGTGGCCGTGTCCATTTAGTTCGGTTCTACATCGGCCGAAAAGACGAATAGGCTGAATCCCCCGCGCAGGCGGACCACGCTGGAGGCGCGACGATGCCCCCTACGACGACTGAACAGATCGACTCACCCCAAGCGGCTTCCGGCAGCTTTCCGGCTCGTCCTTGGCGATCATACCCTCGGTCTTTTCATTTCGCCACAACACGGGACCCCTGTTTTTTGTATAGCGATCAACGGGTCTCCACTCGCCGGTTGGACCGCTGTTGTGCGAGCCGGTTCTGATGTCTACTGACGTTCTGGAGCGCGAATCGGATCAGGCGGAGCAGGCGTCTTTCGGGATCTCCCCGACCTTCGCGCGGACAGTCTTACCTCTGCTCCCGACGGTCCCGATCCTCGGGCTCTGGATCTACCTGGCGCCCAACAGCGGCGGCTACTTCCCCAAGGAGTGGTACCCCGCCACGATCCTGACCGTCGCGGTGGCCCTGGTGGTGGGGATGGCCACCGGGAGGGTGCTTCCCGCCGCCCGCGGCGCCCGCATCGCCCTTCTGATGCTGGCCGGTTACGTCGGGTGGGCCTACGCCTCGCTCCTCTGGGCCGATTCCACGGGCAGCGCCTGGGAGTCGGCGAACAAGATGCTGCTGTTCCTCGCCGTCGCCTGGGCCCTGTCGCTTCTGCCATGGACACCCACGTCCGCCAAGTGGCTGTTCGGAGCCTGGGCGCTGGGGATAGCGGTGGTCGCCGCCTTCTCGCTCATGGGTGCTGTGGGCACCCCTCACCTGAGCAACTACCTCTTCGAGGTTCGCTACCAGCACCCCATCGGCTACGTCAATGGCAATGCCGCGCTGGGCGCCATGGCCGCGCTGGTGGCCTTCGGCATCTCGTCCGACCGCGATCTGCACCCTGCGCTCAGCGGGCTCTTACTGGGCGCGGCCGCCCTGCTTGTGGACTTCACGATGCTCTCCCAGAGCCGCGCATCGGTGATCGGCGGGGCTGTGGCCCTGGTGGTGTTCATGGCCTATGCCCCGGACCGCCTCCGGATCGGGGTGCGGCTGGTGGCTCTCGCCGGCTCGGTGGCCCTGGCGGCAGGGCCGCTCCTCAACGTCTACGACACCGGCGAGGTCGGAGGTCGGCTCGGCCCCGCGCTCGACGACGCCGTGGCCGCGGTGTGGCCGTCGGCGCTCGTGGCCGGCGTGCTCGGGGTGCTTCTCGCGCTGGCGGAGCGCGGTGTGCGCCGTAACGATGGCTTGCACCGGGCCGCGCGGCGGGGCACCGCGGCGCTGGCCGTTCTGGCCGCCCTCGGAGTGGTGGCGGTGGGGCTGGCCAACACCGGGAGGATCTCGGACACGGTCGATACGCAGTGGACGACGCTCACCGGCGGCGAGTACTCGTCGGTGAAGGGGGCGCGCGTGTCGAACCTGGACCCGTACGAGCGGCCCGACTACTGGAGGGTGGCGATCGACCTCTTCCAGGAGAACCCCGTGGCGGGGATCGGCACGGGGAACTTCGAGCGCGAGTACACGGCGCGGCGCCACGAGGCCAAGCACTCGCGCTACGTGCACAACATGTTCCTGCGGGCGCTGGGCGAGGGCGGCTTCGTCGGGGCGGCGCTGCTCGTGGGATTCTTCCTGACGCTGTTCGCGGCCGGGGCGATGCTGCGCCGCCGCGTCGAGCGCGGCCCCGCCCTGGTGCTCGCCACCGCGCTCGCCATGGCCGCGTACTTCGCCGTGCACCTGAACTTCGACTGGCTCGAGGAGATCCCGGCCGTGGCTTCGCCGGCATTCGCCCTGCCGATCGTGGCCCTGGTGGCTGCCGCGGCCGCCGTGAGTGGGGCCGTGAAGCCCGGCGGTGCGACGGAGGGCGGCCGCCGGCGCGTCGGCGTGGGAGCCTCAGTGGCTGTGGGCGTGGTGGCGGTCGTGGCGCTCGTCTCCTTGGTCCCGCCCTACCTGTCCGTGCGGTACTCGAATCGCGCCGAGGAGGTGGGCGCCGCCAACCTCCCGGCCGCCTTCGACGACCTGGATCGCGCCCGCTCGCTGAACCCCGTCTCGCTCGAGCCGGACCTGGCGCAGGGCCGGATCGCCATCTCCGCGCGGGACTACCCAGCGGCCCGCAAGGCCTTCGAGCATTCCCTCACCGTGGAGGACAACTGGCTCGCGCACTACCAGCTGGCGCTGCTCTCCACGGGCGAGGGACACTTCCGCGCGGGCGCGCGCGAGCTGGCTCTGGCCCGCGTCATGAATGCGCGTGATCCGGTGCTTACGCAGCTCAATCGGGCCATCAAAAAGCACAAAAAGGTAGATTCCTTGGAGGAAAATCGGACGATCCAGCGCGATGCTCATGCACGCTTTACAACGTCCGGGAGGTGAGGTACGTTGGACCGGGCTGGGAGTAACTCTCATCCAAGGGGACTTGAAACATTTTGACTAAGCGACTTCTCATATTTGCTGCGGTTGTCACCGCAGCGCTGGCTCTGATGTCGGCTTCGGCCTTCGCGCAGACTCCCACCGGAGACGCCTACGGCGGACTCGCGGGAATCTCGCAGGGACCCGCCGGCGGTACCGGTGGCGAGAACGCTGCCGCTGCTCCGGCCGCGACGACCGCTGCCGACACGAGCGGCGAGCTGCCCTTCACGGGACTTGAGCTCGGCGTGTTCGCCATCGTCGGTGCCGGACTTCTCGGTACCGGACTCATCCTGCACCGCACCCTGCGCACGAACAACACGCAGGCCTAAGCATCTGCACAGACGCAACGAGGACCGCTTCGGCGGTCCTTCTTGCGTTCAGGGACCAAAGAGGGCGGCGGTAAGAGCCGCCGCCCTCTGCTCGTGAGCCGCCCCCTAAGGGCGGCTTTCGTGTTTCCGTGCTGGTGTCGGTGTGGGGTGGCGGAGGTACTGAGGGGCGCGCGGAGGTGGCGCTGAGGGGGTTGGCGGGGGGTCCGCGTTCACCGCCCGTCCGGACTGCTCGCGGCTTCGCCGCTCGTTCGTCGCACTCTCGGACTCCTCTGGCATGGTCCGGTCGGGCGTTTGACCGCGGCCCTCACAGCAGCGTCCGTCCCTCCCTGCTTTTTCAAGAAGAGCGTTAGCGGGCTGGTCAACCACACGTGCCGTGGGACCGGCGGTCGCCCTCCACGCGGACCGTGTCAGAGCGAGCGCCTCCGGGGCGAGCGAACGAGCGGCGAAGCCGCGAGAGGTCCGCGGGAAGCGGCGAACGACTGACCCCCACAGCAACCCAACAGAAGGGGGATAAGGCGAGGGAGCTAGTTCGAGCCCTTGGAGGGGCGGTCCTCGGAGCGGGGCGGCCGTGCGGGACGGCGCGGTGCTCCGCTGCCGCCCTGGTTGCCGCCTCGGTGCTCCTGGGAGCCCTCGCCGTTCGACCGCTCGCTGCGCGGGCCCTCGGTGCGGGCGCCCTCGGCGGCGCGCTCGCCGCGCGGGCTGGTCTCGCCGTTCGGGCTCTCGGTGCGCTGCTTGGACGAACCCTCGCCGGAGGGGGCCGATCCGCTGCCACGGTCGGGGCGCTGCTTCGATCCGACATCGCCTGAGGGGGAAGGTCCGTGGTCACGGTCGGGCCGCTGCTTCGAGCCGCTCGGGGCTGAGGGGGCCGGTCCGTTGGAGGCGGTGGGGCGATCCCCACGGTCCCCACGCTCCTCGCGGTGGCCGCTCTCGCGCTCCGGGGCCTGCCGTGGCGATCCGCCGCTCTGGGTGGCGGCTGCGGAGCGTGCCTGCGCGGGGGTGCGGTCGCGCTCGCCTTCAGGGGCCTTGCTCGACTCGTTCCGCCGCGCGGGCCCCGTCGTCGCTCGCCGGCCGCGGGCGCTCGGTGCGCTCGGGGGAGACGGTGCGCTCGGATCGAGCGGGGGTGGAGGTGGAGTCCGCGGACCGGCCGCCGGAGGAACGGAACGCGGGGGACCGCTGCTCGGCGGCCGCCGGCGACTCGCCCGCGGATGCGAAGAGCTCGCGGCCCGTGGCCCCGTAGGCGTAATAGGCGCTGGTGCGCGGCGTGGAGTCGCCGATGACCAGGAAGCCGGCCGGCGTGTACGCCGTCCGCTCCAGGAGGTCGCGCATCATCTCGAAGTTGGCGCGGTTGGTGCTGCCCGGGCGGGTGACCACCACGATGTTGTCCACGTCGCGCACCAGGCGGAGCGCGTCGGAGATCTCGCCGATGGGCGCCGTGTCGATCACCACGTAGTTGCAGAGCTCGCGGGCGTCCGCGATCAGCTCCGGGAGCCGGCGGCTGAGCGCCTCGACCAAGGCCACGTCGCCCTCGGCGACGCTCGTGGTCAGCACCGACAGCGCGGGCAGTCCGGGAGCGGGGGAGAGCAGGTCGCGAAGCTGGGTCTCGGGCTGGAGCAGCCCGGTGAGCTCGGTGCCGGCCTGCACCCCGAGGGTGCGGCCCACGTCCGGCTTGCGGAGGTCGAAGTCGAGAAGGATCACCGGGTCGCCGCTGGCCGCTGCCGCCGCGGCGAGGTTCACGGCCGAGGTCGTCTTGCCGTCGCCGGTCGACGCGCTCGTGACCATCACCACATGGGCGCGGCCCTCGGGATTCGGCCCGAGCTGGATCATCAGGGTTCGGAAGGCCTCCCTGACCGCAGGGAGCATGTGCCACCCGGAGGCCTGGCGGCCGCGGAGCTGGCTCCCCTTCAGGATCGGGATGCGGGCCAGGACCGGCAGCGGGTAGAGGCTCACGGCCTCCTCCTCGTTGCGGATCCGGCGCTCGGTGAGCTCGAGCAGCAGGGCGCCACCCGATCCGAGCGTGAAGCCCGCCAGGGCGGCCAGGATCAGCACCACCGGCAGCGGCAGCCCGCTGGCCTTCTCGGGGACATTCGCCGCCTGCGAGATGCTGATCGTGGGGTCGCCGTCGACGCGGACCTTCTCGAGCGCGTTGATGCGCTCGGTCACGGTGGCCAGCGCCTCGGTGTTGGGGCCGAGCTCTCCCTTGAGGGAGTTCAGGCGATCCAGCGCGGGACCGGCCTGCTTGGTGAGCACCTCGCGCCGTGCATCGATCGCGGAGGTGGTGAAGGTGTTGGCGAGCAGGGCCGCTTCCTTGGCCGAATCGGCCTTGGCGGCGACCGCGAGGATGTTGCTCTGGCCCTCCGGCGTGACCTTGATCGCGTCGAGGACCTTGTTGCGGGTCCAGTCTCCCCCGAGCTTGTCGGCGGTGCGCTGGGCGGCCGCGGAAGAATGGATCTGGTTGCCGGCGGTCTGGACCGACCGGGTGGGGTCGCCCGAGTCACGCAGGACGGGCAGGCCGAGGAAGGTCTGATCGTCCTGGGCCACGGGGGTCACGAGCATCTCGGCGGTGGCCGTGTAGGTGGGCGCGCGCAGCACGCTCCACGCGATGGCCGCGGCGACCGCGGCGAGCGTGACCACGATGACGAGAACGCGGTGACTGCGGATCGCACGGATGTACGGGCCGAGAGCGCCTTCTGAGGGGCGCGGCGGGGCGGAGATGTCGTGTGCGGAGTTCAGTGGAAAGCGGAGTGTAGTTCTGCCATCTCGCACATTCGTCGGCCGCACCGCTCGCATCCTTGAGCGCCGATTAGAGGCCTGCGGAAACGCCCTCATCCCCCGCCTGCCACCACCGTACGACCGAGATCGGTGCCCAGGACGGTAGCGGTTTCTCGCGCCTCCGCCTCAACGTCGGTTCCAACATGCGTCCACGTCCTGGCCCGGTACCGCCAGTGGCCGCATCACGCCGTCGATGGGTTGGAGAAGGCCAAGAAGTCGCCCCTCCCGACAAAGGCACCCCCGCTGTGAGGCGGGTCCGCAAAGCCGAGGAGCTCGCGCCGCGAGCCAGCCTGGTTACCGAAGGACGGATTCGGGTGGGCGGCCCGAAACGTCCCAAGGAGGTCCTTTTCAATGAGGTTCCGCTCCATTGCCTCGATCGTCCCTGCGCTGGTTCTCGTCGGCGCGACGCTCGCCGCCCCCACGGCATCGGCGTCCGCCCCGACCAAGCGTGTGTTCGCTCCCTCGTCGCAGCGCGCCGGTGCGCTCGTCTTCCATCTTCACGGCGTGACCCCCAGGTCCGTCCGCGCGGGCTACCTCAAGCTCCGCAGCCACCGCCACACGCTGCGCGCCGAGACGCTTCGCGCCGGAGCACGCAAGGGCCGGCTCAAGGTCCGGGTTCCGGCGGTTGCGCAGCAGACGACTCCTCCGGCCGCGGCTCGCCTCGTGGTCGTTGTCAAGAGCGCGGCCTGCACCGCCTCATCCACCGTGGCACGCGGCCTCGGCGGCTTCGGCATCGGCTCCTGGCCCGGTGGCTGCTGGCGCCCCTACGCGGACGACTCACCCTTCAACACGCGTGTCCCCGCCCATCCCCGGGTGGTCTCGAACTCGGACGCGATCGTGAAGCGCCTGACCGGCTGGGGCGCACCCGAGGACCTGCGTTCGGGCATCGCCGACACCACGTCCGACTGGCAGCACCCCACCTACTACCCGACCGGCTCGGACCCGGTGTTCACCATTCACTGCACCGAGAGCTGGGGCACGTGCGAGGTCGAGGGCCTGAAGGTCCGCATCCCCGACGAGGCTCGCGCGGCCGGCGCTCACGATGGCCACATGACGGTGGTGGACCAGGCCTCGGGCTGGGAGTACGACCTCTGGCAGGTGACGAAGAAGCCCAGCGGTGGCGGCAAGCTCGTGACCTCATGGGGCGGCCGTACGCGGATCGACGGGGACGGCCTCGGATCGGACGCGACCGCCGCTCACTTCGGGCTCCTGGCCGGGACGATCAGGGCCGAGGAGATGCAGCGCGGTCAGATCGACCACGCCCTCTTCATGCTCGTGAAGTGCGACTCCGGCAAGATCGACTTCCCCGCGCAGGGGCACGGCCTCGCCTGCGCCGACCGGGCCGACGCCCCCTCGGAGGGCGCACACTTCCAGCTGGACCTGTCCGCCGCCGAGATCAACGCCCTGCGGGTGCCCGACTGGAAGAAGACGATTCTTCGCGCGATGTCCGAGTACGGCCTCTACGTCGGTGACACCACCGGGGGCTCGCCCTGGGAGATCTGGTTCGAGTCCGGGTCGACGTACACCAGCTTCGGCAAGGTGGACCCGATGGTCAGCTTCGCCAAGCAGGCGGGAATCCCGCGCTCCTCGGACGGCAAGTACTACTTCGACTGGAGCAGCGGCATCGACTGGCGCCGTCACCTCCGCGTCGTGGAGCCGAGCGAGGCCTAGGAGCGGGAGTCGCGACGGCGGCGCATCAGGACGTTGACGGAGGCGGCGAGGGTCAGGAGCGCCACCAGCACCACCAGTCCCGGGAGCACCGGGTCGTTCCAGTCGGTGAGCGCGCTGCCCACCGAGGCCAGCGTGCCGTCGTCGTCACCGTCGTCGCCACCATCGTTTGAGGCCGCGACCGTGGCGGCCGCGATCTCCTTGTCCCTCTGAGACTGGCGCTTGGCCTTCTGCCTGGCGACCGCCCGCCGCGCCTTGGCCTTCTTGGCCGCGACGATCTTGGCCTTCTGGGCGTTCGTCAGCTGATTTCCACCTGACGGGGCCGGAGTCGCCTGACCGGAGGTCGAGCCGTTGGAGGAGGTACCCGACTGGCTCGGGGTGGGCGTGGCCGCCTTGTTGTTCGCGTTCTTGCCGCCCTTCGCGGTGGGCAACGAGGGCCTGTACTGGTCACTGCCCGGCGCCTGCGCGAACGCGTCCGCCGCGACGGTGAGGGGAAGGGCGACAGCGACAGCCGCCGCGAGCACCCGAAGCACGTCTATATGGTGAAACGGGTGACGGCTACCACCCTGCCGCGCAGACGCCCTCGTCGGCGCAAGACGAGTCTGCCGCTGGTCTCCAGTGAGCATTTTCTCACCGTAGCAGTTGCTCTGGGAACGGTCGCAGTAGCGATTCCAAGCGGTTCCTACTCGGTTCAGGCGCGTGCCGTGATCGCCGTGCTGGTGTGGTGGGTGGTGGTCGCCGGGGTGGTCCTCAGGCTGTTCCCGCGCAGTGCCATTCCCCGCGACGGCGTGGTGGCCGGGGTGCTGCTGGCGGCGTTCGCCGGCTACACGGTGCTGTCCATCGGCTGGGCGAGCGACAACGGCGGCGCGTACGAGGAGGGGGTGCGCGCTCTCGCATACGCGGGAGTGTTCGCCCTCGTGGTGCTCGGCTCGCCTGGCGGAAGCGGGCGAGCGTGGTTCACGGGCCTGGCCATCGGGCTGACCGCCGTGAGCGCGATCGCACTCGCCAGCCGGGTCTTCCCCGGGCTGTTCCCGGACCAGGGGGTGGTGGCGGCCCTGCCGGAGACCGCCGGGCGACTCAGCTACCCGCTCGGCTACTGGAACGGGCTCGGCGCGACGCTGGCGCTCGCGGCCGTGCTTCTGATCGCGCTGGCCGGCACCGCGCGGAGCACCCTGGGCCGCGCGGCGGCCACGGCCGCCATCCCGATGCCGGCCCTGGCCGTGTTCCTCACCTCGTCGCGAGGTGCCTCGATCGCGCTCGCGGTCGGCCTGGTGCTCCTCTTCGTGTTCGGGCGCGAGCGCCTGCGGATGGCAGTGGCCACCGCCATCGGCGGCGTGGTGGCCGGCGCGCTGGTGCTCGCGTCCACGGCACGGGATCTCTTCATCGACGGGCGCACGGGTGCGGTGGGCTTCGACAACCAGGCGCACGAGATGCTGCTTCTGACACTGGTGCTCGTGGCCGCCGCCCTCACGTTCCGTGCCCTGATCGACCCGATCGTGGAGCGGGTGGAGGTACCGCGCCGGATGACGGTGGGCGTATCCATCGCCGCCGGGCTGATCCTGGCGGCCGGGCTGGTGGTCGTGAACCCGCTCGAGCGCTGGGACCAGCTCAAGGCGCCGCCGAAGCTGGACAACCCGGATACCCGGGGACTCACCACCAGCCATCTCGCGAGCACCGAGGGCACGGGCCGGTACCAGTTCTGGCACGCGGGCTGGACCGCCTTCAAGAGCGCGCCGGCGGTCGGGATCGGTGCCGCGGGCTATGAGTCCTGGTGGGCGCAGCACGGGTCGCTCGACTACTTCGTTCGGAACGCCCACTCGCTGCCGATCGAGGTGGCCGCCGAGCTGGGAGTGGTGGGCCTGCTGCTCCTGTTCGGATTCTTCGGAGCGGTGACCTATGCGGGCGTGCGCACGCGAAGATCCACATGGGGCTCCGACGAGGCGGCCCTGGCGGCGGCCGGCCTGGCGGTGCTCGGCGCGGGACTGGCCGCCGCGGCCGTGGAGTGGACCTGGGAGATCCCGGGAGCGTTCGTGCCCGTGATCGTGGTGGCCGGAGTGCTGGCCGGCCCGGCACTGAGCCACCGCCGGAGGGCTCTCGTGTCCCGGCGGAGCGTGCCCCTGGCGGTCGGAGTGGCCCTCGTGGGGGTCGTCTGCGTGGTCGCGGGCGCGATCAACCTGGCCAGCGACTCGAAGCTGCGCGCGAGCCAGGAGGCCGCCCGGGACGGGGATTTCGCGAAGGCGGCCGACGACGCGCGGGCCTCCCGCAAGATCGAGCCCTGGGCCGCCGCTCCGAGGGTCCAGGAGGCGCTCGTTCAGGAGCCCGGCAACGTCCGCGCGGCCAGCCAGACCATCGACGGAGCCCTCAAGCGCTCCGACGAGGACTGGCGCATCTGGCTCGTGGCCACGCGGCTGCGCTCCAAGGCTGGAGACCGGAAGGGTGCCAGCGAGGCGCTGCACCGCGCCAGGGCGCTCGCCCCGCCCTCGCCCATCCTCGAGACTGTGCTGCACCCCCGCGGCATCCGCTGAGGAGCCTCCGCGCGCGGTCGCGGAACTAGCTAGCGTCCCCCGGACCGCCGATTCATGCCACGCCCAGAGTCCCGATCCGCATGACGCCCCGCACGCGGCGTCTTCTAACCGGCACCCTCGCGGTGCTGTGCCTCAGCCTCCCCGCGTCCGCCGAGGCCAGGGTGCCTCGAGTCTTCTTCGGCGCGGAGGCCGATCCGGTGACCGCGCCAATGGCGGCGGCGGATTTCCGGAAGATGCGTTCGGCGAAGCTCGGCACACTTCGGGTGGACTTCCTCTGGAGCAAGGTGGAGCCCACGGCCGGCGCCCCTCGCGACTGGAGCTTCTACGACCAGCTGGTGGGCCGGGCCGCCCGCGCCCACGTGAGCATCATGGCCGTGCTGGTCGGCTCACCCTCGTTCGCCGCCGAGTCGGAGGCATACGTGCCCGCGACCGCCGACGGCCGCGCCGCCTTCAGCCGCTTCGTACGCGACGTGGTCAAGCGCTACGGCCACGGCGGCCGCTACTGGCGCCTCCACAAGAAGCTCCCGCGCAAGCCGGTTACCACCTACCAGATCTGGAACGAGCCGAACTATCCGCCGCACTGGTCCAACGGGCCGCCCGACGCCGCGGCCTACGGCTCCTTCCTGAAGCAGCAGGCGCGCGTGATCCGGCACTACGACCGGAAGGCCACGATCGGCCTCGGCGGCCTGCTGGCCAGCTCCACGCGCGGAGAGGCCGGCTACAGGTACCTCGCCGAGCTGTACGCGATCCCGGGCATCAAGCGGGCCTTCGACGCGGTGGCGGTGCACCCCTACGCCGAGAACGCGGCGGGCGTGGAGGGCGAGCTCTCTCGCATCCGCTCGGTCATGAAGAGCCATGGGGACGCGCGCACGCCGGTATGGATCTCGGAGCTCGGCTGGGCCACCGGCGGCGGCAATCCGTACTTCAGCACCACCCCCGCGGGCCAGGCGGCCCGGCTCAAGTCCGCCTTCCGCTTCGTGGCGCGCAACCGCGCGCGCTACCGGGTGAGCCGGCTCGTGTGGTTCAGCTGGCGGGATCGCGTCGGCCCCGTTGAGCGCGGCTGGGAGTTCTACTGCGGGCTGTTCGACACGAGCGGCAACCCCAAGCCCGCCTGGACGACCTTCCGCAAGTTCACCCGCGCGACGCGCTGAGCGCCCCCCGTCTCAGGCGCGATCGAGGCGCTGCTCGAGCGCGGCCAGCTGGTCGCGCAGGGCCTGCGGCAGCCGGTCGCCGAAGGTGGAGTAGTGCTCGTGTATCGAGGGCAGCTCGGCCTTCCAGGCCTCCGCATCGACGCTGAGGAGCGTTCGCAGGTCCTCGCCCGAGATCTCGAGGCCCTCCGTGTCCAGCGCCTCGGGGGCGGGCACGCCCCCGATCGGAGTGTCCACCACCTCGGCCTCGTCGTCGCAGCGGCGGAAGATCCAGGCCAGCACGCGGCTGTTCTCGCCGAAGCCGGGCCAGAGGAAGCGGCCCGAGTCGTCCTTGCGGAACCAGTTCACGTAGAAGGTCCGGGGCAGCTTCGCGCCCTCCCGCTTTCCTGCGCGGATCCAGTGCTCGAAGTAAGCGGACATGTCGTACCCGAGGAAGGGCAGCATGGCCATCGGGTCGCGGCGGAGCTTGCCCACCGCGCCCGCGGCCGCGGCCGTGGTCTCGGACGACATGATCGAACCGAGGAACACGCCGTGCTCCCAGTCCGTGGCCTCGCTCACCAGCGGCACCACGGTCGAGCGGCGGCCGCCGAACAGGAATGCATCGATCGGCACTCCGGCCGGGTCCTCCCACTCCGGGGCCATGGACGGGCAGCGGGCCGCCGGGGTGGTGAAGCGCGCGTTCGGATGGGCCGCCGGCTTGTCCGAGTCCGGGGTCCAGTCGTTGCCGTGCCAGTCCACCAGGTGGGCGGGCGGCTCCGAGGTCATGCCCTCCCACCAGACGTCCGCGTCATCGGTGCGGGCACAGTTGGTGAAGATCGAGTCCGCCTCGATCGTGGCCATCGCGTTCGGATTGGTCTTCTCGCCGGTGCCCGGGGCCACGCCGAAGAACCCGTGCTCCGGGTTGATGGCGTAGAGGCGGCCGTCCGGGCCGGGCTTCATCCAGGCGATGTCGTCGCCGATCGTCTCCACCTTCCAGCCCGGGAGGGTGGGGATCATCATGGCCAGGTTGGTCTTGCCACACGCAGACGGGAAGGCGCCGGCAACGTACTTCGACGCGCCCTCGGGCGAGGTGACCTTGAGGATCAGCATGTGCTCGGCGAGCCAGCCCTCGTCGCGCGCCATCACCGAGGCGATCCGCAGCGCGAGGCACTTCTTGCCGAGCAGGGCATTTCCGCCGTAGCCCGAGCCGTACGACCAGATCTCCCTGGTCTCCGGGAAGTGCACGATGTACTTGTTCTCGGCGTCGCAGGGCCAGGGCACGTCCTCGACCCCGTCTCCGAGCGGCATTCCCACGGAATGGACGCAGGGCACGAAGGTTCCGTCCTCGCCGAGGACCTCGAGCGCGCGCGCACCCATGCGCGTCATGATCCGCATGCTCACGGCCACGTATGGGGAGTCGGTGAGCTGGACCCCGATGTGGGCGATGGGGGACCCCAGCGGGCCCATGGAGAAGGGCACCACGTACATGGTGCGGCCCCGCATCGAGCCGGCGAAGAGGTCGGTGAGCGTGTCCCGCATCTCGGCCGGATCGCGCCAGTTGTTGGTGGGGCCGGCGTCCTCCTCGTCCTCCGAGCAGATGAAGGTGCGGTCCTCGACGCGGGCCACGTCGCCGGGATCAGAGCGGGCCAGGTACGACCCGGGGCGCTTGGCGTCGGAGAGCTTCTCGAAGGTCCCCGCCTCTACCAATTGGCTGCAAAGAAGGCTGTATTCCTCGGCCGATCCGTCGCACCAGTGGATCGAGTCCGGAGTGGTGAGCTCGGCCATGTCCTCCACCCAGCGGAGGAGATCTGCGTGTCCTGTGGGGGCGTCCGAGAGCGCCCAGCTCGTTCTTTCGGGCATGGCAAGACCCTACACTCAGTTTCGGGATGAGCGCCACAGAAGCAAGGACCCGGAGCCCCGTCCGGGCGGTTCTCCGGTTCGTGGCCTCGGTGATGATCGTGAGCGGTCTGCTGCTGATCGGGGACGCCGGCGCGACGCTCGCGTGGCAGGAGCCGGTATCGGCATTCCTGGCGCAAAAGGAGCAGACGAAGCTGCGCGAGTCGCTGGACCATCCGCCCCCGCGCGTGGTGGCCCTGAAGCCCCTGCGCGGCGATGCGATCGGCCAGATCAACATGCCCACGATCGACAAGACCTCCTACATCGTGGAGGGCACCGATACCGATGATCTGCGCCGCGGCCCGGGCCATTACCACGACACCCCGCTACCGGGTCAGCGCGGCACGGTGGCGATCGCCGGGCACCGCACCACCCACGGCGCGCCCTTCCGCAAGATCGACCAGCTCGACCCGGGGGACCCGATCGTGCTGGAGATGACCAACGGGACCTTCTTCTACCGGGTGACGCGAACGCGCATCGTCGATCCCACCGCGCTCTGGGTGAAGAACAAGGTGGCGTACAACCAGCTGATCCTGAGCGCCTGCCACCCGCTCTACAGCGCGGCCCAGCGCATCGTGGTGTTCGCGCGCTACGTGCGCCGCACCGAGGCCACGGTCGAGGACGGCTAGAGGCGCGCCGGGGCGCCGGCGGGGCCCTGCGCCACCTGGCCGGCGGGCGAGGGGGCCTGCGACTTGTCCAGCTTCGAGCTGTCGCGGGCCTCGAAGAACAGCACGAGCAACACCAGCAGGGCCACCGATATGACGATGACGGCCAGCCAGTACACGACTTTCTGGAGCAGTATGCGAAGTCTCACGATCCTGACCGGAACGTTGTACAGCCTAAGATGGACGCTCGCTGGGCCGGATCGCCGCTGGACCAGCACTCAAGTCGTGTCGCCGAACGCCGAAAGGAGTTAGCAGAATGGGAAGGCGCGCAGTCATTCTGGCCGGCGGCAAGGGATCGAGGCTCGGTCCTTATACGACGGTTCTCCCGAAGCCACTCCTGCCGGTGGGCGACAGGGCGATCCTGGACGTCGTGGTGCACCAGCTCCGCGATGCGGGATTCGACGATCTGACGCTCGCGGTCGGCTACCTGTCCCATCTGGTGCGCGCCGTGATGGGAGACGGCTCAACCCACGGGGTGAGCATCGACTACCACGAGGAGCTCGAGCCACTCGGCACGGTGGGCCCGCTGGCCACCATCGACCGCCTCGACGAGAGCTTCCTGATGATGAACGGCGACGTTCTGACCGCTCTGGACTACGCGCAGCTCGTGGACATCCACAACGAGAGCGGCAATCTCCTGACGATCGCCTCCCACCGCCGCGTCGTGCGCACCGAGTACGGGGTCATCCACCTCGACGGGAACGCCGGAGAGACTCGTGTGGTCACCGACTTCGAGGAGAAGCCCGAGCTTCCTTACATAGTGAGCATGGGCGTGTACGTGCTGGATCCGCGTGCTCTTCAGTACGTGGAGCCCAACCAGCATCTCGACCTGCCCGAGCTCGTGACGCGGATGCTCGCGGCGAACGCCCAGGTGGGTGCTTACATCTACGACGGGTACTGGCTCGATATCGGGCGACACGAGGACTACGAGAAGGCAATCTTGGAATTCGAGCAGGTGAAGCCCCTATTGATGGACGAGCACTCCGAGGATCCCCCCGCGGGCTCCCGGGCCAGCCGGCCCTCCGGCCACGCGCCGGCCGTACCCCCCGGCCACCACCCGGCGAACCCGGTGGTCCAATGACCGTCGTCGTGACCGGTGGAGCCGGTTATGTCGGTGCCCTCGTGGTGGACGAGCTGCTCGAGTCGGGCCGCGACGTCCGCGTGCTGGACGTGCTGCTGCACGGCCAGGAGGACGTGGCCCGGGACCTCGACGCCCTTGGCGTGGAGCTGATCCGGGGAGACATTCGTGACGCGGACGCCCGCCGGCGCGCACTGGACGGCGCGGAAGCCGTGGTGCACCTCGCCGCGATCGTGGGCGATCCCGCCTGCGCACGCGATCCCGAGCTCTCGAACGAAGTGAACGTCGAGGGCAGCCGCGGCCTGGTGGCCGATGCCCGCGAGCTGGGCGTGGAACGCCTCGTGTTCGCCTCCACCTGCTCCAACTACGGGCGCATGGCCGATCCCACCGTGCCGATCGACGAGGGCGGCGAGCTGCGCCCGGTGTCGCTCTACGCCGAGCAGAAGGTGGGCATCGAGAACGCCCTCCTGGGCTCGGTCAACGGCAACGGCGGCTCACTGCGCCCCACCTGCCTGCGCTTCGCCACCGTGTACGGCGTCGGGCGGCGCATGCGCTTCGACCTCACGGTCAACGAGTTCACCCGCGACCTCTGGGCCGACAGGCCGCTCGAGGTCTTCGGCGAGCGCTTCTGGCGGCCCTACATCCACGTGGCCGACGCCGCTCGCGCGGTGCGCCGCGTGCTCGAGGCTCCGCCCGAGGCGGTGGCCGGCAAGGTGTTCAACGCCGGAGACTCGAACGAGAACTACCGCAAGCTCGACCTGGTGGAGATCATCACGGGCAAGCTCGGCAGGGGAGAGGTCGAGTACGTCTCCCGCGACGAGGACCCGCGGGACTACAAGGTCTCCTTCGAGAAGATCCGGGCCGAGCTCGGCTTCGAGGTGCAGAACCGCGTACCCGACGGCATCGACGAGATCGTGGGCGCTCTGGAGCAGAAGCGCTTCGGCGATCCGTACGACGGCCGCTACCGGAACTGACGCCATGGCCGCCGATCGGCTGATCCCGCTCTTCGACGTGGAGCTGGGCGACCGCGAGATAGCGGCCGTGGAGGCCACCCTGCGCTCGGGCTGGCTCACCATGGGCCCGCGGACCAAGGACTTCGAGGCGGCCTTCGCCGAGCACCTGGGTGTGAAGCACGCGATGGCGCTCTCCAGTTGCACCGCCGCGCTCCACCTGGCGTATCTCGCGGCCGGAGTCGGCCCGGGCGACGAGGTGATCGTGCCCGCGATCACGTTCGTGGCCACGGCCGCCGCGGCCCGCTACTGCGGTGCCACTCCGGTCCTGGCCGACGTGGTGGGGCAGCACGACCTCGGGCTCGACCCGGAGGACGTGGCCCAGCGCATCACCCCGCGCACCAAGGCCGTGTGCGCCGTGCACTACGGCGGATACGCCGCCGATCTGGAGGCCCTCCAGAAGGTCTGCGACGAGCACGGAGTTGTCCTGATCGAGGACGCCGCTCACAGTCCCAGCGCCACCCCGGTGGGCAGCGACCGCAAGCTCGGCACCTTCGGCCTGGCGGGATGCTTCAGCTTCTTCTCCAACAAGGTCCTCTCGTGCGGCGAGGGGGGTCTGCTCTCCACCGACGACGACGCGGTGGCCGAGTCGGTGAGAAGCCTCCGCTCCCACGCCATGACCTCCGGCACCTGGGACCGCCATCGCGGCCACTCGGCCGGGTACGACGTGGTGGGCCTGGGCTTCAACTACCGCATGGACGAGCCCCGCGCCGCTCTGCTGCTGGCACGCATGGAGGGCCTCGAGGAGGACATCGCGAATCGCCGCCGCCTGGTGCACCGCTACCGGGCGATGCTCGAGGACTGCCCCGGGCTGACCGTGCCCTACCGCGACGAGGAGGTGGACACCTCCTCCTGCTACGTGATGCCGGTGATGCTCGAGGACGGGGACATCCGCGAGCCGCTTCGCGCCCAGCTGGTCGAGCAGCGGGTCCAGACGAGCGTGCTCTACCCGGCGGTCCACGAGTTCACCGCCTACGAGGGCTCCGTCTCCGGGTCGCTGCCCCGCGCCGAGCTTGCCGCCCGCACCGAGCTGACGCTCCCGCTCTTCCCGACCCTCACCGAGGCAGACCAGGACCATGTGGTCTCGGTCCTCCGGGAGAGCCTGGCCGCGCTCCACGCCGAGCGCTCGATCGCCTGAGCAGGCGGCGCCCATGAGCGCGATCTCGCTCCCGGCAGTCGACGTGGTGGTGCCCGCCTTCAACGAGGAGGGGCACGTGAACCGCTGCCTTGACGCGATCTTCGCCCAGGACTACCCGGGTGACCGCTACCGCGTGTGGGTGGTGGACGCCGGCTCCACGGACGAGACCGCGAAGGTGGTGCTCGACCGTGCGGCGCGGGATCCCCGTCTCGCGCTCGTGAACGGTGAGGGGCGGCTGAACGCGGCCCAGGCCTGCAACCTGGGCATCCAGCAGGGGAACTCGGAGCTGATCGCCCGAGTGGACGCCCACACCTACCTCTACCCGGACTACCTGCGCCGCGCCGCGGAGCTGCTCGAGGAGGAGGGCCCGGCGGTGTGCTGCGTGGGAGCCCAGCCCGAGCAGGTGGGGGAGACCCCCTTCGGCGAGGCTGTGGCCCTGGCCCGCGGATCGAGTTTCGGAGTGGGGGCGAGCGTCTACGCGGACGAGCGCACCCGGGCCGACGTGGACACGATCCAGGCGGGGGTCTACCGGCGCGCCCCGCTCGAGCAGGTGGGCGGCTTCCGCACCGACATGCTCGTTGGGGAGGACGAGGAGCTGAACTGGCGCCTCAAGAAGGCCGGGTACCGCCTGGTGCTCGACACCAGCGTCCGCTTCGTCTACACCACCCGCTCCTCGTGGCGGGCAGTGTTCCGCCAGCACCGCAACTACGGCCAGTCGCGTGTCCGCGTGCTGGCCGCCCACCCGGACTTCCTCAGGCCCTACCACCTCGCCCCTCCCGGCCTGGTGGCCACCACCGCGGGCCTCGCCCTGGCCGCTCCGGTGAGCCGCCAGGCCCGCCGAGGGCTGGCGGGCCTGGTGCTCGCGTATGCCGGAGGAGCCGTGGCGGCCGCCTCGAGCGCCGGGCGCTCCCGGCCCGAGCTGATCCCGCGGCTGGCCGCCTGCTTCCCCGCGCTCCACTTCGGCTACGGGGTGGGGATGATCGAGGGAGCGGTGCAGCTCTTCCGTTCCCGCGCCGGCCTCGGGGACCCGCCCACCGCAGTCCGGGAGCGCTGACGTGAACATCACCGCGGGGACCTACACTGCGCCGGGTCGCGCGATGAACGTCTCCGCACCCCGTCTCCAGCAGGTCGCGCCCTCGGCCACGCCGATCCTCTCGCTCAGCCCGAACGCGATCATCTCCATCGTCTTCGTGGCCTGTGTTGGCGTCGGCAGCCTCATGGCCATCAACCCCAAGGCGGCCGTGGCCGCGCTCGTGGCACTCTGCTACCTGCCGCTCGTCCTCATCAACCTCCCGCTCGGGATCGCGCTGTGGATCCCCACCACCTTCCTCACCGGCCTCTCCGGATTCGACTCCGCCTCGCACGCCGCCGGCCTGGTGATCGCGTTCGCGTGGTTCGGAACCCTGCGCAACAAGGCTCGGGAGCAGCAGGTCGCCATTCCGACCAAGCTGCTGAGCGTGGTGGCCCTCCTCGTCATCTGGCTAGCCCTGTCGATGATCTGGGCGGAGAAGCCGGCATCGTCGTTCACCGCACTCCAGCCCTGGGCGGCCTGCGCGCTGATGTTCGTGGTGCTGATGACGATCGACCTCACCCGGGCGCAGATCCGGATGCTCATCCTGGCCTTCATCATCGGGGTGACCGTGTCGGTGCTGATCGGGCTCGTGGGCGGGGTGAAGGTGCCCACCGACACCAGCGCGCTGGTGGACGACGGCCGCCTCCGCGGTGGGCTCGACGACCCGAACTACCTCGCCGCCGGCATCGTCCCCTCCCTCGCGCTCGCCGCGGGGCTGTTCTCCGGCATCCGCAGCGCCCTCGGGCGCTTTGCACTGGCGGGGGCCTGCGTGGCGCTCGTGATCGGCCTCGGGGCCACCGAGTCGCGCGGCGGGCTGATCGCCGCCTTCGTGGCCATCGTCACCGGGGTGATCATCGCCAAGCGGGGACGCGTCTTCGTGGTCGCGTTCCTCGTGATCATCATCGGGGTGGGCTGTGTCTGGTTCGCCAGCGATCCCGCGGCGTACAAGCGCGTGACTCACACGGCGGACAAGGGCAACGGGCGCAGCAGCCTCTGGATCGTGGGCGGGCGGATCTGGAAGGACCACCCGATAATCGGGGTGGGGCTCGACAACTACCGCGCCTACGCGCCGCGCTACGTGGGCTCCGCCGGCCTACTCACGTTCGTGGACTTCATCGCCGAGCGTCCGCACGTCGTGCACAACGTGTACCTCCAGACGATGGTGGAGGTCGGCCTGGTGGGGCTGGCGCTCTTCCTGACGATCCTCATCACCTCGCTCGCGCAGGCCATGCGCGCCGCGCGGAGGTTCGAGCGCAGGGGGGATCACGAGGCATCGGCCCTCAGCAGGTCCGTGTTCGTGGCCCTGCTGTCCGCGCTGATCGCCTCGTTCTTCCTGTCGAACGGGTCCGGATTCCAGATCTGGACGCTGTTGTCGTTCGGGCCGATCCTGTGGCGCTACGCGGAGCGGACCAAGGGTGCGGACCCCGTGCCCGCCGCGGCGCCCGCTCCCCTGCCGTTCAGTCGCCCTGCGCCTGCCCTGCAGGCCTGAAGCGCCCCATCACGCTGCCGAACAGGAAGATGAGGTCTCCCGGGCGGGGCACCATCTCGGTCACGCGTGCGCCGAGAGCCCGGGCGAAGATCACGGCCACCGCGATCCCGCCGAGCGTGTAGGAAGCCGCGGAGGCGATCGAGGCCCCCAGCCCGCCGTGGGCCGGGATCAGGAGGAAGTCGAGAGCGAAGACGGTGACGAAGGCCACGGCCACGGCCGCGGTCTCCAGGAGCGGCCGCCTCTGCGCGGTCAGGGTGTTGCCGAGCAGCTTCAGCGTGGTGATCCCGAGTGCGCCGAGGGACAGCACTCGCAGCATGCTCACCGAGCCGGAGAAGTCGTCCCCGAAGACGGTGGTGCAGAGGAGCGGGGCGGCGATGATCATGATCACGGCGCAGAGGAAGGTGAGCGTCAGGGCGCCGCGCAGCACCACCAGCGAGCGCCGGCGGGCCTCCTCGGCGGACGCGCGTACGAGGTCGGGGCGCGTGACGGCCACGAGCGTGGTGGGAAGGAAGAAGAGCACCTCGGACCAGGCCACGGCCACGCTGTAGAGGCCCAGCTCCGTGGAGCCGGCGATCACACCGAGAATCCACTGGTCCGCGCGGTAGTTCCCGAACAGCATGGCCCGCCCCAGGTGGGCCTTGAGACCGAAGGAGAGCATCCGCTTGGCGAGTGCGCGCTCCGGCCGCCCGAAGCCGCCGGCCCGGCGGGCCACCGCCCAGCTGAGCAGCATGGTTGCGAGCAGCATCCCGCCGATCCACGTGCACACCGCGGAGGTCACGGTGAGGATCCCCAGGAGGGCGAAGACTCCGTTCACCGTCACGTTGGTGACCGGCGTGATCAGCCAGGCGATGTTCGTCACGTTGAACCCGTAGTGGGCCTGCACCAGGAACATCAGGTACTCCTGAAGGATCAGGATCGGGATCGACGCGAGCACGATGATCATCAGCGCGACCCCGGCGTCCCCGCCAAGGTCCGGGAACGCTTCCATCAGCCCGCCGAGGATCAGCGCGGCGGACAGCCCCAGGCCAAACGCCAGGGCCAGCGAGGTGCCGGCCAGCCTCGGGCTCAGCTCCGGCTCCCGTGCGCCGAAGTTGGCGTTGGCCTGAGCCACGCCCATGGTGCTCAGCTGGGCCGTGAGGTACGCCACCGTGGTGAGAAATGCGATGTCGCCGCGCCCGCTGGCGCCCAGGGCGCGGGCCGTGATCAGGACGCTCACGAACGAGAGCAGGGCGACCCCGAGGTTGGTGCCGTAGGTGGTGACCGCGGAGCGCGCGAACGAAGGCCGGGTGACCGAGTGGCCAGTCTGAGAACCTGATGCGGTGCTCGCCCGGCCGGCGCCCGGCCTGCGCTCCTCTCCGCCGGCTTCGGGGGCTTTGGACATCCTGTCGAACATAGCCGTGGCCGCTGACAGTGGGCCGACAACTAGCATGAAGTCGAGTGCGAATCGCCGCGTACAGCGATGTTGAGTATCGGCACGACGGCGACTCCCTCTACGCCCCGGAGTCGTTCGTCGTCTTCATGTCGAGACTGGGGGCGTTCGCCTCCCACCTGACCCTGGTGGGCCGCCTGTCACCCGAGCCGGGGACATCGCACTACCGCATCCCCTACGGGGTCGGATTCCTCGAGCTCCCCCACTACGCCCGGCTCTCGCGCCCCTGGACCGCTCTCGGGGCCATGGCGCGCTCGGTACGCCGGTTCTGGAGCCTCCTGGACGAGGTGGACGCGGTCTGGCTGCTCGGACCGCACCCGCTGGCCATGGTCTTCGCAGTGGCCGCGCGGCTGCGGCGCAAGCGCGTGGTGCTGGGCGTGCGGCAGGACTTCCCAAGCCACATGCGCACGCGCCACCCGCGCCGGTACGACATTCGCGGCGCGGCCCAGGTCATGGAGGCCATCTGGCGCGGATTGGGGCGCCTGTTCCCGATGGTGGCGGTGGGGCCGGACCTCGCCCGGCGCTATCGGGGAGGCGAGGTCCTGCCGATAGTTATCTCGCTTGTGGATGACGAGCACGTGACCACCCGCGAGGACGCTCTGGCCCGCTCATACGACGGGGATCTGACCCTGCTCAGCGTCGGCCGGCTCGATCCGGAGAAGAACCCGCTCCTGCTGGCCGACGTGCTCGCGCGGCTGCGCGCCGAGGAGCCGCGCTGGCGGCTCGTGGTGTGCGGGGACGGCACGATGCGCCAAGAGCTGGAGGAGCGCGTCCGCGAGAGCGGCAACGAGGAGCACGCGGACTTCCTCGGCTACCTGTCACTCGACAGCGGCCTGCGCGATCACTACCGCGACAGCCACATGTTCCTTCACGTGTCCTGGACCGAGGGCGTGCCCCAGGTGCTGTTCGAGTCCTTCGCCGCCGGCCTGCCCGTTGTGGCCACCGCGGTTGGCGGCGTGCCCGAGCTGGCCGAGGGGCGGTCCGTCCTGATCCCGCCGGGAGACGTGGATGCCGCGGTGGATGCCTGCCGCCGTGTTGCGAGCGATCCCGCCCTCCGCGCGGAGCTGATCGACGCCGGCCTCGAGTGCCTGAAGCGCTACTCGCTGGACTCCGAGGCGAGCCGCGTGGCCGCCCTTCTCGCCGGCTCCTCGGCCGGCGGGCTCGTCCCGAGCGAGTAGACGTGAGCGTCATTCATCGCCAGAGCTGGGTGTGGGCCGTGCTTCCCGAGGGTGCGACGCGCGTGGACAGCCACGGTGACCCCGCCCTGGCCGAGGTTCTCCGCGAGAGCGGATACTCGGTCGGCGGCGAGCACTCCGGCCCCACCCTTGCCCGGAACGGAGGCATCGACGCGGTGCTCTACGACACCGAGGGCCTGCCCGACGACGGCGACGTGGGCCGGGCCGTGGCCGCGCTCGGGGAGGGCGGCGTGGTGTCGGTTGCGGTGGCCGGAGGACGCGTGGCCCCGCCGAAGGCCGTGCCGGCGCCGCTCAGGGCCGCTCAGCTGCTCCTGCAGCCGATCCAGACCGTTCGCGCCCTGGCCGGCGCCAGGCAGGTGGAGCGGTCGATGAAGGACGCGGGGCTGCACTCCACGCGGCTGGCCACCGGCGATCGCTCGCGGAGCCGCTACGGGCTGGGACGCGGAGGCTGGATCAAGCGCCTGCGCACGCCGGTGGGCTACGTGCTCACCGGGAGCCGCGGGGCGCAGCCGGCGAGCCTGCTCCAGGCCGTGCTGGCCGAGGCGGAAGCCACAACGGGCGTGTCCCTCCACCGGCGCTCCACCACCGTCTTCGAGAGCGGCAAGGTGGTGATGGAGCTTCGGGGCGATGACGGCCGGGAGTACTTCATGCGCCTGGCCGCCGGCCACGCCCTGGGACCACTCAGCGCTGCGATCGTCGCCGTGCATGCCGTGGCCGCGGCGGACCCGCCACCCGTCGTCCGTGACCGCTTGGTGGTGCCCCGCGCTCACGGAGCGGTGGGCCCGCTTCGCTACTCACTGGAGCCGAACGCCACCGGGAGCCATCCCTGGCGCATGACCAACGACCTGTGGGCCCAGTCCCTCGACTTCCTGGTGGAGCTCTTCCCGCTCGACCTGAGCGGCTCGGACGTTCCCGCGGAGCGGAGCTTCGCCCAGCAGGCCGCGCGGATGCAGGGCTACATCGACGGCAGGGAGCGCACGGCGATGGAGTCCGTGGTGGGCGCGCTGGAGCATCGCCTGGCCGGCGTGCCTCGCGGCCAGGGCCACGGCGATTTCTGGGGCCAGAACCTCCTCCTGGAGCGGGGCAAGCTGGTCACCGTGCTCGACTGGGAATGGGCCGCCCGCAGCGCCCTGCCCGCGATCGACCTCTTCGACATGATCGCCCTCTCGCGGCGCCGGGTGAGGGACTTCACGCCGGGAGAGCGCCTCACCGAGGTGCTCCTGCCGCTGGCTCGGAGCGGGGGTGACGAGCGGGTGCGCGAGTACTGCCGCCGGCTCGGGGTGCCGGCCGACCCGCGCACCCTCGAGGCACTGGCCGTGGCCTACTGGCTGAACCGCGTGGCGCGACAGCTCGCGCCCCTCTCGGTGTTCCCGCAGCGCGAGGGCTGGGCCGAACGGAACCTCCGCGGCCCGATCCGTGCCCTGACCGCCGCAGGCTGGTGAGCGCGGGGCTAGCCCCGGCCCGCGCGGGCGAGCAGCCGGTCCCCGCGGGGCAGGTGCCCGAGCGCGCCGGCCGCGGCCACCACCGGCCGTCCGATGGATCCCCGCCCTATCACCGCGGTCTCCAGGCCGGGGTCGCCGTCGGCGAAGCGGTCCTTGTATGCGTCGCCGCCGCGCAGGAAGCGGTACTCCCGCATCCCGTCCTCGAAGGCGCAGCGGATGCTGTGCGCGAGCAGGATGAAGCCCACGGACTGCGAGTCCCAGTCGGGGTCGCGCCCGGACTGGTAGAAGCACTCGCAGCCCGCGTAGCGAAGGCCGTACCAGGCGGCCACCGGGTTGCCGTCCACCTCGCATATCCAGAGCCGCAGCCAGCCGCGCTCGAGCGCAATGGCCGCGAAGTCGCGGTGGAAGGCCTCCAGGTCGGGCTCGAAGGCCGCCGACTCGTCCTGCCAGCGGGCGGCGTGGAGCCGCGTGAGCGTGCCGAGGTCCTCCTCGAGGTGCTCGGCGTCGCTGAGCCGGAAGGCGAGATCGTTGCTCTTGGCGAGCTTGCGCTCCCGGCGGCGCACCTGGTCACGGAAGTTCTTGCTCTTGGAGGCGAGGAAATCGTCCCAGCTCTGGCCGTCGATGGCCAGGGTGGGGGAGGGCTCGGCGAGGAGCACCCGCGCGCCGGTGAGGCGCGACCAGCCCTCGAACGCGCTGAGCCTGTCGCCCACGAGCACGTCGGCGCGGGCGTCGCCATCGCGCAGGACCTTCGGCAGGGCCGCGGCCACGCGCTCGCGGTCGGCGGGCGCGCACACCGGTCCGAGCTGGTCGGCGGCGCCGTGGCCGATGAAGCGCAGCAGCCGCGGCGGCCGGGAGCGGTTCAGGTAGAGCGGGAGCAGCCCGGCCACGCGGCCGCCCTCGTCGCGCAGGGCCGTGACACGCAGCTCGCGGCCGTCGCCGTAATGGCGCCACCAGACCTCGGCCCATTCGGGAGTGGAGAACACGTTGCCGGCCGCCTCCGCGAGGCGGCTCCAGTCCTCTGTGAGCGCGTCCAGCCCCTTGAGCGTTTCCAGCTCGAGCGGCCCGGTGCCCACGGCCTGTGTCATCAGCTCCGCCATTGCTCCACCAGCGTTAGGTTAGATTCGCGCCCCGGCGGCGCGGCTGTCCGTGCCACTCGGCCCTTCCTTCTGCGCCCATGAAGGACGTCCTCGTTCTCTGTTACCACGCCGTCAGCGACCGCTGGCCCTCGGAGCTGGCGGTCTCTCCTGAGCTTCTCGACGCGCAGGTGGCCGGACTGAAGCGCCGGGGCTACCGAGCCACCACGTTCACCCGAGCGGTCACGGACCCGCCGTGGGGCCGGACGATGGCCATCACGTTCGACGACGCGTACCGCTCCACGCTCGAGCAGGGCCTCCCCGTGCTCGCGCGCCACGAGGTGCCGGCCACGGTGTACGCCCCGACGGACTTCGTGGGCTCCGACGCGCCCATGTGCTGGCCCGGGATCGAGGAGTGGGCGGATGGCCCGCACGCCGGCGAGCTGCTGTGCCTGGGGTGGGACGGCCTGGCCGAGCTGGCCGGCGCCGGCTGGGAGGTGGGCTCGCACACGCGTTCCCATCCGCGCCTGCCCCAGGTGGACGATGCCGCGCTGGCCCGCGAGCTGGGGGACTCGCGCGAGCTGATCGCCGAGCGACTCGGGCGGCCGTGCGAGTCGATCGCCTACCCCTACGGGAACTTCGACGAGCGGGTGGTGCGGGCCACCGCCGCCGCGGGCTACCGGGCAGCGGGCACGCTCACCCGGCACCCCCACGTGGCCCGGCCGCTGAGCTGGCCGCGCGTGGGTGTCTACCCCGCGAACCGCCCGATCTTCTTCCGGCTGAAGACCTCGGCGATGCTGCGCTCGGCCAGCGTGGCGGCGGGACGGGCGGGGCTGCTGAAGGAGTAGGGGCCGCCGGGACGCTAGTCGCAGGTCCGCTCGGTCACACAGGGGTCCACCACGCGCAGGCGGTTCCGCCAGTCGATGCCCTTCGAGAGCTCGAAGTGGTACCCGTCACGCTCGCGCAGGATGCCCGCGCGGGTGGCGATGTCCACCATCGGGTCGTCGCGGCTGAAGCTCGTGTAGGTGGACCCGGACTCGAACTCGAGGTCCCAGGGTGACCCGCCCGTGTCGCCCACGAACATGCCGTAGCGGACCATCGCGCGCAGGATCGCCCGCTTCCAGCGGGGGGCGCCGAGGGCTCGGATCTCGGCCTCGGTCATGTTCAGCTGGAACCGGGTGCCCTCGCTGGGCGCGTCGGTGCGGTCGGCGCAGGGCGCGCCGCGGCCCATCGCCGGGTACACGCTCTGTCCCGAGTCGCAATCGGCGACCATGAACAGCGCGTGCTCGATCCGGCCGCGCTGCAGCTCCGGCGCGCGGATGATCCCCGCGAGGTTCCCGAAGTGGGCGGCGGTGGAGTCCGATCCGAGGCCGTCGCCGTCGATCCTCGTGCGACCTCCGTAGCCCACGCGAAGCACCCCTCCGCCGCGGGGCTTCGACTCCACCTCCCAGAAGTCGTACTCCCAGCCGGAGTCCTGGTCCACCACGGTCAGGTGCTTGTCCGACCCGCCGGCGGGACGTGCGCGGTCGGGGATCCGCACGCGCATGCCCTCCACCTCGCAGCGGCCGAAGGCACGCGTGCAGGTGACCTCGAACTCGGGATCGTCCTTGGTCGACCAGTAGGTGGGGTGCTGGTAGTCCCCGGGAGTGTCGGCGATCCCCGCGCGGAGATCGGACGGGCCCCCGCCCGCCGTGAGACGGGCCACGATCTGATCGGAACGCGGATCCAGGCGCGGATCTCTGGACAGCCGCTGGTTGAAGGGGGAGTCGTCCGCGTACGGGCGCCAGCAGCCGTCCGGCCACTGGCCGACGCCCCAACCGGAGTTTGGCTCGTTCGTCCAGCAGCGGCGAGGAGCGTCGGAGGATCCACCCGACACGGCCACGACGATCCCCACCGCCGTGGCCACGACCAGGCCTGCCAGCGCCAGGCGCGCGCGATTGGACCTTTTCAGCACGACTGCGACCGAGGGTAGTGAGCCGTTTGGGGGCGCACGCCGCCGGTACCTGTACCACCGACGGGTTCCCGTGGCGGGATCGCAAGACCCGGTCTAGCCTCGAATCAGGGCAGGAGCAGGTCCCCAGTCTCCGCACGAGCGGAGGAGCTCCCGCCTACGCACGATGCGACTCCTCCGACCCCCCCGACTCGTCGTCATTGCCCTGGCCACCCCCGTGCTGGCCGCCGGCGGGACGGTTCTCGCCGCCACCGGTGCCGGTGACCGGTCGGCGCCGCGCGTGACGGTCACCAGGCCCGCGGCGGGCGCCACAACCCTCGACACCACGCCGCGACTGGCCGGCGCGGCAGGGCATGCCCGGGGGGACTCCTCCACGGTGACGGTGAGGCTCTACGCCGGCCGCCGTGCCAACGGCCGGCCGGTGCGCACGTTCGAGGTTCGCCGGCAGCGTGCGAGGTGGGCGGTCACGATCTCGCGGGCCCTCGCTCCGGGCAGGTACACGGTGCAGGCTCGCCAGCGGGACAGGGCGGGCCATCGTGGCGTGAGCCCGCACACGACCTTCACCATCCGCACCCGCCCGGCGCCCGCGATGCCGCCGGTGGTGGCCCGGCCCACGCCCGTCACGCCTCCCGTTTCCAAGCCGCCCGTGGCCACGCCGCCCCCCAAGACCCTGGCCATCGTGTCTCCGGCCACCGGGTCCTGGGCCGACGCGAGCGGACCGACCTTCTCCGGTACGGCCCTGGACGGCGCCGGGTACTCGTCCACCGTGACGGTCCGGCTCTACGCGGGACCGGCGGCGGGCGGCAGCCCGGTGACCAGCTGGACGACCCAGCGTTCGGGCACCGCCTGGGTCGCCACGGTGCCGGACCCGCTCGCCGATGGCCAGTACACCGCCCAGGCCGAGCAGGAGAACGCCGGCGGGACGGTGACCCGAAGCGCTCCTGTGACCTTCACCGCGGACGGCGTGGCCCCGCAGGTCTCGCTGGCGGCGCCTCCCGGAGGCAGCAGCGTGACCGACTCCACCCCCACGTTCTCCGGCGGCGCGGGCTCCGCCGCGGGGGATGCGGCTCAGGTGCTCGTCTACGTGTACCGAGGGCCGAGGGACACCGGCACGCCGGTGGCGGTGCTCGACGCCCCCCGGACGGGATCGTCCTTCAGCGTCCAGGCCCATTCCGCCCTGCCGGTGGGCACCTACACCGCCCGCGCCGACCAGAGGGACGCGGCGGGCAACACCGGCCACAGCCCTTCCCGCACCTTCGCCGTGACCTCGACCGCGCCCGCGTCCGCGTATCGCGAGACGGTCCTTGCCGACGCCCCACGTGGGTACTGGAGGCTGGGCGAGGGCGGGGGCACCACGGTCGCCGACGAGGTTCCTGACGGCACCCCGGGGACCTACCAGGGGGGACCCGGGCTGGGCTCCGCCGGGGTCGTGCCCGTGGCCCAGAGCACCGCGGCCACCCTCGACGGTGTGGACGACGTGATCCGCATTCCCGATTCCGACAACCTCGATCCCACCTCGGCGCTCGCGCTCGAGATGTGGATACGCCCGGCGGCGCTTCCCTCGTCCAGTGCGACGCTGATGCGGAAGGACCTCCAGTACATGCTGCGGCTCAGCTCGAGCGGGGGCGTCGCGTTCCGCCTCTGGCGCGGTGGAGCCTCCACCGAGGTGACGAGCCCCGCCGCCTCGGTGAAGGCCGGCGTGTGGAACCACGTGGTGGCCTCGTACGACGGCACGGCGGTGACCGTGTACGTGAACGGCACGGCGCGATCCACGCTGGCCCTGGGCTCTCCCGTGGACACGTCCCCCAATCCACTGACCCTCGGCGCCGGCACGGGCAACGACCACTACTCCGGCCGCATGGACGAACCGGCCGTGTTCGGCACCGCCCTGTCCGCGGCCCGGGTCCAGGCTCACTACGCCAAGGCCAGCCCGGTGATCGACACTCCCCCCACGGTCGTGCTCGAGTCGCCGGTGGCGGGCACCACCACGGACGGCCGTCCCGAGTTCTCGGGTATCGGGGGCTCGGAGAGCGTGGACTCCACCACGGTGACTGTGAGGATCTGGACCGGCGCCAACGTCGGCACCCCCGGCTCGGCTCTGATGAGCCTCGTGGCCCAGCGCAACGCGGCGGGCGACTTCTCGATCACCCCCTCGAGCACGCTCGCCGTGGGCACCTACACCGCCCGCGCCGAGCAGACGAACAGCGCCGGGTTCACCGGCCTCAGCACCCCCGCAACCTTCACCGTCTCGGACGGGTCGGCACCCGTGATCGCCGCCGCCGGGGACATCGCGGACTGCAGCGGCCGCGACGACGAGGCCACCGCCGACCTGCTCGCGCAGATCCCCGGCACGGTCCTCACGCTGGGAGACAACGCCTACCAGCAGGGCTCGGCGGAGACCTACAAGTGCTACAACGCCAGCTGGGGCCGCTTCCTGAACCGCACCCGCTCGATCCCGGGCGACCACGACATCGGTAACAGCGAGGCCTTCACCGACTACTTCGACTACTTCGGCACCGCCGCCGGCCCCTACCGTCCCGCCGGCTACTACAGCTACAACCTTGGCAACTGGCACGTGGTGGCGCTGAACTCGGCCTGCTATGTCCAGCTGCGCACCTGCAACGCCGCCGAGGACAAGTGGCTGGCGGACGATCTCGCCGCGAACAGCAACGCGAGCTGCACGCTCGCTCTGCTCCACGAGCCGCGGTTCAGCTCCGGAGAGATCCACGGGAACAACGACAGCGTGAAGCCGCTGTGGCAGATCCTCTACGACCACGGAGTGGACGTGGTGCTCAGCGGCAGCGAGCATCTTTACGAGCGCTTCTCGCCCCAGACGCCCGCGGGTGTGAGCGACCCCGATCACGGGATCCGCGAGTTCATCGTGGGCACCGGCGGCGAGAGCCACTACCAGGTGGGCGTGATCAAGGCGAACAGCCAGGTGCGCGAGAGCAACACCTTCGGCGTCATCAAGATGACCCTGCGGCCCGGCAACTACGACTGGCAGTTCGTGCCCGTGGCCGGCAAGACGTTCACGGACTCGGGCACCGGCGCCTGCCACTGAGCCCGGCCAGGCGGGAGCGCCGGGCTACGCTAGGCCCATGAGTATCACGGGCACGAGAGAGGTGGCATCGATCATCGGCGGCGAGACGCGGACGACCGGGACTCCGATCGAGTCCCGCAACCCCGCGAACCTGGACGAGGTCGTGGGGGAGGGCCTGCTGGGCGACGCGAGCGACTTCGTGGCCGCGTGCCGCGCGGCCCGGGCCGCCCAGGCGGAGTGGGCCGCCACGCCCGCCCCCGTGCGCGGCAACGCGATCAAGGCGATCGGCCGGCTCGTGGAGGACAACAAGGAGGCGCTGGCCCGCCTCGTCACGCGCGAGATCGGCAAGCCCTACCCCGAGGCGCTCGGCGAGGTGCAGGAGATCGTGGACACCTGCGACTTCTTCCTCTCCGAGGGGCGGCGCCTGTACGGGCAGACCGTGCCCAGCGAGATGCCCGACAAGCAGCTCTTCACCTTCCGCAACCCGGTGGGGGTGGCGGCCATCATCACCGCGGGGAACTTCCCGGTGGCCGTGCCCTCCTGGTATCTCGTTCCCGCGCTTCTCGCCGGCAACGCCGTGGTGTGGAAGCCGGCCGAGTACGCGCCCGCGCTGGGCGATGCGCTCACCCGCCTATTCCTGAACGGCGGCCTGCCCGATGGTGTGCTGAACCTGGTCCAGTGCGACGGCCCGTCCGCCTTCACCGGCCTCGAGCAGGCCCTCGACGAGGGGCTCGTGGACAAGGTGGGCTTCACCGGCTCCTCGGCCGTCGGCTCGCGCATCGGGGAGCTGTGCGGCCGCCACGTTCAGTCGCCCTGCCTCGAGCTGGGGGGCAAGAACCCGCTCGTGATCATGCCCGACGCGAACCTCGACCTGGCCGTGGAGGGCGCCCTCTTCAGCGGCTACGGCACCGCCGGGCAGCGCTGCACGTCACTGGGCACGGTGATTGTCCACGAGTCGCTGCACGGCGAGTTTGTCAGCCGCCTGACGCGGGCGCTGGATGAGGCCGCGATCGGCGATCCCTTCGCCGACGTGCTCTACGGCCCGATGATCCACGAGCGCTTCCAGGACCGCTTCCTCGACTGGCTCGAGCTGATCCGCGACCACCACACGGTGTCCGGCTCGACCGGCATGGGGCGCATCACATCCGACAACCCCCGCGCCGGCTTCGTGGGCGATCCCGACGCCGGGCTCTTCTGCCATCCCACGCTGGTGGACGGTGTGACCCGCGATGACGACCTCTACTCCACCGAGACCTTCGGGCCGATCGTCGGGGTGGCCGAGTTCGGCGACTTCGACGAGGCCATGGACCTGGCCAACGGCCACGGCTACGGTCTCTCCTCGGCGATCTACACGAACGATCCCACGTGGGCCTTCCGCTTCCGGGAGCGCGTGAGCGCGGGCATGGTGTCGGTGAACAACTCCACCTCCGGAGCCGAGGCGCATCTCCCGTTCGGTGGGAACGGCAAGTCGGGCAACGGGAGCCGTCAGTCCGGCATCTGGGTGCTCGACCAGTTCACCCGCTGGCAGTCGATGAACTGGGACTACGCGGGCAAGCTGCAGAAGGCCCAGATGGACGTGGCCGAGCTGGCCGGCGATCCGAGCTTCCGGCTCTAAACGGCGCCAGGCGAGGAGCGCAGCCCGATCGTCGATCGGGCGAGCACCGCAGCCAGGGTTAGGCGAGGAGCGCAGCCCGATCGTCGATCGGGCGAGCACCGCAGCCAGGTTTAAGCCCTGCGGAAGGCCAGCGCGCCGTCGCGGGCGCGCTTCAGGAACGGCCGGGCGGCGGCGCGGTAGGTGTAGCCCACGCTGCCCACGAGACCCGGCTCGTAGGCGTGGAACACCGAGTGGCGGCGCTCGGCGGTGGCGAACTTGCGCTTCCACTCGGCGTCGTCGCCCAGCAGCTCGTGGGCCTCGAGGCCGAGCTCGAAGCAGCGCTCGATGATCGAGAGCCGCATCACCAGGCCGGGGGCGAGGCGGCGGAAGCGCTCGTCGTACCCGGTCTTGAGCAGGTAGAGGCGCCCGTTGTGCAGGAGGCAGAGGTCGAAGGCGGCCCAGTGGCCGTCCAGCACCACCCGGGATAGCCGCAGCTCGTCCCGCTCGGCGAAGCTCGATGCGATCTCGCGGTAGAAGGTCTCGGTGCACGGGTCGGAGATGATCGCGGTGCCGCTGGCGCCCTTCCAGCCGCTGGCCTCGACGGCAAAGCCTCGGGCCAGCTCGTAGTCGAGGTCGGTGGGCGCCTCTACGATCAGGAATTTCGCGTCGTGCTCGCGGGTCATCTTCCGCCGGAAGCGCTCGAGCGGGGCTCCCCAGCCCGGCTTGGAGCGAGCCCGCCAGTCTGCGAAGTCACCGTCGAGCTCCACGATCGGCGAGGTGTGCTCCGTTCCCACCACGTGCCGGCGGCCGGCCCGCGTGGCGATCTCGACCATCACCGGCAGCGACACGTCGGCCGACGGGAGCGCGGACATCGACACCTTCCCGCCGCCCCGGGCGAGCACGGCCTCCACGACCGATCGCACCGCCGCCGCGTCCCGGCCGACGGGCCGGTACACGTTGGAGTGCACGTTCGCCATGGCCGAGAGCCAGCGCCGGCGACGCTCCATGAGGGGCATCGCGGCCACCAGTCGCTCACCCTCCCAGGCGAGGCATATACGCATCTCTCCCTCGGCGCCGAACGCCCGATACCAGGAGCGGTACCAGGTGTGGGTATCGAACGGCCTGGCGTCCGCAGGGAGCATTCGCTCCCAATCGGGTCCAAGCTGCTCGAACCGTTCGGGCTCACCGAGCCACTCGATTCTCAGGGCCACCTGCATTCGAGCGTACAACGAGGACCGGGTAGGCGGGCTCCCCGGGAGTCCAGTACGAAAGTTCAGTGCGCCGAGGCTGCGCGATACCAGCGAGGAGACACGTTGGGCGGGGGGCCCACGCGGGCCCGCGCAACCACCATGCCGGGCTCGTCCAGCGCCAGGTTGCGCGCGAGCGCGTCGGTGAGGTCCGCGCCCAGGCCGTCAACAGCCTCGGCCCGCACTCCGAACGAGCGCGCCATGGCGGCGAAGTCGGGCGTGGCGAGGTCCACGCCGTCGTGTGGGTCGCCGCGCAGGTCCTGGTCGTATCGCAGCATTCCGTAGCCGCCGTCGTCCACCACCAGGGCGGTGAGCGGGATGCGCTCCTGCGCCGCGGTGGCCAGTTCGCCGCAGGCGTACAGGAAGCCACCGTCGCCGGAGACGCTGAGCGTGGGCCCGCGGCCGGCCAGGGCGGCCCCGAGCCCCTGCGGGAAGGCGCACCCGAGCGTTCCCCACCCGAGTGGATACGAGAGCTTGCGCGGCAGCCTTGGGTTGCGGAAGCCTCCGAGCCAGTAGCCGGGGATGCACATGTCGCAGACGACGATGGCCTCAGGGGGGAGCAGGCCGTCCAGGGCGGCCATGAAGCCGGCGGCCTCCTGGTCGCTGTCGCCGAGCGCGGCCCGCACCCCGGCGCTCAGCCCGGCCAGGCGCCGGCCCAGGTCCCCGAGCCCGGACCGTCCCTCCACGGCGCCCGCCAGCGCCGCCACGGTGAGCGCGGCGTCGCCCTCGAGCATCACGTCCGGGGGATAGTTCTTGCTCGCGTCCGCGGCATCCACGTTCACCGCCACCAGGCGCGGCGGAGCGGGCATCCGCCAGGCCTGGGTCATCATGCCGTCGAGGTCGCTGCCCACCGCAAGCACCACGTCGGCCTCGTCCCAGAGCGCCCCCGCCTCGGGCACGTGAGGCGGGACGGACACGAGGCAGGGGTGGTCGGGGGGCAGTAGGCCGCGCGCCCCGTAGGTGAGCATCACGGGGGCCGCGAGCCGTTCCGCCAGGCGCGCCAGCTCGGGCCCCGCCCCGGCCTGCACCGCCCCGCCGCCCGCCCAGATGAGCGGAGCACGGGCGCCGTCGAGCGCCCGGGCGGCCTCGCCGATCGTCTCCGAGGGGGCGGCCACCGGCGGCGCGGGCTCCGCGTCAGACGAATCGGGGGCCTCGGACGGCGCGTCCAGCAGGTCGGTGGGGATCTCCGCGTACACAGGGCGCTGCGGCGGGGTGAGGGCCACCCGGGCGGCGCGGGCCAGCGCGGGCCCGATCTCATCGGCGGAGCCGACCCTGATCGCCTCCTTCACCACCGGCCCGAACATCGCGGCCTGGTCCGTGGTCTCGTGCAGCGCGCCGCGCCACTGGCCGGGACGGCGCACGCTCGTGGGCACGTCGGTGGCGATCAGCAGCACGGGCTGGCGTGAGGCCCAGGCCTCGCCCACCGCGGCCACGGCGTTCGCCGCACCCGGCCCGGTGGTGGTGATCCCAACGCCCAGCCCGCCGCGGGCACGGGCGTAGCCATCGGCGGCGTACGCGGCGGTCTGCTCGTGCCGGACGCCCACCAGGCGGATGGGCGACTCGCCGAGCGCCCGCCAGAGGCTGAGGTTGTGCACGCCAGGGAGCCCGAAGGCCACGTCCAGGCCCGTGGCCTCCAGCGCGGCCACGGCGGCAGCCGCCCCTGTCAGGATGCCGCCGGATGGGGAGCTCACAGCACCGCCCGCTCGCCGGGGTTCGCGTGGTGGACCTCTCGCGCGTGCTCGCGGGCCCCTACTGCACGATGGTGCTCGCCGACCTCGGGGCCGACGTGGTGAAGGTGGAGCGGCCCGAGGGGGGCGATGAGACACGCTCCTGGGGGCCGCCCTTCGCTGCCGGCGAGGCGGCCTACTTCCTTGCGGTGAACCGCGGGAAGCGCAGCGCCGCGATCGACCTGGGCAACCCCGCGGGACGCGAGATCGCCCGCGAGCTCTGTGCGGAGGCGGCCGTGGTGATCGAGAACTTCAAGAGCGGCGGCGCCGACCGGCTCGGGGTGGGGTACGAGGCCGTGAGGGAGCTGAACCCGCGGGTGGTGTACTGCTCGATCTCGGGCTTCGGCTCTTCCCGTTCCCCGGCGGGACGCCCCGGATACGACTTCGTGGCCCAGGCGGAGAGCGGCCTGATGTCGATCACGGGGCCGGCGGGCGGCGACCCGTACAAGGTCGGGGTGGCCCTGGTGGACGTGCTCGCGGGCCTGCACGCCTCGTCGGCGATCCTGGCCGCCCTGCACGGGGGAGAGGGCGGGCGCATCGAGGTGCCGCTTCTGGACAGCGCCCTCGCGGGGCTCGTGAACGTGGCCCAGAACGCCCTGGTCACCGGTCGCGAGCCGGTGAGGCACGGGAATGCCCATCCGAACATCGTGCCGTACCAGGACTTCGGCACGAAGTCCGGACGCCTGGCAGTGGCCGCGGCCAACGACGGGCTGTTCGCCGCGCTCTGCGCCGCCATCGGGCTCGGCGACCTGGCCGCGGACGAGCGCTTCGCCACCAACGCCGGCCGTGTGGAGCACCGGGCCCAGCTCGTGCCCGAGCTCGAGCGGCGCTTCGGCGAGCGTACGGCCGAGGAGTGGCTGGAGGCGCTCGAGGCGGCGGGAGTCCCCGCGGGCAAGGTGAGGACGGTGCCCGAGGCGCTGCGCGCCGCGACGGCCGCGGGGCGCCCGGCCACGGTCACCGTCGAGCATCCGGCCGCGGGGCCGCTCGAGCTCGTGGCCTCGCCGATCTGGAACGGCGGAGAGGGAGGCCCCCCACCGGATGCGCCTCCGCTCCTGGGCCAGCACACCGCGGAGGTGCTCCGTGAGCTGGGCCGCTCGGAGGAAGAGATTCGGCTGCTGGCCGATGACGGGGCGGTGCTGCTCTACGGCTGAGCGCCCCGGCGTCAGTGGGGCTCGTCGGCGCCCGATGCGGGCGGGCGCGACTCCTCGGCCAGCGACGTGATCGCCAGGGTCCCCCGCGCCGCCTGCTCCAGCACCTCGGTGGCCTCCTCCGAGGAGCGCGAGTACAGCTCCACCAGCATGTGAACCACGATCCGGTCGTCCTCGTGCTTGTGGAAGCGCACGTGGGTGAAGAACTCGCGCGTCCCGTGGTCGCCGAAGGCGGCGAAGGCCAGCGAGTCGGCCGCGTCGGGGCCGGAGCAGGACTCCACCTCCTCGGCCTCGACGGTCACGGTGCACGATGCCACCCAGGGGGTGCCCGTGACCATCCGCTCCCAGCGGTCCTCCACGGGCTCGATGCGCGAAACGCGGCGGCCGTCCTGTTCGTAGAAGCTGAGGCTGAGGTGGGGCTGGTCGTGCAGGCAGTCGAGGCACTGCACCACCGCTTCCTGCACCTCCTCCACCGGCTCCACGGCCTCGGCCGTCTCGGGGTCCACCTTGAGGATTCCCTCGTAATGCAGCTGGACCTCGAGGTTGCGCGACCAGCAGCGGTAGCACCGCAGCCAGCTCGACAGCGTCCCCACGGATTCCGGTGCTGAGCCCTCCATGCACCACCATTATGCTCACCCCGATGAGGTGGGCGGCGATCTGCGCGGTGGCGCTGCTCTCCGGCTGCTCCCTGGGCGGGGACGAGGAGCCGGCTCCGGCCACCGGTGCCTCCCGTGCGATCGCGACCGTGGTGGCGCAGCTGGAGCGGGCGGCGCGAGCTGGGGACGGGGCGGCCGTGTGCCGTGACCTGCTCACTCCGGCGGCTCGCCAGCGCGCCGGCGGCCCGAGATGCGCGCGCCGGCTGCAGGCGGCGATCGGAGCTCTGCGCGACCCGCGCATCGACCTGCGCGATATCCGCCTGCACCAGGGATCGGCGGAGGCGCGGGTACGCACGCGGGACGCGGGCCGGGGGAGGGCCGACGCCGTGCTCGACCTGCGGCTGGTGCGCGGTCAGTGGCGCATCGAGGCGCTCCGCCGCTAGGAAGGGGTGGTCCGGTGCTCGCCCGGCCGGCGCCCGGGCTGCGCTCCTCCCTGGGCCCATCTTGGACCGTCGGGTTCACATGATGGACACCGCATGCCGGCGGCCCGGCGGCAGGCTTGGGGCCACATGGTCACCTCGCCCACATCGATCCAGGCCGCCCCCGGATTCCGGCGGCGGCGCACCACCGCGCCGCGAGTGGCGGTGGTGATCCCCTGTTTCAACGACGGCGCCACCATCCGCGAGGCCGTGCGCTCGGTGATGGACCAGGAGCGCTGCGAGCTCGTGGTGGTGAACGACGGCTCCACCGACCCGGCCACGGCCGCCGCGCTCCGTGAGCTCTCGGACGAGGGCGTGCGGGTGATCCACCAGGAGAATCGCGGCACGTCCGCCGCGCGCACCGCGGGCCTCGCCGCCACCAGCGCGCCCTACGTGTTCCCGCTCGACGGGGACGACGCGCTGGAGCCCGGGGCACTGGCCGCCCTTGCCGATGCGCTGGACGCACAGCCCTGGCTCTCCGCGGTTTGGGGTCTGCTGCGAGTGCTCGGGGAGGCCGGGCACACCCAGCGCTGGCGCACCAAGGCGCTCGACGCCTGGCGCATCACGCACTTCAACGACCTGCCCTACGCCGCCATGTTCCGCCGGCGGGCGCTGGTGGACGTGGGTGCGTGGAGCCTCCCCGGCGCCTTCCAGGACTGGGACCTGTGGATGGCCCTGGCCGAGGGCGGGCACTCCGCCTCGCTGCTCCGATGGGAGACGCTCAGGTACAGGCAGGACCGTGGACGGCAGTTCGGATCCAACGCCGCCCGCTTCGACGAGATCTACGCCGAGCTTCGCCGTCGCCACCCGCGCCTGTTCGCGGAGCGCAACGCGAACTGGCGCCGCTCCCGGGACCCGCTGCGCGTTCGCCTCGGGGTGCCGCTGGCCGCGGGCCTGCCCGGCCTCTCCCGGCGTCACCGCCACCGGCTCTACTCGCTGGTGAGCAGCCCGCTCGACGTGGTCGAGCAGCTGAAGAGCCGGCTCCGCTCGCGGCGCTAGCCGCTCAGCCGGGCGGCGAGCTGCGGGCCGAGGCCCGTCTCGTCCGAGAGCGTCATCGTGGTGAGCTTGCGCGGGCCGCGCTTCACGAGGCGCATCACGCCGACCTCGTGGAACCCGGACTTGACCACGGCCTTTCGCGACGGCACGTTCTCGACGCCGACCTTGGTGATCATGTGCACGACGCCCTCGTTGCGCAGCGAGTCCGCGATGCCGGTCCATGCTCCTGGGGCCACACCCCGGCCGCGTGCGCGCGGGCTGGTGGCCGAGTCCTCCAGGCACACCGTCCCCCGCGGTAGGTCGAGCCAGCCGCCGGGGGCGGCCAGCACTGGAGCCCGGCCCCGGTAGATCCAGCAGCGGAAGAGGGGGCCGCCGTCGTCCGCGGCGAGCCAGAGGTCGTTTCCGGCGGCGAGGCGATCCCGGACCTCGTCCAGGCGCTGGCCCATCTCCACGGCGCCGGCGAGGTCGTTCTCGCCCGCCCGGCGCAGGTGCACCTCTTCGGGCAGCTCGCGACGGGGGCGCTCCTCGCCCACGTCGAGCTGGTACCAGACGTGGGCCTCGTCGAGGAAGACGTGGTCACGAGCGAGCTCGAGGGCGTGCCTGGCGGCCGAGCCCACGCCATCGTGGCGGGCCCGGCGTACGACGTGGGAGATGCGGTCCGTGCTTCCCATCAGTCACCTCATCGGTCAGTTCGGGCGTCGCGTTGAGCGGCGCGTGCCACCTATCGCGAGAGTAGCTCCGGCTCGCGGGCATAACGGCGCGACAAGTGACCTTGCGTAGCCTGGGCACGGTGATCGGCGTCGTTCTTGCAGGAGGCCGGGGCTCGCGGCTGGGAATGGGGTCCAAGGCGGGGGTCACCCTGGCCGGGCGCCCGCTCGCCTCCTACCCCGTGGCCGCGCTGACGGCGGTATGCGAGCGCGTGGCCGTGGTGTGCAAGCCGGACACCGAGCTCCCCGAGCTGAGGGCCGAGCGCTGGGACGAGCCGGCCGAGCCGCACCACCCGCTCACCGGGATCATCCACGCGCTCGAAACCGCGGGCGCCCCGGTGCTGGTGTGCGCGGCCGACATGCCCTTCGTGACCGCGGACGCCTGCCGCACGCTGCTCGAGGCCGTGGGCAGCGCACCGGCCGTGGTGGCCGTGGCCGAGGGAGTGCTGCAGCCGACTCTGGGCCTGTACGCGCCGGGGGCGCTGGACGTTCTGCGGGCGGCGGAGCGGGATGCGCCCCTGATCCGCACCGTGGAGGGGTTGAACCCCGGGCGGGTGGCGTTGCCGGGGCCGTTGGTGAGGAGTGTGAATACGGTCGAGGACCTGGAGGAGGTGGAGTTGCTTCTCGGAGGGCCCTAACGCTCGCGCTGGTCCGTCGTTCGCCCTTCCCGCGGACCTCTCGGAGCTTCGCTCCTCGTTCGCTCGCCGCGGGGCGGGGAGCGAACGAGCGGCGCAGCCGCGAGCAGCCCGGGAGGGCGACCGCCGGACCCCCTCAGCCACGCAAGAGCACGGCCACCAGCGCGATCGCGAACACCACCTGGGCGATCCCGAAGGCCACGCCCAGATTCGCCGCCCCGAGTAGGTCCGCCACGGCGGCAGTGACGAAGAACACCGCGGTGAGCAATCCGATCTGGCGGAGCAGGGTCACGCGGGGATTCTCTCTTCCAGCAGCCTCACGAGCTCAGCCGTGGTGGCGCCCGGGTCCTCGCCGGCGAGAATCCGCTGCGCCGCCCGCCGCCCACCGAGGGCCCGCAGGGCGCGCTCGCCGTGCTCGGCCTGGAGCTCGCGGAGGGCGGAGGAGCGCCGCGCGGCGGCGCGTCTCGAGGCCACGTCCACATCCGCACGCTGAGCGTCCAGCGCGTCGGCCAGCTCCTCCACGCCCGTGCCCGGAGGAAGCGACGACACGGGCAGCACCGGCACCTCCCGCGGGGAGCCGACGGCGGCCAGGGCCTGGGTGAGGTCGCGGCGGGCCCGGTCCGCCGGCGCGCCGAGGTCGGCCTTCGTGACCACGAGCACGTCGGGCACCTCCATGATCCCCGCCTTCAGGAATTGCAGCGTGTCCCCCGAGGCGGGCTGGACCACCACCACGACCGTGTCGGTCACGTCCTCCACGTCGGTCTCCGACTGCCCGACTCCCACCGTCTCGACCACCACCACGTCGAACGCCGCGGCCAGGGCGTCCACCGCCTCGCGCGTGGGCGCGGCCAGGCCGCCGAGCCGGCCGCCCGCCGCGGTGGACCGGATCAGGATGCCGTCGTCGTGCGGGTCGTGGTCGATGCGGGCGCGGTCGCCGAGCAGGGCTCCGCCCGAGCGCTTCGAGGATGGGTCCACGGCCAGCACGGCCACCGTGCGGCCGCGCGCCCGCCACACGGCGGCGAGCACGGAGAGAAGCGAGGACTTCCCGGCGCCCGGAGGACCCGTGACGCCGATCACGTGCGCCGGAGCCTCGCCGCCGAGAGCGGCGGGGGACACCTCGGCCAGCAGCTCCGCCGCTCCGGCGCGCGCGCCGGGCGTCCGGTCCTCGATCAGGTTCAGCGCGGCGGGGGCTGCCGAGCGGTCACGCTCGCGCAGGCGGCGACCGATCTCCACGGGTTTCGGCCGCATCCGGGCGCAAGCTAGCAGCGGCCGCCGACCACGACAGGTGGCGGACCGCCACCAGCGCGACGCCACCCACCAGCGCCAGCGACGACGCCGGCTTGATCCACTGCTCGTTGAACCCCGACTGGAGGAGATCCAGGAGCGCCGACGCTCCGAAGAGCAGTACCCCGATGGCCAGCAGCCGTGCGCCCCAGCGGGACGCGAGGATCACGTCCCAGTAGAAGATGAAAAACGCCACCGCCGGGATGACGTAGAGCACGAAGAACACGTGCTCGGGTGAATGGACCCCGGGTACGCCGGCGAGCGAGTTCAGGTTGTACCCGAAGGTCTCGTGCAGGCCGAGCAGCTCGTCCGCGACCAGGTACGCGAGCCCGGCGGAGAGCAGCACGAAGAACCTGTTCAGGCGGGGCGCCGCCGAGATGCTCAGCAGGGCACCCATCGCGGCCATCCCCGCACCGGTGGCGAGGATCACCCCGTTCACGGCGTCGAGGGGGTGTATCGCCTCCTTCGCCACCCACACGTGGACCGTGCCGAACAGTCGTACGCGCCACACCTCCTGGGACGTGTACGAGAGCAGCTGTCCCCTGTCCAGAACATCCGGGCTCGCAAGCAGATAGGCGCCTGCGAGGAGCAGGGCCACGGCCCCGGCGAGGATCAGCCAGCCGGTGCGGCCGAGCACGTTCGGGCCATGGGGCACACCCTCAAAGTAGCCGGGTCAGGCGGCTGCGGCCACGCCGTGATGCTGGGCGACGAGATCGACGATGTCGCCCATGATGCGGCTCACCTGGAAGTCCTTGGGGGTGTAGACCCGCGCCACCCCGGCGGCCAGCAGAGCCTCCTCGTCCTTCGGCGGGATGATCCCGCCCACCACCACCGGCACGTCCGCGCCGGCCGCCCGCAGCTCGTCCAGCACGCTGGGGATCAGCTCCGCGTGCGACCCCGAGAGGATCGACAGCCCCACCACGTGAACGCCCTCGTCCACCGCTGTGCGGGCGATGCGGGCGGGGGTGAGCCGGATGCCCTCGTAGACCACGTCCATGCCCGCGTCCCGCGCGCGCACCGCGATCTGCTCGGCGCCGTTCGAGTGGCCGTCGAGCCCGGGCTTGCCCACCAGGATCTTGATCCGGCGTCCCAGCCCCTCGGACACCCGCTCCACGCGCTCGCGCAGGTCGGTCAGCTCGTCGTCGTCGATCGCGGCGGCGGCGTCGGCCACGCCCGTGGGCGCCCGGTACTCCCCGAACACCTCGCGCAGGGCGGCGGCCCACTCGCCGGTGGTGGCGCCCGCGCGGGCCGCGGCGAGCGTTGCCTTCATCACGTTCACGGACTCGTCGGCGGCCGCGGCGCGCAGCTCCTCCAGGGCGCGCTCCACGGCGGGCGTGTCGCGCTCCTCGCGCCAGCGCGCCAGCGCGTCGATGGCGGAGCGCTCCACCGCCGGGTCCACGCGCATGATGCCGCCGTCCTCGCCCTCCTGGAGTGGGGAGGGGGCGGCCTCGGTGTAGATGTTCTGGCCCACCACCTTCAGCTCGCCCGCCTCGATCCGGCGGACGCGCGCGCGGTGGGACTCCACGAGCTGGGTCTTCATGTAGGGCACGGCCTCCACGGCGCCGCCGCGCTCCTCCACCGTGGCCATCTCGGCGCTGGCGCCCTCGATCAGCTCGTCCACGAGCCCGTCCATGACGACCGAGCCCTCGAAGATGTCGGGGTAGTCGAGGAGGTCGGTCTCGTAGGCCAGTATCTGCTGGATCCGGAGCGACCACTGCTGATCCCACGGACGCGGCAGGCCGAGTGCCTCGTTCCACGCCGGGAGCTGGAGCGCGCGGGCGCGGGCGTCGCGGCCCATGGTCACGGCCAGGGCCTCCAGCACGATCCGGATGATGTTGTTCTCCGGCTGCGCCTCGGTCAGCCCGAGCGAGTTCACCTGTACGCCGTACCGGAAGCGCAGCAGCTTCGGGTCCGTCACGCCGTAGCGCTCGCGGCCGAGCTGCTCCCACAGCCGGCCCATGGCGCGCAGCTTCGCGTGCTCCTCCACGAAGCGGATGCCCGCGTTCACGAAGAAGGACAGGCGCCCGAACACGCGCGGGAAGGTCTCCTCGGGCACCAGCGGCCGCACCCGGTCGAGCACGGCGATCGCGGTGGAGAGCGCGAAGGCGATCTCCTGGACCGGCGTGGCCCCGGCCTCCTGGAGGTGGTACGAGCAGATGTTGATCGGGTTCCAGCGCGGAACCTCGTCGACGGTGAACGCGATCATGTCCGCGATCAGCCGCATCGAGGGCTCGGGCGGGAACGCGTACGTGCCGCGCGAGAGGAACTCCTTGATGATGTCGTTCTGCGTCGTGCCCTCGAGGACCTTGGCGTCCACGCCGTTCTCCTCGGCCACGGTCATGTAGAGGGCGAGCAGCCAGGCCGCCGTCGCGTTGATCGTCATCGACGTGTTCATCGCGTCGAGCGGGATGCCGTCGAGCAGGGCGTGCATGTCGCCCTTGTGGGCGATGGAGACGCCCACCTTCCCCACCTCGCCGCGGGCCAGCTCGTGGTCCGGGTCGTAGCCGGTCTGGGTGGGCAGGTCGAAGGCCACGGAGAGGCCGGTCTGGCCCTTCGCGAGATTCCCGCGGTAGAGGGCGTTCGACTCCCGCGCGCTCGAATGCCCGGCGTAGGTGCGCATCACCCAGGGCCGGTCCGGAGCCGGAAGGCGGTGTTCCGTGTCCTTCACGCCCTTGATTGTAAGGTCGGTGGCCGGTGAGCAGGCCTGTGGACGTGATGCACATGGGGCGGGATCGGGTGATCTGCGCGTTTGAGAGGGACGGCGTGATCGTGGACCCGGGTCCCTCCACCGGCGTGGACACGTTGCTCGAGGCCCTCGGGGACGTGGAGCCGAGGGCCCTTCTCCTGACCCACATCCACCTCGACCATGCGGGCGGATCGGGCGTCCTCTGCCGGCGCTTCCCGGACCTCGTGGTGTACGTACACGAGCGCGGCGCTCCGCACCTGATCGACCCGAGCAAGCTCCTGAAGAGCGCCGCCCGGCTCTACGGCGATGATATGGAGCGGCTCTGGGGAGAGGTGGCCCCGGTGGACGAGTCGCGCGTCCGTGTGCTCAGCGGCGGTGAGACGGTGGAGGGGTGCCGGGTCGCGTACACCCCGGGGCACGCCTCGCATCACGTGTCCTACTTCCACGAGGACTCCGGCGAGGCCTTCGTGGGAGACACGGCCGGCGTTCGGATCCCTCCGTACGGGTTCACCCTGCCGCCTACGCCTCCGCCCGACATCGACCTGGAGGCCTGGAGCCGGTCGCTGGACACGATCGAGGAATGGGGGGCGGGCGCGCTCTGCCTGACCCATTTCGGGGCCTTCCCGGACGTGGGGGAGCAGATCGAGGCGATTCGCCGCGGTCTCACCGAACAGGGAGAGCTGGCCCGGGCGAACATCGAGGCCGGGTTCGTCGAGGCCCTCCGCGCACGGCTGGCCGAGCACCTCGACCCCGATTCCGCCAAGAGCTTCGAGCAGGCGGCGCCCCCCGACCAGCTCTACCAGGGGCTCGAGCGCTACTGGCGCAAGCGCGAGGAGGCCAGCGCCGCATGACCGGCGACACGATCGAGCTTCCGCGGGTGGGCAGCCCGGGCAGCGGGCTCGGTGACAACTGGCGCGTGATCGTCCTGAACGACGACCACAACACCTTCGAGGGCGTGGCCCGCGCCCTCTCGCGGGTGCTCCCCGGGGTCAGCTACGAGGGCGGCATGAAGATGGCCAACACCATCCACTCGAGCGGCCGGGCGGTGGTGTGGTCCGGTCAGAGGGAGCCCGCGGAGCTCTACTGGCAGCAGCTCAGCGAGGCGGGGCTCACGATGGCCCCACTCGACAGCGGCTGAGGACCTACGAGGCCTCGGCCGGCTCGGCCAGCTCCACCGTCCGCCCGGCTCCCACGATCTCCTGGAGCGTGGGCAGAAGCGGCACCTGGTAGCTGCCGCTGAGGATCGTTCGGCCCTCGGCGATGCGCTCCGAATACCAGTACTGCTCCCACTGCGCCTTGGTGGGGAAGTACGCCACCTGGAGGAAGTCCAGCCGGCCGTCGAGGGCGCGATAGAAGGCCCACTCGGTGGCGCCGAAATCGAGCACCGCCTCGGCGTACGGAGCCCACCCGTTGGCGAACTTGTCGCCCCGGAACGGGTTGGCCACCCACTTGATGTGGACGGCGATCACGCGCCGACCTCGGCGTAGATGGCGCCCTCGCCCTCACCGGTCTTCCCGGAGTCCACGTCGTCGGCCCCGACCATGATCGAGATCTTTCCGAGGTGCTGGTTGTCGCGCATCATCTGGTGTGCCTCGGGCACGCCGTCGAAGCCCAGCGTGCGCCAGAGCACCGGGCGGATCTGGCCCGACTCGATCAGCTCGTTCGCCTTCATGCACTCGTAGGCGTTTGCGAAGTGCGACCCGAGGATCTCCTTCTGCCGCATCCACAGGTAGCGCACGTCGAAGTCCAGGTTGTAGCCCGTGGTGCCGGCGCAGATCACCACCTTGCCGAAGGGCTTGACCACGAACACCGACGTCGGGAACGTGGCCTGCCCGACGTGCTCGAACACGATGTCGGGCGAGTCGCCGAGGATCTCCTTGACCCGCTTGCCGAACGCCCGCGAGACCTTGAAGCGCTCCTTCTCCTCGTCCGCGCTCTCCTTGCCCGTGCGCATCATGCCCTTGAACTCGGCCCGGTCGATGTAGTCCACCGCGCCCAGCTTCTTCACCAGCTCGCCCTTGTCGGCAGAGGAGACCACGCCAACGGCGTGCGCCCCGGCCATCTTGCACAGCTGGGTGGCGAACACGCCGAGGCCGCCTGCGGCGCCCCAGATGAGCACCTTGTGGCCGGCCTGCAGCTTGGTCCGGGTGATGAGCATCCGGTAGGCCGTGAAGTACACGAGCCCGTAGGAGGCCGCCTCCGCCCAGGTCAGCCCGGTCGGCTTGGGGAGCAGCTGCTGGGCCTGGACCTTCGTGAACTGCGCGAACGAGCCCCAGGTGGTCTCGTAGCCCCAGATCTGCTGGCTGGGCGCGGCCAGCGGGTCGAGGCCGTGCACCTCCGGGTCCTCGTAGGAGGCCTGGTTGCAGTGAATGATCACCTCGTCGCCCGGGTTCCAGCGCGTCACGCCGGCGCCGACCTTCCAGACGATCCCCGACGCGTCCGAGCCCCCGATGTGGTGGCCGAACTCCGGGTGGTCGCCGTAGCGCATGACCGACACGGGCTCGCCGAGGGCGGCCCAGACGTTGTTGTAGTTCACGCCGGCGGCCATCACGCGCACGATCACCTCGAAGGCGCCGGGCTCCGGCACCTCGATCTCCTCGAGCTGGAAGGCGTCGCGTGGCTCGCCGAGCCGCTCCTCGCGGATCACCCACGCGGACATCGTCTCGGGGAGCTCGCCCGGCTCCACTGAGAGCTGGCTCGGCTTGGTCAGGTCGATCTGGGCCATCGGTCCTCTCGGTCGCTTGCGGCCAGGATCGTACCTGCGGCCGGACGCGAGAGGGCCCGGACCTACACCCCTAAGGGCTCGACCGCCTCGGCTGCCTGCGCGGGGACCCGCTGCTCGGCGCGCTTGGGCGCGATCAGGAAGAAGGCGAACAGGGCCCCGGCTGCGCTCACGCTCGCCGAGAGCCACATGCCGCTGGACAGCGCGTGCACGAAGGCGTCGTTGGCCGCCGAGCTCACCTGGCCGGCCAGGCCGGGGTCGAGGCCATGCAGGTGGCCGCCGCTCCCGGAGCCCAGGTTCGCCACCAGATGGTCACGCTGGGCCGAGCTGACGGGGAGGCCGCCGAGTGTGTCGTTCAGGCGGGTGCGGGCGAGGTGCTGGAACAGCGCTCCGATCGCGGCCACGCCGAACGTGCCACCCACCATTCGGCTCATGGAGAGGATCCCGGAGGCCGCGCCCGCCTTGTCCGGACTCACCGAGTTCATGGCCGCGGTGGACATGGGGGACATCGTGAGCGCCATGCCCACGCCCATGATCATGAAGGAGGGCAGCAGCAGCTCGTAGCCCGTGCCCACGCCGATCCGCGTCTGCAGGAACAGGGCGACGGTGGTCAGCGACAGCCCGGTCACGATCAGCGGCCGGGGGCCCACACGGTCGGCCAGGCGACCGGCCAGCGGAGCGATCAGCACGATCATCAGGGTGGAGGGCAGGAAGCGAACGCCGGCCTCTACGGCCGAGTAGCCGAGCGAGTTCTGCATGTAGAGGGCGAGGAAGAAGAACATCGCCAGCATCGCGAACGACACGACGAAGGCCACCAGGTTGGCGCCCACGAAGGTCTTCGAGCGGAAGAAGGTGAAGTCCACCATCGGTTCGCGGACTCGCCTTTCGAAGACGGCGAAGCCGACGAGACCGGTCACCGCGGCAGCCAGCAGGCCGACGATCTCAGGCGAGCCCCAGCCCCAGGAGTTGCCCTCCACGAGGGCGAGCACGAGGCTTGTGAGGCCCACGGAGATGAGCGCGATACCCGGGAAGTCCACCCGGTGCTCGGTGGTCTCGTCGCGCGACTCACGGGTGGCGAACAGCGTGACCGCGATGGCGCCCGCGGCCACCGGCAGGTTCAGGAAGAAGATCGCCCGCCAGGACACGTACTCGGTGAGCGCGCCCCCCACCACCGGGCCGAGCGCCAGCGCCAGGGCGGACACTCCGGCCCAGGTGCCGATCGCCTTGCCCCGCTCCTCGGCCGGGAAGGTGTTGGTGATGATCGAGAGGGTGCCCGGCATCATGAACGCGGCGCCCACCCCCTGAAGGGCGCGGCCGGCCACCAGCCAGTGCTGGTCCGGGGCCAGGGCGATGCTCGCGCTCGACAGCGCGAACACCACAACGCCGAAGAGGAACATCTTGCGGCGGCCGAAGATGTCGCCCAGCCGGCCACCCGTGACGAGCAGGACGGCGAAGGTCAGCGTGTACGCGTTCACCGTCCACTCGATGCCGGAGAGCGTCGCGCCCAGGTCCTTCTGGATCGAGGGCAGCGCGACGTTCACGACCGTGTTGTCCAGCATGATCATGAACAGGGCGAAGCACATGGCGGCGAGCGTCCACCAGCGCCGGTTGCCCTCGTTGAGGCGTATGCGGGCAGTCACGGATGGGTCCTTTCGACGATCGGTCGGAGCGCGGCGGCCAGGGCCTCGCGCTCGGAGGGATCCATCCCCTCCACGAAGTTCTTGATGCCCGCCATGCGGCGCGCGGCCAGTTGGTCGAACGTCCTGCGGCCCTTCGCCGTCAGGTCCACGTTCTTGCAGCGGCGGTCCTGGAGATCCTCCTCGCGCCTGACCTCGCCGCGCCTGACCAGCGTCTCCACGGCCCGGCTCACGGCGGGGAGGGAGAGGCCGAGCAGGTCGGACAGCGCCTTCACGGTCAACGGCGCCTCGGCCTCGCGCAGCACCCCAAGGGTCTTCACCTGCGTGAACGAGAGACCGAGCCGCTCGACGGTGGCGAAGAACTCCGAGTTGGTGCCGGTGAGGAGGAGCTTCATCAGCGCTCCGAGGTCCTCTGCGACGACGCCTGTGTCGGTGTGAGCTGCTTGCGCGGGAGAGACAGATGCTTGCACGCAAACAACTATTTCACGCAAACGATGTATTGACAACCCCCGGCATAAGATCCCGCCGTGCGCGCGACCGTGATCGGAGTGCCCGGCTCTCATCCGACGGCGGCGGCCGAGCTGATGCTCGACCGCAAGGGCGTGGAGCAGCGGCGGTTCGACCTCGTGGCCGGGATCCACAGGGTGGTGGTGCGCCGGATGGGTTTCCCGCGGGCGACGGTGCCGGCGATCGTGGTCGACGGCATTCGTCTCCAGGGCACGCGCACCATCGCGCTCGCCCTCGACGCGATGCAGCCGGAGCCGCCGCTCCTGCCCTCCGACCCGGCGCGCCGCCGGGCCGTGCTTGCCGCGGACGCATGGGCGGACGAGGTGCTTCAGCCCGTGGCCCGGCGCCTCGCCTGGGCGGGCCTGCGCCGGGACCGCTCCACGCTCAGGAGCTACCTCGAGGACGCCCACCTCGGCATCCCCCCGGACCTCGCCGCCCTGACCGCCGCTCCCGTGATCCGCCTCGCCGCGCGGCTGAACCGTGCGGACGACGAGACCGTGCGGCGCGACCTCGCACGCCTGCCGGCGCTGCTCGACCGCGTGGACGCACTGCTCGTGGAGGGCGTGATCGGCGGCGCAGAGCCGAACCTGGCCGATTTCCAGATCGCCACGAGCGTCCGGCTGCTGCTGTCGTTCGAGGATGTGCGGGGAATGGTGGAGCGACGCCCCGCCGCGGCGCACGCACTCGCGGTGGTGCCGCGCTTCCCGGGCCGGCTGCCGGCGGTGTTCCCGCCGGAGTGGCTGCCCGCGGCCACTGCCTGACCGATCGCGCCCGTTCCGTCAGGTACCGGCCCTAGTTTGGGACTCCTACCTCATGGAAGCCGCAACCCCACTCAGGCAGTCCCGGGTCACCCTCGTGGGCGACCGCCTCGTGGTCCACGACCTGGATGTCGCGGACGAATGCGCGGTGCGCCTGGTGCGCGAGCGCCAGCAGGCCGGGGACGATCCGGCCAAGACCGTGCGCGACGCGATCGAGATCGGCGCGCGAGTGCTGGACCGCGAGCAGGCGGCCGCCAACTCGGAATACGTCAAGACGGAGTTCGAGCGCGCCTCGCGGGAGCTGGAGGCCCAGTTCACCGACCGTGCGCGCACGGTGGCCGAGCATTTCGGCAAGAAGGTCGACGAGGTGTTCGGGCCGGAGAGCGGCCGGCTGGCCAAGGATCTCGAGAAGCACTTCGGGGACGGCAGCTCCGCGTCGGTGCAGAACCGCGTCCGCGAGCTGGTGGGGGAGGCCCTCACGCGCTCGCGCCAGGACCTGGTGCGCCAGTTCTCGGCGGCCGACGGCTCCAACCCGCTGGCGGACTTCAAGGCCGGGGCGCTCGACTCGATCAACCAGGCGGCCAGCCGCTCGGACGCCACGCAGCGCGCGCTGATGGCCAAGCTGGCCGAGCTCCAGAAGGAGCTCCAGTCGCTGCGGGACGAGAAGGACAAGCTGGAGGAGGTGCACGCCGAACGCGAGCGGGGCACGGCCAAGGGCCGCTCGTTCGAGGAGCTCGTGGCCGACTCCGTGGACGCGCTCGCGCTGCCGCAGGGAGACGTGGCCGAGGCCGTGGGAGACCAGCCCGGCGCCGCCGGCAAGACTGGCGACGTCGTGGTGGCCGTGGGCGCCTGCGACGGCCCGGCGCGCGGCCGGATCGTGTTCGAGGCCAAGGACCGGCGGCTGTCCAAGCCCGCCGCGCTGGCCGAGCTGGACCGTGCGCTCGCGGCTCGCGACGCCGACTTCGCGGTGCTGGTCGTGCCGAGCGAGGACGAGCTCCCGGCCCGGCTCCAGCCGCTGCGCGAGTACAACGGGGACAAGCTGCTCGTGGTCATGGATCCCGACGAGGACGCCGGGCTCGCGCTGGAGATCGCCTACCGGCTGGCGCGTGCCCGAGTGCTGATGGCTCGCGGCGGCGAGGGCGTGGACGGCGCCGCCGTGCACGACCTCGTGGAGCGCGCGGTGGCCTCCATGGAGGACGTGCGCAAGGTGAAGAGCCAGCTCACCGGCGCCAAGACCGGGATCGACACGGCCTACAAGATCGTCGAGGAGATCGCCGCGCGCGTCCGCGGCCACCTGGCCGAGGTGGATGCGCTGGTGCTGGCCGGGGCCGCGGAGGATGAGGAGTGCGAGGCGGTGCCGGAGGCGGCGCCCTCGCCAGGGCCGGACGGTTCAGGCGAGCCCGAGCCGGATCCGATCGATCAGCTGAAGCTCTAGGGCAGCGACAGGTCGCTGCTGGAGCTGGCGCGCTCCTTGCCCACCCTCAGGCGGGCGGGCCTGATCTCCTTGGCCACGGCCGCCGACTCGCCCGCGCTCACCTCGTAGGTGCCGGGAGCGAGCGTGCGCCGGATGGTGGTGGTGTCGGAAGGGGCCACACTCTCCACGCGCTGCTGGACAGAGCCTCCGCTGAGAGTGACCGAGTGCGGGTCGTCGGTCTGGTTCGAGATCGTGATGAGCACCGGTCCGGCGCCCAGGACGTTGGGCGAGACCGTGACGCGACCGGGCTGAATCACACCCGTGAGGTCGATGGGCAGGGGCGCGCGCGGGTCGTTCTTGAAGTCCTCGTCGCCGCAGCCGGCCAGACCCGCGACCGAGACGAAGGCAAGGAGAGCGGCAATGCCGCGTGGCGTCTTCCCTCTCGCGCTCATCCCCTCCGTCCGGAAACCCTAACCGAACCAGACGGACCCGCGCGCAGCGACGAGCGAGTCAAGCTCCTCCTGGATGGTGCCGCGGATGTCCTCCGCGATCGTCTGAACCAGGGCCACGTCGTCGGCATCGTCGCGATCGTGCCCGGACAGGTCGATCGGTTCCAGGAAGCGAATCTTGAACTTCGCGGGCATGTACATGCCGGCCGCGGCCAGGCCGAAGTGGGGGAAGGCGTGGTTCACCGGGAAGTAGATGAGCCCGGTCAGGCGCTGGAGCAGCGGCACGTGGGCGAAGATCGGCATCGCCTCCTCGGCGCCCACCACGGCCACGGGCACGATCGGCACACCGGCTCGGATCGCGGTGCGCACGAAGCCGCCGCGGCCGAAGCGGCGCAGGCGGTAGCGCTGCCAGTAGAGCTTGCGCGAGCCCTTCTGGCCCTCCGGGAACACCAGGGCCAGGCGTCCCTCGTCGCCGAGCAGCCTCTGGGCGTTGGCCGGGTGGGCGCCCACGAGTCCGAGCTTGTTGGCGAGGAGGCCGACGCCCGGATAGCCGCGGAACCAGTTCTCGCCCAGCATGTACACGGGCCGCGGTGCGGGGTGCTCGTTCTTGATCGCCTGCATGATCATCGGCGCGTCGGGGGGCAGCGCCCCCGAGTGGTTGGACACGATCAGCGCGCCGCCGTCCGAGGGGACGTTCTCCACGCCCTCCACCTCGACCCGGAACCAGTACCGGTAGTAGAAGTCGAGCACCGGCTCCATCAGTGAGAGCGCGCGCTCCGAGCGGCCCCAGTCGTCCACCTGGCGGCCGGTGTCCGGCGGCGGGATCAGCTCGCGCAGCTCGCGGGGCGCGTGGGCGGGGACGGATTCGTGCTCGCGGGGCAGGTCGAGGTCGCCGCTTCGCGCGTCGTAGCTCCCGGCCGGCGGGCGCGGCTCCTCGGCCCCGGCCTCCACGTTCAGTGGTCCTCCCAGCAGCGCGCTGCTGCCGGACAGGCCGCGGCGGCTCCGCGGGGTGCGGCGCTCGTCAGCCAACGTCGAAGGGCAGCGCGACCACGGTGGCCGGTGTCCCCTCCACGAGCACCTCGTCGCCCGGCGAGGCCTCACGTCGCACCAGCGCCAGGGCGATCGGTCCCAGCCGGGGCGATTCGCACACCGAGCCGAGCCGGCCCACCACGCGCTCCCCGAGGTGAATCTCCTCGCCGCGCGCCGCGGGCGCGCCCAGGCGCAGCCCGCGCAGATGGCGGTTCGGCTTGCCCTTGTAGTACAGGCGGGCCACCGTCTCCTGGCCGACGTAACAGCCCTTGGTGAAGCTCACGGCCCGGTCGTTGAGGTCCGCCTCCTGGGGAATCGTGTCCCCGTCCATGTCGTAGCCGAGGCGCGGGCGCCCGCTCTCGATGCGCGCACACTCCGCGGCCTCCTCGGAGACCTCCTCCACGTCCAGCCTCTCGCGCACGGCGGCCGGGTCGTCGCAGATCACGTCGACGCCCAGGTGCGTCCGGACGTAGATCCCGTGCCGCCCCTCGACGAAGGAGTGCTCCGCCGCGGGAGGGGCCACGTCCAGCGCCGCGTCCGCGCCCGGCCCGACCAGCGACAGGATCGCGCGCCGGGAGCCCACCTCGTCCACGGAGACCTGGCGGCCGAGGCTGTATGTCTTGACCGTGTGCTGCAGCACCGCGCCGCCGATGTCCTCGGTGTCCACCCAGACCCAGTCCTCGCCGCGCAGGATGCGGAGGTCGGTACGCAGCTTGCCCTTGTGGTTGAGGATCGCCGCGTAGCAGCCCTCCCCGGGGGCCAGCGCGGCCACGTCGTTGGTCACCTGGCCCTGCAGGAAGTCCACGGCGTCGGCGCCGCTCAGGAGCACGCGGGAACGAGCGGACCGGTCGATCAGACCGACGGAGCCGGTCACCAGGTCGTAGTCCGAGGTGGCGATCACGCTGCTGATTCTAGGAACCCGGGTGGAGTTCACCGAATTGGGCCCGCAGGCGCCGGTGCCGGTGCCCGAAGACGGCTCGAAACAACGGCCGCGCCCACACGGCCGGGAACGGCACCCGGGGGAGGAACGCCACCCGGTCGGTGACCCGGCAGCCGCCCGGCACCGGCTCGAGCGTGCGCTCGTGCTCCCACACGCGCATCGAGCCCATCGAGGACAGCTCGTGAAACCCCGACGGCGCCTCCAGGCGCTCGAGCGTGAGGTCGTCCCAGTCGAACGGGATCACGCCGAACAGGAGCAGCCGGCAGCGCCCTATCAGGGTCCCCACGGGCACCGACTCCGCATCCAGCCGCTCGATTCCCCGGGGAAGAGTCATGCGCACGATCGGCATCAGCTCCGCGTTCACTCCCGCGGGCGTGGTCACCCGCTCCCAGACGCGTTCTCGGGGCGCGGCGAGCAGCGACGAGACCGTGAACTCGGCGGGAAGACGCGCAAGTGGCCCGGTTGCAGCAGGTTTAGTCACGCCTAAAATATGCTTCAATACCGACGAATGTGCAAGTTGCTGGAAACTAGACCGGTCTGCCGCCCGTGATGGCGGTTCGCCCGCAGGTCTCGGACTCGGTCCAGGACTACGCCAAGGCCATCTGGTCGCTGTCCCGCCGCAGCACCGAGCCCGTGTCCACGTCGGCGATCGCCGAGCGGATCGACGTGTCCGCCGCCTCGGCGTCGGCGATGGTCAAGCGGCTCGAGTCCATGGGGCTCGCCGTGCGCCGTCCGTACCACGGCGTGAGCCTCACGCCGGCCGGGGAGCGGGTGGCGCTCGAGGTGATCCGCCACCACCGCCTGCTCGAGCTCTACCTGGCCGAGGCGCTCGGAATGTCCTGGGACCGCGTGCACCAGGAGGCAGAGGTCCTGGAGCACGCCATCTCGCCCGAGCTGTCCGAGCTGATCGCGGCGAAGCTCGGCAACCCGACCCACGACCCCCACGGCGATCCGATCCCCACCTCGGAGTTCGAGATCAACGAACCGCCCACGCGCCCGCTGTCCGATCTCGAGCCCGGCACCCACGGGGTGCTGGTGCGGGTGTCGGACTCGGATCCAGCGATGCTGCGCTACCTCGCCGGCCGTGGGATAGCGCTCGGCGACGGATTCGAGGTGGTGGACCGCGAGCCCTTCGACGGCCCGCTCACCGTCCGCTTCGGGGACGATGAGCACGTCCTGGGCGGAAAGCTCACCCAGGCCATGCGGACGGTGACGGCGTGAACAAGCCTGCCGAGGCCGGCGTGGTGCCGATGCCGCCGGCCGGACCGTCGCTCGTCCTGGAGCCGAGCCAGCTGGAGCTGATGAAGGCGCGGGGTCGCCTGCGCGGCTCGCTGGGGATGCTGGGCCCGGCCTTCGTGGCCGCGGTGGCCTACGTGGACCCGGGCAACTTCGCCACCAACATCGCCGGTGGCGCCAAGTACGGCTACCTGCTGCTGTGGGTGATCCTCGTGGCCAACCTGATGGCCATGCTCATCCAGTACCTGTCGGCCAAGGTCGGGGTGGTCACCGGTAAGAGCCTGCCTGAGCTGTGCCGCGAGCACTTCCCCCGCGCCGTGTCCAACGGCCTCTGGGTCCAGGCCGAGCTGATCGCCATGGCCACGGACCTCGCCGAGTTCGTGGGAGCGGCAATCGCGCTCAACCTGCTCTTCGGGGTCCCGCTCTTCACCGCGGGGCTGATTACCGCGGTGGTGGCCTTCGCGATCCTCGGCCTTCAGACCCGCGGCTACCGGCGCTTCGAGACCACGATCGCCGGCCTGCTCGCGGTGATCCTGCTCGGGTTCCTCTGGGAGGTGCTGCACTCCGACGTTGACGTTGGGGGCGCGGCCGCCGGCTTCATTCCCGGATTCGAGGGCACTGAGAGCATCCTGCTGGCCACGGCCATCCTCGGCGCGACCGTGATGCCGCACGTGATCTACCTCCACTCCGCGCTCACGCAGAACCGGATCAAGCCGCGCGACGACGGCGAGCGCCGCGAGCTGCTGCGCTTCGAGCGCCTGGACGTAGGGATCGCCATGGGTGTGGCGGGGCTGGTGAACATGTCCATGCTGATCGTGGCCGCGGCGCTGTTCCACGGGGTCATCAACGTCGAGACGATCGAGGAGGCCCACAAGGGATTCGAGTCCCAGCTGGGCACCGGTGCGGCCGTGGCCTTCGGCCTCGCCCTGCTCGCCTCTGGGCTCTCCAGCTCGAGCGTGGGGACCTACGCCGGCCAGGTGGTGATGCAGGGCTTCATCAAGCGGTCGATTCCGCTGATAGTGCGGCGGCTGGTGACGATGACCCCGGCGCTCATCGTGCTGGCGCTGGGACTCGACCCGACGAAGTCGCTCGTGATCAGCCAGGTGGTGCTGTCGTTCGGCATCCCCTTCGCCCTCGTACCCCTGGTGCTGCTCACCCGCAAGCCCGAGATCATGGGGAACTTCACCAACGCCAGGGCCACGACGATCGCCGCGAGCCTCGTGGCGTCGGCGATCATCGCGCTAAACGTTTTCCTGGTGTTCAAGACGTTCGCCGGATAGCGGAGGTACACGGCCGGGGCTAAAGGTCCCCGGTTCGGGGGACGACAACGACTTCGGCCGTTCTCCCGACGCTCGGAGGTCCTGATGGACTCGCACCGCTCCAGGTCCCGCATGGGCCGTGCCGCCATGGCGGCACGCTCTCGGATGACCTTCTCCAACATCACCGCTCTGCTGGCGCTGTTCGTGGCGCTCGGCGGCAGCTCCTACGCGGCCATCCGCGTGGGCTCGGCGGAGATCGCCAACAACAGCATCCGCTCACAGGACATCCACGACGACGAGGTCCGCGGTAGGGACATCGCCAAGGACACCGTGCGGGGCACCGACATCCGCGACAACGACATTCAGGGCCGCGACATCCGCGACCACACCATCTCCGGCGCCGACGTGAAGGAGTCGAGCCTCGGGAAGGTGCCTCTGGCCGGGGACGCGGACACCCTCGGCGGCAAGAGCGCGGCCGCCTTCCTGGCCAGCGACAGGCTGGTCCGGGTCGGGCCGGTGGCGCTCCACGAGGGCGAGGAGCGCACCGTGACTTCCAGCGGGCCGTTCACGTGGAGGGCAAGCTGCAGCCACACGGTCGACGGCACCCATCTCAACGTGAAGCTCGAGAGCACGGAGGCGAACAGCTTCGCCGGCTCCTTCGGGGACGGCGGTGGTCCCGTGTCCCCGGGCTCGCCGACCACGATGTTCGACGGCTCGAGCAGCACGCCCGGGTACCAGATCGCGTTCCCGCTCTCCGCCTCCGCACCGAGCGGCGCGGCGCCCGTGGGCCTGGCCTTCGTCGGGATCAACGTGGGCACCACCGACTGCCTGGTGAACGGCATGATGCTGCCGTAGGCGGGGCGGGTAGCCTTCCCGCCGTGGCGCTCGCCGACGACTTCCAGGCCGTGATCGACTCGCTTCCGCCCGATTGGACGCAGGTGGAGCTCGACCTGCGGGTCCACGACGAGGATCGCTACATCGAGGCCGCCTCGCTGCTCACACAGGTCAACGCCATGCCCTACTCGGAGCACGACTGGCACTGGCGGCTTCGGGTGGCCAACAACTTCGGGCACGCGGCCGCGGCGGAGACCGTGCGCGGCACGCTGGCCGTGCTCGACCAGCAGGGGATCACAGGCGAGCTCCACTCGCGGGAGGCGCGCTCCGGCCGGGTGGAGGTCACACAGATGTGGGGCCGGCCCGAGTCGGTGCGCCGGGAGTTCCGCCAGCGCCGCGCGCAGTAGCCGCCGTGGCGCGCGTGGCCCTGATCTGTCCCGACCTGCTGTTCGGGTCGAAGCTTCACGGCGCGTTCGCCGCGGGCGGGCACGAGGTGGTGCCCCCCGGCGAGCCCGCCGACGTCCAGGTCGTGGACCTCACCTCCGATGTGGACGAGCGCCTGGCCGTGGCCACGGCCGCCGGGCTGCCCACGCTGGCCTTCTACTCGCACGTCGAGCAGGACGTGCGCCGGCGGGCGGAGGAAGCGGGGGTGGAGCGGGTGGTGCCGCGCTCGCGCATGGCGCGCGAGGCCGCCGCGCTCGTGGACGCGCTGGCCGCCGCGAGCGACCGGCCGGCCTAGCCGGCCGGCGGAGCCAGTCCGAGGGCGAAGGCGCGCCGGAGGTCCGGCGGGCGGTGGAGGATCCCGAAGCGCACGTCGAAGCGCGCCCACTGCCGCAGAACGGCCGGATCGAGCGTGATGGGCGGGCGCAGCGCGGGGGTGAGGGCCCGCAGCTGGGCGGCCACCACCGGCTCGTCCTCCCCCGAGGCACGTGCCACCTGACCCACCGCGGTGGGCGGGTGGGACAGCGCCTCCTCGGTGCCGTCGGCGAGGGCGGCGAGCGTTTCCTTCACCACGTCGCGGCGCTCGTCCAGGGTTCGCCGGGTCACGGCCAGCACCAGCTCCGGATAGGGCGGGGCGCCGTAGCGGTCCACCCGGAACTCGCGTGTGTGGACGCCGCGGCGGCGCAGCGTCACCCCCTCGGCGTTCCAGAAGGCGAGGGCCGCATCCACGCGCCCGGTCACGAGGCTGGGCACGGCCGAGAAGCCGATCGTGACCCGGTGGACGCGTGAGAGGTCTCCGCCGTCGTTCGTCACCTCTGCCCGGAGCACGGCCTCGTCCGAGGGCAGCCCGGTCATGCCCACCCGGCGGCCTTCCAGATCCCGCGGGCGGCGTATGCCGGAGCGTGCGATCACCGCGGCAAGCGGGCGTTGCACCAGCGCGCCCACGCCCACCAGGTCCTGGCCTCGCTCGCGGGCGAGCGCGAGGTCGTGGATGTCCACCACGGCCATGTCGGCCCGTCCCGCGCTCAGCAGCTTCAGGGAGTCGGTGGACGACGAGGGCACGCGCACGCCGAGCTTCACGCCGTGACGCTCGTCCGCGCCGTCCCGGACGGCGGTGTAGATGCCCGAATGGACCGCGTTCGGCTGGAAGTCCAGCGCGAGACGGACCTTTTCGAGTCCCTTCGGCTCCTCGCTGCATGCGGCGAGGGCGAGCGCCGCGGCCACCAGGGCGAGCACGGCGAAGGGAGGCGAGAGGCGGGCGCGCACGACCGCATGCAGCCTAGGCGGCGCGACCGATCCGCGTTCTACACTGCGCGCGCCTGGTCTCCGGAGACCCCAACGGGAGGTTGCACCTTGCAGGATCGCGGGCCCGCCTCATATCTCGCCGAGTTCATCGGCACGCTGATGCTCGTCCTCTTCATCTGCCTGTCGGTGTCGATCTTCGTGCAGCAGCCGACTGCCCAGCTGCCTGCTCCGTTCATCGACTGGTCGGTGATCGGGCTGGTGCACCTCTTCATCCTCTTCGCGCTGATCCAGACGCTGGCCGTGGTGTCCGGGGCGCACTTCAACCCCGCGGTCACGGTGGCCATGGCCGCGCTGCGGCAGATCAAGCCGCCCGACGCCGTGATCTACATCGTCGCCCAGCTGGCCGGCGCCGTGGCCGCGGCGCTCATCGTGAAGCTGCTCCTCAACAACTTCCCCAACGCAGCGCTGAACAACTTCGGGGCCCCCGCCGTCGGCCCCCGGCTGGACGGCAAGCTGGGGCTCGGAATGCTCGCCGAGTACATCGGCACGTTCACGCTGATGTTCGTGATCATGGGTGCGGCCCTGGATCCGCGGGTGGACCGCGCCGTGGGGCCGTTGGCCATCGGTGGCGCCCTGGGCCTCGCGGTCATGGTGCTCGGGGGACTCGACGGAGCCAGCCTCAACCCCGCCCGCGCCTTCGGGCCCGACCTCGTGTCGGGCGAGTGGGACGGCTTCAGCCACTTCGTGTTCGTCTACACGCTGGCGCCCATCCTCGGCTCGCTCTCGGCGGCGCTCGTCTACTTCAACCTCTTCATAGCCCCGGGGGCGAAGGGCCCGGACGGGATGGAGCCGGTCGGGTAAGGAAGCCTCTCGGAGAGGCCTAGACTCAGGCGCGATGCGCCGGGTCACCTTTTCGCGCAACTTCACGCTGTCGCTGTCGCGCACGTGCCAGTGCTACTGCAAGTACTGCGCGTTCGCCACGCACCAGGCCCATCTCCACGCGCCCGACGAGGTGGAGAGGCTGCTGGACGACGCCGGCCGGCGCGGGGTGAAGGAGCTGCTCGTCCTCACCGGCGAGAAGCCGGAGGTGAACCCCACCGTGGCCGCCCGTCTGGCGGAGTACGGGCACGCCGACTTCGTCTCGTACGTGGCCTGGGCCTGCGAGCGGGCACTGGAGCGCGGGATGCTGCCCCACACGAACGTCGGGGTGTGCACGCCCGAGGAGCTGTCCCGCCTGCGCCAGGTCACGGCCTCGCAGGGTCTGATGCTCGAGTCGGTGAACCCGGACCTCGTGGTGCACCAGGGGTCGCCCACGAAGCATCCCGAGCGCCGCCTCGACACGATCCGCGCCGCCGGCGAGCTGCGCATTCCCTTCACCAGCGGAATCCTGGTGGGGATCGGCGAGTCCCCGGATGAGCGCATCCAGGCGCTCGAGGCGCTGGCCGAGGTGCACCGGGAGTACGGCCACCTGCAGGAGGTGATCCTCCAGAACTTCGTGCCCCACCCGCGCTACTACGGGGCCGAGCCGGGCGAGATCGCCGACGAGGCCCAGCGCACCGGCACGCACGGCGAGGAGCTCCCGCTGCCCGGTTGGGCGGGCGAGGTCACGTTGGACGACATGCGCACGCTCGTCCGCGAGAGTCGCCGCCTGATGCCCGACGTGGGCGTGCAGATCCCGCCGAACCTGTCCGACTGGTGGCTGCCGCTCGTGGATGAGGGGGCCACCGACCTCGGCGGCCTCTCGGCCAACGGAGACCACATCTCGCCCGAGCACCCCTTCCCGTCCGTGCACCGGATGCGGAAGCTGCTCGCCCCCGAGGGCTACGCGCTGACCGAGCGGCTCTGCGTCTACCCGCAGTACATGGACCCGTCCTGGATCGAGCAGGGCGTGCTCGACGTGATCAAGGTCAAGTACTGGAGCTTCATCCCCCGCCACGGCTCCGGCCGGCGGGAGGAGCGCACCGTGCGCAGCGACCTGGTCCCCGGCGCGGTCGCTCGCGCGCGTGACGGCCTGGCCCTCAGCCCCGACGAGCTGACCGCGATGTTCGCGGAGACCCGCCCGGAGGCGATCGAGGACATGCGCCAGGCCGCTGACGAGCTGCGCCGCGAGCTGGCCGGCGACACCGTCACGTTCGTGGTGAACCGCAACATCAACGTCTCCAACGTCTGCACCGTGGGCTGCGCCTTCTGCGGCTTCGGCCAGGGCCGGCGCTCGCCGGACGCCTACGAGCACGACCAGGCCGAGCTCGAGCGCCGTGTGCACGAGGCGGTGGAGTACGGCGCCAGCGAGATCTGCATGCAGTCCGGGATCCATCCGGACTGGGGGCTCGAGGAATACGTGCAGTGGCTGCGGATCGTGAAGGGGGCCGCTCCCCAGCTGCACCTCCACGCCTACTCGCCGATGGAGGTGGCGCACATGTGCGACGTCTCCGGGCTCTCGCCCGACGCCGTGTTCGAGCGGCTGAAAGCCGCCGGGCTGGGGTCCACGCCGGGCACGGCCGCCGAGGTGCTGCACGACGGCGTCCGCGAGCGGATCTCGCCCAACAAGCTGCCCGTGGCCCGCTGGGTCGAGGTGATCGAGGCCTCGCACCGCACGGGGCTGCGCTCCACGGCCACGGTCATGTTCGGGCACGTGGAGGAGCCCTGGGAGCTGGCCGAGCACATGCGCGTGATCCGCGAGCTCCAGGAGCGGACCGGCGGCATCACCGAGTTCGTGCCGCTGTCGTTCATCCCCTTCCACACCCTCCTCGGCCGGACGCACGGGATCGAGGAGATCTCGACCGAGGAGAACCTGAAGCACACCGCCGTGTTCCGCCTCGCCCTCGGGCGGTCCGTGCCCAGCCTCCAGGCGAGCTGGGTGAAGATGGGCCTCGAGGCGGCCAGCGAGGCGCTGCGCTGGGGCGTGAATGACCTCGGGGGCACGCTGATGGAGGAGAACATCAGCCGGCTCGCGGGGTCGTATCACGGGGTGAAGCTGGATCCGCCGGATCTGATCGCGGCGGCGCATGCGGCGGGGCGGCCGGCGGCCGAGCGGGACACGCTGTACGGCATCCGCCGGCGGTACGAGCTTCCGCTGGCCGCGTAGCTGCTGCTGGGCGCCGCGTCCTCCGCCACGCGGACCTCTCGCGGCTGCGCCGCTCGTTCGCTCGCCGCGGGGCGGCTCGCTCTGACACGGTCCGCGTTGCGGAGGCCGCGGCGCCCTGTCCACAGGTCCTCTTGTTCCCACTTGCTGAGGGTCCTCCGCGCTCTCTTCTTTGGCTTAGCTGAGGGATTGGCCGAGCCGAGGGTTCCGTCCCGGAGCCCCGCCCCTGGGGACTCGCGCGGAGGGAGGGGAATACGCGAGGCGGGGGCGGGGCGCTCCAGGACGGTTTACGGGCCGCGGCGACCGAGGAGGCACCGCACACCCGCGCCGCCCACTCTGGCGAACGCCTTCGAGCCTTTTGTGACCGTTACGTGACGAGGAGGTGACGGGCTGGTCTAGGCGCCGACCCAGCGCACCCGTACGCCGGTGAGGCTGGCACTCGACGGGCCCGGGCTCCGGCGGCGGGCCGGCTCGGTCTCGTCGGCGGTGTCGAGCTCGTCCAGCCGGCGCATGACCTCGGCGCGGGCGTCATCGAGGGCGCTCAGGCGGTCCAGCAGGTCGTCCCGCACGTCCTCGAGCTGGGAGGCGGACAGGAGCGCTCCGCCGGGCGCGGGCCGGCGGCTCGGGCCGGCCGCCTCGGTGGGGGGTGGGGGGCGGCGGGCGAGCTCGGACTCCAGGCGGGCGATCTGCCGGCGCAGGGCGCGGCGAGCGTCGCCGGCGGACTCGGCCTCCGCATCCGGCGCGGCGCCGGGGCGCACGAACGTGCCGCGGCCCTGCTCGGTGGTCACGAGGCCGTCCCGCTCCAGGCGCCCGTACACGGTGCGCACGGTGTTCACGTTCACCCCGGCGGCGGCGGCCGCCTCGCGCACGCTGGGCAGGCGCGCACCGGCGCCCAGCTCTCCGGCCTCGATCAGCGCGCGCAGCTTCCACGCGAGCTGGGTGCCGATGGGCACCTCGCCGTCGCGGTCGACCGTGAGGTCCATGGTCCAATCGTAGCGCACAGTATTGCTGTGCTGGCACTCACTGTGCTATATAGCTATGACAGTCATGATCCGCACCGCAGCAGACCGCGTGTTTCTCCCGACGAAGTCCCTGTTGGAGCAGGTGGGGGACATGATGGTGTTGACGGGGAAGACGTTGGTGTCGGCTGTGCGGCCGCCGTTTCCGTATGGGACGGAGTTTGTGCAGCAGTTTTTGTTCATGTTGCGGTTGTGTTGGTTGCCGTTGATGATCACGACGATCGCGTTTGGGTATGGGGCGCCGGGGTTGCAGGCGGGGAATTTCTTGATTTTGTTCGGGGCGATCGATCGTTTGGGCGGGTTCTTTGTGTTGGCGTCGATCCGGGAGTTCGCGCCGATCGCGTCGGCCATCATTCTGGCTGGGGTGGGGGGCACGGCGATCACGGCTGATCTGGGGGCCCGCAAGATCAGGGAGGAGCTCGACGCGCTCCAGGTCCTTGGGGTGGATCCGATCAAGAACCTGGTGGTGCCCAGGTTTTTGGCGTTGATGGTGGTGACGGGGCTGTTCAACATCTATGCGCTGATCTTCGGGATCTTCGGCGGGGTGCTGGCCACGCTGACGTTCGATGCGCCTCTGGGCCCGTTCTTCGCCACGTTGTTGTCGAACGCGTCGACCACCGACCTGTGGGGGTCGGTGGTGAAGACGACGTTGTTCGGGGCGATCATCGCGATCGTGTCGTGTTACAAGGGCATGACCGCCTCCGGCGGCGCCGAAGGCGTGGGCCGGTCGGTCAACCAGGGGGTGGTGATCGCCTTCCTGGCCATCTTCGCCTTCAACTACGTCTTCACCCAAACCCTCCTCGCCACCCACCCCGAAATCTCCATCATCAAGTAGATGGCGGAGGATCTCCTGGAGATGGGCGAGCGCGTGACCCGGGCACTGACCATCGCGCTGCTGGCCGTGAGCGTGGTGGTGGGGAGCGCCGTGCTCTGGATCGGCCTGCCCGTTGCCGGCCTCTGGCTGGCGGGCGAGCTCACCGACCGCGCGGAGATGTTCCTCTTCGCCGCTCTCCTCGGCATCCCCCTGTCGATGGTGCTGTGCGGCTGGGTCCTGTATCGCCTCAACGGCCTCTACGAGGACATGCGCGGCGGCCCCGCCGGCCCGCCGCGCCGGTCGGCTTGGCTCGCCAGCTCCAGCGCGGAGCGCGAGACGCTGCGCCGCGCGCGCGGCCCGCGCACGCTGATCGAGGTGTCCATGACGGCATCGGCTTTCGCCGCGCTGGTGCTGATCGCGATCTGGTTCTTCTTCTTCGCTGACAGCCCGCTCGCCCCGTCATGACCTGGCTGACGGTGCCGCACGACCTGATCGCCTCGCTCGGCGACGTGGCTCGCTTCGGCGGCCGCGTTGTGGCCGACGTGTTCAGCGGCAGAGTGCTCCGGTTCCTGGGCGAGGCGCTGCGCCAGGCCGGCGTCCTGATCCTGGGCTCCGCCGTGGTGATCTGGGGCCTCGCGTTCCTGCTCGGCCTGGAGTGCGGCATCGAGGGCGCCTACTTCAGCCGCTCGGTTGGCGCGCCCTCGAACGCGGGGACGTTCGCCGCCTGGTGCGACCTGCGCGAGGTTCTCCCGTACGCGTTCGGCTACATGATGTCGGCCAAGGTGGGCACGGGCCTGGTGGCCGAGATCGGCGCCATGCGCATCTCGGACGAGATCGACGCGCTCGAGGTGATGGGCATCAACTCCATCGTCTTCCTCTGCGCCACCCGCCTGCTCGGTGCCTGGCTGGTGCTTCCGGCGGTGTACATCGGCGCCGTGGGCGCCGGCTTCCTGGCGTCCTATGTGGCCGTGGTACAGCAGATCGGCGAGGTGTCCTCGGGAGGGTTCTTCCTGATCTTCTGGATGTTCCAGAACCCACCCGACCTCTTCTACAGCCTGATCAAGGGCATGGCCATGGCCACGCTGATCGTGCTCGTGGGGTGCTACTACGGCTACAACGCCTCCGGCGGGCCGGTCGGCGTGGGCACCGCGACCGCGAAGTCCATGGTCCTGAACACCGTGCTGGTCCACATCGTGGGCATGGTGGGCACACAGGTCTTCTGGGGCTCGAACCCGAGAGCGCCGGTGGGCGGATGATCGCCCAGGGCCGGCCGCGGGTCGCACCTCCGCGCACCGCTCCGGCCGGCGGCGAGGTGGCCGCACGCCGAGCGCTGCGGGCCCAGGTCGCGCGGCTCGAGCGCGAGCTCTCGGAGCAGGCCTGCTCCACCTGGCCGCGCATCGGCCTTCCGACCCTCACGGTGGCGGGCGGCCCGGCCGCGCTCCTCTCGCTCGGCCGGCTCGAGGAGCTGAGGGACGCGCTCGCCGACCGGCTGGCCGAGTCCCGCCGGCTGTTCGCCGAGCGGCTCGAGCTGGAGGAGGGAAATCGCCGCCTCCGGGAGGAGATGCTCGCCGACCCGGCGGGGCACCGCTGGGTGCGGGTGTCCAACCGCGACATCGGCGAGCCCGGCTGCCACGACTGGCACGTGCGGCCGCGTTTCGGGCTGCTCGGGATGCTCGCGAGCTGGTGGCGGGTCGTCGTCTCGTCCGGCTGTCCGTTACAACCCGCAGGGTGCTTGTCAATCGATTCACCCTGATCGCGGTCGCCGCGGCACTCGCGGTGGCCGGCTGCGGCGGTGGCGACGACAACGACAACGACAGGGACGCGTCCGGAACCTCCAGCACCACCTCGCCGGCCACGACCTCGCCGGCAACCGGCGGTGACACCACCACGGCGCCCGCGCCGGACACGGGCGATCAGCCGAACGACGGGACCGCCAACACCCCCGCGCCCGCGGGGCGCGCCGTCCCCCAGACATCCCCGGGTCGCGGCTGCCTGACCGGCACCTACCGGAGCCTGTCCTTCCAGAGCAAGCGCAGCCTGGACTCACCCCTCGGATCGATCGAGCTGTCGGGGCGCGGCCGCGGGCTCGCGCTCGAGTTCAGCGGCCGCCGCTGGGCCATGCACGGAATCGGGAGCAGGCCGATGCACGGCAAGGTGCTTGGCATCAAGGGCACGCTGAAGATCAACGGCTCCGCACACGGGGGCCTGACACGGGCGGCAGGAAAGCGTCTCCGCTTCCGCCAGACCGGCTCGGAGGGCACCGTGACCGTGACGGGCCTCGGCCAGAGCTTCGAGCTGCCGGTGTCCGCGGTGGCCCCGGCCGTCGTGCCCGACGGGCGGGCGAAGGTCACCTGCAGCGGCGACCGCCTGACCATCGACAGCGCCTCCGGGGTGCTGCGCCTGGCGCGCCCCTAGCTCTCGACGAAGTAGGGCCCGTCGCCCTGGCCGCTCGAGAACCAGCGGCTGGTCACGGTCTTCTTGCGGGTGAAGAACTCCACCGCGTCGGGGCCGTGCGCGTGCAGGTCGCCCAGGAACGAGTCCTTCCAGCCGGAGAACGGGAAGAAGGCCACGGGCGCGGCCACGCCGATGTTCACGCCCACCATTCCGGCCTCCACGTCGTGCCGGTAGCGGCGGACCGAGGCGCCCGACTCGGTGAAGATCGACGTGCCGTTGCCGAAACGGCTGCCGTTCACCACGTCGATCGCCTCGTCGAGGGTCTCCACTCTCACGATCGCCAGCACGGGGCCGAAGACCTCCTCCCGCGCCATCTCCGAGCCCGGCCCGACGTCGGTGAGGATCGTGGGTCCCAGGAACGCGCCGCCACCATCACCGGCGGCGGGCACGCTCCGGCCGTCCACCACCGCGGTGGCACCCTCGTCCACCGCCCGGTCGATGGCGGCGCGGATGCGATCGCGCGCCGTGGGGGAGACCACCGGGCCCACGTCGGTGGTCTCGTCGGCGCCGTTGCCCACGCGCAGCGCCTCGGTGGCCTCGCGCAGCGGGGAGAGCAGGCGCTCGTGGGCCTCGCCCACCGTGACCACCACGGAGCCGGCCATGCAGCGCTGCCCCGCGGCTCCGAAGGCGGACCCGATGATGCCGTCCACCGTCCGGTCGATCACCGCGTCGGGCATCACGACCATGTGGTTCTTCGCGCCGCCGAGGGCCTGCACCCGCTTGCCCGTCGCGGCCGCCCGCTCGTAGACGATCCGGGCCACCGGAGCCGAGCCGACGAATGACACCGCGTCGATTCCCGGGTGCTCGAGGATCCCCTCCACGACCTCGCGGCCGCCGTTCACCAGGTTCACCACTCCGGGCGGGAGGTCGAGCGAGTCCAGGACCTCGAAGGCGATCTGCTGCGTGAGAGGGACCTGCTCCGAGGGCTTGAGGATGAACGCGTTCCCGCAGGCGATGGCGAAGGGCAGGAACCAGAACGGCACCATCGCGGGGAAGTTGAACGGCACGATGGCCGCGCACACTCCGACGGGCTGGCGCACGGTCTCGGCATCCACGTTGCGGGCCACGTCCTCGATGATCCGGCCCTGCATGGTGGTGGGAACGGCGCAGGCCGCCTCCACCATCTCGATCATCCGGGCCACCTCGGCGCGCGCGTCGCCGATGGTCTTGCCCATCTCGGCCGTCACGGACATGGCCATCTCCTCGCGGCGGGCGTCCAGTCCCTCGCGCAGCGCGAACAGCCGACGCGCGCGCTCGATCACGCTCACCGCGCGCCAGGCCGGCAGCGCTTCTCGCGCGGCATTAACCGCGGCGTCCAGGTCCGCGCGGGCGGACAGCGGCACGCGGGCCAGCGTGTGACCGGTCGCGGGATTGGTCACGTCCAGCGCCTCGGCGGAGCCCGACGGCGTCCAGCGGCCCCCGACGTAGTTGTCGAGCAGCCGAACCTCCGTGATCTCCTCCGTGGCCATGTCAGCGGCAGGTGCCGCCGCGGGCGAGCGTGACGCTCACGTTGCGCGCCCACGGCCAGGTGCGGAGGGTCAGGCGCTCGGCGCACGGCCGCGACGTGATCCGCGCACCGGAGACACTCGCCGTGTAGCCGTCCGGATACTGGAGCTTCGGCACCGACAGCACCGACTCGAGGCCCCAGGGGTAGCGGTGCCCGCTCGGGCCGGCGGTGGAGTAGCTCAGGGTGTAGGACCCGGTGGCCGGGTCGAAATGAGCGCTCCCCGGCGTTCCGGCGAGGGCCGGCGGATAGGGCTGCACGAGGGCCCGGAACGCCGCCGGGCTGCGCAGGGCGTTCAGGCTCGCCGGGACGGTGCGGTCCGCGATCAGGTTCTCGTTGTAGGCCCAGAAGGCCCAGGACACGCCGCGCGCGTCGAAGCCGTCGAGGATGCGGCGAATCGGCACCGGGTCTCCCGTGGCCCCGAACTCGGTGACCAGCAGCGCGGCGTCGTCGCGGTCGGCCGCGGCGATCGAGTGGTCGAGCACGCTGGCCTCGCCCGTCGCGTTGCCCGCGTAGGAGTGGGTGGCCAGCGCGTCGCCCGAGCCCGCGCCGGGCAGGGTCGTGGGCCCGCCGCCGAAGTTGAAGGTGGAGAAGGGCTCGACGAAGACCTGCTGGCGCCGGGTGATGCGGCGGACCGCCGCGGTGGCCTTGGCGTAGAAGGGCCGGAGGCGCGCCTGCTCCTGGGCCGGGCAGCCGGTGCCGGCGAAGCAGGCGGCCCAGTCCGCTCCCGGCCAGGGCTCGTTCATCAGCTCGTACCCGACCACGCGCGGGTCGTGCGCGAAGCGCCAGACGATGGCCCGCAGCCCCTGTACGAAGTAGTCCTGGAGACCGATGCCGGCGGGGCCGGGCCGGTTGGCGTAGAAGTTCTCAAAGGCGCGCTGGACCGCCGGGTTGGCCACGTAGTACGCCGGGAAGCCCACGTTCGGGTTGGGAAGCCCGTCCGTGATCTGCATCCAGGCCGGGAAGCCGTTGTCGCCCAGGCCCGGGCCGTACCCGTCCTGGTGGAAGTCGAGCAGCACGTAGACGTGCTCCCTGGCCAGGTCGCGAACCACCTGGCCGATGGAGTTCACGTACCCCCAGTCGATCCGGCCCGGCTCGGGCATCAGACCCTGGAACTCCACGCCGACGCGCACGAGGTTGAAGCCGTTCTCCGAGAGGAAGCGGGCGTCGTCGCGCCCGAAGCCGTCGCCCGCGGGATGGAAGGGAGCCTTCTTGGTCACCTCGTTCACGCCGTGGAGCGTGACCACGCGGCCATGGGCGTCGGTGATCCAGCGGCCCTGGTGGGAGAGCGGTGTGTCAGCGCGGGCTCCGGTGACGAAGAGCCCGGACAGGAGGACGACGGCGACGGCCAACGCGATGCGGCGTGAGGCGGCGAGATGATCGACGATCATGCGTGCGCGAGCCTAATCCACCGTGGGCTTTCCTAGCGGAAGAGGTCCTCTTCAGGGGGGCGGCGCAGCGCAGCCGCGACGGGTCCGTCATCCGCGGAGACGAAGCGCCCGAGGCCCCGGAGCAACACCGCCGGCCGGCCCTCGTCCTTGGCCCGGGCGAGGTCCGCGGCGGCGGCCGCGGCATCGGCCACGGCGATCATCGTGGCCCGCATCTCACGGCCATCAGCGTCGGCAAGGCCGCGCCAGTCCTCGAGCGGCGCGAGTCCGGCCGTGCCTATGGCCACGTCGGTCTGTCCCAGGCGCCACGCCCTCCCGAAGGAGTCGGTGACCAGCACCGCGGGCCGCACGCCGCGGGTCGCCTCGATGCCGCGGCGCAGTGCGCGCGCGGAGGCGTCCGGGTCCTCGGGCAGCAGCAGGGCCATGTCCTCGCGGCCGACGTTCGACTGATCCACGCCCGCGTTCGCGCACACGAATCCGTGCCTTGTCACGCAGATCAGCACCCCGTGCTCCGCCCTCAGCACCTCGGCCGACTCGTCGAGCACCACCTGCACCACGCGGGGGTCCTTGTCGTAGCCGGCCGCCAGGCTCACGGCACGTTCCCCCGGCACCACGTCCCGGAGTGGGCGCAACCGGCCCTCGGCCTTCGAGATCACCTTGTGGGCCACGGCCACGACGTCGTGGCTCGACAGGTCCGCCGGAGCGGCCGCGGCCAGCATCGCGGCCAGGTCGTCGCCGGGCTGGACCTCCGGGAGCGGCCCGAGAGGGGTGACCTCGAGCTTCAGGCCGAGACCCCGGCCGACGCGGCGCGCTCCGCGAGCGCGGCCCGTGTCCTGGGCGCGGCGCCGGGGCGCTGCTCGAGTGCCGCGGCCACGGTGGCGAGGTCGTCGCCGGTGTCCACGTCCAGCAGCAGCCCCGGCGGGTGCTCCACCCGCGGCTCCGCTCCCGCGGCCCGGGCGGCGGCCGCGTGCCGCTCGAAGCTGCCCGGTCCGAAGCTCGGCGCGAGCACCGCCGGCGGATCCAGCACCAGCGCGTTCGTGCCCGGGCCATGGCGGTCGGGCACGATCGTGACCCCGGGCGAGGGCGTGCTCGCGAGCAGGCTCGAGATCTCCGCGGGGTCCACCAGCGGCGTGTCCCCGGGCACGAGCAGCACCCGGGTGGCCCCGGCGGCCAGTGCGTGGCGGATCCCGGCGGCCGCGGCGGGGGACTGGCCCGCCTGCTCGGCGTCGGCCACGCACCTCGGCTCCAGCCGACAGCGCGGCCTCGCGAGCCGAGGGGTCGGCGGTGACCACCACCGTCGCGTCGAGCTCGGGAACGCGTGCCAGGGCGGCGAGCACGTCGGCCACCATGGCCTCGGCCAGGGCCCGGCGCGGGGCGGCGTCCATCGCCGGGGAGAGCCGCTGCTTGGCCGCGCCGAAGGTCTTGACTGGGAGGATCGCGAAGCTCTTCATCGTGATGGCATGCTCCGGTGCTCGCGCGATCACCGATCGCGCTCCGCTCCTCGCTGGTTCAGGGTAGTTCCCCCGCGAGCGAGCGGGCCAGGTCCAGGGCCGCGCCCGCCACCCGCCGCCGGTCCCCGGGGGTGTCCATCAGCGTGTCGATGCAGGCCGAGGGGAGCCCGTGCACCTGCTCGTCGGCCACGATCCCGTCGAGCACGCCCGAATAGGCCGCGGCGATCCCCGCCGCGCTGGTCTCGATCCCGGCGTGTGCGCAGAACGCCTCGCTCGGGCCCTTCACCGAGTGCCCGTCCACGAACGGGCTGACGGCGATCACCGGCGCTGGCGCGGCGGCCAGCGCCTCGCTCATCCCCGGCAGGGCGAGGATCGGGCCGATCGAGATCACCGGGTTGGAGGGACCGATGATGATCACCTCGGCGTCCGCAAGGGTGGCGAGCACGGCGTCGGTGGGGCGTGCGCTCTCGAGCCCTCGAAGCTCCACGCCCTCGACAGGCCCCTCGGCGCGGGCCACGATCATGAACTCCTGGAACGGGAGCGTTCCGCGCGGCGAGCGCACCCAGGTGGTCACGGGCTCGTCGCACATCGGCAGGACCCGGGCGTCCACGCCCATTGCGGACACCACAGCGGCGTGCGCCTCGGTGAGCGATGCGCCGGAGCGCATCAGCTCGGTGCGGATCAGGCACATGGCCAGGTCTCGGTCGCCCAGCCGGAACCACGCCGGGCGGCCCGCGCGTTCGAGGGCGCCCACCACCTCGAAGGTGTCGCCGCGGAGCCCGTACCCGCGATCATCGATCTCACCGGCCAGCCAGTACGTGACCAGGTCCGGGTCGGGGGAGACGTGCACGCCGTAGACCTCGGCGTCGTCGGCGGTGTTGGCGATCACCACCAGGTCATCGAGGTCCGATACGCCGCGAGCGAGCTTCGCGCCCCCGGTGCCGCCTGACAGCAGCGCGATCAGCGGGGCCCCGGCGGCCCGTTGAGGCTCATGCCCGCGGACCCTAACGGGTAGTCTCAGCCCGCCTTGAGACTCGCGGACCGCACAGCGCTGGTCACGGGTGGCGCCTCGGGAATCGGCGCCGCCACGTGTCGCCGCCTGGCCGCCGAGGGCGCGCGCGTGGCCGTGACCGACGTGAACCTCGACGGTGCCACCGCCGTGGCCGGCGAGGTGGAGGGCGCGGCGTTCGAGCTGGACGTGCGCTCGCTCGACTCGGTGGGCTCAGCGGTGAGCGCGGCCGAGGCCGAGCTCGGGCCGTTGGACATCCTTGTGAACAACGCGGGCTACGACGAGTGGGCCTTCTTCACCAAGACCGACGAGGCGCTCTGGCGGCGGGTGCTGGAGGTGAACCTGTTCGGCGTGATCGCGGTCACGAGCGCCGTGCTCCCCGGGATGCAGGAGCGCCGCCGCGGGCGGATCGTGAACGTGTCCTCGGAGGCCGGCCGGGTGGGTTCGAGCGGCTCGGCCGTGTACTCGGCGGCCAAGGGCGGCGTGCTGGGGTTCACCAAGGCGCTGGCGGCGGAGAACGGCAGGTACGGGATCACCGTCAACGCGGTGGCACCCGGCCCGATCGAGACCCCGCTGCTGATGGCCGCCCCGGAGCAGTTCGGCGACATGGGCAAGAGGCTGGTGGAGAACATGATCGGGTCCACGTCACTGCGGCGCCTCGGGCAGCCGGACGAGGTGGCCGCCGTGATCACCTTCCTCGCCAGCGACGACGCCTCGTACGTGACCGGCCAGTCGCTCGGAGCCAGCGGCGGCCTGGCGCGGCTCTAGGAGGCGCCCGTGGTGGCGATCCGCGAGGTCGGTCCCCGGGACGGCTTTCAGAACGAGCCCGAGGTGATCGCCACGGACGACAAGGTCCGGCTGGTGGAGATGCTCGCCCGCACCGGGCTCCGCCGGCTCGAGGTCACGAGCTTCGTGCGTGCCGACGTGATCCCGCAGCTCGCCGACGGCGCGGAGGTGCTGCGCCGCGCCGACATCCCCGACTCGGTGGACGTGACCGTTCTGATCCCCAACGAGCGCGGGCTCGAGAACGCGCTGGAGCTGCGCGAGCACTTCGGGGAGGTGAACCTCTTCCTCTCCGCCTCCGAGACGCACAACCGCAAGAACGTGAACCGCTCGATCGAAGAGTCGCTGTCCGGACTCGAGCGCGTGGTGGCCCGCGCCCGCGCCGAGGGTCTCCGCTGCGAGGGGGTGATCTCCACTTCCTTCGGCTGCCCCTACGAGGGCGAGGTCCCGGAGGACCGGGTGTTCGGGATCGCTCGCCGGCTCGCGGACGCGGGCTGCGACGAGGTGGCGTTCGGCGACACCACCGGGATGGCCAACCCGCGGCAGGTGCGCCGCTTCTTCGAGCGCGCCCGCGACGAGCTGGACGTGCAGCTCACGGCCCACTTCCACAACACCCGTGGGCAGGGGCTGGCCAACGTGGTGGCCGCCCTGGAGGCCGGGGTGGAGTCCTTCGAGTCCTCGTTCGGGGAGCTGGGGGGCTGCCCCGTCCCGCCGGGGGCCACGGGCAACGTGGCCACCGAGGACCTGGTGTCGATGCTGCACGAGATGGGTCTCGACACGGGCGTTGACCTGCCCGCGCTGGTGGAGTGCGCGCGCGAGGCCCAGCGCGTGCTCGGCCGCCCGCTGGGCAGCCACGTGCTCACCGCCGGTCCCGTGGACTGGCAGGGCGGCGAGACCTGATGGCCGCTGCCGGGGTGAGGGCGGACGTGGAGGCCCTTGCGGGCATGGTGCGCGACTCGGCCGGACCGGGCGAGCGGGCGTCCGCCGAGTGGGCGGCCGGCCGGCTGCGCGAGCTCGGGGCCGAGGACGTGAGCGTGGATCCCTACCGCTTCCAGACCACCTTCGCCTGGGCTCAGGGCGCGCACCTCGCGGCGGCGGCGGTGGCCGCGACGGCCCGCAACCGCCTGCTGGCGGCGGCGGTGCTCGCTTCGTTCGAGGCCGACTTCAGCGGGCGCTCCCAGTGGCTTCGCAAGGCACTGCCGGTGGGGGAGGGGGCGAACGCCGTGGGCCGGCTCGCCGCGCGCGGCGGGCGCAGCCGGACGCTGGTGCTGGTGGCCCATCACGACGCCGCGAACACCGGCCTCATGTGGGATCCGCGGCTCCTGGCCGCCGGCGACCGCGCGGCCGCGAAGAACGGTCGCCGGGCGTCGCTGGCCCTCCTGCCCGAGCTGGCGATGATCGGGGCCGTGGTCGGGGGGCGGCGGATCCGGGCCGCCTCGACCGCCCTCCTGACCCTCGCGGTGGCCCTCGAGCTCGATCAGGCCCGCAGCCCGACCGGCCCCGGCGCCAACGACAACGCCAGCGGCGTGGCCGGCGTCCTGCACCTGGCCGGCTGGCTCGCCGAAGAGCGCCCGCCGGGGCTGGAGGTGGTGGTGCTGATCTGCGGCAGCGAGGAGTCGGGCATGGGCGGCATGGCCGCCTGGATGCAGGCCGAGGGACGCCGGCTCGACCCGGACACCACGCTGGTGCTAGGTCTCGACACGGTGGGCTCGGGGGAGCCCGTGGTGGCCGAGGCTGAGGGTCCGCTGTGGCCCGTCCGCTACCGCGACGAGGACGTGGCCCTGGCCGAGCGCGCGGCCGCCGCGGCCGGGGTGCCGCTGCGGCGCTGGCGGCTCGGGGGCTGGACCGATCCCGTGCTGGCCCGGCTGGGCGGGCTGCCCGCCATCTCGCTGCTCTCGGTCCGCGACGGCGGCTTTCCCAACTATCACCGCCCGACCGACACCGTGGAGAACGTGGACTTCGCCTCGGTCGAGGCGTGCTCGGCGGCAGCGGCCGCCATCGCGCTCGAGCACGCCGCCTGAGCGGTGCCGGGGTTCGCGCGCGCCTCGGGGCTGGCGGTGGCGGTGGGAGCCGCCAGCGTGCTTCCCGGCTTCCTGGTGGGGGCGCTGACGCTTCAGATCCGCGGGGACCTCGACGTGAGCGTGGGGGCGGTGGCGATCGGAGTTACCGTGTTCTTCCTGGCCGGGGCCGTGGGCGCCGGTCCCGGCGGCAGGCTGGCCGAGCGGATGGGCGCGCTGTCCGCGATGCGCACCGGCGTGATGATCACCGCGGGCTGCCTGCTCGGGGCGGCCGTGGTCGGGGTCTCCCTGCCCGTGCTCTTTCTCTTCCTCGCCGTGGCGGGCCTGGCCAACGCCGTGACCCAGACGGCCATCAACCTCTTCATGGCCGAGCAGGTCGCGCTCGACCGCCAGGGCCTGGCCTTCGGCATCAAGCAGTCCGGGATCCCGGCGGCCATCCTGGTCAGCGGTCTGGCCCTGCCCGCCCTGGCCCTGCCACTCGGGTGGCGCCCGACGTTCGCCATCTGCGGTGGCGGCGTGCTGGCCGTGGCTCTTCTGGCCAGGCGCGGGGAGGCGTCGTTCCGGATTCCCGCCGAGCGTGAGGAACCGCCCCCGCGGGCGTCGCGGGAGCTCGTGTTCCTCGCGGTGGGCGCGGCCCTGGCCGGATTCGGCGCCAACTCCCTCGGTGCCTACCTGGTGGCATCGGCGGTGGACACGGGCATCCCGGAGGGCACCGCCGGCCTGCTGGCCGCGCTGGGCAGCGCCGTGAGCCTGGCGATGCGCATGTCATTGGGCGCGCGCGCCGACCGTCGCCGCGAGTACGGGTACGGCACGGTGGCGGCGCTGCTCGTGGCCGGCTCGGTGGGCTTCCTGCTGATGACCTCGGATCTGGCCGGGCTGTTCGCGGCCGGTGCGGTGGTGGCGTTCGCGCTCGGCTGGGGCTGGCCCGGGCTGTTCAACCTGGCCGTGGTGCAGCACCACCGCGAGGCGCCCGCCGCGGCCACCGGGATCACGCAGAGCGGCATCTACGTGGGGGCCGCCGGCGGCCCGGCGGCCTTCGGCCTGCTCTCGACCCCGCTCGGCTACAGCGGCGCGTGGGCCGCCGTGGCCGGCGTGTCACTCGTGGGCGCGGCCGTGATGGCGCTCGCCGGCCGCGCCGACGTGGCGGCCACCACCGGCTCGCCCGCCTAGCCCTCTAGCGCCCGGCGAACTGGGGGTCACGCTTCTCGAAGAAGGCGCGCGCGCCCTCCGCGAAGTCCTCGGTGGCGGCGAGGTGCTCCTGCGCGGCCACCTCCTGCTCGAGCGTCAGGGCAATGGCGGGCTTGGCCGCGGAGTCGAGAATGCGCTTGGCCAGGCCCACGGCCTGCGGGGCACAGGCCGAGAGTTCGGCGGCGAAGGCATCGGTGGCCTCGTCGAGCGAGGCGCTGGGGGCGATGCGGTTGGCGAACCCGATCCGGTGCGCCTCCACGCCGTCGATGACCTTGCCGGTCATGATGAGCTCCTTCGCGCGGCCGACACCCACCACGGCGGGCAGGCGCGAGCAGCCGCCGAGATCGGGGAGCAGCCCGATGCGCACCTCCATGATCCCGGCCACCGCGTCCTCCGCCATCACGCGGAAGTCACAGGCCAGCGCCAGCTCGAACGCGCCTCCGAGTGCGGCACCGTGGATCTGGCAGATCGTGGGCTTCGGCATCTCCTCCAGGAGGTTCCACCAGGCCAGGATCCGGCGCCGGAAGGCGCGCAGGTTCTCCGGGTTCTCGGACAGCTCGCGCAGGTCGTTCAGGTCCATTCCTGACGAGAACATCGGCCCCTCGCCCCGGATCACCACGACGCGCACGGCGGAGTCGGCGGCCGCGGCCTCGGCGGCCGCGCCCAGATCCGCCACCAGCTCGCCGTTCAGTGCATTGCGCTTCTCGGGGCGGGCCAAAACGAGGTGGCGGACGGATCCACGATCCTCGACGGTGACGAGTGGCATGTAGGCTCCCGGCGCTCGACGACTCGGACGGAGAGGCAGGCTAGTGGAGATAAAGAAGGTGGGTGTGCTCGGCTGCGGCCTCATGGGTCACGGGATCACGCAGGTGGCCGCGACGGCCGGCTACGACGTGGTGGTTCGGGAGGTGGATCAGGCCACGCTCGACAAGGGGCTCGGCCGGATCGAGAAGCAGCTCGGCCGTGCCGTGGAGAAGGGCCGCATGGAGCAGGACGACGCCGATGCCGTGCGCGGCCGCATTCACGGGACGCTCGACTACTCCGACCTGGCCGACTGCGACCTCGTGATCGAGGCCATCACCGAGAACCTCGGCCAGAAGCTCGAGATGTGGCGCGAGGTGGACGCCATCGTCAAGCCGGATGCGGTGTTCGCCACCAACACCTCGTCCCTGGCGGTCATCGACCAGGCCGCGGTGACCGGACGCCCCGAGCGCTTCCTGGGACTCCATTACTTCAACCCGGCGCAGGTGATGAAGCTGGTGGAGGTGGTGCGGGGAATCACCACCTCGGACGAGACCTTCGCCGCGGGCCGTGCCTTCGCCGACTCGATCGGCAAGCTCGGGATCCCCACGCGCGACAAGGCCGGCTTCATCGTGAACCGGCTGCTGGTGCCGTACATGCTCGACGCCATCCGCGCCTACGAGGAGGGCGTGGGCTCAGTGGACGAGATCGACGAGGCCATGAAGGCGGGCGCCGGCCATCCCATGGGCCCGCTCACGCTCTCGGACTTCGTGGGCCTGGACACGCTGGGCTCGATCTGCGACGTGATGTTCGACGAGTTCCGGGAGCGCCGCTTCGCCCAGCCGCCCACCCTCCGCAAGATGCTGTCCGCGGGCTGGTACGGCCAGAAGAACGGCACCGGCTTCTACGACTGGTCGGGCGAGAAGCCCGTGCCCAACCCTCAGCTCTAGCGTGAGCAGCCTGGAGGAGGCCCTCGAGAAGGCACGCGCCGGCGGCCCGGGCCGCCACCACGAGAAGTCTCGGGAGCAGGGCAAGATGCCCGTGCGCGAGCGGGTGGCCCGCCTGCTCGACCCGGACTCGTTCACGGAGGACGCGCTCCTGGCCAACTCCGGCGCCGAGGGCTTCGGGGCCGACGGCGTGGTCACCGGCACCGGCACGATGGCCGGCCGGCCGGTGGCCCTGATGGCCAACGATCCCACCGTCAAGGCCGGGTCGTGGGGAGCGCGGACGGTCGAGAAGATCATCCGGATCCAGGAGCAGGCACTGGTTCAGCGGCTCCCGATGATCTATCTGGTGGACTCGGCCGGCGCCCGCATCACCGACCAGGTGCAGATGTTCCCCGGGCGCCGCGGGGCCGGGCGGATCTTCCACACCGAGGTGAAGCTGTCGGGCCTGGTGCCGCAGGTCTGCGTGCTCTTCGGGCCGAGTGCCGCGGGCGGCGCCTACATCCCGGCCTTCTGCGACGTGGTGATCATGCGCGACGGCAACTCCTCGATGTACCTCGGGTCGCCGCGCATGGCCGAGATGGTGATCGGCGAGAGCGTCTCGCTCGAGGAGATGGGCGGGGCCCGGATGCACACCGGCGTGTCCGGCTGCGGCCACTTCCTCGTGAAGTCGGACGAGGAGGGCATCGACCTGGCCAAGCGCTACCTGTCCTACTTCCCCCGGCACTGGGAGGAGGCGCCCCCGGTGGCTCCGCCGGCCGAGCCGGCGGCCGCCTGGCCCGAGATCCCGGCGGACGAGAACAAGCCCTTCGACATCATCGGGCTGATCGACGCGCTCGTGGACGAGGGCTCCTTCCTCGAGGTGCAGAAGCGCTGGGCCAAGGAGCTGGTGGTGGGCTACGCCCGGCTCGACGGCAGGGTGGTGGGCATCGTGGCCAACCAGCCGCGCCAGCGAGGCGGCGTCCTGTTCGTGGACTCGGCCGACAAGGCCGCCCGCTTCATCTGGACCTGCAACGCGTTCAACGTCCCGCTGCTGTTCCTGGCCGACGTGCCCGGCTTCATGATCGGCACGCAGGTGGAGCGCCAGGGCATCATCCGCGCGGGCGCGAAGATGATCTCGGCCGTGTCCGAGGCCACCGTGCCCAAGATCTCCGTGATCGTGAGAAAGGCCTACGGCGCCGGCCTGTACGCCATGGCCGGCCCGGCCTACGAGCCCGACGCCGTGCTCGCCCTCCCGGACGCCAAGATCGCGGTGATGGGCCCCCAGGCGGCCATCAACGCGGTGTTCTACAACCAGCTCCAGGCGATCGAGGACGAGGATGAGCGGGCCCGCCGCACCGAGGAGCTGCGCGCGGAGTACAGCGAGGAGATCGACATCCTCCACCTGGCCTCCGAGATGGTGGTGGACGCGGTGATCCAGCCCGCCGAGCTGCGCTCCGAGCTCATCAAGCGCTTCACCGCCTATGCCGAGCGGCGCCGGGAGCGGCCGGCGAAGCACAATGCGGTCACCCCCGTCTGAGAACCTGCTCCGGTGCTCCGGCCGATCACCGATCGGCCTCCGCTCCTCGCTGTCGGCCCGCTCAGCGCTGGTTGTACGTAGCGGTATAGGTGCCCGCGGCGTTGGCGGTCACGTTGTGCGTGCCCACCCCGCCGTCGGACCACGACCCGAAGTCGTAGGTCTTCCCGGCCAGGGTCTGGGGCGTTACCGCCGACAGGGTGTTGGCCGAGCCCTGGATGACCGTGCACACGAACGGGGTGGTCTTCTGCAGCGAGTTCGCCACCAGCTTCAGGCCGCTCGGCGACGAGCGCAGCGTGAGGTCCACGGTCTTCGGGTCCAGCCGGAGGGTGCGGTTGTCGGTGAGCCCGCCGCTGTCGGTGGCGGTGAGGGTGAGCTCGAGGTACGAGGGGTACTCGTGGTCCGGCGCGCCGAAGCTGCCGTGGTCGGTGCCGGGGAAGCCCATCAGCTGGTGGATGTGGCAGTTGGAGGGGCAGTGCTGGAGCCTGACGGACCAGCTCAGCCTGGCCGGAGCGAGGTTGCCGTCCTGGCGGTCGGTGGCGCTGCCGCTGAAGCTGATCAGGTCCCCGACCTTCCACTGCAGTCCCGGTGACGGGGAGACGATGGTGGCCGTGGGGGGCGTGTTGCCCGCGGTTACCGCCACCGTGTCGGTGGCCGAGTTGCCGCTCGGATCGGTCACGCGAAGGCCCACAGCGTATGTGCCGGCCTGGGTGTAGGTCCACTGCTGGACCGCGGTGTTCGAGTCGTCGTACTGGCCGTCGCCGTCGGTGTCCCAGGCGTAGGTGAGTGAGTCGCCGTCCGGGTCGCTCGACCCGCGGGCATCGAGCTGGACCCCGAGCGGCACGTCGCCGCTTGACGGGGTGGCGGTGGCCACCGCCTTCGGGGCCTGGTTGCCGGCGGCGTAGTGGATGCGCTTGATCTTGCCCGCCTGGACGTCCGCGTAGAAGAGGTCTCCTCCGGGGCCGAACTGGATGTCCACGGGAGTCCCGGCCCCTTCGCGGAACCATCTGATCCCAGAGGAACTGGGGACTCCGTTCGAGTCGCGCTCCATGGCCCAGATGCATCCGCGGCCGTAGTCGGCGAAGAAGAGCGCGCCGTCGAACTCCGTGGGCCAGGGGCTCCCGGCCGGGTTGAAGATCATCCCGGACACCGCCGAGCTACCGGGACCGCAGCTGTCCTCGGGGTCCACCTTGGCCGAGTGGGCGTAGGTGTACGTGGCGGTTCTCACGACGTTGGCCGCGTACAGGTTCTGGCAAAGGTTCAGGTTCGCCGCCTTGTACCCGGCCTGGAAGTCGTTGCCCTCGAAGCACGGCCAGCCCCAGTTGTCGACCGTGGAGTCGGAGGCGTTGGGGATGCGGTTGATCTCCTCGGTCTTGTTCCAGCCCACGTCGCCGACCCAGATCTCGGAGGTGCCGGGCCGGAACGCGAAGCGGAACGGGTTGCGCAGCCCGTAGGCGATGATCCGGCGCGCGTTGTCGTCGATGCTCCCCGGCAGCGGATTCGACGGGAGTGCGGCGCCGCTTGCCGGGTCCACGCGGATGATGCTGCCGTCCAGGGTGGTCGGGTCCCCGGGCGTGCGCGAATCCTGGCTCCGGAGTGCCCCGCCCTCGCTGGTCGGCGGGGTCTGCGTGCCGCCCACGCCCACCGGCGGGTCGCCGCAGGGGTTCTTGGGAATTCCCATCTGGCCGTAGTCCACGAAGTCCGGGCTGGCGGCGTCGCCGCCGCTCGCGTAAAGGGCTCCGTCGGGGCCGAAGCGGAGGTCGCCGATGCTGTGGGTCGGGCCCTGCTGGCACCAGTCCTCGATCAGCACCTGTTCGGGACCCACGGCGTGGTCGCCCTCCGCGGTGAAGCGCGACAGCCGCGCGCTGGCCACGCACCCGTTGGTCGTCGGTCCCGGGGGCGTCGGGCACTGGTCGTTCCAGGTGGGGGCGGTGCCGCCGATCGGGGCGTCGTAGGTGTAGAGGGCGTACACGTACGGCTTCGCCGGGAAGTCGGGGTCCAGGGCGAGCCCGAGCAGGCCCCGGTCCCAGTTGTGGTTCACCTCCGGCCGCAGGTTCACGAACACGGTGGGCGTTGTGTCCCCGAGGCCGTCGAAGACCTTGATCGCGCCGGGTTTCTCGGCCACGAAGATCCGGCCGTCGGGCGCGACCCTCACCGCGGTCGGCGCCTCCAGGCCGCTGAACGCGGTGGTCTCCTGGAAGCCCGGAAGCAGCCCCGGCGACCCGGTGCGCAGCGTGTGGTCGGTGCCACATATGCCCCCGGACTTGCTCGTGGCGCAGGCCTTGAAGTGGTAGGTGGTGTCCGGCGCCAGGGTCTTGAGGCGCTCGGAGAAGCTCTTCTCCGTGGTGGCGGAGCCGCCGTCGCGCCTCGGCGTCTCGGTCCCGTAGGAGGTGGTCTTGCCGTACTGAAACCACCACTGGGCGGGGTCGCCGCCGGCCTGGACGCGCGTGTTCAGGGTGGCCGCCGTGTCGGTGACCCTCGTGCCCGGCAGGGTGGTGGCGGTCGCACAGCCGGCCGTGCAGACGGCTGCCAGCAGCGCCGCGCATGAGCAGGCACGGTGCCGCATGACGGCGGCTCGACGAGAACTCAAATGGTGCAGCTGGGAAGCTCCTTGTTGCGGGTTGGCGGACTGCCGCCGCTTCCCTCCGAAAGCCCCAAACGCTGAGAAATCTTTATCCGACCCGGGGCGGCTAAGTCAACCCCGGGAATTTGCCCTGGCGCTAGCGCTGCGTGTACGTGGCCGTGTAGGTGCCGGCCGCGTTCGCGCTAACGGTGTGCGTGGCCAGCCCGCCATCGGACCACGATCCGAAGTCGTAGGTGTTTGCGGCGAGCGTCTGGGAGGCGGGCGCTGACACCGTGTTGGCCGATCCCTGAATCACCGTGCAGACGAAGGGCGTGGTCTTCTGCTGGCCGTTTACCGCGAGCTTCAAGCCGGTCGGTGAGGAACGCAGCGAGAGATCCACCGTTTGCGGGTCGAGGCGAACGGTGCGTGTGTCGGTGAGCCCGCCGCTGTCCGTGGCCGTCAGCGTGAGCTCCAGATATGACGGGTACTCGTGATCCGGCGCGTTGAAGCTGGCGTGGTCGGTGCCGGGGAAGCTCAGGAGCTGGTGGGTGTGGCAGTTGGAGGGGCAGTGCTGGAGCGTCAGCTGCCAGCTCAGCTTGGCCGGATCCAGCGTGCCGTCCTGGAGGTCGGTGGCGCTGCCGCTGAAGTCGATCAGGTCGCCGACCTTCCACTGCAGTCCCGGTGAGGGTGAGGCGATGGTGGCGGTGGGCGGGGTGTTGCCGACCGTGACGGCCACGACGTCGGTGGCGGACGCGCCGCTCGGGTCCGTGACCTTGACGCCGACCGGGTAGGTGCCCGCCTCGGTGTAGGTCGACTCCGTGATGGCGGTGGTCGAGTCGTCGTACTGGCCGTCGCCGTCGGTGTCCCAGGCGTAGGTGAGCGAATCGCCGTCGGGGTCGCTCGAGCCGGTGGCGTCCAGGACCACCGGCAGCGGCACCTCGCCGGTCGACGGAGTGGCGGTGGCCACCGCCTTGGGCGCCTGATTGCCCGCGGCGTAGTGGATCCGCATGACCTTGCCGCCCAGGATGTCGACGTAGAAGAGGTCCCCGCCGGGGCCGAACTGGACATCCACGGGAACGGACGCCCCGGCGCGGAACCACCTGACGTTCGAGGGACTCGGCTGCGTTCCCGAGCCGCGCTCCATCGCCCATATGCATCCGCGCGCGTAGTCCTCGAAGAACAGGGCGCCGTCGAACTCCGCGGGCCACGGGCTCCCGGGCGGGTTGAAGATCATCCCGGAGCTGGCCGAGCTGCCGGTGGGACATGTTTCCTCGGGGTCCACCTTGGCCGTGTGGTTGTAGGTGAAGGTGGCGGGGTTCACGCCGCCGGACGCGTAGAGGTTCTCGCAGATGTTCAGGTTGGCCGCGTCGTAGCCGGACTGGCGTGCGTTCCCCTCGTAACAGGGCCAGCCGAAGTTCTCGACCGTCGCGTCCGACGCATTGGGGATCCGGTTGATCTCCTCGGTGGTGTTCCAGCCCACGTCGCCGACCCAGATCTCCGATGTCCCGGGCCGGAACGCGAACCGGAACGGGTTGCGGAAGCCGTAGGCGATGATCCGGCGGGCGTCCGCGTCGCTGTTCCCCGGCAGCGGGTTGTCGGGCAGCGCGTTGCCCGTGGCCGGATCCACGCGGATGATGCTGCCGTCCATCGTCGTGGGGTCACCGGGAGTGCGGCGGTCCTGGCTCCTGAGCGCTCCTCCCTCGCTGGTGGGCGCCGTCTGGGTACCGCCCACGCCGACGGGGGGGTCCCCGCACGGATTGAGTGGGATGCCCATCTGGCCGTAGTCCACGAAGTCCGGGCTGGCAGCCTCGCCGCCGCTCACGTACAGGGCGCCGTCGGGGCCGAAGCGGAGGTCGCCGATGGTGTGCGTCGGACCCTGCTGGCACCAGTCCTCGATCAGCACCTGCTCCGGTCCCACGGCGTGGTCACCCTCCGCGGTGAACCGCGACAGCCTCGCGCTGGCCACACATCCGTTGGTGGTCGGTCCCGGGGGCGTCGGGCACTGGTCGTTCCAGGTGGGAGCCGTGCCGCCGATCGGGGCGTCGTAGGTGTAGAGGGCGTACACGAACGGCTTGGCCGGAAAGTCGGGATCGAGGGCGAGCCCGAGCAGGCCCCGGTCCCAGTTGTGATTGACCTCCGGCCGCAGGTTCACGAATGTCGTGGGCGTTGTGTCCCCGAGGCCGTCGAAGACCTTGATCGCGCCGGGCTTCTCGGCCACGAAGATCCGCCCGTCGGGCGCGAACCTCACCGCCGTCGGCGCCTCGAGCCCGCTGAACGCGGTGGTCTCCTGAAAGCCCGGGAGCAGTCCCTTCGAGCCGGTGCGGAACGTCTGGTCGCCCCCGCAGCCGCTTCCTCCGGAGTTCGAGGCGCAGGCCCTGAAGTGATAGGTGGTGTCCGCCACCAGGCCGGTGACCCGCTCCGACACGTCCTGCTGGGCGGTGCTGGAGCCGCCGTTTCGCTTCGGCGTCTCGGTGCCGTAGGAGGTGGTCTTCCCGTACTTGAACCAGAACTGGGTGGCCTGCCCGCCGGCCGAGCCGTGGGCGTTCAGCGTGGCCGCGACATCCGTGACCTTCGTCGCGGGCCTGGTCTCACCGCTCGCGCACGCCGTGACGCCGACGACCAGCGCTACCAGGAGAAGGGGTACGTAAAGGCGACTCTTGGGCCCCCTGCGGGCCTCGCCGTCTGACACTCCGGGATTCCGATCTCTTTTGGTGTTTGGGCCGGGACCGGCCGCCACATCCATGTGAGGCCCCGAATGCTCAGAAATACTTGGGGCACTATCTCCACCCGTCTGGGTCTATGTCAACCGGAACTCCTCATAGGTCGAGGCCTTCATCCATAAGATCAGCCAGATGCCCGAGGGAAGGCGGCTCTGGGAGCCGAGCAACGGCGCCGGCACCGAGCTCGCGAGCTTCATCGCGGACCGCGGCTTCAGCGACTACGACGAGCTCTGGCACTGGTCGGTGGAGGATCTCGAGGGCTTCTGGGGAGCGGTCTGGGAGCGCTTCGACGTCGAGTCCGAGCAGCCCTACGAGCGCGTGCTCGGCCGGCGCGAGATGCCGGGAGCGGAATGGTTCCCGGGCGCCCGGCTGAACTACGCCGAGCACGTGCTGCGCATGGGCCGCGCGGGCGTGCCCGCGATCGTCCACGCCGTGGAGGGTGGAGCGCCCGCGGAGATGACGTGGGACGAGCTCGAGGACAGCGTCGCGCGCTGCGCGGCGGGCCTTCGGAGACTCGGGGTGGGCCGCGGCGACCGCGTGGCCGCCTACCTCCCGAACGGCCCCGAGGCGGTGATCGGCCTCCTGGCCACCGCGAGCATCGGCGCCGTGTGGTCGAGCTGCGCACCCGAGTTCGGCTCACCAACGGTGATCGATCGCTTCGCGCAGATCGAGCCCCGGGTGCTGCTGGCCACCGACGGCTACGTCTACGGCGGAAAGCGCTTCGACCGCGCCGACCGGGTACGCGAGATCACGGCTGCCATCACCTCGCTCGAACACACGGTGATGGTTCCCTCGGGCTGGGACGAGCTCCTTTCCGAGCCCGCGGAGCTCACGTTCGAGCGCGTCCCGTTCGACCACCCGCTGTGGGTCCTCTACTCGTCCGGCACGACAGGCCTGCCCAAGGCGATCGTGCAGGGCCAGGGCGGCATCCTCCTCGAGCACCTGAAGAAGGCAAGGCTCCACACCGACCTCCGGCCCGACGACCGCTTCTTCTGGTTCACCACAACGGGCTGGATGATGTGGAACTTCCTGGTGGGCGGGCTGCTCGCCGGGGCCACGATCGTGCTCTACGACGGTCAGCCCGACCCGCACGGGATGTGGCGCTTCGTAGAGGAGGCGGGGGTCACCTGCTTCGGCACCAGCGCGGGCTTCATCACCGCCTGCATGAAGGCGGGCGTGGAGCCGGCGAACGAGGCGGACCTTTCGCGCCTGCGCAGCCTCGGGTCCACCGGCTCGCCCCTTCCCTCGGAGGGGTTCGAGTGGGTGTACGAGCACGTGAAGAACGACGTTTGGCTCTACTCGACCAGCGGGGGCACCGATCTCTGCACCGCGTTCGTGGGCGGCTGCGCGGTGAAGCCGGTGTACGCCGGCGAGCTTCAGGCGCGGGCACTGGGAGCAGCGGTGGAGGCGTGGGATCCCGATGGCCGGCCGCTCATCGGTGAGGTGGGGGAGCTCGTGATCACCCAGCCGATGCCCTCGATGCCGCTCTACCTGTGGAACGACCCGGATGGTGAGCGCTACCGCCAGAGCTACTTCGACACCTATCCCGGCATCTGGCGGCACGGCGACTGGATCAAGATCAATGAGCGCGGCGGCGCCGTGATCTACGGGCGCTCGGACTCCACCATCAACCGCCAGGGGGTCCGCATCGGCACCAGCGAGATCTACAGCGCGGTGGAGGGGGTGCCGGAGGTGGCCGACAGCCTCGTGGTGGACGTGCCCACCCCCGACGGCTCGGACTCGGCGATCTGGCTCTTCGTGGTGCCCGCGGAGGGGGCCGAGCTGGACGAGGCCCTGGAGCGGGAGCTCAGGCGGCGACTGCGCGAGAACTGCTCGCCCCGACACGTGCCGAACCGGATCGTCCAGGTGTCAGACGTTCCGCGCACGCTCTCGGGCAAGAAGCTCGAGGTGCCGGTGAAGAAGATCCTCATGGGCGCCGATCCCGCGAGCGCGGCAAGCCGCGATTCGCTGGCCAACCCCGCCGCGCTCGATTTCTTCATCGAGCTGGCGGGCGCCGAGGTCTAGCCGGAAAGCCTTGGTCCGACGCCGGCGTCGAGCCTCCGGATCAGCTCTGCGCAGAACTCCTCGGCGTCGGCGAGCGACGCGGGGTCGATCATCTCGGGCAGGTCCAGGCGGCGATGGTGGAACGGTGCGAGCCCCAGCTCGTCGCGGCAGGTGACCGTGAGCGACGGGTAGCCCGCGGAGCGGGCGGCGAACCCGTCGCTGGCCGCCCGGTTGGCCAGCCGCCGCGGCGCGGTGCCGGGCGAGTCGGCCGCGATCTCCTCGCACGCCGCCACCATCTGGGGGTGGGAGCGGGGCGCGAGCAGCGGGCCCTCGCGGACGGTGTAGTGAACGGATCCCGCGCCCACCTCGTCGAGGTTCAGGATCACCGTGCGCCCGACGGGGAGGTCGGAGCGGTGCCGGCGTGTGAACGCGCGCATCCCGTCGGCCAGGCTCTCCTGCGCGCCCGTGAGCACCACGTGAACGTCGAAGTGGTCCAGGTCGTCGCGGATCCGATCCGCGAGCCGAAGCGCCAGGGCCACTCCGGAGGCGTTGTCGCCGGCACCCGGGACGGTGGGGGAGAGCCACGCGTCCACCAGGAGCGGCAGCGCCACGATCAGAAGAACCGCAAGGGCGAACTGCACTGCGGTGAGGGGGTCGCCCTCCACTCCCGCCACGCGAAGCAGGCAGGAGGCGCACACGGCGGCCATCGTCCAGGCCAGTCCCTGCAACGGTCCGCCGAACAGGCGACGCGGGCGCCCCAGGCGGGCCATCAGCCGCCTCACCTCGGGCCGGTTGACGAGACCGGTGCGCCCGGCGTCGAGATGGGCCACCAGCACCAGTGCCCCGGGTCGCGTGGCCGGCGCGAGCGACACCACGTTCTGTGACGAGCGGCGGCCAAAGGCCCGGCGGGCCAGCGCGGTAACGCCGCCGGCGTCGATCATCACCAGAACGAAGGCGGCCGAGGCGATGCACGCGCCCACCACCGGCTGGGACACGGAGACGACGCACGCCGCGATCCCGGCCAGGGCGAGCAGGGAGTAGGCGCCCAGCCATCCCGGCCAGGTGCTGAACGGCTCGATCTCGGCGGCCCGGCCGAGATCCCGCAGGCGGCCGGCCATCCGGCCCGCGGCCCGGCGCTCGGCGTCCGATCCGGGTGCGCGGCCCTCGAATGCCACGAGCGCCTCGATCTCCTCCATCGCGTCCACACGCGCTCGCGTTCCGGTGGGCTCGGCGGCGGCCATCAACTGACGCGGAGTATGGCCGTCTCCCCGGGGTTAGAGTGCACGCCCCGTGATCGCGCGACGCCCAGGCCCTGGCGAGCTGGTGGCCGGTGCCGGCGGCGCCCTTCTCCTGGCGGCCACCTTCCTGCCGTGGTTCGCGGTGGACATCGCGCTGCGCCTACCGCATCGCTCGGGGGGCACCACCATCCGTGGTGAGGGCATGAACGCCTGGCAAGCGTTCGCCGTGATCGACGTGCTCCTCCTTGTCACCGCGCTGGCCGCCATCACGCTCCTGGTGCTGAGCGTGGCCGACGTTGCCTCCACACGCGTGCCGGTGGCGCTCGTGACCGCGGTCGCCGGGGTGGTGTGCGCCGCGCTCGTGGTCTACCGGCTGCTCGACCCTCCCGACCTGCCGGTCGTGGAGGGCGTCGGTTCGGAGGTCGGGCGCCGGATCGGAGCCTTCTTCGCCCTGCTGGCCACGGCGGCGATCAGCTGGGGAGCGTTCCGCGCGCTGGCGCCCGAGGCCGCGGTGGCCGAGCCGGAGCCTGAACGGGTGCCCGAGCCCGAACCCGAGCCCGAGCCCGATCGCCGAGCCCGAACCCGAGCCGGAGCCGCCCGCGCGGGTTACGGCCACCGCTGCGCGGCCCGCTCGCGCGCGCGGCGGGGTCTCCGTCACCGGCCCGCGGACGCGGCCGTCCGGACCGCCGGTACGATCGGCGGGGGTGGCCGCCTTCGAGGACCTGATCTCCGAGCTGGAGCCGACGCTCGATCGCCTCTGGAAGGCGCCGGCGCATCCCCGCGCCGAGCACACCACGATCCCGGCCAGGCCTGGCGTCTACCTGTTCACCCGGCGTGACGATGCGGTGCACGTGGGGCAGGCGGAGAACCTCAACCGCAGGCTGGCTGAGCAATGCCGGCCCTCATCCGGCCACACCAGGGCCACGCTCGCGTTCGCGGTGGCCCGGCGGGCCGCGCGGGGCGAGGGGCTGGACGTGGACGGCCCGCCCGCGCGACTGGCCACCAGCGACGCCTTCGTGCCCTTCTTCGACCGCGCGAAGGAGGCGGTTGCCGCCCTGCCCGTGAGGTTCCTGGAGCTCGAGTCGCCGGAGCTGCGGACGCTCTTCGCCGTATACGGATCGATGGCCCTGGGCACCAGCGAGAGTGCCACCGACGGGGCGCCCTGAGGCGGACGCCCGGCGCTAGTCGACGTCGGGCGTACGGAAATGTGCCGACACTTGGGTAACGGAAACCTCTTGATGGAGACCGAGCCGTTGAGCTTCGTCAATCGAAACGATGTCGCGCCCGAACGGCGTCAAGGTGACCGGGATGAGCTTGAAGTTCGCGAGCCCCAGGGGTATCCCGATCACGGTGAGGCAGAGAAGTACTCCAGTAAAGAGGTGCAGGAGGATCAGCCACCACCCCGCCAGCAGAAACCAGAGCACGTTCCCGATCGTCGAGCCGGCCCCGGCGTCTGAGCGACGTACGACGGTTTTTCCGAACGGCCATAGGGCGAAGACGCCGATACGCAGTGCCGCGACGCCAAACGGGATCGTGATCACCAAGACGAACATGATCAGCGCCGCGAACGCGTAGCCGATCGCCGTCCACAGGCCGGCGAACACGAACCAGATGATGTTCAGGAGCAGGCGCACCGCCGGATGTAGCGTCCCACACCGGCGTGAGAGCGCTCTGAGTAACAGCATTGAAGCGGGGCCTGGCCGGTGAGCTTTCCGGGACGGGCGCTAGGCTCGTAGTGTGGGTCGGGCTTCCGCTCGACCAAAGCCGTGCCCCGCGTTTCCGCAGTCGTTGCCTCTCAGCACCCTCCGCGTCTCGCAGTGCACATACCCCGGAGGGGGACATACAGATGGCAACAGGAACCGTTAAGTGGTTCAGTGACGACAAGGGGTTCGGATTCATCACGCCGGACGATTCCGGCAAGGACCTGTTCGTGCACCACAACGCGATCCAGGGCAGTGGCTTCAAGTCGCTGGCCGACGGCGCGAAGGTGAGCTACGACGCCGAGGAGGGTCCCAAGGGCCCCGCGGCTGCGAACGTCCAGACGCTCTAACCCAAGTCTCCGAGCGGCAGACGGGGGCTCGTGCGCGGGCCCCCGTCGCTCTCGTGCTTACGGGAGATCGCGCTCCACACCTAGGAGGACATGCATGGCCTCAAGCGGCAAGCGAAAGACCACGATGGCGAAGCTCAACCGTGAGCGCAGGCTCGTCGAGCGCCGCCAGGAGAAGAAGGCCAAGAAGGACGCCAGGAAGCGTGCCGCGGCACTCGGGTTGCCCACCGACGCGCATCCGGACGAGGAAGGCCAGCTGGATGAGCTGACCGTCGGGGAGCCCGACAGCGTCGCCGCCGGCGAGCCGTCACAGACCAACCCGGTCTAGGGAAAAGATGCGGCGGGCGGGACTCGAACCCGCACGCCCTCTCGGGCAATGGATTTTGAATCCATCGAGTCTGCCAATTCCTCCACCGCCGCGCGGGGAACGATTCTAGGGCTGGGCCGGGTGTAGCTCTCCGGCGGAGAGGCCACCGTCGTGATACCGGTTGGCCTCGTCCTCGGTCACCTCGACCTCCACGTTCCACTGCTGCTGGAACGCCTGCATGGCGAACGCCACGAGCAGAAGCTGGACCGGGATGAGGATCAGCGTGAACAACCCGAGCAGCGATGCGTCGATCGTCGTCTCGGCGAAGCCGGCCTTGTCGCGCGCGAACCACGCCGGGCCCGCCACCGCGCAGAACACGCTGAAGATGATCGCCAGGGCGGCGGCCACCGGCAGCACGCCGCGGTTCCAGCGAGCGACCACGAAGGCCATCACCAGATAGACGAAGATGTAGGCGAACGACACCGGTTGCGCGCCCTGAAGGTGGGACCACCCGCCTGCGGTGACGATCAGGATCAGCCCGGCGCTGACCAGCAGGAGCAGGACCACAATGGACCTGCTGGCCTTCGACGAGGCCTTGTCGCGGTTCGGATGCACCAGCACCGTGTCGGCCATCGGTTCGGGCACTCTACACCCGCCCGAGGCGCCCCGGAGCCGATGCGATCTACGATCCAGCGGTCATCCGGCGGGCGTGCTGGAACTGGTAGACAGGCCGGGTTTAGGTCCCGGTGCTCGAAAGAGCGTGTGGGTTCAAGTCCCTCCGCCCGCATTCCCGTGTCGCGGAGGGGCTGAGAACGTCAGTCGAGGATCGTCAGGTCGAGCTCGCGGATCCGGGCGGCGTCGGCGAGCCAGTCCATCTCGACGATTCGTCCGTCTCGTACCGTGAACCCTCCGACCGAGAAGGGCCGGCCGTCCCGTGTCGTGACCACTCCCACCGCGCCGTTGATGAGCGCCGGCTTGATGACCAGCCCGACCTGCGCAAAGGTCACGGCCTGGCCGGCGATTGCGGCCGCCCCCCGGAGCTCTCTCGATCTGCCGGCGCCGAAATCGGCTCGCAGGACGACATCGGGGTCGAGGACTTCGACCAACCGGTCGAAGTCCCCCTCGCGCGCCGCCGCGAGGAAGGCGTCGACGACCTCTCGCTGAGCGTCCAGGTCGACGTTGGGAACGGTGTTCTCAGCGCGCACGCGGCGGCGGGCGCGGCTCGCCAGCTGGCGAGCCGCCTCGGGGGAGCGGTCCACGATCGGCCCGATCTCGTCGAAGCGAACGGCGAAGATGTCGTGGAGCACGAACGCGAGCCGCTCGGCGGGGCTCAGCGTCTCGAGCACCACGAGCAGCGCGAGACCCACGGAGTCGGCCAGCAGCGCCTCGTGCTCGGGGTCGGTGCCGTCGGCGCGGTCGAGGATCGGCTCGGGCACGTGCACCCCGAGTGGCTGCTCGCGTCGCGTGTTGCGTGAGCGAAGCATGTTCAGCGATACGCGTCCGACGACGGTCGTCAACCACGCACCCAGGTTCTCGACCTCGCTCGCGTCGCTGCGACTGAGCCGCAGCCAGGCTTCCTGAACCGCGTCGTCGGCCTCGCTGAGTGAGCCGAGCATCCGGTACGCCACGGCGCGCAGCCGGGTGCGGTGCTCCTCGAACTCCTGCGCCAGAAACTCGCGCTCATCCATCGGTCACATCCCTTCGTCGCGCGGTGTCATAGCAGTAGACCCCTGAAATCGAGTCGATGTGACCGAAAGGAGACGTCATGCGAATCTTCGTTGCAGGAGCCAGCGGTGCGATTGGAACCCGGCTCGTCCCCCAGCTTGTGGACCGAGGCGACGAGGTGATCGGAACCTTCCGGTCGCCCGGGCACGCCGAGCGCGTGCGGGAGCTCGGCGCGCGGCCGGTCGAGCTCGATCTGCTGGACGCCGGCGCGGTGCGCAGGGCGGTGCTCGAAACCGAGCCCGAGGCGATCATTCACGAGGCGACGGCGCTGACCGACCTGAGCGACTTCAGGCACTTCGATCGCAGCTTCGCCCAGACCAACCGGCTTCGGACCGAGGGCACCGACGCGCTGCTGGCAGCCGCGCGCGAAGCCGGCGTCCACAGGTTCGTCGCCCAGAGCAACGCGAACCACCGCTACGCCCGGGAGGGCGGCCCGGTCAAGGGCGAGGACGATCCGCTCGACACGGAGCCGGTCGCGGCGATGCGCGCGAGCGTGGCCGCGATGAACCATGTCGACGCGGCCGTCACTCGTGCGGGCGGGATTGCGCTCCGTTACGGGATCTTCTACGGCGAGCCCGACGACCGGCTGGTCGGGGCGGTGCGTGCTCGCAAGTACCCGGTCATCGGCGATGGGGCCGGCGTCTGGTCGTTCGTCCACCTCGACGACGCCGCCGCGGCGACCGTGCTCGCGCTCCAGCACGACGGCCCCGCGATCTACAACATCGTCGACGACGAGCCGTCCCCCACCGGGGTGTGGCTGCCGGAGCTGGCGAGGATCCTCGGGGCCGAGCCGCCGCAGCGCTTCCCGCGCCTGCTCGCCCGGCTCGTTGCGGGCGAGGCGCCGGTGGTGATCGGGACCGGGTCGCGCGGCGCCTCGAACGCGAGGGCAAAGCGCGAGCTCGGCTGGGAGCTTCGCCACGAAAGCTGGCGAGAGGGCTTCAGGGCGACCTACGCGCCAACCGCCTCCGCGGAGCGGCGCGAGCCCGATCTCGCCGCGCGACCGGCCTGATCACCGTCGCGACTCTTCACTGAACGACCCCGGCGGCCCTGAGCCCCACCGCTCGTCCAGCGGTGGCCGGGCGAGCACCACCGACGTCTCGATCTGGCGATCCGGGATCGTCCAGTGGGTGCGCAGCAGCTCGGTCTTTCGCTCCGGCGAGACCTGCTCGAAACCGTGGCGCCGGTAGAAGCGGATGGCCCATTCGGCGGCGGCCCAGGTGCCCACCAGCATGGGCCGCGTGGCCGCGCCGGCGAGTCGCTCCATGAGGGCGCCGCCCACGCCTCGTCCCTGGCTCACCGGCGACACGTAGGCGTGGCGGATCAGGTCCACCTCGCGTACCGGCTGGATGCCCATGATCCCCAGCAGCGCGCCGCCGTCCTCGTAGCCCCAGAACCTCACCCCGGCGGCGATCTCGGCCTCGAGCTCGGACAGCGGCATGTAGGGCTCGCGCCACAGGTCCGCCGGGATCACCCCTCGATATGCCTCGGCGGCGGCGTTCACGATGCCGGCGATTGCCGGGTGCTCGTCTTCGCGGCAGGGGCGAATGCTCGCCATCGCAGCGAGTGCGCGCTTCTCTGCCGCCGGGAGCCGCTTGATCCGCGCCTCCTCGCGCATCGCGTCCGAGCGGGTGTCGAACCGCCCGGTCCAGGCCAGCTCCACAGGCAGGCGGGAGCGGGTGTAGCGGCTGGCCGTGCCGGCGCGGTGCTCGCGCAGGCGGCGCTCCGGATCGGTGGACCAGCCGCAGTAGAGCGTGCCGTCGGCGCAGCGCAGGAGATAGACGAAGGCGTCCACGTCAGGACACCAGGCGGGCATACGCGTCGGGGTCGGTCACGCCCTCCGTGAGGAGCACGAGCACCGTGGTGCTCTCATCGGCTTCGAGCGCGTCCCGGGCCCGCTCGTCGGCCATCAGCAGCGCGGTGGCGCCCACCGACCCGCCCGAGCACTCACCGGCCTCGAGGCCGAGATCGGCCAGCGTCTTCATGCCGTCCACCGCCACGTGGTCGTCCACCGCGCAGAGCACGTCGAACCCGTCCCTCACCGACGGCCAGGCCACAGGGGACGGCACCCCGGCGTTCAGCCCGGCCATGATCGAGTGGTGCGGCCCCGGCACCTCGGTCATGCGACCGGCGCGCACGGACTCGAGCATGCAGGCCGCGGTGCTCGGCTCCACGCCCGCGAGGCGCGAGTGGCGGGCCAGGCGCCGGGCCGTGGCCGCCGCCAGGGCGCCCACGCCGATCGGCACCACGGCCAGGCCGGGCACGTCGCCGCCGGACTGGGCGTCCACCTCCTCGAAGATCGTGGCGTAGCCCTCGATCACCCAGTGCGGCACATCCTCATAGCCCGGCCACGACGTGTCGGAGAGCACCAGGCGCTTGGGCCCGGCCATCTCCGCGCTGAGCCGAACGGCGTCGTCGTAGGAGCCGTCCACCACCTCGACGGTGGCGCCCTCGGACTCGATCGCCGCGATCCGGGCCGCAACGGTGCCGCGTGGGACGAGAATGGTGGCTCCGAGTCCCGACATGCGCGCAACCCGCGCCACCGCCCGGCCGTGATTGCCGTCGGTGGCCGCCACGAGCTCCAGGCCGGGGGAGGGAGGAGCGCAGGCTCGATCGGTGATCGGGCCGAGCACCGGACCATGCGGTCCCGGTGGCTCGCCCAAGCAGCCGGTGCGCGGCCCACGAGGCGCCCAGCATCTTGAACGCCGGCAGTCCGAAGCGCTCACGCTCGAACTTGAGCCACACGCGACCGACTCGCCAGGCCTCCGCCAGCGCCGGGGCGTCCACGAGCGGGGTCTCGGCATACCCGGGCAGGGAGCGGTGGAAGGCGAGCGGGGACTCGCCACCCTCGGCCTCCGGCGTCTCGGTGCGCAGGGGATTGCGCAGCCACTCGATCACGCGCACAGCTCGCGGGCCGCGGCGGCGAGAGCTGCCGAGCAGCGCTCCACGCTCTCCAGATCGACCCACTCCTCGGTTGCGTGCGCCCCGGCGCCACCCGGCCCGAACACCACGGTGGGGATTCCCGCGGCCTGGGTGAAGGCGGCGTCCATCCACGGCGTGTCGCCGTACAGCTCGGGCGCGCTCCCGGTCACCGCCTCCGCCGCCCTGCTCACGGCCGTCACGACGCGTTCGGCGGGGTCCACCTCGAACGGTTCCCGAACGAGGCCGAGCCGGACCTCCGCGCCCTCCACGCCCTCGATCAGGGCCTCGCACTCCAGGCGCACGTTCTCGGCGGTCTCGCCGGGCATGGTGCGGCGCTCGAGCGAGAGCATGCAGCGGGCGGGGTAGCTGGATAGCTCCTGACCTCCCTCGATCAGCGAGGCGTGCAGGGAGCCGGGACCCACCAGGGGATGACCGGGGGTCCGGTCCAGCATCGCCTGGAGCTCGGCCAGGCGGCTGAGCACCGGAGCCATCCCGGCGATCGCGTCCACGCCCTCGGCCGGGCGCGAGCCGTGGGCGGCGCGCCCCGTGGTCTCCACCTCGGCCCACACGAAGCCCTTGTGCGCCACGCACACCCGAAGCCCGGTGGGCTCGGTCACGATCGCGGCGTCCGCGCTCCAGCGCCGAAGCACGCTCTGGGTGCCGATGCTCGCGTGCTCCTCGTCGGCCACCGCGGTCACGAGCACATCTCCGGCCAGGCCCTCCTTCGCCACGGTGGCGGCGGCGTGCATGCAGGCCGCGAGGCTGGCCTTCATGTCGTACGCGCCGCGCCCGTGGAGGCGCCCTTCGCGCACCTCGGGCTCGAACGGCCGGGCCATCCCGTCCACGCCCACCGTGTCCATGTGCGCGTTCAGCATCAGCGAGGCGCCGCCTCCGCTCCCGCGGGCCACGCCGATCACGCTCGGGCGGCCTGGCGCGGCCTCGTCCACCTCCACCTCGAGCCCGGCGTCGCGCATCCATTCGGCCACGTGCGCGGCGATCTCCGTCTCGCCCGCGCCGCCCGGCACCAGCTCCGGGTTCACGGAGTCGATGGCCACCAGCGACGCGGCGAGCTCGCCCACGGTCATGCGCGCCATCGTAGGAGACCATGGTCCGGTGCTCGCCCGGTGGCTGTGGCTGCGGTGCTCGCCCGATCATCGATCGGGCTGCGCTCCTCGCCGGCCCCGGGCTGCGCTCCTCCCGAGTCAGGCGGGCAGGGTCTCGCGCAGCCAGCGCTGCGCGTGAGGCACGTGCTCGGGATCGATGTGGTGCCCGGCATCCGACTCGTGGTACTCCACCGGGAGCCCGCCCGACTCGATCAACTCCCGCGCGGTCCGCGCGAACTGCACGTCCATCACGGGGTCCCGGCGGCCGTGGGCGATGAAGACGCGTGTGGCCCGCCGGCCCTCGAGTTCCGGCTCCCAGCCCTCGACCGTGGGCACGAAGCCGCTGAAGGCCAGGATCCCGGCGGGGGCGGGGCGGTCGGGGCCGAGCCCCAGCGAGTAGCTCATCACCGAGCCCATCGAGAAGCCGCCCAGCACGGTGCGCTCCGGACCGACGCCCGTGTGCTCCCACAGGTCGTCGTGGAGTGCGGAGAGCTTGCTGTAGGCGGCTCGGAAGGTCTCCGGATCGGGGTATCCCACCCGGGGGACCACGTACCAGTGGTGCCCGGGCCAGCCCGGGATGGTCAGCGGAGCGCGCGGGGACACGACGTGGAGGCGGCGTTCCGGGTCCAGCACGTCGGCCAGTCCGAGCAGGTCGTGCTCGTCGCTGCCACGGCCGTGATGGAACACGAGGAGCCCCTCGGCGTCGCCGTCCGGCCTGCGCTCGACGCGTACCAGGGTCACCGGGTCAGACTATGCGCTGAGCGTCCGGATGCGGGCGCCATTCCAGGAGAGGAGCGCAGATGGAGCAGGCGACGACCGGGTTGCGGGAGCGGCGCGAGGAGCTGGTGCGAGACCACATGGAGTCCGAGAACCAGCATCGGTTCGACGTGGCGCTCGACACCTTCGACCATCCGCGCTACGAGCTGATCGCCACCGGCGAGGTTTTCGAGGGGCCCGAGGAGGTGTCCGAGTACTACCGGCGCACGCGCAGCGCCTTCCCGGACCAGCGCAACGAGAACACGGTGTTCCACCACGCCGACGACGCCGTGATCGTCGAGTTCGACCTCCTGGGCACCCACGAGGGCGAGCTGCGCGGCATCGAGCCGACAGGCAGGACCTTCCGCTGCCGGATGTGCGCCTTCTTCCTCTTCGCTCCCGGCGGCGACCGGATCGTGTGCGAGCGGATCTACTTCGACACGGCCACCATCGCGCAGCAGCTCCTCGGCGATGGCGAGACGCCGCCGGCCTGAGCGCTCAGGCCGGGTCGGCCGCCGGTGTTCGCGGGCCGGGCAGGTTGCGGAACCCGAAGGCCGCCGCCTCGCGGCCGGGCTGAACGAACCAGCACTCGCCGGTGGCCTCGGAGGCGAACAGCGCCACCACGGTCTCGCCCACCTTCTCGGCGGGAATGATCGGAAGGCCGGCGGCGTTCAGGCCATCGCGGATGCCGTCGATGATCGCCGACTCCGCGAAGCCCGGGCACACGGCGTTGTAGCGGATGCTCCTGTCCGCCAGGGCCGGACCGAGCGAGCGCGCGAGGCCCACCACGGCGTGCTTGTTGGCCGAGTAGATCGGGTCGTAGGGAGTGCCCGTGAGCCCGGCCAGCGAGGCGGTGGCCACGATCGCGCCGCCGCCGCGCGCGGTGAGCGCCGGAATCACCGCGTTGGTGCCGAACACCACGCCGTCCAGGTTCACGCCCATGGCCAGGCGATAGCGCTCGAGGTCGAAATCCTCGCCGAGACCGGTGCCGCTCACCACCCCCGCGTTCAGGTGAACGAGGTCGATGCCGCCGCATTGCTCCACCGCGAATTCCACCATGGCGCGGTTGTCCTCGGGCTCCGACACATCGGCGCGCACGAAGTGGCCGCCCAGCTCCTCGGCCACGGCGCGGCCGGCGTCTTCGGCGATGTCGGCCAGCACCACCGTGGCGCCCGCGTCCACGAGCGCCCGCCCGGTGGCGCGCCCGAGACCGCCGGCGCCGCCGGTCACGAGGGCGATCTTGCCGCTGAGGTCGGGTGAGTTCGCGGAGGTGGACATTGGCGGCAGGGTAAAGCCCGGGAGACGGTTGCGGCGGTCTCACGGGGACCGTAGGTTCGCAGCGGTGAAACGTGGTGCCTGCGGGCCTCCGGCTGTCCGCCGGCGCGGGCGTGCTGATCGCCCTCGCCTTGGGCACCGGCACGGCGGCTGCAAGCCACATCGACAACTACACCGACGGCTCCAGCAGCCCATTCGGACCGTCCCCCGTGGACAACCAGCAGATGGCCATCTACGGCTCCGGTAATTACTAGGGTCGCTGTCCTCCGGGACCCGCGCTACCGGGTGCGAAGGGCGGCCAGGTCCACCTGGGTGACCTGTGGCGTGGGCGGGTCGCGGCGCAACGCCAGACGAAAGGTCCAGCGGAACGCCTCTGCTTGGAACCGGTCGAAGTCGGCTCGGGAGCTCCAGGTCTCGAAGGTGAGCACGTGGCCGCCGCTGTCCCCGAAGCCCTGCGTCAAGCAACCGTCCGGAAGCTCGGTGTCCGCTATTACCCGCTCCCACTCCTCGGGTGTCACGCCTGGGTAGGTGGCTACGAGACCGATCGGCATGGTCGGACCATTACCACTTGGGCGAACGCGCCAAACCAGGAATGCGGTTCTGAGGGACCCGATGGGGTGTGGGCCTGGTCCGCTAGCTACGGTGTTTCACATCGACTTCACGCTCTACGAGCATGTGAACGGGTTCGCGTTCCATCACGACGGGGTGGAGGACACGCTGCGCTTGTTCGCTCTCTACGCGCAGTGGGCGTTCCTGGCGCTGCTCGCCGTGCTGTTCTTGCTGCGAGGCCACCTGCGTTCGATCAACGGCAGGCACGGGGTGGTCGCCGCTGGCTTCAGCGCTTTGCTGGCGCTCGGGATCGCCCAGCTACTCGCGGATCTCGTCTCCCGGCCCCGCCCCTACGTGGCACACGCTGCCGATGCCCATCTGTTCATTGCGCGGTCGGCCGACTCTTCCTTCCCCAGCGATCACGCGACGGCGGCGTTCGCGATCGCTGTCGCACTGCTCCTCCGCCACCGCCAGGCCGGGATCCTCGCGCTCGCCCTGGCCGTGCTCGTGTCGGTGGCACGGGTGGCGGTCGGCACCCACTACCCGACAGACGTGCTGGCCGGGGCGGCGATAGGCACCGCCGCCGCTCTGGTGATCTGGCATCCATCCGTGCGCGGCCCCCTCCATCGCTTCGCAGAGTGGGCCGGATCCCTCTACGAGCGCGTCACGACCAGACCTCTCGCTTACCGGCGACCCTGGTAGCAACGGCGCCCGGTTTCCCGGCGTACGCTGGGCGGGTGCCCAGGCTTCGCGCGTTCATGGCCCGGACCCTTCGGGCGACCAGGGTGCTCGTCCAAGACCGGCGAGTGCCCAGACCGCTGCGGTGGCTCGCCGCCGTCGCCCTATTGCCGATCCCGGGGCCGTTTGATGAGGCGGTGCTGCTGGTGGTCGGCCCGCTGCTGTGGACGTTCCACCGCGGAGCGATGCGGGATGCGTGGCGCTCCGCCCAGGTCGGTCGATAGACGGGCAGCAGGATTCGAACCTGGGACCTCCGGTTTGGAGACCCGGTACATGTTTTCTCTACGGCTGGAGGCCCGTCTGTCGTCAACGGCCCCCTCTCGGGGATACTCGACGACGATGTCGCAAGACGCCCTCGTAGCTGTGGGACTGTCCGGGTAGGCGATGTCCCGGATTCGTCGTTTACGGCCCGGAGGACTGGCCAGAGCCGAGCCCGATGGTCGGGCGCGAGGCTGCCATGCGCCAGTTCGTAAACCTTCGCGAAGCGTTCGACTTCGACTGTGTCGAGCCGGTCAGCGACTACATCGAGATCCGCGCCCAGGTTGTCACACGCTTGGTCTGGAAAGGCCTCGGCCATGGTCCGGCGACCAACATGGAGATGACATGCATCTACCTCGTCCAGAACAACAGGATGCAACGAATGGACTTCTTCTTCGAACACGCGGACGCCCTCGAAGCGGTGGGGCTGTCGGAGTAGCCAACTAACCATCCCGCCGACCCCTTCCGTGCCAAATCCGCGACTTCGTGCGGACAGGTAGCGCGGTCGACGCCGGGGGGCCGGGTCGTGGTCATCGGCCCCCTGGTCGGGGATACTCGGCGGGCGATGTCGCAGGAGAACGTGGAAATCGTGCGACGCTTGGTGGACGCGATCAATGCGGACGCAATTCCGCGCGATTTGTTCGCTCCTGACTTCGAGCTCAGGAACGCGACGACGGCCATAACAGACGCGACCTACCTTGGCTACGAGGGCGGGCTCAAGTGGCGGCGCGACCTTTTCGAGGGGGTCGACGACGCACGGTTCGTGCTCGACGAAGTCCTCGCTACGGGGCCCGACTACGTCGTCATCATCAACAGCCTCGTCGGACACGGATCCTCGTCGGGAGTATCCATCGAACTGCGGTGGGCGAGCGTCCTCTGGTTCCGCGATGACCGCATCTGGCGCACCGTCGGCTTTAACAGACGCCGCGATGCCCTCGAGGCCGTGGGGCTGTCGGAGTAAGCGATGTCGCAGGAGAACGTGGAGCGGTTGAACAGCTGGATCGACGCCTTCAACCGCCGCGACTTCGATGCCATCGCGCATCTCGATCACCCGGCGATCGAGTGGCGGACCAGCTCCGAGGATCCTGATGCGTCGACTCACCGGGGCCAAGAGGCCGTCCGGCGCTACCTGGACGGGTACATCGAGTCGTTCCCCGACCTGCACATCGAAGTTACAGAGTGCTTCCCCGCCGGCGACGACCGTGTGGTCGCCGTCAACCGCTTCGTCGGCGAAAGCGCGACCGGCGTTCCCATGGATTGGTCGCTGACTACCGTGTCCACGGTCAAAGACGGCAGGTTCGTGCGCGTCGAGGAGTACTTCGACCGCGCCCAAGCCCTCGAAGCCGTGGAGCTGTCGGAGTAGCCCGCTAGCCGACGCGTTGTGTTGCCCCGAGAGAACCCCGCTGCTAGAGCGGGTCCTCAAGACGGGGCAGCCAGGATTCGAACCTGGGACCTCCGGTTTTGGAGACCGGCGTTCTGGACCAACTGAACTACTGCCCCTCGCGCGACCATCGTAGAGGGATGACATGGCTGCGGTGCTCGCCCGATCACCGATCGGGCTCCGCTCCTCCCTGGTGTGGTCGGATGCCCGGCAGTAGGCTCACCGCGCACCACGACCCTGGGGAGGAGACGTATGCCGTCAGTGGAGACCGTGAACGGGCCCGTCGATGTCGAGGACCTCGGGCTGACCCTCATCCACGAGCACTTCTGCTCGATCGACGAGGCCACGAAGTTCCAGTTCCCGCATCTCTACGACGACGCCGAGGAGTGGGAGTCGGCCATCGGCGAGGCCCGGGCGGTGGTGGGCCATGGCGTGAAGACGGTGGTGGACCCGGGGGCGATGTTCCTCAGCCGCAACGCGGTGTTCAGCAAGCGGGTGGCGGACGAGAGCGGCCTCAACGTGATCCTCGCCACGGGCGTCTACACCTACGACCACCTGCCCCAGCCGCTGCTCAACCGCGACGAAGACCAGATCGCCGAGATCCTCGTGCACGACGTGGAGCACGGGATCCAGGGCACCGACATCAAGCCCGCCTTCATCAAGTGCGCGGCCGATGAGCCCGGGGTCAACCCGAACGTCGAGAAGATCCACCGCGCGGCGGCCCGCGCTTCGATCCAGACCGGCCTTCCGATCATGGCCCACTCGCGGCCGGCCTCGGGCACCGGCCCGGAGCAGATGAAGATCTTCCTCGACGAGGGGGTGGACCCGACGCGGGTCCAGATCGCCCACACCGGGGACACGGACGACCTGGACTACATCGAGCGCCTGCTGGACACCGGCTGCTGGATCGGCCTGGACCGGTACGGCCTCGACCTGTTCCTGCCCACCGACAAGCGCAACGCCACCACGCTCGCCCTGCTCGAGCGCGGGTACGTGGAGCGGATGTTCCTCTCCCAGGACTTCTGCGCCACGCTCGACTGGTTCCCGCGCGAGGTGCAGGAGTACCTGAAGGCCAACGAGGTGCCGCTGTGGAGCATGACCATGCTCTTCGAGCACGTGATCCCCACCCTCAAGGAGGGCGGGATGACGACCGAGCAGCTCGACCAGATGATGGTGGAGAACCCGAAGCGCTGGCTCGAGTCGGCCTGAGGGACCGTCCTCAGCGTCGCGGCCAGCGCCAGGCCCCGCACGCCGGGGCGCCGGCCCGGGGCTCGGTGATGAAGGCGTAGGACGCGGGCGCCACGGTCACGGCGCCGCGCCTGACCGGGGTGGCGGAGAGGCGGGGAAGCTCACCCGCCGCGTTGAGCTCGAGTGGCCGGCCGTTCAGCGCCACATGTTCCCCGGCGAGATCCCCGGTCACGGCATGCACGCCGGCGCCGCGGGCGCCGGGGCCGTCCAGGCGCAGGGTCGCCGGGACGGTGTGGTCGGTGTTGAGCGCGAGCGTGGTCACGCCCCCGCGGACCCCCGGTGTGCAGCTCGAGAAGAGGCGCAGGGCGGCGGGCGCCCTCCTCACCGCGGGTTCCAGCACCGTCGTTCCCATCAGCCGCGTCCAGAGCAGCGCGGCCCAGTAGTCCGGCCGTGGTGTGAGCGTGGCGTCGTCGATCAGCGCGTAGGGCTGCGACCCGGAGATCGTCCAGCGGGTGGCCACGTGCACGCCGCCACGGGCCATCGTGCCCAGGGCGTTCAGGTAGTAGAAGCTGGCGGCCAGGGTGTTGGAGTAGCCGATCACTCCGCCACAGGCGGTGTTCCCGAACTCGTCCACCCACAGCGGCTTCCGCGGCGCGTTGGCGTCACGCAGCCCGCGCATGTAGGCGAGCGAGCCGTTCACGCGGTCGAGGTACTCCGCCGCGAGCGGATCGGTGGGCGGCCGCGGCTGGATGCCGTTGCACGTGGCCGTGTTCCCGAACGCGGGGTAGTGGTGGTAGGACACTGCGTCGTAGAGGCCGCCCGTGAGCGGCATGATCGCGGAGGTGTCGGGTCCGAAGGCGATGTTCAGGATCGGGCGCTCGGCACCGGTGGTGAAGAAGGACCCGGGACCGATGAAGATCGAGCGGGGCGCGGCCTGGGCCCTCAGGGACAGGAACGCGTTCACGTCGCGCCGGTAGTCCTCCGCGGAGTAGCCCACCGGATTGGAGGCGCCGTAGACGGTCAGGTTCGGCTCGTTCCCGAACGACACGACCGCGGGGGGCAGCCCGATTGCCGCCGCTCGCCCGAGAAGGGCGCGCGCGTTGTCGGGGTTCCAGGTGGAATCCGCGTTGCGGGGCCCCGGTCCACCGTTAACCCCGATGATCACGCGCAGTCCGTTGGCGGCCGCGAACCTGTTGGCCGCGTCCCACTCGCGGGCGCCGAGCACGAACTTGTAGGCCCCGGGCGGGTTCGGCCCCAGCACGCCGGTGGGGTCGTAGTACGTCTGGTCGATCTTCGTGCCGCTGAAGCGGATGTACGCGGGCCCGAGAGCACGAACCAGGCGGGCGAGCCGGGGCCGGTTGAAGTCGAATGGTGAGCCCGAGGAGCGCTCGGTGAGCGCGGAGATGTCCACCCCGAAGGAGACGAACTCCCGGTCCACGGTGCCGGCGATCCGGCTGCGGCCCGCGTCGAGCGAGGCCGCGTGAGCGGGTGGGATGAACACCACGCCGGGGAGGGCCGCGAGCACGGCGATGACCCCACGAACGGCGCTCCGAGTGCCCACGCGCCGACTCTATGGGACCGCCAACGCCACCCGCGCAGGTCGGTACCCGCCTCAAGGATGGGGCGGGGACGGACGAAGAACCAGGTGGTGAGGGTCCAACCCCGAATCTCATTCGGGACAGATAGGACCTATCATCGAAGTGCCTCGCGGGCGTGGTGTAGTGGTTGCACAAGAGCCTTCCAAGCTCTTAGTAAGGGTTCGATTCCCTTCGCCCGCTTGAAGGGACGGCGCGGTACTCGAACACCGCCACCGCTGGTCTGCCCCTCCACCCGCGCAGTTCCGCGAGCCGAAAGCGCCGCTGCACGCTCGCCGGAAGCGGATGATGGTTGGGAGTGCTCCCCCAGGCCTCGACCACGAAGAAACGCGGCTTGCCCTTCACCACGTTCCAGAATCCGGGCGGCTTCGGAATGAGGAACCCCAGCTGATACACCGGGTGCGGCCTCTGGAAGTTGATCGCGAGATGGTGCGTGAACAGGCCTCGTCCTCCAAGGAATACGAACTCCACCACGGGATCCGTCGGAGCGGCCTTGGAGTCGAGGTAGTGCGCGGCGGGCTTGAGCGGCGGACGGGCATGGTCGGGGTCAAGCGCTCCCACCACCCCGATGCTCAACGCGACGAGCAGGGCGCCGGTGGACGCGAACGCGAGCGGACGCGGCAGGGCGGTCACGAGAGCTCCGAGCAGAACGACGGCCGCAGGGAACGACGCAAGCAGGTGCCGTGGTGTGTAGATGTCGGGCCCAACGGCGCTGTACACAAGGAGGCCAACGGGCGCGGAAAGCGTCAGGGCAAGCACGAGGACGAGCCTCTTCGACACCATCGGCGGCAGGTCCGCGACACGGCGTCGCGCGACTCGGGTCATGAATCCAAAGAGGGCGATCGCGACCGCGCTCACGAAGAGATACGTGGCGAACCGCCCGGGGACGTCGGCGAGGCCCATTCGCTCATATCCAGGGATCAGCTTCACGGTCCCGCGTGTGAACGAGTGGAACGAAAGTGGGAAGGGCCACCCGGTGAACGACAGGTTCCGGAGCACGTCGTGAACGTGGACGACCGGAAGCCAGACAAGGCACGCGGCTGCCATTGCGAGGTAGGCGAGCAGCACTGGCCGCGCGCGGTCCCGGTGGGCCCACAGGGCCCACGCGCCCTGCACTCCGATCACCGGGATCGCCGTGTAATGCGTATAGAGGGCCCCGACGGAGGCAATGGAGAACACCCCCCACCAGACCGCCTGCTGCCTCTCCAATGCGACGAGGAGCGTCAGCGTTGAGAGCGCGACGAGGCACATGAGCGTCGCATAGGGACGAGCCTCGGACGAGAAGTAGATGGCAAGAGGGCTGAAGGCGGTGAGAGAGGCGGCCAGCAATCCCGCCGACCGGCCCGCGACGCGCTCGCCCAGCAGGTAGATCACGGGGACCGTGGCGGTACCGAAGACCAGAGAGGGGAGGCGAATGAGGACGGTCGGGTCGCCGAGCTTCATCGTTGCCCAGCCGAGCACGAAGTAGAGGGGCGGGCCGTTCTCCGCGCCTCCCGTGACCCGCTGGAGCATCTCGGCCAACCCGTAGCCGTGCAGGTCGTCGTATGTGAACAGCTCGTCCTCGAAGAGGCTGTCACCCATCCCCTTGCGGCGCAGGAGAAACGCGGCGACGGTCAGGGCGGCTAGTGCGACCAGCGCGGCGCGGCGCGAGGTGATGATCGACGAGTCCAGACGTTCCACCGTGGCCGGGCGCTGGACCAGGGAAGTTCTCGACGCGATCACGGGCGCTCGATCGCGAGTAGTGGGAGCAATCGGCGCATCTTGAGCAACCTACCCGGGACGCGCGAGCAGGTGCGCCAGGGTGGGACGGCCGTACGGCGCACAGTAACCGTCGAACGATTTAGGGTCCTCGCCCAATATGAGGACGAGCTATCTCCGGTTCCCGATGCGGCCTGCCGCGTGGGTCGCCGCCACTGCAGCCATGGTGGCGTGGTGCGCGCTCGGGCTCATCGGTACATCGGCCGGGTCGGCGCAGAGGGCAGGAGCCGCGGCCGCCCGGCGCCCGCCCGTGGTGCTGATCGTCTTCGACGCCTTCCCGACCAACTCGCTGTTGAACGCCCACAGCCGGATCGACGGCGTTCGCTACCCGGCATTCGCTCGCCTCGCGGCCGACTCGACCTGGTTCCCCTATGCGACCACCTCCGTCGACGAGACCGGGCGTGCGTTTCGAGAGATCTTCACCAGCCGAACCTCCTGGCGCTTCGCGAAGCCCAACTACGCGAAGCATCCGAACAACCTCTTCACGCTGCTCGGCCACCGGTACCACGTGGAGGCCGGCGAGGAGGGAACGAGCTTCTGCCCGAAGCGGCTCTGCCCGAACGTGCGCCCGCAGACCAGCGAGTCGATCGAGCTCGAGCTTCAGGCGGGCCGGCCGGAGCGGTTCATGGACTGGCTCGAGCGCTTCCGCCCATCGCGACGCCCGACGTTCTACTTCAAGCACGTGCTGTTCCCGCATCCGCCCTGGGTCTATCTGCCGTCGGGACACACCTACTACGACGGGCCGAGCGAGAACGTGGTGACCAGGGAGGACTGGGGCTCAATCCCGTGGCTGAGCGAGCAGAAGTATCAGCGGCACCTGCTGCAGGTCGAGCTCGCCGATCGTCTGCTCGGGCATGCGCTCGACAAGCTGCACGCCACCGGTCTCTATGACCGCTCTCTGATCGTCATCACAGCCGACCACGGCGAGGGCTACGGACGGCCGGGTCACGATGGCCGCAACGTCGACCGCCTCAACGTTGGCGACATCGCCCTGAAGCCGCTCTTCGTGAAGCTGCCCTTCGAGCGCGCGGGACGGATCGACCGCCGTCACGTCCGCAACTTCGACATCCTGCCGACGATCGCGAAAATCGCCCGGATCCGTCCGAGCTGGCGCGTCGAGGGGCGATCGGTGTTCGGGCCCTCGGCGCGGCGGATCCCGCGTTCGACCCTGATGGTCGCGCGCAACGGCACGTATGTCCGCGCTGGGCCCGAAGTCGCTCCGTCGCCTCGCCGCGGCTTCCCTGCGGTTGAAGCTGAAGCTGTTCGGCAGGTCGCTCAGTCCGTTCGGGATCGGACCGCACCGCGAACTGCACGGCACCCCCGCCGCGCAATGGCCGGCGTTGCCCGCAGGCGCCCTGCGCGCGGCGCTCGACTCCCCCGAGCGTTTCCGCGCTGTCCGGCTCGACTCGCAGTCCCCGCCGGTGAAGGTGACCGGCCGATTGGCAGGTCCCGGAAGCAGCGCCCCGCTCGACCTCGCGGTCGCGGTCAACGGGCTGATCCAGGCGACCGCGCCCGCGATCGCCCTGGATCAAACCTCGCCTCGCCTCTTCACCATGATGATTCCCGAAGACTCGCTCCGCGAGGGCGCGAACACCGTGCAGCTGTTCGCCATCGAGGGCGGGCGCGACACGCCCGCCCTCCGCCCGCTCGGCGCAACCTGATTCACGGCCCGAAGTCCGGGGTGTGCGTTTGGTCACGCGGCGGTGAGGTCCACTCCGTCGCCGATGGGCAGCCAGCGGACGCTCTGGCGGAACGCCTCGGGCGCCTGCGCGAACTCGCGCTCGATCGCCTCGCGCCCCTGGCGGAAGTGCTTCCACCCCTCGTAGTGGATCGGGATCACCGTGCGCGGGTGAATGAGGCCGCACAGCTCCACCGCGTCCTTGGCGGTCATGGTGTAGCGCAGGGGTCCCGAAACGGGGAACTGCACGCCGCCGAGGTGCAGGAGCGCGGTGTCCACCTCGAGACGACCGGCCACCTCGCGAACGCCGTCGTAGAGGACGGTGTCGCCCGAGATCCAGAGCACGCCGTGCTCCTGGCCGTCCCAGCGCAGCGCGAAGCCCACCACGTCGCCGACTATGGGGTGACTCAGCGGCGGGCCATGGCGGCACGGCGTGGCGGTGATCTCGATGGCCGGCCGATCCGGTGCCTCGAGCCTTGTGGTCTGCCACGGCTCCAGCCCGCGGGCCGAACCGCCGAGCCGCTTCGCCCCGGGCGCGGTGGTCACCACCACGCCGGCGGAGGGCAGGAGCGCACGCCCGGCGGGGTCGAGGTTGTCGTCGTGGTGGTCGTGGCTCAGCAACACCGCGTCGATCTGTCCCAGGTCGGCGGCGGCGATCGCCGGCCCCGCCAGCTTGCGCGACATCGTGCCCCAGCCGAAGAAGTACCTCTTACCCGGTGGGTCGAACGTCGGGTCGGTGAGCAGGCGCCAGCCGCCGACCTCGATCAGGACCGTCGGCCCGCCGATGTGGGTTACCCGGACGCCGCTCACGCGTTCGTCCGCGCGTGGCTCGTGGTCCACTCGAGGATGAAGTCGGCCACCTCCTCCCAGCCATCCTGGCCCGGGAAGTGGCAGCGGCCGGGGTACTCCCTGTGGTCGGTGGCGGACGGTGCCTTCTTCTGGTGCCCGAAGTTGGCCTTGTTCACAGACGGCGGGCAGATGCGGTCCTCGGCTCCGGTCACCAGCAGCAGCGGCGCCCGGTCCGGGTTCGTGTAGTTCACCTTGGTCACGGCGTTGGGATTGAAGTTCGCCAGCCCGGCCTGGAAGAAGGGGCGTGCCGCGCCGGGGATGTAGTAGCGCTCGTAGACCTTGTCCGACTCCTCGCGGCTGAGCGAGTTGGTGAAGCACCAGTGGAACTGCTTCGGGGTGAGCGGCGTCTCCTTCTTCAGGTTCGCCGGGTTCCGGAGCGCGGGCCAGGCGGCGCGGAGCGTGGACGGCGGCAGGGTCAGCACGCCCTTCGGCGCGCCCGTGCCGAGTGCCGTGCCGGCGGCGCCGAGTCCGCGATCCAGGAGGATCTGCGTGTGAAGGCCGCCGAAGGAGTGGCCGATGATGATCGGCGGGCGGTCGAGCCCGCGGATGATCGTCTCGTAGTGGTCCACGATCTCCTTGACGCCGATGCCCCTGAGCGGCGCCGGATCGCGGCGCAGCTCCTCGATGTCACCCTCGAGTCCGGGCCAGGCCGGCGCGTGCACCTCGTGGCCGCGAGCCCGGTAGCGCTCGGCCCAGTGCTCCCAGCTCAGCGGCGTCATCCACATCCCGTGGATGAAGACGATGGGGAGGGGGGAGGGTGCTTCGGTACTCATGCACGTCCTTTCGGGCCAGCGGTTGCGAGTGCGAGGGGCGGCGATCGTACAAGAGGTATTTCAGGCTGGACACGCGGGAGCTAGACTGCACTCGCCGTCGCTTCGGGGCGTGGCGCAGTTTGGTAGCGCATTCGGCTGGGGGCCGAAAGGTCGCTGGTTCAAATCCAGTCGCCCCGATCATTCAGAAAGCGCGAAGCAGCGCGAAAGCTTAAACCGGGTATTTCCCGCGCTGATCGCGCGCAACCGGCAGAACCAGCGCTCGTGATCGATGCCGGCCTGGTCCGGCATCAGGCTGCCGAGCCCGCGTGCCTCCTCGCTATCGCGATGCGCGAGCAACGCGGCGCGGAGCGCAACTCGTCTGACGCCAGCTCCGTGCCGCCCGCTGCGCCCACGCTGTCGATCGGCCGCCGACGACGACTCGCTCCATGCTCGCAGGGTACGCGAGCAGCGCGCGCCCGGCCCGCCGGCGCCGGTCCGAGGCGACTCAGCCCTCGGTTCGGGACCGCTCGATGGTGCGGGCCACCTCTATGCGGGACGAGGCGCCGAGCTTGACAAACACGTTGCGCAGATGGGATTCGATGGTCTTCTCGCTGAGGAAGAGCTCTCTCGCGATCTCGCGGTTGGTCCGCCGGTCGGTGACGAGGTCGGCGATCTCGCGCTCGCGGCCCGTGAGTGCCGCGACGCCGGACTCGGCTCCAGTGGCGGGGCCGCGGACCTCGGCGCGGGCGCCGAGCTTTCGCAGCTGGCGCCGGGCGGCGTCGCGTTCGCGCACGGAGCCGCATTCGTCGAGCACGCTCTCGGCCCTCCGGAGAACGGATACGGCCGCCTCGCGCGCGCCCGCCTCAGCGAGGGCGCGTCCGTGCAGGTTGCGGCTGAACGCGACCTCCATGCGCGCGCCTATCGAGGCGAATGCGTCGACGCTCTCGGCCGCGAGCTCAGCGGCGCGCGACGGGTCACCCGTCGCGAGCGTGAGGCTCGCGCGCGCGCGCAGCGCCGTGCCGCGCGGAAGGGCCAGCCCCGTTGCCGCCGCGTCCTCCTCCGAGCGCGCGATGTAGGGCTCGGCGAGCTCCGGCCGTCCGGCGCCGGTCTCGGCTAGCGCGAGCGTCTCCCAGAAGAACCCGCGCTCGACGGGCATGGCTCCCTCGATGTCCTCGCCGGCGAGGGGGCGCAGGAGCTCCGCGGCTTGCTCCGGACGGTCCGACTCGATCAGAGCACAGGCTTGTATCCACGCCGGGCCGATCCCGGCGCTTGGACCCGCTCCGCCGATCTTGCGGTTCGAGAGCTGCATGCTCTCCTCCGCGCAGGCGATCGCATCGCCCAGGTCCCCCAGGTAGTAGTGCGCCCAGGCGCGCTCGAACAGCGCCCAGGGAAGGAAATGGGCGGCATCGTCGAGGCGCGTGGCCTCAACCGCCGCGTCGCACAGCTCGGCCGCCTCGTCGAGCCGTCCCAGTGTCTCGAGCGGGTAGCACTTGACCAGCATCATTGGCACGAGCGGGCGGGCGCCGTCGCCCTTGCGCACGATGTCGATCAGCCGATCCACGTGAGCCAGCGCGGCGTCGTAGTGCTCCAGGTAGTTCTCCGCCCAGGCCAGGTGGTAGAGGGCGTCGAGCTGTTGAGAGAGGTCCTCGTCAGGGAGCTCGTCGAGGATCGCGACAGCCTCGGCGCGGTGCTGCCGGGCCGGCGCGACGCGGGCTGCCCCCGCCTCGGTGAGGCAGAGCGCCGCGGCGGCTGCTCCGATCAGTGTGGAGGACGAGAGCGACCGGGCGCCGGCGAGCGCCTGCTGGCCCGCATCGAGCGCGCGCTCGAAGTTGCGCTCGAACACCCCGTCGACCGCCAGCTCGATCTGAAGCGCGCACCGCCCGGCAGTGTCGCTTTCGGCGAGTTGCTCCCACGCCTGTGTGAGCCGGGCGCGCGCCTCCCGGTCACGCCCCAGCCAGCGCTCGACGGCGGCACAGGTCGTCGTCAGCTCGATGCGCGCCGGGTCCGCCGGCTCGGGGACCAGCTCGAGCGCGTCGAGTAGGACGGACCTGCACGGCTCGAGTCGGCCGGAGGAGCGCAGCACCTGCGCGAGCTCGCGGCGGACTTCGCGGTGCCGTTCGCTGTCGGTGCTGGGTAGCAGACGCAGCGCCGCCTCGAACCAGCGGGCCGCGACCACCGGCGCGCGCCTGGAGCTGGCCCGCCCGGCCTCGATGAGGAGCCCGATGGCGTGCTCGTCGCCCTGTCGGGCCGCATGCTCGACGTGATGGGCTCGCACCGTCGCAGCAGCTCCGCGCGAGGCGAGCGCTGCGGCGGCGCGCCCATGGGCAGCCAGCCGCCAGCCGCCCTGCGACCCCTCGTAGACGGCTCGGCGCAGGAGCGGGTGCCGGAAGGCGAAGCGGCGCGGCATCTCCGTGGGTCGCACGAGGTCCGCGGCCAGCAGCTCGTCGAGCAGCAGCAGGCCCTCGTCGGCGCTCAGCCCGGCGATCTCGGCGGCCAGGTCCGGCTCGAACGGATCGCCCGCGATCGCGGCAGACTCGAGCATCACCCGCGCCACGGCTGGCAGCGAGTCCAGCTCGTCCGCCACGGATGCGGCGATGCCGGGCGGAATCGAGCCCGGCCCCGCGCCCGCGGGCGGCTCGCCGTGGGCCGATCCGCGACCGGCGCTCGTGCGGGCGAGCTGCTCGACGTAGAACGGGTTGCCGCCACCTTGCTCGTAGATCGCCCGCATTGTCGGCGCCGTCGCGTCCGTCGCCAGCAGCTCCGCGACCTCCTCGCGTGTCAACGGCCCGAGCGGGACGCGCCTCACGCCGGTCGCGGCGAGCGCCGCGCTGAGGCGCCTAGGCGCCTGAGCTGGACGGAACCCAAGCGCCAGGAGCGCGCGGGCCCCGGGCGGGCGGCGCAGCAGGATCTGGATCAGCTCCAGCGAGGCGTCGTCGGCCCAGTGGATGTCGTCCAGGATCATCACCACGGGAGTCTCGGCGGCGAGCAGCTCGATCAGGACGCGCACCGCCCGGTGCGCGCGGTAGCGCTCGTCGCCCGTCGTGGCGCCGACGCTCTGCTCGGTTCGCAGCGAGGGGAAGATGTCCCCCAGCTCGGCGCGGACGTCGGCAGGCAGACCCGCCGCGACATCCTCGTCGTGCGCGGCCAGGTAAGCGTCGAAGGCGTCGACGGCGACCCCGAAGGGCACGTTGGTCTCGAAGTCCGCGCCGGCGCCGCGGAGCACTATGTGGCCGCGCTCCTCAGACCGCCGGTGCAGCTCGGCGAGCAGCCGTGTCTTGCCTATCCCGGGCTCACCCTCAAGCGTCAGACAGCCCAGCTCGCCCGAGTCGAGAGCGTCGAGAGCGCTGTCGATCTGGGCCAGCTCGGCCTCACGGCCGACCAGCGAGTGCGAGACCATCCCGCGCGAGCATACCCGCGACCGGCGCCCGCCGAGGGGCGGGCGCCGGGAGGGTTCGTGTGCTGGTGTTGGCGGTCAGGAGCGCGCCGGGACCACCTCGCCTTCGGGCTTCAGTCTGGGCAGCCACCCGAGCGAGCGTGGCAGCCACCAGTTCCACTCGCCCAGGAGTTTCATCGAGGCGGGCAACAGGACGCCACGCACCAGCGTGGCGTCGAGCAGGACGGCGACCGCGAGGCCGACGCCCATCTGCTTGAAGTCGAGCAGCGACAGCACCGCGAAGATGGAGAAGACCGCCACCATCACCGTGGCCGCGCTCGTGACGGTTCCCGCCGTCGTGCGGATGCCGTGCGCGACGGCGTCCTCGGTGCTCATGCCCCGGTCGTAGGACTCCCGGATCCGGGTGAGGATGAACACGTGATAGTCCATCGACAGTCCGAACAGGATCACGAACAGGAACAGCGGCAGCCAGGGCACGATCGTCCCGGTCGAGTTGAAGCCGAGCAGGCGCTCAGCCCACTCGTTCTGGAACACCGCGACCAGCACGCCGTAGGCGGCGCCGACCGATAGCAGGTTCAGGACGATCGCCTTGATCGGGATCACAATCGACCTGAACGTCACCAGCAGCAGCGCGAAGGCGGCGAGCAGCACGAAGCCGAACACGTACGGCAGGTGGTCGACCATGCTCTCGTTGAAGTCGCGCGTCTGCGCGGCCGGGCCGGTGACGCTGGCATTGGCGACCTTTCCGACGGTCGCCGGGACGATGTCGCCGCGAAGCGCGTCAAGCGCCCGCCCCGATGCATCGTCGTACCCGTTGCCGGCTGTCGGGACGCTGATCTCCACAACCGACTTGTCGGGGTTGACCTCGACCTCGACCGTGCCGGGGAACAGCTCGTCGCCCGCGGTACGCGACCCGAGGCGATCGATCTGCCGGGCGACCGCCGGGGCGGTCACGTCGGCGGCCTCGACCACAACCGTGGCCTCCGAGCTCTTGCTCGGGAAGGCGTCCTGTACGCGGTTGAACGTCTGCACCACCGCCAGGTCCTGCGGGAGCGACTCCGGACCGGCATCCCCCGTCTTCATGTCGAGCGCCGGGTACGCCAGCGCCAGCAGGAAGCCGGTGGACAGGACCACGGCGACAACGGGGCGCCGCAGCACCCGGCCGGTGATCCGTCCCCACAGGTCCAGGGTCGCTACGCGGGCCTTGGCACCGCCGACCAGCCGGCCACGCCCGCGGTCGACGCGGTGGCCCATCTTCGAGAGCAGTGCCGGGAGCACGGTCAGCGAGCCGCCCATCGCAAGCGCGACCACAACGATGGTCCCGGTCGCGTAGGAGGCGAAGTCCGCGGCCCCGGCGAGGTACATCCCGGCCATCGCGGTCACGACCGTGAACCCCGAGATCAACACGGCACGGCCGGAGGTCGCCGCGGCGGCGTCGATCGCCGCCTCGTGACCCCGGCCAGCAGCGCGCTCCTCGCGCACCCGCCGAACGTAGAACAGGGCGTAGTCCACGCCGACGGCGAGACCGATCAGCAGCACGACCGAGCTGATCGAATCCGACACTGGGGAGATCTGACTGATCGGTCCGATGACCCCCAAGGTGGCCAGGACCGCCGAGAGCGCCAGCAGGAGCGGCACGCCGGCTATCAGGATTCCGCCGAACGCCAGCAGCAGGATCGCGAGCGTGACCGGCAGCGAGACGAACTCGGCCTTGTGGAGGTCGCCCTTGATGGCCTCCATCAACTGCTCGTTGCTGGTGGCATCGCCGAAGGCCTCCACCCTGAAGCCCGGGTGTGCCTTCGCGACTGCTTCGACTGCGGCGACTGGAGCGTCGATTGCCGTCTTGGCCTTGGTCTCTTCGCCCGGGAGAACGTAGCCGACGAGCGCCGAATGGCCGTCGGGCGACACCTTCCCGCCATCGCCATACGGACTGGCCACCTTCGTGACGCCGGGGGCTCGATCGAGCCGCTGCATCACTTCGGTGACGACGCGCTTGAACTCTGGGCTGTCGGCCTGCAGGGACGAGCTCTGGATGAGGACGCCCTCCTCGGACTGCTTGGGGAAAGCGTGATAGATGGTGCTGTTGGCGTGACCTGCCTCGCCGACGCCGGAGTCCGCGTACTCGAGCGTGTTGGTGCCCGCCATCCCGCCGAGAACGAGCGCGAGTACGACGAACGCCAGCCAGCCCGCGATGGCGGTCCTGCGGTGACGGGCGCTCCAGCGCCCTATGCGTGCTGCGAGGTTGCGTTGCGTTTTCATGGTTCTCCCTTCGTGGTTCGGCATTGACGGGGAGAGCCTGTTCGCAACGGGCCCCAGGTTCATCGGGGACATCCCCTGAACCGGTCCCTGGACCGCCTCGGGAAGGGGCGGGGCAGGATCGATGCACGGCTTCAGGGATGGGTTCAGGGACCGCCCCCGATGAACCGCGACCACGCGGTGCGCATCCTTCCCGCATGGCGTCATTCCTTCTCCACCACCAGCACGAGCCGCACGAGTGCGCGGCGTCCTTCGCCGCCTGGAAGGGCTTTCCCAGCCCGCTGCGGCATCGCCCCGCCCCATCGAGCTGCCTCGCCGGCGGCCACGGGGTCTGGTGGCGGGTCGAAGCAACGGACGCGGCCGAGGCGCTTGCGCTTCTCCCGCGATTCGTGGCGGTGCGCACCGACCCGATCGCGATCAGACCAGTTCAGATCCCCTGACGAGGCTGTGGGGGCGCCCAATCCTGCGATCTTCCAAGACGCGAAGCCGAATCGGCGCGCGTAATCCGTAGGATTTCTCGTAGGGATCGCCCGGACTCCGCGTGAGAGGCGAAGGCTGAATGAGTCGCCCCGATTGGATCAGGTTCACCGCGGCCCGGCATACCCAGGCAGAGCGGCCGGCGCCTCACCCCGCCCGCCGGTAGCGGATGTGCGTGGCGAGCGGAGAGTGGAGCACCTCGACTGGCTCGAACCCGAGGGACTCGACTCCGTCGAACAGCCGCTCGCCGGACCCGAGCAGGACGGGGACCACGTCGAGCGTGAGTTCGTCGATGACTCCGGCGGCTAGCGCCTGACGGACGGTCGAGGCGCCGCCCGCGATGTCGATGCCATCCTCGCCGGCCGTCTCACGCGCCTGCGCATAGGCGGCCTCGAAGCCCTGGGTGACGAAGTGGAAGCTCGTGCCGCCCTCCATCTCGATCGGCTCGCGGGCGTGGTGGGTGAGCACGAAGACCGGCGCGTGGTAGGGCGGCTCGGAGCCCCACCATCCATCCCAGTCCTCATCCCACTCGCCGCGGATCGGCCCGAACATGTTGCGGCCCATGACATAGGCCCCGCGCGGTCGCAGGAGCCAGCCCTCTGCCGTCGCGTCGGCGTCGTTCGCGCGCTCGTCGCCGAGGTGCCAGGTATGGACCTCCCGGCCGCCCCGCCCCAGCGGATTCTCCCGGCTCTGGTCCGGCCCGGCGGCGAAGCCGTCGAGCGAGATCGACATGTGGCAGGTGGTATCCGACATCCGCCTCCCCCGGCGAGAGAAAAAAGGAGAAACGAGCTTATGTGACCAACCCCTCAGTACGCCCTGAGCGGGCGGGATAGAACATTGGCGATCGGCAAACCGGCCTCGCCCGCCCACCAGACTCGCAAGCGCCGATCGAAATGAGGGTCATCGGCGGGGCCTCCTAACGAGGGAGTGCTCATGTCCTACGCAATCCGCCTGCCCCATCGCCAAAACCTCATGGTGCCCGCCGTTGCGCTGGCGCTCGGGTTCGCCGGCGCCACCGGCGCGTACGTGGCGCTCGACGATGGATTCCTCAGTGACGACTCGAACTCGGGCTCGCCCGCCGCGGTCACCGCGCCGCGCGTCGGTGTGTCCGCCACCGGCGTGAACGAGGCCTCCACGGCCGCGGCCGTCGGCCAGGCCTCGATCCGGTCCGCCGGAGGAGTGAACGAGGCCTCCACCGCGGCCGCCGTCGCCCGTCAGAGCGACACCGCCGCGTTCCTCGCGGACCGCGGGATCGTGCTGCGCCGCTCCGCTCCTCCCGCTCCGGGCGGAAGCCGGCCGTAACCGCAGGGATCCGGGGAGCCGTCGCCCGGCGGCGCGCTCCCCGGGTCGCCGGCCCGCGTCGCGGCGGGCTCGTGAGAAAATCGCCCGGTGCACTCCTTCGGGGTCGGCATCGGGCTCGGGTTCTTCGTGGCGCTCCAGTTGGGGCCGATGTCGCTGTTCCTGCTCCGCTCCACGCTCCGCCACGGCTGGTTGGTGGGCCTCGCGATCGGGGCCGGGATAGCCGTCGTGGATGCCCTGTACGCCGCCTGTGGGGCTGCCGGTGCCGCGCCCTTCCTCGCGATCGAGCCCGTGCGCCTCGCGCTCGGCCTCGTGGGCGCGGTGGTGCTTGTGGCGCTCGGGGCGCGCACGCTCTACTTCGCGTTCCGGGTGAGGCTCGGGGGCGAGGTGCCGGAGGAGGTGGCCACACCCCGCCAGGCCTTTCTCACCTCCCTCGCGGGCACCGCGTCCAACCCGGCCACGATCGCTTCGTGGGCGGCGATCTTCGCGGCTGCCAGCGTGGCCGGTGCGGCCGGCAGCTCCGGAGCCGCCGTGATGCTCGTGGCCGGCGTGGGGGTGGGGAGCCTCACCTGGACCATGCTGCTCGCGTCCGGCACGGCGGTGGCGCGGCGCGCCGCCGGAGAGCGCGCTCTGAGGGTGGCCGACGCCGTGGCCGGGCTCGGTCTGATCGGATTCGGTGGCGCGTTGGCCTACGGCGCCTTCAAGGACGACTGAACCGGGGGCCGATGTACTCGTTCGACCCACGGAAGGTCGGCACGCTCGAGTGCCGCGCGTGGGAGACCTACTACCAGCGGCGCTGGGGCCCATTCCTCGCCGCCTCGGTGGGCCTTGTTCGCGCCGCGTTCGGCATGAACCGGACGCGCACGCTGGTGGGGGCCTGGCTGGTGCTGAGGGCGAACCAGAAATGGGCGCCCTTCCCGGACAACGATCCCGACGCCGCGCGGGCGCTGATGAGGCGCTTCTACCAACTGGTGCGAAAGAGCGAGGGGAGCGTGCTCGATCCCACCCGGGCGGCGGAGCTGGAGGTGGAGTGGTGGCGCGTGCACCGCGAAGCCCAGCACGACGAGGCCTCGGGCACCTCGCCGGAGCTGGTCGCAGCTCTGCGGGACCTGTACGCCTACTCGTACGGCGTCGATCCGGCGACCGTCGAGCAGGCGGCGGCACTGAGGGCCGAGGCGATGGACGTGTCCGACCGCTGGGTCGAGGCGGGCAGCGACGGGGACGATCCGCTGCTCTCGCACGAGCGCGCGCTGCTGGTCCGCTCCTACGCGTCGCTGCTGGCGGCAGTTCACCGCTAAGAGCTAGCTCTGCTCGAGCACGCCGTGGCGCTCGAGCAGCAGCACCCCGAGCTCCCGGGCCCGGCGGGCGGCCTCGCGGTCGCCCTCGCCGGCGGAGACGATCGAGCCCTTCATCAGGATGTGCCACTGCCGGGCGAAGGCGTCCGGGTCGGTGATGCCGGCCTCGCCGGCCAGTGACCTGAGGAAGTCACGGATGTTCGCGAGGTGCCGGACCGTGGCCCGGCGCACCGGGTCCTCATGGTCGGCCAGCTCGAGCAGGACGTTGACAAACGTGCAGCCCTCGAAGTCCTCGCGGTGGAACCACTCGTCGAAGACGTCGAAGATGGTGAGCAGGCGCTCGGCGGGGTCGGTGGCCCGCCGCTCTACCTCCGCCTGAAGCCACGCGTGGGTCCAGCGCTCCTCGCGCATCTCCATGAAGGCCAGGGCGAGGTCGTTCTTCGACGGGAAGTTGCGGTACAGCGTCATCTTCGCGACGCTGGCCGCCTCCACGACGGTGTCCACCCCGACCGCGCGGATCCCGGATCGGCTGAAGAGGGGGTAGGCCGCTTCGAGGATGCGGTCGCGCCCGCTCTTGCGGATCTCCTCGGGCTGGGGCTGTGGTGGAGCCATGATCCGACTATACGCCGGGTCCGCCCGGCTGTCAGAGCCAGATCGGGCAATCAACCGATGCACGCCGGGCACCGGTTTACAGAGACTGCGCATATGGGCACGGGCGGACGCGAGGCCCTGGCCTGGCAACAGTTGGTGGACGAGGCCCTCGACGCCTTCGTGGCCGTGGATGGGCGGGGCGTGATCGTCGAGTTCAACCCTGCCGCCGCCCGGCTCTTCGGCCGCGAGCGCGGCGAGGTGCTGGGGCGCACGCTGGGCGAGGTGCTGGTGCCCCCGCGAATCCTGAGCGGGCATCCGGCCAGGTTCGCCCGCGCGGTGGGCCCCGGCCGGGCCGAGCTCGTCGGCCGGCGGATCGAGATGCCCGCGTTGCGCGCGGACGGCCGCGAGCTGCGGGTGGAGTTCGCCGTGACGCTGCTCGCGGACTCCCCACCCGTGTTCGGCGGCTTCGTGCACGACCTCACCGAGTCACGCAACATCCACAGGGCGCTGCGCGCGCGGACCGTGCTGCTGGAGGAGGCGGCCGAGCTTGCCCACCTCGGTACCTGGGAGTGGGATCCCGCGGCTGGGGTCATGACCTGGTCGGACGAGATGTACGCGATCTACGGGGTCTCGCGCGGCTCCTTCGAGCCCACGCCCGAGTTCGTGCTCGACCGCGTGTCCGACGAGGACCGGCCCGGCCTGGACGCGGCGCTCGACGTGCTCCGGAAGTCGGGCGTGATGCCCCGGACCGAGTGGCGGGTGGTGAGGCCCGACGGCGTGGCCCGCTGGGTGGTGGGCACGGCGCGCGTGGCCTCCGAGCCCGAGGCGCGTGGGCGGCGGCTGGTGGGCACGGTGCGCGACGTGACCGATGAGCGGGTGATTCGTGACGAGCTCGGGGCTGTGCACGCCGTGGCGGAGACACTGGCCGAATGGGAGACCTTCGACAAGGCGGCCGAGGAGCTGCTGTCGGGCATCGGCAACGCTCTCGGCTGGGTGGCCGGCGTCTTCTGGATGCCCGACGAGCGCGGCGGGCGGCTTCGGTGCCGGACGTTCTGGACCTCACCTCGGGCGGATGCAGAGGAGTTCGAGGCCGCCACCCGGTCACTCTCGCTCTCCCGCGGGCCGGAAAGCCCGCCGGGACGCGCGTGGATCACCGGCGCCCCGGTCTGGATCGTCGATGCCTCCGCCGACTCCTCGTTCCAGCGACGCGCGGCCGCCGCGGCGGCGGGGCTGCACGCGGGAGTGGCCTTCCCGATCTCCGCGGACGGCCGGACGCTGGGATGCCTCGAGTTCTACGGACGCGAGGTCCGACCGTCCGGGGACCGGCAGCGGCGCACCCTGGCGGCGCTGGGGGAGGAGCTGGGACGGTTCCTCGACCGTCGGGGCTTCCAGTTCCGCCGCTCGTCCCTGACCCCGCGCGAGCGCGAGATCCTCCAGCTCGCGGCGCGAGGGCGCTCGACCCCGCAGATCGCCGAGGACCTGGTGATCAGCCAGAGCACGGTGAAGACCCACTTCGAGAAGATCTACGACCGGCTGAACGTGCGCGACCGGCCCGCCGCCGTGGCCGAGGGTTTTCGCCGCGGCCTCCTGACCTAGCCACCGCGCAGGCGCCTGAGAGAGAATGCAGCCGTGCCCGACCGGCTCAAGCGTTTCCTGATCGCTGGGTTGATGGCCGTTCTGCTGCTCAACATCTGGACCGGCGGTCCGCTGCTCGCGCTCTGGCTCGGATCCCGCGTGCAGGGCACGGGGCCGCCCTCCATGGGGGCCGTGGCCGTGGTGCTGCTGGCGCTGGGCGTGATCTGCTTCGGGCTCTATCAGGCGCTCCAGGTCACCAACCGCAGGTACAACGAGCTCACGGGCACCGAGCCGACGGTGCGCGACCACGCCCCCTGGCTGCGGAGCATGCGCGGGGAGCGCCCCGAGTACGACGGGATGCGGCGTGAGCTGCCTCCCGCCGAGCGCATCATGGTGGGCGGCGTGCTTCTCGCCTTCGCCGTCTTCGAGGCGTGGTTCTTCTTCTTCTCGGGCTCCTCCATCGGCGCCGGTTGAGCGCCACCGGACCACCCCTCGAGCTCGTGCTCGCGCGCCACGGCGAGACCGAGTGGAGCCGTGACGGCCTCCACACGGGCCGCACGGATGTGCCGCTCACCGACGAGGGCCGGCGTCAGGCGAGGCTCCTGGCCCGCTCGCTGGAGGGGATGGAGTTCACGCGCGTGCTCACGAGCCCGTTGAGCCGGGCGGTGGACACCTGCCGCCTCGCGGGCTTCGGGGATCGCGCGGAGTCGCGGGACGAGCTGCTCGAGTGGGACTACGGCGAGTACGAGGGCCTGACCACGCCGCAGATCCGGGAGCGGCGACCCGCCTGGTACCTGTGGCGCGACGGTTGCCCGGGGGGAGAGGGGCCGGACGACGTCGGCCGGCGCGCGGACGCCCTCCTGGCGGACCTGCGTGCGACCCGTGGCAAGGTGGCGCTGTTCGCACACGGCCACGTGCTGCGGGTGCTGGCCGCCCAGTGGATAGGCCTGGAGACGTCCGGCGGCGGACGCCTTGCCCTGGCCACCGCCACGGTCTCGGTGCTGGGCTGGGAACGCGACGTGGAGGTGGTCCGGCGCTGGAACATGCCCCCCGGCGGGCCCCTCGCCTAAGCGCCGGCGAAGCGGCTGACCGCTCGCTCGCGCTTGGCCGCCTCGTAACGGCGCCCCCAGGGGGAGTCCGGGCGGCCCAGGCGCAGCGCGCCCACCAGGCCCACGAGCGGCACGAACAGGGCGATGAGGCCGGCGAAGCGCTTGCCCTTCAGGAAGCACACCACGGCCAGCGCGACCCCGGCGGCCTGGAGCGGTATCAGCACCAGCTCGGTCTCGCCGGCCTCGAGCGTCGGTCCGCCCACGCCGAGCAGAACCAGGAACGCCTCGTACACGTCGATCCAGAACTGAAGCCCGAGCAGCCCGATGGCCAGTAGGCAGGAAGTGACGATCACGGCGTCTATCGACTGTCGGCCCTTCTCCGTCCAATACACGTCCTCGAGATTCAGCCAGAGGGCGAACTCGTCGAGCGTCAGGCCCATCCCGATCCCGAAGGCGATTGCGATGAACTCGATCCATGGGCTCCCGGCGTCCACCGTGATGCCGAGGTAGCCCATCGAGAGCAAGAGCAGGATCCCCCACACCAGGTGGTGGATGTGGGTGCCGCTCTTGGTCTCCACGTTGCCGGGCCACCAGCTCACCTGCGCCTTGATCATGTGCGCGCTCGTGCGGATGAAGCCGAACGAGAGCGCGAAGGAGACGAGCACGAGGAAGTGGAGCTCCTTGCCCGGCGCCTGGATGCCGCGGTCGTACGCACGCCCGATGTCGTCGAAGAAGCGGTCCACGGTCGCGTGCGGCCCGGGCTAGTGGGGAGCCCGGCAGGCTGGGCACGCGCCGCGCAGCGTCACGTCGTGAGCGTCCACGGAGAAGTCGACCCTGTCCGCCAGCCGGGCGATCGCGCGTTCCAGATCGCGGTCCTCGAACGCGGCCACCTCGCCGCAGCGGTCGCAGACCAGGTGGTGATGGTGGTCGCCGTGCGGATCCACAGGCTCGTACCGGGCCACGCCCTCGCCGGCGTCCACGCGGCGCGCGAGCCCGAGGCGCTCGAGCAATTCGAGGGCGCGGTAGATGCTCGCCTGGCCCACGTCCTGTCCGCGGGCCGAGAGGTGGTCGGCTATCTCCTTGGCGGTGACACTGCAGCCGAGATCGGCCAGCGCGCCCACCACGGCGGCGCGCGCGGCACTGGAGCGATAGCCGTCACGCCCGAGCCTCTGGTGGGCGTGCTCGACCCAGTCTGCGGACGTCGCGCTCACGCAGTCAAGGATGGCATGGCCCGGGCGGGCGCCGTGGCGCCCGCCCGTACGCCGGAGCTCAGCCGGCTGCGCCGTAGCGCTCGGCGACCTTCGCCCAGTTCACGGTGTTCCACCAGGCGTCGAGGTAGTCGGGGCGCTTGTTCTGGTACTTCAGGTAGTAGGCGTGCTCCCACACGTCCACGCCGAGCAGCGGGGTCTTGCCGTCGCTGATCGGGTTGTCCTGGTTGGCCGTGCCGAGCACCGCCACGCCGGACCCGTCGTGCACGAGCCACGCCCAGCCGGAGCCGAACTGGTTCACGCCCGCGTCCTTCAGCTTGCCCTGGAAGTCCGCGAATGAGCCGAACGCGGATGCGATCGCCGCGGCCAGGTCACCTTCGGGCTCGCCGCCGCCGTCGGGCGACATCGACTCCCAGAACAGCGAGTGGTTCAGGTGGCCGCCGCCGTTGTTGCGCACCGCGTTGCGCTTGTCGTCAGGCACCTGCGTGAGGTTCTTGATCACTTCCTCGATCGGCTTGTCGGCCAGATCGGTGCCCTCCAGGGCCGCGTTCACCTTGTCCACGTACGCCTGATGGTGCTTGTCGTGATGAATGCGCATCGTCTGCTCATCGATGTGAGGCTCGAGCGCGTTGTAGTCGTAGGGAAGAGGCGGGACCTCGTACGCCATTTCGATCCTTTCGCCGTGTTGGAAGGGCAGGCTTCCACTCTATTCAGGCGGAGCAGCCGTCCTTGGCCGCCGCTCAGCCGGCGTCGCGGAGCGCGGACGGATCGAGCTCCGCCGGGGACCGGTGGCCGCTCAGCCCGAGGGTCAGGTCGAGCTCGGCCAGGACGCAGCGGAGCAGGTGGCGCACCCCCTCCTCGCCCGCCACGGCAAGCGCCCAGGGATAGGGCCGCCCGAGCATCACCGCCCGTGCGCCCAGGGCCAGCGCCTTGATGGCGTCGGCGCCACCGCGAACGCCGCTGTCGAGCAGCACCGGGAAGTCCTCGGGCAGCGCGGCCACCACGCCGGGGAGGGCGTCGAGCGAAGCGACCGCGCCGTCCACCTGCCGGCCTCCGTGGTTCGACACCACGATCCCGTCCGCGCCCGCGTCCAGCGCCCGGTGCGCGTCGTCGGGATGGAGGATGCCCTTGAGCACGATCGGCAACGACGTGTGCTCGCGCAGGAAGGCGAGATCGCCCCAGGTGAGGGTGGGGTTCACGAAGTTGACGGCGAAGTGGCCGATGGCCGCCTGCATGTCGTCCTCCGGCGGGTGGGCCAGCGCCGCCCGGAACACGGGATCCGATACGTAGTTGGCGATCCCGAGACCCTGGAGCTGTGGGAGGTATGCGCCCGCGAGGTCCAGCGGCGCCCACGCCTTCATCGAGGTGTCGAGCGTGACCACCACGGCCCCGTAGCCCGCACTTTCGGCCCGGCTCACGAGGCTGGCCGCGAGCTCCGGGTCGCGCGGCCAGTAGAGCTGGAACCAGCGCGGCGAGTCGCCCATTACGGCGGCCACCTCCTCGAGCGGGACGGAGGAGACCGTGCTCAGGGTGAACGGCACTCCGAGCGATGCCGCCGCGCGGGCGCTCGCCAGCTCGGCCTGCTCGTGGAGGATGCGCTGGATCCCCACCGGCGCCAGCAGCAGCGGGGCGGGAAGCTCGGTGCCGAGGAGGGTGGTGGAGAGGTCGAGCCGCTCCACGTCGCGGAGCATGCGGGGCACGATGCGCCGGCGGTCGAACGCCGCGCGATTCGCATCCATCGTCTGTCCGCTCCCTGCGCCGCCCACCACGTAGGCGTAGGGCTCGGGCTCGAGCAGGTCGCGCGCCCGGCGCTGCCACTCGTCGGGGGAGAACGGCAGCTCCGGCCGCTGTCCGGTCATGCCGCCCAGGTAGATCTCCGCCTGGTAGGCGCGGAAGGGCACGGGGTCGCTCACGCCCCGAAGCTATCCCACCAAGGCCGCCCGGTGCGGCTAAGGTTCCGGGTCGCCCGCGGCTGTGGCGGAACTGGCAGACGCGCAGGCTTCAGGTGCCTGTGTCCTTAGGGATGTGGAGGTTCGAATCCTCTCAGCCGCATGAGAACGGGGGCTGCGGTGCTCGCCCGACCACCGATCGGGCTGCGCTCCTCGACCGGGGGCTGCGGTGCTCGCCCGACCACCGATCGGGCTGCGCTCCTCGACCGGGGGCTGCGGTGCTCGCCCGACCACCGATCGGGCTGCGCTCCTCGACCGGGGGCTGCGGCCGATCACCGATCGGTCTCCACTCCGCGCTGACGGTGCTGAGCTACCGGCGTGGGGCGGGGCGGCGCTGCGAGGTTCCGAATGCGCGGTCCCAGAAGGGTGCGCTGACGCCGAAGCCGCGCGTGTCGTCCTGGAAGTGGTGGCGCATGTGCAGCTCGCGCATCAGCTTGCCCAGCCGGGTGCGCGGGCGGTGATGGTGCACGTGGTAGTGGAGCATGTCGTACGCCAGGTATCCGGCCAGGAAACCGGCGGCGAACACGTTCGCCGAGGGGGCCGGAAGCACCGCGTGGAACAGGCCGAAGAATATGAGGGCCAGGGGCACGCTCACCGACGGCGGCATGACGAGGCGGAGCGGATCGTTCGGGTGGTCGTGGTGGACGCCGTGGATGATCCAGTGGAGCCGCGCGCCGAGCCCGTCCTCGGGCTCGAAATGGAAGACGATGCGGTGCATCCAATATTCGGTGAGCGTCCAGAAGAGGTAGCCGCCGAGCACCAGCCCGAGCGAACCGGCGGTGGTGAGCTCGCGCGCGCCGATCGTGAAGAGGACGACGATCGCCGGCACGAAGATGTACAGCGGAACGGTCGGGTGGACCCGTGACAACCGGTCGAGCAGCGCCGAGTCGAACATCCGGGGCGAGGCTTTGAGGAGCTCTGACCGACGGGCTTCCACATGCCCGAATCTAGCGCAACCGGGGGATGACCTTAAGGGCTCCCTAATAGCGGCGCTCGGGCCGCACCCACAAACCGGGCCACGACGCGATCACGAACTCCAGCCCGAACCCGGCGGCCAACCCGTAGACCACCATCTCAGAGGCGCTGGCGCCGGCATCGAAGATCCGCATGAGCAGGTAAATCGTGACCAGCCCGATGAACAGCATCCTGCCTCGATCGTCCATGTATCCAGTGTCGGCACGACACCGCCCATGGATGTGATCGCGCGGTGAAACCGCGGTGAACGGGCCGTTATCCGACCGCGGGTGTGAGCCTCAGCAGGTTCCCCGGGCCACGCACGGGTCCAGCACCTCGAGGTAGCGCGCCCAGTCCACGCCTGAATCCATGTCGAAGTAGTAGAGGCCGTCCCAGGGCTGGACTCCGGCGCGCTTGGCCACGGTAACCCACGGATCGGCCCTGCCGAAGCTCGTGAAGGCCGATCCCGACTCCCCCTGGATTCCCCAGGACACCCGTCCCCCGGTGGTGTCGCCGATGTACCCGCCGTAGTGGTGGAGCGCGTGGAGGATGGTCTTCTTCCAGGGCGGCACCGGCAGGGCGTCGATCTGGCCGTCGCTCAGGCTGAGCCACAGCCGCGCGCCGAGCGGCGGTGCGTTCGTGTCGGACTGACCGGCGTCGGAGCACACGCTGCCCGTGGTCCCCGGGGCGGCCGGGTACACCGAGTGTCCCGACGTGCAACGGGCGTTCACGAACAGCGCGTGGTCGATGTGCCCGGCGGTCATCTCGTCGCCCCCGACGATGCCTGCCGCGAGCCCGAACTCGGCCGCGGTGGCGTCCGAGCCGAGCCCGTCGCCGTTCGTGCGCGTGCGGCCGCCGTGGCTCACCACGAGGGTGCCGCCGGCCGCGGGCTTGCTCTGCACCTGCCAGAAGTCGTACTCCCAGCCGTCGGGCTGGAGCACGGCCATGTGCCCGTCGGCGCCGCCGGCGGCACGGGCCGCGGACGGGATGTGCAGGCGAAGGCCCTCGACCTCGCACGAGCTTGTCCACCGCGTGCAGTGCACGGTGTACACAGGGTCCCGCAGCCGCGCCGCGTAAACGGGATGGAAGTAGTCCTCCGGGGTGTCGGCCTGTCCGGCGAGCAGCTGCTGAACGGGTCCCCACCCATCGAGCCGGTCCACGATTCCCTGGGAGTTCGGCACAAGCTTTGGGTTCGCGGGCACGGGGCGGTTGAACGGGCTCGCCCCGGAGTAGGGCCGGCACGAGGTGACGGCCAGCGCGGCCAGGAGCAGCACGAGGCAGACGACGAGTTTGCGCATGGGCGGCGTGGTGGGTCGGGGCGAAGGGACGCTCCTGCCGGGTGCCGGGCCGTCCTTGGCTCCGGCAGGCGGGAGAGCCGAGTCGGGCGCGGCGGGCGGCCGGCTCGGCCCGTGGTTCTTACCGTGCCTTCGCCGCAAAATGCGCCATCAGGGCGCCCGGAAGCTCGCAAATTGCGGGCTTTTTCGGGGCAGACCAAACGATCTACGTCAATCGTCCAAGGTGACTGGAGGCCGCGAGAGCGTCAATATGCGCCACTTGACTGCCGATCCCACCGAGGTCCGGCTGGGCTTTGCCGATGCGCGCCTGCGCGCGGTGGGCGTGTCCCACTACCAGGACGCACTCAGGGACATCGCGGGGGCCGACGCCGGCGAGGCGGCACGCTACGAGGCCACCGCCGCGCTCGTGCCCGAGCCGGACAATCCCCACGATCCGAACGCCATTCAGGTCACGATCGGTGGACGCCTCGTGGGGTATCTCTCGCGCGAGGACGCGGTGCGCTACCGCCCGGCGGTGGAGATCCTGCGTCAGAGCGGGAAGGTCCTCACCTGCGCGGCCGTGATCGGAGGCCGGGGACCGGACAGCGAGACGGCCAACCTGGGTGTCTTCCTCCAGTTGCCTTGGCCCACCGAGGCCGAGATGGAGGCGCGTTCGGTGGCCGGCGCCTAGGAACGGCGCTTGGCCGTCCAGGACAGCTTGCCGGTGTCACACGTCGTGCCGTCCTCCAGCGGTCCGTACGTGAGACGGAAGCTTCCGGAGGCGGCACTGCCCTTCAGCGTGCCCCGGATCATCACCTTGGTGGGCACATACCTCGGGTTGCTCTCGGCGCTCAGCTTGAACACGCCCTTCTTGCCGATCGGAAGGTCGGCTATGTCGTAGGGCACCTGCGATCCGCTGAGCGTGCCGCCGGTGGTGCAGGTGTCGGACATGCGCTTGAGCGAGAACATGAGCTCGCGCACATCCGACCTCCCGGCGATGAAGGCGATCTTGAGGCGGGCACCGTCGGTGCCCCTGTACTTGCCCGTGCGGAAGACGGCCTCGCCGAGCGCGCCGGCGGGCACGAGAAGGGCAAGGGTCAGTGCGGCGACCGTGGCTCGTCGGATTGCGGTGGGCATGAGGGTTTCGGACCTTCTGCACCCGGTCGCCGAGGGGGGACGATGGGCGGGGTGCCCTTCCAGTCCTAGACGGCTTTCCGGCGTCTGTCAAACCGGTCCGGGACGAAAAACAGGCTTCCGCCGAACCGTATCGGCGCGTCGTGCGTATGTCACCCTGAATGGCGGTGAGCGATGCCAGCCTGATCGGTCGGCTCGCCGGCGATCCGACCGGGGACGGTCTTCGGACCCTGTACCGCCGTTATGGCGGCGAGCTCTACGGGTTCGCGCTGAACGCATTACATGATCGCGGGCTCGCGGAGGAGGTCGTGCAGGACACGTTCACCAGCGTCTGGCGCAACTCCGAGCGCTACGACGAGGAGCGCGGGAGCTTCCGCACGTGGCTGTACGCCCTGGCTCGCAACCGGATTGTGGACCTCCGCCGGCGGGCCGCCGTTCGCCCCTCTCTGGCGGCGCCCGGCGTCGGCGAGGAGGAGCCGGCGGGGCTGGACCGCGCACTCGAGGACGCGCTGCTGCGCTGGCAGGTGGCGGCGTCGCTCGCGCGCCTCAGCGCGGAGCATCGCGAGGTGCTCCGCCTCGCTCACTTCCAGGGCCTCACGCTGAGGGAGATCGCCGAGGCTCTCGGTCTGCCGCTGGGAACGGTCAAGAGCCGCAGCTACTACGCCCTGCGTCACCTGAGGCTGATCCTGGACGAGATGGAGGTGGCGCCGTGAATCAGTGCGCCGAGATCCGGGAGCTCCTGGGCGGTCACGTGCTGGGCCGGCTCGAGCCCCACGAGGCCGAGCGGGTCGAACGCCACATCGAGACGTGCCCGCACTGCCGCAGGGAACGTGACGAGCTGGCCGGGTTGCCGGCGCTGCTCGACCTGGCGGGCTCGGCCGACGCCAAGCCCGAGTCGCCGCCCGCCGCGCTCGAGGAGGCGGTACTGGACCGCTTCGCGCGTGAGCGCCGCGCGCCGTCTGCTCCGGCGCCGCCCACCCGGCGCCGTCCGCCCGGCGGCCGCCTGCGGCTCGGGCTCGCGGGTGGCGTGGCGGTGGCCGTGGCCGCGGTGGCGATCCTCCTCTCCGGGGCGCTGTCCTCCTCTCAGGAGGACGAGGCCTTCGGCCATGTGGATCTCCGCGGCGGGGGCGCCACGGCCGAGGCCTACCTGCGGGCGGTGCGCGAGGGCACCCGGGTGGACCTTTCGGTGAGGGGGCTGCCGTCCGGCTCGACACCCATGTACCAGCTCTGGTGCATCCCGGACACGGGCCGGTGGATCAGCGGCGGCACCTTCCGGGTCGACGCCCACGGGCGGGCGCATGTGCGGCTCACCTCGGCGGCGAAGCCGGGCGACTACGAGCGCATCGTGATCACGCGGGGAGAGCGCGGAGCAAGCGTGCTCGCCGGCGGCGTCGTGTACTGAGCGATCGAACCGCCCCGCCCCGCCCCGCGTACACCCCGGTGCCAACCGCCCCGGTTCCCGGGGCGCCGACCACGGAGGCTTCATGTACGCACTCAGGCCGCTGGCTGCCGCGCTCGCGGCAGGGGCGCTGGTCATCGCAGGATGCGGTGGCAACGACAACAACGGCGACGGAAACGCCTCCACAGGTACCGCGAAGGCCGCGAGCACGACCGCGGCTGCGGGCGGCTCAACGGGCGCGGTGAAGCTCTCGGAGACCGAGTTCAAGATCGATCCCGCGAACCCGGCGGTTAAGAAGGCCGGCAGCGTGACCATCGACGTGACGAACGACGGTCAGATCACCCACGCCCTCGAGGTTGAGGGGCCGAGCGGCGAGGCCAAGACCCAGCCGATCGACGCGGGCCAGTCGGCGAAGCTCACGGTGGACCTGAGCAAGGCCGGTACCTACGAGATGTACTGCCCGATCGGGAACCACAAGGCCATGGGCATGAAGGGCACGATCGTGGTGGCCGGAGGCGGGAGCGGGGACTCCGCCTCCGAGGACAGCTCGAGCACCGGCAGCGGCTCGAACGGCTACTGAGGCCGGGTGCGGGGCGGGCTCACCTGCGCGGAGTACAGGCGCAGGTGCCCGCGGCGCCGAAGTGCCGGGTGGGCCTTCTTCCATCGCCCAAGCGGCCTGGTCCGTAGAAAGAAGGCGGTCCCGGCGCGAAATCCCCCTTGCCGAAGTCTGTCGTGCCGGTCCCGCCTTTCGAGTCGCCTACCCGGGCACGGCAATCGAAACCATGGATGACCTAGGCCTAGGGAGGAGCGCAGGCCCGATCGGTGATCGGGCCGAGCACCGGACCCCGAACTACCACTCGCTCACTTGGTAATAGAGCCCGTTGGCGTGGCCGTGGATGTCGCTTCCCGGATGGAGCGTTCGCTGGCGCCCGCCGCCGGCCTCGATCATCTTCCGGAACAGGTTCGGGTCGGACCCGGCGGCGTTCTCCACCATCACCACGAGACCGCCGGGTTTCATGTGCGCGCCGACCGTCGAATAGAAGCGCTCGTGCACGTCCCAGCCGGTGTCGTACACCTGGATGTCGGCGTGCTCACGGGGCTCCGCGGGGAAGTGGGGAGGGTTGGCGATGACGAGGTCCCATCGCTCGCTTGCGGGGATCTGATCGAGGGCGTCGGACTCATAGACGGCCACCCGGTCCTCGATGGCGTTGTACGCCCGCGTCCGCCGGGCGGCGGCCACGCTGTCGGCGTTCACGTCGGCCAGGGCGAGGCTCTCGCACCAGCCCGCGGCCAGCAGCGAGTAACCGATGTACCCGGGCCCGGCGCAGTACTCGAACAGGCGGCCGCACCGGCCCACGCCGAGCTCGTTGAGGGCGCGCGGGAAGTCCCGGCCGAAGGCCATGCCGCCCTTGTGCAGGTCCGGGCGGTCGAACACCGCGAGGCCGGCGTAGGACGTCACGACCGCCTCGGCGGGGTCGGAGCGGCGGAAACGGCCGGTGAGCCGCCGGACCGCCTTGCGCGCGAGAAGGCGGCTCAGGCGCCGGCCGTCGTACATCTCCTCCACCAGCCGCTCGGGGATGTAGGAGTCGAGCCGGTACGCGTCGATGGCGCGTGCGCGGGCGACGGCAGGTTCCATCGTTCCGTTGTTCGTGGAGGGAGGCATAGGCGAGAAGGGCCCGGGCGGGTCCTGCACTCGTGGTACGGCTCAGAGGGCGCGCCGGTTCGCGATCGGCCCGCCGGAAGAGACCCCTCCGAAAAGTAGCTGTTCCCGCAACTACCCGTTTGGGGGATTCAGCGCGCGAGGTGGAGGACCCGGCGGCCGACGCCCCCGGTGATTCTCACGAGCCCGACGGCCACAATGGCGAGGGCCGCGATCACAGACCAGAAGAGGCCGCCGTGGGAGTTCCCGGTCACGATCGCCGAGCCGGTGGCGATGGTCACGGTGGCCACGGCCCACACGCTCGCGAAGAGCAGTGCCACGAAGGCGGGCATCAGCCAAAGTCGCCTCATTTGGCCGAGTATGGGCGAGGTCCTGCAGCCGCGCGCCGGCCCGGTGGGGTCTCCGGTTAGGGCGCGGGCTTGGCGGCTCTGACGATTGCCGAGCTCGCGTGCTCGTGCACGCGATGCGTCTCGCGAATCTCGATGTCCTCGAAGCCCGCGGACTCGAGCGCCCGGGTGAACTCATCCCGGGTGAGGGCGCCGGCGATGCAACCGGTCCACTGCTCCATGTCGGCGCGGGTGGCATCGTCCATGGCGGGGTCCGCGATCACGTCGGACACGGCGAAACGGCCGCCGGGGCGAAGCACGCGAGCGGCCTCGTTGATGACCGCGGGCTTGTCGGCCGAGAGGTTGATGACGCAGTTGGAGATCACGACGTCGACGGAGTGATCGTCGAGCGGGATCTCCTCGATGTTGCCCTTGACGAACTCGACGTTGTCGATCCGTTCGGCCGCGGCGTTCGCGCGGGCCAGCTCGAGCATCTCGTCGGTCATGTCGAGGCCCACGACCGTGCCTGCCGGGCCGACCCTGCGCGCCGAGATGAGGACATCCGCCCCAGCACCGGAGCCCAGGTCGAGAACCGTCTCTCCCTCACGCAGCTCCGCCACGGCCGTGGGTACGCCGCACCCCATCGAGGCGGCCACGGCGGCCTCGGGCGCGCCCTCGCGTTCGGGGCCGGCGTAGAGGCGCTCACCGAACACGGCGGCCTCGTCGTCTCGCAGGGTCGTGGAACCGCAGCCGGAGGCGGAGCCGCAGCAGCCGGACTCTCCGGAGGCTGTGGAGACCCCCTTCGCGGCGGCGGCGTAGCGGGCGCGGACAAGGTCGCGAACATCATTCAGCTGAGCCATCGGGAAAGCTCCTCCAGTGGTCCGGGATTGACGTAGTAGTAGGCCCACAGGCCTCGGCGCTCAGAGTCCACGATGCCGGCATCGCGCAGCACCTTGAGATGGTGCGAGAGCGTGGGCTGGGACACCTCGAACAACGGCACGAGCTCGCACACGCAGACCTTGCCCGCGTGCTTGCGGAGCACGTCCACCAGCTGCAGGCGGATCGGATCAGCCAGCGCCTTGGCGCTGGCCGCCATCTGCTCGGCCCGGTCACGATCGACATCGGGGTACACCACCGGCTCGCAGCAGGGCTCCCCGGCACGGCGCTTCTGCTTGGGGGCCAGCTCCAGATCGACACTCATCAATACAGAGATATCAATTGAATCGGCTGTCGTCAATGTAATAACGTCACGCGCTGTGGCCGGCGACGAAGTCCACCTGCACGATCCGCAGACCCTGTACCGCCACTGGGAGGAGGAGCAGTGGAGCCCGTTCGCGATCGATCTGGAGGCCGACGCGGACCAATGGGGGGCGATGACGGGTGATGACCGCTCCCTCGTCTTCTGGGCTCTCGCGTCGCTGATGGTGGCGGAGGAGCGCATCACCACCAAGTTCTCGGGCCTGGTGGGCGCATACGGAACCGAGGAGGAGGCCACGTTCTTGACCACCCAGCAGGTGGACGAGGCGCGCCACATGCAGTTCTACGCGCGCTACCAGGACGAGGTGATTGCCGACCCCGGGACGATCGGCGAGCACGTGGCCCGCGCGCGGGAACAGCTCTCTCCGGCGTTTGCCACGATCTTCGACGAGGCCCTGGTACGGGCGCACGAGCGGCTCGTGGCCGAGCCGGGGGATGGGGAGGCGAAGGTCGCCTTCGTCACGACCTACCACATGGTGATCGAGGGCACGCTGGGCCTCACCGCGTTCAACTTCATTACCGGCTACCTCGAGCGGGTGGGGTTGCTCGGTGGCTTCGTGGACGGCTATTCGAAGATCCATCACGACGAGCAGCGGCACATCGCGTACGGCACCTGGTTCCTGCGTGAGGCCGTCCGCGATGACCCCGGTCTGGGAGACACTGTGCGGAAGACGTTGCGCGCGCTCCTCCCGGCGGTCGCGGCGTCGCTGGCGCCACCGGACAGCGACGGCACGGACTGGGAGGCGCTCGGGGCGACCGCGGACGAGATTCGGGACTTCGCGATCGCCGGCCTAACCCGGCGCCTCAAGATCGTGGGCGTTCCCCTCGAGTCGCTGTGAGGCACGAGCGCGCCGGCCTCGCCCGCCGCGCGGCAGCGGAGGCCATCGCGGCCTTCGCACTCGTGTTCGCGGGTTGCGGCGCGATCGTCGGCGACTCACACTCCGGCGGCAGCCTCGGGGTCGTGGGGGTGGCCCTCACGTTCGGACTCGTGATCATGGTCATGGTCTACGCCACCGGGCACCTCTCGGGAGCGCACATCAATCCCGCGGTCACAGTGGCCTTCACGCTCACCAGGCACTTCCCAGCCCGTGACGCCTTGGCCTACATCGGAGCGCAGATCGCCGGTGCGATCGCCGGCGCTCTGCTCCTGTACGCGGTGTGGACCGATCGCCCGGCCGGACTGGGGATCACCCAGCCCACCGTCGGCAGCGGAAGCGCGCTGGTCTATGAGATCGTGATGACGGCGTCCTGATGTTCGTGATCATGGCCGTGGCCACCGATACGAGAGCGGTCGGCGCCGCAGCGGCCATAGCCATCGGCGCGACCGTCGGTCTCGACGCGCTGTTCGGCGGGCCGGTGACCGGGGCGAGCATGAATCCGGCAAGGTCGTTCGGGCCCGCGCTGGTGACGGGACGGTGGGACCACCTCTGGATCTACGTGGCCGGCCCCATCGTCGGGGCGGCGGCCGGCGCTCTCGCCTACCAGCTGGTACGCGGAGATCCGAAGGTCGAGGTCGCCTAGTTGGCGCGGGTTCTGTTCGTGTGCCTGCACAACGCCGGCCGCTCCCAGATGAGCCGGGCGCTCTTCGAGCGTGCGTCGGCGGGCCGCCACGACGCCGAGTCGGCGGGCACCACGCCCGCGGGTCGGGTCCATCCCGAGGTGGTGACCGTGATGCGCGAGCTGGACATCGACCTCGCCGATGTCGTTCCGCGGCGGCTGACCACCGAGATCGCCGAGCGCGCGGACCTCGTGGTGACGATGGGATGCGGGGATGAGTGCCCCTACATCCCGGGAAAGCGGTACATCGACTGGGAGCTTCCGGATCCCGCGGGACGTCCGCTCGGCGAGGTGCGGGCCATCCGGGACGACATCGCCCGCCGAGTTGCCGAATTGGTTGAGGAACTCGACAGCTGAGGGATACTCGGACGCCATGTCGCAGGACAACGTGGAGATCGTCCGGCGGGTCATCGCGGCGTTCAACGCCCGGGCTGTGGATGACCTGGTGCGCATGTTCGACGCGGAGTGCGAGTTCGTGCCCTTCCGGGCCCAGCTGGAGGGGCTGGTCTATCGCGGACACGAGGGCATGCGCCGCTTTGCGCGCGACATGGAGGAGGACTGGGAGACCTATCTGATCGAGCCCCGAGAGTTCCGCGATCGCGATGACCGGGTTGGGGTTGTGGGACAGATCACCGCCGTCGCGCCCGGCCCGCGCGTGGACATCGAGACGACGGTCGGGTTCGTGTTCGACCTGCGGGGCGGACTCGTTTTCAGAGTCGTGAGCCACAGCGATCCTCAGGCCGCGCTCGATGCCGTGTGGCTTCCCGGCTAGACCGTGTCCGAGGAGAACATCGAACTCGCGCGGCGAGCCTTCGACACCCTGGGGCGCCGTGACATCGACGGCTTCCTCGCGATCACGCACCCCGAGATCGAGTTCACCTCACTGATCCAGGAGTCGGAGGCCACGGTCTACCGGGGGCACGCGGGGGTGCGCGAGTTCCTCGACCTGATGGTGACCGTGTTCCCGGACTGGCGGCCCGTGGTCGAGCACGTGGAGGCGTTCGGCGACTCGACGATCGTCAAGGCGCGCGTGCAGGGCACGGCGGCCAGAAGCGGGATGCCGCTCGAGCAGACGATGTGGCAGGTGGCGACCGTCCGCGACGGCATGGTCGCCGGTTGGAGCTGGTACCGCACCGAGGCCGAGGCCCGCGCGGCCCTGGGGCTGCCGGAGTGACGTCCGCGTTCCCCAGTGTCGGGCTCGACGGGTTCTCGTAGACCCGGGCAGTACCGCCAGGGGGATTCGAACCCCCGTTACCGCCGTGAGAGGGCGGCGTCCTAGTCCCCTAGACGATGGCGGCTAGACGCGGAGATTGTAGCGGCGGTCCTGGCGACTCGGCGAAGTCCGCTAGGACGCTCGCTACCTTGAGTTGTATGACCCTTCGGCCGCGCATTCTGGTGCTTGGCGCCCTCTGGTGCGCGATCGCGTTCCTGATTCTGGTTGCCGTGGCCTACGGGTCGGGCGACGCCCGCTCGCTGGACGCCAACGCGCTCCACGGCTTCATCGACCTCCAGCGGCCGTCCACCGAGGCGCGGGTCAACTGGATCGCCCACCTCGGCGATCCGGCCACGGTGGGCCTGATGGCCGCGCTTCTCGCGGGTGTGGGCCTGGCGCGCGGGCGCCCGCGCCTGGCCGCCGGCGTGATTGCTCTGGTCGCCGCCACGAGCATCTCCAGCCAGCTTCTCAAGCTCCTGCTGGCCTACCCCCGGTTCAGCGGCACCGTGGGCGGCGCGCACGTGGATCCCGCCGCCTTCCCGAGCGGTCACTCCACCGCTGCCATGTCCGTGGCGCTCGCGGGGGTGCTGGTGGCCCCGCCCCGCGCCCGCCCCCTGGCGGCCGTGCTCGGCATGGGCCTGGCCCTGAGCGTGGGCCTGTGCGTGGTCGTGCTCGGCTGGCACTTCCCGAGCGACGTGCTGGGCGGCTTCCTGCTCGCGGGCGGCTGGACGCTGGCCATCGCCGCGGGGCTGCGCGCAGCCGCTGAGCGCTGGCCCGAGCGTGTGGGGCGCACCAAGGTCACCGCCGCCTGGGCACGGGCGGTGGACTGGGGCACGACGGTCGGGCTGGCCGCGCTCACGCTCGTGGCCGTGGGCGCCGTGACCCTTCTCGCCCTGACGATCGTGTTCACCCGTCCCGACGAGGTGGTCCAGTTCGCGTCAGACCACACCGCCATCGTGGCGGGGGCGGGCATGATCACGCTCACCGCGGCCGTGGTGCTCGGCGGCGTGACCGCCGCTCTCCGGCGCGGCTAGCTTGGGTTAAGCTGCGCCAACCAATTGGCCGGTGGTCCAGGGAAGTCCGGTGAGAGTCCGGCGCGGTCCCGCCACTGTGAGCGAGCGCTGAAGCGTCGCACTGAGCCACTGGGGGCCAGCGGCCCTCGGGAAGGCGCGACGTGGAGCTGCAAGCCAGGAGAACTGCCCTCCGGCCTCGTCAAACGACCCTCGAGGAAGGGGCGACGTATGCAGGTGTGTCGTCGGCTGGGGCTCGTTGCCGCCCTCGTAGCCGCCGCCGGCCTCGCCGCCGGCTGCGGCCTGGGAGCGGGAGACGAGCTCAAGGGCGACGGTGTGACACTCAGGGTCACGCGCGACTTCGGCCACCGTTTGATCGGGTCGATCGCCGAGCCGAGGTTGCGCGAAGACCAGACGGTGATGCGACTGCTGCGTTCGAAGTTCGACGTGGACACCCGCTTCGGCGGGCGCTTCGTGCAGTCCATCGGCGGGCTGAAGAGCCAGGGCGGCGGCGGGCGCGAGGGCTGGTTCTTCTTCGTGAACGGGCAGGAGTCGGATACGGGTGCGGCGGAGTACGAGCTGCATCCCGGGGACCGGGTGCAGTGGGACTACCGCAAGTGGGAGCACGCCGCCCGGGCGCCCGAGATAGTGGGCGCCTTCCCGGAGCCGTTCGTGCACGGCCTGGACGGCCGGCGGCGACCGGTGCGGGTGGAGTGCGAGGACGTGTCCTCGGGTCCCTGCCGCGACGCGAAGTCGCGGCTGGAGCGGGTCGGTGCGCGGGCGAACGGAGCCTCGATCGGCGCGCCGGCCACCGAGAAGATCATCCGGCTGGTGGTGGCCACCTGGCCGCGGGCCAAGATCGTGCGCGGTGCGGATACGCTCGAGGAGGCGCCCGACAAGAGTGGGGTGTTCGCCCGCGTTTCCACGGACGGCGACCGGATCGACCTGCTGGACTCGTCCGGGGACGTGGCTCGCACCGTCCGTCCCGGTGACGGCACGGCCCTGGTGGCGGCGCTCCGGCCGACCTCGAACGAGATCGTGTGGCTCGTGACCGGTCTCGACCAGCGCGCTCTCGCGGCGGGCGTGCGCGCGCTGTCCGAGCGCCGGTTGCGTGACGCGTACGCGGTGGCGGCCACAGGCGATCGGGTGGAGAAGCTCCCCCTGGAGAGCCCGTGAAGTTCGTGCCCGTATACCGGCCGAAGCCGAGTGCGCTGCATTCCGCGCGCGCGGGCGTGGCCGCGGCCTTCTGCGCGTCGCTCGCGCTGGTCGGGGCGCTCTACGAGCATCCACTGGTGCTGGTGGCGGCCCTGGGCGCGATCGGAGTGGCGGCCGTGGGCGCCGGGGTGGGCCGCGAGGTGTTGGGCGCCCTGCGGGTGGCGCTGCCCTTCGCCCTCCTCGTGGCCGTGATCAATCCGCTCGTCTACCAGGAGGGCAACACGCTCCTGATCCGGGGAGGCGAGGTGTTCGGGCGGCGCTTCGACGTGACGCTCGAGGCCACGGTGGCCGGTGCGCTCGCCGGCCTCCGGGTCGTGGTGATCATCGTCGCTCTCTGGCTGATGTCGGTGGCGGTGGACCCGGACGCGCTGCTGCGGCTGTTCCGGCGCGTGTCGTATCGCTCCGCCCTCACCGCCTCGCTGGCCACCCGGCTCGTGCCCGTGCTGGCCCGTGACGCCACGCGCATGAGCGACGCCGCACGCTGCCGTCCGGTTCCCGCGGGCCGGCTGGCCGTGGCTCGCTCCACGCTCGCGGGGGCGCTCGACCGCTCGGTGGACCTGGCCGCCGCGCTGGAGCTTCGCGGGTACTCGCTGGCCGGTCGCCCGGTTCGCCGGCGGCTGCCGTGGTCGCGCCACGACATCCGGCTGGCCGCGGCGGCTCTCCTGATCGCCACGCTTGCGGTGGCCGGCCGCGTGGCGGGCGTGGCCTCCGTGGACTTCTACCCGAGCCTCGGTATCGATCTGGGCGCGCCGGAGCTCGTGCTGGCGGCGCTCCTGGTGCTCCTGGCGGGCGCGCCGTTCGCGGGTGTGAGCGCACGAATGGGGGTGGCTCGTGGCTGAGCCGCTGGTGCGCGCAGAGCGCTTCACCTACACCTATCCCGAGGCCACGGAGCCGGCGCTGCGCGACGTGAGTCTCGAGATCGAGCCCGGCACGTTCACTGTGCTGGCCGGCGTGTCCGGGTCGGGGAAGTCCACGCTGATCCGCGCGCTCTGCGGCCTGGTGCCCCACTTCCACGGCGGCGCCGCCACGGGAGAGCTGAGCGTGGCCGCGAGGTCGGTCCGCGAGCACGGCCCGGGCGACCTGGCCGCGGTGTGCGGGACGGTCCTCCAGGAGCCGGAGTCGCAGGTGGTGATGGGCGGCGTCATGGCCGAGCTGGAGCTGCCGCTGGAGCACGCCGGCGAGGCTCCGGGCGCGGTGGCCCGGGCGGTGGAGGAGACGGCGCTGGCGCTCGGGGTGGCCCATCTTCTCGAGCGGCGCACGGACACCCTCTCCGGCGGAGAGCTTCAGCGTGTGGCCATCGCCGCGGCGATGGTGCGGCGTCCCGCGCTGCTGCTGCTGGACGAGCCGACCTCGCAGCTCGACCCGGTGGCGGGCGACGAGCTGGTGTGGCTGCTCCGGCGCCTGAACGAGGACTGGGGCACCGCCGTGGTGATCGCCGAGCACCGCCTGGAGCGCTGCCTCCCCGCTGCGGGCCGAGTGATCGCGCTGGAGGAGTCCCGGATCGCCTGCGACGCGGGCCCTCGGGAGTTCCTGACCTGGGCCGCTGAGTCGGCGCCCGCCCTGGCCACGCCGGCCGCGCGGCTGTTCTCGCAGGCCGGGCTCCGCCCGCTCCCCACGTCGGTGCGGGAGGCGCGGGCGGGCCTGCGCGGCGCGGAGCTCGACGCGCGCCACCCCGCCGCCTCCGCGCCGGCTCCGGCCGCGGGGCCGCCGGCGCTGCGGGTGCGCGACGCGTGGGTCGAGATCCCCGACGGCCCGGTGATCCTCCGTGGCCTCACGCTCGCGCTCCGGCCGGGTGAGAGGGTGGCGCTGATGGGCCGCAACGGTGCGGGCAAGAGCACCCTGCTGCGGCTGATCAAGGGCCTGATCGAGCCCACCCGGGGTCGCGTCGAGCGGGCGGGCCCCGTGGCCCTGCTGCTCCAGCACCCGGGCGACTACCTGCTCCACGAGCACGCCGGGGAGGAGGTCGGTGCCGAGGGGTTGGCCGCGGCGGGGCTGACCGGCCGGGCGGAGGCGAACCCGCGCGATCTCTCGGGTGGCGAGCGCCAGCGCCTCGCGCTCGAGGTTGTGCTCGAGGGAGGCCCGTCCGCCACGGTGCTGCTGGACGAGCCCACCCGGGGAATGGACCGGGTGCACAAGGACGCGCTCGCCCGGCGCTGCGGCGACCTGGCCCGCGCCGGCGCCGCGGTGGTGGTGGCCACGCACGACACCGAGTTCGCGGCCACGTTCGCGGACCGTGTGGTGCTGCTGGGCCAGGGCCTGACGATCGCCGACGCCACGCCGCTCGAGGTGCTCGGTGGCGGCTGGCACTTCTCCACCGACGTGGCCCGGATCACCGACGGCGCCGCGCTCACCCCGGGCGACGGGGCCGCGCTGCTGCGCGAGCGCCTGGAGGGTGCGCCCGCATGAGCTGGTCACTGGCCTCCTTCGTGCTGCTCGCTCTGGCCGTCGGGGCGGGGCTGGCCTGGTACGAGCGCGAGCGCCCGTCCTCCCGTGTGCTGGCGCTGGTGGCGGCGCTTGCCGCGCTGGCGGTCGTGGGCCGGCTGGCGTTCGCGGCCATCCCGAACGTGAAGCCCACCACGGACATCGTGCTGTTCGGCGGGTATGCGCTCGGCGCGGCCCCCGGGTTCGCGGTGGGGGCGGTCGCGGCGCTGGTGTCGAACATCTTCCTCTCGCAGGGGCCGTGGACGGTGTGGCAGATGGCGGGGTGGGGAGGTGTGGGCCTGATGGGCGCCGGGTTGGCTCGCGTGCTTCGGGGCCGCGAGCCGAGCCGGCTCCTGCTCGCGGCGGTGTGCGGGTTCGCGGGGCTCGCCTTCGGCGCCTGGATGGACGTGTACCAGTGGACGCTGGCCGCCCAGCAGGACCTGGACACCTACCTGGCGATCTCGGCCACCTCGCTTCCCTACAACCTCGTCCACGCGGTCGGGAACGTGGGCTTCTCGCTTCTGATCGGGCCCGCGTTCGTGCGCGCGCTGCAGCGCTACCGCCGCCGCTTCGACGTGCGCTGGCCCGCATCGGCGAGGGCGGTGGCCGCGGGTGATTGAGTACCGGACCATGGACAGGGAGCACCTCTCCACCCACGCCGGGCGCCTGCGCGAGCTGCACCACTCCGACGCGCTGCTCGTGCTGCCGAACGTGTGGGACGTGGCGTCCGCCCGGCTGGTGGCGGACGCGGGGTTCCCGGCGCTGGCCACCGCCAGCGCGGCCATCACCGCGTCGCTCGGGTACCCGGACGACAACTCGATCCCGCCGGCGGAGATGCTGGGCGCCGTGGGGCGCGTGGCCGCGGCCGCGGAACTGCCCGTCACGGCTGACGTGGAGGCCGGGTACGGCCTCGAGCCCGAGCGGCTCGTGGCCGGACTGCTCGACGCCGGCGCCGTGGGGCTCAACCTCGAGGACACCGACCACGTGAACGGCGGGCTGGTGGATGCCGAGGCCCAGGCCGAGCGCCACGCCGCGGTGAAGGCGGCGGGGCGGGCGGCGGGAGTGGACGTGGTCCTGAACGCGCGGGTGGATACGAGACCGTCGGACCAGGCCGATGGCTGGCTGGACGAGGCCATCCGCCGCGGCCGGCTGTACCGGGAGGCCGGTGCGGACTGCGTGTACCCGATCGCGCTGGCCGAGCCCGCGGATGTGGAGACGTTCGTGTCCGCGGTGGGCGGCGCGGTGAACTTCCTGGTACGGCCGGGCTCGCCGCCGCTCCCGGCCCTGCGCGACCTGGGCGTGGCCCGGGTGAGCCTCGGTCCCGGCCTTCAGCGCGTGGCGCTGGCGGCGGTCGAGCGGCTGGTGGGGCGGATCGACCCCACATCGCCCGACCCCGTCTACCGCTAGCGCAGCTGCATTCCGATCAGGCGGTCCATCAGCCGGGCGGGCAACCGCTTCGCCAGTTGCCCCTGGATCTTTGCCTCGCGACCCACCAGATAACGCGCGCGGGGGCGGCTCTTGGTCATGGCCGTGCCGATCGTCTCCGCCACCTCTCGCGGCTCAAGCCCTGTCTCCTCGCCGATCTTCACGGTCTGCTTCCGCAGCGCGGACATCATGCTCCCGTAGAGCCGCTCGCCCTCGGCCGGCATCTCGGCGAGCATCTCGTCCGCCATGGCGCTCGACTTCGCCCAGATCGGCGTTTTCACACCGCCGGGCTCGATCACGATCACGTTCACCCCGAACTGGCGCACCTCGCGGCGCAGGGAGTCGCTCACCGCCTCGAGCCCGAACTTCGAGGCCGCGTAGGGCCCCACCAGCGGCAGCGCCATCCGGCCCCCGATCGAGCTCACGTTCACGATGCGTCCCCGGGCCCGTCGCAGGGAGGGAAGCAGGGCCTGGGTCACGGCCACCTGGCCAACAAGGTTCACCTCGAGCTGGTGGCGCAGGCGGTCGAGCGGCATGAACTCCAGCGGACCGGCCACTCCGATGCCGGCGTTGTTCACGAGTCCGGCGAGCGGACGATCGCCCAGTTCCGTCCGCACCGCCTCGATCTGTGCCGAGTCGGTCACGTCAAGCTTCACCGCCCGCAGGCCGGCCGCCGTCAGTCGGTCACGGTCCTCGTCCTTCCGCACGCCGGCCACCGCGTCGAATCCGAGGTCGCGGAGATGGAACGCCGCGGCCTCTCCGATGCCCGTCGACGCCCCGGTGATCAGCACGGTTCCGCCCGCCATAGTTCTCCGCTCTTTCCCGTTGGTTGCGAGTCCTCGGGCAACCTATCCGGTAGCGTCGAAGCGGTGGACGTGGAAGAGGCGATCCGCACCCGGCGCACGCACAAGGCGTACGGCGCCGATCCGGTGCCGCGGGAGACGCTGGACGAGCTGCTGGAGCTCGCCCGCTGGGCTCCCAACCACAACCTCACCAACCCATGGCGCTTTCGCGTGCTCGGCCCCGACGCGCTCGGGTGTCTGAAGGAGGCCGCAGGTCCCGAGGCGGCCGCCAAGCTCGACCGCGCCCCGACCCTGGTGGTGGCGTCCGTGGTGGGCAGCGAGGACCCGGTGCAGGACGAGGAGGACCTGTGCGCCGCCGCCGTGGCCAGCTACATCGTGCTCGTGGCGGCTCACGGCCGGGGATTCGCGGGCTACTGGCGCACGCCGGCGGTGCTGCGCTCGGATGAGGGCCGCGCGGCGGTGGGGGTGCCGGACGGCGAGCGGATCATCGGACTTCTGCACCTCGGCCCGCCGCGGCAGGAGAAGGAGCCGCCGGCGCGGCTCGGCACCAACGACTTCGTGACCTGGCTCCCATGATCGCGCGCGAGGATGCCCTGGCCACGATGGAGCGCGAGACGTTCGACGTGGTGGTGGTGGGGGGCGGGATCACCGGGGCGGGCGTGGCACTCGACGCCGCCTCGCGCGGGTACAGCGTCGCGCTCGTGGAGCGCAATGACTTCGCCGCCGGCACCTCCAGCCGCTCCTCCAAGCTCGTGCATGGCGGGCTGCGCTACCTCCAGAACTTCGACCTCGGCCTGGTCCGCGAGGCGCTGCTCGAGCGCTCGCTGATGGTCACGCTGGCACCGCACCTCGTGAAGCCGCTGCCCCTGCTGGTGCCGAGCTTCGGCGGGAAGCGCCCCGACCGGCTGATGGGAGTGGGGCTGAACATGTACGACGCCATGAGCTGGCGTCGCGGCCGCGACGAGGATGCGGAGTGGAGCCCGGCCCGCCACCGGATGATCGATGGCGCCGAGGCGGTGCGGATGGTGCCGTCGCTGGCCGAGCGCGATCCCACCGCGGCGTATCTCTTCTACGACTGCCAGACCGACGACGTTCGGCTCGTCCTGAGCGTGCTCGGCGAGGCCGAGCGCTACGGCGCGGTGCTGGCCCGAGGCTGCGACGTTGAGGGCCTGGTGGAGCGCAACGGTCGCGCCGCGGGCGCCCTCGTGCGGGACACGGTGAGCGGCGGCCGCTTCGAGCTGGCGGCCGCGAACGTGGTGAACGCGACGGGCGTGTGGGCGGACCAGCTTCGTCCCGACGAGCTCTACCGCGAGGAGGAGGTTCCTCGCATCCGCCCCAGCCGCGGGACCCACGTGATCCTGCCGCTGGAGGCGCTGGACGTGGGGGAGGCCGGCGTGGTGGTCCCGGCGGGCGGCGGGCGCACCGTGTTCGTTCTGCCCTGGCTCGGCCGGACCCTCATCGGCACCACCGACAACGACTACGAGGGCGACCTCGAGCACGTGCCGGCATCGGGCGACGACGTGGACTACCTGCTCCACGCGGTGAACGAGTTCTTCGGCACCTCGCTGGGCGCGGCGGATCTCGCGGGCGCGTATGCCGGGGTCAGGCCGCTGATCTCCACCGGCGACCCCAAGAAGTCGGTGGACATCTCCCGCAAGGCCGAGCTGTACGAGACGAGCTCGGGGCTCGTGACGATCACCGGCGGCAAGCTCACCACCTGGCGGCGCATGGCCAAGATGGTGGTGGACCGGCTGGTGGAGCGCGAGGGCCGCGAGGCGGCCTGCCGCACGCAGGAGCTGCCGCTCGGCCTGCCGATCGACGTCGCCGAGCTGCCGCAGGTGGGCGGGGTGGACGAGCGCAGCCGCATCCATCTGGCCACCCGCTACGGGCATGCGGCGGTGGAGGTGATGGAGGTGGCGGCCGAGGACCCGTGGCTGGCCGAGCGCGTGAGTCCGGACCTACCCGACCTGGTGGCCGAGGCCACGTTCTCCGCCCGCCGCGAGCAGGCGCTGACGCTCGCCGACGTGATGCTCCGGCGCACGCGGCTGGGGCTGCTGGACGGGAAGGCGCTCAGCGCACCCGGGTCCGAGGGCGCGGTGCGGGTCGCGGCGGCGCTGGCCCGGGAGCTCCACTGGGACGACGCGCGCTACCAGGACGAGCTCGACGACTGGCGCGAGGTGGCGCGGGCCGAGGGCCTGGCCGGGGACGCGTCGCCCACACCGGCCGCAAACGTGGTGCCCGACGTGGCGCCCAAGCCGATCGCGCAGCCGGGGGCCGCGCCCGAGGAGGCGGCGTGAGCACCGCGCCGCTGGTGCTCCGCGGGCGCGTGCTCGAGCTGGGCGAGCCGGTGCTGATGGGGATCGTGAACGCGACTCCCGACTCGTTCTCGGACGTCCAGCGCCCCAAGAGCGTGGACGAGCTGGCCGAGCGGGCCGCGCAGCTCGCGGACGAGGGGGCGAAGCTGATCGACGTGGGCGGCGAGTCCGGCCGCACCGATCGCCCCGTGGTGCCGGTGGAAGAGGAGATCAGGCGGGTGATCCCGCTGGTGGAGCGCCTTTCAGGGGCCGGGTTCTCGGTGTCGGTGGACACCTGGCGGGCCGAGGTGGCGCGGGCGGCGCTCGACGCCGGGGCCGAGATGATCAACGACGTGAGCGGGCTCACCGAGCCGCTCGTGGCCGACGCGTGCGCCGAGGTGGGCGCCGCCCTGGTGGTCACCCACACGCGCACGCCGCCGAAGGTCAAGGGCTATCCGGATTACCACGACGTGGTGGGCGACGTGGTGATGCTGCTCTCCGAGCGGGTGGCCGAGGCCCGGGCTCGCGGGGTGGGGGAGGACCGCGTCGTGCTCGACCCGGGCATCGACCTGGCCAAGACACCGGCCGAGTCGGTCGCCGTGCTCCGGGGACTGGCCGAGGTGCGGGCGCTGGGCCGGCCGCTGCTGCTGGCCCTGTCGCGCAAGGACTTCATCGGGGCGATCACCGGGCGTGCGCCCTCCGCCCGCCTGGCGGGCACCCTGGCCGCGGTGGGATGCGTGGGGGACGGAGGCGGGTCGATCCTGCGCGTGCACGACGTGGCCGCCGTGCGGGACTACCTGAAGGTGCGCGCCGCGCTGCGAGGCGAGCGCGAGGTGCCCGCGGAGCTACGCCTGGCCGAGGAGCTCAGGCGCGAGCCCGAGGTGCTCGGGGCGTGAGCTCGTTCACGATCGCCCAGCTCTCCGACCTCCACTGCGGCTCGCCGCACTTCGTGCCCGACCTGCTCGAACAGGCGATCACCGAGGTGAACGAGCTCGCCCCCGACGTGGTGGTGGTGTCCGGCGACCTGACCAACGACGGCTTCCGCGGCGAGTACGAGCTGGCAGCCGAGTACCTCGGACGTCTCGGATGCGAGCGCATGATCGTGATCCCGGGGAACCACGACTCGCGCAACGTCGGCTACGTGCACTTCGAGGAGCTGTTCGGCGAGCGCCGCTCCGAGATGCACGCCGGCGGCGTGTCGATCGTGGCCGTGGACTCCACCGAGCCCGACCTCGACAACGGGGTGATCGGCCGCGGCCGCTACGGCTGGATCCGCGAGCGCTTCGCCGCGCACGAGGCCTTCCTGCGGGTGTTCGTGCTGCACCACCACCTGCTGCCGGTGCCGGGCACGGGGCGCGAGCGCAACGTGGTGCACGACGCGGGCGACACCCTGGAGACGCTCCAGCACGCCGACGTGCACCTGGTGCTCTCCGGGCACAAGCACGTCCCGTACGCCTGGCGCCTGGAGGATCTGTTCGTGGTGAACGCCGGAACCGTCTCCACCACCCGCCTGCGGGGCAAGACGAAGCCCTGCTACATGGTGGTCGAGGCCTCCCACGAGCGTGTGCGGGTGGTGCGCAAGTCCCCCTTCCAGGAGGGCGACGTGATCCTCTCCTTCGACCCACAGACGTTCGAGTACGAGAAGGGCACGTCCCTGCTGGGGGAGACCGCGCACGGCTGACGGCCCGGCCATCGCGCTGATCGACGGAGAGCACCATCCCGCCGCTGTCCGCGACGCGCTGGCCCGCGTCGAGTCGGAACGCGGACTGGCCGGGGTGGTGTTCTGCGGCGGCGAGGAGAAGCTGGCGGGCGGCTCGCTCGAGGAGCACTACGGCCGCCCGGTGGAGGTGGAGCCGCACACCGCGCTCCCGCGGCTGGCGCCCGGCGCGGCGGTGGTGGTGGACCTGGCCGACGAACCGGTCCTCACGCCGTCGGGCAAGCTCGCCCTGGCCGCGCTCGCTCTCCACCATGGTCTCGCATACGAGGCCCCCGGCCTGCGGCTCACCCCGCCCGCTTACGCGCGGGTGGACTCGGCCGCGCCGAAGCTGGCGGTGATCGGCACCGGCAAGCGCACGGGCAAGACGGCGGTGGCGTGTCATTGGGCCGAGCTCCTCCGGGACGCGGGAGCCAATCCGGTGCTCGTGTGCATGGGCCGGGGCGGACCGGCCGAGCCGCGCGGCGCCCGGGCCGGCATCGGGCTGATCGAGCTGCTCGACATCGACTCGCGCGGCGAGCACGCGGCCTCCGACTACCTGGAGGACGCCGCGCTGGCCGGCGTGCCCACCGTCGGGTGCCGGCGCGTGGGAGGCGGCCTGGCGGGCGAGCCGGCGGAATCGAACGTGGTGGAGGGTGCCGCCATGGCCGCCGCCATGGATCCGGGTGCGATCCTGTTCGAGGGCTCGGGGGCCTGCATACCGCCGGTGGAGGTGGACCGCACCGTGTGCATCGTCGGGGCGGGTCCGGCCGAGCCGATCGCCGAGTACCGGCTTCTCAGGGCCGATCTGGTGCTCGCGGCGGAGGGCGCCGTGGCCCCACCCGGAGCGCTTCCGCTGCGCCTGCGGCCAGAGCCGGCAGAGCCCCTTCCAGCGGGCGCGCGCGTGGCCCTCTTCACCACCGGCGCCACGTCGTGCGAGGGGGTGGAGCCGGCGCTCGTCTCCACGAACCTCGCCCGTCGCGCGGCACTGGCCGAGGACCTCCACCGCGCCGCCGCGGCGGGCTGCGAGGTGTACCTCACCGAGCTGAAGGCGGCCGCCATCGACACGGTGGCCCGGCGCGCCCTGGCCGAGGGGGCGAAGGTGGCGTTCGTGCGCAACCGCCCGCTCGGCATCGACGACGCGCTCATGGCTCTCATCCCCTAGGGAGGAGCGGAGCCCGATCGGTGATCGGGCGGAGCACCGGACCATGCCGTCCCCCTAGCCTGTGGCCGCGATGGCCGGCGAGACGATCGTCTTCCACAAGGGGCACGGGCTGCCGTACTCGAAGGGCCTGATGGCGCAGAGCCTGTCGGCCATCGGGCTCTCTCCCGAGCGCTCCTTCGAGCTGGCCCGGGCGGTGGAGCGGCGCCTCGGCGAGCGTGGCGCGGAGGAGCTCGACGTGATCGGCCTGAACGCGGTGTGCGAGGAGGTGCTCCAGGCCGAGGAGGGCGATACCGCCGTCCGCCGCTTCCGGGCCTGGACCCGGCTGGGGCGCCTCGAGCGCCCGCTCGTGGTGATGATCGGCGGCACCACCGGGGTGGGCAAGTCCACCCTGGCCACCATGCTGGCAGGGCGCCTGGGGGTGAACCGGGTGATCGCGACGGACGTGATCCGCCAGGTTCTGCGCGCGTTCTTCACCGAGGAGGCCATGCCGACGGTGCACTACTCGGCGTTCGCCGCGGGTGGGCTGGAGGGCTTCGCCGACCAGGCGCAGCTGGTGTCGGCGGCCACCGAGGCCATCGTGGACCGGGCCATCGGCGAGTCCAAGCCGGTGGTGCTGGAGGGGGTTCACGTGCTGCCCGGAGCGCTGGACGACCACCTCCGCGGGCGCTGCGTGATGGTGGAGGCGCTGCTGGTGGTGGAGGACGAGGACATCCACAAGGGCCATTTCTCCCATCGCCCCGGCTCGCGGCCGGCCGAGCGCTATCTGGCCGCATTCGAGGACATCCGAGCCCTCCAGACCCACCTCGCCGGGCGCGCCCGGGCCGAGGGCGTGGCCGTGATCGACAACGACAACATCGACCGCTCCCTCACGCGCCTGATGCAGCTGGTGCTGGACGGGGTCGAGCGGGCCGCCTGAGCGCCCGGGGCTGCCAGGCGCCCGAGCAGCCGAGTAGGGTTCGTCGACGTCGTGCCCGTACTCCAACGCAAAGAACTCGAGGACAGCCCGCTCGCCGATCTCCACGCCATCGCGTCGGAGCTCGGGGTGGAGGGCTTCCGCGCCAAGCGCAAGGCGGACCTGGTGGACGCCATCCTGCGCGGCCAGGACGGCGAGGACGCCGGTGTCGCTGACGAGGACGAGCCCGACGAGCGCGAGCCCGACGAGCGCGAGCCCGACGAGGCCCCCGCCGCCGAGGAGCCCGAGGATGACGCTTCCGACGCCGACGAGGAGGAGCCGGAGGACGAGGCCCCCGCGGGTGAGGAGGAGCCCGAGGTGGTGGATGAGCCGGTGGCCGAGGAGGAGATCGTGGCCGGTGTGCTCGACATCCTTCCCAACGGCAGCGGCTTCGTGCGCGTGGATCCGGCAGCGCACTCGCGCGATGACGTGTACGTCTCCCCGGCCCAGATCCGGCGCTGCGAGCTGCGTTCGGGAGATGATGTCAGCGGGCCGGTGCGGCCCGCTCGCCGCAACGAGCGCCATCCCTCGCTGATTCACGTCGAGACGGTGAACGGCGGCCCCGCAGAGCCGCCCGCCGAGAGGCCCGCCTTCGGCGATCTCACCGCCGTGTACCCCTCCGAGCGGCTGCCCGGACCGGCGGCCATCGGGTCGGTGCCCTACGGGCGCGGCTCCCGCGTGGCCATCTCCGGCCCGCCCGGCGCCGGTGCCACCAGCCTGCTTCGCGAGATCGTGGCCGCCCTTTCCGAGGGCGCCGACGTTCCGGTCCAGGTCGCGCTCGCCGGAGCTCGCCCCGAGGAGGTGGCCGAGTGGTCGGCCTCGGGCGCCGAGGTCGTGGGGGGCAGCTTCGACCGCTCTCCCGAGGCCCAGGCCCAGGCTGCCGAGCTCGCCGTGGAGCGGGCCAAGCGCCGGGTTGAGCGCGGCGCGCATGCCGTGGTGGCCATCGACTCGCTTGACACCCTGGCTCCGGCCGCTCGCCGCCGGGTGTTCGGCGCGGGCCGCAACACCGAGGAGGGCGGCTCCCTCACGGTGATCGCCGTGACCGGCGATGGCTCCGAGGCCCTGCGCTGGGCCACCACGCGCATCGTGCTCGACTCCGCGTCACCGGACGCGCCAGTACCGCAGGTGTCCGCCTCCAGCGGCACCATGCGCGCCGACCGCCTCTAGCCGAGGAACTCGGCTACCTCACCACGAGCGTCTCGGCCATCGTCGTCGGATGGACGAGGCAAACGAGGCGATAGGTGCCCCTCACCCGGGGCGTGACGCTGAACTCGCCGCTGGTCCTGCCCCAGTAGACGGAGGAGAATCCGCGCGGCCCGTTGGCAACGGTCACCGAGTGCGGCTTGGTGCCTCCGAAGCTCCAGGTCACGGTCTCTCCGGCCCTTGCGGTGATGCGCCCGGGGCGGAAGAAGTCGTCTCCCACCTCCAGCACGCTCCCGTCGAAAGCCGACATCGCGCCGCTGGGCTTGGAGAGCTGAGGGACCTTCAGGTCGAAGTTGGGCGTCTTGTCGTAGTGCTTCGGCTTGTTGATCTCCACGATGTCATCCGGCATCCGTTCGCACGGCTTGACGCTGTCGTCCTTGACGAACCAGGTGGCCCAGAAGCCCATGGAGGCAACGTGGAGGTTGTGGTCGTCATGCACGGCTGCCCGGCGCAGGACCTCGCCCTTGCGGATGGGGATGCCCTTGCCGGAGAAGTAGGCGCCGGTGCCGATCGGCCCGGGCTCGTGCAGGATCGGACGGATGGTGTTGTAGATGTGATTGGGCGGCCCGTAGTACACGGGCGCCTTGAAGATCCGGCGCTTGCAGGTGAGGCTCTGGAGTGTCTGGTACTTGCCGCCGCCGTGCTGGTGCGAGCTGGCCATGAGCATGCGCCCGTTGAAGGGCGCCACCCAGTCGCTCTTGTCCACGAAGTTCGAGCCCTCCTTGCCGCCACCCGGGACGTCGTAGGACATGCCGTTGGTGAGCTGGCTGCACTTGCCGATCGTCAGCGGGATCACCGGCTGGCGCTTCTCGGTCGTGTAGTAGATCTTGGTCCGCACGTAGAAATCCTTGGGCCGCTTGTAGTGGTTCATCACCATCGCGGTGAGCGACCAGCCGGGCGCGGTGCCCTCGGCCGTGCGGTTGTCGATGCCGTAGTGGGCCCGGGAAGCCCTCGTCGAGGGCATCTGCGGGTGGCCGAGCGGGTGCTCCTCGCCACGTCCGCCGATCCAGCCGGCGCCGCTCCAGCAGCCGCCGGGCGGGTCGTTCACCCGGCCGCGAGCGAAGTAGAGGAAGTGGTGCACCATCATCTTGTTCAGAGGCAGTGGCCTGGCCTTCGGATCCTTGCTGTCCACCAGCGCCATCTCCTTCCAGCCGGTGATGAAGCCCGGCTTCGAGGGGGCACCCACCCCGTCGGCCTTCAGCGACACGCTCTTAGTGTCGTGCACGTACGGCAGCGAGTGGATCTTGGGCGAGTAGAGGGTGAGCACCTGTTCGCGAGCGCTCGCCGCGGGGGCGAGCAGCGCGAGTCCGGTGGCGGCGATCAACAGACCACGGATCATCATTGGGCCGTTCCTCTCCTCACTCGGGGCGCCGGCGCGAGGACTATTCGCAGCCCGGGTGCGAGAACCCTAGAGCGGCGGGAGGGTGCGAGTCAACCCGCCGGGGCGGAGCGGTATGCCACCCGGCTCCACGACGGCTCGGGCGAGAGCTCGATGAGCTCGAAGTTGCGCTCCGGCTGGGCATAGCCGAAGGAGTTGGTCACGTCGTCGAACACCAGCTCGAGCTCGCCCTCCAGCACGCGCTGGTCAAGCCAGGCGCCCCGGAAGACGAGCCGCCGGATCCAGTGGACGAGGGAGCGTTCCGAGGGCCCGTGGAGATCGCTCCAGCACTGGTTGATGTGCTCTCCCAGCTCCGAGTGGGCGTCGGTCACCTCGCCGTTCACGGCAAGGTTCACGAGGTCCTCCCGCTCCTCGAGCGCGAGCCGGCCGTCCACGAATCCGAGCTTGGCCGCGGCCTGCTCCACGCGCTCTGTGAAGTCGCGCTCGTTGAAGGTGAACCGGAGCTCACCGTATTCGAGCACGTAGTCAGAGCCGGACTCGTAATTTCCGCGTCGCGCAGTGTCCATATAAGAGAGGGCCCCCGGGGGGCCGGGCAGAGCGTCGCCATCATAAGTCCGATTCCTTCCCCGGCGCCATGCATGCAACCTCAGTTGCAGCCGGGGGTGAGTTTCGGGCCCCGGTGTCTCAACGGGGCGTGGACGAGCATCGCTCACTGCTCCTCGTGGAGGACGACGAGGCCACCCGAGCCTTCCTGGCCGACAATCTGGAGGCGGACGGCTTCCGGGTGTTCGGCGCGGCGGGGGTGGGCGAGGCGCTGCGGGCGGTGGAGGCGCGCGCCCCGGGCATCCTGGTGCTCGACCTGGGGCTGGAGGGCCCGAGTGGGCTCGAGCTCCTCGACCGGGTTCGTGCCGCCGACGGCATCTCAACCCGCGTCGATCCCGGAGTGCCGGTGATCGTGCTCACGGGCCGCTGCGGCGAGGCGGATCGGCTGCGCAGCTTCGCCCGCGGCGCCGACGACCATCTCTGCAAGCCCTTCCTCTATCCCGAGCTGCTGGCCCGGATCCGGGCGCTGCTGCGCCGGGCCGAGGGCCGCCCCCGGCGCGGTGTGCTGCGGGTGGGCGAGCTCTCGGTGGACCCGCTCACCCGGGTGGTCCGGCTCGGCGAGGCGCCGATCGATCTGGCGGCCAAGGAGTTCGCCCTTCTTCGTGCCCTGGCCGAGGACCCCACCCGCGTGTACGGGAAGCAGGAGCTGCTCCGGGACGTGTGGGGCTACCGGTCCATTGGCGCGACGAGAACCCTGGATGCCCACGCGTGCCGGCTCCGGAAGAAGCTGCGGTCGTCGTCGCGGCGCTGGGTCCTGAACGTGCGCGGCGTGGGCTATCGCCTCACGGACACGCCGTGACGGGTGCCGGCACCGCGCTGCTGGCGCTCGCCGCGCTGACCCTCACCACCACCCGAGTGGTGGTCCTGGCGCGGCGCCTGCGACGGATCGAGTGGGCCGAGCACGAGTTGCGCGCGCCGGTCACCGCGCTGGCCCTGGCCTGCGAGCGCTGGGGCCGGGGGTCGAGCCGGGACGAGCGTGTCGAGGTCGTGGAGGCCCAGCTCGAGCGGCTGCGTGCGGGGCTGTTCGACCTCGCGCGGGCCCGCGGGGCCGGGCCCCGCGCCGAGCCGGGATCGCCGGTGGACCTGTCGCGCTTCGCCCGGGCGGCGGCCGGGGCCTGGCGGGAGCCGACGTCGCCCCGCGTGGCCGGCCCGGTGGTTCAGGCGGACCGTGGGCGGCTGGCGCAGGTGGTGGGGAATCTCGTGGACAACGCGGCCGAGCACGGTGGCGGCGAGCTCGAGGTCACGGTGCGCCGCACGCCCACGGGAACCCGCCTCGAGCTCCGGAATCCGCCGGGGTCGCCCACTCCGCGCCGAACCGGATACGGGCGCGGGCGCGGCCTGGCGATCGCCAAGCGCGCGGCGCGCGAGCTCGGCGGTGGCCTCGACGTGCGGAGCGAGGACGACGTGGTGGTGGCGTCGCTCGACCTGCCCGAGCAGCCCGACGCCGCGTGAGCCCACGGCGGCGCGGGGCGGTGCTCGTGTCGCTCTCACTGGCCTGCGGTGGGCTGGCGGCCTCGCACGTGCATGACCTCGAGCGCGACGTGAAGACGCGGGTGGGGGCGGAGGTGCCCGTGGTGGTCACCGCCCGGGACATGGCGCCGGGAGCGGTCATGCGCCGGGGCACGCTCCGCCTCGCGCGAGTTCCGGCCCGCTACGTGCCGCCGGACGGGCTGGCGTCGGTGGCGGAGGCGGCCGGACTCAGGTCGGCCACCGCGCTCCCGCGGGGCAGCTACGTCACGGTCAGCCGGCTGCGGGACGAGCGGGCCGAGCGCTCCCCAGGTGCTTTGCGGCGAGGCGAGCGTGCCGTGGAGGTCGGGGTGGCCGGCGGCGCCTCACTGGCCGGGGCGCCACCCGGCTCGCGAGTGGATGTGCTCGTGTCCAGCGAGCCGGGCGGCGGTGCGGGTCGGACGGTTGTGGCGCTCGAGTCGGTGGAGCTGCTGGGGCTGCGCGAGTCCGGCGGGCGCTCCCGGGCAACGCTGAGGGTCACCCTGCGCCAGGCGGCGTATCTCACGGCGGCGGAGAACTTCGCGAGCGAGGTGCGGCTGCTGCTCCGCCCTGCGGGCGAGCGCGGGAGGTCGGGACCCGTGGCGGTGGGGGCGGGGGACCTCTAGCCGGCCCGGACCACGTTCACGCTGCCGTCGGCCCGGCCGAGGAGCGCCTGCTCGGCCATCCCGAGGAAGAGGCCGTGCTCCACCACGCCGGTCACCTCCTCGAGTCCCGCGTCCAGCGCCCCGAGATCGGCTTCCGGAGGCAGCCCGCAGTCGAGGATGAGGTGGCCCTCGTCGGTCAGGTAGGGCTCGTCCCCGTTCATCCGCAGGTCGGCGCCCGCCACGAGCGGAAGCAGGCGGCGGCGGGTGTCGGGCCAGGCGAAGCGCACCACCTCCACGGGAAGCTTGAAGCGCTCGCCGAGCCGCTCGACGCGCTTGGTGTCCTCCGCCACCACCACGAACCTCGCGGCGGCCGAGATCACGATCTTCTCCCGAAGCAGCGCGCCCCCGCCGCCCTTGATCAGGCCGACGTTCGCGTCCACCTCGTCGGCCCCGTCGAGCGCGAGATCCAGCTCCACGGTCCCGTCCAGCTCCACGAGCTCGATCCCCGCAGCCTCCGCCAGCACGCGGGAGCGCTCCGAGGCCACCGCGGCCCGAACGCCGCGCCGGGTCCCGAGGATGTCCACCACCGCCCACACGGCACGACCCGACCCGAGGCCGATGGTCATGCCCGGTTCCACGAGCGCGGCGGCGGCCTCGGCGGCCGCCTGTCGGGCGCGCGCGTCGGGATCGGCGCTCACGCGGGCAATATCGCAGGCGCGGCGGCGTGGAGGTCCGGCGGGCGCCGACCGGCAGCGCGGGGGCGCCAGGGCCGTCTTCGGCCGCCACCCTCGCCGCTACACTTACGCAACGTAAGTACCTCTCATGGAGACGAAACTGATGCAGACACTCTTGCTCATCCCGGTGGACGAATCAGTCGTCCTCCCAAACATGTCGGTCACCCTGGCCGTGGACGTCGGTGACGAGGACAACGTCGTGCTCGTGCCCCGCAAGGGCGAGGACTTCGCCGACGTGGGCACCGTTGCCGAGGTGGGCGAGCGGATCAAGCTCCCCGGTGGGGCCAGGGCCGCGGTTCTGAACGGTGTTCACCGCGCCCAGATCGGCTCCGCGTCCACGGACGCCGGCGGCAACCTGCGCGTGGAGGTGACCCCACATCCGGACGATCAGCCCGTGGACGGGCGCACCCGCCAGCTCGAGCGTGAGTACCGCGCCGTGGTGGAGGAGCTGCTCGAGCTCCGCGGAGACGACGGCCGGATCGCCGGCTGGGTCCGTTCCATCACCGAGCCCGGAGCCCTCGCCGACACCTCCGGATACGCCCCCGACCTGAGCTACGAGCAGAAGGTCGAGATCCTCGAGACGCTGGACGTGACCGACCGGCTGGAGAAGGCGCTCGCCATGCAGCGCGAGCGGCTGGCCGAGATGCAGGTGCGCACGCGCATCCGCGACGACGTGCAGTCCGGCGCCGAGAAGCAGCAGCGGGAGTACTTCCTGCGCAAGCAGATGGAGTCCATCCGCAAGGAGCTGGGCGAGGACGACGCGTCCTTCGCCGACGAGTACCGCACCAAGATCGAGGAGTCCGGCATGCCGGACGACGTGCGTGAGCAGGCCGAGCGCGAGCTCGGGCGGCTCGAGCGCATGGGCGAGTCCTCGGGTGAGGCCTCGATGATCCGGACCTATCTCGACTGGCTCGCGTCCGTGCCGTGGTCCGAGCGCTCCGACGAGCGCCTCGACCCCGTGCACGCGCGTGAGGTACTCGACTCCGACCACGCGGGCCTCGAGGATGTGAAGGACCGCATCGTCGAGTACATCGCCGTGCGCAAGCTGCGCCAGGAGCGCGGCATCGCCGAGGACAGGCGTTCGGGCGCGATCCTGACGCTGATCGGCCCGCCCGGAACCGGAAAGACGTCCATCGGCGAGTCGATCGCCAGGGCCACCGGTCGCGAGTTCGTGCGCATGTCGCTGGGCGGCGTGCGCGACGAGGCCGAGATCCGGGGCCACCGGCGCACCTACATAGGTGCTCTGCCGGGGCGGCTCGTCCGTGCCCTGCGTGATGCGGGGACGATGAACCCGGTGATCATGCTGGACGAGGTCGACAAGGTCGGCGCGGATTGGCGCGGCGACCCCAGCTCGGCCCTGCTCGAGGTCCTCGACCCCGCGCAGAACCACTCGTTCCGCGATCACTACCTGGACGTCGAGCTCGACCTCTCCGAGGTCGTGTTCATCGCCACGGCCAACGTGGCCGAGACGATCCCAGCACCGCTGCTCGACCGCATGGAGGTCGTGCGCTTCGACGGCTACACCACCGAGGAGAAGGTGGCGATCGCCAACGGATACCTGTGGCCTCGCCAGCGCGAGCGCAACGGGCTCCGCGAGGACGAGGTGGAGATCTCGGACGACGTGCTGCGGTCGATCGTGACCGAGTACACCCGCGAGGCGGGTGTGCGCGGACTCGAGCGGGAGCTGGGCACGCTGCTCCGGAAGACGGCCACGAAGGTGGCGTCGGCCCAGGTGGAGGCACCGGTCACGGTGGACCTCGACCAGGTCCGCGACGCCCTCGGACGACAGAAGTTCTTCCAGGAGGCGGCCGAGCGCACCGCCATCCCCGGAGTGGCCACCGGCCTCTCCGTCACGGGTGCGGGCGGGGACGTGCTGTTCATCGAGGCCACCTCGATGAAGGGCAAGGAGGGCTTTGTCCTGACCGGCCAGCTGGGCGACGTGATGAAGGAGTCGGCGCGGATCGCCCTCTCCTACGTCCGCGGCCACAGCGACGAGCTGGACCTGGACGAGCACTCGTTCGAGGAGCGTGAGTTCCACGTGCACGTGCCGGCGGGAGCGATCCCGAAGGACGGTCCGAGCGCAGGGGTGACCATGACCACCGCGCTGGCGTCGCTCCTGAGTGGGCGCCCGGTCCGGCACACCGTCGGGATGACCGGCGAGGTGACCCTCCAGGGTCGCGTGCTGCCGATCGGCGGGCTGAAGCAGAAGGTGCTGGCCGCACACGCCGCGGGCCTGACGGACGTGATCATCCCGGAGCGCAACCGGGGGGATCTCGACGACGTGCCCGAGGAGGTGCGCGAGCAGCTCACCTTCCACCCGGTGATGACCGTGAACGAGGTGCTCGAGCTGGCACTCGAGCCCGAGCACAGCACCACCGGACCGATCAGCGCCACCTAGAGAGGTACTGCCTGGATTGGCGGGCCGCGCGGAGCTAGACGCTCTGCGTGAGCCCGCCGTCCACGCGCAGCGCGACGCCGGTCACGTAGCTCGCGGGCGCGGAGCAGAGGAACGCCGCGGCCGCGGCGATCTCCTCCACCGTTCCCAGCCGGCCGGCCGGCACCTGCCCGGCGGCCACGTCCTGCGCCGCTTCCATTGACCCGTACATCTTGGTCAGTCGGTCTGTGGCGATGCGGCCGGGGAGGATCGTGTTCAGGGTTACGCCCTGCCCCGCGACCTCGCGCGAGAGCTGCTTGAACGTGGCCAGCAGGGCGTTGCGATGTGCTGTCGAGAGGAGGAGCCCCGGGATCGGCTCGTGAACGGCGCTCGACGAGATGTTCAGCACCCGCCCGAAGCCGCGCTCGCTCATCGCGCGAATCGCGGGCTGGATCAGCGCCATGGGGGAGAGCACCAGCTCGCGGTAGGCCACCTCCCACTGGTCGCGCGTCGTGTCCAGGCCCGAGGGCACCATCGGCGGCCCCCCGGTGTTCGTGACCAGAACGTCGATCGGGCCCAGGTCCGCCTCAACGCTCGCGAGCAGGCCGGGTGCGGCCTCGAGGTCGGTGGAGTCGAACACGTAAGCCCGAGCCCCGATCTCCGCGGCCGCCGCCTCTATCCGCTCGCGCGAGCGTGAGCTGATCGCCACGCCGGCGCCCTCGGCGGCCAGCGCAGCGGCGATGCCGCGGCCGATGCCGGCCGATGCTCCCGTGACGAGCGCGACCTTCCCATCCAGACCGAGGTTCATGGCGGCCAGGCTATCCGGCGCCGGGCTTATGTTCCTCTCGTGACCGCGCTCAGGCGTCTATTGATGCTGCTCGCCGCGGCCGGGGTGGCCGGGGCGTGGGCGCGCCGTCGCGCGGAGCGGTCGCTCCCCGCGCTCCCTCCCGGCACATTGGTGGTCGACGCAGAGGTGGTGGAGGACCCCGCGCCGGTCGTACCCGCGTCCGCGCCCGCGGCGCCCGAGCGGATCGCCGTCCCGGAGCCACCGCCGCCCGCCCCGGATCCGCCCGCTCCCGTACAGGAGCCGCTTCCTCCGGCGGCGGGGCCCGAGCCGCCCACGCCCGAGGTGCGACCCCGGCTCAAGCCGCTCCCGCCCCCGCCGCACGCCATCGCGCCGGTCGAGTACCCCACCGCGGAGATGGAACCGGTCGTGCTCCCGGTGGAGGAGGGGGAGCCGCAGGTGTCGGCGATGCCGCCGTCCGTGGGAGACCCGATCGACCTGGCCCCCGAGGGGGATGTGATCGTCACCGCCGTCACCGGGCCGGCCAGCGTGGCAGACGCGGTGGAGACGGCGCTCGACGGCTACGTCGCGCCCCCGGACGCGGAGGAGTACGCCTACGCCGCCGGGCTCACGGAGCCCGTGACCATCCCGGGAGTCCCCGAGCCCGAGCCCGAGCCGCCGCTGGAGGACGAATACGCGCAGGTGGAGCTCGCCGAGCCGGAGGCTTCGCAGACGACGGCGGGGTCCGTCGTCCCCGCCGAGGCGGAGCCGCCCCCCGAGGCGGAGAAAACCGCGGAGCGGGAACCCCCGAAAGCCGCTTCGGAAGCGCCGCCGGTGGACATCGTCACTGTCGTGGACGACCTCCTCGACGGCCCCACCGAAGCTTCCTAGCCCGAAGGCGGGAGGCCAAACCTCCGCCCGATCTGCTTGAGTATCCCCCTTCGTCTGTCGAAATTGCCGAGTCTCGGTCGCCATGCGGCCGGGAACGGGGGACCCAACGCGGCCGTCAGGCCGCAGGGGCGAATCGCCGCGGATCCGCGGTGTAGCGCACTTTCCAGCGCGAGCCCGTCAGCTCACCCCGTAGGCGCGGGAAAGGAAGGGAAGTCAGATCTTGCGAGTGAGAATCGGCGCCTGCCGCCCCCTGTGCGCGGGTACCCTGATCCTGATGGCGCTCCTGTGCGCCACCGGTGCCGCGCTCGCGGACACGTCCGCCGCCTCGAGCTCCAGCTCGGTCGCGCTGAAGAAGGGCGACCGCGGACCGGCCGTGAAGAAGCTTCAGCGCTCGCTGCACATCTCCCCGGTCGATGGTGACTTCGGGCGAATCACCCTGCGCGCCGTCAAGCGCTTCCAGCGCCGGCATCGGCTCACCGCCGACGGCGTGGTGGGACCGCGGACGCGCAAGGCGCTGGGCCTGAAGGCGTTCAGCGCCGCGTCGGTGGAGAACCCGAGCGGAGGCGGCGGCGCCGAGGCCGGTGGCCTCACCCACCACGGGGGGTCGAGCGTTCGCCTTCCCCGGGTGCTGCGCCGGATCGCGAAGTGCGAGTCGGGCGGCGACCCCACCGTTGTCTCACCCGACGGGCGCTACCGCGGCAAGTTCCAGTTCACGCGCGCCACCTGGCGTGCGCTGGGCGGAACCGGTGATCCCGCCGACGCCGCGGAGTCCACCCAGGACCGCCTCGCCCTGAAGCTGTATCGCCGCAGCGGCACCGATTCCTGGCCCACCTGCGCGAAGTAAGGCATGGTGCGGTGCTCGCCCGACCGACGCTCGGGCTGCGCTCCTCCCTGGCATGGTGCGGTGCTCGCCCGACCGACGCTCGGGCTGCGCTCCTCCCTGGCATGGTGCGGTGCTCGCCCGACCGACGCTCGGGCTGCGCTCCTCCCTGGCATGGTGCGGTGCTCGCCCGACCGACGCTCGGGCTGCGCTCCTCCCTGGCATGGTGCGGTGCTCGCCCGACCGACGCTCGGGCTGCGCTCCTCCCTGGGGAACCGGAGGGCTCAGCGAGCGGGCGCCCAGGCTCGCGGCAGCCGTGCCACGGCCACCAGCGTGACGGCGCAGGTCAGGCCCAGCAGGCCGTAGACGACCGAGTCCGCCGTGGCATCGGCCAGAGCCGCTCCACCACCGCTTCCCATCATGTGTCCCAGCGCCCACGCCAGGTTGGCCACACCGAAGGCCAGCGCCTGGTCGAGCCCGGCGTCCTCCGAGGCGTCGGAGAGGAGGGCCATGCCCGGTGCCCAGAACGCGCCCAGGGCGGCGATTGCCGCCACCAGCGCGGCCGCCATCAGCACCACCGTGCCGGGAAGCGGCAGCAGCACCGCCATCACCACGGCCCCCGCCAGCCCGACGCGGATCGGCGCGAGCCGCCCGTGACGGTCGGACAGGCGCCCGCTCCACGGGCTCAGCACCCCCTCGATCGCCGCCGCGACGAGGAACACCGCCCCGATCACCACGCCCGAGGCGCCCAGGTCGTCCATGCGCAGCGGGACCAGCACCTCGAGGCTCCCGGCGAACAGGGCCGGGAGCGAGAACAGCCAGAACCCGATCAGCACCGGGGTCTGGCGCAGCGCGAACGCGAGCGTTCGGAGGGTGGCCCCGGGCTCGGGTGCGGCGGCGGGGACTCCCCACGCCCAGATGCCGAGGATGACCGCCACCACCGCCACGGCGCTGAAAACGGGCTCCGGGCCCACCACGGTGGCCGCGCCGCCCAGCACCGGGCCGAGGAGGACGCCCACGATGGCCGCCCCGAGCGCCGAGCCGATCACCGTGCCGCGCCGATCGGAGGGCGTGGCGCAAACGAGCCAGGCCAGGCCGCCGGCCCACGAGCACGCGCCGCCCACGCCCTGCGCGAACCGGGCGGCGTCCAGCAGGACGACGTTGTGAGCGAAACCGAAGACCACGCTAGTGATCCCCATCAGCGTCAGGCCGGCGAGCAGCGTGGGCTTCACGCCGACTCGCGCGGCCGCCCATCCCGCCGGGATCGAGGCCACCAGGGTGCCCGCCGGGTAGGCGCCGGCAAGCACTCCGGCGGCGGACTTGGAAAGGCCGAGATCGTCCGTGTAGTGCGGCAGGAGCGGTGCCACGGCCGCGTAGAACATGGTGTCCACCAGGACGACGGCCGCCACCAGAGGGAACAGACGGCGCATGGCGGATAAGCCTAGGCGCTCGCCCTGCGACAGAATCCCGCCCCGTGCCTGAGCTACTCGACGAGCTGATCGACTTCCTGCGCATCCCGTCGGTGTCCACCGGCGGCGGCGACGAGCACGCGCTGGAGCGTGCCGCCGACTGGGTGAGGGAGCGCATCGCCGACGCCGGCGGGCACGCCGAGCTGGTGCGGCTCGACGGCGGGCATCCGATGGTGGTGGGCGAGCTGCGCTCGGCCCAGCCGGACGCGCCCACCGTCCTGGTCTACGGCCACCACGACGTTCAGCACCCCGGGCCACTCGACCAGTGGGACAGTCTGCCCTTCGAGCCCGAGGAGCGCGACGGCCGCCTCTACGCGCGCGGCGCGGCCGACGACAAGGGCAACTTCCTGCCGATGCTGCACGTGGCCTGCGAGCTGGCCCGCGACGATGCGCTCCCCGTGAACGTGCGCTTCCTGGTGGAGGGCGAGGAGGAGGTGGGCTCCCGCTCGGCCATGCGATGGATTCGCGAGGACCGCGGGGATGCCGACTGCGCGGTGGTGTTCGACTCGATGATGGTGGACGAGAACACCCCGGCCATCGCCACCGCCGCGCGCGGGCTGATCTCCACGTCGGTGGAGGTGCGCACGGGAGAGCGTGACCTGCACTCGGGCGTCTACGGGGGCGCCGTGATGAACGCCGCGCACGTGCTCTCGGGCATGTTGCGCGAGGTGCTGCCGGGAAGCGACGGGAAGCTACGGCGCGAGCTGCGCGCGGGGATCGCGCCGCCGTCGGACGCCGAGCGCCACTCGTGGACGAAGCTCCCCTCCGGCGAGGACGTGATCTCCTGGGTCGGCGGGCGCCCGATGGACCCGCGCGCGGCGGAGGAGTTCTACGAGCGCACGGGTTCCGAGACCTCGCTCGACGTGAACGGGATCTGGGTGGGGGAGCCGCGTACGATCGTTCCCTCGGTGGCACGAGCCCACCTGAGCCTGCGCCTGGCCCCGGGCCAGTCGGCGGCCGAGGTTGCGGTGGCGCTGGAGTGGATGCTCCGCTCCGCCACCCCTCCGGGCGCCGAGGTGGCGGTGGAGATGTCGCTGGCCGATCCCGCGCTGTTCGACCCGGGTCATCCGGCTCTGAGACTCGCCGCCGAGGCGATCCAGCGAGCCTCCGGGAACGAGGTGGCCTTCGTTCGCCTGGGCGGCACCCTTCCGGTGCTGGCCGAGCTGGCCGAGCGGGGGATCCCGACGGTGCTGAGCGGCTTCGCCCTGGACGACGACGCCTTCCACGCGCCCAACGAGAGCTTCCGCCTGGAGAGCCTGCGCCTGGGGGAGCGGGCCGCGCGGGAGATCTACACCGCGCTCGCGGCCCTGCCCCTCAGCCGGTGAATCATCACCCGCGCGCTGCGCGGGCTCACGATGGTGCTGAGGTCGAACACGGCGCGCGCACCGTCCACGAACTCCTCGGCCGCGGGACGGCCCGGGTCGGCGATCAGGATCAGCCCGCGCGGCGTGACGAGCCGGGGAAGCAGGTCCAGCAGGTGGCGAACGTTGCGCCGCTCGTAGAGCACGTCGGAGGCGAGCAACAGGTCGAACGGCGCGCGCTCGAGCAGCGGCTCCGGGGCGGACCAGTCGCACACCAGGGTCTCGATCTCCACGTCGTTCGCGAGGGCATTGGCACTCGCGGCGGCGATGGCGTCCGGGGCCCAGTCCGTGGCCAGCACCCGCCCCCCGGCCCGGGCGGCGGCGATGCTGGGCAGGGCCAGGCCGCAGCCCAGCTCGAGCGTGCGGGCGCCGCGCAGGGCCCGCATCGACAGGTCGTGGGCCAGCGCCACTCCGCTCGCCCACAGCTCGGCCCAGTAGGGCAGGAGCTCCTCGTGCTCGAAGGCCTCCTCGGAGATCAGCGCGTCGGGGTCTCGCGGGCGCGTGAGCTCCACCTCGCCGCCCGGCAGCGCAACGCGCTCCGTCACGGCGTCCTCCACTAGGGGGCCTTCTCGGTGGAGGCCTCGACCTCCGCGGCGGCCGCCTCCGCCGCCTCGAGCTGGCGCTCCACCAGGTCCAGGCCCGAGGCCCAGAAGCCGGGATCCGCGAGGTCCACGCCGACCATGGCTCCCAGCTCCTCGGGGGGCTTCGATCCGCCGGCGCGCAGAAGGTCGAGATACGAGCCCACGAAATCCTCGCCCGCCTCCTCGTAGCGCCGGTACACCGACAGCGCGAGCAGGTGCCCGTAGGCGTACGCGTACACGTAGCCGGGGGTGTCGATGAAGTGCGGTATGTAGGACCACCAGAGGCCGTAGTCCTCGTTCAGCTCCACCGAGTCGCCGAGCAGCTCGGTCTGCGTCTCGAGCCACAGCTCGGCGATCCGGTCGGTGGACAGCTCCCCGCTGTCCCGGCGGCCGGTGTGCACGGCGTGCTCGAAGCGGTTCATGGCGATCTGGCGGAACACGGCGGCCACGGCACCGTCCAGCGAGCCGGCCAGCAGGTCGAGCCGGGCGGCGGCGCCCGGCGCGCGCTGAAGCAGGCGGTCGAGCACGATCGTCTCCCCGAAGATCGAGGCCGTCTCGGCGAGCGTCAGTGGGGTGGTGAACTGGAAGATCCCCTGCGGGCGCGCCAGCGTGGCATGTACGCCGTGGCCGAGCTCGTGGGCCATCGTGAGCACGTCGTGGGGACGCGAGGTGTAGTTCAGCATCACGTACGGGTGTGCGCTCGGCACGGTGTACGAGCAGAACGCGCCGCCGCGCTTGCCCGGACGGGGCGGCCCGTCGATGTACCCGTCCACGAAGAACTCGCCCGCCACCGCGCCCAGCTCCGGGGAGAACTCGGAGTAGCAGTCGATCACGATCGACTGGGCCTCGCCGTAGGGGATGCGCTCGTCGGACTGGCCCACGGGAGCGCTGCGATCCCAGTAGCCGAGCCGGTCGAGGCCGAGCAGGCGCGCCTTGAGGCGGTACCAGCGCCGGGCCAGCTCGTAGCGCGAGCGCACCGCTTCGATCAGGGCCTCCACGGACTCGTCGCTGGCCTCGTTCGCGAGGTTGCGGGAGGCGATCCAGCTCGGGTACGAGCGCAGGCGATCCTTCACCGCCTTGTCCTGCAGGAGGTTGTTGAACACGAAGGCGCGGGTGCGCAGGCCGGGGCGCAGCGCCTCGGTGACCGCACCGGCCGCCGCCTCCCGGGCGTCGCGGTCGGGACCCTGGAGGTGGCTCAGCGCCTGCTCGAGGGACACCGGCTCGTCCTCGCCCGGGAGATCCACGGCGATGGCCGATGTCTGCTCGGTGAAGAGCCGGCGGAAGGCCGACGGCCCGGTCACCGAGGTCTCCGTCATCACCTTCTCCTCCGGCTCGGAGAGCTGGTGCGGGCGGTACCGCCGAAGGGTGCCCAGGTAGTGGCGGCAGAAGCCGAGCGCGTCGTCGGCCAGGAGGTCGGCGGCCCGGTCGTCCGGCAGCTCGTTCCATTCGAGCTCGAAGAAGAGGAGGTCGGTCTCGATCCGCGCGCCCAGCTCACGACCGCGCTGGAGCAGCGCGCCGCGCTCGGGATCGGCGGTGTCCAGCGTGAAGCTGAGCATCGCGTAGGACCCGGCGCGGCCCGCCAGATCCGAGATCTCGCCCAGCTCGCTCATCGCCCCGGCCAGCCCGGCGGCGTCCATGCCCGCGACCTGCCCCCGGTGGTGCTCGGCGAACGCGCGGGCACGCTCGCCCGCGTCCTCGAGCAGGGCCAACACGCCCTCGGCGCCGCGGTCCCCGACCAGCGGCTCGAGGTTCCAGGAGGCGGATTCCAGGGCTTCGTCAGGGGCCGTGCTCATGGCCCCTGACCTTACTTAGACATACATGGTCCGGTGCTCGCCCGATCAGCGATCGGGCTGCGCTCCTCCCTCGGGCCGCGGTTCTTCTCGTATGGGTGTGGTCAGCAGGAGACGAGCAGATGGAATGATCGGTCGGAGGGGCTGCCCGCGCTGTCTCGCGTCACGACCCGCACGCCGTTCACGTTGCTGGCCAGCGAGGTCACGGCGATCTGGCCGGTGCCCGGCCCGGAGGCGGACTCGTCGCCCAGGGTGGCCACGTACACGCACTGGCGCACGTCCCGGTCGAAGATCGCCTGGTACTGGCCCTCGCCGGTCCTCGCGGTGGAGGTGGCGCGTCCTCGGACGGGGGTCCCGTTCACGGCCACCACCACGCCCCGGTTGAGGCCTTCGGCGATCCCGGCGTTGTTCACCGGGCCGATCTTCGAGGCGTCGAGCCGGCTTGAACTCCTTGCCACGGAGGGTGCCGTCCTTGAAGTCACGGTTGAGGATGGACCCGTTGCGGATCTCGCGGCTGCCGGACAACACGGGCGGGGGGCAGCGGGTTGCGGGGTCGGAGATGTGCCGGGGGCCCCCAACGGCCGCTTCGCGGCCCACCCCCGGAACAGTGGGTGCATGGACTCGACGCTTCCGGCCGGGGCGGGGTAGTCGACCCTGGAGACGAAGTTGAACCTCGTGCGCGCGATCACCGCGGAAAGCGGTGAGATCCGGGCCGAGGGCAGGGTCGTGCACCGCGGCGGCCGGGTGGCCACGGCGGAGGGGCGGATCACGCGCGAGACGGACCGCAAGCTGTTCGCGCAGGGCACCTCCACCTGCCTGATCCTCGGCGGCTGACCGCTCCTCAGCCCCGCGGGCGGGGGGTGGATCCGGCGCGCCCGGCCCTCCTCTTCCCATGGATGCGCTCGACGAGCTCGCCCGCGCGCTGCGCGCCCGTCTGATCGAGCGGGCGCGGACGGGGGAGGCGGGCACGGAGCTGCGGGTGGAGGTGGAGCGGCTGGTGGAGGCCGAGGCAGGCTCGCTCCCGGAGGCGGACCGGGCGGCGCTGTGCGAGCGCGTGCTCCTGTTGGCCACCGGTCTCGGGCCGCTCGAGCCGCTGCTGTCGGACCCCGCGGTGGACGAGGTCATGGTCAACGGTCCCGGGGACGTGTGGGTGGAGCGCGGCGGACGGCTCGAGCGCACCGCGGTCCGCTTCGAGAGCGAGGCCGAGCTGATGCATGCGATCGAGCGGGTGCTGGCACCTCTCGGGCGGCGGGTGGACGAGGCGTCGCCACTCTGCGACGCGAGGCTCGCCGACGGCTCGCGGGTGAACGTGGTGATTCCTCCGCTGTCGCTGGGCGGACCCTGCCTCACGATCAGGAGGTTCCGCAGCGAGGGCTTCTCCCTCCGCGACCTGGTGCGATCGGGAACGCTCGGGCACCGCGTGGCCGAATTCCTGGCGCTGTGCGTGGCGGCACGCGCGTCCGTGCTCGTCTCCGGCGGCACGGGATCTGGGAAGACCACCACGCTCGGCGCCCTCTCGGGCACGATCCCGGCGGGCGAGCGCGTGGTGACGATCGAGGACGCGGCCGAGCTGCGGCTCCGGCAGCCGCATGTGGTCCGGCTGGAATCGCGCCCCGCGAACCTCGAGGGGCGCGGCGAGGTGACCATCCGGCAGCTGGTGCGCAACGCGCTCCGCATGCGGCCCGACCGCATCGTCGTCGGTGAGGTCCGCGGTGCCGAGGCGCTGGACATGCTCCAGGCCCTGAACACCGGTCACGACGGCTCGCTCACCACGGTGCACGCGAACTCGCCCGTGGACGCTCTGCGGAGGATCGAGACGCTGGCGCTGATGGCGGGCGTGGGCCTTCCGCACGCGGCGATACGCGAGCAGGTGGCGGGTGCGCTGGAGGTGGTGGTGCACCAGGCGCGGCTGCCGGATGGGAGTCGCGTGGTGCAGTCGGTGACCGAGGTGGTGAGGGTGGCCGGTGGCGCGGGCACGCGCGAGTTGTTCCGCCAGCACGGCGCGCTGCGGGCCCCCGGTCCGGGCGCGCTGGCCGAGCGCCTGGCCGCGTTCCGGGCCGGGGCCGCCTAAGCGAATGGCGGTCCTGCTGGCAGCGGCTGCGGCGGCCTGCGCGGCCGGCGGGTTGGCCGAGCTCGCTGGGCCGGGGCTCGCCCGCACGCCCGCCGCCGTGCGTGGCGTGGGCCTGCTCGTGGACGCGGTCGTCCGCCAGGGGAGGGAGGGGCGCGACCCGGGCGCCACCGAGCGGCGGCGCCTCCTGGCCGCGGGCTCCGCGGCCGCGCTCGTGCTCGGCACGGTGCTGGCCGGGCCGCTCGTGGGTCTGGGGCTCGCCTCCGGTGGGCCGTGGGCGGTGTCCCGGCTCCTGCGGGCTCGCCGGGAGCGCTACCGGCGCGCCGTGGAGCTGGGGTGTCCGGCCATGGCGGTGGGCGTGGCCGACGCGATCGGCGGCGGCCGCTCCCTTCGGGCCGCGCTGTCAGAGGCCGCTCCCGCCGTGGGCGGGGCGGCGGGGTACGAGCTGAGGCGAGCGGCCGCGGAGCTGGCGGCGGGAGCGCGGACGGAGGACGCGCTGGCAGCGCTTCGGCGGCGCGCGGGATCGCAGCGCGTGGACACCTTCGTGGCCGCGTGTGTGCTCCAGCGCCGGGCCGGGGGAGACCTCGCGCGGCTTCTGCGCGACAGCGCCGAGGCGATGGAGGAGCAGTCCCGGCTCGACGGCGAGCTCCGGGCGGCCACCGCGCAGGCTCGCTTCACGGGAGTTCTGGTGGTTCTGATGCCCGCCGGCGGGGCGGTGCTCACCGAGCTGGCGAGCCCGGGCTGGATGGCCGGGCTGCTCGGCTCCCTGCTCACGGCGTGGCTGGTGGGGCTGGCCGTGGTGCTGCAGGTGGCCGCAGGCGTGCTGATCGCGCGTCTGGGCCGCCCACCCCGATGACCGCCGCCGCCACCGCGTTCCTGGCCGCCGCGCTCGCCGTCGCGGGTGCGGGTCTGCTGATCGGGTCGTTCCCGAGACGGCGAGGCGGGGTGCCGCTCATCCGCGGGCTGGCCGCGATGGGATCGCGGTTCTCCGCCGTGCCGGCGCCGGGAGACCTGGGCGCCCGCCTCGACGCCGCGGGACGGCCCGGCGGCCTCGGCGAGCGCGAGCTGATGACGTCCAAGCTGGCCATGGCCCTTATCTCCGCCCCCGTTGGCGCCGTGGTGGGCGCGGCCGCGCCGGGGCGTCTGGGAACGGTGATGCTCGTGCTCGCGCCCGCCTGCGGGTTCCTGGCGCCGGACCTGTGGCTCGCGCGCGTGGCGCGGGCGCGCGGGCGCGCGGCACTGCGTGAGCTCCCGGCGCTCCTGGACCTGCTGCGCGTGACGGTGGAGTCCGGCGCGTCGCTCCCGGAGGCGCTGCGATCCGTGGGTGAGCAGGCGGGCGGCCCGCTGGCGGCCGAGTGGCGGACCGCCGGGCGCCGCGTGGCCCTCGGCGTCCCGCTTTCGGTCGCGCTGGAGGAGATGGGGCGGAGGCTGCCTTTGCCGGCGCTGGCCGCCTTCATCGCCGCGACGGACCGGTCGCTACGCCACGGCGCGCCTCTGGCCCGGACCCTGGCCGCGCAGTCGAGGGACGCCCGCGCCGCGCTCAGCCGCGAATCGCGGGAGCACGCGGCCCGCGCGGGGCCGAAGATCCAGCTCGTGGTGGCCCTGCTGCTGGTGCCGTCGGTGCTGCTGCTGGTGGCCGCGGCGCTGGTGTCGGCCCTGGCCGGGTCGGGAGGCGAGCTGCTGCCGGTTTAGGGCCCCTGCCGGTGGGGTGTGGCGTCTTTTGCATGGCATGCGTGCATAAATCGCCAAACCCCCCACAAGACCCCCCGTCCGGGGCGTCCTCTTACCTGTGCCGTGGGTGGAGGGAGCGCAATCATCCCTGCAAACGAGCGGAATGCACGCAGGATTGCACCCGCCAGGGCCCCGCGCACGCAATCGCCCGTCCGGGCAGGCGGGGAGGGCGAGGTTGCCCCACCGCGAGAAACCGCTCTGGCATGCGGTCTCGCGCTCGGCGCCGCGTGGCTTTCCGCGAAATCCTCCACCGAAGTGGGGCATTGTGTTGCAGAGTGGGAGCGAGTGGGGTACGGTGTCGCACATCAAGCGACCGGAGTGGCGGGGCTCCTCCCACTCCGCCACTCCGGTCCGACTCTTCTCAGCACTGATGGATCTTGGCTTTCCGAGGGCACTACGAACACTCGCTGGACGCGAAGAACCGGCTGAGCATCCCGGCTCGGTTCCGCACGCCCTTCTCCAGTGGAGTGGTTCTCGCCAAGACGCCCGAGCCCTGCGTGGCCGTGTGGACGCCGGAGACGCACGAGAGCATCATCGAGCGCGCGCTCGCGGGGATGAACCCGATGGGACCGGAGTACCGAAAGCTCTCCCGCTTCTACCAGGGCAACTCGTTCGAGATCGACCTCGACTCGGCCGGCCGGGTGACGCTCCCTCCTCCTCTCCTGGCGCACGCCGCCATCGAGAAGGAGGTCGTGGTCGTCGGGGTGGGGGACCACCTCGAGGTCTGGGGCCGGGGGCGCTGGGAGGACGAACAGCAGAGCCTGGACGCGGAGATCGAGGAGGTGACGGGACGCCTTGGCCATCCTTCTTGACATGAACCGCACGCACATTCCCGTGCTGGCCGGTGAGCTGATCGACCTCACGGCTCCCGCCGCGGGCGAGATCGCCGTGGATTGCACCTTCGGCGCGGGCGGACACGCGCGCCTGGTGGCCGACCGCCTGGGCCGCAGCGGCACGCTCGTGTGCATCGACCGAGACCCGGCCGCGGAGGACCGCTTCTCCGAGATGGCGCGCGAGGCGCCCTGCGAGACGCGCTTCCTGGGCATGAACTACGCCGACGGCCTGTCCCTCCTGCTGGAGGAGGGCGTGTCGGCGGACGTGGTCTACATGGACCTCGGCGTGTCCTCGATGCAGGTGGACGCGCGCGAGCGCGGCTTCTCCTACTCCTACGACGCCCCGCTCGACATGCGCATGGACCAGGGCCAGGAGCTCGACGCCCGGGCCGTGGTGAACGGGTGGGAGGAGCGGCGGCTCTCGCAGCTCTTCCACCGCTACGGCGAGGACCCGTCGGCCCGCCGCATCGCGCGTGAGATCGTGCGCAGGCGGGCGCGCTCCCCGATCGAGACCACCGGCGAGCTGGTGGCCGTGGTGGAGGCCGCCGTGCCCGCGGCGGTGAGGCGCAACTTCGGCGGCGGCCACCCGGCCAAGCGCGTCTTTCAGGCGATCCGCATCGCCGTGAACGATGAGCTGGACTCCCTCGATGCCGCTCTGCCACTGGCCTGGGACCTCCTGCGCCGCGACGGCCGGCTCGCCGCCATCTCCTTCCATTCGCTCGAGGACCGGCGGGTGAAGCACTTCCTGGCCGCTCGCGCACGCGGGTGCATCTGCCCGCCGGACTTCCCCATCTGCGCCTGTGGGCTCGAGCCCGAGGGCGAGCTGCTCACCCGCCGCGCGGTGGCGCCCACGCCCGGTGAGGTCGCTGACAACCCGCGCTCGAAGTCCGGGCGCCTGCGCGTGGCCCGCAAGATCGTCTCCGGGGAGGACGACTGATGGCGCGCGCCTCCGCTGCCGTCGCCACGCCCGCCGCCCGCACGGCTCCGGCCGCCCGCTCCGCGGCGCGCAGGGCGCGCTCGGCGTCCGCGGCCCGCCAGGCGTCCGCCGCTCCGCGGCGCACCACCGCCCACGCCCGTCCCGCCACCGGACGCCGTGCGAAGGCAGGCAAGCGTCCCGCCCGCCGGATGTCCGGCCCCGCGATTCCCGCGGGCGCCCGCGCGGGAGGGGGCTCGGCCGCCCTTCCGATCCGTCTGGGAGGCGCGCCGTTCGCCCGTGCCCTCCGTAACCGCACCGGCGGAGTGCTCGACGCCCTGCTGTCCGGCCGCGCATGGATCGTGCTCGTGGGGGTCCTGCTGGTGGGCATCGTGTTCTTCAACGTGGACCTCCTACGCATGAACCGCGAGATCGCCATCACGGCCGAGAAGAGCTCCGTGCTCAAGCGCGACAACGCGCGCCTGCGCCAAGAGGCCGCACTGCTCGGCTCGAGCCAGCGCATCCAGGACGCGGCCGGCCGGCTCGGGCTCGTTCTTCCCGCCGCCGGGGACGTGCGCTACCTGAAAGCCCATCCCGGCTTCGACGCGCGCAGGGCCGCCCGGCTCATCGTCGCCCCCACGGGCGAGGCGCCAGTGCCCACGGCCACCACCATCGCGCCGTCGCCCGTGTCTCCGGTGGCCGGCACCACGCCCACCACCACCACCACGGAGACGCCCACCGCGGCCACGGACACCACGGCCACGCCCGACGCCGCGGCCACGGGGGCCACCACGACCACCACCACTCCGGGCACCACCACGGCGACCGCGCAGCCCACCACGTCCGTCACGCCGGCACCGACCACGACCACCACGGTCCCCCCGGGCTAGCGTGCGGCTGGTCGAGCGCCGGATCGGACTCCTCTTCGCCGTCTTTCTGGCGCTCCTCGGCATCGCCACCGTAAGGGCGATCTGGATCGGCACGGTGCGGGCCGGGTCGCTGTCCGCCCGCGCCGCGAGCCAGCAGGAGGAGGACCTCACGGTCACCGCACGCCGGGGCACGATCTTCGATCGGCACGGGCTCGAGCTGGCCGTTTCCGAGGACGCGGTGACCGTTTTCGCCAACCCCTTCCTGATCAAGGACCCGGTGAAGGTGGCCTCGACCCTGGCGCCGCTCATCCACCGGCCCGAGGAAGACCTCCTGAAGAAGCTGAGCGATCGGCGTCAGGGCTTCGTCTACCTCCGCCGCAAGATGGACTCCTGGCTCGCGCACAAGGTCCAGGACCTCAAGATCGAGGGCATCGGCACGGTGACCGAGGCCAAGCGCAGCTACCCGCAGGGCTGGCTGGCATCACAGGTCCTGGGAAGCGTGGGGGTCGACAACAACGGCCTCTCCGGGCTCGAGTACGGGCAGGACGGCACGCTGCGCGGCCAGGACGGCCGGCGCCGGGTGGTGAAGGACGCGCTGGGCCAGCCGGTGAGCATGGTGGAGACCAAGCGCGCCTCTCCGGGCGAGAACCTCCACCTGACCATCGACTCGGCCATCCAGGAGCGGGCGGAGCAGGTGCTCAGCGATGTGGGGTCCACATACCGGCCCCGCGGCGCCACCGCTCTCGTGCTCGACCCCCGCAGCGGCGCCGTGCTCGCGCTGGCCAACTGGCCGCGCGTGAACGCCAACGACATCGGGGGCGCGCCCGCCTACGCGCGCCAGGACCGTTCCGTGGCCGTGAGCTACGAGCCCGGCTCCACCTTCAAGGCCTTCACCGTGGCCGGGGCGCTGCAGGACCGCCTGATCACCCCCGACACGCCGTTCGTGCTCCCACCGGAGATCAAGGTGGCCGACCGGACGATCGGCGAAGCTCACGACCGCGGCACGGTGACGCTCCGCACGTCGGACATCCTGGCCCAGTCATCGAACGTCGGCGCGGTGAAGATCGGCATGAGGCTGGGCGACCGGCGCTTCGACAACTGGGTCCACCGCTTCGGCTTCGGCAAGCCGACCGGGATCGAGCTGCCCGGCGAGGAGCGCGGGATCGTCCCCCGGGCCAAGGACTACTCGGGATCCTCGATCGGCAACCTCCCGATCGGGCAGGGCCTGGCCGTCACGCCGATGCAGATGGCCGCGGCCTACACCGCGATCGCCGACAAGGGCGTCCTGCACGAGCCCTACATCATCCAGGGCGCCAGGAAGCCCGGCCGCAGGGTCATCTCGAGCCGCACGGCGGAGGAGGTGTCGAGCATGCTCGAGGGGGTGCTCGGCCCGGGCGGAACGGCGCAGGAGGCCCAGGTGGAGGGGTACAAGCTGGCCGGCAAGACCGGGACAGCGGAGAAGCCCGATGCCGACGGCGGCTACTCCAAGACCAAGTTCGTGGCCTCCTTCATCGGCTACGCCCCGGCGCGCGACCCCCGCCTGCTGGTGGCCGTGATGGTCGACGAGCCCCAGGGCGACCACTACGGCGGCACGGTGGCCGCTCCGGCGTTCGAGCGCATCGCCGAGTTCGCGCTGCCGTACCTCAAGATCCCCCCGGATTAAGAAGGCATGGTCCGGTGCTCGGCCCGATCACCGATCGGGCCTGCGCTCCTCCCTCGGCCGCGGGGCTTCGTCGGCGGGATCAGGCTCGGTGAGCGCCCGCAGCGACCCGCGCATGCGCCGCTGGGCCTGTCGCAGCTCCTCGAACGCGCGCTCGGCCGCGAACACGCCGCCCTCCACCTCGGAGAGCCGTTCCTCGAGCATCCGGCGCCGCCGTTCCTCCGAGCCGGCCTTGGCGCGCAGGTCGCGCATCTCGAGCGCGTGGTGCTCGCGCTCGCGCTCCGACTCCTCGCGCAGGGCCGCCAGGGCGAGGCGGGCCTGCTCCGCGCGGCGGTCGGCCGCCTGGAGCTCCTCCACCCGCACGCGCGCCTCCTGGACGCCGCGTTCGGCCTCCGCGGCCCGGGTCCGGGCCGCCTCCGCCTCGGCCTGAGCCTCGGCGGCCCGTGCGCGGGCGTCCTCGCCCGCTCGCTCGGCCGCCTCGGTCCGCGCCCGCGCGGACTCGAGCTCCGCGCGGCGGGCGTCGGCCTCGGCCCGGCGGCGCACCGCGTCGGTCTCCGCGCCGGTGAGCTTGTCCCGCAGCACGGCCAGCTCGCTGGACCGCGCCTCCACCTCGGTCTGCGCGGCCCGGAGCTCCCGTTCGCGCTCCTGTGAGACGCGCCGCGCGTTCTCGAGCTCGGCCTCTGCCGTGGCCAGTCGCTCCGCGAGCGCCTCGACGCGCGCGGCGTCGCCCCGGGTCGCCTCCAGGGCGCGCTCCGTGTCCACCAGCCTTGTCCGGAGGTCCGCCAGCTCCCTGAGCTCGTCCTCCCCGGGCGAGGTCTCCGGCGCGGCGCGGAGCTCCTCCACGCGGGCCTCCAGGCGGCGGGTGTGCTTCGCGGCGCGCTCGCGCTCGTCCTCGGCGGCTGCGAGCCGGCCGCGCAGGGATTCCACCTCATGCTCGAGCTCCACCGTCAGGCCGGCCTGGGCCTCCAGCTCGCCGGCCGTGGCCGCGAGGCGTGAGCGCGCCTCCTCCAGCTCGCTCGGGCTGTCCGGCGCCGATGTCGGCCCGGGCGGTGCCTCCGCGGGAGCTGCCTCGGTGGGCACCCCCACCGGTCCGCGCTCGGTGTCGGGCAGGGGCAGGAGTTCCACCAGGGCGAGGATCGCCGGCGCCGGGGCCACCGCCGGGACCACCGACATCCCGGTGAGCTCGGCGATGTCCTTGATGCTGAGCGGGTCCGCAGGGTCGGCCATCGCCACCAGCACGGTGTCCTCGGCGCACGAGATGCCGACTGCCTGGTAGCGGCGTGAGGCAACGGGGCCGAGCAGGTTGGCCGCCGCGGGCTCCACCTCGTAGGCGTCCAGGTCCACGTAGGCCAGCCCGTGGCGCTCGGCGGTGGCGTGGGCGAGCTGGTCCTCGGTGATGTCGCCGCGCTCCACCAGCACGCGGGCCACGGTGGTGCCCGGGCTGCGCGCGGCGCGCACCGCCTGCTCCACCGTTGCCCGGTCGGCGAAGCCAAGATCCACGATCACGTCGCTGAGGAAGCCGCCGCGCCCGGACCGCTCAGTGGGGGGCGTTACGCCCGGCGGGGCCGATCCCGCGCTGAACAGCGCGTGCGCGCTCACGAAGACGGCCCCGCAGGGGGTTCGGCCCGGTCGGGCCGCGAAGGCGCCTCGATGAGGCTCACGGACTTGCGCAGGGGTGCCTCAGCGGGCGCGCCGGACACGGTGGCGCACACGAAGAGTCCATCGGCCGCGCGGGGCGGCGTGATGAGCCCACGCGTCCTAAAGACGACGGAATGCCGGGGTACACTCATCCCGCACCATGACCCTCCAGGAGCTGATGGGGAATGGAGCTCCCGAGATCGAGGTCTCGGGACTCGCCTATTCGAGCACGAGCGTCACTCCGGGGACGCTCTTTTTCTGTGTGCCCGGGTTCCGGTCGGACGGCCACGATTTCGCTCCCCAGGCGGTGGAGCGGGGGGCCGTGGCCCTGGTCTGCGAGCGTCCCCTCGGCCTCGGCGTGCCCGAGATCGTGGTCCCCGACGTGCGCGCCGCGATGGGACCCGCGGCGGCCCGCTTCCAGGGCGACCCCACGTCGACGCTCGAGGTCGTCGGCATCACCGGCACCAACGGGAAGACCACCACGGCCTTCCTCGTCCGGCACCTGCTGGAGGCGGACGGGCGCCGCACCGGCCTGCTCGGCACCGTGAAGCAGGTCGTGGGCGGAGTGGAGGAGGAGGTCGAGCGCACCACACCGGAGGCGATCGACCTCCAGGCCACCTTCCGGCGCATGCTGGACGCCGGCGACCGGGCCTGCGTGATGGAGGTGTCCTCACACGCCCTCGAGCTCGGCCGCGCCACCGGTATCCACTTCGCCTGCCGGGTGTTCACCAACCTGACTCAGGACCACCTCGACTTCCACCCGACGATGGACGACTACTTCGCGGCCAAGCGGCGGCTGTTCGAGGGGCCCGGGCCTGCGGTGGTGAACGTGGACGACCCGTGGGGCAGGCGGATCGCCGCGGACACCGCGTCCACCACGTTCGCGATCGATCGCGACGCCGACTACCGGGCCCGCGGCGTGCGCTTCGACCTCACGGGCTCCGAGTTCACGCTCGAGGGTTCGGAGGGCGCCGTGGAGCTCCGCTCGCCGCTGCCCGGCCTGTTCAACGTCCAGAACGTCCTGGCCGCGGTGGCCGTGGCCCGCGCCCTCGGCGTGCCGATGGACACGATCGAGGCCGCCCTCCCGGAGTTCGGTCGCGTGCCCGGGCGCTTCGAGCCCGTGGACGAGGGGCAGGACTTCGGCGTGCTGGTGGACTACGCGCACACTCCGGACTCGCTCGAGAACGTGCTGCGCGCGGCCCGCGAGATCACCCGTGGACGGCTGTTGGTGGTGTTCGGCGCCGGCGGTGACCGCGACCGGTCCAAGCGCCCGCTTATGGGCGACGCGGCGCGGCGCCTGGCCGACCTGTCCATCGTGACCTCCGACAACCCCCGGAGCGAGGATCCGGACGCGATCGTGGACGAGGTGATCGCCGGGGTCGGGGAGGGAGCTCTCCGCGAGGTGGACCGCCGGCGCGCGATCTCCCTCGCCGTGGCCGAGGCGGGCCCGGGTGACGTGGTGGTGGTGGCCGGCAAGGGACACGAGCAGGGCCAGGAGTTCGAGCAGGGACGCAAGGAGCCCTTTGACGACGTGACCGTGGTGCGCGAGGCCCTGCGCGCTCGGCTGGCGGCGCCCGCGTGATCGAGTTGAGCGCCGGCCGCGTGGCGCAGGAGGCGGGTGGCGAGCTCCGCAGCGGCGATCCCGCCGCGCCGGGGCCCAACCGCGCGGTGATCGACACCCGAGCGATAGAGCCAGGGGACCTCTTCGTCGGCCTCCCGGGGGAGCGCGAGGACGGCGGGGCCTACGCCGAGCAGGCGCTGGCCGCGGGCGCCTGGGGAGTGCTGGTGGCTCCCGAGCATGCACCGGACCACGCATCCGGCATCGTGATTGCGGCCGCGGACCCGCTGGACGCGCTCGGCGCCCTGGCCCGGGGCTGGCGGCGCGAGCTCGGATGCCGGGTCGTGGGCATCACGGGCTCCACCGGCAAGACCTCCACCAAGGACATCCTGGCCGGGCTCCTGAGACCGCAGGTGGCCACCTACGCCACACGGGAGAACTTCAACAACCAGATCGGCCTGCCGCTGACCCTGCTCGAGGCGCCGGGCGGCACGGAGGTGGTGGTGCTCGAGATGGCCATGCGCGGCGAGGGCGAGATCGCCGAGCTCACGGCCATCGCCGAGCCCGACGTGGGCGTGATCGTGAACGTCGGCCCGGTGCACCTGGCGCTGCTCCATACGGTTGAGCGCGTGGCCGCGGCGAAGGCCGAGCTGGTCCGCGACCTCCGGCCCGGCGCCGCCTGCGTGCTCCCGGCGCGTGAGCCGCTGTTGGAGGCGCACCGGCGCGACGACCTCGACACCTGGTCGTTCGGCCCCGGCGGACAGGTGCAGCTGCTTTCGTACTCGTCCGGCCGGGCCGAGATCGAGGCCCGCGGCGAGCGGGTGGAGCTGGACCTGGCCTACGACGAGCCGCACAACCTCCTGAATACCCTTGCCGCCGTGGCCGCCGCGGGCGCCCTGGGGGTGGCCGTGGGGGGCCGGGTGGACGTGCGCTTCTCCTCCCTGCGCGGCCAGGTGGTGGAGCTCCCGGGCGGGGTTGAGGTCGTGAACGACTGCTACAACGCCAACCCGATGTCGATGCGCGCCGCCCTCGATCACCTCGCCGCCAGCCCGGCCGAGCGCCGGATTGCGGTGCTCGGCACCATGGCCGAGCTGGGGGAGGGCTCGGAGGACTTCCACCGGGCGATCGGGGAGCACGCGGCCGCGCGGGAGATCGACGTTCTGGTGCCTGTGGGGCGCGAGGCGCTGGCCTACGCCGAGGGCTTTCAGGGGGAGGTTCTCCCCGTGGCCTCGCCGGAGGAGGCCGCCGCGCTGCTCGAGGAGGTGGCCCGGTCTGGCGACCGGGTGCTCGTCAAGGGCTCGCGCTCCGCGGGCCTCGAACGGGTTCTGGCCAACTCCTGATGCTCGGGGAGATCCTGATCGGGGGCATGGGCTCCCTGTTCATATGCATGTTCGTCGGGCCGCGCTTCATCGACTTCCTGCGCGCCCAGGAGTTCGGGCAGCACATCCGCGAGGAGGGCCCCGCGGGACACGCCGGGAAGGCCGGCACTCCCACGATGGGCGGGCTGGCGATCCTCCTGGCCATCTGCGTCCCGTTCCTGATCCTGTCCGAGTACCGCGCGGCCAGCATGTGCGTGATCGGCACCACGCTGGCCATGGCCGCGCTCGGCTTTGCCGACGACGTGACGAAGCTCCGCCAGCGCCGGTCGCTCGGGGTCTCGGGTCGCACGAAGCTGATCGTGCAGGGCGTTACAGCGATAGCGCTCTGGCTGGCCGTGACGAAGTGGGTGGGGCTCACGGACAGCCTGAACCTGCGCTACGTGGACGCCTCGGTGGACCTGGGCCTGCTCTATCCCGTGCTGATCTTCCTGGTCCTGGCCGGCGCCACCAACGGGGTGAACCTCACGGACGGGCTGGACGGCCTGGCCGCGGGCTGCTGCGCCATCGTCTTCCTCACCTTCACCGCGATGACCTTCATCACCCAGGGGGACGCGGACCTGGCGCTGTTCAGCGCCTGCGTCGTCGGCGCCTGCGTGGGCTTCCTGTGGTTCAACTCCTTCCCGGCCTCGGTGTTCATGGGGGACACCGGCTCGCTCGGGTTAGGCGGCGCGATCGCCGCGCTGGCGGTGCTCACGAAGACCGAGCTGCTGCTGGTGCTGATCGGCGGCATCTTCGTGATCGAGGCCCTGTCCGTGGCCATCCAGGTGGTGTCCTTCCAGCGCTTCCGCCGGCGCGTGTTCCTGATGGCGCCCGTCCACCACCATTTCGAGCTGATGGGCTGGTCGGAGACGAAGATCATCCTGCGCTTCTGGATCGTGGCCGCCATCTGCGCGGCCATCGGCTTCACCCTCTACCAGCAGTCGATCTAGTGAGCCCGCGCCTGTGAGCGACGGCCGGCCCTCACTGCCGGAGGGGCCATATCTGGTGGTGGGCCTAGCGCGGTCGGGCCTGGCCGCGGCCCGCATGCTGGGGCCGCACGGCCGGGTGATCGCCTGCGACGCCGGCCACCCCGACGTGCCCGCCGGGCTTGAGGCGCACCTCGGCACCGACGGCCTGGAGCTGCTGGACGGCGTGGGGTGCGTGGTGAAGAGCCCGGGGGTTCCGCGCGAGGCGCCCGTGGTGGCCACCGCGCTGGAGCGCGGCATCCCCGTGCACGGTGAGCTGGAGTTGGCCTGGCGCCTGCTGCCAAACCGCTTCGTGGCCGTGACCGGCACCAACGGCAAGACGACGACCGTGGAGCTGCTCGGAGAGGTGTTCCGGGCCGCGGGGACGGCGGTGGCCGTGGCCGGCAACGTGGGCACCCCGCTGTCCAGCCACGTCGGCTCGCTCGATCCGGAGGCCGTGGTGGTGTGCGAGACGTCCAGCTTCCAGCTCGAGGACGCGAGCGCCTTCGCCCCGGACACCGCGCTCCTTCTCAACCTCGAGGAGGACCACCTGGACCGTCACGGCACCTTCGAGCGCTACCGCAACGCCAAGCTGCGGGTGTTCGCCCGCCAGGAGCCGCAGGACGTGGCCGTGGCCCCGCCCACGGTCACCGTGCCCGGCGCCGGCCGGCGGGTGACCTTCGGGTCGCCCGGTGCGGACGTTGCTGAGACGGACGGGAGCATCACCTGGGAGGGCGAGCCGCTGCTCGCCACCTCGGAGGTTCGGCTCCGGGGCGCCCACAACCTGGAGAACGCCATGGGGGCCGCCGCCGCCGCCCTGGCGGCCGGGGTGAGCGCGGACGCGGTGCGCGAGGCGCTGCGCGGCTTCGCCGGGGTGGCGCATCGCCTCGAGGAGGTGGGAACCGTGCACGGCGTGCTGTTCGTGAACGACTCGAAGGCCACCAACGTGGCCGCCGCCCGGCGCGGCATCGAGGCGTTTCCCGGGGGCGTGCACGTGATCCTCGGCGGCAGCCTCAAGGGCGGAGGCTTCCGCGGGCTGCGGGAGCCGGTGGCCCGCCGCTGCCGGGCCGCATACCTGATCGGGCAGGCCGCCGACGAGCTCGAGCGTGACCTCGAAGGCACCGTTCCCCTGCGCCGCTGCGGGGATCTGGAGAGCGCCGTGGCCGCTGCGGCGGAGGCGGCCGCGCCCGGAGAGGTGGTGCTGCTTTCCCCGGCCTGTGCGAGCTACGACCAGTTCCGCGACTACGAGGAGCGCGGAGAGCGGTTCAGACGTCTGCTGCCGGCGGCATGATTCCGCTCCCCGGCGTCGAAGGGAGCCCGGATGCCTGCGCGTGCCGCCCGCAAGCGACCGGTCGAATATTCGATCCTCTACACGGCCACGCTGTGCCTGCTCGCCTTCGGCGCGGTGATGGTGTACTCGGCCAGCTCGGCCGAGTCGCTCCTGAACGGGACGGACGACCCGGCGTACTACCTCAAGCGCTACGTGCTCTGCGGGGTCCTGGGGCTGATCGTCCTGCACTTCACCTCACGGCACGGCCTGAGGCTGATCAAGGCGCTCACGCCGGTGCTCCTGATCGGCTCGTTCGTGCTCACGGTCGCGGTGATGGTGCCCCATGTGGGCGTGCAGGTGAACGGCGCCACGCGCTGGCTGGCCGCGGGCCCGCTCCAGTTCCAGCCCTCGGAGCTGCTGAAGCTGTCCCTGATCCTCTACGCCGCCCAGATCCTGGCCGCCCGCCCGCGCCAGACCAAGACGCTGAAGGGGCTCGTCAACCCACTGCTCGTGGTGGTGGTGCTGGCCTGCGGGATCCTGCTGAAGCAGCCCGACATGGGCACCGCGATGGTGATCTGCTTCTCCATCGGGGCGCTCCTGGTGGCGGCCGGAGTGCCTCGGCGCAACCTGGCCATCATCGTGGGGACACTGGTGGGGCTCGCGCTGATCTTCGCCGTGGCCGAGCCCTACCGGCGCGCCCGGCTCACCTCGTTCGTGGATCCGTTCGCCGATGCCGGCGGCAGCGGCTTCCAGGCGGTCCAGGCGCTCACGGCGCTGGGGTCGGGCGGGATGTTCGGGGTCGGCCTGGGGGAGTCGGTCCAGAAGATCTTCTACCTGCCCGAGGCACACACGGACATGATCCTGGCCATCATCGGCGAGGAGCTCGGCCTCGTCGGGATCATGGGCGTGATCTTCCTCTACGGCATGATCGCCTACGCGGGGCTGCGTACGGCGAAGATGGCCCGGGACCTCCACTCGCGCCTGCTCGCCGCGGGAATCACCTCGCTGATCCTGTGCCAGGCGACGCTCAACTTCTTCGCGGTGCTCGGGATGGCGCCGCTCACCGGAGTGCCGTTGCCCTTCCTCTCCTACGGCAGCACGAACCTCGTGGTGCTGATGGGAGGGATGGGACTGCTGCTGAACGTGGCGGCCACGGGCGGCCGCCAGGCCGCGAGGAGGGGAGTGCCGCGGCTGGAGGCCATCGAGGGGGGACGCGATGCCGAAGGTCGTGATCGCGGCCGGCGGGACGGCCGGACACGTCGTGCCGGCGCTCGCGGTCGCTGAGGCTCTCCGGGCCCACGGCGCCGAGGTGGAGTTCATCGGTGGCGAGCGGGCCGAGGCCGAGCTCGTGCCCGCCGCCGGGTTTCCCCTTCACCGGCTGAAGATCCGGGGGATCGACCGCCACAACCCGCTCCGGGCCGCATACGCCCTCGCCCTGGCGGGTCGCGCCACCGGGCGGGCGCGCCGCCTGCTGCGGCGCGGAGGCGCCGACGCGGTGATCGGCGGCGGCGGGTACGTGGCCGGCCCCGTGGGACTGGCCGCGCGCTCCCTGCGCCTGCCGCTGGCCATCACCGAGGCCGACAGCCACCTAGGGGTGGCCAACCGGCTCCTGGCCCCGCTGGCCCGGCGGGTGTACCTCGGCTTTCCGATCGAGGGGCGCCAGGGACGTCGCTACGAGGTCGTGGGGCGCCCCGTGCCCAGGGACACCGGCGGGGCCGACCGGTCCGCCGCCCGCCGGCGGCTCGGCCTGCCCGGCGAGGGGATGTGCGTGCTGGTGTTCGGCGGCTCGCTCGGCGCCCGGCGCCTCAACGACGCCGCCCTCGACGCTTTCGGGAGCGCGGCCCCGTGCGCGATCCTCCACGCCTGTGGGCAGCGCGACCATGCGGACCTGCGGCGACGGCTCGATGCTCTCGGTGCCCCGCCGCACTACCGCCTGTTCGCCTACATCGAGCCGTTCGCGGATGCCCTCGCCGCGGCCGACCTGGTGGTGGCCCGTGCGGGCGGCTCGGTGCTCGAGGTGGCCGCCGCTGGACTCCCGGCGATCCTGGTCCCCTACCCCCACGCCACCGGCAACCACCAGATGGCGAATGCACGCCATATGGAGGCCGCGGGGGCGGCGGTGGTGGTGCCGGACGACGAGCTGGACGGCCCGCGGCTCGCCCGCGAGACGGGCACGCTCCTGGGGGCGCCCCAGCGTCTGGCGGAGATGGCCAACGCCGCTCGCGCGGTGGCCCGGCCGGATGCGGCCGACCGGATCGCGGAGGGCGTGCTGGGAATGATCGGAAGCTGAACCGGCTTACGCCGGCGGGGCGCCCAGCTGCTTCAGGTCGGCGGCCACGTCGGCCTCCGCCTTGCGCACCGAGTCCGCCGCGCGGCGATATGCGGAGCGGTTGCCGTTGTGCGCGGACGTGGCGAGACGCGTGTAGGCGGACTCCGCGCGGCTCATGGCATCGCCGAGGGCGGCGGCGCCGGTCACGCTTGCGGGGGCGTCCTTGACCAGCGCCTGCCCGGCGGCGAAGGAAGAGGCGAGGCGGCGAGCGGCCGTGGCCTGGTCGGACGGGGTGGTGGCCCGGGCCAGGCTCCGCCGGTAGTCGGCGCGGCGGGCGTCGAGGCGCTTCACGGAGGTGTTGGCCGAGTCGAGCCAGGCCACGCGCTCGCGTTCCTGGGTGCTGGCGGCGCGGGCCCTGGCCGCGGCCGAGCGCTGGGCGGCCACGACGGTGGGATCGGGCTTCGCCTTGGGGTCCGAGCTCCCCAGGGCCCAGCCCCCGACTCCGGCGGCGGCGATGGCCCCGACGAGCACGGCTCCGAGCACGAGCGGCGGGGCGCCCGGGCGGCGCTTCGCGCGGGTTCCGTCGGGCTCGCGGCGCGTGACCGGGGGCGCGGGCGCGAGGCGCACACGAGGTGACGGGCGGGTCCGTGCCGGAGCGGGCTCCGGACGGGCTGCGGGGGCGGGGCCGCCCGCCGCGGCCGCGCGACCGCGGCCCTGGCCGGCCGTGGTGGCCGTGGCCGAGGAGCGGGTGGACCACATGCCGTCCTCGACCGGAGCGTCCGTACCGCGACGACGGAAGCGTCCCGATCGGGATGTGCCGTCCGTGGGCCGCTCGATCACGCCCAGCGCCTGTCCCACCTCCTGCATGAACGCCCCCGCCGACTTCGGCCGCTCTTCGGGGTTCTCGGAGAGGGCCGAGTTCAGCACGATGTCCAGCAGCTTGGGAAGGTCGGGCCGGGCCTCCGTGAGACGGGGCGGCGGCTCGTTCAGCTGGGCCTGGACCGCTGCGCGGCTCGACTTGCGCCCGAATGGGGCGGAGCCGGCAAGGCAGGCGTAGACGATGCACGCCAGCGAGTAGACGTTGCTCTCGGGCACCGGCGGCTGGCCGCGGAGCTCCTCGGGCGAGCGGTACCCCGCACGTGCGAAGGCCATCGGTGCCCGGTTGTGGACGATGCCGAAGTCGGTGAGGTAGGCCCAGTCCTTCCCCTCGGGCTCGACGAACACCGCGCGCGGCGTGAGGTCGGTGTGGATCAGCCAGCGGGCGTGCGCGGCGTCCAGGGCGTCGGCCACTCCGGCCAGGAGGTGGTAGGTGCGGGCTGCGTCGAGCGGCCCCTCGGCGATCAGCGCCGAGAGCGGGCGCGACCGCGGGAGCGACACCACCACGTACGGGCCGCGGGGGCTCTCGCCGCCGTCGACGACGGATGCCAGGTGGGGATGGCGCAGCGACGCGCGGGCCCGCAGCCGGCGATCGAAGGCCATCAGGACCTCGGGCTCGTCGTTCTTGCGGGCGCGTCCCAGCACCAGCAGCTCGATCCGCTTGGGATCGTCGCTCGGCACCTCCCAGGTGGCGTGGCTGCCCTCGAGCGGACGCGTCAGCTGATGGCCCGCGACCCTGGTTGGAGCAGCCCGCCGGCGGGGCGGGGACTTTGTCGGAGTGTGCTCGCTCACCGGATCAACCCGAGTCGTCGAAGCTCTGCCCGGGGGTGGGCTGAGGTTTCGGAGCGGGGGTGGGTGCCGGGGTCGGTGTGGGCGCCGGCGTGGGCGCCGGTGTGGGAGTCGGAGTCGGGGTGGGCGTGACCGCCGGCTCCGTTACCGCGGGCTCGACCGCCGCTGGGGCAGGAGCGGGCGCCGCCTTCCTGTGCCTGACCTTCCGCTCCCGCAGCGCCGGGATCGCCGAGGTGGTCTTCAGGCTGGCGACGGACACCGAGGCGGCGGGGACCGCCACCGCGCGAGGGGGCGCCGCCTGCGGCTCGGTATCGCGCCCGGCCCGGCCGGCGGCGAACAGCGCCCCGAACGACGCGAGCGCGAGGACGAGCACGAGTGTGAGCTGGCGGATGCCGGTCATTTCTTGGGGCACCTTGTGGCCTTGGCCTGGCCTGGGTACAGGCACAGCCGCTTTCGGAGCGGCTTCTTCAGCTTGCGGAGAGTGTAGGTCGTGTACTGGCCGATCCGGCCGGGCTCGGTTATCGCGATCACGATGCGGGTGCCCGGACGCAGCCTGTGCTCCAGCCAGCGCATGCGGACGAGCGTGCGCTTGGCGCGAGTGCTGGATGCCCTGCGCTTCGGGCAGCCCCTGCCGACGCATTTCACCTTCACGGTGCTCCCGACCGGGGTGCGGACGCTGAGAAGGTCGATGCGCGTGTGCTTGACGCTGGCGATGCCTGCCACCCGGGTCACCGGCCAGGGGGAGATGGGGAGGGCTTTGGGCAGCTTCGCGAGCACCACGGTGAAGCTCACCGTCTTCGTGTCCGTCCTGCCCTGGGCGTCGGTCACGCGTAGCCCCACGGTCTTTGTCCCAGCCAGCTTGTAGGTCACGGCAGCGGTGGCGCCGGCGGCGTCGTCGTACTGGCCGTCGCCGTCCAGGTCCCAGGTCTGGCCCTTGATCGGGCCGTCGGGGTCGGTGGACACCGAGGTGAAGTCAACCCTGCCGCCGGTGACCGGGGCCGAGGGCGTGAACACGAAGGTGGCCGTGGGCGGGAGATTCACGTGAATGCCGGCCTCGGCGGTGGCCGTCACTCCGTCGGAATCGGTCACGCGCAACCGGACCGTCTTCGGGCCCGTGGTGCGGAAGGTGACGCTCGTGGTCTTGCCCGTGGCGTCGTCGTACTGGCCGTCGTTGTCGAGGTCCCAGGCGTAGCCGGAGATGGAGACGTTGTCCGTGGACGCGCCGGCGTCGAGGGTCACCTTCTGGCCCACGTTGGGAGTGTCGGGCGAGAACGTGAAGCGGGCCGTGGGCCGCGAGTTCACCCGGACGTTGTGACGGTGGACTCCGGGGTCGGTCTCGTCCTCGTTGTCGGTGATCTTCATGGTCACCGTCCGCGCTGCCGGCGCTCCCGAAGCTGTGCTCCTGCGCTCCGAAGGGCGCCTCCGAGTCGGTCACGGAGCTGCCGTCGCCGTAGTCGAACGACACCGACTTGATCCCGGCGCCCAGGACCGTCACGAGTTCGGGATCGGCCAGGTCCTTGGGGGTGAAGGTCACCGTCTGGCCCACGAGCGGCACTGGGGGTGAAGGTGAAGTCGCCTGTGCGGCTTCGCGAGCGCGGACGCGGATGCGGCAGGGATCAGCACGATCGCGGCCAGGAGGCCGGCGAGCAGTCCCAGCCGCAGCCTCACGAGGGGCACCTGCCCGGCTTCTTCCTGTTCGGCAGCAGGCAGAGGTCGTTACGGGACACGCCCTTCGATCGCCTCACCAGCAACGAGGTGTAGGAGCCGATGTATCCCGACCGCGTGACGGAGATCGTGATCCGGGTGCCGGCGCGAAGGCGGTGCTCGAGCCAGCGCATCCGCAGGGCCTTCCCCTTGGAGCGGGTGCTCGACGCGGTGCGCTTCGGGCAGCCCCTGCCGATGCACTTCACCTTCACCATGGACCCGCGCGGGGCGCGCACGCCGAGCGTCAGGATCCGCGTGCTCGAGCGGCCGCGCTGGGCGGTCACGCGCACGCGGGCAGCGATCTGTGGAAGCGAGGTGACCGGGGGCACCGGACGGGCGCGGACGTTCATGGTCACGGCGTTGGAGCTGGCCGCGCCGGCCGAGTCCACCGCGCGGAGCCGGATGGTGTGCGCCCCGGGGGTCGTGAAGGTCTTCGAGGTGGTCTTGCCGGTGGCGTCGTCGTACTGGCCGTCGCCGTCGAGATCCCACGCCTCGGAGGTCAGCGGGCCGTCCGGGTCGCTCGAGACGGACACCAGGCTCACAGCGTCGCCCACATAGGGTTGGGTCGGAGACACGCGGAAAGCCGCGATCGGAGGAGCGTTCACCGCGACCGGCGCGGTGGTTATGTCGAAGCCCTGGGTGTCCGTCACCTTCAGGGTCACCGTACGACGCCCGGCGGTCCGATAGATGGTGGTGGCCACCGGACCGGTCGCGTCAACCCCGCTAATTCCGTCGAAATCCCACTCCTGGTTGGTGATCTGGGACCCCGCCGAGGGGGTGCTGGTGGACCGGAAGGTCACCGTCTGGCCGGGCAGCGGGTGGGCCGGAGAGGAGGTGAAGGAGGCGGTCGGCTGGAACTGCTGGACCGGGAAGGTGCGCGATGCGATGGTCACGAGGCCGCCCGCGTCCTGCACGCGCATGCGCACCGTCCGGTCGCCCGCGGAGGTGTAGGCCTTGGTGGCGGTGGCGGCGGTGCCGTCGTCGAACTGGCCGTCGTTGTCGAGGTCCCAGCTGATCGTGCCCGCCGTGGTGGGAAGCGCCACGTCGTCGCTCGAGGTCGAGGTGAAGGTCACGCTCTCGCCCACCCGCGGAGTCTGCGGGTTGAAGTTGAAGGCGGCCGAGGGCGCCCGGTTCACCGGCACGCTGACGGTGACCGGACCGATGGCTCCGTCGGCGTCGGTCACCCGCAGGGTCACGGACTTCGCGCCCGACGTGGCGAACGAGGTGGTGGGCGAGACGCCGGTGGCGTCGGTGAACACGCCGTCGCCGTTGAAGTCCCAGCTGTAGGCGTTCGCGGCAATCGGGTCGTCGTCGGTCGAGGTGGACGCATTGAAGGTCACGGTGGCGCCGGGATTGGGCCGAGCCGGGGTGAACGTGGCGCGTGCCACCGGGGTAGCGTTCGCGAGCACCGTCACGCTGTGCGTGATCGCCACGGCCACGCCGTCGGAGTCCGTGACCTGGAGACCGATCGTCTTGGCTCCCGCCGTCAGGAAGGAGGTGGTGGCGGTGGTGCCGGTGGCGTCGTCGTACTGGCCGTCGCCGTCGAGGTCCCAGGCGTACGAGCCGGCGGAGAGAGTCTTGTCGTCCGTGGTGGTGGCCGCGTTCACCGACACCTGGTCGCCAACGTCCGGGCTCGTCGGGGTGATGACGAAGGCCGGCTGGGGAGGGGTGTTGGCGAGCGTCACGCTCACCGAGGCCGTGGTGGTGTCGCTCACGCCGCCCGCGTCCGTGACCCGCAGGCGAACCGTCCTCGTGCCCGCGGTGCTGTAGATCAAGCTCGGCTGGCGCCCCTGGGCGTCCCCGTACTGGCCGTCGCCGTCGAGGTCCCAGTCGAACGCGCTCTCCGGCAGGGTCAGGTCGTCGCTCGATGCCGACGCGTTGAAGGACACGAGCTGCCCGGTCACGGGTGACTGCGGCGAGAAGCCGAACGCCGCGCTCGGCGGCCCGTTCACGATCAGCGCGTGGGAGGCGGTGTCGCTCACTCCGTTCGAGTCGGTCACGCGCAGTCCCACGGTCCTGCTGCCGGGCGTGGGGAAGGAGGTGGTGGGCGTGGGGCCGGTCGCGTCGTCGTACTGGCCGTCGTTGTCGAGGTCCCAGTCGTAGCCCGTGGAGGCGATCGGCTGGTCGTCGGTCGAGGCCGAGCCGTCAAAGGACACCGTCTGATTCACGTTCGGCCGGGCGGGGCTGAAGCCGAATGCCGCCTGGGGGGGTGAGTTGAGCGCGACGACCGTGACGCTCCGGGAGGCGGTGTCGGCCTCGCCGTCCGAGTCCGTGACGCGCAGCCCGATGACCTTCAGGCCGGAGGTGGAGAAGGAGTAGCTCAGCTGCTGGCCGGCGGCGTCGTCGTACTGGCCGTCGTTGTCGAGGTCCCACTCGTACGAGCTGTTCGCGATCGCGGCGTCGTCCGTGGTGCCCGAGGCGTCGAGCGAGACGCTCTGGTTCACCGACACCGGGGAGGGGTTCACCGTGAACGATGCCGCGGGCGGGGTGTTCACGCGCAGCGTGTGGGTCACCACGGTGGACTCGTTTGCCGAATCGGTGACCGTCATGGACACAGTCCGCTGGCCCGGGCTGGCGAAAGCGTGCTGCACGCTGGCACCGGAGCCGGTGGCGCCGCCTCCGAAGTCCCAGACGATGGAGTCGATGGCGTCGCCGTCGTCGTCGGCCGTGGTCGCTTCGAAGCTCACCTGCTGCCCGGCGCGCGGCACGTTGGGGGACCAGTTGAAGCTCGCGGTCGGTGAGGCGGCCTGGACCAGCCCGCTCGCCATCAGAAGCGAGGCGGCCACGGCGACGGGCACCAGCGCCTTCACGGTCGCGAGGGGGAGCCGCGCCGGGAAGCGCGAGAACATGGCCGAGAGGCTCTTCACGTTTGGAGGGGTCTTATGAGGTCCGGCTCGGGCGAGGCGGGCGGTGGTCCGTCACCGACCCGTCAGCACGAGAGTCAGTCGATTCGGGGCGTAAAGCCAGCGTAACCCGGAATTTCCGCTCTCGCCAACGTCTCCCCGAAGGTCCAGGGACGACCAATCCCGGGGCTATGGTGCCCCGGCATGGAGGCGGGCCCCTTCGCGGGACGCAGGCTGCATTTCGTGGGCATCGGCGGGGCCGGGATGAGCGGGCTCGCCCTGGTGGCGCGCGAGCTGGGGGCGGAGGTGTCCGGTTCGGACCGGGCGGACTCCCCCTACTCCGCGCGCCTGCGCGACGCAGGCATCGTGCCGCGAGCCGGCCACGACGAGCCACCGCCCGCCGGGGCGGAGCTCGTGGTGTCCACCGCGATCGCTCCGGACAACCCCGAGCTCGTGCACGCCCGCGAGGCCGGAACACGGATCCTGCACCGCGGCGACCTCCTCGGCGAGGTCACGGCGCTGAGACGCACGATCGCCGTGGCCGGCACTCACGGCAAGACCACCACGGCATCGATGGCCGCGCTGGTGCTCCTCGAGACCGGCCGCGACCCCGCCTTCCTCATCGGCGGCGAGCTCCGTGCCGCGGGCACCAACGCGCGCTGGGGCGCGGGGGACTGGGCGGTGGTGGAGGCGGACGAGTCGGACCGCTCCTTCCTGAAGCTCGCGCGCGAGGTGGCGGTGGTCACGGGGATCGAGCTCGATCACCACACCACCTATCGCTCGCTCTCCGAGGTGGAGAGCGCCTTCGCCGAGTTCGCCGCGCCCGCGGACCTGCTCGTGCTCGGCCCGGGGACCAGCCTGGCCGGCGCGGGCACCACCCTCACGTACGGGATCGACGAGGGGGACCTTCGGGCCGAGGGCGTGGAGCTGCTCCCGCTCGGCTCCCGCTTCACCGTGGCCGGCGTGCCATTCGAGCTCGCGGTGCCCGGGCGCCACAACGTGCTCAACGCCCTGGCCGCGATCGCCGCCTGCCGCCACGCCGGGGTGGAGCCGGCGGAGGCCGCTCCGGCGCTCGCGCGCTTCACCGGCGCGGGGCGGCGCTTCGAGGATCACGGCCGGACCGCGTCGGGGGCGCGGGTGTTCGACGACTACGCCCACCACCCCACGGAGGTGCGGGCCACGCTCGAGGCGGCCCGCACGCTCGCCCCGGAGCGCCTGGTGGCGCTCTTCCAGCCACACCTCTACTCGCGGACCCGGCGGCTGGCGCGAGATTTCGGGCGGGCGCTCGCGCTCGCGGACCTCGTGGTGGTGCTCGACGTCTACCCAGCGCGCGAGCGCGCCGAGGACTTCCCGGGGGTGAGTGGGCTGATGGTGGCCGGTGCCGCGGCCGACGCCGCCGGCGGCCGGCCGGTGTGGTGGCTCCCAAACCGGGATGACGCCGAGCGCCGGCTCCGGGAGGAGCTCAGGGAGGGCGATCTGCTGCTGGCCATGGGGGCGGGCGATGTGGACGATCTGGCCCGGAGGCTGGTGGCGTGAGCGTTCCCGAGGGCGTGGAGCGCGACTACCCGCTCACCCGCCTGACCACGATCCGCACGGGCGGGAGGGGGGACTGGTTCGCCCGTCCCGGCGACGACGGGCACCTGGCCGCGTTGCTGCGCTGGGCGGGAGATGAGGAGATCGGGGTAGGAGTGGTGGGCTCGGGCTCGAATCTCCTGGTGTCGGATGCGGGATTCCGAGGACTCGTCATAAAGCTCGACGGAGCGCTCGCCGCCATGGAGCAGACAGGCACGCGCCTCGTCTGCGGGGGTGGGGCGCGGCTGCCACAGGCGGCCGCGCTCGCTGCGCGTGCCGGTTTGAGCGGCCTCGAGTTCGGGGTGAACATCCCCGGGACCGTGGGCGGCGCGGTGAGGATGAACGCGAACGCCTATGGGGGCGACCTCGCCCGCGTGCTCGAGTGGGCCGACGTGGTGAGCCGTGACGGCACCGACCGTCGCGAGCCCGGCCGGCTCGGCTTCGAGTACCGGCGGTCGAACCTCCGTGCCGGTGAGGTGGTGTCGCGGGCATCGTTCGCGCTCAGCCCGGCCCGGCCCGCGGAGGTGAAGGCCACGCTGGCCGGCATGCGGGACGCCCGCCGCCAGGCGCAGCCGTCCGGGATCAAGACCTTCGGCTCCACCTTCAAGAACCCGGCCGACCCGGCCGCGGGCGGCCGCAGCGCCGGAGTGCTGCTCGATGAGGCGGGCTGTCGCGGACTCACGGTCGGCGGCGCCAGGTTCTCGGAGAAGCACGCGAACTTCGTGGAGAACATGGGCCACGCCACCACCGCGGATGTGATCGCCCTCATGGGCGAGGGCCGCCGCAGGGTCCGGGAGCGCTTCGGGGTGGAGCTCGAGCCCGAGGTGCAGATCCTCGGCGACGTGGACCTGTCGCCGCTCGGAGGGGAGGCCGCGTGAGGGCCGGGTCCCCCGCTGCTCGGCGCCCCGGCCGTCTCGCCGAGGCCGCGGCCCGGCTCGGCGCGGTGCCGGTCTCCGCTCTGCGCGCGGTCCGGCCCCACGCCGGCCGCCTGCCCCGGCCGTCCGCCCGCATGCGCCGGATCCTGGTGGCGCTGCTGGTGCTGCTCCTCGTGGCCGGCGGGGCCTATCGCTTCTGGCTGCGCGACTCGTCGCTCGTGAGCGTGGAGAGCGTGACCGTAACCGGCGTGACCACCAAGGACGCCAAGCGCGTTCGCGCGGCGCTGGCCGCCACCGCCAGGACGATGACCACCCTCCACGTGCAACAGGACCGCCTCGACCAGGCCGTGGCGGGCTTCCCGGTGGTGCGCGCCCTCCGGGTCACCACCGACTTCCCGCACGGGATGACGATCCGGGTGATCGAGCACGTGCCCGCGGCCATGGCCGTGACCGACTCGGGCCGCGTGCCCGTGGCCGCCGACGGCACGGTGCTCCAGGGCCTGCCCACCCCGGGCCCGCTTCCGACCGTGCGGGCGCACGGGGGGCTGAAGGGCCAGCGGCTGTCCGACCCGGTGGCGCTGGCCGGGGCACGGGTGGCCGGCACGGCGCCGCCCGCTCTTCGCCGCCGTCTCGACGAGGTGACCAGGGACGGCGAGCGCGGCCTCGTGGCCACGATGCACGACGGCCCCGAGCTCGTGTTCGGCGGAGCCGGCCGGCTGCGCGAGAAGTGGATCGCGGCGGCGCGGGTGCTCGCCGACCAGGACGCCCAGGGCGCGGCCTACGTGGACCTGCGGGTGCCCGGACGGCCCGCCGTCGGCGGCCTCGCCTTCCAGAGCGTGGCCCCGGCCGAGGCGGATCAGGCACCGGCCCTGCCGGCCGACGGCGCGGCCACGCCCGAGAGCGGCGCGGCCACCGGGACCCCGGTGGACCCGGCCACGGCCACGCTCACGGGCGAGGGTCCGGCCACGGCGACCCCGCCGGACACGAGCACTCCGCCCGCCGTGGAGAGCCCGGCCACCACCGCTCCCGCGACCCCCTCCGTGCCCGTTCCGGGTGCGGCCGGCGGTGCGGCCGAAGCGCCCGCTCCCTGAGCTCCCGGCCCGCCTGGCACACCCTTTTCCGAACCGTCGATCTCGGGTTGAGGTAGACCGATAACCCTCGAGCCGGGGTTTAGCTTGACGTGCATGGATTGTTGCGGGCGGCATTGACACTTCGGCCGATATCCACCTACAGTCCCGACTTGGCGACCGTCGCTGACCCTCGACGATCGCCTGAGCTTTACCAGCAGAGAGAGGATCCAGAGCCCTAATGGACACCGGTAGCTACTTGGCTGTCATCAAGGTCGTCGGCATCGGCGGCGGCGGCACCAATGCCGTAAATCGCATGGTCGACGCCGGCCTCAAGGGCGTGGAGTTCATCGCGGTCAACACCGACGCCCAGGCGTTGCAGATGTGCGATGCCGACATCAAGCTTCAGATCGGGGACCAGCTGACGCGCGGCCTCGGCGCGGGCGCGAGCCCGGACGTGGGCTACGGCGCGGCCAACGAGAGCCGCGACGAGATCAAGGAGGCTCTGAAGGGCGCGGACATGGTCTTCGTCACCGCCGGCGAGGGTGGCGGCACCGGCACCGGCGCCGCCCCGGTCATCGCCGAGGTGGCCAAGCAGGAGGTGGGCGCGCTCACCGTGGGCACCGTCACCAAGCCGTTCGACTTCGAGGGCACCCAGCGCATGCGGCAGGCCGTGGACGGCATCGAGCGCCTCCGCGAGCAGGTGGACACGCTGATCGTGATCCCCAACGAGAAGCTGCTCGCGGTGGTGGAGCGCCGCACCAGCATCCTGGACGCGTTCCGCGAGGCGGACAACGTCCTGCGCCAGGGCGTGCAGGGCATCACCGACCTGATCACCACACCCGGCCTCATCAACCTGGACTTCGCCGACGTCCGCACGATCATGCAGGACGCCGGCTCGGCGCTCATGGGCATCGGCGAGGCGGCGGGCGAGCAGCGCGCGGCCGAGGCGGCCAAGAACGCGATCTCCAGCCCACTGCTCGAGCAGTCGGTGGAGGGGGCCACGGGCATCCTGCTGAACATCACCGGCGGCAGCGACCTCGGGCTGTTCGAGGTGAACGAGGCCGCGGAGATCATCCAGAGCGCCGCGGATTCGAACTCGAACATCATCTTCGGGGCCGTGGTGGACGACGCGATGGGTGACGGCGTGCGCGTGACCGTGATCGCCACCGGCTTCGAGCGGCCGGGACGCCTGCCGCTCTTCCAGGAGGACTCCACCGGCCGGAGGCGCGAGCCGCGGCGCCGGGACGTGTCCCTCGACGACCGCCAGCGCAAGTCGCTCGAGATCTCGGACGACGAGATCGACGTTCCGTCCTTCCTGAAGGACTGACCTCGCGAGGAGCGGAGCCCGATCGGCGGCGAGGAGCTGAGCCTGATCGGTGATCAGGCGAGCACCGCAGCCTGTCATCGGGTGAGCACCGCAGCGATGTCTTCCCTAAAGGAAATTCTGCCGCCGGACACCGCGCTCGCCTTCGCGGCGATGCGGGAGCTGCGTACGCATCTCCAGGACGCGGACGCGTTCGCCCGCCGGGTGGACGAGGAGCAGCGCCCCGAGGGCTACCGCCTCGTGGGGGCGTTCGAGGAGGACGGCCGGGTCACGGCCGTGGCCGGCTTCCGCCTGCTGCACACCCTCTACGGCGGTGACGTGCTCTACGTGGACGACCTCTCCACGATGGCCGAGGCCCGCGGGCGAGGGCACGCGGGTGCGCTGGTGGACTGGTGTGCCGAGGAGGGCAGGCGGCTCGGCGCCCACGCCCTGCACCTGGACTCGGGGGTCGGCCCGGAGCGCCAGGACGCGCACCGGCTCTACTTCCGCAAGCGGCTCCGGATCACCTCGTACCACTTCGCGCGCCCGCTGTAGCCTCTCGGCCCTGTCCTCGGCCGCCCACACCCTCCGCCGCACACCCCTCTACGAGCGCCACGAGCAGGCCGGCGCGCGGCTCGTGCCCTTCGCGGGCTGGGAGATGCCCGTGCAGTACGGCGGCATCCGCGCCGAGCACATCGCCGTGCGCACGCGGGCGGGCATGTTCGACGTCTCGCACATGGGCGAGATCGAGACCCGCGGGCCCGGGGCCGAGGCCTTCCTTCAGCACGTCCTCTCCAACGATGTGACCAAGATCGCCGAGCGCGGCGCGCAGTACTCAGTGCTCTGCCGCGAGGACGGCGGCGTGCTCGACGACCTCTTCACCTACCGCCTCGACGGCGGGCGCTTCCTCACCGTCACCAACGCCTCGAACCACGAGAAGGACCTGGCCTGGTTCCGCGACCAGGCGGCCGGGTTCGACGTGGAGATCGCGGACACGCTCGAGGACTGGGCCATGATCGCCGTCCAGGGTCCCCTGGCTCGCGGGGTGCTGGAGGACCTGGCCGAGGGCGCCCTCCCGGCGCGCATGCGCACCGCGGACCTGACGGTGGCCGGAGTGGACTGCCTGGTGTGCGGCACCGGATACACCGGGGAGCACGGGGCCGAGCTGCTGGTGCCCTCCGGCGGCGCCGGCACGGTGTGGGACGCGCTGGCCGAGGCCGGGGTCGAGCCCGCCGGGCTTGGCGCCCGCGACACGCTGCGCCTCGAGGTCTGCTTCCACCTCTACGGAAACGATCTGTCCGAGGACCGCAACCCGCTCGAGGCCGGCCTCGGCTGGTGCTGCAAGCTGGACACCGGCTTCATCGGCTCGGACGCCCTCCGCGGGATCGAGCCCGAGCAGTCGCTGGCGCCCTTCGTGTTCACCGGTCCCGGCATCCCCCGCCAGGGGAATCCGGTGAGCACGGGCTCCGGGGACGGGATCGTGACCAGCGGTTCGCTCTCCCCGTGCCTGGAGAAGGGAATAGGGATGGCCTACGTGCCGGTGGCCGCCGCCCAGCCCGGCACGGCCATCGAGGTGGACGTGCGGGGCAAGCCGCGCGCCGCCGAGGTGAGTGAGAAGCCGCTGTACCGGAAGAAGTCGTAAGGAACCCCCCAGAGGAGGCCCGTTGGAAGCGTCCTACCCCGATGACCTGAGGTACCACCCCGAGCACGACTGGGCCCGCATCGAGGGCGACGAGGCCACCTTCGGCATCACCTGGTTCGCCCAGGACGCCCTGGGAGAGGTGGTGTTCTTCGACCCGCCCGAGGTGGGCGCCCAGCTCGTCAAGGACCAGGTCTACGCCGAGGTGGAGTCCGTGAAGGCGGTGTCCGACGTGTTCGCGCCGCTGTCGGGCGAGATCGTCGCCGTGAACGAGGCGCTCGGCGACGCGCCGGAGCACATCAACAGCGATCCCTACGGCGACGGGTGGATGGTTCGCGTGAAGCTCTCCGACCCGGCGGAGCTCGATTCGCTGCTCGACGTGAGTGCGTATCGCGATCTGCTGCAATCAGGGGGCTGATGTCCCGCTACACCTCCATCACCGACGAGGACCTGAAGGCCATGCTCGGCGCCATCGGCGCCGGCTCGCTTGAGGACCTCTTCGCCGACATCCCGGCCAGCGTCAGGCTCGGCCGGGACATCGACCTGCCGCCGGGGCGCTCGGAGCAGGAGGTGCACGAGGAGATGTCCGCGCTGGCCGCGCGCAACCGGCACGCGGACGCGGAGGCCAGCTTCCTCGGGGCGGGCATGTACGACCACTACGTGCCCTCGCTGGTGGACGCGCTCACCAGCCGCTCCGAGTTCCTGACCCCGTACACGCCCTACCAGCCGGAGATCTCGCAGGGCGGCCTCCAGGTGATGTTCGAGTTCCAGACGGCCATCTCGGAGCTCACCGGCCTGCCGGTGGCCAACGCGTCCGTGTACGAGGGCCCGAGCGCCGTGGCCGCCGCGGGCTACCTAGCGAAGCTGGAGACGCGCCGCACCCGGCTCGTGGCCAGCCGCGGCCTCCACCCGCACTCCCGGGCCGCGCTCCGCACCCACGCCGCGGGCTACGGCATGGAGGTGGTGGAGGTGCCCCTGGGCGCCGACGGCGCCACCGACGTGGCGGCGCTGGCCGAGGCTGTGGACGACGACACCGCCGCGGTGTTCGTCCAGCAGCCGAACTTCCTGGGCACCGTGGAGGACGTGGGCACGCTGGCCGAGGCGGGCAAGCGCACCGGCGCGCTGCTGGTGTGCGCGGCCGACCCGCTTCCGCTCGGCATCCTGAAGCCGCCCGGCGAGGTGGGCGCGGACATCTGCGTCGGCGAGGGCCAGTCGCTGGGCAACCGCCTGGACTACGGCGGCCCGAGCTTCGGCTTCTTCGCGGCCGCGGAGCGCTTCATCCGCCGCATGCCCGGCCGGATCGCGGGCGAGACCCGGGACGTGGACGGGCGGCGCGGGTTCGTGCTCACGCTCCAGACTCGCGAGCAGCACATCCGCCGCGAGAAGGCCACCCACAACATCTGCACCGCCCAGGCCCTGAACGCGCTGGCCGGCGTGGTGTACCTGTCCTGGCTCGGACGCCGGGGCCTGGTGGAGCTCTCCACCCTGATGCTGCGCCGCACCCACTACGCGCGCCAGGCGCTCGGCCTCGAGCTGATCAACCCCGGACCGGTGGTGCGCGAGTTCGCGGTGCACGTGCCCGACCTCGACGGCCTCTTCCTGCGGGCCCGGGCGGCGGGGATCAACCCCGGGTACCGCCTCGGTCGCGACTACCCCGAGTACGAGGACGGGCTGCTGGTGGCCATCACCGAGCGCCGCACGCGGGCGGACATCGACCGGCTGGCCGAGGTGGTGGGCGCCCCGCAGGGTGCGCGTGAGACGGAGGCGGTGCGATGAGCGACTTCGTGGCCGACCCGCGCCGCAACGACGACACCATCACGATCTTCGAGCGCACCCGCGCCGGGCGGCGGGCCTTCACGGCCCCCGAGACGGACGTTCCCGAGGTGGCGGTGGAGGACGTCCTGCCGGCCGCGCTCGTGCGCGACGACCCGGCGCAGCTTCCGGAGGTCTCCGAGCCGGAGATCGTGCGCCACTACACCACGCTGTCCTCGAAGAACTTCCACCTCGACGAGGGCTTCTACCCGCTCGGCTCGTGCACGATGAAGCACAACCCGAAGCTCCACGAGCGCGTGGCGGCGCTGCCCGGGCACGCCCGCCTGCACCCGCTCCAGGACCCCGAGCACGCCCAGGGCGCGCTGGACCTGATGTGGCGCCTGCAGCGGGCGCTGTCGGAGATCGCCGGGCTACCCCACGTGTCGCTCCAGCCCTCCGCGGGCTCCCACGGCGAGCTTGCGGGGCTGCTCCTGACCCGCGCCTACCACGAGGATCGCGGCGAGCGGCGGACCAAGGTGCTCACCCCGGACACGGCCCACGGCACGAATCCGGCCACGGTCACCATGGCCGGGTACGAGGTGGTGAAGGTCGGCACCGCGCCCGACGGCGGCGTGGACCTGGACGACCTGCGCGAGAAGGCCACGGACGACGTGGCCTGCCTGATGCTCACGAACCCGAACACGCTCGGCCTGTTCGACCGCAACATCGAGGAGATCGCCTCGATCGTGCACGACGCGGGGGCCACCCTCTACTACGACGGCGCCAACCTCAACGCCGTGATGGGCATCGCCCGGCCCGGCGACATGGGGTTCGACATCGTCCACTTCAACCTGCACAAGACGTTCACGCAGCCGCACGGCGGCGGAGGCCCCGGCGCGGGCCCGATCGCGGTGTCGGACCGGATCGAGCCGTTCCTGCCCGTCCCCCAGGTGGTGCGGGTCGAGGGCGACAACGGCTCCGGGCCCCGATTCGACCTGGACTCCGACAGGCCGAAGTCGATCGGCAAGCTGCGCGGGTTCCAGGGCAACTTCGGCGTCTTCGTGCGCTCGTACGCTTACATCCTGTCGCTGGGCGGCGATGGCCTCCGCGAGGCCTCGGAGGTCGCGGTGCTGAACGCCAACTACCTGAAGGCGCGGCTGGGCGAGGCGGGGGTGGCCGAGTACCTGCCCGTCGCCTTCGACCGCACCTGCATGCACGAGTTCGTGCTCTCGGGCCGCGGCGCTCGCGACCAGCTGGGGGTGAAGACCCTTGACCTGGCCAAGCGGCTTCTGGACCACGGCGTTCACCCGCCCACCGTCTACTTCCCGCTGCTGGTGGAGGAGGCGCTGATGATCGAGCCCACCGAGACCGAGACCAGGGAGCGGCTGGACCACTTCGCCGACGCCGTGCGCTCGATCCTCGACGAGGCGCGCGAGGATCCGGAGATCGCTCGCAACGCTCCCTACACCACGCCGGTGCGCCGCCTGGACGAGGCCGGTGCGGCCAAGCGCCCGGTGGTGCGCCAGGGCATGGGGGAGAACCCCGGAGATCCGGAGCGGGCCGGGCGCAGCGACGGCGAGTCCTCGGGCGCGCTGTAGATCCAGGCGTCCGTGCGCATCTTCAGCGGCATCCAGCCCACCGGGCGCAAGCACCTCGGCAACTACCTCGGCGCCGTCCGCCAGTACGTGGACGGCCAGGACCGCGGCGACCCGGCGATCTACTGCATCGTGGACCTGCACGCCACGTGCGTGACCTACGACCCGGGGGCTCTCCCGGGCTACGTGCACGACACCACCGCCATGCTGCTGGCCGCGGGGCTCGACCCGGCGCGCTGCATCCTCTTCCGCCAGTCCGACGTGCGCGAGCACTCGGAGCTCTGCTGGCTGCTCAGCTCGGTGACTCCCTACGGCGACCTCCAGCGGATGACCCAGTTCAAGGACAAGTCCGCCCGCGAGCAGCAGCTGGTGCGCACCAGCCTCTTCCTGTATCCGGTGCTCCAGGCGGCGGACATCCTTCTCTACCGCGCCGACGAGGTGCCGGTGGGGGACGACCAGCGCCAGCACATCGAGCTGGCCCGCGAGATCGCGCGGCGCTTCAACGCCACCTACGCCGACGTGCTGGTGGAGCCCGACCACCGGATTCCGGAGGTGGGGGCACGCATCATGGACCTCCAGGACCCCTCCTCGAAGATGTCCACGACCTCCAGCACCGAGGCCGGCTTGGTGTACATCGACGAGGAGCCCGACGCCATCATGCGCAAGCTGAAGCGCGCGCAGACCGACTCCGGCAGCGACGTGTTGCGCGGCCCGGACAAGGCCGGGATCGGCAACCTGATCGAGGTGCTCGCCGTGATCCGGGGCATCACGCCGGAGGAGGTCGAGAGCGAGTTCGCCGGCCAGGGCTACGGCGCCTTCAAGGGCGCCGTGGGGGAGGCCGTGGTGGACCTGCTGACCCCGGTCCGCGAGCGCTATCTCGAGCTGCGCGCGGACGAGCCCGCGCTCGAGGCCGTGCTCCAGGAGGGCGCCGCGCAGGCGCGCGAGATCGCCACCGGGGTGATGGAAGACGTCCGCGCAGCCATGGGCGTCGGGCCGCAGCTTTAGGCTGGTCCGGTGTCGGTAGTCGATCTCGACCTCGACCTCGAGGTCTTCCAGGGGCCGTTCGACCTTTTGATGACGCTGGTCCTCAACGAGGAGGTGGATCTCCTCGAGGTGGACCTGGCCGACGTGGTGCTCGCCTACGTGGCGCACCTGGAGCGCGCGGGCGAGCTGGACCTCGAGGCGGCCACGGAGTTCCTCGTGCTGATCGCGGCGCTGCTGGAGCTGAAGTCGCGACTGATGCTCCCCGTTGACGAGGACGAGGAGGGGCTCGACCTGGTGCCGGGCGAGGCGGCCGACGAGCTGCTGGCCCGGATGCTCGAGTACCACCGCTACCGCGGTGCCGCAGCCGACCTGCGCGAGCGTCTCGACGCCGAGCACGGCTTCCGCTACCGCTCGGCGCCCCTTCCGCCGGAGCTCCGCCGGGTGGCGGTGGAGACAGCCGAGGCGGCCTACGACCCCAATCGGCTGGGCGAGGCGCTCGGGGACCTGCTGCGCATCCCCCCGCCGCTCGACCTGCGCCACGTCCGCCGGCCCGCGGTGTCCGTCGAGCAGCGCCTGCGCCACCTGCGCGACCTGCTGGCCACCCGGAGCAGCTTCAGCTTCGACGAGGCCGTGGAGGGCGCCGACCGTCTCACCGAGGCCGTCACGCTCTTTGCCCTGCTCGAGCTCTACAAGGCCGGCGAGGCCGCCTGGGAGCAGGAGGTGCCCTTTGGGCCGATCACGGTGCAGGTGAAGGCCACGTGAGCGACACGGGCGGAATGGGCGAGCTCGCGCGGATCGCCGAGGCGCTGCTCTTCCTGTCTCCGGAGCCGCTGCCGGTGGACCGCATGGCCGACGCCTGCGAGGTCTCGGAGGGCGAGGTGGTGGAGGCACTGGCGCGGCTGCGCGAGCACTACGCGGACGGCTACCGCGGGGTTGTCCTGCGCGAGGTGGCCGGGGGCTTCACGCTGGCCACCGACCCGGTGGCCGAGCGGGCCGCCCGCAGGCTCCTGGCCCGGCCCCGCACCCCGCCGCTCACCCAGGCCCAGGCGGAGTGCCTGGCCATCGTGGCCTACCTCCAGCCGGTGTCCCGCCCGGAGGTCGCCCGCATCCGCGGAGTGGCCTCGGAGTCCGCCGTGGGCACCCTTCTGGAGCGCGGCCTGGTGGAGGAGTCCGGCCGCTCCCGCTTCGGGGCCACGATGTACCGCACCACCGAGCTGTTTGAGCGCCTCTTCGGCCTCTCCGGCCTCGACGCGCTGCCGGATCCGGCGCGTTTCGACCCCAGTCCGGAGGAGCAGGGAGAGCTGCGGGAGCGGCTGGTGCGCGCCGGCGAGCAGCGCGCCCAGGGCTGAGCCCGTTCAAGCCTCAGCGGCGTGTCCCCCAAATGGGTCGGTTGCAGCTAACGGGGGCCTAAAGGCGTGCCGATAGGGAATCGAAGCTTCGTTTCCCTGGACATGGCGTATCCCCCTTCGATTCCGAGCCAGCTCGCGCAGACGCTGGGAGCCAGCAACGGTCTCGCGCCGGAGCAGGTTCAGCGGCTTGGCGAGCTCAGCCCCGCGCTGCTCCTGGTGGCGGACTCGCGCATGCGCCTCACCTTCACGAGCGCGGCCTTTCAGCGGGCGGTGGGCTCCGACGCATCCGAGCTGGCCGGGCGGAACTGGCTGGAGCTGATCCACGCCGAGGACCTGGCCGACGCCGGGCGAGCCCTCGACCGCGCTCGGGAGTCGCACCGGGCCGAGGTGGTGTTCGAGGCCCGCACCTCCACCCGCGCCGGAGACTGGCGCTGGCTCTCCTGGACCGCGTCGTACGAGAACGGCCACTTCTGCGCCGCGGTCCAGGACGTGAGCGACAGGAAACGGGCCGAGGGCGCCCTGGCCTCGGGCGACCAGCGCCTGCGGGCGCTGATCGAGCAGGTGCCGGCGATGGTCTACACCGCCTCGCTCGGCGCCGAGGGACGCTGGGCCTTCGTGAGCGCCCAGGTGGAGCGGATGCTCGGCTGGACCACCGAGGAGTGGCTGGCCGACCCGCGGATCTGGATCGAGCAGATTCACCCAGAGGACCGTGAGCGGGTGCTCGAGGACGAGGAGCACCTCCTCGGCCCCGGCGACCAGCTGAGGTCGGAGTACCGGATGCTCACCCGCACGGGGCAGGTGCTCTGGGTCCGCGACGACGCCAGCGTGATCGTGGGTGAGAACGGCGAGCTCCTGCTCCAGGGCCTGATGCTCGACGTGACGGATCTGAAGCGCGCCGAACTGGCCGTGCTGGGCAGCGAGCACAAGTACCGCAAGCTCGTGGAGACCTCCCAGGACATCATCTGGGCGATCGACCAGGACAACCGCTTTACCTTCGTGAACGACGCCGTGCGCAGCACCCACGGCTACGAGCCGGAGGAGATGATCGGGCGTCCCTTCACCGACTTCCAGACGCCGCTCATGGGCGAGCGCGACCGGCTGGTGGCGGCGGAGGTCCTGGAAGGCGGCGAGTTCCAGCAGTACGAGACCGAGCACCTGCGCAAGGACGGGACTCCGCTGACCCTGAGCTTCAACGCCGTGCCGCTGCGCGGCCCGGACGGCGAGGTGATCGGCAGCACGGGCACCGCCCGCGACGTGACCGAGCAGAAGCGGGTGGAGGACGCGGTGGCGTCGAAGCACCGGCAGCTGCAGTCGATCATCGACAACTCGCCGCTCGTGATCTACGCCAAGGACGCCGGGCACCGCTACCTGCTGGCCAACCGCGAGCTGGAGGTGCAGCTCGGCCTGCCCCCGGGGGGCGCCGTCGGCCGAACCGACCTCGAGCTGCTCCCGGAGCCCGAGGCCGAGCGCCGCCGTGCGGCCGACCAGCGCGTGCTCGACTCGGCCCGCGCGGACGAGTCGGAGGAGCTGCTCACGATCGACGGCCGCGAGCGCGCCTACCTGGTGCACCGCTTCCCGCTCCGCGAGTCGGACGGCACGGTCTACGCCGTGTGCGGAGTCGGCACCGACGTGACAGAGCGGCGCGAGCGCGAGGACGACCTGCGGGCGAAGCTCGAGTGGTCCCTGCGCATCCGCCAGGCCATCGAGGAGGACCGGCTGGTGCTGCATGCCCAGCCGATCGTGGACCTGGCCACCGGGGAGCAGGTCCAGCAGGAGCTGCTCGTCCGCATGCGCGACGAGGACGGCGGGCTCGTGATGCCGGGCGTGTTCCTGCCGCCGGCCGAGCGCTTCCACCTCGCTCCCCTCATCGACCGCTGGGTGATCGCGCAGGCCGCAGTGCTGGCCAGCGACCGGCGCGTCGAGGTGAACCTGTCGGCCCAGAGCATGGGCGACGACTCGCTCGTCGAGTACGTGGAGACCCAGCTGCGCGACGCCGGGGCCGACCCGCACAACGTCGTGTTCGAGATCACCGAGACCGCCGCCGCGCGTGACATCGAGCAGGCCACCCGTCTGGCCGAGCAGCTGTCCGCGCTGGGCTGCGGATTCGCCCTGGACGACTTCGGCACCGGCTACGGCAGCTTCACCTACCTGAAGCACCTGCCGGTGGACTACATCAAGATCGACATCGAGTTCGTACGGCACCTGAAGCCGGACTCACCGGACCTCCAGGTGGTGAGCGCGATCATCGACGTGGCCCGCAAGTTCGGCATCCGGACCGTGGCCGAGGGCGTGGAGAACGAGGAGGCCCTCGAGCTGCTGCGCGAGCTGGGTGCGGACTTCGCCCAGGGCTACCACCTGGGTCGCCCGGCCCCGTTAGAGCCCTAGGACGCGGCCAGCTCCAAACGCGACTCCGAGAACTCCTCGGCCACGTCGCGCAGGATCTGGAGCATGGCCTCGGTGGCCGGAGAGGTGTAGGCGCCCTCCTGGGTGGCGGCCCACACGCGCCGCACGGGGCGGTCCGCGACCTCCCGGACCACCACGCCCGGATGGACGGCGGTGAGCGCCAGGCGCGGCAGCAGGGTCACGCCCACGCCCGCGGCCACGAGCGCCTGGGCGGCGGTGGTCTCGTCCGCCTCGAAGGCCACGCGCGTCTCGAAGCCGGCCTCGCGGCAGAGCACCTCGATGATGTTGCGGCAGCCGGAGGACCGGGTGGAGCACACCCAGGGCTCGTCGGCCAGGTCGGCCAGCTTGAGCTTGCGCCGGCCGGCCAGGCGATGGCCGACGGGGAGGATCGCGTCGTAGCTGTCCTCCACGAGCGGGGTGAGCTCGATGTCCGCCGGGAGGGCTCCTGGCACCGAGGTGTGGTCGTACACGAGCGCGACGTCGATGTCGCCGCACCGGAGCAGCGCGCAGGCCTCCTCGGGCTCGGCCTCCACCATTCCCAGCTCCACGTGGGGGTGGCGGCCGTGGAAGGCGGCCACGGCACGGGGCACCAGCGTGGCGCCCGCGCTCTGGAAGCAGGCGAGCCGCAGGCGGCCTCCGCGCAGGCCGGCGATCGCGGCCAGATCGTCCTCGGCGGCGTCGATGCGGGCGAGGATGGCGTCCGTGTGGGCCACGAGCGAGCGGCCGGCGTCGGTGAGGCGCACGCCGCGGGAGCTGCGCTCCACCAGCCGCGCCCCGGTCTCGCGTTCCAGCGCGGCCACGTGCTGGCTGATAGCCGACTGGGTGAAGCTCAGCGCCTCGGCCGCAGCCGAGAACGAGCCGCGTGCCGCCACCTCGCGAAGAACCTTCATGCGGCGCACGTCGAGCATTAGCACAGCTTATCGCCTGACCTAGATGTCCTCGTCGCAGCTGATGGGCCGCTGTGCGATCCTCGGTGCCGGGTGACGCGACGAGCCTGGATCCAGTTCGGTTTCCTGGCCGCCTTCTGGGGGGCCTCCTACCTGTTCATCAAGGTCGCCCTGGAGGACGACTTCGGCGCGGCGCCGATCGTCTTCATCCGCACCGCCCTGGCCGCCCTCGTGCTGCTTCCGCTGGCCGCCCGGACCGGCGCCCTGTCGGGCCTTCGGGGCCAGATCGGCCCCATCTTCGTGCTCGCGGCCGTCCAGGTGGCGGCCCCCTTCCTGCTGATCAGCGCGGGCGAGCAGCACCTGGCCTCGTCACTCACCGGGATCCTCGTGGCCACCGCCCCGATCTTCACCTTCCTGCTCGCCTTCGCGCTCAGCGGCGAGGAGCGGGCCGGCGCCCTGAGCCTCACGGGTGTGGCCGTGGGGGTGGTGGGAGTCGCGCTACTGCTCGGCGTGGACGCCGGGGGCGGGGCGGCCGCGCTCGTGGGCGGCCTCATGGTGATCCTGGCCAGCCTCGGCTACGGCCTCGGCTCGTGGTTCCTCAAGCGCCGCATCCGGGGTGTGCAGCCCGTGGGCGTGGTGGCGGCCACGATGGCGGCGAGCGCGCTGATGGTGGCTCCGCTGGCGGCGATCGACCTGCCTCCCCACGGCCCGGAGCTGGACACCGTGGCCGCCCTCACCGCACTCGGGGTGCTGGGCACGGGGGTGTCCTTCGTCCTCTACTACTCGCTGATCGGGAGCGAGGGCCCGGCCAAGGCGTCGCTCGTGGCCTATGTCGCGCCCGGCTTCTCCGTGATCTACGGAGTCACGATCCTCGACGAGTCGTTCAGCCTGGCCACCGCGGCCGGGCTGGTGCTGATCGTCGGCGGCTCGTGGCTCGCGGCGGAGGGTCGCGTTCCGTGGAAGAGGCGCCGGGAGGCGAGAGCGGCGGTTACTGCTGGTTGACGGCCAATTGTCCGCAGGCCGCGGCGATGTCCCGCCCCCGGGTCAGGCGCACGGTGGCACGCACGCCCTTCGACTCCAGCGCCGCCTTGAACGCTGCGACGGCCGGGCGGGTGGAGCCCTGGAAGCCGGTCTCGGTGGGGTTGTAGGGGATGAGGTTGACCTTGAACGCCCGGCGCGGCTGAAGCAGGTCGGCGAGGGCCAGCGCCTGCTCGAGCCGGTCGTTCACGCCGCCCAGCATCAGGTACTCCACGAACACGTCGCGGCGCCGGTGCTCGTGCCAGCGCAGGCACGCGCCCAGCACGTCCCGCAGCGGATAGCGGTCGTTCACCGGCATCAGCTCGGAGCGCAGCGCGTCCTCGGGTGCGTGCAGTGAGAGCGCCAGGCGCACGGGCGGTCCCTCCGTGGCCAGGCGCTCGATGCCGGGCAGCCAGCCCACCGTGGAGATCGCCGTGTTGGACCACGGCACTCCCACCGCGGGCAGGCGCTCGCACGCGGCCAGGACCGAGTCGACGTTCATGAGCGGCTCGCCCATCCCCATGAACACGGCGTTCGTCACCTCGGTGGAGCGGCGGAAGTGGAGCGCCTGGTCCAGGATCTCCGACTCCGTGAGGTTGCGGCCGAACTTCATGCGGCCGGTTGCGCAGAAGGTGCACGTGAGCGGACAGCCCGACTGGCTCGACAGGCACAGCGAGCGGCGCCCGTCCCGGTAGCTCATCAGCACCGCCTCCACCGGCCGGCCGTCGGCCGTGGTGAGGAGCGCCTTTCGCGTGCCGTCGCAGGCCACGGCCTCGTGCTCCAGGGCCAGCGAGGAGAAGGGCACCTCCCCGGCCAGCGCGGTGCGCAGCTCCTGTGGGAGGTTCGACATCCGCTCGTAGGACTCCGCGCCGCGGGCGGTCCACTCCCACACCTGGCGGGCACGGAAGCCCGGCTCGCCCCGGGCGGCCAGGCGCTCGTCGAGCAGCTTCAGGTCCACGGCGGTCGAGTCTGGCAGCCTCTGCCTCATGCGACTCGGCAAGTTCCTCGCTCATGCTGGTGTGGCCTCCCGCCGCGCCTCCGAGCAGCTGGTGGCCGAGGGCCGCGTGAAGGTGGACGGCGAGGTGGTGCGAAATCCCGCTCACGGCGTGGAGGAGGACACCCCGGTCACCGTCGACGGCCGGGCGGTGGCGCCTGAGCCGCACGAGGTGTTCGTGCTCAACAAGCCGAAGGGTGTGGTGTCCACCGCCCAGGACACCCACGGAAGGCCCACCGTGGTGGAGCTGGTGCGGTCCAACCGCCGCCTGTACCCGGTGGGGCGCCTCGACGCGGACAGCACCGGCCTGATCCTCCTCACCAACGACGGCGATCTGGCCGACCGCCTGACGCACCCCCGCTATGGCGTGGACAAGGTCTACCGCGCACGCATCAGCCCGGGCCGGCTCACGCCCCGGGCACTGGCGGCGCTCAAGCAGGGCGTGGAGCTCGAGGACGGCATGACGGCGCCCGCGCGCGTCCGCCAGCCCGGACGCGGCGTGGCCGAGATCGTGCTGCGCGAGGGACGCAAGCGGCAGGTGCGGCGCATGTTCGACGCCGTGGGTCACCGCGTGACCGACCTGGAGCGGGTGGCCTTCGGGCCGCTCCGGCTGCGCGGCCTCGGACCGGGGGAGAGCCGCCTCCTGTCGAAGGCCGACGTGGAGAAGCTGCGGCGCTCCACCGAGGTGGGCCCGGGCCCGCGCCCGGAGACCCGCCGGAAGCGCTCCGGGGGGCGCGCCGCGTCCGGATGGAAGAATCCGCGGCCGTGAGGCTCAGGGCGCTGCGCGGCGCGACAACCGTGAAGGAGAACGACGCGGACGCCATCGTCGGCGCCACCGAGGAGCTGGTGCGCGAGGTGATGGAGCGAAACGACCTGCGCGCGGAGGATCTCGTGAGCTGCATCTTCACCTGCACGAACGACCTCGACGCCGAGTTCCCCGCCCTGGCCGCCCGCCAGCTCGGCCTCGACCAGGTGCCCCTGCTCTGCGCGCGCGAGATCGACGTGCCCGGCTCGCTTCCCCGCGTGATCCGTCTGCTCGTGCACTGCTATGCGGAGGCCGAGTCGCCGGCCCGGCACGTGTACCTGCGCGAGGCCGCCGCCCTCCGCCGCGATCTCCAAGGCGCTCAATAAGCTCGAATCGTGGCGCTCGAGTTCAACAGCAGAGTGGGAGGGATCCCGGTGTATCCGGCGGCCTCCACCTACGCCTTCGACGGCGAGCTGGTGAAGCTCGCCTCCAACGAGACGCCCTGGCCCCCTCACCCCGCCGTCGTGCAGGCGGTGGAGGCCCAGCTGAGCGGTCTGAACCGCTACCCCGACCCGTCCAACACCCTGCTGCGCAGGCGAATCTCGGAACGGACCGGGGTGCCGGCCGAGCGCGTGGCCGTGGGCAACGGCTCCTGCGAGATCCTGCTGGCGGCGGGGGAGGCGATGCTGGAGCCGGGGGCGGAGATCGTGTACTCCTGGCCGTCCTTCTCGATCTACCCGCACCTGTCGGCGATGAGCGGCGCCACCGCGATCACGGTGCCGCCCGACGAGCACGGCGTGCACGACCTGGACGGGATGGCCCGCGAGGTCACGGCGGCCACCCGCATCGTGATCGTGTGCAATCCGAACAACCCCACGGCCACCGCCGTGCCGCCCGCCGCGATCGACGCGTTCGTGGCCGCCCTGCCGCGGCACGTGGCCGTGATCCTGGACGAGGCCTACGTGGAGTTCTCGACCCTCCAGGATCCGGACGACTCGCTGGACCTGCTGGCCCGCCATCCCAACCTGGTGCTGCTGCGCACCTTCTCGAAGGTCTACGGCCTCTGCGGCCTGCGGGCCGGATACGCGCTCGGATCGGAGGAGTTCCGGCTCGCGGTGGACCGCGTGCGCCAGCCGTTCTCGGTGAACGCGCTCGCCCAGGCGGCCGCCGCGGAGGCCGTGCGCCACCAGGACGAGGTGGAGCGCCGCGTGGAGCGCACGGCGGTGGAGCGCATGCACGTGGAGACCGAGCTCGAGGCCCGCGGGCTCGCCTCCACCGACAGCCAGGCCAACTTCTCCTGGGTCTCCCTGGGCGACCGCGACGAGGGCGATGTGGTGCGCGGCCTGGAGGAGCGGGGCGTGATCGTGCGGGCCGGAACGGCACTCGGGCAGGCGGGCTGGATGCGGGTCACGTACGGCACGCGGCGCGAGAACGACCGCTTCCTGGCCGCCCTCGACGAGGTGCTGTAGCCCGCCCTGCGCTTGCCGCCGGCCGCGCGCGCTGCTACAAACAGCTGCGGATGTCCTCGCACGCGACGCCGGCTTCGATCGTCACCGCCCCCAGCGGCGGCCGTCGGCGCGCGTATGCCTACTGGCGATTTAGCTAGGCGTCCGGCCGCGGCCGCAGGACTCTCTGCCCGCCAGCGCAAAAGCTCCACCCTCCGGACGCCGATAGAAGCAGTACCCGCACGGATTCACCCAGAAGGACGTCTGAAAGGCTTGTTTGCGATGACGACGGTGACAAGAGAGAGCGCCGCCCGCCCGGCCGGCTCTCCCAGGGCCGATGAGGGCTGAGGCGCAGGTGGGCGTACCTCGACATCTCGAGCGGGTTCGCGATCAGCGGATCCACCAGATCGTGCCCCTGGCCAGCCCGGGGCAGATGCTCGAGGAGATGCCGCTCGAGGAGGAGCGCACCGGAGTGGTGGTGCGCGGGCGAGACCAGGCGGAGGCCATTCTCAACCGCCAGGACGACCGCCTGCTGGTGGTGGTCGGTCCCTGCAGCGTCCACGACATGACGGCCGCCCGGGACTACGCCGAGCGGCTGGCCGCCAGGGCCGCGGACCTGCGCGACGACCTCTTCATCGCGATGCGCGTGTACTTCGAGAAGCCGCGCACCACGACCGGCTGGAAGGGCCTGATCAACGATCCGCACCTGGACGACTCCGGGGACGTGAACACCGGGCTGCGCATGGCGCGCAGGCTGCTGCTCGAGATCCTGGACCTCGGCATGCCCGTGGGCTGTGAGTTCCTCGACCCGATCACCCCGCAGTACATCTCGGACGCGGTGGCCTGGGGGGCCATCGGGGCACGGACGACGGAGAGCCAGATCCACCGCCAGCTCGGGTCGGGCCTCTCGATGCCGGTGGGCTTCAAGAACCGGACGGACGGCAACGTGCAGGTGGCCGTGGACGCCGTGAGGGCGGCCTCGGTCCCGCACGCGTTCGCCGGTGTGGACGAGACCGGGCACCCGGCGATCCTCTACACCAAGGGCAACCTCGACTGCCACGTGATCCTGCGCGGCGGCAAGGGCGCTCCCAACTATGGGGCCGAGGCCGTGCAGGGCGCGCTGGAGATGCTGCGCGCGGCCAACCTGCCCGAGCGCCTGGTGATCGACGCGTCGCACGACAACAGCAACAAGGACCACCAGCGCCAGCCGCTGGCCGCCGAGGACGTGGGCGCCCAGCTGAGTGCGGGCAACAGGGCGATCGTGGGCCTGATGCTCGAGTCGTTCCTGGTGGCCGGCCGCCAGGAGGTGGACCGGGACGCCCCGCTCACCTACGGCCAGTCGATCACCGACGCGTGCATGGACTGGGACATGACCTCGGGCGTGCTGGAGGCTCTGGCCGCGGCGGTGCGGGCGCGGCGCTCGGGATGAGGATCGCCATCCTCGGCGTCGGGCTGATCGGAGGCTCGATCGGCCTCGCGGCCCGCCGGCACGTGGCCGGCGCCGAGATGGTGGGCTTCGGGCGCAGCCCCGAGCGGCTCGCCCAGGCCCGCGAGCTCGGGGCCATCGACGTGGCCGCGGGCTCCCTGGAGGAGGCCCTCGACGGCGCGGACGCGTGCTTCGCGTGCGCGCCGGTGGGCGCCCTCGCCGGCCAGGTGGAGGCCGCCCTCGCCGTGGCGCCGGAGGACTGCGTCGTGAGCGACGTGGGCTCCACCAAGGCCGCCCTGGCCGCCCGGATCGACGATCCCCGATTCGTGGGCGGGCACCCGATCGCCGGGGCGGAGACGAGCGGCGTGGAGAACGCCCAGGCGGACCTCTTCGAGGGCGCCGTCTGGTACCTCACGCCGCTCGAGAGCTCCTCGGGGCTCCTGTACGAGCGCCTGCACCGGCTGGTGAAGCAGATGGGGGCCCGCCCGGTGGCGGTGGACCCCGACACGCACGATCGCCTGGTGGCGGTGTTCAGCCACCTCCCGCACGTGGTGGCCAACGTGCTCGCCAACCAGGGCGCCGAGCGCCTGCTCGACCAGGGCGAGGCGCTTCGCCATGTGGGGCCGAGCTTCCGCGACGGCACACGGGTGGCCGGCGCCAACACCGCCATGTGGGCCGACGTGTACGCGGCCAACCGCGAGGCGGTGGTGGAGGAGGTGCGCAGCTTCGCCCGCTCGCTGGATGCGGCCGCCGACATCATCGAGTCCGGCGAGGGGGTGGCCGAGTGGAACGACTCGGCCCGCGCCGATCGCCGCCGGCTGCTGGAGCCGGACCTGGGGGAGGGCACGGTGCACGAGCTGCGCCTCACCGTGCCGAACCGCCCCGGTATCGTCGCCCGGGTGGCGCTGGCGCTGGGCAGAGCAGGGGTGAACATCGTGGACATGGCGCTGGCGCCGGCCGCGGACATGCGCACGGGGTACATCACGCTGTGGATCGCGGGGGACGGCGAGGCCGCCCGCGCGGCGGAGCTGATCGGCGAGCTCGGCTTTCCCGTAGCCGAGCTGTGAGCCGCGACGCGCGGTTCGCGCCCTCGGGCCCGCTCCAGGGCTCCTACACGCCACCCGCCGACAAGTCGATCTCCCACCGCGCCGCCCTGTTCGCCGCGATGTCGGACGAGCCGGTGGTGGTGGGCAACTACCTGGAGTCGGCCGACACCGTGGCCACCCTGGACGCCCTCCGCAGTCTCGGCGCGGGTGTGGACGAGAGCGTCGACGGCTCGGTGCTGATCCGCGGGGTGGGGCTCCGTGCCCCTGTGGAGAGCACGGGCGGGCTCCTGAACGTGCAGAACTCGGGCACGCTGATGAGGCTGCTCCCCGGGTGGCTCGCGGGGCAGCCCGGGAGGGTCTGGACCCTCGACGGCGACGAGTCGATCCGCCGGCGACCGGTGGACCGGGTGGCCACGCCGCTGGCCGACATGGGCGCACGGCTGGAGGCCCGGGACGGGCGCTTCCCGCCCCTCACGATCCACGGCGCCGAGCTGGCGGGGATCGAGTACGTCCTGCCGGTGGCCAGCGCGCAGGTCAAGTCGTGCGTCCTGATCGCCGGGATGCTGGCCGACGGCTCCACCACCGTGCGCGAGCCCGCTCCGAGCCGCGACCACACCGAGCGCATGATGCGCCGGGCGCGCGTGCCCTTCGAGAGCGAGAACGGCCGCCTGACGGTGACCCAGGTGGACGAGCTCGAGCTCGACGAGATGCGGGTGCCTGGCGATCCCTCGTCGGCGGCGTTCATCGTGGCCGCGGCGATGCTCGTGCCCGGATCGCGTGTGGTGGTCAAGGGGATGGGGCTCAACTGGACCCGAACCGCCTTCTTCCGTATCGCCGAGCGGATGGGCGGCGTGATCGTGTGCGAGCTGGAGGAGCCGGGCACCGTGGCCGACCGCGAGCCCGAGGGCGAGCTCGACGTGGCCTCATCCGCGCTGGAGGCCACCGAGGTGGGCCCGGACGAGGTGCCGCTGGCCATCGACGAGCTGACGCTGGTGGCGCTGCTCGGGGCGTTCGCCGACGGCGAGACCGTGGTGCGCGGGGCGGAGGAGCTGCGGCTGAAGGAGTCGGACCGCATCAGCGCGACGGTGGAGGGGCTGCGCGGGCTGGGCGCGGATATCGAGGAGACGCCGGACGGGTTCCTGGTCCGGGGAGACGGCTCGCCGCTTCGCGGCGGCACCATCGACTCGCACGGCGATCACCGGCTCGCCATGCTCGGCGCGGTGGCCGGGCTGGCCTGCACGGAAGGGGTTGAGGTCAGGGGAATGGACGCCTCGGCGGTGTCCTACCCCGGCTTCGAGCAGGACCTCGCGGCGCTCCTCTCCTGAGCGCCGCGCTCGAACGGAAGTAGCCTCTCGGCCGATGGTCGTGGCGATCGACGGACCCGCGGGAGCGGGCAAGAGCACCGTGGCGCGCGCGCTGGCGCGGGCGCTCGGCTTCACCTATCTCGATTCCGGGTCGATGTACCGCGCCGTGGGCCTGCTGACGCTTCGCGACGGGGGCGCGGCATCGGACCAGGCCGAGCGGCTCGAGCTTTCGCTCGGCGACCGGGTGATCGCGAACGGCGAGGACGTGACCGAGGCGATCCGGGCGCCCGAGGTGAGCGAGGCGGCCTCGCGCGTGGCCACCAACGACCGCGTGCGGGCCGCGCTGGTCCGCAAGCAGCGCGAGCTGCTCGACGGCGGGAACTGGGTGGCCGAGGGCCGCGACATCGGCACCGTGGTGGCCCCGGACGCGGCGGTGAAGATCTTCCTGAACGCCGACCCGGCCGAGCGCGCGCGCCGGCGGGCGGAGGAGCTCGGCGTGGACGTGGAGTCGGTGGCCCGGGACCAGGCGCTGCGAGACGCCCAGGACGCCTCGCGAAAGCACTCGCCGCTGGCCGTGGCCCCCGGCGCGGTGGAGCTCGACACCACCGGGCTGACCGTGGACGAGGTGGTGGAGCGGATCGCGGGCATGGTGCGGGCCGCGGCGCCGTGAGCCGCCCGAAGGTGGCGGTGGTGGGCTACCCGAACGTCGGCAAGTCCACGCTAGTGAATCGCCTCTCCGGCACGCGGGAGACCGTGGTGCACGAGCAGTCCGGCGTCACGCGGGACCGCAAGGAGGTGGAGGCCGACTGGAACGGGCGCTCCTTCACGCTGGTGGACACCGGCGGAATCGACCTCGCCGACGAGGACGAGATGGGCGAGGCCATCCGCACGCAGGCCCGCGCGGCCCTGGCCGAGGCCGATCTCGCCGTGCTCGTGGTGGACGCCAAGGCCGGCCTGCGGCCGGGCGACTCCGAGCTGGCCGAGGAGCTGCGCGGCAAGCCGCTGCCGGTGCTGGTGGCGGCCAACAAGGTGGACAGCGCGGGCCAGATGGGTCTCGCGTCGGAGTTCTACGGGCTCGGGCTCGGCGATCCGCTCCCGGTGTCCGCCACGCAGGGGCTCGGCACGGGCGACCTGCTCGACCTGATCGCGTCCCGGCTGCCCGAGGGTGGCGCCGAGGAGGACGACGCCGTGCGCCTCGCCCTGATCGGACGGCCGAACGTGGGCAAGTCGTCCCTGGTGAACCGCCTGCTCGGCGAGGAGCGGGTGATCGTGACCCCGGTGGCCGGCACCACGCGCGACGCGATCGACACGAGCATCGTGGTGGACGGCCGCCCGGTCACGCTCGTGGACACCGCGGGGCTCCGGCGGCGCTCGAAGGTGTCCGGCTCGATCGACTACTACGCGCAGCTGCGCTCGGAGACGGCGGCCGACCGTGCCAAGGTGGCGATCGTGGTCTGCGACGCGGAGGAGGGCGTGACCTCCGAGGACCTGCGGGTGGCCGACATGGCGATGCAGAAGCACTGCGCCACGGTGATCGCGCTGAACAAGTGGGACGTGACGCGCACCGACCTCGAGGACGCGAAGGCCCGGATCACGCGCAAGCTCCGCCAGCGCCCTCCGGTGCTGGCCGTGTCCGCCGATAGCGGCCGCGGGTTGAAGCGCCTGGTGGCGGCGGCGCTCGAGCGGGCGGACCGCTCCGACGAGTTCATCCAGACGTCGCCGCTCAACCGCTTCCTGAGCGACCTCCAGACCGTGCGCTCGCCGCCGGCCAAGCGCGGCCGGATGCTGCGGCTCTACTACATGTCCCAGTTCGAGACCGGGCCGCCGCGGTTCGCCGTGCAGGTGAACGACCGCAACCTGGTCACCCGCGACTACGCCTACTTCCTCGAGAACCGCCTGCGGGACCAGTGGAAGCTCGACGGCGTGCCCCTGATCATCGACTTCAAGGGCCGCGACAAGGAGTGACGGACGCGGTGGTGTTCGACCTCGACGGCGTGCTGCTGGAGTCGGAGCAGGTCTGGAACGAGGCCAAGCGGGAGCTCGTCGAGGAGCGCCGCGGCCGGTGGCGCGACTCCGCGCCGCGGGACATGATGGGCATGAGCTCGCCCGAGTGGTCGCGGTACCTGCGCGATGAGCTGGCGGTGGACATGGATCCGGAGCGGATCTCGGCCGAGGTGGTGGCCCGGCTGGAGGCCATCTACCGCCGCGAGCTGCCCTTCATCGATGGGGCGCGCGAGGCGGTGGAGCGGGTCGGGCGGCGCTGGCCGCTCGGCCTGGCCTCCTCGTCCAACCGGGAGATCATCGACCTCTTCCTGGAGCTGAGCGGGCTGGCGAAGCGCTTCGCGGTCACGGTCTCCTCCGAGGAGGTGGAGCGCGGCAAGCCCGCGCCCGACGTGTACCTCGAGGCGCTCAGGCGGCTGGGGGCGGCGCCGGAGGCCTCCACGGCGGTGGAGGACTCGGACAACGGCATCCGGGCGGCCCGGGCGGCGGGGATGCGGGTGGTGGCGCTCCCGAACCCGGCCTACCCGCCGGGCGAGGAGGCGCTGGGCCTCGCCGACGCCGTGATCGACTCCCTGGACGACCTCACGCCCGCACTCGTTACGGGATAGCGCCGAATCCCGATCGTCTCGATACCCTTTCGCGACTCATGAGCGCACCAGAGCTTTCAGACGACGAGTACCTGTTCACCTCCGAGTCGGTCACCGAGGGCCACCCGGACAAGATCGCGGACCAGATCTCCGACGGCGTCCTCGACGCCGTCATGAGGGACGATCCCATGGGGCGCGTGGCCTGCGAGACGCTCGTGAACACCGGGCTCGTGGTGATCTCGGGCGAGATCTCCACCGACACCTACGTGGACATCCAGGCCGTCGCGCGTGAGACGATCCGCGGAATCGGCTACACGGACGCCGACCTCGGCTTCTCCGCGGACAGCGCGGCCGTGATCAACGCGATCGACAAGCAGTCCCCGGACATCGCGCAGGGCGTGGACACCGCGCTCGAGGCGCGCACCGATCCCGCCGACGACGACCAGCTCGACCTGGCCGGCGCGGGGGACCAGGGCATGATGTTCGGGTACGCCACGCGGGAGACGCCGGAGCTCATGCCGCTGCCGATCTCGCTGGCCCACAAGCTCGCCCACCGCATGGCCGAGGTGCGCAAGGCCGGAGTGATCCCCTACCTCCGCCCCGACGGCAAGACCCAGGTCACGGTGCGTTACGAGAACGGCCGCCCGATCGAGATCGAGAAGCTGCTGATCTCCACCCAGCACAAGGACGGGGTGGACCCGGACACGCTCATCCGGCCCGACCTCTGGGAGCAGGTGGTTCACCCGATCCTCCCGGCCGAGCTCTACGACGAGCGCAAGCTGAACACGTCCAAGAACTTCATGGTGAACCCCACCGGCCGGTTCGTGATCGGCGGCCCCGTGGGCGACTGCGGGCTCACCGGGCGCAAGATCATCGTGGACACGTACGGCGGCATGGCCCGCCACGGCGGTGGCGCCTTCTCGGGCAAGGACCCGTCGAAGGTGGACCGCTCGGCGGCCTACGCGGCGCGCTACGTGGCCAAGAACGTGGTGGCGGCGGGCCTGGCCGACCGCTGCGAGGTGCAGGTGGCCTACGCCATCGGCGTCGCGCACCCGGTGTCGGTGATGGTCGAGACATTCGGCACGGAGAAGATCGCCCGGCGGGAGATCAACCGCCTGGTGAACGAGCACTTCGACCTGCGTCCCGGAGCGTTCCGCCAGTACCTGAACCTGCACCGTCCGATCTTCCAGAAGACGGCGGCCTACGGCCACTTCGGCCGCGAGGACCACGACTTCACCTGGGAGAAGACGGACAAGGCAGACGCGCTGCGCCAGGCCGCGGGCCTGGGCGAGCGCGCCTCCGCGCCTGCCTAGGCCTGTCCTTCCGGATCCGGGGGCGGGTTGCGCCGGACCCGGTAGAGGCTCGCCTGCTCCGCCAGCCCCTTGAGGCGGCGCTTGCCCGCGAACGACCACGCGTACTCGCCCTTCGCGGCCTTCCTCACGTCATCTGAGGCCACGACGCTCCCTGGCCGGGCGAACTCGGCGATTCGGCTGGCCTGGTTCACCGCCGAGCCGTACACGTCGCCGCCCCGGTTCAGCGCGGGACCGTGAGCCACGCCGGCGTGAATGGCAGGCAGCTCGCTCGCCTCCGTGCCCGCGGTGTCGTTCAGCTCGAGAAGCAGATCCAGGAGGGCGTCGGTGTCGGGCGACACGAGCATCGCCGCGTCGCCGATCGTCTTCACCAGGCGCACCGGCGGCTCCACCAGGTCCGTGACCAGGTCCCCGTAGCGCTCCGCCAGCGCGCCCAGCTCGTCCGCCGGTACGCTCTCGCCCAGGCGGGTGAAGCCGGTGAGGTCGGCGAACGCCACCGTGGTGTCCACGGTGCCTGGGAGGCGGCCGCTCTCGCGCTCACTGGCCCCCACCGCCACCTGGCGCATCACGGCGCGCAGGTGCGTGCGCAGGGCATGCCCGAGGCCGGGCTCCAGGAGTGGCATCAGCTGAGCGCTCTCCTCCCCGTAGCGGGACGAGAGGTCGTACTCGGTGTCGCCGGCGCGCAGGAAAGCCGCGCCGAACGCGGCGGCCAGGGTGGATGCCAGGTTGGCCATGCCCTGGCCCAGCACGCGCGTGACCTCGAGGATGCTCTCGTCCGGGATGCCCGACTGCCGGATCATGTTCACGTTCATGGCCGCCTGCACGTCCGCGGCGTCGTAGGCGCGGTCGTCCGGGGCCCGGCGCGGGCGCCCGAGCGCCCGGTTCACCCGCTCGAGGAAGTCGAGGTCGAGCCCCGATCGCTCGGCCACCTCCTCCGTGGTGAAGCGCTCGTCGCCGTACGACAGGGCCCGCTCCACGGGCAGCAGGACGAGCTGGTTCTGGGCCACGGCGCGCCGCAGCTCCTCCTCCGGCACTCCGGCCGCGCGCAGCTCCGCGAGCAGCGCCTCGCGCGCCTCGCGCTCCTGCTCGGTGGTCACGCCCTCGAGCAGGTCACCCGCGTCGGAGTCGTCGGCCACGGCGCACATGTTCACACGTCCCGGCCCCGCCGCGGGGCGTCCGGGTCCCCCCGTAGGTTCGAGACGTGATCGCCAAGGTAGAGCCACTCACGCCCGCGCGCTCCCTGCGCGGGCCGTTCGACTACCGCCTGGGCGTCGATCTTCCCGGGGTCGAGGTCGGGAGCATGCTCGTGGTGCCCTTCGGCCGCCGGCGGCTGCTGGGCGTGGTGGTGGGCATGGCCGAGGAGAGCGAGCTGCCGCCCGAGCGCCTGGCCGAGCCCCTGCGCGCGCTCGAGGCCCAGGTCCCGGCCGCGCTGGTGCGACTGGGCCTTTGGCTGGCCCGGGAGTACTGCTCCCCTCCGGCGCGCGGACTCGCGCTCGTGCTGCCCCCCGGCACGGGCACCGGCAGCGGGCGCCCGCTGCGCCCCCGGAGCTCGCTGCGGGTGGAGCTCACCGCCGCGGGACGGGAGATCTCGCCCGAGGAGGCTGGGCGCCTCGGCGCGCGCCAGCAGGCGGCGCTGCGGGCGCTGGCCGCGGGTCCGGTGGGCGCGGCCGCCCTGGGCCGGGCCGCGGGATGCGACCACGGCTCCCTGCGCGGCCTGGAGCGCCGCGGGCTGGTTGAGCTGCGCCATGCCCTGGAACCCGGCCGCCGGCCGCGTATCGACGCCGTGGGCGCCGCTGCCGGCGCGGCACCGGAGCCCACCCCCGACCAGAGCGCGGCCCTGGCCGCGGTGGCCGAGCGGCTCGAGGCCGCCGATCCGGGCACGCCGCTGCTTCTGGACGGGGTCACCGGCAGCGGGAAGACGGAGGTGTACCTGCGGTCGGTGGCGATGGCGCTCGAGCGCGGCCGCTCGGCCATCGTGCTCGTGCCCGAGATCGCGCTCACCCCGCAGACCGCGGGCCGCTTCGTCGAGCGGTTCGGGGACTCGGTGGCCGTGATGCACTCCCAGCTGGCCCCGCGCGAGCGCTACGACGAGTGGTGGCGCATGCGCACGGGGGAGGCACGCGTCTGCGTGGGACCGCGATCGGCGATCTTCGCCCCGTTCGCCGATCTCGGCCTGATCGTGATCGACGAGGAACACGATTCCTCGTACAAGCAGGAGGGCGATCCCCGCTATGACGCGCGGCTGGTGGCCGAGCGCCGGGCCCGCGAGGAGGGTGCCGTGCTGCTGGCCGGCAGCGCCACGCCGCGACCCGAGAGCCTTGTGGCCTACCACCGCGTTGCGCTGCCACGGCGGGTGGACAACCGCCCGATGCCGCCGGTCGAGCTCGTGGGGATGCTGGGCGTCCAGGGCGCGCTTCACGAGCGCACCAGGGACGCACTCGAGGAGGTGCGCAGGCGCGAGGAGAAGGCGATCGTGCTCCTGAACCGCCGCGGCTGGTCCAACTTCCTCTCCTGCCGCAGTTGCGGGCGTGTGTGGGAGTGCCCGGACTGCGACGTCACGCTCGTGCTCCACCGCTCGGCGGGCGAGATCGCCTGTCATCACTGCGGCCACCGCGAGCGGGTGCCGCCGGACTGTCCCGACTGCGGATCGGTGTCGGTGGCACGGCACGGCGCCGGCACCGAGCAGCTGGAGCAGGAGATCGAGGAGCTGATTCGCCCGCTGCCCGTCTTCCGCCTCGACGCCGATGTGACGGCGGCGGGGGGCAGCGGCGCCGTGCTGCGCGAGTTCGACGCCGCGCCCGCCGGGGTTCTGGTGGGCACGCAGATGGTGGCGAAGGGCCACGACTTCCCCGCGGTCACCCTGGCCGTGGTGCTGGACGCCGACTCCACCCTGCGCTTCCCCGACTTCCGCGCCGAGGAGCGCACCTTCGCCCTGGTGGCCCAGCTCGCCGGGCGCAGCGGACGCGGCGAGCGGGGGGGACGGGTGATCGTGCAGGCGCTGGATCCCGCGGCGCGCGTGCTGCGCCACGCCGCGGAGCACGACTCCGCGGGCTTCCTCGAGGGCGAGCTCGGCCGCAGGAAGGCATTCGGCTACCCGCCGTACGGCCAGCTCGTGAGGGTGGTGTGCTCCTCCGAGGCACTCGGGCCGGAGATCGCCGCGGCCGACGCCGTGCGGGATCTGATCGCCGCCGCCGGCGTGCCCGTGCTCGGCCCCGCGCGGCTCTTCCGGCGGCGGGGGCGCCACCGCGCGCAGCTCGTGGTGCGGGCCCCGGAGCGCGCCGCGGCCATCGACGCGGTTCGGGCGGCGGTGGACACCGTGGCCGCCGACCGCGCCCACGCGGCGGCCTCGTTCGCGGTCGACGTGGATCCTCAGTAGCCCTTACATCGCCCTCCCTCGCGACGATAAACTCGAACGCCAATGGCGGACGAGCCCACCCAGCCCGAGGAAGTGGATGAGGACGAGGAGGAGGAGACTCCCCTCGATCCCGAGCAGGCCGCGCGCCGGGCCGCCGCGATGACGTTCATCAAGCGCCTCGGCGACCCGGTCCTGAAATCCCGCGCGACCCCGGTGGACCGCTTCGACGACTCGCTGAAGAGCCAGGTCTCCCGCATGGCCGGCCTGATGCGCGACGCCTTCGGCATGGGCCTGGCCGCTCCCCAGCTGGGAATCTCCCAGCGCGTCCTGGTGTACACCGTGGGCCACGACGCGCCGATCACCGCCCTGGTCAACCCCGAGGTCGAGTGGTCGAGCGACGACCGCGAGTACCTCGAGGAGGGCTGCCTTTCCATCCCCGGGATCACGATGGACGTGGAGCGCCCCGTGCACGTCCGCGTCCGCGCCCGCGACGAGGGCGGCGAGGAGCGCATCGTGGAGGCGTCAGGCCTCGAGGCCCGGGTGATCCAGCACGAGATCGATCACCTCGACGGCGTGTTGATCCTGGACCGCGCCCCCCGCGACGAGCGCAAGCGCGCCCTCCGCGAGCTGCGCGAGCAGCAGCGCAGCGCCGAAGCGGCCTGAGCCGGGTCACACTCCCGAGCCCGCGCCAACCACGTGACCGCCCCAGCCGCAGTTCTCCCGCGGAGAGCAAAGCCCGCCCGAGGCGCCTCAGTCCTCCAGCCGCTCGTACGCCGGCAGCGTCAGGAACTCCACGAACTCGTCGGACAACGCCACCTCCTCGAAGAGCTCCCGTGACAGCTCGGGGCGGCCCTCGGTGCGGAACCAGTCGTCGTCGCCGATCTCGCGGCGGATGCGCTCGAGCTCCTCGCCCTCCAACTCGCGAACCAGCTCGGGGGTGATGGTGCGGCCGTCGGCGAGCGTCACGCCGTGGTGCACCCACTGCCACACCTGGCCGCGTGAGATCTCGGCCGTGGCCGCGTCCTCCATCAGTCCGTAGATCCCGGCCGCGCCGTTCCCGCGCAGCCAGGACGAGATGTACTGGATGCCCACGTTCACGTTCGAGCGCAGGCCCTCCTCGGTCACCTCTCCGGGCGTCTCGGACATGGCCAGGAGCTCGGCGGGGGAGACCTCCACCTCCTCGCGTAGCCGGTCCACCTGGTTCGGCCGGTCGCCGAGCACGGCGTCGAACGCCTCCGTGGCCACGGCCACCGAGTCCGGGTGAGCGACCCAGGTTCCGTCGAAGCCGTCGCCCGCCTCGCGCTCCTTGTCCGAGCGCACGGCCTCCAGCGCCCGGCTGTTCGCCGCCTCGTCGGTGCGGCTCGGGATCACGGCCGACATGCCGCCCATCGCGTGCGCCCCGCGCCGGTGGCAGGTCCTCACCAGCAGCTCGGTGTAGGCGCGCATGAAGGGGACGGTCATCGTCACCGCCGAGCGGTCGGGCAGCACGAAGTCCGGCCGCGTCCGGAAACGCTTGATGGCCGAGAAGATGTAGTCCCAGCGGCCCGCGTTCAGCCCCGCGGCGTGGTCGCGCAGCTCGTAGAGGATCGCGTCCATCTCGAAGGCGGCGGGGATGGTCTCGATCAGCACGGTGGCCTTGATCGACCCCCGGTCGAGCCCGAGCGCCTCCTCGGCGATCACGAACGCGTCGCGCCACACGCGGGCCTCGAGATGCGACTCCAGCTTCGGCAGGTACAGGTACGGCCCCGCGCCGCGGATCAGGAGCTCCTGGGCATTGCGGTGCACGTAGAGCGCGAAGTCCATGAACGCGCCCGCCACCGTCTCGCCGTCCACGGCCAGGTGGCGCTCGGGGAGGTGCAGGCCGCGGGGACGGACGAGAAGCACGGCCGGGTCGTCGCCCAGCTCGTAGTGCCTGCCCTTCTCCTCGTGCTCGATCTCGCGGCGGATCGCGTCCGCGAGGTTCACCTGCCCGCCCACCATGTTCGACCAGGTGGGCGAGTTGGAGTCCTCGAAGTCGGCCATGAAGCCGCGGGCGCCCGAGTTCAGCGCGTTGATCACCATCTTCCGGCTGGTGGGCCCGGTGATCTCCACGCGCCGGTCCTGGAGCGCCTCCGGCACGGGGGCGATCGTGAAGTCCTCGGGCGCGCTCACGAACTCGAGCCCGGCGCCGGCGTCCAACTCGGACTGGCGCTCCACGCGCGCGGCCAGGAGCTCGCGCCGGCGGCCGTCCAGCTCGCGGTGCAGCGTGGCGAGCAGGTCCAGCGCGCCCTCGGTGAGCACCTCGTCGTAGCGGCTCTCGAGTGGTCCGCCTATCTCCATCCCTGTGGCTCCGATCATGGTCTGAGTCTTCCCGGGTGCGTCCGCGGCTACTCCGCCGGCGCGATCGAGCGGGCCAGCACCTCGAGCGGGTGCAGCACCGGCAGCGAGCGTCCCAGCCGGGCGGCGTGGGAGGTGATCTGGAGCGCGCAGCCGGGGTTCCCAGCCACCACCGCCTCGGCGCCGGTGGCCAGCAGGTTGCGGGCCTTCATCTCGCCCAGCTCCGCCGCCGGCTCGGGCTTCACCAGGTTGTAGATGCCCGCCGAGCCGCAGCAGATCTGCCAGTCGTCCGGCTCGAGCAGCTCCACGCCCGGGATGGCCCGCAGCAGCTCCCGCGGCTGCGTGCGCACCCCCTGTGCGTGGGCCAGGTGGCAGGCGTCGTGGTAGGCCAGCCGCACGTCCACCCGGCGCCGCTCGGCGCGCGGCTCTAGCCCGGCCAGCACCTCGGTGGCGTCGCGGACCCGCTCGGAGAAGCGCTTGGCCCGGTCGGCCCAGGCGGGCTCGTCGCGCAGCACGTGCCCGTAGTCCTTCATGGCCGAGCCGCAGCCGGCCGCGTTCACCACCACGGTCTCGTAATCCTCCAGCGCCGCGATGGTCCCCTTGGCCAGATCCCGGGCGCCGGTGTCCTCACCCGCGTGCAGCTGGAGCGCACCGCAGCAGCGGGGCAGGCGCGGAACGTGCACCTCGAGGCCCTCGGCCGCGAGCACGCGCGCGGTGGCGTCGTTCACGTCCGAGAAGAACACGCGCTGCACGCACCCCTGGAGCAGCGCGACCGTGCCGCGCCGCTCGCCGCTGGCCTCGTAGCGCTCAGGGAGCCGCCGGACGGCGTCACCCATCGAGGCGTCGGGGGAGAGAGCGGCCATCCCCGCGAGGCGGGGGGCGAGGCGCTTGAACAGCGGCCGCCGGGCGAGGGCGGGCAGTCCCAGCCGCTGAGCAGCGGCGAGCCCGGGGGCGAGCAGGCGCAGGCGCCCCGGGTGGGGGAAGAGCTCGAACACGAGCCGGCGGAAGGCGCGCTCGGAGCGTGGGCGCTCGACGTTGCGCTCGATCTGCGCGCGCGTGTCCTCGATCAGCTTGTCGTACTGCACGCCGGACGGGCAGGCGGTGACGCAGGCCATGCACCCGAGGCAGTTGTCGATGTGGTCCACCAGCGGCGCCGACAGCTCGGCATGACCCTGCTTCATCAGCACGATCCGGCCCCGAGGCGAGTCCATCTCCTCGCCCCACAGCCGGTAGGTGGGGCAGGTGGGCAGGCAGAAGCCGCAGTGCACGCAGTCGTCGATCAGGTCCATCTCGGGCGCGCGGATGTCGTCGAACCCGCTCACAGCAGGAGCCCTGGAGCGCACACGCCGGCGGGGTCGAAACGCTCCTTCACCCGCCGCATCAGCTCGAGCGAGGCCCCGTCGCGAGCACCCCACGGGTCCACCCGCTCGCGCACCTCGGCCGGGGCATCCAGAATCACGGCGGTGAAGCGGCTCCGCAGCGCCTCCACGGCGTGCGGGGCGCGGGCCGGGTCGGGCAGCCGCACCCATGAGAGCCCGAGCGGCGCGCGGGTCACCAGGCCGGCCGAATGGCGCTCGGCCTCCTCGAGCAGGGCCCGGAGGTCCGTCTGGAGCGCCGACACCCGCACCACGGTGTCCGGCTCTCCCGCCCGCGCACGCTGCACCTCGCGCTGCGCGGCCCACACCGGGTTGTCGTCCCCCACCAGCTCCACCTCGAGCCCGGCCTCGCGCATGATCCTCGCAGCGCCCTCGGCCTGCGGCTCGCAGGCCGCGCCGCCGAAGCGGGCCACCGCCCAGCCGCCGCCCTTCTCCCAGCGGACGTCCAGGCCCATGTGCTCCAGCGGTGCGTGCGTCAGGGCCGCGGCGGCGCCGGCGAGCACGTCGCGATCCGCGGTGGCGCCGGCGGCGGTCACGGTGGCGGGCGGAACGGGGTGGAGGCGCACCGACACCTGGAGGATCGTCCCGAGCGACCCGAGCGATCCCGAGAAGAGCTTGGCCAGGTCGTACCCGGCCACGTTCTTGATCACCTTGCTGCCCGCCTTGGCCACCGTGCCGTCGGACAGGGCGACGCTCACGCCCACCACGAGGTCGCGCACACCGCCGTAGCGCGAGCGCAGCGGACCGGAGTCTCCCGCCGCCACCACCCCGCCCACGGTGGCGCCCTCGTCCGGAGGGTCGAGCGCCAGCATCTGGCCCTCGCCGGCGAAGCGCTCCTGGGCCGAGGCCAGCGGCACCCCGGCCTCGAGCACCGCGGTGAGGTCTCCGGCGTTGTGCTCGAGGATCCGGTCGAGCCCCGCGGTCGAGATCTCAACCGCGGGGGTCGCAGCGGCCACGGCCGCCCACCCGAGCTTCGTGCCCGCGCCGCGGACCCGCAGCGCATGCCCGGCGTCCGCGGCCGCGCGCATCTCGGCGGCAAGCTCGTCCGCCGAGCGCGGCGTGACGACTCCGGCGGCCTCGGTGGCCATCAGAAGCGCTCGCCCAGCCCGGCCTGCTCCACCGGGTGGCGCCGGTAGGGCCCGGGCACCTCGCCGCACAGCCGCGGCGTGGGCATCACCTTGCCGGGATTGGCCAGCCCGTCGGGGTCGAAGGCACAGCGTAGGCGCTGGAACGTGCCCAGGTCGGCGTCGTTGAACATCTGCGGCATGTAGCGCTTCTTGTCCACGCCGACGCCGTGCTCGCCCGTGATCGACCCACCGGCGTCCACGCAGGCCTTCACGATCAGCCCGGCCAGCTCCTCGGCGCGCTCCGCCTCGCCCTCCTTCCGGCCGTCGTAACAGACCAGGGGGTGGAGGTTGCCGTCCCCGGCGTGGAAGACGTTGGCCACCTGGAGCCCGTAATCGCCCGCCATGCCCTCGATCTGTACCAGCACCTCGGCCAGCCGGGTGCGCGGGATCACGCTGTCCTGGACGTAGTAGTTGGGCGCGATCCGGCCCATGGCGGCGAAGGCGGCCTTGCGCGCCGTCCAGATCACGGTGCGCTCGGCCTCGTCCTTGGCCACGCGGATCGAGTCCGCGCCGGCCTCCTCGCACATCGACACCACCTCGTCGAAGCGGGCGCTGCACTCGGCCTCCGAGCCGTCCAGCTCCACCACGAGCGCGGCGCCGGCGTCGGTGGGATAGCCCGCTCCGGTGTAGCCCTCGGCGGCGCGGATCGAGAGGTTGTCCATCATCTCCACCGCGGCGGGCACGATCCCGCCGGACACGATCGCCGACACCACCTCGCCCGCCTGAGAGGTGGAGCCGAAGAACGCCACCAGCGTGCGCACGGCCTCGGGGCTGGGCACCACCCGGAGCCAGACCTTCGTGGCCACCCCCAGCGTGCCCTCGGAGCCGACGAAGGCGCCGAGCAGGTCCAGGCCCGGCGGGTCCAGCTCCTTGCCGCCGACGGTGACCGTCGTGCCATCGGCCAGCACCAGCTCGAGGCCGGTCACGTAGTTGGTGGTGAACCCGTACTTGAAGCAGTGCGCCCCGCCGGAGTTCTCGGCCACGTTGCCGCCGATCGTGCACACGATCTGGCTGGACGGGTCGGGCGGGTAGAAGTGGGTGGGGGCCACCGCCTCCGACACCGCCACGTTCGTGACGCCGGGCTCCACCACCACGCGCTGGTTGGCGAGGTCAACTTCCAGCACGCTCCGCATTCGGGTGAGCGAGATGAGCACGCCCTCGGCCACGGGCAGCGCGCCGCCGGAAAGCCCCGAGCCCGCGCCCCGGGCCACCCAGGGCACGCCCTCGCGGTGACATGAGCCCACCACGGCGGCCACCTCCGCGGCAGAGCCCGGGAGCACCACCGCGCCCGGCACCACCGCGTACTGGAGCAGGCCGTCCGACTCGTACGTGCGCAGCTGGTGCTCGTGGGTGATCACGTGCTTCTCGCCGAGCGCGCGGCGCCACTCGGCCACCAGGGGGCCGAGGTCAACCGGGCTGCGCTCGGCGTCCTCGTTCGGGGGCGGGCCGTCCCCCCACGCGGGTCCGGTGCCCGCGCCCGCGGCCGTCGTTATACGACCATCCAATCGAGGATCGCCGTGGACTGGAGATAGACGATGCAGCACATGATCAGGACGAGCAGGATGCTCCACTTGAGCACCTTACGGAAGAGATCGCCCTCCTGGCCCGCCATGCCCACGGCGGCGGCACCGATGGCCAGGTTCTGGGGCGAGATCATCTTGCCCAGCACCCCGCCGGAGCTGTTCGCGGCGGCCATGAGCGTCGGATCAAGCCCGGCGTCCTTGGCCGCGCTCACCTGGAGCGCGCCGAAGAGGGCGTTGGACGACGTGTCCGATCCGGTCACGGCCACGCCCATCCAGCCGATCAGCCCCGACAGGAACGCGAAGGCGCTGCCCGCGCCCGCGGCCCAGAGCCCGAGCGTCACGGTCTGTCCCGACTGGTTCATGACGTAGGCCAGGCCGAGCACGGCGGACACGGTGAGGATGGCCCACTTGAGCTGGTCGAGGGTCTGCACGAAGACCCGGAGCGCTCGGGCCGGCCGAAGGCCGAGTACCACCATCGTGATGAGGCCCGAGATCAGCATCAGCGTGCCCGTGGCGGGCAGCCAGTTGAAGTTGAAAGTGACGCTGGAGATCGGGTCGCCGTCAGGGTTCACCACGTTCAGGCCGGGCCAGTCGAATGTGGTGGTCCATGGCGCCTTGGCCATGGCCTCCTTCACCGATGAGATCTGGGCGACGGAGAACACGGCGATGATGATCAGGTACGGCGCGTAGGCCCGGGCCACGTCGGCGCGGGAGTCCGGCGTGTGGTCGCCGCGCAGCTCGATCTCCCGCTCCATGACCGGGTCGGCCACCGAGCCGCCGGCCACCGCCGGGGTCCCGAAGCGTCCGGAGGCCTCGGCACGGAGCGGCTCGCCCGGCTGCCACACCTGCAGGAAGGCCACGATCGTGCCCGTGGCGAGCAGCGAGGCCACGATGTCGGTGAGCTCGATCGAGATGTAGTTCGAGCAGGCGAACTGGGCGAAGGCGAAGGTGAGCCCACCCACCAGCGCCACCGGCCAGGTCTGGCGCACACCGCGACGGCCGTCCACCATCAGCACCAGGATCAGCGGCACGATCAGGGCGAGGAAGGGGGTCTGGCGACCCACCATGGCGCCGAGATCGTCGGCCGGGATACCGGTGGTCTCGCCCAGGGTGGTGATCGGGATGGCGATCGCGCCGAAGGCCACCGGGGCGGTGTTGGCCACCAGTGCCACGGACGCAGCCTTGACCGGCTGGAACCCGAGTGCGATCAGCATCACCGAGGTGATGGCCACGGGGGTGCCAAAGCCGGCGAGGGCCTCGAGCAGGGCGCCGAAGCAGAAGGCGATGATCACGGCCTGCACGCGCTGGTCGTCCGAAATGGCGCCGAAGGAACGGCGGAGCACGGCGAAGTGGCCGGTCTCGACGGTCATGTTGTAGACCCAGATCGCCGCGATCACGATCCACATGATCGGGAAGATCCCGAAGGTCGCGCCCTCACTCGCGGACAGCAGCGTCTGGTCCAGGGGCATGCCGTAGACGATCAGAGCCACGAGCATGGCCACGCCCAGCGATATCAGCGCGGCCCACTGAGCTTTCAGCTTGAAACCTCCCAGCAGCACGAACAGCGTGACGATGGGCAGAACGCCAAAGATCGCGGACAGCCCGAGCGAGCTGGATACCGGATCGAAATCCTGGGTGTACATGTCGAGCTCTCCTCCCTCGTTGCTCGCCGCACAGGTTCCCGGGTCGGGATGGAGGGAAACCCTCGGGCGGAAGCTCTAGGCTCGCGGCGATGCGGACCGTCTATCTCGGGACCTCGGACTTCGCGGCCGAGATCCTGGACCGTCTCGCGGCCGGGCCTCACCGGCCGCAGCTCGTGGTGACGCGCCCCGACCGCCCTCGGGGTCGCGGCCGCAAGCTGTCCCCGCCCCCGGTGGCCGCGGCCGCGGCGCGGCTCGGCATCGAGACGATCCAGCCGGACAGCGTGAACGGCGACGAGGCGCGCGAGCGGATCGCCGCCGCGGAGCCGGCCGCGGTGTGCATCTGCGCCTACGGAGCGCTGATCAAGGAGCCTCTGCTCTCGGACCACGAGATGTACAACGTTCATCCCTCGCTGCTCCCCCGCTGGCGCGGCGCGGCTCCGATCGAGCGAGCCATCGAGGCGGGCGACGAGGAGACCGGCGTCACGATCATGCGGCCCACCGCGGAGCTCGACGCCGGGCCCATGTGCCTGCAGCGGGGCGAGCCGATCCAGGCCGACGACGACTTCGGCTCGCTCTCGGCGAGGCTGGCGGTGCTGGGCGGCGAGCTGCTGGTGGAGGCGCTTGATGCCCAGCTCCAGTTCCGCGAGCAGCCCGACGCGGGCGCCACCTACGCCGAGAAGATCGAGCGCGACGACCGCCGCCTCGACCCGCAGCGGCCCGCCGAGGAGCTGGAGCGCCGCGTGCGCGCGCTGACGCCGCACGTGGGCACCTTCATCGAGCTGGGCGACGGGGAGCGCCTCGGGGTACGCCGAGCCGGGCTCAGCCAGAACGGCAGCGACGTGTCCGAGGGCTCACTCGAGCGCGACGGCGAGCGGCTGCTGCTGGGCACGGCATCCGGCGTGCTGGAGCTGCTCGAGGTGCAGCCCGCCGGCGGACGGCCGATGGCCGTGGCGGACTATCTCCGCGGCAATCCCGCCCTCGGCTGAGCGCGGCCCCAGCGAGGAGCGCAGGCCGAGCGTTGGTCGGCCGAGCACCGGAGCATGTCATCCCGGATAGAGCGCAGGCCGAGCGTTGGTCGGCCGAGCACCGGAGCATGTCACCGATCGGGCTGTGCTCCTCGCTGGGGTACGGTTGTCATATGCCCGCAGCCGCGGACCAGACCACGCGCACGGGCCCGCAGTGTCCATCCTGCGGGGAGCCGGCGCTGCGCGGAACGAATCTCGCCGGCCGCTACAGGTGCGTGTCCTGCCTGCACCGGTTCGAGCTGCGCTCCGAGTGCCCGAACTGCGGCGCCCACTCCACCATTGCCCGGATGTCGGACACGGCCGACGTGGAGTGCCGCAGCTGCGGCGCATCGATGCTCCAAGCGATATAGATGGCATGCTCCGGTGCTCCGCCCGATCAACGATCGGGCTCCGCTCCTCGCTAACGCGCCGTGGTCAGGAGCGGTGCCCGCACCGGCGCCACCTCCACGGGGATGCCGTTGAGCACCGCGTTTCCGCTCACCGGCTCCACCATGCTCTCGTCGGCCAGCAGGTTGCTGTTCACGCCCGGGTGCTCGCCGGCCACCACCGTGCGCGTGCCGGGCACGTCGTGCCCCCAGCCGTGGGGGATGGACACGACTCCGGCCATCATCTCGTCGCTCACCTGAACCGGCGCCTCCAGCGAGCCCGCCGCCGACGTGACGAGCGCCCGCTCGCCGTCCACCAGGCCGAGCCGGGACGCATCGCCGGGGTTCACCAGCATCGTGCAGCTGTCCTTGCCCTTCACCAGGTTGGGCAGGTTGTGCATCCACGAGTTGTTGGACCGGAGCTGGCGGCGGCCGATCAGGACCATCCCGCCGTTCACGGGGCGGTCGGCGGCGGCCGCCAGCCTGGGCAGGTCGGCCACGATCGGGGCAGGGGCGAGCTCGATCCGTCCCGAGGCGGTGCGCAGCACCTCGGGGATGCGCGGGCGTGGGGGCCCGAAGTCGATGCCGTGCGGGTTGCGCTCGAGCAGGTCGAGGGTCAACCCGCCGGGCCGGCTCCCGAAGCCGTCGCCGAACGGGCCGGTGCGCAGGAGGAGGTCGAGCACCCGCTCCGGGCCCCGTCGCGGCTCCAGCCCTTCGAGCAGCTCGGCCGGGTCGCGGCCGGCCACGGGCGAGTGGGCGCCGGCCACCTCGCGTGCCACCAGCGTCTCGATGACCATGCGGTCCAGGGCATCCGTGTCGGCGTTCGGGCCCTGGCCCGAGACGATCCCCGCCAGGCGCAGCAGCACCTCCCACTCGGCCGGGCCGCGGTGGTCGAGGATCGGGGGCGAGTAGTTGGCGACGCTGCGGACCGCCAGTTGGTAGAGCGCCAGGTCGTAGTGGCCCTTCGCCAGCGGCTCGGGTGCCGGGAGGATCACGTCCGCGTGGCGAGTGGTCTCGTTCACGTAGATGTCCACCGCCAGCATGAAGTCGAGCTTCCCGAGCGCCTCCTCGAGACGCCCGCTGTTGGGGGTCGACACCACCGGGTTGCCGGCCACCGTGATCAGGGCGCGCACGCGGTCGTCGCCGGGCGTGTCGATCTCCTCGGCGAGCGCGGCCACCGGCAGCTCGCCGAACGACTCGGGCAGGCCACGGACGCGGCTGGTCCAGCGCCCGAGCGTCACGCCCCGGCCCTCGCCGGGCGCCCCGCTCGAGTTGCGCTGCCCCGCGGCGGCCAGCGGGAACATCGCGCCGCCCTCGCGGTCGAGGTTGCCGGTGAGCACGTTCAGCACGTCCACCAGCCAGCTGGCCAGGGTCCCGAACTCCTGGGTGGTGCTTCCGATGCGGGCGTACACGGCCGCCCGCTCCGCGCCCGCCAGCTCGCGCGCCATCCGGCGGATCTCCTCCGGCGGGATGCCGGTGGCCGGCGCGACCCTCTCGGCGCTGAGGTCGCTCAGTAGCTCGCAGACCTCCTCGAGTCCCTCCAGGTGCTCGGCGAGTGGACCGGGATCCACCAGCGACTCGTCGATCAGCGTGGCGGCCATGCCCGCAAGCAGCAGGGCGTCGGTGCCGGGACGGATGAAGTGGTGCTCGTCGGCCACGTCCGCGGTCCGCGTCCGCCGCGGGTCCACCACCACGATCTTGCCGCCGCGCTCGCGGATGCCCCGCAGCCGGCCGCGCATGTTGGGCGCGGTCATGAGGCTCCCGTTCGACACGAGCGGGTTGGCACCGAGTATCACCAGGTGGTCGCAGCGGTCCACGTCCGGCACCGGCACGCTGAGCATCGCCCCGAACATGAGTCCGGAGGACACCTGCTTGGGCATCTGGTCCACGGTGCTGGCCGAGAAGAAGTTACGGCTGCCGAGCGCCCGCAGCAGCACGGGGCCGAAGGTCAGGTACGAGAGGTTGTGGGCGTTCGGGTTGCCCGCGTAGGACGCCACCGCGTTGCGCCCATGCGTCTCGAGTATGGGTGCGAGGCGGCGGTCGATCTCCTCGAAGGCCTCATCCCACGTGGCCTCCACGAGCTCGCCGTCGCGGCGCACCAGCGGAGTGGTGAGGCGGTCGGGATCCTCGTGCAGCTCCTTCAGGCCGGTGGCCTTGGGGCAGATGAACCCCTGGCTGAACACGTCCTCGCGGTCGCCCCGTACCGCTGTGACGCGGTCCCCCTCCATCGTGACCTCGAGCCCACACGTGGCCTCGCAGAAGGGACAGGTGCGATGGTGGACCGTCTCCTTGGCGCTCACGGGCGACATCCTACGCCGCTTCGCGTAGCTCGATCCACAGCGCCTGCGAAGCGCAGATCAGCCGGCCCGCGTCGTCGAACAGCGCGCAGGCAGAGTGCCGCTTGCGGCCGTCGAGCTGCAACGGCCAGGACAGCACCGAGTGCCGCTCGCCCGCCTGCACCCCGCAGCCGAGCCGGGCGGTGAGCCGGGCCAGCACCACCGGCGGACCATGCCCGAAGTTGGCGACGGGCGCGCTGGTGGGGCAGTCCAGCGCGGCCCAGACGCATTCCGGGGCCACGAAGCCGTCGTCCCCGGCGAGCGCCTCGGCCGGAGTCCATGTGGCCGCGTGCAGGCCGTGGCCGCCCGCCACCGGGCCGGGGAAGATCCGGAAGCCGTCGCCGCTGGCGCGCTCCGGGCCGCACACCACGCAGGTGGGGAAGGGGTGGGCCGCCGCCCATGCCTTCTCGCCTGCCTTCGAGGCGGCCTCAGCCTCCTCGTGCGCGATCGGCTCGGGCACGTCGAGCAGCAGCTCGGACGGCTCCCCCTCGGCCACGATCTCCCCGCCGTCGTGGAGATCCACGCGCCCGCCGGCGTGACGCGTGGCGGACAGCCGGTGATCGAGTGGGGGAGGGGAGCGCAGCGAGACCTGGCAGACCTCGGCCCCCACCAGCCGCGCCACCACTCCGCACGTGTAGCCGCCGTTTGCGCTGGCCGGCGGTCCGTTGAAGCGCGGGGGAATGACCACGAACTCGGCCACTGGACTCAGGCGCGACGGTACATGCTGTACAGCAGCGCGCACAGGCACGCGGCCGCGCCGAGCAGCGCCACCTCAACGGACAACACCGGGTCGTCGATCGGGGACACGAGGAGAAAGCCGACGAAGCCGGTGGCCGAGCCGACCCAGATCGCGCATGCCTGGCGGGCCCGGCCCTGGGCCAACAGCCCTTGGTTCAGGGTGGCCGCGGACAGGTACAGGCCCATCGCCACGGACACCAGCACCAGCCCGCCGCGCCTGTACTCGTAGTCGCCGCCGAACACGATTCCCATCAGTGCCGGGCCGGCGGCCAGCATCACGATCGACACGATGCCCGCGAAGCCCGCGACGGCCATGAGCGTGATGTTCACGCTCCGGCGGAAGGGGTCGGCTCCCTCGCCGGTCACCCAGAGGCGCGTGAGGTGCGGAAGGATCGACGTCTGGATCGCCTGGAAGAGCACGAGCGGGGCGCGGGCCAGCAGAAGCACGTTGAACACGAACCCGGCAAGGGCCGCGCCCTCGTCACCCTCGGTGGCCCGGACCAGGAGCGGGCCGGCGTTCAGGAAGGTCTGCTCGGCGAGCATGATCGCCAGCACCGCCAGCGCGAAGCCGGCACCGCGCGAGAGGGTGAACTGGGGCTCCCGCGAAACCCCGTCCCCGTCCTCCCCTTCGTCCACCACGGGCGCGGCGGGCGCCGGAGCGAGCCGGCCGAAGACGGCGGCGGGGACCACCACCAGCGAGAGCAGCGGGGCGGCGGCCATCCCCAGCGCCACCGCGGCCTGGCCGCTCGTGATGCCCACGGTGACCGCGAGCGCGAACATGAACCGCGAGATGGATTCCATCAGCACGAGCCCGCCGTAGAGCTCGTACCGGCGGTGTCCCGCCAGGTAACCGCGGGCGAAGTAGCTCGCCGCGTAGAACAGCACCGCCGCGATCAGGATCCAGTAGAGCGTGGCCGAGCCGTTGAACAGGTCGTCCTGGAGCCGCGTGCGGAACGCGAGCGCCACCACCACGAACAGCAGCCCGAGCGAGAGCTGGATGGTGGCCGCCACCCTCAGCGCGTCGTTTCCCGGGATGCCGCGTGCGTCGTGATCGGCGATCGTCCGGGACAGCAGCTGCTCCACCGGCCGGTAGAGCACGGAGACGGTGATGAAGATCGCCGACCAGAGCAGGGCCACGCCGCCGTACTCGTCCTCCGACAGCGCGTGGCTGGCCAGCGAGAAGTAGGCGAAGGTGATGACCCCCGTGATGCCGATCCCGGCCGACAGGATCGCGGCTCCGCGCCCGTAGCCACGGCGCGCGGGCCCCGCCTCGGGCGTGGTCGCCTCCATCTCGGGGGACATGGTTCCTAGTCCACGCGGACGAGGAGCATCGTCCACGGGAATGGCGAGCGCACCTGCTCGACCCTTCCGTAGCGCGAGAGCATCGACACGAAACCGCGCTTCGACCAGTGGTTCACGTGGCCGGGGGTGTTGCCGAGCTCGCGCACGTAGGCACCGCGGCCCATGTTCAGCCCGCGCCAGAGCGGCTCGCGGGGCACGGACACCAGCACCCTGCGCCGGGCCACGCGTGCCATCTCGGCCACGGTGGCCTCGGGCTCGGGCACGTGCTCGAGGACCTCGATCGCGGTGGCCAGGTCGAACTCGCCGTCGCCGAACGAAAGTGCGGTGGCCTCCTCGGCCCGGAACTCCAGGTTCGCGCGGCGGCGGGTCTCCCACTCGGCGCGCAGCTTGGGATCGTCGAGGTCGATTCCCACGATGCGCCGGTCGCCCAGCCGCTCGGCCCACTCGTAGGTGAGCACGCCCTCGCCGCACCCCACGTCGAGCACGGTCTCGGGTGCGGCCGCGGACCAGAGATCGTCGAGCGCGGCGTGGAAGCCGGTCATCAGCCGCCTGACCACCGGGTTGGTGGAGCCGTACTTGTCGAAGGTGTTGCCGGTGGGGACGCTGGCCGCGGCGCTGTCGCTCACAGGCGCAGCTCCTCGGGCGCGCGGTGTCCAGGGCTCGCGGGCTCGGACTTGCCCGTGGCCTCACCGGCGTTGGCGCCGGTGGTGGAGCCCTGCTCGCCGCCCTCGGTTCCCGGCTCGTAGTGAGAGGGGCTCACACCGAGCTGAAGCTCCACCCGGCGGACGCGCTCGAGGATCCGCTGCTGGAGCACGCGGCTCCCCGCGAGAATGTCCCCGACCACGCCGAGCGCGGCGAGCTGCACGGCCACGATGAACAGCGTGGCGCCGAGGATCAGCGACTGGATGTGGCCGCCGCCCTCGCCGGAGACGAAGAAGTAGGCGAAGCGCACCCAGATGGACACGCCGACGAGGGCCACGAGGGCGGCGGCGACCATGAACACCCGCAGCGGCTCGTAGAGCGCGTAGATCCGGAAGATCGAGAGCCCGTTGCGGCGCACATAGGACCACGTGGACGGGAACAGCCGCGAGGGACGGGTCTGCTCGTTCGTCTTCACCGGAACGTGCTCTACGGCCACGAGCATCTTGCCGGCCTGTATCAGGGACTCCAGGGTGTAGGTGAACTTGGAGACCACCTGGAGCTGGAGCGCGGCCTCGCGGTTGTAGGCGCGGAAGCCCGAGGTGGTGTCGGGCACGCCGGTGCCCGACGCCCGCCGCACCACCGCACTGCCGAAGCGCTGAAGCCACTTCTTCAGCGGGGAGAAGTGCTCGATGCTGTCCGTCTCCCGGTCCCCGATCACCATATCGGCCTTGCCCGCGATGATCGGCTCCACGAGCCGGGGGATGTGGCCGCCGTAGTACTGGTTGTCGGCGTCGGTGTTCACGATCACGTCGGCGCCGAGCTTCAGGCAGGCGTCGAGCCCGGCCTGAAACCCCGCCGCCAGCCCGCGATTGTTGGTGAGCCGCACGATGTGGTCCACGCCATGCTCGCGAGCCGCGGCCACCGTGCCGTCGGTGGAGCCGTCGTCGATCACGAGCCATTCCACGGAGTCCACACCGGGCACCTCGCGGGGAAGGTCGGCGAGCGTTCCGGGAAGCGTGGCCTCCTCGTTGAAGCACGGGATCTGGATGATCAGCTTCATGCGCTCTCCGGTAGCGTAAAGACCCGAAGGGCGGCCAGGGCCCACGACGCCGTGCGGGACGAGGTTTCGGGCGGCCGGCGGGATCTGGGCTTTACCGCGTTTTTGCAGCGGTTTTACATACTCAGCCAATGGGGTGGAATTGGTTCACCGGCCAGCAACGGGTGGGTCACCAATCCGCAACACTCTGCTAGCCTCCGCCCTCTTCCGAACCCGGCAACGGAGCTTTCCGAAACTCTCATGACCACCGTCCTCGCATATCTGGATCCCGGCAGCGGAAGCATGATCCTTCAGGTCATCGCCGGCGGGATGGCCGCGGTGGCCGTGACCGCCAAGCTGTACTGGAACCGCCTGCTCAAGTTCCTTCACATCAAGAAGGACGAGCCGGACGCACCTGAGTCGCCCGCAGCGGGCAGTTCCGACTCGGCCTAACGCCTGATTGGAGGGCCGTCGGCGGCCGTCCGCCGGTGGTCTCTACTATTCGGCGCCGCTCGTGCGGCCGCCCATTGAAACCAGCCTGTCCGCCGGACTCGAGCCGGGCAGCTTTCGGGACCCCGAGAGCCGCGTCTTCTACTCGGACGGCGAGGTGTACAGGGCGCTCTCGGCCGATGGCCTGAGCGACTTCGAGGCGCTCTCCGGGTCGGGACTGCTCGACGACGAGCGCCTGGTGCGCACGGAGCGGGCGCAGGACATCGCGGCCCTGCGCGGCCTCCTGGTGCACGAGCCCGCCGGGGTGCTGAAGCACGAACGCATCCCATTCATCTCGTATCCCTACGAGTGGACGTTCTCGATGCTGAAGGACGCCGCGCTGCTCCAGCTGGACCTCCTCCTGGCCTCGCTCGAGAAGGACCTCGTGCTGAAGGACTCCACGCCCTACAACGTCCAGTTCCGCGGCGCCCGGCCGGTGTTCGTCGACATCGGGTCGTTCGAGCGCCTGCGGGAGGGCGAGCCCTGGGTGGGCTACCGCCAGTTCTGCATGCTCTACCTCTACCCGCTGCTGCTCCAGTCGCTGAAGGGGGTTCCCTTCCATCCCTGGCTGCGCGGCGCGATCGACGGCATCACGCCGGCCCAGATTCGGTCCCTGCTCTCCTTCCGGGACCGCTTCCATCGCGGGCTGTTCACCAACGTGTTCCTCCACGCCCGGCTCGAGGCCCGCTACGCGGACCGCCCGAACGAGGCCAAGCAGGAGGTCAAGCGCGCGGGGCTCAAGAAGGAGATCGTGGTGGCGAACGTGCGCAAGATGCACAAGCTCGTCTCGCGCCTCGACTGGAGCCCGCCCGAGGGGGTGTGGACCGCCTACGGCGACCGCAACAGCTACACCGACGACGACGCCGCGCGAAAGGACGAGTTCGTGCGCAAGGTGGCGATGTCGCGGCGCTGGGACCTCGTCTGGGACATCGGAGCGAACAACGGCCGCTACTCGCGCATCGCCGCCGAGGGCGCGTCCACGGTCGTGGCCGTGGACGCCGACCAGGGTCCCGTCGAGCTCCTGTACCGCGACCTTCGCGAGGAGCGCAACGAGAAGATCCTCACGCTCACCATGAACCTCGCCGACCCGTCGCCCGGCCTGGGCTGGCGGGGCCTCGAGCGCAGGTCCCTGCCCGATCGCGGCAAGCCCGACCTGGTGCTCGCGCTCGCGCTGATCCACCACGTGGCCATCGCGGCCAACGTGCCGGTCAAGGAGTTCGTGGACTGGCTGGCCGGCCTCGGCTCGGCGCTGGTGATCGAGTTCCCCACTCGTGAGGACCCGATGGTCAAGAAGCTGCTCGCGCCGAAGCGCGACGGCCTCCATCCCGACTACGAGCTCGGCTTCTTCGAGCGATGTCTCCGGGAGTGGTTCGAGATCGAGCACTCCGAGCGCCTCGAGTCGGGGACCCGCGTCCTTTATCACGCCCGCCCGAAGGGCTGATGAGCAGCGAGGGAGCGGCCTCGCCACGGCCCGAGCGGCCACTGGCGAAGGACGCCATGTGGCACTTCCTCAATCTGGCCGTGCTCTGGACCTTCGCCGTCGCGCAGCCGCTGTTCGACCTCCTGGGTGACAATCCGGAGTTCTTCGCCGCCCGCGGCTCGTCGGGCTTCGACATCATCTCCTTCTCGGTGCTCCTGGTGGCGCTGCCGCCGCTGTTGCTGTTGGGGATCGAGCTGCTCTTCAGCCTGGCCGGCCGCCGCGCGTTCCGCGTCGTGCATCTCGTGTTCCTCGGCACGCTGGCGACCCTGATCGCCGGGCAGGCACTGAAGAAGTCGATCGATGTCTCCGACGGCGTGCTGATCGGCCTCGCCGTGGCCGTCGGGCTGGGGCTCGCCGTGGTCTACGCGAGGGCGGAGCCGCTGCGCTCCTTCCTCAACATCCTGTCGCCCGCGCCGCTCGTGTTCCTGCTGCTGTTCCTGGTCGGGTCGCCCGTGTCCAAGCTCGCCTTCCCCGACGAGGCGAGCGCCCGCACCATCGGCGGCGTCACCCAGGCGCCGATCGTGGTGGTGCTGCTGGACGAGCTGCCGTCGAACACGCTGGTGGACGAGCAGGACCGCCTGGACACCAAGCGCTACCCGGGCTTTGCCGAGCTGGCCCGCAACGCCACCTGGTTCAAGAACGCCTACACCGTCTACGACTCCACCGAGCGCGCCCAGCCGGCGATCATGGACGGTGACCTCCCGCAGAAGGACCGCCTGCCGATCTCGGCCGACCACCCGAACAGCATCTTCTCCCTGTTCGCCAAGACGCACCGGCTGAACGTGTCCGAGGAGGCCACGTCGGTCTGCTCGCGCGACCTCTGCAAGGACTCTCATCCCGACGAGCCGTACGAGGACCGCCTCTCCTCCATGAGCGAGGACCTCGGGCTCGTGTGGCTGCACGTTGTGTCGCCGCCCGGCATCGAGGCCGACCTGAACTCGGTGTCCGACAACTGGGGCGACTTCGGCGGTGGTGGAAGCAGCACCAGCGGCGGCGGGTCGAGCAGCAGCGCCGGCGGGTCGAGCAGCCGCGGCGGCGGGTCGAGCAGCCGCGGCGGAAACAAGAGCCACACCCGGACCAACCTGGCCGGCGGCCGGCGCGGGCGCTTCGAGGACTGGATCGCGAACATCAAGAACACCCGCCGACCCAGCCTGAACTTCAAGCACACTCTGATGCCGCACGTGCCCTGGCAGTTCCTGCCCGACGGGCGCCGCTACCGCAAGCCGCCCAACGACGCGGTGTCGGGGATGTCGAATCAGTCCTACAACGACCAGGGGCAGCTCGACGTGCTGCTCCAGCGCCACTTCCTCCAGACCGGCTTCGCCGATCTGGAGCTACAGGAGCTGTGGCGCCACCTCAAGCGCGAGGGCATGTGGGACAAATCCCTGATCGTGGTGGCCGCCGACCACGGCGTCGCCTTCCTGAAGGGCCGGCGCGACCGCCGCACGCTCGACGGCAAGAACTACGGCGAGATCGCACCCATCCCGCTCTTCATCAAGGCGCCGGGCCAGGAGAAGGGCCGGGTCAACGACGCCTACGTCGAGACGATCGACATCCTGCCCACGATCTTCGACCTTCTGCACCTGAAGCCCAAGGTGAAGATGGACGGGCACTCGGCATTCAGCCCCACGGTGCAGAACCGGGGGACGCTGCGGATCCTCCAGCGCAACACGTTCAAGACGATGCACTTCCCGGTGGCCGGGTTCGAGGCCGCCAAGAGGCGCGTCCGCGAGCGCAACCTCCGACTGTTCGGCACCGGCGCGGACGGTCCCGGGCGCATCTACCGGATCGGCCCGCACCAGGAGCTGCTCGGGCGGCGCGTGCCCGTGGGCGGGGGCAAGGGCTCGGTGGAGATCGTGGGCGCGGGCGAGTACGCGAAGGTGAATCCGCGCTCGGACTACGTGCCCACGCACCCGGTGGGCAGGCTGAGCGGTGGCACCCCGGGACGCGACATCGCGGTCGCGGTGAACGGCCGCATCGCGGCCGTGGGGAACACCTTCACGCTGGCCCAGGGGGAGGACGGCGAGTTCTTCTCGGTGATGATCCCCGAGTCGTCCCTGCGCCGCGGGCGTAACCGGCTCGACGTGTACGAGGTGTCGCCGAGCGGATCGCTCACCCGCCTCGGCGGGATATAAATGCATGGTCCGGTGCTCGGCCCGATCAACGATCGGGCCTGCGCTCCTCCCTCGGGGCCGCTAAAGGTCTCCTAGGCAGGATTCGACGTCGCCCAGGACGTCGTCGGAGCCGTCCCTGACGTAGAGGAGCGCGCTGCCGATCTGTTCGGAGCCCTCGGCGTCGCCCTCGAACTGGCGAGCCTCGGCCTCGCCGGCCGTCAGGTAGAAGACGATGCGGGGGCCGGTCTTCGGGTCGCCGACGGTGATCGCGTGGTCGCCCTCGGCACGTGCCTCCAGCCCCTTGTCGTTCGTTATGCAGTCGAGCGCCACCGCCTGCTTGTCGGAGTCGTCGACGCTCGCCGACCCTCCGCTCGACCCCGCGCATCCGGAGAGCACGGCGAGGCCGAGGGCGACGAGGACGAGTCCTTGCTTCACGGGCGGGCAGGCTAGTGGGCCGCGAGGAGCGCAGACCGATCGCCAGCGAGGAGCGCAGCCCGATCGTTGATCGGGCGAGCACCGCAGCGCTATGTCATCGGGCGAGCACCGCAGACATGCCTTCATCAGCGGAGGGGCCTCGTGTGCCGCCAGCGCTTCTTGAGCGCGAAGTACACGGGCTTGCGCCGGTTGGTCTCGTCGATGAGGCTCTTGTTGTGCCACGGCGGCGTGGCGTACGCCGCGGGCGCGCCCCCCGTCCAGGTGGGCTCCACGCGGAAGTCCCGGAGCGCCCAGACAATCGATCCGGCCACGAAGCGCTTGGAGGCGTGGATGGCCTGGTGTTCGAGCACGTAGCGGGTCTGGAACTGGTAGGTGCCCGGCTGCGTGTCCAGCCCGTCGCGCGACGCCTCCGCTCCGAACTCCGTGATCACGAGCGGCAGGTCCGGGTTCGCCGCGTGGATCTGGTCGAGGTACGGCCCGAGCTCCGCCGTGGTGGTGGGCGGGCGCACGAGGTCGGCGCGGTAGGAGGCGTACCAGCCGAAGTACTCGTTCACCCCGAGCACGTCGAGGTACCGGTACGCCGGCACGTCGACCGGCTCCCCGACGCGCGACTGGCGGTCGATGGCGATCAGCCGCGTGTCGTCGATCTCCCGTGCGGCCGCGGCTGCGTCGCGGATGTAGGCGTCGAGGCCCACGCCCACCACGCCCAGCTCCGGGCGGTTGCCCGCCGGCTCGTTCGCCAGCGACCAGGTGAAGATCGAGGCGTGGTTCACGTTCGCGTTCACGGTGGCGCGAACCGCCCGGACGGCCGAGTCGCGAACGCTCGGGGTGTCGAAGAAGCTGTTGGGCAGCTGGTACACGGGAGCGTCCACCCAGTAGAGGATCCCGAGCCGGTCGAGCGCCTCGATGAACGCGGGATGGAGTGGGTAGTGGGAGCGGGTCACGCTGGCGCCGAGGTCGCGCAGCCGGCGCAGCAGGTATGAGCGCGTGGCCGGCGACAGGGCCGCTCCCTCGTTGATGTCGTCCTCGTGCACGCTGGCGCCGCGCAGGTTCAGCCGCCGGCCGTTCAGGTAGAGCACGCCTCGCCGCGACTCGAGCTTCTTGACTCCGAGGCTGAGGCGGTAGGTGCCCACCCGCCGGGGCGGCGGATCCGGGTCCTTGCGGTGCTTGGCCTTCAGCTCCAGGTCTCCGGACACGCTCAGCCCGTACAGGGCCGGACGTCCGGGCTGCCACAGCTTCGGCTTCGGGATGGTCACGCGGGTCACGAGCAGGCGCCGTCCGCCGGCGGGCACGGTTTCGGGTCGCGTGTTGATGCGCTGGTGCTGGCCCTGCCCCGTCAGGTGGAGCGCCAGAGCGACGTTGCGGTCCTTGGCGGTCAGGTTGCGCAGCGTCGTGCGCACCTCCACCCGGGCCGGTCCTCGCAGCCGCCGAAGGCGGGGGAGGGCCTGCACGCGCTCCACGTCCACGGTGTCCACCGGGCGCACGTACACCTCGCGAAGCAGGCCGCCGGAGTTCCACCATCCCCCCGTGCCATAGCCGTTGAAGGCCGCGGGCCGCCAGTGGGTCAGGTCGGTGCGGCTGCGCAGCGTGGACACGCGCACGACAAGGCTGTTGCGCCCGGAGCGAAGCCCCTTGAGGTCGAGCTCGAAGGGGAAGTACCCGGTGAAGCCTCCGATCTTCTTCCCGTTCAGCCAGACGGTGGTGCGGTAGTTCGAGCCCTCGAACCGGACCTTCCAGGCCCGCTTCAGTCCCTTCGGGTCCCTGGGCAGCCGGAACTCCTTGCGGTACCAGCCCCAGGTGGGCCGGTTCTGCGTGAGATCGGTGGCGTTCCAGCTGTGCGGGACACGGATGGCGCTCCAGCCGGTGAGGTCGCGCTGCGCGTACCAGCCCGACGTCTCGCCGGCCAGCAGGTCATCCTGGCGGAAGTACCAGCGCCCGCCCAGCAGCAGCCGCCCGTCCTGGCCCTCGCGGACGAACACCTTCTTGCTCGGCATCTGAACCTCGAGCGCCGGTGGGGGCGGAGTCGGGGTGGCCGGCGGCTCGGGGACAGGGGCCTGCGCTACGGCGGATGCCGGCAGCGCCGCGAGCGCGGCGAGGGAGGCCAGGGGGATGAGTCGGAGGAGACGCACGGCGGAGGGCGGCGCCGAGGGTACAAGCGTGGTCCACCGGAATCGCGGGAAAGAAGGTAACCATGGGTCCCCCGGACGCAGTGGCGACTGCTACCGTGAAGCCCGCCGATCGGCTCCCCGCGGCCGGTGGCGGCTGCGCAGCTCCTCGCCCGATCGAGAAGTGTCCGGGCATCGAGAATCGTCCCATGAACCGACGCTTCGCATTGATCCAAGCCCTCGTGTCGCTGGTCGCGCTCGCGGCCGTGGTCTGGTGGGCCTCGAAGCAGGACGCGCCCACGCTGCCGAACACCGCGGCTTCGCACGCATGGATGGTCGCCGCGCTCGTGCTCTACACGGTGGCCACGCTGATGCGCGGCGAGCGCTGGCACCGGATCCTCTATCTGACGGGGGTGAAGTCCACCCGCGCGGACGCCTACGCGCTGACGACGGTCGGCTACATGGGCAACAACGTGCTGCCCGCCCGGGCGGGAGAGGTGTTGCGCGTGGTGCTCATGTCCGGGCGCACCGGTGCGGGGAAGCGCGAGGTGGCGGGCACGGTGGTGAGTGAGCGGGTGCTGGACGCGCTGTCGCTCGGCATCATGCTCGTGGTGGTCGTCTTCGCCGTCCTGCGCGACACCACGATCCCGAGCGGCCAGCCGCTGATCTTCGGGGGCGCCGCCATCGTCCTTCTCGCCGTCGGGGCCGTCATCCTCCAGATGATGCGCAAACGAGGGATGCTCACCCGCTTCCGGGATTGGATCCGCCCGCTTGCCGATGCGCCGCGCGCGCTGTTCAGTCTTGACGGCGCCGTGCTGCTGGCCGGCTCGTTCGTGATCTGGACCGCCGAGGCCAGCGTGTACCTGGCGGTCGCGCACGCCACCTCGCTGGACATCTCGGCGCCGGGTGCGCTCTACCTCGTGGCCCTCACCAACCTCTTCGCGATGATCCCCGCCGCCCCCGGCTATGTGGGCACCTTCGACGCGGCGGTTGTCTACGGCGTCCACGCCATCGGGGGCAGCAAGCAGGCGGCCCTGTCGTACCTGATCCTCCTGCGCTTCATCCTCTTCGTGCCCATCACGGTGGTCGGTTTCATCATGCTCGTCACCCGCTATGGCGGCTTCGCCCGCGTGCGTGACGTGCTCCGCTCAACGCGCGCCGCCGCGGAACCCAGCGTCTAGCCCCCGATGCGGGCGCCCGCCGCACAGCTCCGTCCGCTCCGCCGGCGCGAGACCGGCCTGGCGAGTCCTCTCTCGGGGGGCGAGCGCGGCGCCGACACGCTCGGACCGGTGCTGTGGCGCCGGGCCACCTCGATGCCGGGGCTGATCGCCGCGTGCCTGGTGATCGCGGCCGTGACGCTCCTCCTGCCCTCCACCCCGACCTACGACCCGTGGGCCTGGATCCTGTGGGGCCGCGAGATCGTGCACCTCGACCTTGTCACCACGGGCGGGCCGTCGTGGAAGCCGCTCCCGATCATCTTCACCACGGTGTTCTCCGTCTTCGGAGATCACGCGGCTCCGTACCTCTGGCTCCTGGTGGCGCGGGCGGGCGGACTGCTCGCCTGCGTGATGGCCTTCCGGGTGGCGCGCCGGCTGATCGGCGGTGGGTGGTACGGCGTGCTCGCCGGGGTCTTCTCGGCGCTGGCGCTCTTCTCCAGCTTCAAGTTCGTCCGCGACGCCGCCCTCGGCAACTCCGAGGCGCTGCTGGCCGCGCTCATGCTCTGGGCGTTCGAGCGCCACCTCGACGGCCGCCGCGACCACGCCCTCTACCTCGGCGTCGCGAGCGCCCTGCTCCGTCCCGAGGTGTGGCCGTTCCTCGGCGTCTACTGCCTCTGGCTCTGGTTCGCCGAGCCGCGCCTGCGGCTCCGGATGGTGCTGCTGGGCGCGCTCGTGCCCGCCCTCTGGTTCCTGCCCGAGTGGTGGGGGTCGGGCGATCCCTTCCGGGCCGGTGCCCGCGCGAACAACCCGAACCCGGGCAGCGCCGCGTTCGCACAGCACCCCGCGCTCGAGATCGCCAGCCGTTTCCGCAAGGTGGTGATCGCGCCGGTGAAGCTCGGGGTGATCATCGGCACCGGCTATGCGCTCGTCGAGTGGATCCGGCACCGGCGCGAGGGCACGACGGTGGCTTTGGCAGCCGGCGGAGCCGCGTGGTTCGTGCTCGTGGCGGTGATGACCGAGGCCGGGTTCGCGGGCAACGAGCGCTACCTGATCGTGGCCACGGCGGCATGCTGCGTCCTGGGCGGGCTCGGAGCCGCGCGCGTTCTCCAGGGCGTGGGCTGGGTGGGGGCGAGGGCCTTCCGGGATCCGCGCGCCGGGCCGATCACCGCCGCGGCCACGTTCTTCTTCTGCCTCGCCGTGTTCTCCCCGTACATCATCGAGAAGGCAGACAACACGGGCCGCGTGTCCGGCGGCCTGCGCCACGAGGCGCAGCTCTGGCACGACCTGAAGGGGCTGATCCACGACGCCGGCGGACGTCAGGCGCTGGTGTCCTGCGGAGTGATGTACAGCGGGCCCTTCCAGACCCAGATGGTGGCCTATGAGCTGCACCTCCACGGCATCCAGGTGGGCTGGGCGGTGACGCCCCCGCCGGGGGTCGTGTTCCGCACCCGCACGGTGCCCGACGGCCCGCTGGTCACGACGCCCACCGACGGCCGCTACCGGCTCGTGGCCACCGGCGGCAAGTGGCGCCTCCTCACCGTTCCGCCCGACCGTGGCGCGCCCGACTGTCCGCGCGCCGATCCCAACGCTCCCACGGCTTCTCCGCCGCCGTCCTGATCACTAGGATCGCCCGGTGGCAAGCGTCGCATCGCGAGCTCGCGCCCGCCCGAGTGTGGGCCCGCGGGCAGCAGGATTCCTGCTGCCGGCCGTCGTCGTAGCCGTTTGCTTCGCGGTCTCGCTCTACCTGCGCACGAAGTCGCTCGGCGAGTCCCTGTGGATGGACGAGGGCCTCTCGATCGGCATCGCGTCGCAGCCCCTCTTCGACATCCCGCACATCCTGCGGGTGGACGGGTCGCCGCCGCTCTACTACATGCTCCTGTCCGTCTGGATGGACGTGTTCGGGAACGGGCCGGCCGACACCCAGAGCCTGTCCATGTTCATCGCGCTGCTCGGCATCCCGAGCGGCCTCTGGGCGGGCTGGAGCCTCTTCGGCCGCCGCGCAGGGCTCATCTGCGCGGCGCTCTGCGCGGTCAATCCGTTCCTCACCAACTACGCGCAGGAGACCCGCATGTACTCGCTCATGCTGGTCCTGTCGCTGCTCACCACCGCGGCCTTCCTGCACGTGTTCGCGTTCCGCAGGCGCTCCTACCTGCCCGCGTTCGTGATCTTCTTCGCGCTCCTCGTGTACACCCACAACTGGGGACTGTTCTTCGGCGTGGGAGCGTTCACCGCACTGATCCCCTGCTGGTACGTGTCCGAGGACCGGCGCCGCTTCGTGCGGGACGCGCTGCTCGGGTTCGGGGGCGTGGCGGTGCTCTACCTGCCCTGGCTGCCCACTCTCTTCCATCAGCTCCAGCACACCGGCGCGCCCTGGCTCAACGCGCCCCGGTTCGGGGCCCCGATCCAGATCTCGAAGGCGCTCCTCGGCGGCGGCACGCCCACGGTGGCGCTCGTGCTGGCGGGCGGCTCGGGCATCGCGGTGATCCTGCAGAAGAAGGTTCAGGACAAGGAGCGTGCGGCGGTGATCGCGGGACTCACCGTGGCCACGGCAACACTGGCCGTGGCCTGGCTCGTGTCGCAGGTGTCGCCGGCCTGGACCACGCGCTACCTGGGGGTCATCCTCGGGCCGCTGCTGCTGGTGGGCGCGGTCGGTCTCTCGCGCGCCGGCAAGCTCGGCCTTGTGGCCCTGGTGATCATCCTCGGGGTCTGGTCGATCCCCAAGACCTTCGGGCTCACCAACAAGTCGAACGCCGCCGACCTGCGCGTCTTTGCCGTGCCGGAGCTGCACGCGAACGACCTCGTGCTCTCCATGCAGCCCGAGCAGGGACCGCTGCTGGCGTACCACCTCGAGGACCTCGGCGGAGCGCCCAAGCTCCGCTTCGCCAACGTGATGGGAGCGGTGAAGAACGACCGCGTGATGGACTGGACGGACGGCTACGACCGCATGAAGGCGGCCACCCCGGCCAAGAACCTCCAACCCCTGCTTGCTAGGCTCCCGGTCGGCGGACGAGTGCTGATCGTGCATCCGGTCACGTCCCGGAACGATGACTGGGACGCGCCCTGGACCCAGCTCGTGCGCCGCAGATCGGCTCAGTGGGGAGGTGCACTCGCCACCGACAAGAGCTTCGAACGCGTAGCCGTCGGGCCCAAGTTCTATCGTCGCGCCACCCGCATCGGGGTGCGCGGCGTTATCTACGAGAAGACCGGATGACCAACGTGAACTCTCAGAATCAGATCGCCCGTCCCGAGCTACGCGAGAAGCCCGTCGTGATCCTCGGCGGAGGCCCCGCCGGCCTCACCGCCGGCTACCTGCTCTCGAAGCAGGGCATCCCTGTGATCGTGCTCGAGGCCGAGGACCAGGTCGGCGGCATCGCCAAGACCGCCGTGCGCGAGGGGCCGGGTGGCGAGTACCGCTTCGACCTCGGCGGCCACCGCTTCTTCACCAAGGTGCAGGAGGTGGACGACCTCTGGCACGAGATCATGAAGGAGGAGTTCCTCCGCCGCCCGCGCATGTCGCGTATCTACTGGCGCGACCGCCACGGGGAGGCCAAGTTCCTCGACTATCCACTGCGCGGCATGGACGTGATCAAGAAGCTCGGTCCCGTCGATCTGGTCCGGGCGCTCACGTCCTACATCTGGGCCGCGGTGAAGCCGAAGGGCAAGGAGGAGACCTACGAGGAGTGGGTCTCGAACCGCTTCGGCCGCTACCTCTTCAACCAGTTCTTCAAGTCGTACACGGAAAAGGTATGGGGTGTTCCCACGTCCGAGATCCGCGCCGACTGGGCCGCGCAGCGGATCAAGAACCTGTCGTTCTTCCGGGCCGCGTGGAGCGCCTTCTTCGGGAACCGGGGCGACAAGGTCACCAGCCTGATCTCGGAGTTCAACTACCCCCGCTACGGGCCGGGCCAGATGTGGGAGCAGATGACCGCGGACATCGAGCAGCTCGGCGGCAAGGTGCTGCTCAACCACCGCGTCACGAAGCTCGAGTTCACCGGTGACCGCTGCACCCGCGTGCACGTGGGCGACGGACTGGTCTTCGAGCCCTCGGCCGTGATCTCGTCACTGCCGCTGCGGAACACCGTCGGCATGGCCGACCCGCATCCCAAGCCGGAGGTCATGGCCGCCGCGCGAGGCCTCCGCTACCGCGACTTCCTCACCGTGGCCCTGGTGCTGAACGGCGAGGACCTGTTCCCCGACAACTGGATCTACATCCACGACCCGAACGTGAACGTCGGGCGCATCCAGAACTTTCGCTCCTGGAGCCCGTGGATGGTGCCGGATCCCAGCAAGGCCTGCGTGGGGCTCGAGTTCTTCTGCTTCGCCGGAGACAAGATGTGGGAGATGGACGACGACGCCCTCGTCCAGCTCGGCATGCGCGAGCTCGAGCAGCTCGGGCTCGCCAAGCGCGACCAGCTCGAGTTCGGGTTCGTCCAGCGCGTCCCGAAGGCCTACCCGATGTACGACGCCGACTACTCCGAGCGCGTGCACGACATCCGCTCGTGGCTCGACGGCCTCGACAACTTCATCCAGGTGGGCCGCAACGGCCTGCACCGGTACAACAACTCGGACCACTCCATGCTCACCGCCATGCGGGCGGTGGACAACCTCGTGAAGGGCACGGAGCACGACATCTGGGCCGTGAACGCCGAGTCGGCGTACCACGAGGAGGAGGAGCAGGACGAGCAGCAGCCCTACATCGAGGCTCCGGAGACGGAGTCGATGAAGGAGCCGCTGCACTCGTAGGGCCCTGGGCCATTGGCCCAGGCGTTGGGCTTGCGCTCCGACGCCCTCCGGCGAGACGCGCGGCTCACGTTCCACTCGTTTGCCCAGCGGGTGGCGGGACGGCTAGCTCTTGACCCTGCGCAGCGTCACGCCGTAGGGCACGCCCCCCTGGGCGAAGCGGGCGCCCAGGGAGAGGACGCTCGTTGGGGGCACGTGGCGCGGAAGGCGAAGGGCCCAGTACCGGCCGCTCGGCTCCCCCCGCCGCGGCCCGCGCAGCGTTTGGTCGTCCAGGCTTGCCGTCAGGCTCTCCGAAGGAATCCCGACGTCGATGTGCACGATGCGCTTCCCTCGAACGGGCAGCTGCTCCTCGGTGCTCGGCGCCCTGAAGGTGTCGGCGCACAGACCACGTCCCGTGTGGTCGTCGTACCAGGTGCTCCAGCAGAAGCTCCCCATCGCCGCGCCCAACCGATGTCCGCGGCTCTCCACCACCACGCCCGGAGGGTGCTCGTATTGACCGGGCAGCAGGTGCGGACCGGGATCCCCGGAGGCCGAGCCGGCGGCCCCAAACGAACTCGCCGCGAGAGCGACGATGCCCACCAGTCTGCGCGCCCTCCTCACCGGTCAGATCCTCTCAATTGGTTACCGGTGCGGTCAACCCGGCACTATTGGGCGCGTGCTCAAGCGGCGCATCGCCACCGGTCTCGCCAAGTACGCGCTCAACCCGGTGGTGCGGATGCTCTTCCGGCTCGGTGTTCCCGTGCCCGGCACGGCGCTCCTCGAGACCATCGGGCGCCGGTCCGGTCAGCCGAGGCAGACGCCGGTGACCGACGGGCTCGACGGGGACTCGTTCTGGATCGTGGCCGAGCACGGACAGCGCGCCGCCTACGTGCGCAACCTCGAGGCGCACCCCCGCGTGCGTGTGAGAATCGGGCGCCGCTGGCGGACCGGGAACGCCCGGTCGCTGCCGGACGACGACCCGCGCCTCCGTCTCAGGACGATCGCCCGCGCGCGGCGGCGGTCCTTCGTGAATGCCGCCACCGTGGCCCTCATGCAGACAGACCTGCTGACGGTGCGCGTGGACCTGGATCCATAGCGCTTCACGTGCCTCAATGTGACGCTGGCGCCTTCGCCAGCCCCAGCTCCTCGATCGCCGCCTCGCGCATCCTGAACTTCTGCACCTTCCCGGTGATCGTCATCGGGAACTCGTCCACGAGCTTCAGGTGGCGCGGCACCTTGTAGCGGGCGATTCGCCCGTCGCAGAAGGCGCGCAGGCCCTCCCGGTCCAGCTCGGCGCCGGGCTTCAGCACCACCCAGGCCATCAGCTCCTCCCCGTAGCGCTCGTCGGGAATGCCGATCACCTGCACGTCGGCGATCGCGGGGTGTCCGTAGAGGTATTCCTCCACCTCGCGGGGGTAGATGTTCTCGCCGCCCCTGATCACCATGTCCTTGGTGCGGCCCACGATCCTGGCGTAGCCGTCCTCGTCGATCGTGGCCAGGTCGCCCGTGTGCATCCAGCCGTCCACATCGAGCGCCTCCGCCGTGCGCTCCGGGTCCTCCCAGTAGCCGGTCATCACGGAGTAACCGCGCGTGCAGAACTCGCCCGTCTCCCCGCGCGGAACGGTGCGGCCGTCCGCCGGGTCGATCACCTTGATCTCCACGTGCGGGTGCACCCGGCCGACGGTGCCCACGCGGTGCTCCAGCGAGTCGTCGGCGCTCGTCTGCGTGGACACCGGCGAGGTCTCGGTCATTCCGTAGCAAATGGTCACGTCGCCCATGTGCATGCGGTCGATCACCTCGCGCATGACCTCCTCCGGGCAGGGCGAGCCGGCCATGATGCCCGTGCGCAGCGACGACAGGTCGAAGCGCTCGAACTCCGGGTGCCCGAGCTCGGCGATGAACATCGTGGGCACCCCGTAGAGGCTGGTGCAGCGCTCCTCCTGCACCGCCTCGAGCACCGCGCCGGGCTCGAAGGCGGCCGACGGGATCACCATGCACGCGCCGTGCGTGGTGGAGCCGAGGTTGCCCATCACCATTCCGAAGCAGTGGTAGAAGGGCACCGGGATGCACACCCGGTCCTCCGCGGTGTAGCCGCAGCCCTCGCCCACGAAGTAGCCGTTGTTGAGGATGTTCCGATGGGAGAGGGTCGCCCCCTTGGGCGACCCGGTGGTGCCGCTCGTGTACTGGATGTTCACCGGGTCGCCCGGCTCCAGCTCCGCCGAGCGGGCCCGCAGCTCTGACGGGTCCACGCCGGCGCCGGCGGCCAGAAGCTCGTCCCAGCCGGACGTGCCGAGGAGGATCACCCGCTCGAGCCCCGGGAGCCGTGGGCGCACCTCGTCGACCATGGCCCGGTAGTCGGAGTCCTTGAAGGACTCGGCCGACACCAGCACCCGGCATCCCGACTGGCGTAGCGCGTACTCGAGCTCCGACGTGCGGTACGCCGGGTTCACGTTCACGAGGATCACGCCGAGCTTCGCCGTGGCGTACTGGACCAGGACCCACTCAGCGCAGTTCGGGCTCCAGATGCCCAGGCGGTCGCCGCGCACGAGCCCGAGGGCCATGAGCCCGCGCGCCACCTCGTCCACCTCCGCGTCCAGCTCCGCGTAGGAGAAGCGCAGGCCCTGATGGCGGCTGACCAGCGCATCGCGGGCGCCGTGCACCGTCGCCGTGCGCTCCAGGTTCGAGCCGATCGTCTCCTCCAGCAGCGGCACGCCTGTGGCACCGCTCGACTGTGAGGCCTCCATGGGCGCAGCGTAGCCGCAGGGGGCGCCGGGGGCTACTCGTAGTACGGCAGCGGCCCGCCGGCCGACTTGAGCACCTGCTGGTACAGCTCCTCGGAGAGCTTCGGGTGCTCCTTCACGACATCGATGAACTCGTGCGGGTCCTGCGTGAGGTCGTACATCGAGCGCTCCTGGCCGTGGTTGTCCCCGATCAGGAGCCACTCGTCGGTGCGGATGAAGAAGCGGTTGTACATCCCGCCGTAATGGAAGGGACGGGGAGCGGATGGCTGCTGCCCGTCCAGAAGGGGGGAGAGGTCGAGTCCCTCCATCCAGCTCGGTTGGTCCACGCCCACCATCGAGAGGATGGTGGGACCCACGTCGTGGGTGGAGGCGAAGTGCGAGCTGACCTTGCCCGCGGCCTTGTCGTCGGGGTGGATCACGATGAACGGCACCTGTGCCAGCTCGGGGTGGAGCTGCGACGGCACCTTGCCCGTGAGGCCGCGCTCCCCGAGCAGGTAGCCGTGGTCGCTGAGCATCACGATCACCGTGTTCTCGTCCAGCCCGCGCTCGTAGAACTTGTCGAGGAAGCGCCCGAGCCAGTGGTCGGTCTGGGTCACCTCCGCGGCATAGACCGCGTGCAGGCGCCGGATCTGCTCCTCGGTGAGGTAGCTCGAGTTGCCGTAGCGCGTGACCCCGATCTCCGGGCCCCTGTACGTCGGGTCCCCGTACATGTCGATGTACTTCTTGGCCGGGCTCCAGGGCTCGTGGGGGTCGAAGCAGTCCACCACGAAGCACCAGGGCTCGCGCACGCTCAGCTCGTCCAGCACGTCCATCGCCTTCGAGTAGACGCGTGCGGCGCAGGTCTCCTCCTCGTTCACGCCCGCGCCCGAGTTGGCCAGGTACTTGCGCATGCCGGGCGTGTACCGGTCGTCGCGCAGCACGGGCGGCAGCCAGTGGTTCACGGTCTCCAGCGACACGCTCTGCGGCGGGTGGAGGTAGCCCACCTGGCCGACGATCGTGTCCCAGCGGTTGAACGTCTTGCGGAACGGCTCATAGGGGCCCGTGAAGGCCAGGAACGGGTTGTCGCTCACCTGCGCCGTCCAGTAGCCCGCATGCTTGAGCTCTGCGGTGAAGGTGCGGTGCTCGGGGTCCTTGATCGCCTCCCAGCCCGGGCTGGTCCCGAGCCTCGGGTCCGGGACGAAGTTGCGGAAGGGGAAGATCCTCCGGCTGGTGAAGATGGAGCGCCGGGCGGGCAGCGTCACCATCGCCTCGGGGAAGGCCCGGTTGAAGCGAAGCCCGCGGGCGGCCAGCGAGTTCACCGCGGGCGTCTGGATCTGGGGCGATCCGTACGCCCCCACGTGGTCGGGACGCAGGCTGTCGATGATCAGGAGAAGGACGTTCTTGCGCCCGTTCGACCCCGTCCCGGGCAGGTCGCAGGCCGCGGTCGGGAGAAGGGCGGCGCCGGCAGCGCCCGCGGCGCCCGCCTTCACGAATCCACGGCGGTTCAGGCGCATGTGCACCCGGTGCCACGCAGGGCGATATGGCGCGTCTCGGTCAAGGTCGGAGGGGGGCCCGGAGGGCGCGCCGCGAAAGGCGGCCCTCTACGGCTGTGGGACATGCGCCGCCGATGATGGCGGGTCGCGGCCGGAGCGTAGCGAACGCGCCAGAAGTGTCCGTTGGCGCGCCGTGAGCTTGAACCCTGACCCCAGTCTGCCGATGGGATCCGTGATGCCCAAGCGCCGGATATTCGTCGCGGCTCTGACCGCGGCACTGCTCTGCCCCGCCGCGGCGAGCGCCCAGCTCCCGGCCCGTGGACCGCTGCTGCCGGAGCGATTCGCCGTCGCCTCGTCCACCGTGCCGCACGGGCCGGTGGGCAAGTACCCGGAGGACTGGGCCGAGTGCGTCAAGGAGCATCCCTCGCAGTCGGTCGTACCCGCGGGCATCGATCCGCGCGGGGTGGACCCCGCCGCCCCCGACCCGCTGCTCGGGCTGACTTACTTCGTGGACCGCATGGAGCCGGCCTACGGGGACTGGGTCAAGTACAAGCGCCGCAGCCAGGACGGCCGGGCGGCGCTGATATGGCGCCTGGCCCGCCAGCCGCGAGCGCGCTGGTTCGGTCGCTTCACCCGGCCTCACATGGTTAAGAAGGTGCGCGGGTTCCTCGACCGCGTTCAGTGCGACCAGCCCGGGTCCGTGCCCCAGATGATGGTCATGCGCCACCAGGGCATCGGCTGCGGCCATGGCTACCTCGGAGGCGGCGCCAAGGAGGACGCGCGCACGCGTGCCTGGTACGACGACTTCGTCCGGGCGGTGGGCAACGCGCGTGTCGTGATCGGCTTCGAGCCCGACTCGCTCGGCACGCTCGACTGCCTGGCCGCCAGCCGCCGCGGGGCCCGCCTGCGCACACTGCGATACGGCGTGAGCAAGCTGTCCCAGCTGCCGAACGCCACCATCTACCTCGAGGCGGGAGCGTCCGACTGGGAGCCCGCCGCGCGCACCGCCAAGCAGCTGCGCTTCATCGGCGTGGACAAGGTGCGCGGGTTCATGCTCAACGTGACCCACCACGACTGGACGCGGTCGAACATGCTGCACGGCCTGGACATCTCGCGCCGCGTGGGGGGCAAGCCGTTCGTGATCAACACTTCATACAACGGGCGTGGCCCGGTGCACTACCGCCGCTGGATCAGCCACAGCCGGCACATCTGGCGCACCATCAACGTCTGGTGCCACCCCAACCTGCGAGGCCTCGGCCCGGCGCCCACCACGGCCACCGCCAACCCCAAGGTGGACGCGTACCTCTACCTGAACCGCCCCGGCTACTCGGCCGGAGCATGCAACGGCGGCCCGACCCCCGTCGGCACCTGGTGGGCCGCCCGCGCCCTCATGTACGCGAAGTACGCCACCAACTGGCAGGCACCGCCCTCCGGCACGAGGTACGGCTTCCACAAGCACCTCTCGCTGCGGACGCTCGGCGGGCCGTAGGCCCGCGCGGGCCTACTCCGCCACGGCTACGTCTCCTCGTCCGGCGCGCCGTCCTCGCGCGGCGCGAACGGGGGCAGCTCCCTGACCTTGGGGATCCGGATCAATGGCGGCCCGTAGCCCTGGGTGCAGTCCCGCAGCCGGTAGAGCCGCACCGTGGGTCCCGGCCGGTGGTAGGCGGTGGGGTAGTAGTTGTAGGAGAGGTCGAAGTTGAAGGGCACCGGGTCCGCGCCCGGGTCGTAGGGGCTGAAGGAGCGGACCAGACGCGACTCCCGCTCGAGCCGCCGGTAGTAGTCCCGGACGCGGGGCTCGCCGGTGGCCAGCGCCCGCTCGCGCACGACCCCGACCGTCATCACGAGGCAGTAGCCGTAGCGGCGGTAGTCGTCCACCACCTCGGGGGAGAGCAGCAGGTGGTAGGCCGATGCCCGCACGCCCCCGTCCGGGCGCGCGAACTGGCCGGGCTTGAACTGCTCGCACACCCGGTGCCCGCCGGGACCGGTGTAGGCGAAGCCGTCTGAGGTCCAGCCGTCCCGCGCCGGGCAACGCGAAAGCCAGGACGGAAGCCTGCCGTCGGGATTGGAGCGGTAGAAACGCCCCGGCACCGCCGGCTCGATCGCCACGCGCAGCTCCGGCGGGTAGCGCTGCTCGAGCCAGTCGCGGGCCTGGAGGCGGGTGTCCTCGCGACCGAGCACCAGGGCGGTACGCACGTCGGCGGCCACGGGCTGGGCCAGCGCCACCGCCACGAGCGCGGCCAGACCCGCGGCCCGCAGCGGCACCGCCCCGCGGCGGGCGGGCAGCGCGTCCGCCGCGCGCACCAGCGCCACGGCGCCCAGCATGGCCAGCGCCGGGTAGGCGGGCAGCAGCCAGCGGCCGAAGTAGCGGGCCTGGAAGCTCAGGTACACGAACAGCGCGACCGGCACCACGGCCAGCATCAGCCCGCGCACCACGTCGCGCCTAAGCTCGATCACCGCTCCCGCCAGGGCGGCCAGCGCGGCGGCCCAGCCGAGGCCCCAGCCGAGGCTCCCGAGGTAGTACCCGGCCCCGCCGTGGTCCTGGCCGGGCTTCGACTGGTCGGCCGCCACCTGAGCCTGGTCGCGCAGGTCGGTCCACCAGGAGTCGAACGAGCCGACCACGTAGGGGTTGAGCGCCAGGAACACCACCAGCGCCAGCGCGCCCGCGGCGGCCAGGCCGGCCAGGGCGCGGGCCCGGTCCGCTCGCAGCCGTGAAAGCGCGGCGATGGCCACCGGCACCAGCGCCAGTCCGGCGGTGTACTTGAAGGCCATGGCCAGCCCGGCGGCGGCCCCGGCCAGGGCGTAGTGGCGCAGGCGCCCCTCCTCGTGGGCCCGGACGGAGCCGTAGAGCGCCAGCGCCACGCCGATCATCGACCCCACGTCGGTCACGGCCACACGCGAGTAGGCCACCGGCAGGAAGGCGAAGGAAAGGATCGCCGCGGCCACCACGCCCTCGCGGGTCCCCCAGACACGGCGGGCCGCCCAGTAGGTGGCCAGCACGCCGAGCATGCAGAGCACGGCGGCCAGGGTCCGGGCGGCCACCCAGATCTCGGTGGGGTCCTTGCTGAACTGCTCGGTGATGTTCCCGAACGGCAGGTCGAAGATGAAGCCAAGCGGCCCGTACATCGCTCGCAGGAGGCCGTACACGAGGTAGGTGTAGGCGGCGGGGTTCTGGTAGTAGCCGGGGTCGTAGCCCTGCCAGAACATCTCCACCGAGCGGCTGGCGAAATGGGAGCCCTCGTCGAGGCTCCATACGTAGGGGAGGCCGTAGTCGTTGTTCCAGATCCGCAGCGCGAAGCCGCCGATCAGGGTCAGGCCGAGAAGCACCCGGGACACGGGCGCAGCGTAGTGGCCACCCCCGCTGGGCCCGCATGCCCGCTGGTACTGTTGACTCGCGAGTCAATGGGGCTCGCGCGGACCCCGGGAATGCCCGAGACAACGGCCACAGAGCGCGACGAGCGCCATCTCCTCCGGAGCATCGAGCTCGCCTCCGCAGCGCGTGGGCACACCAGCCCGAACCCGCTGGTGGGCGCCGTGCTGGTGAAGGACGGACGGGTCATCGGCGAGGGCTTCCACTCCGGCCCCGGCCATGACCACGCCGAGCGTGCCGCCATCGCCGCCTCCGAGACGGACCCCGCCGGGGCCACGCTCTACGTGTCGCTCGAGCCGTGCGCCCACCAGGGGCGCACCCCGCCCTGCACCGACGCCATCCTCGAGGCGGGAATCGCACGCGTGGTGATCGCCTCCGACGATCCCTCTCCGCAGGCCTCGGGCCGCGGCCCCGGCATCCTGCGCGACGGCGGGGTGGCGGTGGACGTTCTGGACGGCGAGGTGGCGGCGGCGGCGCGGATGCTCAACCAGCCGTTCCGCAAGCACGTCCGGACCGGCCGCCCGCTCGTGGTCTTCAAGTCGGCAATGACCCTGGACGGCAAGGTGGCCACCCGCACCGGCGACTCCCAGTGGATCTCGGGCGAGTCGAGCCGTGCGCGTGCGCACCGCTGGCGCGCCGAGTCCGACGCCGTGGCCGTGGGCATCGGCACGGCGCTGTCGGACGACCCCCAGCTCACGGCTCGCGTGGAGGGCGTGGCCCGGCAGCCCCGCCGGGTGGTGTTCGACTCCGAGGGCCGCCTGCCGGTGGCCAGCCGCCTGGTGGCCGGTGTGGCCCAGGTGCCCGTCACCGTGGTGGCGTCGCGCGCGGCCGCGCGCACCTCGGTGGAGGCCCTGCGGGCGGCCGACGTGGACGTGATCGTGGCCACCGGCGCCAACGAGGGCGCGCGTGTGGCGGGCGCGCTGGATGAGCTGGGCACGCGCGGCATCCAGTCGCTGCTGCTCGAGGGCGGGCCGCACCTGGCCGGCGCCTTCCTGGAGGCCGGTGAGATCGACGAGATGCGGGTGTTCATCGCGCCCGTGCTGGCCGGGGGCCGCGAGGCCCGCACCGTGGTGGAGGGCATCGGGGCCGAGGACATCGCCGGCGCCGCGCGGGCGCTGTCGATGGAGACCGAGCGCATCGACGACGACGTCCTGATCATCGCGAGGCTGAACGAGTGGTGAGCGCCTGATGTTCACCGGCCTGGTGGCGGCGCGGGGCATCGTCGAGGCGATCGAGCGCGACGGCGGCGGCGCGCGCCTGCGTGTGCGCACGGGGCTGGCCAGCGAGCTCGCCGGCGGGGACTCGATCGCGGTGAACGGCGTGTGCCTGACCGCCCGCGACCCCGACGCCGAGGGATTCGCCGCCGACCTGATGGGGGAAACGCTCGCCCGCAGCTCGCTCGGGCCGCTCGCGCCGGGAGACGAGGTGAACCTGGAGCTGCCGCTGCGGGCCGGTGACCGGCTCGGCGGGCACGTGGTCCAGGGCCACGTGGACGGGATAGGAACCGTCGCGCGTGTGACGGAGGACGGCTTCGCCCGAGTCGTGGCCGTGGAGGCTCCGCCGGAGATACTCCGCTACGTCGTGGACAAGGGCTCGATCGCCGTGGACGGGGTATCGCTCACCGCCTTCGAGGTGGACGACGCAGGCTTCTCGGTGTCGCTCATCCCGGAGACGCTCGAACGGACGACGCTGGGCGCGGCCGAGCCGGGCCGCACCGTGAACCTGGAGGTGGACGTGCTGGCGAAGTACGCCGAAAAGGCCGCGCGGGCGGCGGTGGGCGGGGGCACGGCATGAGCTCGCCCTTCAGCACCATCGAGGAAGCGATCGAGGACATCCGGGCCGGGCGGATGGTGGTGGTCTGCGATGCCGAGGACCGCGAGAACGAGGGCGACCTCACGCTCGCCGCCCAGTTCGCCACGCCTGAGGCCATCAACTTCATGGCCACCCACGGGCGCGGCCTCATCTGCCTGGCCCTGACCCCGACACGATGCGACGAGCTGGGACTGGACCTCATGGCGGCCAAGAACGAGTCTCCCTTCCAGACCGCGTTCACGGTGTCGATCGAGGCCCGGGAGGGGATCACGACCGGCATCTCGGCGCACGACCGCGCCCACACGATCCAGGTGGCCATCGATCCTCAGTCACGCCCCCGCGACGTGGTGCAGCCCGGTCACATCTTCCCGCTGAAGGCGAAGGAGGGCGGGGTGCTCGAGCGCACCGGCCAGACCGAGGCCGCGTGCGACCTGGCCCGCCTGGCTGGGCTGAATCCCTCGGGCGTGATCTGCGAGGTGATGAACGACGACGGCACGATGGCCCGCGTTCCCGACCTCGAGCGCTACTGCGCCGAGCACGGCCTGAAGATGATCACGGTGTCCGACCTGATCGCCTACCGCCGGCGCCACGACAAGCTGGTGGAGCGCGTGGTGGAGACCCAGCTGCCCACCAAGTTCGGCGACTTCAACGTGGTGGGGTACCGCTCGCTCGTGGACGACAAGCACCACGTGGCCATGGTCAAGGGCGACGTGGACGGGCAGGACGACGTGCTCGTGCGGGTGCACTCCGAGTGCCTCACCGGTGACGTGTTCCACTCCCTGCGCTGTGACTGCGGCCAGCAGCTGGAGGACGCCCTGATACGCATCCAGGAGGAGGGGAGGGGAGTGCTCCTCTACCTCGCCCAGGAGGGCCGGGGCATCGGGTTGCTCAACAAGCTGCGAGCCTACCGGCTCCAGGAGGAGGGCCTCGACACGGTGGACGCGAACGTGCGGCTCGGCCTCCCGGCCGACCTGCGCGACTACGGCATCGGGGCGCAGATCCTCGTGGACCTCGGTCTCGGCTCGATCCGCTTGCTCACCAACAACCCCAAGAAGATCGTGGGCCTCGAGGGCTACGGGCTGACCGTGACCGACCAGATCCCGATCGAGCACGCGCCGGGCGAGCACAACCGGGAGTACCTGCGGGCCAAGAAGGAGCGGATGGGCCACCTTCTTCATCACCAGGGCCTGGCGCTCGACGAGGAGATGATCCTCGAGGAGCGCATCCTCGACCGCGAGCGGGCGGAGGAGGAGATGCCCGACCTCTACGGCCAGGGGCCGGCTCCGCGCCGCCGGGATGAGTGATCTCTACGCGGCCTGTGTCGGCCGCTTCTACGAAGACCTGGCGGCTCGGCTCGTGGAGGGCGCGCGGCGGGTGTTCGAGGCCGAGGGGGCCGGGCTCGAGATCCACGACGTGCCAGGGGCCTTCGAGCTTCCGCTGGCGGCCAAGTACTGCGCCGACTCCGGCCGCTACGCCGGCGTGGCCTGCCTCGGCGCGGTGATCAGGGGCGAGACCAGCCATTACGACTACGTGTGCGGCGAGGCGGCGGCGGGCATCGCCCGCGTGTCGCTCGACACGGGAGTCCCGTGCTCTTTCGGGGTGCTCACGGTGGAGTCGATGGAGCAGGCGCTGGCGCGCGTGGGCGGCGGCAAGCGCCATCAGGGCGAGGATGCGGCCCGGGCCGTGCTGCGCATGGCCGAGCTGCGACGGTCGCTCGCCTCGTGAGCCTCCGCGTCAACCTCTACAGCGATACGCAGTCCCGGCCCACCGCGGCCATGCGACGGGCGATCGCCGAGGCCGAGGTGGGGGACGAGCAGCGCCTCGACGATCCCACCACCCTCGGCCTCCAGGAGCGCGTGGCCGAGCTGCTGGGCCACGAGGCCGGTCTCTTCCTGCCCAGCGGCACGATGTGCAACGGCATCGGGTTCCGACTCCACATCCGGGCCGGGGGCGACGAGGTGATCCTCCATCGCACCTCACATCCGATCATCGCCGAGGCCGGCGGCCCGGCCGAGCTGGCCGGCGCCATGACCAACCGGCTGGATGGGGATGCGGGCATGTTCACCGCCGCGCAGGTGGAGGAGGCGATCCTCCCCGCCGACCGCTATCTGCCCCGGACGCGCCTGGTGTCCGTGGAGCAGACGACGAACATGGGCGGCGGCCGGGTATGGCCGCTCGAGCGGATCCGCGACGTGCTGGAGGTGGCCCGCCGCCACGAGCTGCGCGCCCATCTGGACGGGGCCCGGCTGCTGAACGCGTCGGTGGCCTCGGGTGTGCCGGCGGCGGACTACGCCTCCGGCTTCCACACCGCCTGGCTCGATTTCTCGAAGGGCCTGGGAGCGCCGGTGGGGGCGGTCCTCTGCGGGTCTCGGGAGCTGATCTCCGAGGCGTGGCGCTGGAAGCAGATGCTCGGCGGAGCGATGCGCCAGTCGGGTGTTCTCGCCGCCGGATGCCTTCACGCGCTCGACCATCACGTGGATCGCCTGGCCGACGACCACGACAACGCGCGCGTGCTGGCCGACGGCCTGCGCGAGCTGGGCCTCGATGTGCTCCCTCAGGAGACCAACATCGTGATCGCCCAGGTGGAGGATCCGGCCGGGCTGATCGCCGCCCTCGCGGACGAGGGCATCCGGATCAGCTCAGCGGGCCGCGGGCGGATCCGCTGCGTGACCCACCTGGACGTGGACCGCCAGGGCGTGGACACCGCCCTGGCCTCGTTCCGGAAGGTCCTGGCCCCCTAGCCTAGAGCCTGCAGCTCGCCGGCCGCGGGTGCGAGCGCAGCACGGCCTCGTAGGCCCGCGGACGGGCGGTCATCGTGCCGTCCACGCACATGTCGATCAGGCTCCGCCAGCTCTCGGGCGAGTCCGGGTCGGTGTCTCCGAACCAGTTCTGCCAGGCATAGCCCTGGCTGTGGGCAAGGGCCACCCGCGCGGCGGTGGTGATCGGAGTGGGACCGAACGTGATCGGCACCTGGAACGCGGCCACGCCCGGGCCGGGCGAGGCGCCTCCGAAGATCCACGCCGCGGCGCCGGCGATGCCCGGGGCCACGTCGATGTTGGGATCAAGCGAGTGGAAGCGGTCCACAGCGGCCTGCTGGAAGGACACGACGATCAGGTCCTTGCGCTTCGTCCTCTTCAGGAGCTTGGCCAGCACGTCCGCGTTCTGGAGGTACTCGGACACGTCCTCCGTGGGAGTGCGGCCCTTGATCTCGATGTTGGTCGGGGTGTGCGGGAACGTGCGGAGCACCTGCCGAAGCGTTGGGACGCGGAAGTCGGAGCGCCGGAATCGGCGGGGCGGCCTGCGCTGGCCGGTGGCGATTCCGCGGAAGCGGTAGGCGGAGCGCCGGGAGGCTGTGGCTGTAGTGCGACTCGGCGGCGGGGGCGAACCAGTAGGCCGCGTCGAGGCGCTTGATCTGCCTGAGGGTGAGCGACGAGACGTTGCCGGTGCCGTTGGTCTTCCCGTTCACCGTGGTGTCGTGCATCACGATCACCTTGTTGTCCTTGGTCACGCCCACGTCGAGCTCGAGCATGTCGGCCCCCACGTGGAGCGCCTTGTGGAACGCGTAGAGCGTGTTCGACGGGAACTCGTCCTCGCCGCCCTGGTGGGCGATGTTGAGCGGGGCGCGCTTCTGAATCCAGCGGTTGGCGGCCTGGGCGGGCACGGCCATCCCGAGAAGTGCACCTAGGGCGAGGGCGGCAATCGTCAATCTGCGCATGACCCGACCATAGCCCGCGCGGACGCGGTTCGCCGCGGTCGGGCTCCCGCTAGCGGCCGCGAGCGGCGGAACGCGCCGTGCCGATGTCGGGGTGGGTCTCGATACGGGTAATGCGTTCTCCCTCGACCCAGATCACCGCCACAGCCGGCTGCCGGACCTCGATGCCGCTCTGCGAGCCGCGCCCCGCGAGCGTCATCTCCGCCAGCACGTGGCCCTCCTCCTCGAAGATCTCACCGGGGGCGAAGCGCACGTCGTCCACGAGGCCCTGGAACCCGTCCATGTAGTGCTGCGCGCCCTCGAGCCCCTCGTAGCGGTCCGGCTCTGCCGACAGCGACGGGGGGACCACGATCACGATGTCGTCGCCGAGCAGTGCGAGCGACTCGTCCAGGCGCCCGGCGCTGAGGTGCGTGAAGAACTCCCGCACCACGGTCTCGCGTTCTTCGGCCACGGCCGGAGACGGTACGGCGTCGGGCCCCTCAGTGCCCGGCGGCGGCCTCCGCCCGGGCCCACATCTGCAGGTAGGCCTCGGCTCCGTTCGCCATGTCGGTCACGATCTGCGGTCCCGCGACCTTGCGGAGATCCTCGATCCAGTCCGGGTACAGGCCGTAGTGGTCAACGCCGTCGGTGTTGATGTCGTACACCTTGGAACCGGAGTGCTGGCGGTCGATGACGCTGCCGCCGTCGAACGAGCGGAAGGGGTAGACCACCGGGTTCTGCGCGTTGTTCGCGCGCGGCACCGGCTGGGCGTGCAGCCCGTTGATGTCCGAGCCGAACGGGGTGCCGAAGGAGAAGCGGGTGTCGCGATTCGCGCGCGCCACCCTCCACTCGTCGGCGAACTGGTTGGCCACGCTCGAGATCGGGCCCACGAGCCCGCCGAGCTTCTGGAGCCGCTTCTGCGTGCCGAGGTCGCCCCACGAGTGGCTCGAGATCACGCCCGGATAGTGCGCGGCCTCGAGGATCGAGAGCGTCTGCTGGCGGGTCTTCACGCTCATGTGGTCGGTCTCGACGATCATGCCCTTCTTCATCATGGAGCGGATCAGGTGATCGCCGAGGGGGGTGAGCCCCTTGGGGTTGCACAGCGGCCCGGGCGGATAGACCGGCAGCTGGCCGGCGAGCAGCTGATTGGTCACCACCGGACCAAACAGGGTGGCCAGCAGCGCGTTCTGCCCGGCGGGGTTGGTGGGCTCGTTGTCGTGGTCCGCGGCGTCGCAGTGGTTCGCGGCCCAGAACTGCCCCGTGGCGTACTTGTTCCCGGCGTTCACCACGACCCCGGAGGTGCCGCCGTCGAACTTGGTGCCGCCGAGCGCGTTGTCGAACTTGTGGACCGGGAACAGCGAACGGACGCCGCGGTTGTAGAGCCCGTTGAGCTCACTGTCGATCGACGCCGCCGTGCACTTGGGCGTGCCGTTGGTCTGCCCGCAGTTGAGCACCTCGGACTCCTCGACCCCGAGCACCACGGCCAGCTTGCCGGCGTTGATCACCTTTCGTGCCTCGGCCGAGCTCTTCACGATCCGGAAGAAGCCCTTGCCGGGCCCGCCGAACTGGGCGTCGATGTAGTCCTGGAGCGCCTGCATGTCGTCGGCCTGCTTGTAGGCGCTCGTCATCTCGTTGCAGTTGTTCTTCTTGAGGGGGTAGAGGTCGCAGAGGGCGCGGTTCTCCACCAGGTCGTTCACCATGATGCGGAGGCCCGAGCGCCAAGCGCGCTCCATCCACTTCCAGTACGTGCCCTCGTGCGTCTGAGACTCGTCGCGGGGCCACCCGGCGAAGGTCGGCCAGCCGTCGGTCGAGTGGGTGCCCACCGGGCTGCCGGAGGCGAGGAAGTTCTCGAAGACCGCGCCCGCGCCGTTGGGGAAGTGGTCGGGGCAGTCCGTGAGCGCGACGGTCACGCCGTACGGGCTCCAGGGGCGGCCGCAGTGGAAGCGCCCGCCGAGGAAGTCGAAAGCGCCCAGGTGGATGTGGTCGTCGAGGAAGCCGCGGACCGGCGAGGTCGGGGTCGCGCCCTTCAGGGGCGTGCCCGTCACGTTCACCTGGACCTCGGGGAAGTTGGCGCAGCCGGTGGTGGCCTCGAAGGCCATGCCCTCCGGGTCGGTGGCCACGAGGCCGAGCACGCCGCCCGTGCCCGAGCGCACGCCCTGGCCGGTCTGGAAGGACTTCAGCACGAAGGCGAGCCCGACCGTGTCAACCACCCAGTCGGCGGCCGGCCCGGGCGTCTTCGTGGCCGAGATCTTGTTGAGTAGCCCCACCGCCGGCATCGAGCCGTCGGGGCCGTAGAGGAGGTAGCGGCCGAGCGCGGTGGCCTGCATCCGGAAGGGCGTGGCCGCGGCCTTGGTCGCCGCAGTGGCCGCGTAGGTGCCGTCGCTGTTCTTGACCACGAACTTGTGGCTCACGATGGTGCGCATGGCGAAGCACCCGTTGGCGAACGCGTAGCGGTCCGTCGCGCTCGCCGTGGGGGCGAGGGGTCCCGTCAGAACGGCGACGGAAACAGCGAGTGTCGTCAGAGCCCTGACGGCGGCCGAGCGAGCCTTCATAGAAACTGTCTCCTCCTCGTTTCCGGTCCGCGGTGGACCTGGGAACGCAGATGTTTATCATAAACATAATTGTTTCGCAAAGCCCTGATCGAAGCTCCCGGCCAGGCGAGGAGCGCAGCGCGATCGGTGATCGCGCGAGCACCGCAGCCACGACTTGAGCGCAGCGCGATCGGTGATCGCGCGAGCACCGCAGCCACGACTTGAGCGCAGCGCGATCGGTGATCGCGCGAGCACCGCAGCCACGACTTGGTAGCCTGATCGGCCGTGTCCAAGGTCTGTTACTCATGCGGAAAGGGCCCTGCCTACGGCAACAGCCGGAGCCACTCCATGGTGGCCACGAGGCGGCGCTTCGAGCCCAACCTGCAGAAGGTCCGCATCTCCGTGAACGGCGCCCCGCGGCGTGAATATGTCTGCACGCGCTGTCTCAAGGCCTCGAAGGTCACGAAAGCGCTCTAACACGCACGGGGAGGAGCGGCGCCCGATCGGCGGCGAGGAGCGCAGCCCGATCGATGATCGGGCGAGCACCACAGCCCAACGTCATCGGGCGAGCACCGGACCATGCCGCCTCCGTGTGCGACGTGTCCGCACCGTAACCCCGCCGCCCTGCGGTGTAGAACCCCCACGTGGCTGACGAGTCCCTCGTCCGCTTCCGGCGCGTCGTGGCCTCAGCTCTCACAGAGCTGGAGAACCGCCGCCAGGAGGTGAACGACCTCAATGTGTTCCCGGTCGCCGATGGCGACACGGGCGACAACATGGCGCTCACGATGCGTGCGGTGCTCGATGAGCTGAACCGCATGAACGGGCAGCCGCTGGACGTGCACGGGCGCAGCGAGATCGTGGCCGCGGTCGCCCGCGCGGCCCTGCTGGGCGCCCGCGGGAACAGCGGGGTGATCCTTTCGCAGATCGTTCGCGGCGCGGCCGAGGAGCTGGCCGGCCGGCCGGGCGAGCTCGTGGACCCGGTGCTGGTGTCGGCCGCACTGGCACGCGCCGCCGACGCCGCCTACGCCTCGGTGCGCGACCCGGCGGAGGGCACCATGCTCTCGGCCATCCGCGCGATGTCCAGCCGGGTGGCACACGACCTCGCTCACATGGACACCCAGCGCCTCGGACCGGAGTCGCACGCGGAGCAGCAGGACGAGCTCCTGGCGCAGGTCCTGGAGAACGCCCTCGCGGCGGGCAAGGAGGCCGTGGAGCGCGGCCCCGACCAGCTCGCCGTGCTCCGCGACGCCGGAGTGGTTGACGCGGGCGCCTACGGGCTCACCGTGATCGTGGCCGGCTGCCTCGCCGCCCTCCGCGGCGACGCCGGCCCGGAGCTCGAGCATCAACTCGCCCCGGCGGCGCTGCACCGCCCCGAGCACGAGTCCTCGAGCTTCCGCTACTGCACCAACTTCGCGGTCACCGGGGAGGATCTCGACGCCGGATCGTTCCGGCCGAGCCTCGAGGCGCTGGGGGACTCGGTGCTGGTGGTCGGCGACGAGCGCACGATTCGCGTGCACGTGCACACCGATGATCCGGAGAGCGCGGTGGCGGTGTTCGCCGACGCGGGCGAGGTGTCGCGCTTCGACGTGGCCGACATGCACGAGCAGGTGGCCGACCGCACGGCGCGGCTGGCCGAGCACACTCCCACCGCGGAGACCACGTGCGCGGTCGTGGCGGTGGCCAGCGGGCTCGGGGTGCGCAAGCTCTTCGAGGGACTCGGGGTGCTGGTGGTGGACGGTGGCGCAACGATGAATCCGTCCACCTACGAGCTGCTCGCGGGGGTGCACGCCGCCAACGGGCGAGAGGTGCTCGTGCTGCCCAACAGCCCGAACGTGATCCTGGCCGCCGAGCGGGCGGCGGAGCTCTCGGACAAGCCGGCTCGGGTGGTGCCCACCACGGCGCCGCAGGAGGGGCTCGCCGCACTGCTTGCCTTCGACCCCAACGCCGGGGCCGAGCACAACGCGCACGCGGTCGGGCGGGCGGCCGACTCGCTGCGGGTCGGCGGGGTGGCGCCCGCGGCCCGCGACGACGTCCAGGGCCGCTTCATCGCCGGGGACGCCGTGGGCTACGCCGGAGGCGAGCTGGTGGCCTGGGGAGACCCTGAGCTCACGCTCACCACGACGCTCGAGCGCATCGCCACCGGCACCGAGCTGCTCACCTGCCTCGCCGGAGCCGGGGCGCCGCTCGATCGCGAGCACGTCGAGGCCCATGTGCCCGACGGGGTCGAGATCGAGTACCACGAGGGCGGTCAGCCCGCCTGGTGGTGGCTGCTCTGCGCGGAGTAACCGGCTTCGCCTCCCTCGAGGAGCTGACCTCGGAGGAGCTGGCCGCCGCGCCGGTCAGGTCGTACCCCCGTCCGAGCGCCCTGGAGGAGTCGGTGGAGCTGGACGGAACGGGCGGGAAGGCGCTCGAGACGCTCGGGATCGCCACTCGGGGCGATCTGATCGAGCACCTGCCGCACTCGCATCGCGACCGGCGCGACGTGCGCTCGGTCGGCGACCTGATGGTGGGGGAGGAGGCCACCGTGGCCGTGACCGTCCGGTCGGTGTCGGTGCGCCCCATGCGCGACCGCCGCCGCAAGCGCGTCGAGGCGAGGGTGGCCGACGCGACCGGCCCGCTGGTGGCCGTGTGGTTCAACCAGCCCTGGCTCGCGCGCCAGCTCCCCGCCGGCATGAACGTGCTCCTTCACGGCCGGCTGCGCCGCGCGGGCGAGTTCTGGGTGTCCGAGCACGAACCGCTCGGGGGTGGGGATGCTCCCGTCCACACCGTCGGCCTGGTGCCCGTGCATCCCGCCACCGAGGGGCTGAGCGCCGCCCGCCTGCGCTCGCTCGTCTGGGATGCGCGCGGGTGCTTCCTGCTCACCCCCGAGCCGCTGCCCGCGGGGATGCGCGTGGCGGAGCGGCTGCCGGAACGCGCCGCGGCGCTGGCCGGGGCGCATTTCCCCGACAGCGAGGACGACGAGCGCGGGGCGCGCCGGCGACTCGCCTTCGAGGAGCTGCTACTGCTCCAGCTTGCGGTGGCCGGCAGGCGCCGCGCGCGCCGCCACGGGCGCCAGGCGCGGCCGCTCGCTGCGCGCGGCGTGGTGGTGGACCGCTGGCGCTGGTCGCTCCCCTTCGAGCTCACGGGCGACCAGAAGACCGCCATGGGCGAGATCGACGAGGACCTCGCCCGCGAGCGCCCGATGCAGCGCCTGCTGATGGGGGAGGTGGGCGCGGGCAAGACCGTGGTGGCGCTGCACGCGATGCTGCGTGCGGTGGAGAACGGCGCCCAGGCCGCGCTGATGGCCCCCACCGAGACCCTGGCCGAGCAGCACCACCGCACGCTCGACCGCCTGCTCGGCGGCGCGCTCCCGCTGGAGCTGCTCACCGGCTCGACGCCCGCCGCACGGCGGCGGGACCTGCTTGGCGCGCTGGGCTCGGGCCAGCTTCAGCTCCTGGTGGGCACGCACGCGCTGATCGAGGACCCGGTGGAGTTCCGGGACCTCGCCCTGTGCGTGGTGGACGAGCAGCACCGCTTCGGCGTGCGCCAGCGCGCCGCACTGGACGCGAAGGCGCCCGAGGGGCTGACCCCGCACGCACTCCACATGACCGCCACGCCGATCCCGCGCACGCTCTCCCTCACCGCGTACGGCGACCTCGACGCCACCGCCCTGCGCCAGCTTCCGCACGGGCGCCGGCCCGTGGAGACCTTCGTGGTCGATGGCGTTCGTGCCCGGCAGCGCGCGTACGAGCGGATCCGCGAGGAGATAGCCGCGGGCCGCCAGTGCTTCGTCGTCTGCCCGCTGGTGGAGGAGTCCGAGGCGCTCCAGGCCACGGCGGCCACGGTGGAGTTCGAGCGCCTGCGTACGACGGAGTTCCGCGACCAGCGCGTGGAGCTGATCCACGGCCAGCTTCCCTCGAAGGCGAAGCAGGCGGCGATGGAGTCCTTCGCGCGGGGCGACGCGGACGTGCTGGTGGCCACCAGCGTGGTGGAGGTGGGCATCGACGTGCCGAACGCCACGGTGATGCTGATCGAGGCGGCCGAGCGCTACGGGCTGTCCCAGCTCCACCAGCTCAGGGGCCGGGTGGGCCGGGGCGAGCACGGCTCGCTGTGCATCCTCTTCGGGGACGCGAAGCTCCCGCGGCTCGAGGCCATCGCCACGGAGAGCGACGGCTTCCGCCTCGCCGAGGTGGACCTCGAGCTCCGCGGGGCCGGGGACGTGCTCGGCACGCGCCAGCACGGGCTTCCCGAGCTGCGGGTGGCCCAGCTCCCCGAGGACACCGCCCTGCTCGTGCGGGCGAGGGACCTGGCGGACGAGCTGCTGCGGACCGACCCCGAGCTCACCGAGCCGCAGAACGCGCTGCTGCGCGACGCGGCGGTGGCCCGTTTCGGCCCGGAGCTCGATCCGATTCCGGCGTGAGGGTCGTGGCCGGCACCTACGGGGGCCGGCGCCTGCGCGCGCCGCGAGGCAGCCGCACCCGGCCCACCGCCGATCGGGTGCGAGAGGCGCTCTTCTCCATGCTCGGCGACCTGGCCGGCGCGCGCGTGCTCGACCTTTACGCAGGCTCCGGTGCGCTCGGGATCGAGGCGCTCTCGCGCGGCGCGGAGTCGGCGGTCTTCGTCGATCGGGACCCCGCCGCGGTGGCCGCGATCACGCGCAACCTCAACGACCTCGGGGTCGCCGGGGCGGAGGTCGTGCGGCGGGATGCGGTCGCCTTTCTGGCCGGTCGCGAGCGGTCGTTCGACCTCGTGTTCTGCGACCCGCCCTATGATTCCGCCTCCCGCCTGGCCGGTCCGCTCTCCGCGGCCCTGCCGACGGTCCTCGACGAGAACGCCCGCACCGTGACCGAATCCGACAAACGCACGCCACTGGAGCTGACGCTCCCCCTTCTGCGCGAGCGCACCTACGGCGACACGCGCATCGCGATCTATGGCTGAGCGCAACGGCGGCCGCGCCGTCTGCCCGGGCTCCTACGACCCGGTGACGATGGGCCACATCGACATCATCCGGAGGGCGGCCGGAGTGTTCGACGAGCTGATCGTGGGCGTGGTCAACAGCCCGGTCCGCAAGAGCAAGACCCTCTTCTCCGCCGACGAGCGCGTTTCGTTCATCGCCGAGGCCACCACGGAATTGGCCAATGTGCAGGTAAAACCCTTTGATACGCTCCTCGTCGATTTCGCCCGCGAGCACGGGGCCAAGGCCATCGTCAAAGGATTGCGGGCGATCTCGGACTTCGAGTACGAGTTCGAGATGAACCAACTGAACCGGAAGATGGCGCCCGACATCGAGAGCATCTACCTGATGGCCGCGCCGCAATACAGTTTCCTGTCCTCAAGCGGGATCAAGGAGCTGGCCATGTTCGGCGGCGACATCAGCGGGCTCGTGCCCGACCGGGTGGCCGCACGGCTGCAGGAAGAGCTCAAGCGTTGAAGAACAGGGGATCTGAGAACGTGACGTCAATGCTGGTCAACGAGAGCGCGGGGCTAATGGCCTCGCGGAGGTAGAGCTCATGGACGTCCTCGTCCTGATCGACAAGCTCGACGACACGATCCACAACGCAAAGGTCGTCCCGCTCACCGACACGGTGCGCGTGGACAAGGAGGAGGTCTACGACATCCTCGACCAGATGCGGGCCACGATCCCCGAGGAGATCAAGCAGGCCCGGTGGATCGTGAAGGAGCGTCAGGAGATGCTCGCCGAGGCCAAGCGCGAGGCCGAGCGCGTCGTTCGCGAGGCCCGCGAGGAGCAGATCCGCCTGATCTCCGAAGAGGAGATCGTCAAGCAGGCCGAGCGCCAGGCGGAGGAGATCATCGAGGACGCCCGCGCCCGTGAGCGCGAGATCCGTCTCGGCGCGGAGGACTACGCCGACGACATCCTCAACACGCTCGAGGTCAACCTCACGAAGTTCATCGCCGCGGTTCAGCGCGGCCGCGACCGCCTTCAGGGTCGCGAAGAGGCCGAGGTCTCCTAGGCGCGAGCCGTCGTCGCTGGCTGCCCCAATCGGGGCGCTTCATGCTGCCGTTTTGGGTGCGCCGGCGAGCGTCTGCACCCCCGCCCAAATTCCTTCCGAATCCCCCGGAGGGACCAACCGCAACGCGAAATCGCGCGGATTTTGGGAAGTTTCTTGCAGGATCGACGGGTAAAACATCCGAGCTTGCTGTTCTACTCGTCTACTTCGCGGGGCCTCTGGCGGGTTCAGGGGTCTTGCTATTGCCGCCGTTAGCAACCCCCGAAGGGAGAACCTATGCAGCTTTCCGAGCCGAGTGCCTCGGGCATGCGGAGATTCGTATGGATCTCGGCATTCATCGTCGCGCTCTGGCTCTCCTTGGTGAGCGCCGGCAACGCGTTTGCCGGTGGAGACCATTCGTCTCATGGCTATGGCTCCGGTCCAGGTCAGGGAGGCTCCGGATGGCACGGAGACTCTGGCGGGAGCGGAGGTTCCGGGTGGGACCACGGGTCCGGAGGATCGGACTCGGGATCGCACCACTCGGATCAGGGACAGCCCCCGTCGGAAGGATCCGGCGGAGACAACCCCTGTAAGGAAGAGCACCCCGGTGGCGGTTACCCGCCGTCCGGTGGTGGGACGCCCACGCCCGAGACGCCAGGCGGTCATACGCCCGGTGGGGAGACACCAGGCGGTCATACGCCCGGTGGCGAAACCCCTGGTGGTCATACACCCGGTGGGGAAACACCCGGTGGGGAGACGCCTGGCGGTAACACGCCCGGCGGTCATCCGCCTGGTGGCCACACGCCCGGTGGGGAAACACCCGGTGGCGAGACGCCCGGCGGTCATCCGCCAGGTGGCCACACGCCCGGTGGGGAGACGCCAGGCGGCGAAACGCCTGGCGGCGAGACCCCGGGTGGGGAAACCCCAGGCGGGGAAACCCCAGGCGGGGAAACCCCCGGTGGGGAGACCCCGGGCGGGGAGACTCCCGGTGGGGAGACCCCTGGTGGGGAAACCCCCGGTGGCGAGACCCCTGGTGGCGAGACCCCTGGTGGGGAGACGCCCGGCGGTGAAACGCCTGGCGGCGAGACCCCCGGAGGTGAGACGCCCGGCGGACAGACGCCTGGCGGCGAGACCCCCGGTGGCGAGACCCCTGGTGGTTACACCCCCGGTGGGGAGACCCCCGGTGGCGAGACGCCCGGTGGGGAGACCCCCGGTGGCGAAACTCCCGGTGGGGAGACCCCCGGCGGCGAGTCCCCGGGTAACAACGGCGAGCAAGGAGGCGAGCAGGGCGAGGTTCTCGGGAAGTCCGAGGAGTCCGGAGGCGGCGCAGGGGGCAGCAATGCTCCCACCAGCGGCGTAGCCGGCACGGTCACCGAGGCCACCGCCACGTCGAGCCTGCCGTTCACCGGTGGGCACGTGCCGTTGCTTCTCCTTTCGGCCGCAGGTCTCCTGTGTGCCGGATTCGGGTTGCGCAGGGCGGCCGCTCACAGCGGTTAGCCGGAAGTTCACCAAGAAGGGCATTTGCGGTACCGCGAAGCCACGTTCCTCTCACGAGGGGCGTGGCTTTCGCCTTTCTCGGGGAGGTAGGGTCCGACCCGTGGCTTCCTACCTGCACACCTGTTATCGCATCGGCGAAATCGACCGCTCGGTGTCCTTCTACGAGAAGCTCGGCTTCCAGGAGGTGGGCCGGATGCCCATCGGGGACGAGGCGATCAACGTGTTCATGGGCATGCCGGGCGAGGACCCTCGCCTCGAGCTGACCTACAACCACGGCGTCGACTCGTACGAGCTCGGCACCGGCTACAACCACATCGCCATCGCCGTCGACGATCTCGAGGGCACCCTCGGACAGCTCGCCGATCAGGACATCGAGCCCGAGAAGCCTCCGTACCGCCCTGGCGGCCGCTCCGAGGGGCCGCTCATCTGCTTCGTTCGCGACCCGGACGGCTACCGGGTCGAGTTGATCGAGATCAAGCAGTAGCGCCGCCGGTCCGGCGCTAATCTCGGGCCATGGGCCAGCAGACCGAGACCCTCGATCTCGGGCGGCTCTCCCTCTCCTCGGGCGAGGGACGCCGCCTCCCCATTCGCGTGCCCGTGGAGGGGTTCGAGTTCGGCGGCCAGCATTACGGGGTTCGCGGTGACAGCCTCGACGCAACGCTCGACATCGCGCACACCACCACCGGCTGGTCGCTGCGCCTCCGCTTCGACGCCGACCTCCGCGGCCTCTGCATGCGCTGCCTCGACCCCGCCACCGACAGGGTCGCGGTGGATGCGCGGGAGGTGGATCAACCCGGGGCGATCGAGGATCTCCGCTCCCCGTACCTGGAGGGCGACGAGCTGGACGTGGAGTCCTGGGCCCGCGACGCCCTCGCGCTCTCGCTCCCGGTGCGGATCGTCTGCCGCGACGACTGCCTCGGGCTCTGTCCCGTGTGCGGCGAGAACCTGAACATGGCGGGCCCCGCGCATGTGCACGAGAGCGCCCCCGACGAGCGCTGGGCGGCCCTGCGCGAGCTCCGGCTCGACTGACGCGCCGCTACACTGGCCAGCCTCATGGCCGTCCCCAAGCAAAGACAGTCGCACTCGCGCACCAACAAGCGGCGCTCGCAGCACAAGATGGAGGCCACCACCCTTCGTCACTGCCCGCGCTGCCACGAGCCGCGCCTGCCTCATCGGGTATGCCCGAACTGCGGTACCTACGCCGGGCGTGAGGTCATCGTCCAGCGTCCCGGCTCCGGCGACGACGACTCGTAGACCGTGATCGCGGTCGACGCGAACGGCGCCGATCAGGGGCCGGGCGCGGTCGCCGAGGGGGCGCGCAGGTCCGGCGTCGACGTGCTGCTGTTCGGTCCCGCCGCCGAGGTGGGCCCCCCCGCCGGAAGGGTGCAGGTGGTGGACGCGCCGAACACCATCGGCTCGGGCGAGGATCCCGCCCAGGCCGTTCGGTCCACACCCGACGCATCCATCGTCCAGGCCGCGCGCGCGGTGGCCGAGGGCCGCGCCGAGGCGCTCGTGTCCGCGGGCAGCACCGGGCCGACGCTCGCCGCGGCCACGCTGCAGGTCAAGCGCATCCGGGGCGTCTACCGCCCGGCGCTTGCCGTGCTGCTCCCGATCCCCGGCGGGCCGGTGCTGCTGCTGGACGCCGGCGCGAGCGTGGAGGTGCGGCCCGAGCACCTCGTCCAGTTCGCCCACATGGGGTCCTGCTTCATGCAGGCCGTCTACGGCCTCGAGCGCCCGCGCGTGGGCCTGCTCTCGGTGGGGGAGGAGTCCGGGAAGGGCACACCCGACGTGCAGGCGGCCCACGAGCGGATCGTGGAGTCCGGCGGCCTGGAGTTCGTGGGGAACATCGAGGGCTTCGACCTGCCCGGTGCACGAGCGGACGTGGTGGTCACCGACGGCTTCACCGGCAACGTCGCCCTGAAGGTGCTGGAGGGCACCTCGCGCCTCGTTCGTGAGTCGATCCGGGACGCCGTGAAGGGGAGCCCCGTGTCGGCGCTCGGGGGCCTGCTGATCCGCGGCCAGGTGAACCGCCTGCGCGAGCGTCTCGATCCGGAGGGCGTGGGGGGCGCGATCCTGCTCGGCCTCCGCAAGCCGGTGGTGGTGGCCCATGGCAGCTTCGGCCCCAAGGGGATCGCCAGCGCGATCGCCCTGGCCCGGCGCGCCGTGGACGAGGACATGGTGGAGCGCACCGCCACGGCACTCAAGGCCGCGGGTGCCCTGCGGTCCGCGGGCGCTGGTAGCGTCGCCGTGGTGACGCAGGAGAGCACCGCGAGCGGCTCTGGGGGAGCCGGCGATGGAACGCGCTGAGGTGCTCCAGCGCATCCGCGACCACCTGTCCGCAGAACTGGAGGTGGACCCGGCACGGATCGCCGAGGACACCCGCTTCAAGGAGGACCTCGAGGCCGACTCGCTGGATCTGGTGGAGCTCGTCGTGGAGCTGGAGGACAGCTACGGCATCCGGATACCCGACGAGGAGGCCGCCGGGATCCTCACCGTCGGCCAGGCCGCGGACTTCGTCGCCGCCCATGCCGCAGAAGCGTGAGACCCTCCGCGATCTCCTCGACGAGCTGCCCGACCCGCTCCGGCAGCAGGTGTTCACCCACGCCTCGTGGGTGGAGCACCGGTCCGACTCCTACGAGCGCCTGGCCTTCCTCGGAGACGTCGTCCTGAGCCTCGCGGTCTCCACCCACCTGTTCCCGCGCTTCGAGCGCTACGGCGCGGGGCGCCTCACCAAGGTGCGCGCTCAGGCCGTGAGCGGAGCGTCGTGCGCCCGGGTGGCACGAGAGCTCGGCGTGCCCGGTGCCCTGCGCGACCAGGCGCCCGACGGCGGCGCCGGGCGTGGAGCGCGCACGCTCGTCGAGTCGGAGCGGGTGCTCGCCTCGGTGTGCGAGGCGGTGATCGGAGCGTCCTACCTCGCCTTCGGGTTCGAGCGCACGGCGCCGGCGGTGGTGGATGCGTTCGCCGAGGAGATCGACGAGTCCCTGGAGCACCCAGTGGACTACAAGTCCGTGCTCCAGGAGCGGCTCGCCCGTCGGGCCGAGCTTGTGGAGTACCGCACCGTGGCCGAGCAGGGCCCGGCGCACGAGCGCAGCTTCCTGGTCGTCGCCGAGGTGGACGGGGAGGAGGTCGGCCGCGGAGAGGGAAAGACGAAGAAGGGCGCTGAGCAGGAGGCCGCCCTCCACGCGCTCAACGCCCTCGAGCAAGAGGCCACCGGCTGATGCACCTCAGGTCGATCTCGATGAAGGGCTTCAAGTCCTTCCCGTCCCGGACCAAGCTGGAGTTCGGTCCGGGCGTGTCCGTGATCGTCGGCCCGAACGGCTCGGGCAAGTCCAACATCACCGACGGGGTGCTGTGGGCGCTCGGCGAGCAGAGCCCGCTGGCGGTGCGCGGGCAGTCCATGAAGGACGTGATCTTCGCCGGCGGCCACGGCGTCGGCGGCTCCAGCTCGGCCGAGGTGGAGGTGGTGATCGACAACTCGGACGGCGCGCTGCCCACCGACTTCTCCGAGATCTCGATCCTTCGCAAGCTCGACCGCGACGGCGAGGGCGAGTACCGGCTCAACGGCGCCCGCTGCCGGCTGGTGGACGTGCTCGAGGTGCTCTCCGACTCGGGGCTCGGGAAGGAGATGCACTCGGTCGTCTCCCAGGGCAAGGTCGAGGCGATCGTGCTCTCGCGTCCGCGCGAGCGGCGGCTGATGATCGAGGAGGCGGCCGGGCTCGGGAAGCACCGCAAGCGCCGCCGCCGCGCGCAGCTCAAGCTCGAGCGCACCGAGGAGAACCTGTCGCGCTCGCTCGACGTGGAGCGCGAGGCCCGCTCCCGGCTCCGGCCGCTGAAGCGCCAGGCCGAGGCTGCCGAGCTGCACGAGCGCATCGAGCGCCAGTCGCTGGAGGCGCGCATGACCCTCACCGCCGACGCCGCACGCCGCACACGGGCCGAGCTGGCGGAGGCCGAGGTCCGGGCGCGCGACGCCGCGGCCGAGCGCGACGAGGCGGAGCGGCTGCTCGGGGAGGTGGCCCGCAGGCGTGAGGCCGCCGAGGAGGCGTTCGCCGCCCACAACCGCGCGCGGGAGCAGATCCAGTCGCGGCGCTTCGACGCCGGCTCCGCCGCCGATCGCATTCAGATGCGTCTCGAGCGGGTACGCGACCAGGGGTCCGCGGCCGAGGACCGCGGCCGGCGTCGCGAGAGCCAGCTCGAGCTGATGGAGGCCGAGGCCGCCCACCTGGCCGAGGAGCGCGACGAGATGCCCGACGAGCGGCTCCCGGAGCCTCCGCGGCAGGGCGAGGGCGGCGAGGCCTGGCACGTTCTCCTGCCCTCGGAGCGGGTGCGAGCCCTGGAGCGTGAGCTCTCACGCCTCGACGCCCAGGCGGACGAGCGCCGGGCCGAGGAGCTCGCCGGGCTCGAGTCCGAGCTGGAGGAGACCCGCGGCGCGCTCAGCGCCCTCGAGCGGGCCGTGGCCGAGCGCCGCGAGGTGCTCCAGGCCGCCGAGCGCAGCGCCGACGAGGCACGCACCTCCCGCCGGGAGGCCGAGCGGGCGGTGGAGGCCGCGCGCGCCGAGGCGGCGGAGGCCGGGTCGCAGCTCGCGGCCCTCAACCGGCTCGTGCGCGGGGCCGCCGGCACGGCCGAGGGCGCGGGGCCGGGACTTGTGGAGGGCATCACGGCCGAGGCCGGCTACGAGCCCGCCCTGGCCGCCGCTCTCGGCTCTCGGCTCACCGCAGCGGTGGTGGAGGACCTGGCCGAGGGGGAGCAGCTGCTCGACCGCAGCGAGGATCGCGGCGGCACCGCGCTCGTCAGCTCGCGGGCCCACGGGCGTCCGGCGGGCCAGGCGCCCGCGCCGGGCGCGACCCGCCTGCTCACCCATGTGCGGCCCGAGCGGCGGGTGGCCAAGCTCGCCGATCGCCTGCTGGGCGATGTCTGGGTCGTGGACTCCCTGAGGTCGGTGTCCGGCTCCTTCCGCGGAGTGGCCGTCACACGCGGCGGCCGGCTGCTCGACGGTTCCACGGGCGAGCTGTCGCAGGCTCCCCCTGGCGGCGGTGAGCGCCTGCTGGAGGAGCTTGGGCGGCGCGAGGGGATCGTGGCCGCCTCCGAGCGTGCCGCCACATCCGAGCGTGAGGCCCGTGCGAGCGTCGAGCGCGCGGCGGAGGTGATCGGGGCCGCGGACGGCGCCCGCGAGGAGGCCGAGGGCGCCGTGCGCGCGGCCGGGCGCGAGCTGGCCGAGGCCGCGGAGACGGCCGAGCGGCTCGGCTGGCTGCTCGAGCGCCGCCGGGAGGCTCCGGGCGAGGGGCCCGACACGGTCCGCCGCGCGGAGCTGTCGGCCGACCTGCGGGCCGAGCGCCACCTGGCCGAGCGGGCGGAGCGGGAGCGGGCGGACCGCGTGCGTTCGCTGGCCACGCTGCGGGTGGGGATCGAGGCCGATCGCGACCTGGTGCGCGCGGCCGCGCGCACCACCGCGGCACTCGAGGCCGCGCTTGGCGGCGTGGAGGCCCAGCGCGACGCGCTTGCCGCCGAGCTGGCCGCGGGCGCGGCCACCGGTGAGGAGACGTCGTCCGCACTGCGGGCCTGTGCCCAGGAGGAGGCCGAGCTCCGGGGACGGCTCAAGCGGGGAAGCGATGCGGTCACCACCGCCGAGGTCACCGCGCAGCGCGCGCGGGACGCGGCGGAGGAAGTGGGGCGCGAGCTGGGCCAGCTGGCCACCCGCCTCGGCCTGGAGCCCGAGCCATCGTCCGATCCCCTGCCCGAGGAGGAGCGCAATTCCCTGGAGGCGCGTGTCGAGCGTCTCCAGCGCCGCCGGGAGCAGCTCGGACCGGTGAACCCGCTGGCTGCGCAGGAGTACGAGGAGGCTGTGGCCCACGTCGACGAGCTCGAGGCGCAGCGGAGCGACCTGGAGGACGCCCTGGCCGAGCTCGAGGGGCTGATCAAGGAGACCGACAAGCGCATCAGGCAGAGCTTCGAGGAGACCTTCGAGGCGGCTGCCCGCAACTTCGAGGAGGTGGTCCAGCACCTCTTCCCCGGCGGCCGCGGAGCTCTGCGCCTCGTGCGCGCCGACCAGACGCCGCGGTCGGTGGTGGGCGGGGAGTCGGCCCCAGGAGACGAGGCCGGCGCGCCCGACGAGGACGCCCCCGACGGCGAGAGCCCGGAGATGGGCGTGGAGATCGAGGTCACCCCGCCCGGGAAGTCCGCGAAGCGCCTGTCGCTGCTCTCGGGCGGCGAGAAGTCGCTCGTTGCGCTGGCCTTCATGTTCGCCGTCTTCCTGGCCCGCCCGTGCCCCTTCTACATCCTCGACGAGGTGGAGGCGGCGCTCGACGACATCAACATCGATCGCTTCCTCCAGCTGGTGGCCCGCTACTCCGACCGGGCCCAGTTCATCGTGGTGACCCACCAGAAGCGCACCATGGACGCGGCCGACACGCTCTACGGCGTGAGCATGGGCGGGGACGGCGTCTCGCAGGTGATCTCGCGCAAGCTCGGCGGCCGCACGGTGGAGGAAGCCGCGGCCTAGCCGCCTATCCTCACCGGCGGATGGCCCGAAGCTGGCAGGAGCTGTTCGCCACCGGGGATGCGCCGGCGGAGGACACGAACGAGGACGAGGGCTCCGAGCGCGGAGGCTTCTTCCGCCGCCTGCGCGAGAACATGTCGAAGACGCGCCAGGCACTGGGCGCGGAGCTTCAGGCCACGATGTTCCAGTCGCTCGACGACGAGGCGTTCGAGCGTCTGGAGGAGACGCTGATCTACGCCGACGTGGGCGCCCCCACCACGGCGAGCATCGTGGAGCGCCTCGAGGGCGAGGTGGTGAGCGGAGACCTCACCGGCGGCGAGGACCTCACGCGCCGGCTGCGCGAGCTGCTGGCCGAGACCGCGCGGGTGGAGGGGAACACGATCCCGCTCATGGCGAGCCCGACGGTGATCCTGGTGGTGGGGGTGAACGGCACCGGCAAGACCACCACGATCGGGAAGATGGCCTGGCACCTGCAGAAGGAGCTGGGAAGGTCGGTGCTGCTGGCCGCGGGCGACACCTTCCGGGCCGCCGCGTCGGAGCAGCTCACGGCCTGGGCGGAGCGCGCGGGCTGCGAGATCGTGCGCGGGGAGCCGGGATCCGATCCCGGGGCGGTGGTGTACGACGCCATCGAGGCGGCCGAGGCCCGCGGCCACGACGTGGTGATCATCGACACCGCTGGGCGCCTCCACACCCAGCAGCACCTCATGGACGAGCTGCGGAAGATCCGAAAGGTGATCGCCGGCCGGATTCCCGACGCGCCGCACGAGACGCTGCTCACCATCGACGCCACCACCGGCCAGAACGGGCTCCGGCAGGCGCTCCTCTTTCGGGAGGCGGTGCAGGTGGACGGCATCGTCCTCACGAAGCTCGATGGCACGGCGAAGGGGGGCATCGCCCTCGCGATCGCGCAGGAGCTCGGGGTCCCGGTGAAGATGATCGGTGTGGGGGAGACGCTCGAGGACCTTCGCCCGTTCGACGCAGACGACTTCGCCCGGGCCATCCTCGAGCCGTGAGCGGGGGACGAGGAACGCCCGGCCCGCTCCTCGTGACCGGCGGAACGGGATACCTCGGCGCGGAGCTTCGGCGCCAGGTCAAGGATCGCCCGCTGGTGGCCACCCACCTCAGCGCCGCGCCGGGGGACGGCGGCGCGACCTGGCTGAGCCTCGACGTGAGGGACGGCGAGGCCGTGCGCCGGACGATGGAGGAGGTGCGGCCCTCGGCGGTCGTGCACACCGCCTACCGCCAGGTCGGCGAGGGCGCCCGTGAGACCACGGTGGGTGGCGCGGAGGCCGTGGCGGCGGCCGCCCACGCGGTGGGAGCACGGCTCGTGCACCTCTCGAGCGACGTGATCTTCGACGGCACCAAGCCCGAGCCCTACACCGAGGCGGACCCGCCGTCCCCGATCACCGACTACGGGCGGGCGAAGGCCGATGCCGAGGGCCTCGTGGCCGCCGCCCACCCGGAGGCCGTGCTCGTTCGCACCTCGCTGATCTACGGAGGCGACGGCGAGAGCCGCCACGAGGCGCTCGCCCTCCAGGCCGCCCGCGGCGACGGGGAGCTCGGGTTCTTCGACGACGAGCTTCGCTGCCCTGTGCTCGTGGCCGACCTGGCCGCCGCACTCCTCGAGCTGGTGGACCGCCCGGAGCGGGGGGTGCTCAATGTGGCCGGCAGCGAGGTGGTGACCCGCTACGAGTTCGCCTGCCTGGTCGCGGAGGCCGCGGGCCTCGGCCCGGAGTCCATCAGGCGGACCTCGATCGCGGAGGCCGGACTCGAGCGCCCGCGCAACTGCGCGCTCGATACCGGACGCGCCCGCGGCCTGCTCCGGACCCCGCTGACCGGCGCCCGTGAGTGCCTCGGAGGCGGACCGGGCTGAAGCTCGGCGTGCCCCGACCGTCGAGGTGGCCACAATGGGGGTATGGAAGATTGGGTCCTCTGGCTGATCGCCGCCGGTGTGCTGACCGTGGGCGAGATCGCCACGGTCGGATTCTTCCTCGGGCTGGTGGCTGCGGGCGCGCTCGCGGCCGGGGTCGTGGCCCTCATCGGTGGCGGCGTGGCGCTCCAGTGGATCGTGTTCATCCTCGTGGCCATCTTCTCGGTGGTGGCGCTGCGGCCGGTGGCCCGGCGCCACCTGCACACACCCGCGAAGCTGCGCACGGGCGTGGCCGCCCTGATCGGCAAGCCCGCCGTGGTGCTCGAGCGGGTGGACGCGCATGGCGGGTCGGTGAAGCTCGGCGGAGAGATCTGGTCGGCCCGCGCGTACGACGAGGATCGTGTGATGGAGCCCGGCACGCGGGTGGAAGTGCTCAAGATCGACGGCGCCACGGCGCTCGTCTCGGAATAGGAGGTTCCCGCCTGTGGCAACCCTGATCGCATTGCTGGTGGTGGCGTTCGTCGTCCTCTTCACGCTGTCGCGAGGGATCCGGATCGTGCCCCAGGCCCGCGCCGGTGTGGTGGAGCGCCTGGGGCGCTACTACCGGACCCTGGACGCGGGGCTCACGCTCGTGGTGCCCTACGTGGACCGGGTCAAGCCGCTGATCGACCTGCGCGAGCAGGTGGTGGCCTTCCCGCCGCAGCCGGTGATCACCGAGGACAACCTCGTGATCCAGATCGACACGGTCATCTACTACCAGGTCACCGACCCGAAGTCGGCCACGTACGAGATCGCGAACTACATCGCGGCGATCGAGCAGCTCACGGTCACCACGCTCCGCAACGTGTGCGGCGGGATGACGCTCGAGGACACGCTCACCTCGCGGGAGAAGGTGAGCTCCGCGCTGCGGATCGTGCTGGACGAGGCCACCGGCAAGTGGGGCATCCGGGTGAACCGGGTGGAGCTGAAGTCGGTCGACCCGCCGGCCACGATCCAGGAGGCCATGGAGAAGCAGATGCGCGCCGAGCGCGACCGGCGGGCGGCGATTCTCACCGCGGAGGGGGTCAAGCAGTCGCAGATTCTCACCGCCGAGGGCGAGAAGCAGAGCGCCATTCTCCGGGCCGAGGGCCGGCGCGAGGCGCAGATCCTCGAGGCCCAGGGCCAGTCGAAGGCGATCGAGACCGTCTTCGCGGCTGTGCACGAGGGCGACGCCGATCCGAAGCTGCTCGCCTACCAGTACCTGCAGACCCTGCCGCAGATCGCGGCGGGCGAGTCGAACAAGGTGTGGATCATCCCCAGCGAGATCACCCAGGCGCTGGGACAGCTGGGCGCCGCCCTGCCGGGCGTGGCCAAGCCTGAGCCCGCCGAGCCCGGGAAAGAGCCGCCGCCCAGCGTGTAGCCTCAGCCGGGCATGTTCGACACGCTCTCCGACAGGCTTCAGGAGGCTCTCGGCGACGTCCGTTCCCGGGGCAAGCTCACCGAGGACGACGTGGCGAAGGCCATGCGCCAGGTGCGCCTGGCCCTGCTCGAGGCGGACGTGAACTTCAAGGTGGTGAAGGAGTTCACCGCCGGCGTGAAGGAGCGCGCGCTGGGCCATGACGTGCTCGACTCCCTCAACCCGGGCCAGCAGGTCGTGAAGGTGGTGGCCGACGAGCTCACTGAGCTGATGGGTGGATCGGGGCGCGAGCTGGCCTTCGCGAAGCCCGGGCCCACGGTGATCCTCATGGCCGGCCTCCAGGGCTCGGGCAAGACCACCGCCACCGGGAAGCTCGCGCGGCATCTGAAGGAGGAGCACGGGATGGACGTGGGCGTGGCCGCCTGCGACGTCTACCGGCCGGCCGCCGTGGACCAGCTGGTGAAGGTCGGCGCCCAGGCCGGGGCGACCGTGTACGAGCAGGGAACGGCGCGCGACCCCGTGGACATCGCCGAGTGGGCGCTCGGCCAGGCCCGCCAGGACCGGCGCGACGCGCTGATCGTGGACACGAGCGGCCGCCTCCACGTGGACGAGGAGCTCATGAAGGAGCTCGCCCGCATGAAGAAGCAGCTGAAGCCGCACAACGTGCTGCTGGTGGTGGACGCCATGACCGGTCAGGACGCGGTGAACGTGGCCGAGCAGTTCTCGAGCACGGTCGACTTCGACGGCGTGGTGCTCACGAAGCTCGACGGGGACTCGCGCGGAGGTGCCGCCCTGTCGGTGAGGGCCATCACCGGGAAGCCGGTGATCTACGCCTCCACCGGCGAGAAGCTGGGCGACTTCGAGCGCTTCCACCCCGACCGCATGGCCCAGCGCATCCTCGGCATGGGCGACGTGATGACCCTCGTGGAGCGCGCCGAGCGCCAGATGGACGAGCGTCAGGCCCAGGAGCTCGAGCGCAAGATCCGCAAGGAGCAGTTCACGCTCGACGACTTCCTGGATCAGATGAAGCAGGTGCGGAACATGGGCCCGCTCCAGAACATCCTAAAGATGATGCCTGGGATGAGCCAGCAGCTCGGAAACCTGCAGGTGAGCGAGAAGGAGCTCGACCGCCTCGAGGCCATCATCCTGTCGATGACCCCGGCCGAGCGGGCCAACCCACAGCTCATCGACGGGTCGCGGCGGCGGCGTATCGCGCACGGCTCGGGCACCACCGTCCAGGGGGTTTCCCAGCTCGTGAAGCAGTTCGCGCAGATGAAGAAGGTCATGCGCCAGATCTCGCGCGGCAAGATGCCCTCACTGCAGTCGCTCGTCGGCGGCCGCTAACCTCTCCCGACTCATGGCGGTAAGAGTCCGACTGACCCGAGTGGGCAGCAAGAAGAATCCGATCTGGCGAGTCGTGGTGGCCGACCAGCGGTCTCCGCGCGACGGCCGCTACATCGAGGCCATCGGGCAGTACAACCCGCAGACCGACCCGTCGATCATCCGCATCGACGAGGAGCGTCTCCAGCACTGGCTCGATCGCGGCGCCCAGCCGAGCGGCACCGTCAAGCAACTGGTCAGGGCCCAGCGCAAGAGCGGCGGACCCACCGCCGTGGCCGGGCCGGCCGCACCGCCGGAGGCCGCCGTGGCCACCGAAGACGAGGCGGCTCCCGAGGCTGAGGCCACCACGGACGTGGAGGCCGCCGACGGCGCCGAGGCCCCCGAGGCCGATGCCGCGCCCGAGGACTCCGGTGACGGCGAGGCCGCCGCTCCCGAGTCCGCCGGGGATGCTCCCGACGCGGGCGAAGACGACAGCAGCTCGTAGTGGAGGCGCTGCTCGAGTACCTGGTCCGGTCTCTCGTCGACGAGCCGGACGAGGTCACAGTCGAGGCGATCGAGGAGGACGACGGCACCGTGGTGCTTGAGCTGCGTGTGGCCGAGGACGACGCCGGCAAGGTGATCGGCCGCGGCGGGCGCACGGTGGCGGCGCTGCGGACGGTCATGAAGGCCGTGGCCGTGCGCCACGACTGCCGCGTGCTCGTCGACGTGGTGGATTGACCCTCGTCACCGCCGGGCGCGTGGGACGCGCGCACGGGTGGGACGGCAGCTTCTACGTGGAGGGCGCCACCCACGACCTGCCCGAGGGCACCAGGGTGACCGTGGAGGGCCGCGAGACGACGGTGGAGCGCCGGGCGGGCACCGCGCGGCGCCCGCTGATCCGGCTTGCCGGGGTCGCCGAGCTCGCCGGCCTGCACGGGCGGCCGCTCCTGGTGGACGGAGAGCTGGGGGAGGGCGAGTGGCTGGCCTCCGATCTCGAGGGATGCGAGGTGGTGGGCATGGGCCGGGTGGCGCGGGTGCTCGACCTGCCGTCCTGCGCGGTCCTCGAGCTCGAGGACGGAAGGCTCGTGCCCTTCATCTCCGACGCGGTGCGCTCGTTCGATGCGGCCGCGCGGCGCATCGAGGTGGACCGCGACTTCCTGGGCGAGCCGTGAACATCGACGTGCTCACGCTGTTCCCCTCGTGGTTCGGGTGGTTCACGGAGCAGCGGCACGTGCGCAATGCCCTCTCGCTCGGGCACCGGCTGGAGGCAGTGGACCTGCGGGCCACCACCCCGCTCAAGTCGGGGCAGGTGGACGACACCCCCTACGGCGGCGGGGCCGGGATGGTGATTCGCGTGGATGTGGTTGAGGCCGCCCTGCGGGCCCGCTACCAGGAGGAGCCGCAGGAGGTGCGCTCCCAGCGGCGCGTGGTGGCCCTGGCCGCGGGCGGGCGCCAGTTCGACGATGCCCTCGCGGCCGAGCTGGCGGCCGAGCCCGAGCTCACTCTGCTCTGTGGGCGCTACGAGGGCTTCGACGAGCGCGTGAACGAGCACCTGGCGTCCGACGTCGTCTCGATCGGGCCCTATGTGCTCTCCGGCGGTGAGCTCGCGGCCATGGTGGTCTGCGACGCCGTGCTGAGGAGGCTCCCCGGGGCCCTGGGCCATGAGGCGAGCGCCGTGGAGGAGTCCTTCAGCCCCGCGCTCGGGGGCGCCCCGGAGTATCCGCACTACACCCGCCCGTTCGACTGGCACGGGCACGAGGTGCCCGATGTTCTGATCTCGGGAGACCACGGCCGAATCCGGGAGTGGCGACTGGAGGAGAGCCGGCGGCGGGGCGAGCAGGCCGGGGCGCCGGGGGCCGAGACGGACTAGCCGTGCGCGGTCACGGTCGGCGCCTTCGCTACCATCCGCCTCTGCGCGTCGGTCCCCGGGGGAGCCCGCGCAATCGACTTGCCCCCCGACCGGGCCACAAGCCCTCGCCTTCTCAATGTCCGGCGTCATCGACAGCCTCGAGCGCGCTCAACTGCGCCGCATTCCCGTCTTCCAGGCGGGGGATCGCGTGCGCGTGCACTTTCAGGTCGTGGAGGGCACCCGCCGCCGGACCCAGGTCTTCGAAGGCATCGTCCTCAAGCGCCAGGGCAACGGCGCGCGTGAGACCTTCACCGTTCGCAAGCAGTCCTTTGGCGTGGGGGTGGAGCGGACGTTCCCGGTCCACTCACCCAAGATCGAGCGCATCGAGGTGGCCGCCCGCGGCGATGTCCGCCGGGCGAAGCTGTACTACCTCCGTGATCGAGTCGGACGTGGCGCCCGCGTGCGCGAGCGTCGCTGGACCGGGGCGGAGGAGGCCTACGAGCCCGGCGTGATGCCCGCGGATGACGCTCCTCGCCCCGGCGAGGCGGCACTCGCCGAGGAGGCCGCAGCCGCGGAGGCTGAGGTTGAGGAGCAGCCCGTGGCCGAGGCCGAGGCGGAGCAGGTCGCCGAGAGCGAGCCCGCTGAGCAGGCTGCCGATGAGCAGGCGCCCGAGGCCGACGCCGGCGACGACGCCGAGTCAGCCAGCGCCGAAGAAGACAGCAGCGAGACCACCGGCTAGGCCGGTCGCGCTATCGCCGTGGCGGGTACCAAGCAGAAGAGCGCCGGCGGCTCCCTCCTAGAGCTCGTCATGATCGTCGCGGTCGCGCTCGGGCTTGCGCTTGGCATCCAGGCCTTCCTGGTCAAGCCGTTCCGGATCCCGAGCGAGTCGATGGTCCCGACGCTCGAGATTGGCCAGCGCGTTCTCGTGGACCGGGTGAGCTTCCGCTTCACGGATCCAAAGCGGGGGAACATCATCGTCTTCAAGCCGCCCGCGGGCGCGGACGAGAACGCGTGCGGGGTCGAGCATTCCACCGACTCCGCCTGCCCCCGGCCGACCAAGGCCCGCTCCGACACGAACTTCATCAAGCGAGTGGTGGGCGTCGGTGGCGACCGCATCAAGGTCATCGATGGATCGGTCTACGTGAACGGCCAGCGCCAGAAGGAGAGCTTCGCCCACCTCGACGCGACCTGCGGGACCTGCAACCTGCCCCAGGAGATCACCGTGCCGAAGGGCTCCTACTTCATGATGGGCGACAACCGGGGCGAGAGCGCGGACAGTCGCGTATGGGGCCCGATCCCCAAGAAGTGGATCATCGGAAAGGCCTTCATGACCTACTGGCCGCCGAACCGCATCGGCACTCTCTAGTCCCACTTCCGCCGCGAGCCTGCCTATCATCGCGCCCAGCGTGGGGAGAGACGTGAGCGTCGAGACGAAGCCGGCCGGCAAATCCAGTTCCCGGGCCGCGCGCAAGGCACGGGCCAGGCGGAACGCCACCGGCCGCCGGCTGTTCGCATTCGATCGCGACCTCGGGTACCGGTACGTGGCCGGGGCCGACGAGGCGGGGCGCGGATCGCTCGCCGGCCCGCTCGTGGCCGCGGCCGTCCTGTTCGACCTCGAGCGACTGACGCTTACCGACCGCCGGGCGCTCAGTCGGCTCAATGACTCGAAGCAGCACACGATCGAGGCCCGGGAGGAGCTGTATCCGCTTGTCCTGCGGGCCGCCGCGCGCTCGGTGATCGTCTCGCGCTGCGTCCGGGGGATCGACTCCCGGGGCCTCCACGTCACGAACCTCGACGCCCTGAGGACAGCACTGCTCGGAGTGGCCCGTCCCGGCGCCATCTGCCTGGTGGACGGTTTCGGCGTACCGGAGTTCGGGTTCGAGCAGCGCGCCGTGGTGGACGGGGACTGCCGGAGCGCGGCAATAGCCGCGGCGTCGGTACTCGCCAAGGTGAGCCGGGACCGATTCATGCACAGGGCAGCCGAGCAGCATCCCGACTGGGACTTCCGGACAAACGTGGGCTACTCGACGCCCGAGCACCGCGCCGCGATCGCGACGCACGGCGTTTCGCCGCTCCACCGGATGTCCTTCCAGTCGATCGCGTACCAGCAGCTGGCGCTCGGGTAGGCACCCAGGGGGCTCGCGCCCCCCGGACCCCCTCTCTGATCTCCGCGGCTGCGTAAAGGGGTCCCGCGTCTTGGCGACGGGCGAGACTCCGGAGTCGGCGCTGGCATCGCGCGGCCGCGGATGGCGACCGGGGGGCCCGAGGCCCCGGATGACATTTTTAAAACGCTCCCTCGACGTGCTCGAGCGCCACCAGGCCGCCCGCCGGGTCGAGCGTGACGCCGATGGCGTCGAAGCGGATGTCGGGCGGGTGCAGGCGTCCGTCCGGGCGGCGCAACAGCCATTCGCGCGCCATCAGCCGGAGCCGGCGCCGCTTCCGGGCGTCCACAGACTCGAGCGGGTCGATGCCGTGGCCGCGACCACGGGCCACGCGCGACTTCACCTCGCAGAAGACGAGGTGCCGTTCATCGGCGGCAACGAGGTCGAGCTCTCCGTGCCGCGTGCGGAAGTTCACCTCGATCAGCGTGAAGCCGAGTGCCCGCAGGTGGGCCGCGGCGAGCCGCTCGCCGGCCGCCCCCAGGGCCCTTCTGGTGTCACCCGTGCTCATGTCGACGACGCTACGGGCGCGCGTCAAACGCGTGTGCGCCGTGGGTTACAAACTCGCGAACACCCCGGGACGAGCTGGAGCGGAGTTGTCACGTTTGCGTCCCCACCGGTCACGCGCCCCCGCCTAGCGTGCCCTCTGTGCTCGCCAGCGTTTCGACTTTTGCCCTCGAGGGCGTCCGCAGCCACCAGGTCACCGTGGAGGTGGATGTCCGGCGCGGGCTGCCCGCCTTCACGCTCGTGGGCCTGCCCGACCGCGCTGTCAGGGAGTCACGCGAGCGGGTGCGCGCGGCCGTACAGAACTCCCGGCTCGACTTCCCGATGAAGCGCCTGACGGTAAATCTCGCGCCCGCGCACGTGAGGAAGGCGGGACCCGGCTTCGACCTCGCCATCGCCGTGGGGCTGCTGGCGGCGAGCGGCCAGGTCCCCTGTGAGGCGCTCGTCGACACCGCCGTGTGTGGCGAGCTGTCGCTGAGCGGCGAGCTCCGTGGTGTCCGCGGCACCCTGGCGGCCGCCATGGGCGCGAGGGAGGCCGGATGCGAGCGCATGCTGGTCCCCCACCAGAACGCGTCCGAGGCGACTCTTGTCGATGGCCTGCGGGTCATCGGAGCGGGCGACCTCCACGAGATCGCCGTTCTCCTAAGGGGCGAGGGCGAGCCCGAGCAGGTCGTCGAACCCGGCGCTTCCCGACGATGACCGCTCGGGCGAGCTCGACCTGCGAGACGTTCGCGGCCAGGAGGACGCGAAGCGGGCGCTCGAGATCGCCGCGGCCGGTGGGCACAACCTCCTCATGGTCGGCCCGCCGGGGGTGGGCAAGACCATGCTCGCCCGGCGGCTACCGGGCATCCTGCCGGCGCCCGGTCTCGACGAGGCGCTCGAGATCACCCAGATGCACAGCGCGGCCGGCCTCGGCTCCGGGGCACTGATGCGCGAGCGCCCCTTCCGGGCGCCGCACCACACGATCTCCGCACAGGGCCTGGTCGGAGGGGGAGGGCTGCCCCGGCCCGGCGAAGTCACTCTCGCTCACCGCGGCGTGCTCTTCCTCGACGAGCTCGCGGAGTTCTCGCGGATGGCGCTCGACGCTCTGCGTCAGCCGCTCGAGGAGGGACGTGTTCACATCATGCGCGGGCAGCGCGCGCTCGAGTTCCCGGCCAATCCGGTTCTCGTCGCTGCCTGCAATCGCTGCCCGTGCGGGCGCGGCTCGGAACGGTGCCGCTGCTCGCAGGCCGACCGAGACCGCTATCTGAGGCGGCTCAGCCTTCCATTGCTCGACCGGCTCGACCTGGTCTGCGAGGTTCGGGCCGTGCCGCCGCTCGAGCTTGCCGGCGCCAACCCACAGGGCCCGTCGAGCGCCTCCGTCAGGAAAAGGGTGATGGCGGCCCGCGAGCGCCAGAGCAAGCGTCTCGAGGGCACGGGAGCGCTGTGCAACGGAGACATGGACGGGCGCCTGACGCGTCGGCGAGTGTCGGTCGACGCCGAGGCGGTCGCCCGGCTCATCGCCGCTCGCGAGAGCGCCAATCTGAGCGGGCGCGGCCACGACCGCGTGCTGCGGGTCGCGCGGACCATCGCGGACCTGGGCGGCCGGGCGCGGGTGCATGCGCGCGACGTCGAGGAGGCGCTCACCTACCGCCTCGACGGGTGGGAGCAGCTGGCGGCGTGAACCATTCGGTCGAGGCCTGCGATCCCTGTCTCCGCCGTTCCAGGCTGCTGGCACATCTCGCTCCGCGCATCACCGGGATGCTCGGGAGGCGGGGCCGTGCGCCCGGGCTGCTGGCGCTCAGCGATCACGAGCTGATGACCGCAGCCGCCGGGACGCACTACGAGCAGCTGCAGGAGCGCATGAGGGCCTTCCGCGCGGCGGAGGAGCGCCGGGCGCTGGGCGACGCGGGCGTGATCGCGGTCTGCCGCCACTCCGGCTGGTACCCGGCCTCTCTGATGGATCTGCCCGACCCGCCCACCACGTTGTTCTGTGTGGGACGGATGGACACGCTGCTGTCCCTACGCGACGAGCCCGCCGTGGCGGTGGTGGGCACGAGGCGCCCGTCGCCGTACGGCAACGAGGTTGCGTACGGCCTGGGACGGGGCCTCGGCGCATCCGGAGTCACGGTGGTGAGCGGGCTGGCGCTCGGGATCGACGCCACCTCCCACCGAGGCTGCCTGGATGGCGGTGGAGTGCCGGTGGCCGTGCTCGCATGTGGTCCGGAACGGGCCTATCCATTGCGCCACCGCACCCTTCACGGGCGGGTCTCGGCCGGCGGGCTGGTGCTGTCGGAGCTTCCACCGGGCACGGGTGCGCACCGCTGGAGCTTCCCGGCCCGGAATCGGATCATGGCCGGGCTCGCGCGCATGACCGTGGTGGTCGAGGCCGCGGATCCGAGCGGCAGCCTGATCACCGCGGAGTTCGCGAGGGACCTTGGGCGGCCGGTGGCGGCCGTTCCCGGTCGAATCACCGCCAGCATGGCCCAGGGAACGAACGGACTGCTGAGGGACGGTGCCCTGCCCGTCACCGGGGTCGCGGACGTACTCGACGAGCTCTTTGGCGTCGGCGTCCGACCGGCTCCCGCCGCCGCTGCGGCGCCGGGCGGGCCCGGGGTGCGCGCCGTCCTCGAGGCCGTGGAGGCTGGATGCGGAGTGGATGAGATCGGCACCCGGGCCGGACTCGGCGCCTCGGACGTGAGGGTGGCCCTGGCCCGGCTCGAGGCCGGCGGGCACATCGTCCGCGGCGGCCTTGGCGGCTGGGAGCGCAGAGTCGTGTGAACCCGGCCACCCCCAAACTGCGCCGCCTATCCTCACGGCGCGATGGCCCAGCCCACTTCAGCGCCCCCGCGCGTACTCTCCATCGCGGGCTCGGACTCCGGGGGCGGCGCGGGAATTCAGGCCGACCTCAAGGCGTTCGCCGCCTGCGGTGTGCACGGGATGACCGCGATCACCGCGATCACCGCGCAGAACACCATGGCCGTGACCGCGGTGTTTCCGCTGCCTCCCGAGGCCGTGGTGGCCCAGGTTCGGGCCGTGGTGGAGGACATCGGTGTGGACGCGGTGAAGATCGGCATGCTCGGCAACACCGAGACGATCGTCGCCGTGGTGCAGGCCCTCGAGATGGTGCCTGAGCACGTGCCCGTGGTCCTCGATCCGGTGATGGTGGCGGAGAGCGGCGGGCGCCTCCTCGAGGAGGAAGCCGAGCGGGCGCTCCGCGAGCGGCTGGCTGCCGCGCGTCGCGGTGGCCACGCCGAACCTGATGGAGGCCGCCGAGCTGGCCGGGCTCGGACCCGGCACTCCTCCCGACGAGCTCGCGCGGGCCGTGCACGCTCTCGGCCCGGGCGTCGTGGTGGTCACCGGCGGGCATCGCGAGGAGGCGAGCGACGTGTTCTACGATGGCGACCGGCTCGTCGAGATCCACGGCGAGCGGCATCCCGGCGGCGCGGCGCACGGCTCGGGGTGCACGCACTCCTCGGCCCTGGCCGCGCATCTAGCCCACGGGTACGAGCCGCTCGAGGCGGCCCGGCGCGCCAAGGCCATCGCCTCGGCGGCGGTGGCCCGCGGCCTCCGTGAGCTGGGCGAGGGGCCCGGACCGGTGGACGCTCTCGACGTGCGCGGCCGACGTCCCACCTGAGCGGCGGCCAATCGCCGGCCGGCTGGAGCCCCGGCGGGCCGAGGGGAGCGCCGTGGCATAATCAATCGGCCGCCGAGGTGGCCGTCCGCATTCCGCACCGACTGGAGAAACAATCAAGTTCCTGCGCATGAAGCCGGGTCATGGCGAGGTGCTCCTCGCCGAGGGTGATCCCCTCATGCGCGAGGACGAGGAGCGGCTGGTCGAGGAGTTCCGTCGTCAGCTCGACGAGGGCATGTGGGCCGCCGTGCCCACCACCGAGCCCGGCAGCGGCCGCCGCGAGGCACAGATGGTGAAGCAGTACGGCGAGATCCCCCCCGGCGCCGAGAGGGTGATCTTCTTCCCACGCGCGTCGGGTGGCTGACCCGGCGCCGTGATCCTCGCCCTTCTCGTTCTCGCCCTGGTCGCGGCCGCGCTCGCCGGTCCCCTGCTGGCGCCCGTGATCGCTCGCAAGCGCGCCGAGCGGGCCGCGAGACGCGGCTCGGCGGACGTCCCCGGGCTCAATTTCTACGACCCGGGGCGTGAGCGCCGCGCCGAGCTCCGCGCGCGTGAGCTTCTGCGCTCCTGCGTGAACGACGAGGAGTGGGGGATGTACCGCGACCTCGGATTCATCCGCGTGGCCGGGCGGCACGCGCGCCGCGAGGCCGACCGGGGGCCGACGGCCGGGTACGCCTACCTCGTGTACCCACACAAGCCGATCGTGGCCTACCTTCCCGGCACCGGCCGGCTGCTCAGCGAGTACTGCGTCGAGTTCCCGGACATGAGTGGAGCTACCGGCTCGCGCCTGCCCGCCTCCGACGACGTGCTCGCCAAGTGGATGGCCCTGACCTCCGACGAGGACCGCGTCATCCGCAGGGCCAACATGCACCTCGTGGGACGTCAGCTCGACCCTGCCCGGGTCCGCCGCGACCTCTGGCGGCTGGCGGAATGGGAGCGGCGGCGCCCCCGCCGCGGCGAGCTCTCCTCGGGCGCTCAGTGAACGAGCGAGACCTGCGCAGTCGAAGCCGGGTCATCCTGGACGGTCCCGACCGGGCCCAGGCGCGCGCCTACCTGCGGGGCATCGGGTACGACGACGACGCCCTCAGCCGCCCGATGGTGGCCATCGCCAACACCTGGACGGAGACGATGCCCTGCAACTTCCACCTGCGCCGGCTGGCGGAGAAGGTGAAGGAGGGGGTACGCGAGGCCGGCGGCACGCCGATGGAGTTCAACACCGTCGCCATCTCCGACGGCATCACGATGGGCACCGAGGGCATGCGGGCCTCGCTGGTCAGCCGCGAGGTGATCGCCGACTCGATCGAGCTCGTGGTCCGCGGTCACATGTTCGACGCGGTGATCGCCCTGTCGGGCTGCGACAAGACCATTCCCGGCTGCGTGATGGCCCTCGCCCGCCTCGACATCCCCAGCCTCATGCTCTACGGCGGCTCGATCGCCCCAGGCCGCTGGCGCGGCAAGGACGTGACGATCCAGGACGTGTTCGAGGGCATCGGCGCCCACGCCGCGGGGGACCTGAACGACGAAGAGCTCCGCGACCTCGAGTCCCACGCATCGCCCGGGGCCGGCGCCTGCGGAGGCCAGTTCACCGCCAACACGATGGCCATGGCCTTCGAGGTGCTCGGCATCTCCCCGGTGGGGAGCTCGATGGTGCCGGCCGAGGACGGGAAGAAGGGCCAGGTGGCCGCCGAGTGCGGTCGCCTCGTGCTCGACGTGCTGGAGCGTGACCTGCGCCCGAGCAGCCTGATCACCCGGGATGGCCTCGAGAACGCGATTGCCGCGGGCGCGATGTCGGGCGGCTCCACCAACCTCGTGCTCCACCTGCTCGCGGTGGCCAACGAGGCCGGCGTGGACCTGGACCTCGACGACTTCGACCGCATCGCCTGGAACACGCCGCTGCTGGCCGACCTGAAGCCGAGCGGGCGCTACGTGGCCACCGACCTCTACCGGGCCGGCGGGGTGCCGCTCGTGATCAAGCGGCTGAAGGAGACCGGGCTGCTCCACGAGGACGCCATGTCCGTGACCGGCCAGACCCTGGGCGAGTTGGCCGACCAGGCCGAGGAGACCGAGGGCCAGGACGTGGTGCTCCCGCCGTCGCAGGCGATCAAGCCGAATGGCGGGTTCGCCATCCTCCGCGGAAACCTCGCCCCGGACGGCTGCGTGGTGAAGCTCTCCGGGCACGACCGCATGGAGCACCGCGGCCCGGCGCGCGTGTTCGAGCGCGAGGAGGACGCGTTCGCGGCCGTCACCGCGAGCGAGATTCAGCCCGGGGACGTGGTGGTCATCCGCAACGAGGGTCCTGCCGGCGGCCCCGGCATGCGCGAGATGCTCCACGTGACCGCCGCGCTGGTGGGCGAGGGCCTCGGCGACTCGGTCGCATTGCTCACCGACGGCCGCTTCTCCGGCGCCACCCACGGCTTCATGGCAGGGCACGTGGCCCCGGAGGCAGCCCACGGCGGTCCGATCGCCGCCGTCCGCGACGGCGACACGGTGATCTTCGACGTGACCGCCCGCGAGCTGAACGTGGACCTCCCGCCCGACGAGATCGCCGCCCGGGTGGCCGCCTACGAGTCCCCGCCGGCGCGCTACGAGAGGGGCGTGCTCGGCAAGTACGCCCGCCACGTGGGATCCGCCGCGCAGGGAGCGCTGACGAGCTAGACGGGCCGGAGCGTGCCCCCCGGGCGGCTCAGTCCCAGAAGCCCTGAATCTGCTCGGCGTCCCCGGCGTGGCGGGGGCCGAACGCCAGCAGCTCGAGCCCCTCGTCGCCCGCCTCGAAGGCCCTCACCACCGACGGCCCGACCCGGATGGCGTCCATCGTCCCCAGGTCCACGATCTCGTCATCCAGCTTGACCCGGCCGCTGCCGGAGAGCACCACGTAGATCTCCTCCGCCTCCTCATGGCGGTGGGCGAAGGGCTGGCGCTTGCCGGGCCGCAGCACGAGGTAGGCCAGGCCGGTCTCGGACGCGTCCAGATCCTCGCGCGGAAAGCGCGCCTCCTGGAGGTCGCCGAAGCCGTGCTTGGCCGCCATGTCCTCCACGTCGTGGAGGTTCTTCCTCGAGAAGCTCATGGGCCGACTATGCCACCTGGCTGACGCCGGGCGCGGACTCCTTCTCCTCCGCCGGGCCGGTCTCGTCCAGGAACTCCATCAGCACGTCGTTGAAGGTGCCGGGTCGCTCCAGCATCGGCACGTGGCCGGTGTCGCGCATCACCAGCTTGCGAGCGTCCGGCAGCAGGCGCTCGTATTCATCGGCGTCCTGCACGGGCAGCACGGCATCGTCCTCGCCCCACACGATCAGCGTCGGACAGGCGATCTCGGGCAGCCGTGTGCGGAAGTCGAACACCAGGTTCGCGCGCAGCGCGTCGTTGAATCCCGGCTTGCCCGCGCCCTTCATCATCGCCTCCCATGCCAGGTCGGCGTCCAGGCGGGTGGGGTAGCGCGCGACAAGGGACAGGGCCATGACTCGGCCAATGGGCCGGCGTGCCGTTTGACGGTGGCGGGCCGAGGTGTAGACCATGACCGCGGCGGCGGCCCGGCCGAGCGTCACGGCCGGCGCGCGAAAGAGGTTGTTCGTGGTGATCCCGGCCGCGGACACGAGCATGAGCCGCTCCACTCGCGACGGGTAGTCGATCACCAGGTTCGCGCCCACGAATCCGCCCATCGAGTTGCCGACGAGAGCAACGCTCCCCAGTCCGAGCTCCTGGGCCAGCTCCTCGACCACCCGTGCGTAGAACGGGATCGAGATCGGCTCCGGGGGCATGGGGGAGAGCCCGAACCCGGGAAGGTCGAGCGTCACCACGCGGCGCTCGAGCGCCACCCGGGGCATGTTCTGGATCCAGTTCTGCCACTGGCCGCCGAGTCCGTGGACGAACAGCACGGGCGCCCGATCGGCTCCGGCCGGATCCTTCGGAGCCATGTCCAGGTAGTTCACTTCGGCCCCCGCGAAGCGGCCGCGGCGCAGGTGAGAGGCCCAGTCCACCTCGCGCCAGCTCGGCTCCGCGGTGCCTCCGTACTCCTCTCCGGCGGTCTTGGCGCGCCTGGGCGACGTGGGACGCGCGTGGGAGGCGAAGACCCTCGGCATTGTGCTTACTGTACCTGCGGAATGGCACGCATTGGCCTGGACATCGATTCGACGCTGCACCACTACTGGGACCTGCTGCGCCGCATCGCTCACGAGCGCTACGGCGTGGATCTGCCCTACGAGGACCAGCACGATTGGGGCATAACGGCGCTGGAGCGGGACGCCCTCGTGCACTGCGTCGAGGAGACCCATTCGGACGAGAACATCATCGGCGCCGAGCCCTACCCTGACGCCGTGGAGACCGTGCGGACATGGCATGAGCAGGGGCACTGGATCCACGTGACCAGCCACCGCCGTCCCGTGACCGCGCCGGCCACCGAGCGCTGGCTCGAGAACATCGGCATGCCCTACGACGACCTGCACTGCTCGTTCGACAAGATCTCCCGCTGCGTCGAGCTCGGGATAGACGTGCTGGTGGACGACAGCCCCGTGAACATCGTGAAGGCCCGAAGGGCGGGGATGCTGGCCGCCACCATCACCCACCCCTGGAACATCGAACTGGTGACCGAGGACGGAGTCATCGGAGCCCCCGACTGGGTCTCGCTGAGGAGTGAGCTTGACCCCGTCCTCGAGCGGATGGGCTGAGCCGTGCCGCTCCCGGAGGGGATGCGCAACCGTGCGCCCGACCGGCTCCGCCGGAACAAGACGCTCCGCCAGTTCGCCCTGCGCACCGGCCTCGTCGTGCCGCGGGACGCGCACACCCCCGCCGAGACCGAGCTGCTCCAGCGCCTGGCCGCCGGCCGGCGCCGGGCGGTGCTGATCGGGGTGCACGAGGGCTCGTGCGCGCTCAACCTCGTGGCGGGCCTGCCTCAGGGTGCGGACCTCCACCTGGTGGAGGAGTTCAAGCGGGCGGCCGGCTGGCGTGAGCACTGGGACGAGCACGCGGTGAAGGCCCTGGTGGGCCGGGCGGCGAAGCGCCGAGGCGGGCCCCGCCTCACTTGGCACGTGGCCTCCAGCGAGGAGGCGGCCAGGGGGTGGGCCGCGCCCGCGGACCTCGTGGTGATCGACGGCGACCATTCGCGGGAGGCCTGCCGCGCGGACTGGGACCTCTGGAGCCCTCACGTGCGGATCGGCGGGGTGGTGGCGTTCAACGGCGCGCGCGGAGGCGATCCGGGGCCGACCTCCGTGGTCACCGAGCTGTTCGGAGCCGGAGACCCGCGCGGCTGGCGGGTGCTGGCCGAGCGCGAGACGATCGTGGCCGCCGAGCACGTGAACGTGACCCTGCACTGACCCGCCCGCCGCGCCCCTGACACAATCGCGCGATGGCGGAGTCCACCCGAACCACGCTCTCGAGCCGCGAGCGCGAGCCCGAGCGCGGCGCGGGCGCCGGACTCCCCGCCGTTCGCAAGGAGGAGCTCCGGCGTCACCTGCCGGGCGTCGAGCCCGAACGCCGCCTCACTGACTGGGGGCGCTCGGAGCGCATCGAGGGGCTGATGGACCGCACGCTCTACGACTTCTTCTACCGCTACTGGTTCAGGGCCGAGGTGGAGGGGATCGAGAACGTGCCGGCCGCCGGCGGTGCCCTGCTGGTGTCGAACCACTCGGGCGCGCTGCCTCCCGACGCGGCGATGATCACCAAGGCGATTCGCGAGGAGCATCCCCAGCCGCGTTCGCTGAACATCACGGTGGAGCACTTCTTCAAGGGCTATCCCGGTTTCTCGATGCTGATGCCGAAGATCGGGTGCGTGCCCGCGCATCCCGCGAACGTCCACCGCCTGCTATTCGACGAGGAGCAGCTCGTGCTGGTCTTCCCGGAGGGCCGGAAGGGCACGGAGAAGCTCTACAAGGACCGCTACCGGCTCCGCCGCTTCGGCCGCGGCGGCTTCGTGGAGGCGGCCATGCGCGCGAGGGTGCCGATCGTGCCGGTGTGTGTGGTGGGAGCCGAGGAGGCGGCCCCGGTATTCGCGCAGATGGGGCTGCTGAAGCGGGTGACCGGGCTTCTGTACTTCCCGATCACGCCCACGTTCCCCCACCTCGGCCTGGCCGGGATGCTCGGCTACCTGCCGGCGAAGTTCAAGATCCGCTTCCTCGAGCCCATGCGCTTCGACGAGGAGGGCCTGCACGAGGACAAGGCGCTGGTGCAGACCACCGCGCACGAGGTTCGCGGCCGCATCCAGGATGGCCTCTGGGAGATGCTGGCCGACCGCAAATCGGTGTGGTTCGGATGAGCGGGGGCTCCCGCCGCATCCTGGTCACCGGCCTGTCCACCTACTGGGGCGGGCGTCTGGCGCAGGCGCTCGAGGCGTTCGACTCGGTGGAGGCCGTGATCGGGGTGGACAACGAGGAGCCCCACGTGGAGCTCGAGCGCACGGAGTACGTGAAGGTCGGCGCCCAGCACGCCCTTCTGCGCAGGGTGGTGGAGGCGGCGGAGATCGACACCGTGGTGGACACCCGCCTGGTGGTGGACTCCGCGACCACCAGCACGTCCCGCGCCCACGAGAACAACGTGATCGGGACGATGAACATCCTGGCCGCCTGCTCGGGAAGCGGATCGCCGGTGCGCAAGGTGGTGTTCAAGTCCTCCACGCACTTCTACGGCTGCGAGCAGGACGACCCGGCCTTCTTCGACGAGTCGATGGGCCGCTCGCGCCGGCCGCGGACCGGGATCGAGCGCGACGTGGTGGAGGCCGAGGCCTCGGTCGGGGACTTCGCCGACAAGAACCCGGATGTGGACGTGACCGTCCTGCGCTTCGCGAACGTGCTCGGCCCCGACGTGAAGACCTCGCACATCGACCTCTTCTCGCTCCCCGCGATTCCCATGATCCTCGGGTTCGACCCGCGTTACCAGTTCGCTCACGAGGACGACGTGGTGCATGCGCTGGAGCATGCGGTGACGAACGACATCCCCGGGGTCTTCAACGTGGCGGGCGACGGCGTGCTGGCGCTGAGCGAGGTGGCGGGCCTGCTGGGCAAGCCCTACGCTCCCGTGATCCCGCCCTGGGGGACCGGCCTGGCGGTGTCGGCGCTCCGGCGCCTGGGCGTCAGGATCCCGCCGGAGACCGTGGGGCTGCTGCGCTTCGGGCGCGGCGTGGACAACCGCCGCTACAAGGCGGCCGGCTTCCACTATCAGCACACGAGCCGGGAGTCGGTGATGAAGCTCGGCGAGCACCTGCGCCTTCAGCCGGTGGTGCGCGGGGTGCACGAGCCCTACCGATACGAGCGCGAGGTGGAGGAGTTCCTGCGCTGGAGCCCGCACGTGAAGAACGCGCGCGGCGCGGGGCGGCCACACCTGGATCGCGAGCAGATGGCCGAGCTGCGCCGCCTGGTGGACGGCCTCGAAGGAGACGTGGAGAGTGGAGACGCGGCCGAGACCCTTCGGATCGAGGAGGAGCGCCGCGCCGAGGAGCAGCGGTGGGCACACGTGGATGCCGGGGACCGGGCTGCCGAGGCCGCCGCCCCGGTGGCCCCGCCGGCGCCGGCGGGGCCACCGGTGGAGCACTACGACGATCTGGCCGCCGAGGAGGTGATCGCGCTCCTCGGCTCGCTCGAGTCGGACGATCTTGCGCTGCTGCGGGCACACGAGCGCGACCACGCCGCCCGCGAGCGGGTGCTGGCCGCCATCGACTCCGTCCTGGCCCGCTCGGGATAGCCAGCCTTCCCTGCGGGTTGGCGCGTAAAACCCCCGCAAAAGAGCCTGCAGCGGTTTGCTGCCGCCCCCGTTGCGCCTACACTCACAATCCGCGGCTTCGCCGTCGCGATGCGCATGAGGCAGAGGTCGTTCATCTTCGTAGCAGTACTCGTCGCGGCCCTCCTCGTGGGCGCGGTCGGCGCGGTCGCATACGACAGCTCCCGTGGGGACAAGATCGCCAAGGGCGTGACCGTCTCGGGCGTGGACGTGGGCGGCATGACGGCGGCGGAGGCCCGCGGCGCGGTGGCGAGCGCGCTGCAGGAGCCGCTTCGCCAGCCGGTGGCCGTGGTGCACGCCGGCCGCCGCTTCAATCTGTCCGCCGAGGACGCCGGCGTGCGCGCCGACGTGAAGGGCATGGTGGACGAGGCGCTCGACGCCAGCCGGGAGGGGAACATCGTGACCCGGGTGGCCCGCGACCTCACCGGAGGCGAGGAGAACGCCCAGGTCCCGGCTCGCATCCAGTACTCGCGGGTGGCGGTGCGCCAACTGGCCAAGAGGGTCGCGTCGCAGGTGGACCGGCCCGCCCAGGACGCGGAGGTGGAGTTCCCGTCGCTCGAGAAGGTGGACGCGAAGGTGGGGCTGGCGGTGGACCGGGCAGCGCTCGTGGCCCGGGTCGAGCAGGCGCTCACCGTTCCGGGCGTGAACCGCCGCGTGAAGGCGCCGGTCACCCGCACCCAGCCGAAGATCACCCGCGAGGAGCTGGCCAAGAAGTACCCGGTGATCCTGGTGGCCGACCGCCCCGACTTCCAGCTGAAGCTCTACAAGAACCTGCGCCTGGTGCACACCTACACGGTCGCCGTCGGCGCCGTGGGCTTCGACACGCCGGCCGGGCTGTACCACATCCAGAACAAGGCGGTGGACCCCGCCTGGACCGTGCCGCACAGCGCGTGGGCCGGGGACCTGGCAGGCAAGGTGATCCCCGGCGGGACCCCGGACAACCCGCTGAAGGCCCGCTGGCTCGGGATCTTCGATGGCGCCGGAATCCATGGCACGGATGAGACCTACTCGCTCGGCCACGCCGCCTCGCACGGCTGCATTCGCATGGCGATCTCGGACGTGATCGACCTGTATCCGCAGGTCCCCGTCGGCACGCCGATCTACATCGCCTGAGCGTTAGGGAGGAGCGGAGCCCGCGGCGAGGAGCGCAGCCCGACCGCCGGTCGGGCGAGCACCGGAGCTTGTCATTGATCGGGCGAGCCCCGGACCATGCCTCCCACTCCGATCCTCTCCACGGGGATCTCCTCCCATCCCTGCTCTTCCAAGAGGGTCTGACGCCCCGTGTGTCGAATGCAGAGCGTGCCGATGAAGACCCCCCGAACGTGCTTGCGCAGGACCGCGTACCACATGGTTGACGCGTCACTGGGCCCCTGGATCCGGTGCCACGGCGCCTCGGGCTTGCTGTCCTCGTCCGTCAGCCCGGCCTCGGCGAGCTGAGTGCGCGTGGCCACCCGTCCATCCCGAGTGTTGACGAAGAAGAGTCCCACGGCCCCGGAGGCTAGTTGGGCCGAGGCCCTGAGCGGGTTCGACGACTGGCAGCGCACGCGCGGCATGGGGGAGAAGACCCGCCGTGCCTACGGAGTGGACCTGGCCCAGCTCGCGGAATGGGCCGCCGCCCAGCGCCTGGCGCCCGCGGACCTGGGCCACCGGGACCTGAGGCGCTTCGCCGGGGTCCTGTCGGAGCGCGGGGCGGCCAAGTCCACCGTGGGCCGCAAGCTGGCCGCCTTCCGGGCCTTTTACCGGCATCTCGTGGAGCGCGGCACGCTCGAGGCCAACCCGGGCGACCTGGTGGCGTCACCGCGCCGCGACTCGTACCTGCCGCGCGTGCTGCGCCCGGGCGAGGTTGCCGACCTGCTGGAGCGCGTGCCCGCCTCCGGCCCGCTCGACTTCCGCGACCGGGCGCTGTTCGAGTTGGCCTACTCGGCCGGGCTCCGGGCCCAGGAGCTCGTTGACCTGGACACCGGCTCGATCGACCCCGACGCCGAGGAGGTGCGGGTCGAGGGGAAGGGGGGGAAGACCCGCGTGGTACCGGTGGGGGAGCACGCCTGGAAGGCGCTGGAGCGCTACCTGGCACGGGGCCGCCCGGCCCTCGCCGACGCCTCGGAGCGGGATCAGGCGCTGTTCATCTCGAAGAGCGGCCGCCGTCTCTCGACCTCCGATGTGCGCCGCAGGCTTGGCCTTCAGGCCCGCCGCACGGCCCTCCAGGGCGGAATCTCTCCGCACACGCTGCGACACTCTTTCGCTACGCACATGCTGGAAGGGGGTGCGGACCTGCGTACGATCCAGGAGCTCCTGGGGCACGCGTCGGTGAGCACGACCCAAACGTACACTCGGGTAGAGTCGAAACGGCTCAAGCTGGTGTACTCGCGCGCCCACCCACGAGCCTGACCGGAGAGACCCGCTGGAGACGAACCTCAAGGCGATCGAGTTACGGGACCTGTGGCGCCGCTACAAGGATGAGCGCGACCCCAAGGCGCGCGAGCGCCTGGTCATCGCATACTCGCCACTCGTCAAGTACGTGGCCGGCCGCATGTCGAGCGGGTTGCCCTCCCATGTGGAGGAGTCCGACCTGATCTCGTACGGGCTGCTGGGCCTGATCTCCGCCATCGAGCGCTTCGAGCCCGAGCGCGAGATCAAGTTCGAGACCTTCGCGGTCACCCGCATCAAGGGATCGATCATCGACGAGCTTCGCTCGCTCGACTGGGTCCCGCGCTCGGTGCGCACCAAGGCACGCGAGATCGAGCGTGCCAACGCCAAGCTCGAGCACGAGCTGCACCGCGCGCCCACCGACAAGGAGATGGCGCAGGAGCTCGACGTGAGCGTCGACGACTTCAACGACTCCCTGGTGCGGATCTCGAACTCGTCGGTGGTGGCCCTGGACGAGCTCTGGACCGTGTCCGATGCCTCAGGGGACCAGGTCTCCCTCCTGGACACGATCCAGGACCCGCACGCCGCCGATCCGGCGCAGGAGATGGACACCACCGAGATGAAGGACCGCCTGGCCGACGCGATAGCGCGGCTGCCTGAGCGGGAGAAGCTGGTGGTGGCTCTCTACTACTACGAGAACCTCACACTCCGGGAGATCGGCGAGGTCCTGGGCGTCACGGAGTCGCGCGTCTCCCAGCTTCACACGAAGGCCGTGCTGCGCCTGAAGTCCCGCCTCCAGGGCGACCCCCTCACCGACCCGGACTAAGCAGGGCCCGCCCTCGACCGGCGAGATAGTCTGCGTCCAACGTCGAGGAGAGGAGACGGATGGCGCACGAATCGCCCAAGAGGATCCGCAACGTGGCCTTGGTCGGCCACCGGGGCAGCGGGAAAACGTCGGTGAACGAGGCTCTTCTGTTCGAGGCGGGTGCGATCAACCGCCTCGGATCCACGGCGGACGGCACCACCGTCTCCGACTCGGCCTCCGACGAAAAGGCGCGCGAGATGTCGATCTCCGCGAGCCTCTCCTCGTTCCGGTGGGACGACCGCAAGATCAACCTGCTGGACACTCCCGGCGAGCCCAGTTTCCTGGCCGACGCGATCGCCGCGCTGGCTGTGTGCGAGGGCGCGGTGTTCGTGGTGAACGGCGTGATGGGCGTCGAGGTCACCACCGACCGCCTGTGGCAGCGGGCCGAGGAGCTCGGGCTGGCACGCCTCGTGTTCGTGAACATGCTCGACCGCGAGCGCGCCGACTTCTTCCGCGCGCTGGAATCGCTGAAGCAGGCGTTCGGCCCGCACGTGGTGGCCACCGAGATCCCGATCGGCTCCGAGCACGAGCTCCAGGGCCTGATCGACCTCGTGGACATGAAGGCCTACCGCTACGACGGCGCGGACCGCGGCGGGGCCGAGGAGATCGAGATCCCGGAGGAGCTCAGGGCGCAGGCCCAGGAGTACCGCGAGAAGCTCATGGACGAGGTGGCCGAGGTGTCCGACACGCTCATGGAGCGATACCTCGAGGGCGAGGACATCTCCCACGAGGAGACGGTGAGCGCGCTCAAGACCGGCGTCACCGAGGGACGCATCTTCCCGGTCACCTGCGGGGCGGCCACCCGCAACCTGGGCATCAACCGCCTTCTCGACGCCTTCGTCGAGGACCTGCCCTCACCGGCCAAGAAGGGCCCCGTCGAGCTCGACGGCATCACCCTCGAGCCGGACGAGGAGAAGGACCTGGTCGCGTTCGTGTTCAAGACGCTGGCCGATCCCTTCGCCGGGCGACTGAACCTCTTCCGCGTCTACCAGGGCGTGGTGACCCAGGACTCGCACGTGCACAACTGCCGCGCCCACGTGAAGGAGCGCGTCGGGCAGCTGCTCATGCCCCAGGGCAAGGACTCCGAGCACGCCGACGAGTTCGGCCCCGGGGACATCGGCGCGGTGGCCAAGCTGAAGGAGACGCGGGCCGGCGACGTGCTCGCCGCGGCCGACGCCGAGATCCCGCTGAGGATGCCGGAGATGCCGAAGCCCGTGATGGCCTTCGCGATCGAGGCCAAGGCCAAGGGCGACGAGGAGAAGATGGGCGCCGCGCTCCGGCGCCTACAGGAGGAGGACCCCACGATCGACTTCCACCGGGACCAGCAGACCGGTGAGCAGATCGTGGCCGGCCTCACGCAGATCCACGTCGAGGTGATCGTGGAGCGGATGAAGGAGCGCTTCGGCGCCGAGGTGGAGCTGCACCCGCCGCGGGTGCCCTACCGGGAGACCATCAAGGGCAAGGCCAGCGCCCACGCCCGCTACAAGAAGCAGACCGGCGGGCGCGGCCAGTTCGCCGACTGCCACATCGAGATCGAGCCGCTCCACTCGGGCGAGGGCTTCGACTTCGTGAACGCGATCAAGGGCGGCGTGATCCCGGGCGGCTTCATTCCCGCGGTGGAGAAGGGCGTTCAGGAGGCCATGCGCAACGGCGTGGTGGCCGGCTATCCGGTGGGCGATGTGCGCGTCCGCCTCTACGACGGCCAGCACCACGCCGTGGACTCATCGGAGATGGCGTTCAAGATCGCCGGCTCCATGGCCTTCAAGGACGCCATGGAGAAGGCCGGGCCGCTCCTGATGGAGCCGATCATGAACGTGAGCGTGCTCGTGCCGGAGGACTGCGTAGGGGACGTGATCGGGGACCTGAACTCGCGTCGCGGCCGTCCGCTCGGCATGGAGCCGAAGGGCTCGGTCACCGAGATCAGGGCCGAGGTGCCGATGGAGGAGATGCTCGAATACGCGCCCGATCTGCGCGCGATCACCGGCGGCCGCGGCGACTATTCGATGGACCTGGCGCGCTACGAGGAGGTCCCCGGGCACGTGGCCCAGCGCGTGGTCGCACGTTCCCAGGAGGCCGGCGAGGCGGTCAAGGCCTAGCCTCGTACGTATCATCGGGGGGCTGTGAAAAAGGAGCTGAGACCGGTCCATGACGCGCTGAACTGCGATGTCTGCGGCCGCACCATCCTCAAGGGCGAGCGCACGGAGACCTATCTGGCCCCGGGCGGGCATCGCAACCGCGTCTGTCAGCTCTGCTTCACGCGCGCCACACACCACGGCTGGATTCGCGAATCGGCGGACGGATCCATCCCCGCCCGCTTCCCCCGGGAGGAGAAGGGCCCCTCGCTGATCTCCCGCCTGCGACGGCGCCGCTCCGAGCCCGCCGCCGCCCCCCAGCCCCAGTCCTGGGCCGAGCCCGAGCCTCAGGGCGGCGGGGCCGACGGGGAGTACCCGGCGGACGATCCCTTCACCGCGCCGCCTCCCGCCCGCTCACGCCCCAAGGACCCGCGCCACGTCCGTGCCGTGCCCACCACGGCCGGCGCGAAGGTCGAGCGCGCGCTCGAGCTCTTCAACGACTCCGACCACCAGCGGACGATCGCCGGCCTCAGCCGCACGCTCGGCGACCCCTGGGTGAGCGCCCGTCCGGACGACGGCGGACCGAGTGCCGTGTCGCTCGTCGTGGCCTGGGAGCTGTCCTGGTATCGCTACCGGGTGGACCTGGGAGACGAGTCCGATCCCGTGCTCATGCTCGAGAAGGGGGAGGAGATCGACCAGATTGACGAATACCTACGAGAGTGGAACGCGGCGCTGGACCCGAACGGTCGGGTGCTGGCGGCAAACAGCGTCAGCGATGGAGGTTCCGAAGGTTGATCTACTGCGTCGTGCCCCAAGCCCTGGCGGATGAGCTCTACGACAAGCTCGCCGACTACTACCGCGACGACCCGCACGTGGAGGTCATCATCGACCGCCGCGCGCAGGGCGGCACGTTGGGCGATCACCCGTCGCACTCCGACCGCCGCCGGAAGCGCCCCAAGGGCAGCTTCCCCGTGATCGAGGCGCCGGCCTCCGAGTAGGCCCGGCTCGCCCGCAATGAACAAGGTCGTCGTGCACGTCGACGGCGGCGCGCGCGGCAACCCCGGGCCCGCCGCCGCAGCCGCGGTGGCCACCGCGCCGGACGGCGGTGAGCTGGCCGAGCGCAGCGTCTACATCGGCGAGGCCACCAACAACGTCGCCGAGTACCGCGCGCTGCTGCTGGGCCTCGAGCTGGCCCGCGAGCTCGGCGCCCGCGAGGTCGAGGTGGTGAACGACTCCGAGCTCGTGGCCCGTCAGGTCGGCGGCGAGTACAAGGTCAAGAACGCCGGCCTCAAGCCGCTCTTCCTCGAGGCGATGCGAACCCTCCGCGAGTTCGACGCCTGGGCCGTGCGCTCAGTGCGCCGGGAGCACAACGAGCGCGCCGACGCGCTGGTGAACGAGACGCTGGACGCGCGTTAGGGAGGAGCGCAGCCCGATCGGTGATCGGGCGAGCACCGGACCATGCCTTCCTAGGGCGTGAAATACATCGGGTTCGGCAGCTTGTACGACCGCTTGGCGTAGCCGCCGGTCAGGTCGCTCTGCTGGTCGCCGATGTTCACCAGGATCCGGTAGCCCTTCTCCGTGATCTCCTTGCGGGTGCCCGACTTGTAGGGCACGACCGTGGTGTTGTGGTCGCTGTTCGGCCTCAGGTAGAGCGTGTTGGGCCCGCGGTAGAACGAGGCCCGGAGCTGTGTGACCGTGAACGCGCGCAGGGGCTCGGGGCGCCCGGTGATGAAGAACACGGCCACGTTGTGGCGAATCGCGTACCAGTAGAGGTTGCGGGTCTGGGGGATGGCCGGAAGGGTGGGCTGCACCGTGCACGCCAAGGGGGCCACGAAGTTCTGTGCCTTCGCGCAGTCGTAGAGCGACAGCGACGTGTCGTCGATGTCGAGCACGATGGCCGGCTTGGGCCGGTTGGCGCCGTGGTGGTGCACGAGCCAGCGTCGGACGAAGCTCTTGGCCCTGCGGACCTTGCGGGTCGTGGTCGCGCGCCACTCGCCGGAGTCGTGGTAGGCCACGATCTGCGCTGGGGTGGCGGGGGCCGGCGGCTCCTTCGCGCTCGAGAGCCCGGTGAGGGCCGTGGCGAGCACGATCACGAGGCAGGACAGGGCTACGGTGAGTGAGCGGGCGGAGAGCACGGACGCACTCTAGGTCACCTTCACGGCAATTTCACGGGGGAACCGGCGCCGGCCGCAGCGCGAGCATCCGGTAGGCCACGACGGCGGCGACCGCGCAGAGCGCGATCACCAGGGCCATGGGCACTGCGGTGGCGGTGCCGGCCACGCCCACGAAGGGCGCGGCGGCGGCGCCGAACAGGAACTGAGAGACACCCAGCAGCGCGGACGCGCTCCCTGCCCGGTCGGGGTGATCGGCCATCGCCAGTGCGGTGGCGTTCGGGAACACGAGGCCGACGCTCGCCACCACCAGGAACAGGCCCGGGAGGATGCCGGCCAGGCCCACGCCGGCGAGCACGCTCACCAGCAGCACCACGGCGCCCGCCACCTGGACCGCGAGCCCTGCGCCGAGCAGTCGCGAGGGCCCAAGGCGCTCCACGGTCCGGCCGCTCACGGCGTTCATGGCCATGATCCCCGCCGCGTTCGCCCCGAACACGAGGCTGAAGGTCTGCGCCGAGAGCCCGTGGATGTCCTGGAGCACGAACGGCGAGCCGGAGATGTAGGCGAACATCGCCGCGAAGGAGAGGCCGCACGAGAGAACGTAGCCCGCGAAACGGTGGTCCGAGAGCAGCTCACGGAAGGCGCGGAGGGTGTGCGAGAGACCGCCGCCGTGCCGGCGTTCGGGCGGGAGTGTCTCGGGCACTCCCAGGGCCGAGAGCGCGAACAGCACGGCGCCGAGCCCGGCCAGCACCACGAACACGCCGCGCCAGTCGGTGACGTGGAGGAGCTGAGCGCCCACGATCGGCGCCAGTATCGGCGCGAGCGCGTTCACCAGCATCAGCATCGCGAGGAAGCGGGCCAGCGAGGTGCCGGAATGGAGGTCGCGCGCGATCGCCCGGGCGAGCACGATCCCCACCGCGCCGGCCATGCCCTGGATGAACCGGGCCGCGATGAGCGACCAGACCTCCGGCGCGGCCGCGCATAGGAGGGAGGCGGCGGTGAAGGCGGCCAGACCGGTCAGGAGCGGCCGGCGGCGGCCGAGCGCGTCGCTGGCCGGTCCGGCCAACAGCTGGCCCGCGGCCAGGCCGAATAGGCACGACGTGAGCGTCAGCTGGGCCTGCCAGGCGGAGGCACCCAGGTCGGCGCGCATGGCCGGCAGGCCGGGGAGGTAGGTGTCGAGCGACACCGGGCCGAACGCCGACAGCGCGCCCAGGAGCAGCACGATGCGGGACGTCCGCGGGGTGCCGAGGGCGCTGGCGGGGCGCGACATGCCCGCGGACCCTAGGGAGGAGCGCAGCCCGATCGGCGATCGGGCGAGCACCGGACCATGCCACCGGCATGCGACCACAGGGAGAAAGGCGATGCCGGAATCTTGGACAGACGGACAATGCCCTCCGTGGGTGCCGTCGGTAGCTTCCAGTTCTCCGCTTAGAAATCCGGTCGAACTCGCGCGCCACAAAACCGGCGCGCCTCTCGTAGGAGGCCCCTCGCCGCCAATGGCAACCATTCGTCAGAAGAACGTCACCGCCTCACAGTGGAGCCCCAACGGGGGCGCCCTCGGAGCCGTCGATCTCTCCCAGCCGGGCAACAACCCGTTCGGAGCGAACGTGTTCTCCCTGGCCGTCCAGCGCCAGCGGCTCCCCAAGGACGTGTTCAAGAAGCTCCAGCACACACTGGAGATGGGCGGGGCGATCGATCCGTCGCTGGCGGACGCCGTGGCCGCGGCCATGAAGGACTGGGCGCTCGAGCGGGGCGCCACCCACTTCACGCACTGGTTCCAGCCGCTCACCGGCTCCACGGCGGAGAAGCACGACTCGTTCTTCAACCCCGGGGACGGCACGGCACTCGCCGAGTTCTCGGGCAAGGAGCTGATCCAGGGCGAGCCCGACGCCTCCTCGTTCCCCACGGGCGGGGTGCGGGCGACCTTCGAGGCTCGCGGCTACACGGCCTGGGATCCCACCAGCCCGGCGTTCATCCTCGAGAACCCGAACGGCACCCTGCTCTGCATCCCCACGGCGTTCGCGTCATGGACCGGTGAGGCTCTCGACGCCAAGATCCCGCTGCTGCGCTCGATGGACGCGCTGTCGCGTTCCGCGATCCGCGCCCTGCGCCTGCTCGGTGACGAGAAGGCAGAGCGGGTGTTCACCACCGTGGGCCCGGAGCAGGAGTACTTCCTCATCGACGAGCAGTACTTCTTCGAGCGTCCCGATCTGGTGACCACCGGGCGTACGCTCTTCGGCGCACAGCCGCCCAAGGGCCACGAGCTGGACGACCACTACTTCGGCTCTATCCCGGAGCGGGTGCTGGCCTACATGATGGAGTCGGAGCTGGAGCTGGCCAAGCTGGCCGTTCCGGTGAAGACGCGCCACAACGAGGTGGCCCCTGGCCAGTACGAGATCGCGCCCACCTTCGAGAACTCGAACGTGGGCTCGGACCATCAGCAGCTGACGATGCAGGTGCTGGAGTCGGTGGCGCGCAAGTACGGGCTCGTCTGCCTGCTCCACGAAAAGCCGTTCGCCGGAGTGAACGGCTCGGGCAAGCACAACAACTGGTCGATGGGCACCGACACCGGCGCCAACCTGCTGGAGCCCGGGGACAGCCCGGCCGACAACATCAGCTTCCTGTTCTTCTGCTCGGCCGTGATCCAGGCGGTGAACAAGCATCAGGGGCTGCTGCGGGCGTCCGTGGCCAACATCGGCCAGGATCACCGCCTGGGAGCCAACGAGGCCCCTCCGGCGATCATCTCCATCTTCCTCGGCGCCGAGCTGGAGAAGGCCTTCAACGCGATCGCGTCGGGCGAGGGCGATCCGCACACCCCGGGCTCGTTCCTGGGCCTCGGCACCCCGGTGCTGCCGCCCCTGCCGATGCACGGCGGGGACCGCAACCGGACCTCGCCGTTCGCCTTCACGGGCAACAAGTTCGAGTTCCGCGCGCTCGGGTCGAGCATGTCGCTCGCCTTCCCGAACACCGTGCTGAACACGATCGTGGCCGAGGCCATCGACGACATGGCCGACAGGCTGGAGTCGGCCGAGGGTGCGGACGTCGCCGAGAAGGTCACGGCGGTGGTGGGGGAGACCTACACCGCCAACAAGGACATCCTCTTCGGGGGCGACAACTACGCCGACGAGTGGCATGCCGAGGCTGAGCGGCGCGGCCTGAAGAACCTCAGGACCACGCCCGACGCCCTGCCCGAGGTGCTGGCGGACAGCACCACGGCCGCGTTCGAGCACTACGACGTGCTCTCCGAGCGCGAGCTCGAGTCACGCTACGAGGTGTGGGTCGAGCAGTACACGATCCGGGCCAACATCGAGGCCGAGACCACGGCGGCCATCGCCCGCACACTCCTGCTGCCGGCGGCGCTGCGGCACCTGGCTCTTCTCGATGCGGCCAAGGTCCCGGGTCTCGACGGCGACGTGAGGTCGCTGGTGGACGAGCTGGTCGCGGCCATCAGGAAGCTCGAGGAGGCCAACTTCTACCCCGATGGGGTGGAGGGGCTCGAGCTCGCCGTGTACGCCCGCGACCACCAGCTCACCGCGATGGCCGATGTGCGCGTGGTGGCGGACAGGCTCGAGAAGATCGTGGCCGACGACATCTGGCCGCTGCCGAAGTACAGCGAGATCCTCTTCGTCAGGTAGGCAACGGGGCGCGCGCCGGGCGCGTAGGGTCCGCCCGGTGAGCACCCTGCTCGCCGACCTGCGGCAGCGCGCGAGCCTCTACTCGGCCCGCGCGCTGCTGTCGTTGCCGCGTCCGCTGCTGTCCGCGCTCGCCGGGTCCCCGCCGGCGTCCGCGGCCGGCCTCGACCCCGAGGCGTGGATGCTCGCGCGCCTGGCCGACCGCGTGGACGTCCCGATCTCGGAGGTGCCGCTGGAGCGCCTTCGACACGAGTTCGAGGTGGAGGTGGGGCCGTTCTCCCTGCGCGCGGCCCTTCCCGTGACCGTGGAGGACGGGAGCGCGGGCGGCGTGCCCTCCCGCCTCTACATCCCGGCGGAGGCCTCCGCGCCCGGCCCGTTGCTCATCTACTTCCACGGAGGGGGCTGGGCCCGGGGGTCGCTCACCACGCACGATCCCTGTTGCCGGCTCCTCGCCCACCACTCCGGCGTGCCCATCCTCTCGGTGGACTACCGCCTGGCCCCCGAGCACCCGTTCCCGGCGGGACCCGACGACGCTCTGGCCGCCTATGCGGAGGTGGCCTCGAACCCGGGCGACTTCGGCGCCGACCCGGCGCGGCTCGCTCTGGGCGGGGACAGCGCGGGCGGGAACCTGGCTGCCGTGACGGCCCAGTCCGTGCGCAACCGCGGCCTGCGCCCGGCCGCCTTTCAGCTGCTGATCTACCCCGTCATCGACCTGGCGGCGAAGACGGAGTCGTACCGCGCCTTCTCCACCGGCTTCTCGCTCACCGAACGCAACATGGACTGGTACGCCGACCGGTACGTGCCCGACCCCGCCCGTCGAGAGGATCCGCGCGTGTCCCCGCTGCGCGCGGCCAGTCTCGCCGGGCTGCCGACCGCCCACGTGGCCACCGCCCTGGCCGACCCGCTCCGGGACGAGGGCGAGGCCTACGCCCGCCGCCTGGCCGAGGCCGGCGTGCGCGTGGCGCTCCATCGCCACCCCCTACTTCACGGCTTCGTGAACATGGGCGGTACGCGCGCGGCCCGGCAGGCGATCGCGCTCACCGCCGGCGCGCTCCGTCAAGGCGTCGCATAGGAAGCTGGTGGGGGTGTGGCGCGTAATGCATGCATGGCGTGCAAAAGGCGCCAGACCCCTGGGGCGAGCGCCTCTGCCGGGGCAGCGGAGCGGCGCACGGCGGCTGGGTGGGTGGCGGATGGATTGACGCTGCCGTTACCTCGCCGTCGCACTCGTCACGTTCGGGTCACAGTGGTCCGTGAGTGCGTGGCCACTGGTACATCCATACGGTGCAGAAGGCGCCACGCGGTGCGGTCCGCTCCTACCTCACCCGGTCGCGGTTGACCCCACGGCGGCGCGGCGTGACAATCGGCCTGCGCGCACACCGTGGCGCGGGACTCGATCGAGGAGGAGTGCGCGATGTACGACTACGTGATCGTCGGGGCGGGATCCGCCGGATGCGTCCTGGCCCACCGGCTCACCGAGGACCCGGCCGTATCGGTCCTGCTGATCGAGGCCGGGCCGCCCGACACGGCTGACGAGATCCACATGCCTGCAGCGGTGGTGGCACTCGCCGGAAGCAGGCAGGACTGGGACTACGACACGTTGCCCGAGAACGCCTGCAACCGGAGGCGGATCTACCTGCCGCGGGGCAAGACCCTCGGCGGCTCCTCGTCGATCAACGCGATGGTCTACATCCGCGGCAATGCGGCCGACTACGACGCCTGGCGCGACGCGGGGAATCACCGGCTGGGGCTACGACGACCTCCTGCCCTACTTCAAGCGTGCCGAGGACAACGAGCGAGGCGCCGACGAGTACCACGGAGCCGGCGGGCCCCTGGCGGTGTCGGACAGCCGGGCCCAGACGCCCCTCGCCGATGCCTTCGTGGAGTCGGCCGCGGCCGCCGGCCACCCCCTGAACCCTGATTTCAACGGCGCCGCCCAGGACGGCGTGGGCCGTTATCAGGTGACCCAGCGCGGCGGCCTCCGGGCCAGCGCCGCCGTGGGCTACCTCCATCCCGTGATGGACCGTCCAAACCTCACGGTCGAGACCTATCTCCACGTGCGCCGCGTGCTGTTCGAGGGCACGCGGGCCGTGGGCGTCGAGGCCGAGCGCATGGGAGAGATCGCGGAGTACCGGGCCGAGCGTGAGGTGCTGGTATGCGGCGGGGCCTACAACTCGCCCCAGATCCTCACCGCGTCTGGCATCGGGCGCTCGGACGAGCTGGTCGCGCTCCAGATCCCGGTGGTGGCCGAGCTACCCGGAGTGGGCCTGAACCTCCAGGACCACGCGAACGTCTGGCTGCGTTGGAACACCGACGAGCCGGTAACGCTCTGGGGGGCGCTCACGGAGGAGAACATGGCCCTGTTCGAAGCCGGAACGGGCCCGCTCACCTCGAACGCGGCCGAGACCGGCGGGTTCGCACGCACCGCCGATCACCTCTCGGCCCCGGACCTTCAGTTCCACTTCTTCCCCGGTCCCTACGAGGAGGATGGCCCGGCCACCGCGCACGGCTTTGCCGCCGCGGTGTGCCTGCTCACCCCTCGCAGCAGCGGCTACGTGCTGCACGCCCGCACGGATCCGTTGAACAAGCCCTTCATCCGGCACGACTACTACTCGGACCCGGCCGACATGGACACGATGGTCAAGGGCGTGCGGATGCTGTGGGAGATCTGCCGCCGGGAGCCGCTGGCCGGGCGCTGCAACGAGCCCACCGGCGTGCCCGAGGGCGACGACGACGAGAGCATCCGGGCGTACATCCGGAGGTCCACCCAGACGCTCTACCACCCGGTGGGCACGTGCAAGATGGGCACGGGCCCCGAGGCCGTGGTGGACAGCGAGCTGCGGGTGCACGGCACGGAGGGGCTGCGGGTGGTGGACTGCTCGGTGATGCCGAGCGTGCCGCGCGGCAACACCAACGCACCCGTGATCGCACTGGCCGAGCGTGCGGCCGACCTGATCCGGGGCCGTCCCGCGGCGGGCACCGAGCAGACCGCGGCCATGACGGCCTAGCGCCGGCTCAGGCGAGAGCGCGCTGCCGGCGCGACCGGCGCGCCGCGGCCCAGAGGTGGTCGCCTCCGGCCCATGAGGCGAAGCAGAGCCCGCCGATCGTGCCGGTCACGGTCATCAGCAGGCCCGCCGCGGCGGCCGCGGCCACGCCGTCGCTGCCCAGGATCAGCACCGCCGCCGCCGCGCCCACGCTGGGTCCCACGGGCAGCTGGCCGAGAGCCACCACAGCAATGAGCACGGCGATCGCGTCGAGGAACGAGGCGTCCACGCCCACCGCGTGAAGGAGCATCCAGTTGCGGAAGATCTGGGCGAACACCGCGATCAGCACGAAGCACACCACCCGGCTCTGGCCGTGCAGGCTGCGCAGCACGGCCAGCCCGAGCCACAGCTCGCGGCCGGTTCGCAGCGCGAGCCGCCGCAGGCCCACGCTCAGTGTGCCCACCACGGCGAATCCCACGATCGGGAGCCACCATGGCAGGCCCAGCGGGGCCACCAGGGTGAAGGAGGCCAGCGCGGCCAGCAGTGCCTCGACCGTGAGGATGGGGAACTCCGCCGCGATCAGGGTGGACACCTGGGGGCAGCCGCCGGGGGCCGAGCGGCGGAGCGCGGCGATGCGCGCCGCCACGCCGAGCTGCCCGTTCACGAAGCTGCCGAGCACCTGCGCGCTCGAGGCGCGGTAGAGCACGCGCCGGTCCACCTCGCCGCCCGCGGCGCCGATCGTGAGGTGCCACGCCTCGCTGCGTGACACGAGGGCCACGATCTGCATCAGCGCGGTGACGCCGAGCACCCACAGGGGGGCGGCGGAGAGCGCGGTGGAGAACTCGTCGCGGCGGCCGGCGAGCAGGAGGACGAGCAGGCCGGCGGTGAGCAGCGACCCGCCTATCGTGATCGGCACTCGCCGGCGGCGGGCGAAGGTGCGCAGGCGGCGGACGGCGCTGGGCCCGCCGGCCCGCGCACGGGGCCCCGGCCTGCCGAGGGCGATGGCGGCACCGGCGCCCGCGGCGGGATCCAGACAGTCGCGCAAGGCGAACGCTAGGGCTTCTTCGAGGTTCCTATGAGCTTGGCGTCGCGCTTGGCCTGTGCCATGCGGCGCACACCCTCGCGCTCCCGCTCGTAGCCCTCGCGCTGGGCCTTACCCGACTTGCGCGTCTCGGCGTTGCGAGTGGCCACGCCTTCGCGGGTCTCCTTCCAGGCTGACTCCCCGCGCGCCGAGCTCTTCCACTCGGAACTGTCGCCCTGCTTCGCCATGCATACCGTCCTCGCGGCTCCCAGTGGAAGTGCTACCAGGGGGGCGCAGGGAGCGCGACACCCGACTGTGGAGAATCTCCAGGCTTGGTCAAGGATAGCCGCGTTCAGGCTAGTCGCGACCGCGGCGGATCCACACGACCTGCGCGGGGGCCACGCCGAGGCGTTCCCCACTGCTGCTCTCGTGGAGCCAGACCAGCGTTCCGGCACTGCTGCGGGCGGCGTTCTCCAGGTCCTTCGCGATCGCGTCGAGCGCGCCGTTCACCTGGAGCGTCTCGCCGGTGGCGAGCAGCATCCTGGTGGTTTCCTCCTCTGGGGCCGTCATCGCGGGCCGAGAATAGCCGTCATCGCGATTCAGGCGGTCATCACGAGCTTGGTGGGCGGATCGGCGAGCGCGTCGGGGGCGTCGTCGAAGCTCACCACCTCGCTGGTCACCAGCGACGGGTCGAGCCGGCCCGCGGTGATCGCCTCGAGCACATCGGGGATGAGCGCCCGGGCGTGGCAGCGCTCGGTGTGGAAGGTGCACCCGCGCGTGTACATCTCCAGCAGCGGCACGGGGGTCTCGGGCTCGAAGTAGATCGCCACGCTGGTGACCGTGCCGTTGGCGGCGGCGGAGCGAATCGCCGCGTGCAGGCCGCCGTGGCTGCCCGAGGCGTCGACCGTGATCGGGAAGCGCCCGAAGGTGCGTGGCCACTCCGGCTCGCCGTCATCGCCGGCGGTCACCGCAATGGTCTCGGCACCGAGCGCGGCGGCGCGCTCCAGCCGGCCCTCGTCCGTGTCGGCGAACACCACGTGCGGCGAGCCGAGGGCAAAGGCGGAGGCCACCGCGTAGAGGCTGATGCTGCGGGCGAACCCGCCGACCACGAGCACGTCGGAGCCCGGGGCCGCGGCGAGTGGGTCGCGCACCGTGCGGTAGCCGTCGGACACGTTGTCGGCCACACTGGCCGCCGCCACGGGGTCGAGGCCCGGGGGCAGCTTCACGAGCATGGCGTCGGCGAACGGCACCAGCAGCAGGTCTGCCAGGGCGCCGCCCCATGGACCGCCGAGCGGCTCCATCCCGTATGCCGACCCCCGCGGCACGGCGGTGCAGCTCCCGGTCCGCCCGGCTCGGCAGTAGTCGCACTCCCCGCAGCTGATCTGGAACGGGACCACCACCACGTCACCCGGCACCACGCCGGTCACTCCGTCGCCGACGTCCACCACCTCGGCGATGCACTCGTGGCCGAGCGGGAACTGGCCGGCAAGCGGGATCACACCGGTGAGGAACGCGGTATCGAGGTCGCAGGTGGCCACCGCGACAGGCCTCACGAGCGCGTGGCCGTCGCCTCCGAGGGTGGGGTCGTCCGCCTCACGCCATTCGACCGCGTGCGGGGCGGTGATCACGAGTTGCCGCACGCGGAGAGCCTACGGGTCAGCGGTGTTCGGGGTTTGGGAAGTCGAAGCGGGCGCCCGCGTCCCATTCGGAGCGCTGGTTGCCGTGGGCCGGGATGCCGCCGGCGTCCTTGAGCATCCGCGCCATGTGGAGCATGTTCCAGGTCGCGAACGTCGTGTTGCGGTTTGTGAAGTCGTTCTCCGGTCCACCTGAGCCCGGATCGAGGTAGGAGGGGCCCGGGCCGGCCTCGCCGATCCATCCGGCGTCGGCCTGGGGCGGGATCACGTATCCGAGGTGCTGGAGGGAGTAGAGGACGTTCATGGCGCAGTGTTTGACGCCGTCCTCGTTGCCGGTCACGAGGCACCCCGCGGTACGTCCGTAGTACGCGTACTGGCCGGCGTCGTTCAGCAGGTGTGAGTTCCCGTAGAGGCGCTCGATGATCTGGGTCGCGATCGAGGACTTCTCACCGAGCCAGATCGGCATGCCGAGCACCAGGATGTCGGAGCCGATCACGCGCTCGAAGATCTCGGGCCAGTCGTCGCGTTCCCAGCCGTGCTCGGTCATGTCGGGCCAGACCCCGGTGGCGATCGTGTGGTCCACGGCGCGGATGCCGTCAACCGCGACTCCGTTGCGGCGCATGATCTCCATCGCGACGTTCATCAGCCCCTGGGTGTGCGAGGCCTCGGGGCCGCGCTTGAGCGTGCAGTTGATGAAGAACGCCTTCAGGTCCGAGTAGTCGGTGGTGTTGCGCTCGCACAGCTCGGCCTGCTTCTCGGTGAGTTCGGTCACTGGCTCCCTTTCGGTTTCAGACGAGGTCGGGGTCGGTCATCACTTCGACCATGGCCGGGCCGTCGTGTGCGACGGCCTCGGCGAGCGCGGCGTCGAGCGCGCCGCGGTCGGTCACGCGGATGCCGAGCGCGCCGCAATTGCGGGCGTAGGCAGAGAAGTCGGGGTTGTGCAGGGAGGTCTGCCAGACCTCCCATTCGCCGGCCCGCTGCTCCTTGCTGATCTTGCCCAGCTGCCCGTTGTTCATGAGCACGTGCGTGATGTTCATGCCGTGCTTGACCGCGGTGGTCAGCTCGGCCATGTACTGGGCGAAGCCGCCGTCGCCGGTGACGGCCACGATCGGCCGGTCCGGCGCCGCCGCCCACGCGCCCATGGCCGCGGGGTAGCCGAAGCCGATCGAGCCGAGGTAGCCGGACATCAGGACCGTGTGGCGCCTGCACTCGAAGTAGCGCCCGAACGAGTAGGCGTGGTTCCCCACGTCCACGGCGATCACCGCGTCCTCGGGGATCTGTCGCTCCATCGCCGCGAACACGGACGCCGAGTTCACGCCGCTGCCGCGGTCGTCGGCCGCGCGGCTGGCCTTCTCGGCCCGCCAGATCGCCCAGCGCTCGGCGAGCTGGGTGGCCTGGTCGTCGGTCGCGACACGGGCCGGGAGCGCATCCCGCATCCGGTCCACCACCACGCCGATCTCACCCCAGACGGGGACCTCGACGGGATGGAACTTGCCGAGCTGCATCGGGTCGAAGTCGACCTGGATGATCGGATGACCGGGGTAGATGCCGGTGTGGTTGGAGAAGGATGCGCCGAGCACGAGCAGCAGGTCCGCCTCGTTCATGACCCAGCTGGCCACGGGAGTCCCGCTGCGGCCGAGCACGCCGGCCGCCAGTGGATGGTCGTCGCCGATCTGACCCTTCGCCTTGAAGGTCGTGATCACCGGTGCTCCCAGCTGCTCGGCCAGCCCGACGACGGCCGGCATGTGGAACCGGGCGCCGTGGCCCACCACCATCACCGGGCGCTTGGCGTTGCGGAGCAGCTTCAGGGCGCTCTCGATCGATTCCTCGGGCGGCGATATCTCGAGCGGCGTGATCCTGCCCCCGGGGCCGCCTGCCGCCAGGCCCTCAGGCGCCGGGAGGGTCTGGACCTCGTCCGGGAAGATCAGGTGGGAGACGTCGCGACGGAGCAGCGCGTTCTTGCAGGCCAGATTCATGAGCTCGACCGGCTTGGAGTCGTGCAGCACGGGCTGGCTGAAGGCGGCGACCGAGCCGAACGCCCCGGACAGGTCGACCTCCTGGAACGCGCCCGGACCGAGGACCTGGGTGTCGACCTGTCCGGTGAGGGCCAGGATCGGCGCACGGTCGACCTTTGCGTCCCACAGGCCCGTGAGCAGGTTCGTGGCGCCGGGCCCGGCGATCGTCAGGCACGCCGCCGGCCTTCCGGTGAGCTTGCCGTAGGCCGACGCGGCGAACGCGGCCGCGCCCTCGTGGCGGATGCCGATGTAGGTGAGGCGGCCGGCTTCCTCCTGGCGGCGCAGCGCGTCGGCGAGCCCGAGGTTGGAGTGGCCGACCATCCCGAACACGTGCTCGACGCCCCAGTTGACCATCGTCTCGGCCATCAGGTCGGTGACGGTCGTAACGTGCGTCTCGGGCCGGACGCCCACGAACACCTCGCCCTCGCGGATCTCGAGCGGGTAGGTGATCGCCTCGTCGTCGTAGCCCGGCGACCTGCCGTCGAGCGGGCAGTAGTCATAGCCGTGCCAGGGGCATCGCAGCAGCCCGTTCTCGATCGATCCCTCGCCGAGCGGGCCGCCCTGGTGCGGGCAGTGGTTGTCGAGCGCCGAGAACTGCCCGTCGTAGTGCACGAGCGCGACGCTCTTGTGGCCCGCGGCAACGGTCGTGACGCGGCCCTCCGGCAGCTCGGCTTCCGCGAGCACCCGATGCCACTCCAGCGCGTTCGATCCGTTTTCGCTCATATGCCACTCCCTCCGAGTGCGTGCTTGCGGGTGGTGAAGAACTCCGTCGCGGTCGCCTTCTGGTCGGTTGCGTCGAGCAGCCCGGCGTAGGTCAGCTCGGCGCCGCGAAACCCGCTCGCCTGCCAGAGGTCGCCTGAGACCTCGGCCGTCCACGCGCTGACGTAGGCGTACGGCTCCGGGTGCTGCTCGTCACCAGGGGAAAGCCCGTAGTTGGCGCGTTGCCCGCGCTCCTCCGAGCCGAGCTCGATGGCGATGTCAAAGTGCTCGGGCCACAGCCGAACCGGGCTTGCCGCTTCCTCCGGAGCGGCGTCGGCCACGAGCTGCCCGAGCACGTCTGCCCCGAACGCGTACCAATCTGCGAGCGCCGCCGCCGCGGCGGGATCGACGGCAAGAGGCGCGTCATCAGCCCCGGCATCCTCCGGCAGCACGTCGATGACCAGCCGGCGGGCTTCCGCGAGCGAGGTCAGCGCAACTCGGCGCTCGGTGTGGCCAACCCGCAGGACCAGCTGCGCGCCCTCGACCCTCACCTGGTGGGGCGTGCCCCCGTTCTCGAAGATGGGGGTCCCGAACCCGCCGGGAGTGGCTTCGAGCGAGATCTCCGGGGCGGGCCTGCGTGCCGGCGACACGATTCGCTCGGCCACGCGATGCAGCGAGGCCACGGTCGTGCGGAAGGTGGAGGGCAGTGGACGCAGGCGGTCCATGACCATCTGTGCCGCGGCAGGCGGATCCGTTACACGAGACCGAGCTCGCGGCCGAGCCAGTCCGCCTGCCACACGCGCTCGTCGTCGTAGCGATCACGGCCTGCGACGCGCAAAGCGGTCATCGCCGCGATGTAGGCCGACACCGCACCGCCGTGGGCGGCCACGTAGCAATCGCTCGACGCGGTCGCGGTCAGGGCACGCAGCGCGCCGTCGCTGGCCATCCCCATCGGGATGCGGGCGTTCGCCGGAAGCTGGTCCCAGAGCTCGGCCGTGAGCTCCCGCACGCGCTCGAGGTCGTCGCCGTCCTCGAGCACCGCCGCGGCGCCGCGGTGGCCGGCCGCCCGCAGCGGCTCGGAGGCGTGGATGGCCGCCCTGCCCGCGCAGGCGCGCGCGAAGGCCTTGGCGCAGCTCGCCGACCACGGCTCAATCTGGCGTGCCAGCCGACCGCGACGCGCCCTCAGCTTCTGATCGTGAGCCTCGACATCACCGTCGAGCTCGACCTCCCACAGCTCCTCCCAGATCCAGAGCGGGAGGTGCCGGCGCTCACAGGCGTACACGCCGTCGCGGCACACGCTGGTCCAGGTCGAGGCCGCGACCCAGCCGCCCGGTTCTCCGTTCACGGGCACCTGCCAGCGGTGGCCGCTGAACGGAGCGACGGCGCCGGGGCGCAGGAACTTGTAGGCGATCAGGGTCCGGCCTTCCACTCGCGGAAGGCCGCCAGCAGCACCAGCTCGGTCTCTGGCGAAACCGGCTCGGGCTCGGCTGCTTCAGGCAGGGCGCGCACCGTCGCCTCCAGCTGCTCGAGGTAGGTCTTGCACCAGTCGCACATCACCAGGTGCTGCTCGACGAGCTCGACGCGCTCCGCGGGCAGCGCGCCCTCCAGGTAGTCCGTCACGAGCTCGACGAACTCGCGGCAGAGGATCTCCTCGCGGTCGTGGCGGTCAGCCATTCAGGTGCTCCTCGAGAACGTTGCGAATCTGAGCCCGGCCACGGTGGAGCAGTACCCGTTGGTTGGCCTCGCTGATCTCCAGCAGCCCGCACACCTCTTCGGGCTCGAGTCCCTCGACGTCGCGCAGGGCAACCACCATCCGCTGACGAGGCGGAAGCGCGGCGATCGCGGCGCGGATCTGGTCGCGCGCCTCCAGGGCCGCGAGGCGTCGTGGCGGGTCCTCCCATGGGCGCGGCGGCGTGGCCCAGTGACCGGGCCAGCACCCGTCCGGCCCCTGGAAGCGCGACGAGCCCACGACGGGATTGGCTGCGTCATCTTCGCCAGTGGCAAGCGCGGAGAACGGCACGGACCGCCGCTCGCTCTGGGCGCGCCGGCGCGCCTGGTTCTTCAGGATGCCGAACAGCCACGTTTTCAGGGACGACCGCGCCTCGAAGCGGTCGAGCCCCCGGAGCGCGGCGACCCAGGTCTCCTGAACGATCTCCTCGGCCACGGCCTCCGTCGCCCCGAAGGAACGCGCGAGGCTCTTCAGGGAGCGATGGTGGCGGGCTACCAGCGTTCGGAATGCCGCCTCGTCGCGGGCCCGGAGCGCTACCACCAGCTGCCTTTCCTCGACGTCGCTCGAGTGTGCCTCGACTCCCGTGGTCACCGCCTGGTCGAATGGCCGGAGGGGGCGCGATTCTAAGCACCGCGCAGGCGGTCGCGAGCGGGTCGGTGCGATCGCCGCCGCGATCACATCGCCGCGAGCGGCTGGGGCGCATCGTCCGCCATCGGTGCCGGTGCGTCTGTCGCGCCGCGAAGCAACGTCAGGCCCGCGATCGGGAACAGCAGCACCGACAGCAGCCCTGCGCCGATCAGCGCGGCGCCCTCGGCCGCGGTGAGCAGGTCGAGCTCCTGGCCGATCGCGGTTGCGGCCACGATGAACGGCAGCGAGGTGGCCTGCATGAGCGCCGCGGTGGTGGTGCGGCGCCCGTCGAGCAGTCCCCGATACAGGAGGGCCGGCACCCCGCGCACGACCACGAGCGCGGCGAGGAAGATCGGGACCATCAGCACGTTCGAGGCACTGGCCACGAGGGCGTCGGCGTCGTAGCTCACGCCGCTGGACACGAAGAAGACGGGGATGAAGACGCCGAAGCCAACCGCCTCCAGCTTGAGCCGGAACTGCGGATGGTTCATCTGGTCGTCGCGGTCCACCAGCGAGAGGACCGCTCCCGCGATGAATGCTCCGAGGATCGTCTCCAGGCCGAGCTGATCGGCGATCGCCGCGAACCCGACGAGGAGCACCACCGCGCCCCGAACGCGGATCTGTGCGGTGGTGTCCTGAAGACGCAGGAGGTCGGAGCGGATGGTCATGGAATGCTCGGCGGTGCGCACTGCGACGAAGACCGCCGCCGCAAGCACGACGAGCGACCCGATCAGCAGCAGCGTCGAGCCGACGCTGCCCTCGCCGGAGAAGAAGATCGAGAGCAGGATCACGGCGCCGAAGTCCGCGATCGTGCCGGCAGCGATGATCAGCTGACCGAACGTCGACGAGATCTCGCCGGCGTCCTTCAGGACAGGGATCAGGACGCCGAGGGACGTCGCGCACAGGATGATGGCCACCAACAGGGGCGTCTCGACCAGGCCGCCCACCTTCAGCAAGAGTGCCACCGCCACCGCGATTCCGAAGGACAGCACGAAGCCGAGCAGGCTCAGTCTCAGCACCTGTCCCCGTAGGCGTTTGAAGTCGATCTCCAGCCCCGCGAGGAACAGCAGGAACGCCAGCCCGATCACCGAGATCACCTGGATGGCCTCGTCGGGGTGAACGATCCCGAGCAGAGATGGTCCGATGACGATGCCCGCCACGATCTCGAGCACGACTGAGGGCAGCCGGACCTTGGGGAAGAAGCCGAGCACCAGGGGAGCGGCGAAGGCCACTGCGACGACGATCAGGAGTCCACCGAACGATGGCATGCACCGTGGTGCTCCAACTCCGCGATTCGTTACATATCCTGCCCTGTCGATGCCCGTCGACGTGGTGAGCGAGATCGAGATTCGCCGTGCTCGAGATGAGGTGGCGGCCTACGCGGTGGACCCCGACCACGCCACCGTCTGGTACAGGAACATCGAGTCCGTCGAGTGGCGGTCTCCCCGTCCGCTTGCGATCGGCTCGAGGCTCGCGTTCGTCGCCCGTTTCCTCGGGCGTCGCCTCGCCTACACCTACGAGGTCCGGGAGTGGATTCCGGGGCAGCGGTTCGTGATGAGCACAGCCGAGGGGCCCTTTCCGATGGAAACGACCTACAGCTGGCAGGACAGCGGGGCTGGCACCACCATGGTGCTGCGCAACCGGGGTGAGCCGAACGGCTTCGTGAAATTGGCGGCACCCGCAATGGCCCTGGCGATGCGCCGGGCGAACCGCGGAGACCTGCGCCTCCTCAGAGACGTGCTCGAGCGGCGATCGCAGGCGTAGGCTTAGGGGTCATGAATCCGCGGGAGGCTCCGGGAGTCCCTGAACCATAGGATCGGACGATGCATCTGCGCGTTGCCCGGCACACGGAGCGCCTGGATGAGCTCGTCGGTTTCTACCGCGACGGCATCGGCCTGACAGAGATCGGCGGGTTCCGCGATCACGAGGGATACGACGGCGTGTTTCTGGCGTTGCCGGGCACCGGCGCCCACCTCGAGCTCACCGCGGGCGGCGGCCATGGCGCTCCGGCGCCGCATTCTGAATCGCTCCTCGTGTTCTACCTCGGCGACGCCGGGGCGGTGCGGGCGATCGTGGCGCGCCTCGGGATCGAACCGGTACTTCCCGCCAACCCGTACTGGGCCGAGCACGGGCTCACATTCGAGGATCCGGATGGCTTCCGCGTTGTGCTGCTGCCCGAGCGTTGGGAGTGTTAGGCACTCGACGTGAACCCGGGTGAGCAATTTCCCGACCTCGACCTGCCGGATCACACCGGCCGGCAGCGCACTCTCTCCGAGGTCGCGGGCGGGGATCCGCTGGCCCTGTTCACCTCCCGCGGCTGGTGGTGCCCGAAGGAGCAGCGCTATATGCGCGAGCTCTGCAGGCTGCAGGAGGAGCTGGAGGTCGCGTATGCCCGGATCGCCGTCCTCAGCGTCGATCCGCCGGAGGTCCAGGCCGCGTTCCGCGCGGGGCTGGGCGCGCGCTTCGTCTTCCTGTCGGACGCCGAGCGACGCTGGCTGCCGCGCCTCCACCTCGAGGAGACCACGGACACGGTGCATCATCCGTACCGCCCGGCGTGCTTCACGCTGCACCCCGATCTCACCATTCAGAGCGTGTACAACGGGTACTGGTACCTCGGTCGGGCCACAATGGAGGAGCTGCGTCAGGATCTCCGGGAGATCTCGAGCGCGGTCCGCGATGACTGGGAGCTGCCGCCGGCGTGAAGCCCTTCGCCCGGATCGTCTTCGACGGCTGCCGCCTGAGCGCGGACCCACACGCGCCTGGGCGCCGGCTTCGCGTGGACGCGCGTTGTTTGGAGGGGACGCCCGTTCCGGGCGCCTTCGCCCACGTTTGCGCGCTTCCGCAAGCCGACGCGGCGCTTCGCTTCGACGAACCGGAGGTGCAGCAGGCGCGCCGCGACGCGCTCGCCTGGTGGATTCCCCTGGTCGGCGATGCGCTCGTCTGTCTCTCCACCTTCTCGATCGACGCGAGCCAGTACGCGGGCGCGGTCACGGTCGCCCGTGACCCGGCCTGCTTCAAAGACGACCCGTTCGCACGCATACTCCCAGGGACTGTCGTCGAGACGGACCTCTTCTGCACGGTGGCGCCACCGGCGGGGCCGGTCATCGAGCGATACGCCGGGGCTCCCTGGCCGGGAGGCTCGTTTCCGAGGCGGTGACCGCTCTACATCACGATCGGCTGGCAGCACCGACGCGAGCCTGATCCACGCGAGCGCCGCACGCGCGATGATCCGCCCGTGCCCGATACGAGTGCCAACCGCCGGTCGAGACGCGACACGGCGGACCTTGTGGCGCGGGCGGCCGGCGCCGGCCACGGGCCGGATGAGATCGAGCGGGCCGCTGCCGAAGGCCGGCTTCCCGGGTTGGCGGTGCAGTCTGCGCTGGGCGGAGGAGCGGCCGAGTTCACGCTCAGCGACGTCGCTCGGGCGGCCCGGCTGGGCACGGCGTTCGTCCGGGAGCTGATGCAGGCGCTCGGGCGGCCCAACCCGGGGCGCGGCGAGCGCGCCTTCTCGCGGGACGACGTGGAGCTCGCGCACCTGGTCAGCGGCTTCCTCGAGGCGGGCCTTCCCCGACGCGAGCTCCTCGAGGTCCTGCGTGTGCTCAGCCGGGGAATGGCGCAGACGGCCGACGCCACGCGGCGGCTCGTGGGCAACGCCCTGCTCGAGCGCGGCATGTCACAGGACGAGGTGGCGCTGCGCTACATCGATATCGGCGAGCGGCTCCTGCCGGCGGTGACCGAGGTGCTCCGGTTGCAGTTGCGGGCCCATCTGCGCACGGGCATCAGCCAGAGGCTGGTGTCGGACAGCGAGCGGGTCACCGGCCGGCTCACCGAGAGCCGGGACGTTGCCGTGGCCTTCGCCGACCTCGTGGGCTACACCCGCCTCGGCGGACAGCTGCCCCCCGAGGATGTGGGCCGCATCGCCGGCCGCCTGGCCGAGCTTGCCGCCGACACGGTTCGCCGCCCCGTAACGCTGGTCAAGATGATCGGCGACGCGGCGATGTTCGTCTCGGACGACGCGGGCGCGCTCGTGGCAGTGGTCGAAAGGCTCACGCAGCGGATCGCCGAGGAGGGTCCGGACTTTCCCGGCGTGCGCGCCGGCATCGCGTTCGGCCCGGCCACGACGCGGGGCGGCGACTGGTTCGGGGCAACGGTGAACCTGGCCAGCCGCGTGGCCGGGTTGGCCAAGCCCGGACAGATCCTGGTCACGGAGGAGATCGAGCAGCGCGTGAGTGGCGTGGCCTGGGAGAGGCGACGGCGGCGGCGCAAGGTCAAGGGGATTGACGAGCGTGTGCGGCTCTACGGGATCGTCCCCGCAGACTGAACCGACGCGCACCGGTGTCTTGGTGCCGGGTCACCGGCTCCGGCGTAGAGGCCCGCGGAGGTGCTCCCACTCGAGGCCCGGGATCGCGAATGGTGGCATCTCGCCCTCCAGTTCTGGGAACAGCTTGCGTGCCGCCCGGGCGCTGGGCCGGTGGTCCATCGGAGGCAGGGCCTTGAAGTCGAGCAGCAGCCGCACGCTCGACAGGACCTGGAAGTCGGCGGCGTTGGGCTCCGGACCGCCTATCGTGCCCTCTCCGACCAGCGCGTCGGCGAGGTCGAGCAGGCCCGGGAGCCGGCGGATGTCCTCGGGGATCGTCTCCTCGCTGCCTCCCGAGTCCGCACAGCGTAGGACCGCCACCGGCCGGGTGAGTGCGGAGACGATGTTGGGCGCCGGCACACGGGCGACGTCGGCCGCGATCCAGCGCCGCACCTGGACGTCGCGCATGGCGCCGAAGCGGAAGATCCGGCGCGGGATCGGCTGCAGGTGGTTGTGACCCCAGCGCTCGGCCCGCTCCACGGCGCGCCGCGCGACCGGCTCTGCGGGGAACAGCGGGCGCTCGGGAATCAGGTCGTCGAGCGCACGCGAGATCTGCATCGAGCCCTGGATCCGGCGGCCGTCGGCGAGCTCGAGCGCCGGCACGGTCCGGCCCTCGAATCCCGCCGCGCGGACCAGGTAGGGATGGAACCCGGTGAGCAGGTCGATGCGGCGGTGGGACAGGCGCTTGTGCGCGAGCATGCCGACGGCCGCGTAGGACGGGTTGGACAGCGAGGTGATGTAGAGGCGGACGGTCATGGGCGGCGGCGCACCGAACGCGCTTGCGGCACCATAACCGCCCCGGGTTCAAATCCCACTCCATCACCGGCCGGTGCGCCGGCAGCGTCAGCCAAGCTGAACGACGGGGTACCGGTTGACCACCTCGGCCGGGATGACGAATGCCCGGTAGTACGGCATGTCTGGGGGGAGGCCGAGGGCATCCTCCGGCTGCTCGAACGGCGCAGCCACGGCGGCCGGGACCTCCACGACGAGCACATCTGCGCCCAGGTGGGAGAAGTCCCCGTAGGTCATCACTCGGTCTGCCAGCCATACGCCTTGGCGCAACTCCTCGTACGCGCTGAAGGAGGCGCTGAAGGACGACGGGCCGTCACGGAATCCCTCAGCGAGGATCTGAGCCGCCAGGTCAGTGGTGTGGTAGAGCCTCACCCGCCCGCCCCGGCCAAATAAGCGGCCATCCCTGCCGTGTGCTCCTCGTTTCCCGGCATCGGGTGACCGTAGCGGTCGACAGCCGCCTGGAGCAAGGGCTCAACCAAGCAGAAAGCCCCGCCGGAGCGGGGCTTTCTGGCGAAGCGGCTGATGGGATTCGAACCCACGACCTTCTGCATGGCAAGCCTTGGGCGAGTGAGCGACCGGACACACGGGATCGCGCTCCATGACCGCGCTTTAGCCCAGAACCTCGGCAGGTCTGACGAACTGTAGTGACGACCGATTAGCAGGAGTTTCGCGGGATTTGGGCAGAAGATCCGCCCTTCTGCCCATTGACGGTCCCTCGCGGGAAAGCTTCCCGGCGCTCCGGGTAGCTCAGCTAGACAGAGCGACTCCCTTCTAATTCGACCCGGCATTCTCGGCTAATCGGCTGCAGGGGTTTCGCCGCCCCCCGAGCAGTGCCGGACACCCGGGGGGACACGAACGTTTGTGGCTGTGCCGGGGTGTGTGTTGCCCCACGAGTCTGCCCTGAGCGAAGGGCTCCGGAAAGGCCCCGCGCACGCGTGCCACACTCCGGGAAGCCACCCCGGGGGGCGGGGCCGCCCGGACCGCCACCCATCCCATCGTGCTGTTCGCCTCGATTCCTAGGCCGCCCTTCAATGGCCTGCCGTCGGCCCGCTCGAGATTCACATCTACGGGCTGACCTATGTCATCGCGGTGATCGCCGCGATTACCCTCACGATCCGCCGCTGGGAGCGCCAAGGCGGCTCACGCGAACTCGTGCAGGAGGTCGCGCTCTGGGGTTTTCCCGCTGGGTTGATTGGCGGACGGCTGTACTACCTGGCCACAAGCTGGGATCAGGTGCCCGGCAATTGGTGGGGGCCGCTGGCCATCTGGAAGGGCGGGCTGGGCATCTGGGGCGGGATCGCGCTAGGCACCCTCGGGGGACTGGCCGTGCTGCGCCGCCGCCGCGCCGACATCCCGCGCTTCATGGACGCCGCCGCGCCGGGTCTCTTGGTCGCCCAGGCGATCGGCCGTGTCGGCAACTACTTCAATCAGGAACTCTTTGGTGGCCCGACCAGTCTGCCCTGGGGCCTGCAGATTGATCCCGCACACCGGCCCCTTGGCTACGAGCACTACGCCACGTTTCACCCGACGTTTCTGTACGAGCTGAGCTGGAACCTCGCGCTCGCCGCCGCCCTGATCTGGCTCGGGCGCCGCCGCCAGATCCGCGCACCCGGGCTGTTCGCGCTCTACGTCGCCGGCTACTCCGGTTTTCGCATCTTCGAAGATCTGCTGCGCACCGACCCCGCCCACCACATCCTTGGCCTGCGCCTGAACTTTTTCGTCGCCACCACGCTCTGCCTCATCGGGCTCGCCTGGTTTGCCCGCACCCAAAGCGCCGGCCGTCCCCGTCGACGATTCTCGCGTGGCGGACCCGCCGCGCTCGGTCTTGCCTGGCTGATCGTCGCGCTCGCCGGGTGCGGACACGGATCCAGCGCCCACGCCGCGACCGCCCCAACGTCAGCGATGCGCACCGGTTGGGCCGATTCCATGCCGGTTTCGGGCCGCTCCGTCACCCCGACCGATTTTGATCGTCGCGGCGGGCGGGGAAGTCCCGCGACTGGGAGCGCGTCAGCAGAGCAACATGGAGCTACTGCACTAAGACGAGGCCCTGTGGCTAGCCAGCTCTGTCTGTATCGGTCTGGAACCGGCTACGGCAGTCCTCGGAGCAGAAGCGAAAGGTGTGCCCGTCGTGGTCGGCGGTGAGGGCCTTGGCTCGGTCCACGGTCATGCCGCACACTGGATCACGGACGCCGCGGCGGACTGTCAGTGCGAACAGAGCGACGAAAACGATCGCGCCGAGGGCATTCAGGGCCGCCTTGTAGTCGAGACCGATGCCGCCGAACACGTCAGTCGTGCTCGGACGGCTGTTGGGGATCAGCCCGACCGCGCCGAACCCCAGATCGACCGCCAGCGCGGCCAGGACCATGGTCACAAGCATTAGCGCGGTGATACGCACCGCGAAGGCCGTCCCGTAGTACTTGCGGTAGGCAAGGATGATGGGCAGGACGATCAGGTCGGCGAAGATGAACGCCATCACGCCGGCGAATGAGATGCCGCCGGACCACAGCACGGCGGCAAGCGGCACGTTCCCTACCGAGCACACGAAACTGAGCACGGCGATGAGCGGCCCCACCAGCGCCCCCCAGATCGTCTGCACGGTGGCCGGTGCTCCCGTCAGGAAGAGGCCGTTGAAGAAGTCGTCGCCCAGGAGGGCCACATACCCCGCCAGTAAGAAGCCGAGCGTGATCTCCTTCCACAGCATCTGCCAGTCGCCGCGGAAGTTGTGGGCCACGTCCGACCAGGCGGACATCGAGGTGATGCGTTCGCGCCAGGACATCCGTTCCCCCGCCATGTGGTGCTGGTGCCCGGTGTCCGCGGCGCGGGCGTGCTCGCGCGCCTCTTCCTCGAGGCGCTGGCTGACGAAGATCCGCAGCATCCCCCACATCAGTCCGATCATCACGAGGCCGCCGATGTACTCGGCGAGCGCGAACTGCCATCCGATCAGGACCCAGAGGACCAGGCCCAATTCCCACACCAGGTTGGTGGAGGCGAACTGAAACGCGAGGGCGGTCGCGGCCGATGCGCCCTTCTGAAAGAGGCTCTTCGCGATGGCGATAGCGGCGTACGAGCACGAGCTCGATGCCGCCCCGAGCCCCGTGGCCTTGGCCATCGGGGCCAGACCGGAGCCGCTCAGCGCCCCCTCGATCCGCTCGCGCGGCACCCACGCCTGCACGATCGCCGACACGAGGAAGCCCAGCACAAGCGCCCACCAGACCTCCCACGCCATCAGCAGGGCGTTCCACAGACCATCGCCAAGCTTCGAGACGACCTCGCTCACTGATCCATTGTCACCGGTCTCCCGCAGGGCCCGGCCCTGGTACGCGACCTACTCGCTCGCCCGAACCTGACTAGTTAGCGCGTCCCGCGCCCGACCATGCCTTCAACTACCTCCCGTGTTTCTGCTTAGCTGCCCGCGGTAGTCGATTCGCCCTAGCCGTCGTGTGGAGGTTGGAGTGGTGGAACGAGACGGCGGTGGTCCCGCCATCCGTCGCGATGTTGTTGTGATCGGGGGTGGCCAAGCTGGTCTGGCGATCGGGTATCTCCTTGCCCGGCAGGGGCGGGACTTCACGATCCTGGAGGCGGCCGACGAGCCTGGCGCGGCGTGGCGTGCGCGCTGGGACTCGCTGAAGCTCTTCACGCCAGCGCGCTATGACGCCCTTCCCGGGCTGGACTTCCCGGGCGATCCGGACAGCTACCCAGCTCGCGACGAAGTTGTGGCGTACCTCTCGGAATACGCCCGGCGTTTCGACCTGCCGGTGGAGCTAAGGAGCCGCGTCCGCTCGGTCAGTAGGGGGACCGGGACATACCTGGTCCGGTTGGAGGATCGGAGCTACGAGACCGACCAGGTGGTCGTCGCCACGGGTCCGTTTCAGACGCCGTTCGTTCCGTCGATCGCGGAGGGACTCGGCCCGGAGGTCTTCCAGATCCACAGCACCCGTTATCGCTCCCCCCAGATGGTTCCGACGGGGAGTGTCCTCGTGGTGGGGGGCGGCAACACGGGCTTTCAGATCGCCGAGGAGCTGACCGCGACGCACGTCGTGCACCTGGCGGTGGGCTCACGGCAGACGCCGCTGCCTCAACGCATCTTGGGGCGCGACCTGTTTCGGTATCTCGACGCGACCGGGCTGATCCGCAAGACCACCGATTCGAGGGTCGGTAAGCGCATGGAAGGGCGCGACACCTTGATCGGCTCCAGCCCGAGGAAGCTCCGCAAACAACACGGCGTGTCTATCCATGGCCGCGCCGTCGACGCCCAGGGGTCGACGGTGCGGTTCAGCGACGGCAGCGCCCTCGATGTGCAGGGCGTGGTCTGGGCGACGGGCTTCAGGCAGCACTACTCGTGGATCGACGTCCCCGTTTTTGACGAGGCCGGGCGGCCGCTTCACGAACGCGGCGTGACGGACGTACCCGGGCTCTATTTCCTCGGTCTGTCGTGGCAGCACACGAGAGGCTCGGCGCTTCTCGGCTGGGTCAAAGACGACGCGGAGCACCTCGCACAAGAAATCGAGCGGCGGAGAATTGACGGCCTGGGGGTACCGGAACCCCCGGGGCTGGCGGTATGAAGGCCGGGATCGACGACGGGAGAGCTAGATGAGCAGCACGGATCACTTCCCAACCGACGTGTCGGGGCTTCCTGAGGTGAATCCCCCCGAGTTGGTGGAGCTCGATGACGGCGACGAGTTTGAGCTGCGGATCGCGCCGGTCGCGAAGCGACTCGGCGACGCCACGGTGCGGATGCTGGCCTACAACGGGTCCATCCCCGGCCCGACCTTGAAGGTCCGAGAGGGCGCGGAGGTGATCGTCAACGTCGAGAACCAGGGCGACGTGGAGGCCACGGTGCACTGGCACGGTTTGCGGCTCGAGAACCGCTTTGACGGCACGCACGAGACCCAGCAGCCGATGGCGGTCGGCGAGCGGTTCACCGCGCGCGTGACATTCCCTGACCCTGGGCTGTACTGGTATCACCCGCACATTCGCGAGGACTACGGCCAGGAGATGGGGCTGTACGGCAACGTTCTCGTGGAGCCGGCCGACCCCGACTACTGGCCCGCGGCCCACCGCGAAGTGTTGCTGACCCTCGACGACATATTGCTCGAGGACGGGAAGGTCGCGCCGTTCAGCCCCAGCGAGACGAACTACGTTGCGATGGGCCGCTTCGGCAACGTCCTACTGGTCGGCGGCGAGATGGACCTCTCACTGGCGGTGCGAAGTGGAGAGGTGGTCCGCTTCTACCTCACGAACACTGCGAACACCCGGGTGTTCAAGGTCGCGCTGCCTGGAGCGCGCATGAAGCTCGTCGGCGGTGACAGCGGCCACGTCGAGCACGAGCAGTTCGTGGACGATGTGGTGGTGGCTCCATCCGAACGTGTGGTGGTCGATGTGCTCTTCGACACGGCGGGCGACCTGACGCTCGAGCACCGTACGCCCGATCGGGTCTATCGCCTGGCCACGATCAGCGTGGGCGAGGACGAGGCCGAGCCATCGCTAAGAGAGCAGTTCCCGGTCCTGCGAACGAACGCCGACATGGCCGCTGTGCGCGAGAGGTCCGCCGAGTACCTGGAGGCCGAGCCGGACAAGACGCTGGCCTTCCTCGCGGAGATGGACATGGGGATGCCCGACGGGGACGGCCCCGTCGTCTACGCGTGCCCGATGCACCCGGAGGTGGTCAACGACGACCCTGGCAGCTGCCCGAGGTGCGGGATGAAGCTGCTCGCGGTGGAGGCCCCAGTGACCACCTACACCTGCCCGATGCACCCCGAGGTCGTAAGTGACGAGCCTGGCCACTGTCCAGAATGTGGGATGAAGCTGCTTCCTGCGAGCCTCGTTGATGAGGCGGCGGGAGGACACGAACACGGAGGCGGCGAGGGCGAACACGAGCACGGGACGCACGACCATGCCGCTGCGGGCGGCATCGAGTGGGAAGACGACATGGTCGAGGTCAACCGGATCACAACCCCGGCCAACATGCGCTGGAAGCTGATCGACCGCGAGACCGGAGACGAGAACGCAGCCATCGACTGGCGGTTCCGGGTGGGCGACCAGATCAAGATTCGGCTGCTCAATGAGATGGCAGGCGACCACCCGATGCACCACCCGTTCCATGTCCACGGAGCCGGTCGCTTCCTGGTGCTCGCTCGAGACGGAGTGGCCGAGAGCAATCTCGTCTGGAAGGACACCACGCTGGTGCGTACCGGGGAGACGGTGGACATTCTGCTCGACGTGACCAACCCCGGCGTGTGGATGGCGCACTGCCACATCGCCGAGCACCACGAGAGCGGCATGATGTTCAGCTTCAAGGTCGAGGAGTAGGGGTTGACGAGTACCGCCGACCGCACGAGCCGGATTCCCGCGGCGGTCACCTGGGGTGTCGTGGTCGGCGTGGTCAACGGCGCCGCACCACTTGCCTTCTGGTGGCTCGACCCGGCGACCGTCTACGCATTGGGATTGGCACTCATCGCCGGGGTCTACATCGGCTTCGCGGTGGCCGACGGTCGGCCGAAGGTGATCGTCGCCGAGAGCACCGTGGCATCGATCTTCGTTGTCGTCGCAGCGGTTGCTGTAACCGGGTCGGTGTGGCTGATCGTCGCGGGGTATGTCGGCCACGGGCTGAAAGACCTGTGGCAGCACCGCCGCCAGTTCGTGGCCAACACCCGGTGGTGGCCGCCGTTCTGCATGGTCGTCGACTGGGTAGCCGCGGCCATCATCGCCGTCGCAATCATCGCTGGGGTCGACCTCCAATAGCCGCATGGCGGAGCACCGAAACGGGATGATGTTCAGCTTCAACGTGGACCCGTGACGGGTCCGGGCACCGACCAGCCCGCCGCGTTCCGGTTCGCGGACATCGCGGGGTTCACCGCGCTGACGGAGGCCCATGGGGATGAGGAGGCGGCGACGCTCGTCGCGGACTTCTGCGCCGCCGTGAAGGCCGAGTTGCCGGCCATCCCGGCGGCGGTCACCGGGTATCGCGGGTCGTCAGCGATCGGCGCGTCCGTCGAGCTCGGTTTCGGATTGGCTCAGCAGGAAGACGACGACGACCCCGATCGGCGCTTCCTTCAGGCGTGGAAGTGCCGCCCCGCCCCCCGCCCCCCGACGCGGTGGCTACGGCTCTCAACTAGCAACGCGGACGTGTTCGTCGAGCGCGCAGATCCGCCTACCTCAGCGGTACCAAGGTCAGCGGCGCCGGTCGTCGGTGAACTCATGCCACGGGTGCAGGCGGTTATCGGTCCCGATCCGCAGACTCGCGCTGACATCGCTCGCTCCGTGGGCCGCAGCCCGAAGGACCGCAGTGTCGGGAGAGTCCTGAGATCCTTGGAAGATCGGCGTCAGGTTGAACGTGTTGATCGCGGTTACCGGCGGGTGGCAGGCGAGCAGCACCCTCTACTGACGATGCCACCCCGCCACCCCGGCCAGGACCAAGGCGGGAGAGCCGAAAACGCCGGTGGCACGGGGGCCGTGGGGCTCCAAGTGATTGCCACCCCTGAGGAGGAGAGGGAACTCGCGCGTGTGAGGGCCAAGGAGGAGAGCTGGCGTGATGCTTGATGAACGAGATATCTCTCGGATAGCACGCGCCGTCGCGTCCGCTCTCGAGCCGACGCTGGCTCAAACGACCCGATCTGAGGATGAAGGCCTTGTAGACGCCTCCACGGCGGCGCGACTTCTCGGAGTCAGCACTGGGTGGGTCTACGCACACGCGGACGAGCTGGGCGCCGTCAAGCTCGGCTCCGGGCCCAAGCCCAGACTGCGATTCGACCTGAGCGTGATCTATCGCACCGAAACGCCGGAGTCGCTCCGGGCCGGCGTGATAGATCGCCGGCCGAGAGTGGAGGGCGTTGACTTGCTGCCGGTGGGAGGAGCCTCATGAGCGAGAATGGTCCCGCATGAGCCGAGCAGCCACAGGTTCGATCGTGGAGAGGCGAGGCAAGAACGGGACGACGTTCTACGCGCGCTTTCGGGCAGGCGGCAGGCGCCACCACGAGGTCCTTGGCTCCACGGCTACCGGCATGACCCGCCCGCGAGCCGAAGAAGCTCTCGCGGATCTCATGGCATCTGTGCGAGCGGGCGCGTGGCGACCGCGGAGAGCGGTTCCCACGGCTGGGACAGGCGTCCCCTCGTTCCATGAATTCGCCTCTGACTGGTTCGCAGGCAAGAGCCCGGAGCTTCGACCGCGTACTCGGACCGACTATCGATGGCGTCTGTCGAACCATCTGCTGCCGCACTTCAAGGACTTCGGATTGACGGACTTCACGCCGGAGAGCATCGATCGCTACCGGGCCGCGAAGGTCGCCGAATCCGAGAAGTTGGCCGTGAGGAAGGCGAATGGGGAGAAGGTTCGGGCGCTCTCCCCAGGCAGCATCAACAAGACGATCGTCCTTCTTGGCGGCGATCCTTTGAAACCGCTGTCGAGTATGGACATCTCACCTCCAATCCAGCGCGCGGCAAGCGGCGCCGGCTGAGGCACTCCGAGCCGAAGCGGACCTACCTCCAGCCCGATCAGGCCAAAGACCTCCTACTGGCGGGACGTGAGTTCGACGCCGAAAGTGGAGACGTAGGGTGGCGATATCCGCTACTTGCCACCCTCCTCCTCGCCGGCCTACGGATCGGGGAGACGCTCGACCTGCACTGGCGGGATATCGACCTCAGCAGCGGCGGGCTATCCGTGGCCGATTCGAAGACCACAGCGGGCATCCGCCGGGTAACGCTCACGCCGGCCCTGCCCGGGAGGTGCTCGCGGAGTACCGGGCGCGGGCCTCCTGGGCCGAGCCCGCGGACTTCGTGTTCGGCACCACCAAGGGCGGCCGTCAGTCTGAGAGCAACATCCGGAATCGGACTTTCTCTCGCGCGCTCGCACGCGCGAACGCGGCCCGTTCCGATAGGGGTGAGGCTCCACTCGCGCGCATCACGCCGCATTCGTTGCGGCGCACGTACGTGAGTCTCATGCTCGCGGCGGGCGCCGATGTACGGACCGTGATGGGGCAGGTCGGCCACAGCGATCCTAAGATGACGCTCGGCATCTATGCCCAGGTAATCGCCTCCCAGGATGACCACGGGGAGGCCCTGGACGGTCTTGTTGGAGCCAGCGATTGGGCAGTAATGGGCAGAAATCCGGCTGCCTCAGCGCCAGCCAGACGCCTCGCGGACGGGGCCCGAGACGCAGAAAACCCCGCCGGAGCGGGGCTTTCTGGAGGAGCGGCTGATGGGATTCGAACCCACGACCTTCTGCATGGCAAGCAGACGCTCTAGCCAACTGAGCTACAGCCGCGCGAACGGCGAGTATAGCCCCGGTCCGGCGGCCCCGGAGGCCTTGAACGGCGGGGTGGGGGGCTAGGCGGCGCGCTCGACGAGCGAGAGCTCGAACCAGGCGACGCTGCCACCCGCCGGGGTGCGCTCGCGGCCCCAGCGCTCCGAAAGCTGGTCCACGAGAACCAGGCCCCAGCCGCCCTCAGGGGTCAGCCGCTCGGTGGAGGAGGCGGTGTCCGCGCCGGGGTCGGCGACCTCCACGCGCACCCGCTGCTCGCAGGCGGACAGCGTGACCTCGATCTCCCGGCTGGCGTCGGCGCCCCCGTGCTGAATCGCGTTCGTGACCAGCTCGCTCACCAGCAGGGCGAGGTCTCCACTTGCGGCAGGCGAAAGCGCAGCCCCCGACGACAGGACCGAATGCCGGGCCACCGAGGCAGCTCCCCTGCCACCTGGGACCCAGAAGGAAACGGTGGTCGTCTCCATAGTCCGAGGGGAGACGATACGCATGAACGCGGAAGGAGGGAAGGGGCCACCGGACACCCCCGGGCCCGCCGCTACCCTGAGGGCCGCCTCGGCGCCGTGGCGGAGTGGTTACGCAGCGGCCTGCAAAGCCGTTTACACCGGTTCGATTCCGGTCGGCGCCTTAGTCGTGAAGCGGGATTGCGGCTCTTAGGAGGCCCGGTACTAACCTCAGCCCAATCCCGCGTCCGGCCACACTCCTCGGGTTGTTGGTGGCGCTGGCCGTGGGCTGCGGGGGTGGCGACGCCATCGACCCGCACTTCCTCGTGAACGTGCCGCACCGCGGGGAGGCCATCGTGAAGGTGCGGAGCGACAGCGACGGGGATCGGGTCTGCGACACCGCGAAGCTCGCCGAGTACCACGAGCTTGACGGAGTGCGTCTCCTGATCATCAAGCCACCGTCGGCCGACCAGGGCCGAAACTCCGAGGGGACTCACTGCGAGCTGCGGACGCACTAGACGGCAGGTGAAAACCGCTCCGGGTCCCCGGCGGAGCTCCTCACTCAAATCGGTTGTACCCGAGTGTCGGCAAAAGATGCCCCGGGTAGTGCAATCGCGAAAGCAACTGAGGGAGGACCTATGGAGGCCACAACTGCCCCGCGACGCGAAGCGATACGCGGCGGCCGACCTTCAACTCAGGAGACCCGATCAGTGGTCGCCGACGCGATCGCCGACCCTGCTCCGCTCGGGCTCGCCGCATTCGCGCTGACCACCTTCGTGCTCAGCATGTTCAACGCCGGTCTCGTCAGCGATGCGGGAGAGCCGATCGTGTTCGGCCTCGCCCTCGCCTACGGAGGCCTGGCCCAGCTCCTGGCCGGTATGTGGGAGTTCAAGAACAACAACTCGTTCGGCGCCACCGCGTTCACGTCATACGGCGCGTTCTGGCTGTCCTTCTGGGCGTTCGAGCAGTTCTACGCCGGGGACGTTCCCGCGGGGAACGTCGGAGACGCCGTGGGTCTCTACCTCATCGCCTGGGGCATCTTCACCACGTACATGTGGATCGCCTCGTTCCGTGTAAGCGTGGCCGTGAACGTCGTGTTCGCGCTGCTGGCGATCACCTTCTTCCTGCTTGGGATCGGTGACGCGGGCGCGCACTCGGACATCACCAAGATCGGTGGCTGGTTCGGCCTCGCCACGGCGGCGGCCGCCTGGTACGCCTCGTTCGCCGGGGTCACCAACAAGACGTTCGGGAAGATCGTCCTGCCCGTCAAGCCGCTGAAGTAGCCGCCCTCCCGGTTCGGGGCTCGCCGAGCGGCGGGCCCCGACTCCGGGGGAGGTGGACGGGGTGCGGTCCGCGGCGGATAATGGGCCGATGGCCGCGTGGCGCCAGCAGGCCCTGATCGACGCACCACTCGAGGTGGTCTGGTCGCTCGTCGGCGATCCGCGCCGCTTCCCGGAGTGGGCGTCGAACGTCGTGGAGGTCACCGGCCTGGCGGAGGTCACCACCGGAGCGCACTTCCAGCAGACGAGCCGCATGCTCGGCAGCGCGTCGGAGACCACGTTCGTGATCGAGGACCTGGAGGATCTGCACGAGATCCGGCTGCGCTGCCTCAGCAGCGGCTACTACACGCACTGGCTCCTCACCGAGGCTCGGGAGGGCACGTTCGCCGACGCGGAGATCGGCATGGACCCCGTCTCCGCCCGCTACCGGGCCATGGACACGGTCATCGGGAAGCGGTACTACCGGCGCCTGCTGGACGACGCGCTCGGTTCCCTCCGCGAGGTGGCGACCCGGGAACCCTCGCCAAGCTAGGCACCCGCGCCGGGCCCGGCCTCCACGTGCCGGGCCCGGAAGAACGCGGCCAGCGAGGCGGCGAGGGTGGCCACCACCGAGATGGCCCACACCTCGAGCACGATGTCCACGATCCGCCCGCCGGTGGTCACCGGGTTCGGCATCTGCGAGCTCACCGTCGTGAGCTGGGCCGAGACCCAGAAGAGGGCGCCGCCGACGGTGGTGAACCCGGAGGCCGCGTCGTCGTGCTCGAACAGGAACATCAGCACCGTGCCCACGACGTCGAGGAGGAGTGTGGCCACGAACAGCCCGGTCAGGCGGCTCCGCAGCATCGCGTGCGCGTGCGTCTCCGCCGTCAGGATCATGCGCAGCTCGTTCCCCATGTTCCGGAACCCCGGCTCGGACACGGACGCTGGGCGGGGTGTGGCGGACATGCCCGCAACGTACGCCCCGCAGCGGCCGGAGCGCCGTTCTCGCCCGCTCCCGGAGTGTCGCCTGACCCGGTTCGGGTAGAACCTGAGGGGAGAGTCGATCAGGAGGGGTAGATGTCAAGCACCACCAAGGCTTCCGGGGATCAGATCGAGCGCGAGCTCGGCGAGCTGCTCGACCGCGAGAGGTTCGACCCGCCCGAGGAGTTCGCGAAGGACGCCCTGATCTCCGACGACTCCGTATACGAGGAGGCCGCGAGCGATCCCGAGTCCTGGTGGGCCAAGCAGGCCTCCGAGCTCGACTGGTTCGAGCCCTGGGACAAGGTGCTCGACGACTCGGAGGCCCCCTTCTACAAGTGGTTCACGGGCGGGAAGCTGAACGCCTCCCACAACTGCCTCGACCGCCACGTGGAGGCCGGCCGCGGCGACCGCGTGGCCTACCACTGGCGCGGGGAGGAGGGCGAGGAGCGCGACGTGACCTACGCGGACCTCCTGCGCGACACCAAGCGGCTTGCCAACGTCCTCAAGGAACGCGGCGTGGGCCAGGGCGACGTGGTGGGGATCTTCCTCCCGATGATCCCCGAGGTGGCCGTGGCGATGCTCGCCTGCGCGCGGGTCGGAGCGGCCCACAACGTGGTGTTCGGCGGCTTCTCACCCGAGTCGGTGAAGGAGCGCATGGAGTTCTCCGAGGCGAAGGCGCTGATCACCGTCGACGCCGCCCGGCGCAAGGGCAAGGTGGCCGAGATCAAGCCGGCCGTGGACGAGTTCCTGGGTGAGGTGCCGTCGATCAAGACGGTGATCGTCGTCCGCCACACCGGGGTCGACGTGGACATGGAGGACGGCCGCGACTTCTTCTACGACGAGGCCGTGGAGGCGGCCTCGGAGGACTGCCCGGCCGAGCCGCTCGACGCCGAGAACCCGCTGTTCGTGCTCTACACCTCGGGCTCCACGGCCTCGCCCAAGGGAATTCAGCATTCGACCGGCGGATACCTGAGCCACGTGGCGTGGACCACGAAGAACGTGTTCGACCTGCGTCCGGAGGAGGACGTGTTCTGGTGCTCAGCCGACGTCGGCTGGGTCACGGGCCACTCCTACATCGTGTACGGGCCGCTCATGAACGGCGTGACCTCGGTGATGTACGAGGGCGCGCCCGATTATCCGGCCAAGGACATCTGGTGGGATCTCTGCGAGCGCTACGGGGTGACCGTCTTCTACACTGCGCCGACCGCCATCCGCGCGTGCATGAAGTGGGGCGTGGAGCAGCCGAACAAGCACGACCTGTCGAAGCTGCGGCTGCTGGGCACGGTGGGCGAGCCCATCAACCCGAAGGCGTGGCTCTGGTACTGGAAGGTGATCGGCGGCGAGCGCTGCCCGGTGGTGGACACCTGGTGGCAGACCGAGACCGGCGGGATCATGATCTCGCCGTTGCCCGGGATCACGCCCGCGAAGCCCGGCTCGGCCACGAAGCCACTGCCCGGCATCGAGGTCGTGGTGCTGGACAACGACGGCAACGAGGTGCCGGACGGAGAGCAGGGGCTGCTGGCGATCACGAAGCCGTGGCCCTCGATGCTCCGGACGCTCCACCGAGATCCGGAGCGCTTCAAGGAGACGTACTTCTCGAAGTTCGGCGACAACGTCTACTTCGTTGGCGACGCGGCGCGCAAGGACGAGGACGGATACGTGTGGGTCGTCGGCCGTGTGGACGACGTGGTGAACGTATCCGGCCACCGGCTCTCCACGGCCGAGGTGGAATCGGCGATCGTCGCGCACCCCAAGGTGGCGGAGGCGGCGGTGATCGGCCAGCAGGACGAGGACACCGGCCAGGCCATCACGGCGTTCGTGATCCTGGAGGGCGACCGCGAGGAGGGCGACGAGGCGCTCGAGCAGGAGATCCGCGACAAGGTGGCCCAGCGGATCGGGAAGCTCGCCCGCCCGAAGCACATCATCTGGACGGCCGATGTGCCCAAGACACGGTCGGGGAAGATCATGCGCCGGCTGCTGCGAGACATCGCGGAGGGTCGCGAGCTGGGTGACGTCACCACGCTCCGCGAGCCCGGGGTGATGCAGGACCTGGCGTCGAAGTTCGCCGACAACGAGAGCTAGGAGCCGCGGGGAAAGCGCGCCAGCAGTTCGGCTGCGCGCCGTCGCAGCTCGGGCCGGCCGCGGGCGGAGAGCACCGTCCACACGGTGCCCTGGAAGCGGCGGGCCTCGACCAGCAGGTCGAGCATCTCGGGGTCGGGCTCCTCACCGTGGCCGGATCGCGCGTCGGCCACGGCGGCGCGATCGCCGCCGAATATCCGGGCCGAGGCCTCGAGGCAGGCCAGGTCCCACTCGCGCGGCCCGGCGAACGTGTCCTCCCAGTCGTTCCACAGCGGGCCCGCCGCCGTGTTGATCACGTTCCCGAGGTGCGCGTCGCCGTGCACCGGCTGCATCGCGGGCTCGGCCTCGTCGAGGCGAACGGTCAGGTCGGCGCCCGCGCTCCGGAGTGCGGCGGCGTCGCTCTCGCCGAGCGTGCCGTCCCGGGCGAGGCGCTCCACGATCGCCCGGGCCTCGCCCAGGACCGCCATTGGAGGCAAGAGGTCGCCGGGCAGCGTCATGAGGGCCTCGTGGCACACGCGCAGGCCGGCCCCGGCGCGTTTGGCGTCCACCGGCGCCGCAAGCTCGTCGGCGTACTCCCAGAAGGAGAGCGCGAGGCCGTCGCGCAGGTGCGGCCCGGCCGGCAGTTCCCTGCTCGGGGCCACCACCGGCGCCCCGGACCGGGCCAGGTGGCCGGCCACCGCCACTTCGCGGGCGAGCCAGGCGTCGCCACGGCGCACCAGGCCGGTGGTGGTGGCCACCCGGGCCACGACGGGCGTGGGGGAGAGGTGCACGATCAGATTGCTCCGGTCGTGCACGATCAGCGGGCGGCCGAAGCGCAGTCCGGCCTCCTCCGCCACCTCGGCGGCGGCCCGGGTGGCGCGCTCGGTGAGGTCGGGGGCGGGCACGGCCGGATCATCCCGCCTGCGGCGGCGCATCGACGCCATGAACAGGAACTGGGGCCCCCCGAGGAGCCCCAGTCGTTCCTGAAGACGTACCACCGTGGCCTTACCCGCCGCGGTCCGTCGGTCTTCCTGGCGTACAGATCGGACCGAGGGCCGCCGGGGTTTAGCATGCGGGCCTCTACGCGGACGGAGGGTCCTCTCATGCGCTATCTGATCACCGGCGGATCCGGTTACATCGGCACCAGGCTCGTAAATCGCCTCTCCAGGCGGGAGGACACCGAGCGGATCGTGATCTGCGACGTGGCGCCCCCGAAGGGCGGGTATGTGCCCAAGACGGAGTTCGAGCGCGTGGACGTGCGCGACAGGGCCGCGGTGCGGAGCGTGATGGAGCGGGCGAAGCCGGACGTGCTCGTGCACCTCGCCTTCATCCTCAACCCGTCCCACGACGAGCACTTCATGTACGCGGTGGACGTGACCGGCACGCACAACGTCCTCGAGGCCGCGGCGGCCACGGGGGTCGGGCAGGTCCTCGTCACCACCTCGGCCGTGGCCTACGGGGCCTTCGCGGACAATCCAGTGCCCCTCACCGAGGATGACCCGGTCCGCGGCGTGGCCGGCTTCTCGTACGCGCGCGACAAGACGGAGTCGGACCGCATCTGCCAGCTCTGGGCGGCCCAGCACCCCGACCGGCTCATGACGATCGTGCGGCCGTGCATCGTCTTCGGCCCGAACGTGGACAACTACCTGGTGCGGCTCTGGACCAAGACGCCCTTCACCGCCGACGTCGGGCGCCTCGACCAGCAGATCCAGTTCGTCCACGAGGACGATGTGGTGGAGGCGGTGACCGGCCTGCTGCTGGGACGGCACGGTGGCGCCTACAACGTCGCCGGTGACGGCCTCATGACCATGAGGGAGTGCGGCGAGCTGATCGGCTCGCCGGTGCGCAAGCTGCCGCTGAAGGTGTATCGCGCCCTGGCTCGCGTGATGTGGACCCTGCGGGCCTCGGAGGCGCCTCCGGGACAGGTGGACTTCGCCATCCACCCCTGGATCGTGTCCAACGAGAAGCTCAAGCGGACGCTCGGCTGGACCCCCGCGCACTCGAGCCGGGAGACCTTCGAGATCACCATGAGAACCCACGGCAAGATGCCGCCCGCGGAGCCGGCCGAGGCCCCGCCCGCCGGTGCTACAGTCGCCGCCTAGTCTCCCGGGCCGTTAGCTCAGCTGGGAGAGCGCCGGCTCGACAAGCCGGAGGTCACTGGTTCGAGCCCAGTACGGCCCATCGCAGGAAGGCCCCGCCGGTCCGCCTCACAGGTCGGTTGGCGTTTCCACGCACAGCGGGTAGGTGACGCTCGTGCCGATGACAACCAGCCCGCGTTGGCCGGGCAGGTGCCGATGCGTGGCACGCGGACGTCAACGCTCATGGATTTCCGTCACCATCCGGCGCGATGACTGACATCGGCCAATTGACCGAGGGGCAGTGGCTCTCCACCGCGGAGCTTCTGAAGCTGGTCGAGAAGTCGCGGGTCGAGCTCGGCCGGTTCGACTCCACCCGCAGGGGCGAGGGGCGGGTGGAGCTCCTCCTGGGCGACGGACGCAGGGTGACGGTCTTGGTCGCAGACTCCGCGTGATCCTGGACCGACGCTCATAAACTTCAGCGCGCCCGCGGAGACCCGCGCCTTCGAGAAGGGCCGCTTCGAGGTCTACCGCTGGGTCCGATGACGCTTGGGCGGACCATGCCCCGGACGGCTTCTTCCAGCATTCCCCGGCCATGACACCTGGGTGGTGGGGGACGAGCCCTACGTCTCGCTGCACGTGATGGGCAGCGAGGACTACGCCTCCTAGGTCAGCGTCCCAGCACCATCTGAAAACGCTCGAGGCCGCGGGCCACGTCGCGCTCGTCCCGCTCCGGGTTGCCGCGAGGCCTGGTGTTCCGCCAGGGCGGCAGTGGCTCGGTGGTCCTGCCCTCCCTGCGATCCGTCGCGCGGTCGGTCTTGCCGGACATGAATCACTCCCTCGGTCGAATCCGTCCTTCGAAGCGTTCCGCGTCAGCCACGTGTCAAACGTGAATGCAACGACTCGCACAATGGGCCCCGGGGTTCGCGGAGTAGCCTGGCCCGGTGCTCGCACTGCTCTACGACGTGCACGGCAACCTGCCCGCTCTGGAGGCCGTCGTTGAGGACGCCGAGCGTGTCGGCGCGGATCGGTTCCTTCTCGGAGGGGACTATGCGTTCGCCGGCGGCTGGCCGCTGGAGACGGTCGAGCGGCTGCGCACGCTCGACGCGGAGTGGATCCGTGGCAACGGCGAGCGCTGGACCGCGGCGCCCTTCGACGCCCCTGACGAGGTCCTTCCCCTGCTCCGCAGCTGCGCGGAGATCCTCGGCCCCGCGGTGGTGGAGGATCTGGCCGCGCTGCCCGAGACGCTCTCCCGTGACGACGTGCTCTTCTGCCACGGCTCACCGGTGTCGGACGTCCGCAGCTTCATGCCCGTTGCCGGCCCCGACGACGAGGAGCTGCTCGGAGGCCAATCTCCGGGCCGGGTCGTGTTCGGGCACACCCACCTCGCGTTCCGGCGCAGCGGCCCGAACGGGGTCCAGCTGCTGAATCCCGGCAGCGTCGGCATGCCCTGCGACGGAGATCACCGGGCCGCCTACGCTCTCCTCCATGGCCACGGCCGGGCGGAGCACCGGCGGGTGGACTACGACCACCAGGCGAGCGCGGATGCGGTCCGCGGGCTCTACGGCGAGGCGGGCGAGGTGCCCGCTCGCCGCATCGAGCAGGCCCGCTTCGACGTCTCCTGAGGGCAGTTGTAAACGCCGGGACCTTTGCTAGCGTCGCCCAGGTGCGCCTCTCCAGTCTCGTAGGCCCGGGGGACCGCGAGTTCTTCGACCTGTTCGAGGAGGCCGGCGGAAACATCGAGCGCGCCGCCTCGCTGCTCGACCAGATGCTGCGCGACTACCCCGAGCGGAACGATCTCGCCCGCGAGATCCTGATCGCCGAGCAGGAGGGCGACCGGATCACGCACGACATCATCCGGCGTCTCAACCAGACCTTCGTCACCCCGATCGACCGTGAGGACATCTACGCCCTCGCCTCGGCGCTCGACGACGTGGTGGACTTCACGGAGGAGGTGGCCGACTACCTCGGCCTCTACAAGATCGAGGCGCCGATGGCCCAGGCCCAGGAGCTCGCCTCCGTCCTCGCCCAGTGCGGCCGGAAGATCGCCGAGGCGATGCCCCGGCTGCGCGGGTTCAAGGACATCTCCCACTACACGGTGGAGCTGAACCGGCTGGAGAACGACGGCGATCGCATCGTCCGCGAGGCGATCGCGTCGCTGTTCGACAACGGCATCGATCCGATGGTGGTGATCCGCTGGAAGGACATCTTCGAGCGCTTGGAGGAGGCAATCGACGCCGCCGAGAGCGTGGCCAACATCCTCGAGGGCATCGTCATCAAGAACTCCTGAGCGGGAGTTCCGGTCGAGTGGAGTAGGGGATGGAGAACGACATCATCGTCGTGATCGTCGTGGCCACGGCGCTGGCCTTCGATTTCACGAACGGCTTTCACGACACCGCCAACGTGGTGGCCACGTCCATCTCCACGCGGGCGATGTCCCCCCGGCTTGCGGTCGGCTACGCGTCGGTGCTCAACTTCGTGGGCGCCTTCATCTCGCTCCAGGTCGCCGCCACCGTGGCGAAGGACGTGGTGAATCCGGCGGACATCACCCTCCTCGCGGTATTCGCCGGGCTTGTGGGGGCCATCGCCTGGAACCTCATCACCTGGTACTTCGGGCTGCCGTCCAGCTCGTCCCACGCGCTCATCGGCGGGATCGTGGGCGCCGTGCTGGTGGCCAGCGGGCCGGATGCCGTGTATTTCGACACGGGCATCCTCGGCAAGGTGATGATCCCCGCGCTCGTGGCGCCCCTGCTTGCGTTCGCGGTGGGAGGGCTGGCGATCCTGTTCCTCTATCGCATCGTCGGCGGACTGCGCCCGGCGCGCGTTACCCGAGGCTTCCGAGGGGGACAGGTGATCTCGGGTGGGCTGCTGGCCCTGGCGCACGGCACCAACGACGCCCAGAAGACCATGGGCGTGATCACGCTCGCGCTGGTGGCGAACGGCAACATCGCCAGCAACAACTTCCACGTCCCGGACTGGGTGGTGGCCTGCTCGGCCACGGCGATCTCGCTCGGCACCTACGTCGGCGGCTGGCGCATCATCAAGACGATGGGCAGCCGGATCCACAAGATGGACTCGGCCCAGGGCTTCGCTGCGCAGGGCGCGGGGGCGGCGACGATCCTGGCCTCAACCCATGTGGGGTTCCCGCTCTCCACCACCCACACCATCACGGGTGGGGTGATCGGCTCAGGCGCGGCCAAGCGGCTGTCCGCGGTGCGCTGGGGGGTGGCCGGGAACATCGTGGCCGCCTGGGTCGTGACGCTGCCGGCGGCGGCCGCGCTCGGCGGGCTCACATACGTGATCACGCGGGCCTTCGGCACCGGGGCGGTGGGCCCGATCGTGGTCTCCGCGGTGATTCTGAGCGGCATCGGGCTCCTCTTCATGCGCCGGGCGCAGCAGAGTTCGGTGTCTTCCGCGGCGGCAGAGGCATGATCGCCACGATCGTCAATGTCCACGACCTGCTCCAGGTGGTGTGGACGTCCAGCGTGGCCGGGCTCGGCACCACCATGGCCTACGGGCTGGCGATTCTGGGGGTGGGCCGCGCGCTCGACTACGGGCGAATGGGGCGCCCGATGGAGGCTGTGGCCTACGGGGTGCTCGGCGTGTGCGCCGTGGCCGCGGTGGCCGGCGCGCTGATCTTCGGCGTCGTGGTCATCGTTAAGACCTAGCTCAGCCCGGTCACCGCCTGCACCAGCCGTTCCAGCTCTTCCTCGCTGTTCCAGGCGCCCACGGAGGCGCGGACGTATGGCGTGCCGGGCAGGTTCCGCATCACGAAGCCCTCGCGAAGCAGGGCGGCCACCGTCTCGGGCGGGTCGGGATCCTCGAAGGAGACCAGCGTCGAGTCGCCCCGCGGCCCCACGGTGCGCCCGGCGTCGGCCAGCCGTGCCGCCAGCCCCGCCGCGCGTTCACGGGCCGTAGCCTGGAGCCGCTCGAGGCCGGCTTCCACCAGAACGTCGATGGAGGCGATGGCCCAGTCGAGCTGGTGCTCGCCGGGGAATCCCATGTCGAAGCGCCGTGCGTCCTCTCGAAAGGTGGTCTCGAAGGGGGTGAGGGTGTCCTCGAGCGTGCTGTAGCCGGGCCACGGCGGCGGCATCGCCGGGATGCGCTCGCGGGTCACGAACAGATAGCCGGTGCCGTTGGGCCCGCAGAGCCACTTCTGGCCCGAGGCGGCGTAGAAGTCCACGCCGAGCCTGGCCACGTCCACCGGCACCGCACCTAGCGCCTGTGCGCCGTCGAGCAGCACCGGCGCCCCCGCGCCCGCGAGGGCGCCCGTGTCGACCACGCGGCCGGAGATCCACGAGACATGCGAGCAGGCCACCAGCTTCGTGGCCGGTCGCACCTCGCCGGCCAGTTCCGCGAAGGGCACCACGCGGACCGCGATTCCCCGGCGCTCGCGCGCGGCGAGGAGTGGGCCCCACACTCCCGGGTGCTCCTCGTCCGAGGTCAGCACCTCATCTCCCTCGCCCAGGTCGAGCGAGGCGAGCACGGCGTTCACGCCGTCGGTGGTGGAGCCGGTGAGGGCCACCTCAGCGGGGTCGGCTCCCATCAGGCGGGCCGAGCGCGCGCGCAGGTCGTCGATCCGCGCGAGCAGGCCCTCGAAGAACTCGGATCCCGATCTCCCGTCGGCGGCCTGGCGCTCGAGCGAGGCGCGGGCCGCGTCCAGCGCCGCACGCGGCACCGGGCCATTGGTGCCCGCGTTCAGGTAGGCGAGGCGCTCGAAGACGGGGAACTGGCCGCGAAGGTCATCCATTGGCGGCGGATACTAGGCTCCGTTCCCTGATGATCATCGAGCGATCCATGCACCCGGACTGGCTGTCGAACACCTATCTCGTGGGCGATGAGGAGGGCGGCACGGGGATCGTGATCGACTCCGGCGGGCCCTCCGAACCCCTGCTGGAGGCGGCCGAACGCCACAGGCTGGACGTGCGGCTCCTGGTCCTGACCCACCACCACGCCGACCACGTGGCCGAGAACCACGTGTGGAAGGAGCGTCACGGGGTGGAGATCCTGGCTCATCCGCTGGAGGCCGCGCGGCTGCTCGACGTGGACAGGACGATCGATCCGGGTGAGGTGGTGGAGGCCGGTGGGCTCCGGATCGAGCCGATTCACACCCCGGGCCACACGGACGGGATGCTCTCGCTGCTCGTGGGCGACCACGACCTGTTCACCGGCGACACCCTCTTCAAGGGCTCCGTCGGCGGCGTCCGGGCGCCGGGCTCCACATCATTCGCGGACCTCAAGCACTCGATCATGGACGTGCTGATGAAGCGTCCTCCGGACACCACACTGCATCCCGGCCACACCGATCCCACCACGGTCGGCGACGAATGGGAGAACAACGCCTTCATCCGGGTGTGGCGCGGGCTGGACGAGGAGTCCACCGACACCTGCCGTGTGGGTGAGGACGAGGCCACCCTGGTGCTCTGGGCCCCCGACTACGACGGGGGACACAAGGCCTGGGTGCGCTGGCCGGACGGCCGGGACGACATCGTGCCCGGCAGCGCCGTCACCCGCGGCTGACCACAGTCTCGGCCCCTTGGCCACCCCTGGGAGGAGCGCCGGACCGATCGGTGATCGGTCCGAGCACCGCACCACGCTTTATCCGCAGACGGGCCATTGGCCCGGGCCGCTGCGCGCGTAGAGCATCCCGGCGCGCATGTCCTGCTCTGCCTCCGGCGCCGCGGCGGGATCGCCCGTGCCGCCGACCCCGGCCCACGTGGCGTAGCTGAACTGGTACTTGCCGCGGAACGCTCCCCCGCCGCCGATGGCGTGGGGGTCGCCGTGCGACTCGCACTCGGCGATCGCCTGGAGGTAGGCCGGCACCGGCCTGACCTTGGGCGCCACCTTGGCCTTGGCGCGACGTGTGGCGTCGCGCTGCTTCTGCCGTGCCTCGGCGCGGATCGCGGTCGGTCGCCTGTCGTGACCGGCCGGGTGGTGCGCTTCCGGGGACGCGGTGGTTTCGAAGCTAAATCCGCTTGGGCCGGTGGCCGCGTATGCGGCCGGGGCAAGGACGGACATGGAAATCAACATGGGGAACAGCAGCTTGCGCACGCGCATCACCTCCGCGTGTCGGGACGCCGCCCGCTGTAGGCGGCCCACGCCCGAAGGGGCGCGGCAGGGACCGGCGCGGCCGCATTCGGAAGCGAGCGCCGGTGACTTACAGCGGATCACCGTAGGTACGAACGGGCGTTCGTAGTGTGACCGGGGTCACATAACGCGACCGCGGGTTACGGCGGCTACGAGTGCTTCAGCTCGGCGGCGCTGCCGTCTGACACGGCGAAAACGCGCACCTGGGAAAGCCGCGCGTCGCGGCCGGCGCCTCCGGTGGCGACGTTCAGCTTGAAGCCCGAGAACACGGCCGGCGCGCCGTACAGCTTGGCGATGTCGGGCCTCGACTCCGTGGCCGATGCGGAGCCCAGGAGCCTGCCGTTCATGAACACGAGCACGCAGCCCGCCGGCTCCCGCGAGGCCCCGACGGACCAGGCGTCCACAGTCACGGTGTTCCCCTGCACGCCCACGCGGTCCACGCTGCCGGTGGCCGCATCGGGCGATACCGGAATGGCCCCCGAGGGCAGGGAGATCACATCCCTGCCGTCACGCCGGGCGAGGGTCGCCCCGGCGCCGGCCTGGGCGTACTCGTTCACCACGACGGGGGTCATCCCCGCGAACACCGTGTGGCGGAGGAGGCACATGCCGTCGCCGGGGGCCGGTCGCGGAGCCTGGAGAAGGCCGCTGGCCACGCCGGTCACGAACAGCCGGCCTCGGGGCGGCGGATCGCTGAAGGCGTGGGGCGCGGCAAGGGTGTGGTCATGGTCTTTCTGGAAGCTCACGTCGAGGCCCAGGTTGTAGGCCCAGCGCCTGCACGACTGCTTGACCGGGTAAGCGCAGTTGCCCGACACCACCAGGTCGCTCTTCCCGGCATTGCGGTCGATGTAGTGGGCGGCGTCCCTCCAGGGTGGCCGCTGGTGCTCGGGCTGCTGGCCGGCGATCGCTCCGATCGCGAAGCCCGCGAGCACCACGGCGGTGGCCGGGATCGCCACCAGCCTCGGCGCCGAGGCCAGGATGGCGCCCACCAGCAGGGTGGCCGCGGGCAGTGCGGGGCTCATGTAGCGGGCGATCACGATGTGCGGCCCGATCTCGCTGTACGCGATGAAGCCGATCGGCGAGGCCACCGCCAGCAGGATCAGCAGCACGATCTGAGGCGAGGGCCTCGGCAGGCGGCGCTCCTCGCCGCGGCGCGAGAGCCAGCGCGCGGCGGAGGCGGCAAGCGCCGCCGCGATCGCGAGCCCGATCAGGGCCACCGCGGCGCGGCCGGGCAGAGTGGACGGCACGAAGTTCGGGTGCCCGAGGAAGAGCCTCAGCAGCTCCCTGACCACCTCCTTGGCCCTCAGCGGCCAGTAGGAGGAGAGGTCCGAGATGCTGTTGCCCTTCTGGTTTAGGAAGGCGAGCAGCCATGGGATGTAGCCCACCGCGATCGCCACGTACGCCAGGGCCAGCTCCCGGAACCGGTCGCGGTGGGTCCACACCGCCCAGGCGCCCTGCGCGATCAGCGCGAAGGCCCCGAAGTAGTGCGCGTAGAGAACGCCGCAGGCGATCAGCGCGTACAGGGCCCACCAGCGGACCCCGTCCTTCTCGAGTGCCACCAGCAGCGCGAGCGTGGAGCACGTGACGAGGAACACCATGGTCGCGTACGGCCTGGCCTCGGAGGAGTAGAAGATCGCGAACGGGCTGAAGGTCAGGAGGGCCGCGGCGATGAGGCCCGCGCGGCGGCCCACCGTGCGGACGCCCAGGAGGTAGAGCATGGGCACCGTCGCCGTGCCGAGGAGGAGCGAGGGCAGGCGGATGGTGACCGTGGGATCGCCCAGCTTCATCGAGGCCCAGGCGAGCACGAAGTAGAGCGGCGGGCTGTTCTCGCCGCCGGTCCGGACGCGGTGGATCACCTCCCCGAACCCGCCCACGTGGGTCTCCATGTAGGCGTAGTGCTCGTCGAGGAAGAGCGTCTCGTGGATATGCGGAAGGCGGAGCAGGAACGCGATCGCGGTCAGCGCCGCGACCGCGATCGCGAATGCGTGGCCTCCTGAGAGCACCGCCATCCGGTCCTGAGCGCCCGCCAGACGACCCGGGGTCCGGCTGGGCGTGGCCTTGAGCCTGCTGACCCCCACGACCCAGAGCATTCCATACGGGTACTGCCCGCGAGCCGGACCGGGGCGCCCGAAGTACGCTGCCGCCGATGCCGGCCGACCTTCAGCCGATGGCTGTGGCCACGAGCGATCCGGGCCAGTACGCGCCCCACGCCGGTGCTCCGGCGGTGGAGGCCCTGCTCGACGCGGCCCGCCCGCTCGAGGGGGCGAGGGTCCTTCATCTGACGGTGGCCGGCGCCCAGGGCCGTGTTTCCGAGACGCTCGGCGGTCTGCTGGCACTCGAGGCCGGCGCGGGCGTGGCTGTGGAGTGGAACGTGCTGTTCGGGGATCCGGAGCTTCGCCGGGTGGCGACCGCCCTCCACGGCGGCCTGCGGGGCGCGGAGAGTGCGATCGCGGATGCTGAGTGGCTCCACTACCTGGACGCCTCCGAGCGCATCGCGCGAGAGATCGAGGGCCGCCACGACGTGGTGGTGCTGCACGACCCGGGCGCATTGGGCCTGGCGCCCGCGCTGGGGGCGGCGGCGGTGTGGAGCTGTCACGTGGATGCCTCCCAGGCCGACGACGAGGCACTGGAGCGCGCCGCCGTGCTCGCGGACGCATGCGCTGGGGTGCTGGCTCCCGACGCCTCGTTCCTGCCCGCCCGGCTCGCCGGCGACGGCTTCCGGGCGGTGGCACCGGGCATCGACCCGCTCGATCCACGCAACCTGGAGCTGGAGCCGCGGCTGCCCGGGCGGGTGGTGCGCAGCCTCGGCGTGGACCTCGACCGCCCGTTCGTCCTCCAGGCCCTGGAGCTCGACCGCTGGGACGACCCCCACACGACCATCGAGTGCTTTCGCCTCGCGCGCGAGGAGGCACCCGGCCTCCAGCTCGTGCTGGCCGCCCACCTCGACGCGACGGCCACGGAGGCGTGGCGCGCGGCGAAGGAGGTATCGGACTACTCGTCGGGCATGGAGGACCTGCTTCTGCTCACCTCGTACGAGCCCCTCGGGAGCCTGGAGGTGGGCTCGCTCCAGCATCTCGCCCGCGTGGTTCTCGAGCTCTCTACCGGAGAGGGCCTCCACCTCGGTCCCTGCGAGGCGCTGTGGAAGCGGACCCCGGTGGTGGGTGGTCCGGACGGCGGTCTCCACCTGACCGTCCGCGACGGGGTGGACGGCTTCATCGCCCAGGGCGTCGAGGAGACCGCGCGGAGGCTCGTGGACCTGATCCACGACCCGGGGCTGGCCGTGGAGATGGGGCGCGCGGGCCGCGAGCGGGTGCGCGAGCGCTTCCTCGTGACGGCGGCCGCCGAGCGTGAGCTGCGAGCGCTCGCGGAGCTGGCCTGACGCCCGTATCACCGGCTACCGTGGTGGCCCCGTGAAGGTCCTGCTTCCAGACGGCAACGAGCTCGAGCTCTCCGACGGCGCCACCGGCGCCGACGCCGCCGGTGCCATCGGCCCGGGCCTGGCCCGGGCCGCCCTGGGAATCAGGGTGAGCGCCAACGGCTCCGAGCCGGAGCTCCGCGACCTGAGCGCACCGTTGCCCGACGGTGCCCGCATCGAGATCGTCACGTCGAAGAGCCCGGAGGAGGACCAGGGGCCGCTGTGGCTGATCCGCCATGACGCCGCGCACGTCCTGGCCACCGCCGTCACCGAGCTCTACCCGGGCGTGAAGGTGTCCATCGGGCCGCCGGTGGCGGATGGCTTCTACTACGACTTCGAGTTCCCGGAGGGGGTCTCGCTCTCCGAGAACGACCTCAAGCGCATCGAGGAGCGCATGCGCGAGCACGTGAAGGCCGACGAGGCCTTCGAGCGCTCCGAGCTTCCGGCGGCCGAAGCGATCGAGCGCTTCCGGGCCGAGGGACAGGACTACAAGGTGGAGCTGATCGAGGACCTCGTGCGCGACCAGCACGTGGAGACGGTCTCCCTCTACCGCAACGGCCCATTCACCGATCTCTGCCGCGGCCCGCACTCGCCCAGCACGAAGCGGATCGAGGCCTTCAAGCTCACCTCGGTGGCGGGCGCGTACTGGCGCGGGGACTCCGATCGCCAGATGCTCACCCGCGTCTACGGCACCGCGTTCCTCTCGAAGGCCGATCTCGAGGAGCACCTGCGCCGGCTGGAGGAGGCCCGGGCGCGCGACCACCGGCGCCTCGGCCGCGAGCTCGGGCTGTTCATGCTCTCCGACGTCTCACCGGGCATGCCCTTCTGGCTGCCGAACGGCACCCACGTCTGGAACGAGCTGACCCGGCTGTGGCGGGAGGAGAACATCGGCCGGGGCTACACCGAGGTGCGCACCCCGATCCTCTACGACGTGGACCTGTGGAAGCAGTCGGGCCACTGGGACAAGTTCCGGGACCACATGTACTTCACCGAGGTGGAGGACCGGGCCATGGGGCTCAAGCCCATGAACTGCCCAGCCCACATCCAGATCTACGCGAATGAGCGGCGCTCGTACCGGGACCTGCCCATCCGCTATGCCGAGCAGGGCCTGGTCCACCGGCACGAGCCCAGCGGCACCCTTCACGGGCTTCTCCGCGTGCGCTCGATCACCCAGGACGACGGCCACGTCTTCTGCACCGAGGAGCAGGTGGAGGACGAGGTGATCCGCTGCCTCGAGTTCGGCTTCCACATCTACGACCTCTTCGGGTTCAAGCCCGACCTGCGGCTCTCCACGCGGCCCGACAAGCGCATCGGCACCGACGAGATGTGGGACCGGGCCGAGAACGCCCTGGCCGGAGCCATGGAGGCAAGGGACATCGAGTACCGGGTGGATCCGGGGGAGGGGACCTTCTACGGGCCGAAGATCGACCTCCACATGACCGACTCCATCGGCCGCTCCTGGCAGCTCGGCACCGTCCAGCTCGACTACCAGATGCCCGAGCGCTTCGGGCTCACCTACACCGGCGCCGACAACGCCGAGCACCAGCCGGTGATGATCCACCGCGCCCTGCTGGGCTCCTTCGAGCGCTTCATCGGCATCCTGATCGAGCACTACGCGGGCGAGCTGCCGCTCTGGCTGGCCCCGGTGCAGGTCGTGGTGCTCCCGATCGCCGATCGTCACGTGCCCTACGCGCACATCGTGGAAGCCGAGCTCCGCGAGCAGGGGGTGCGCGTGCAGGTGGATACACGCACCGAGTCCGTGGGCAAGAAGATCCGCGCCGCGGAGATGCTCAAGGTGCCGTACATGCTGGTGGTCGGGGACAGCGAGGAGGACGACCGCCAGGTCGCGGTCCGGCGCCACCGCGAGGGGGACCTGGGGGCCGTCACGGTTTCCGACTTCGCGGCTCGCGTGCGCGACGAAATCGAGCAGCGATCCTGACTCCGACGCTATACTCGCCGCGAATGATGGGCAACCAGTTCCCGCGCACAGGAAACCGCTGAAGCGCCCGGTGCCCAAATCCCACCCGAAGCAACACTGCCTTTTGACGACCAGCCCCTGCCGTAGCTAGTGCCGATCCCGCGGAAGTTTGATCGGCGCCCACCCGAGCGCGACGACACTCGCATAAACGAGCGGATTCGCGTGCCGCAGGTGCGGCTGATCGGCGCTGACGGCAACCAGATCGGGGTGGTGGACACCGCCCAGGCGCTGAAGTACGCCCAGGAGCGCGATCTCGACCTCGTGGAGGTCGCCGCCGAGGCCCGCCCGCCAGTGTGCCGGGTGCTCGACTACTCGAAGTACAAGTACGAGCAGGAGCAGAAGGCCAAGGCCGCGCGACGTCACCAGAAGCAGGTGAACGTGCGCGAGATCAAGCTGCGTCCCAAGATTGCCACGAACGACTACGAGACCAAGAAGAACCACGTGGTGCGGTTCCTCAAGGGCGACGACCGTGTCAAGGTCACGATCATGTTCCGCGGCCGTGAGCAGACCCACCCGGAGCGCGGCGAGGCATTGCTCATGCGGCTGGCCGAGGATGTGGCCGAGCTCGGCGCGGTGGAGCAGTCACCCCAGCAGGACGGCCGCAACATGACCATGCTGCTGTCTCCGGTCAAGAAGACGCCGGACGTGGCCGAGGCGCCGCCCGCCGCCGAGGCGCCTGCCGCCGCGGACGCGCCCGCTGCTGCGGAGGCGCCCGCTGCGCCAGAACCTCCCCAGGCGCCCGAGCCGCCGGACGCCGAAGCCGCTTCCGCTTAGCCGCACGCCGGGGGATGTGGAGCCCGCGGCCGTCTGCTTCAATAGGGCGCTGCCATGCCCAAGATGAAGACCCATTCGGGTGCCAAGAAGCGCTTCAAGAAGACCGGCACCGGCAAGCTGCGGTCGCGGCACGCCTTCACGAGCCACAATCAGGGCAAGAAGCGCCCCAAGCGCAAGCGCCATCTCGGCCGGCCCGTCGTGGTGGCCAAGGCCGATGAGCAGCGCGTGCGGGAGATGCTGCACAAGTGAGCCGCGTCAAGCGCTCCACCCACGCGCGCAAGAAGCGCCGCGCCACCCTGGACCGGACCAAGGGGTACCGGGGCCAGGCCAAGTCGAGCTACAAGCGCGCCAAGGAGGCGCTGCTCAAGGCCGACTCCTACGCCTACGCCCACCGCCGCACCCGCAAGCGCGACTTCCGCCGGCTCTGGATCACCCGCATCAACGCCGCGGCTCGCCAGGAGGGCATGAGCTACTCGCAGTTCATCCACGGCCTGACGCTGGCCGGCGTCGAGCTCGACCGCAAGGTGCTGGCCGACATGGCCGTGCGCGATCCCGAGACCTTCCGACGGTTTGCCGAAATGGCCCGGGAGGCTGCTGCTGCCTGACGCGAGAGCGGAACGCAGAGTCACTCCCGGGGCGCCCAGCGAGGCGCCCCGTTTCGTTCCGGAGAGCGACCAGCGGAAGCAGCGACGAAATTTGATCACCTCCCCCCACAACGACCAGCTGAAGACGATGCGCAAGCTCCAGCAGCGGCGCTGGCGCGACAAGCTGGGCCTGTTCGCCGCCGAGGGCGAGGACCTCGTGGCCGCCGCCGAGCGGGCCGGCTGGCCACCGGAGGCGCTGCTGCGCTCCGGCGTGGACGTGGAGCCGAAGCTGCTGGACGAGGTGAGCTCGCTGGGATCGGGCTCGCGCGTGATCGGCGTGTACCCGCAACGCTGGTCGGAGCCCTCGGGCCGGGTCATGGCCTACCTGCACGCCGTGGACGACCCCGGCAACGTGGGTGCCGTGCTGCGCTCGGCTCACGCGCTCTGTGACGGGCCGGTGCTGCTTGGCCCGGGCTGCGCGGATCCCTTCTCCCCGAAGGCCGTGCGCGCCAGCATGGGGTCGGTGTTCGCGCGCCCGCCCGGGCGGGCCGATCCCACCAGCCTGCCCGGCGTGCCCATCGCCCTGGACTCGCGCGCCGGCGCTCCGCTGGCGGAGGTGGCCGACCGTCTGGTGGGGCTGCCCGGGCCGCTGGTGCTGTGCCTGGGAGCGGAGCGGGAGGGGCTGCCCGAGGAGGTGCTGGCCCAGGCCGCCGAGACGGTGCGCATTCCCCTGCGCGAGGACGGTCCGGAGTCGTTGAACGTGGCCATGGCGGCCACGGTGGCCCTCTATGAGCTCGGCAATAGGATGGCGCGCCATGCCTGACGCTCCCGCCCGCCCCGATCTGGACCAGCTGCGGAGCGAGGCGGAGGCCGCCGTGGCCGAGGCCGGGGACGCGGCCGCGCTCGAGGAGCTCCGTGTCCGCTATCTGGGACGCAAGTCGCCCCTGACCCAGGTGCTGCGCTCGATCGGCGAGCTGTCTCCCGAGGAGCGCGGCCCCACCGGACAGCGGGCCAACCAGGTGCGCCAGGCCCTTGAGCGCCTGATCGACGATCGCGCCGGCTCGCTCGAGACCGCCGACCTGGAGCGCCGGCTGGCCGACGACGCGATCGACGTGACCCTGCCCGGCGATCCAGCGCTCCCGGCCGGCCATCTCCACCTCGTCTCGCAGATCCGGCGCCGGATGGAGGACGTGTTCGTCGGGCTCGGCTTCAACGTGCTCGAGGGTCCGGAGATCGAGTACGACTACTACAACTTCACCGCCCTCAACCACCCGCCGGAGCATCCCGCGCGGCTGCCCCAGGACACGTTCTACCTGGCCGAGAGCGTGCTGCTGCGCACCCACACCTCGCCGATGCAGGTCCGCGCGATGGAGGCGGCCGGACCGCCCATCTACGTGGTGGTGCCGGGACGCGTGTACCGGCCGGACACCCCCGACGCCACCCACGTGCCGATGTTCCATCAGCTCGAGGGCCTGGCCATCGACGAGGACATCACGCTGGCCGACCTCCAGGGCGTGCTGCTCGCGTTCGCGCGCCAGATGTTCGGCGAGGCCACCGAGGTGCGGCTGCGCCCGGGCTACTTCCCGTTCACCGAGCCGAGCGTGGAGGTGGACGTGTCCTGCTTCCGCTGCGGTGGCACCGGGACCGTGGACGAGGGCCGCTGTCCCACCTGCCGCGGCGAGGGCTGGATCGAGATCCTCGGGTCGGGGATGCTGGACCCGAACGTGCTCGCCCACGTGGCCGGGAACGGCTACGACCCGGAGCGGGTCCAGGGGTTCGCGTTCGGGATGGGCATCGAGCGGATCGCCATGCTCGTGCACCGGGTGCCCGACCTCCGCATGCTGTTCGAGAACGACGTTCGCCTGCTGGAGCAGTTCGGAGCCGGGCCATGAGGGTGCCGGCAGCGTGGCTGCGCTTCTACTGCGACCCCGGCACGAGTGCGCAGGAGATGGCCGACGCCCTGACGATGGCCGGCGTGAAGCTCGAGCGCCTGGACCACGTGGGCGTGGGCGACGACGGCGGGTTCGTTGTAGGGAAGGTCCTCGAGGCCGGCCCCCACCCGAACGCCGACCGCCTGAGGGTGTGCCTGGTGGACGACGGGTCCGGGGAGCCGCGCACGATCGTGTGCGGAGCGCCCAACGTGGCCGCGGGCCAGACCGTGGCCGTGGCGCGGCCCGGCGCGGTGATGCCCGACGGCAGCACCCTGGGCGAGGCCAAGCTCAGGGGTGTGCGCTCCAGCGGGATGATCCTGGCCGAGGACGAGGTGGAGATCGGCACCGATCACGCTGGGATCATGGTGCTGGACGACCTGCTCGAGGCCGGATCTCCGTTGGCCGAGCACCTGCCCGTGTCCGACGACGTGCTCGAGCTCGAGGTCACGCCCAACCGCCCCGACGTGATGGGGGTCTACGGGGTGGCCCGCGACCTGCACGCCGTCACGGAGGCGCCTCTGTCCGAGGATCCCACGGCGCGGGACGCCGAACCCGACGGATCCGATACGGCCGGCGACCACGCCACGGTGGAGATCGATCCGGAGATCTGCCTGCGCTTCAGCGCGCGGGTGTTCGAGGACGTGACCATCGGTCCGTCGCCGCTGTGGCTGAAGCAGCGGCTTCTGGCCGCGGGCCAGCGCCCGATCTCCAACGTGGTGGACATCACCAACTACGTGATGCTCACCACCGGCCAGCCCCTCCACGCCTTCGACCTCGACCGCGTGCGCGGCGGGCGGATCGTGGTCCGGCGCGCCGGCGAGGGCGAGAGGATGACCACGCTGGACGACGTGGAGCGCACCTTCACCTCGGACATGGCGCTCGTGTGCGATGCCGAGGGCCCGAGCGGGATCGCCGGCGTGATGGGCGGCCAGATCTCCGAGATCTCGGACGACACCACGCGCGTCCTGATGGAGGCCGCGACCTGGGTCGGGCCGAACATCATGCGCACCTCCAAGGCTCTCGGCCTGCGCTCGGAGGCCTCCGCCCGCTTCGAGAAGCAGCTGCACCCCGACCTCGCCATCGCCGCGCAGCGCCTCGCCTCGCGCCTGATGGTGGAGCTGGCCGGGGCCCGCCTCGTGCCGGGCACCATCGACGAGTACCCCGATCCGGCCCCGCCGCGGGAGCTCCGCCTGCGGCTCGAGCGGCTCGAGCGCCTGCTGGGCCACCGGATCCCGGACGACGAGGTCACGTCCATCCTGGCCCGGCTCGGGTTCGAGCCGCGCCCGGAGGAGGGGGCGGTGGCGGTGACCGTGCCGCCCTGGCGCGACAGCGACGTTCAGCGCGAGGCCGACCTGATCGAGGAGGTCGCGCGGATCCACGGCCTGGACAAGCTGCCCACCACGCTGCCATCCCGCCGCGACGCCGTGGGACGCCTGACCGATGCCCAGCGCCTGCGCCGGCGCCTCGAGGACGTGCTCCGGGATCGCGGGCTGTACGAGACGGTGTCCTATTCCTTCATCGCGCCGGAGGCGCTGTCGCGCCTTCGGCTGGACGACGTGCCCGCCCTGCGCCTGGTCAACCCGCTCAGCGAGGAGCAGAGCGTGATGCGCCCGCTGCTGCTCCCCGGCCTGCTCGACGCGGCCGCCCATAACGCCGCGCACGGCCGCGAGCACGTGATGCTGTTCGAGTCCGCGCGCGCCTTCCTGGCCTCGGGCCCGCTGGACGAGGTCCCGGGCGGCTCGCCCGAGGGCGCCACGCCGGCCACCGAGGAGCACCACCTCGGCGCGCTGCTCACGGTGGCCGCGCCCGGCGGCTGGCGCACGCCGGAGCGCCAGCCGGACTTCCACTCCACCCGCGCCCTGGTGGACGCGCTGATGGTCTCCGCCGGGGTGGACTGGCGCGCCGAGCCCGGTGAGCGCCCGTTCCTGCACCCCGGTCGCGCGGCCAAGATCCTGGCCGGTGACGGGCGCGAGCTCGGCTGGGTTGGCGAGCTGCATCCGCTCGTGTCGCGCGACTGGGAGCTCGACGGCCCGGTGGCCGCGTTCGAGCTCGACATGGACCTGCTCGTCGATCTCGCGGGCGCGCATGCCGAGGTCTACCGGGACGTGACCAGCTTCCCGTCCGTGCGCCTGGACATCGCGGTGGTGGTGCCCGAGCCGGTCCCCGCCGCCGAGGTGGAGCGCGCCGTCCGTGCCGGAGCGGGTGAGCTGCTGGCCGGCCTGAGCGTGTTCGACCTGTACCGGGGCGAGCAGGTGGGGGAGGGACGGAAGTCGCTGGCCCTGCGTCTCGAGTTCCGCGCGCAGGACCGCACGCTCACCGACGAGGACGTGGCCGAGCCACGGGCCCGCATCGAGCGGGAGCTCGCCGCTCTCGGAGGCGCGCTGCGTGCCTGACTCAGGGAGCATCCCCGTGGCCGTGCTGGGGGCCACCGGCTTCGGTGGCGCCCTGTGCGCGCGGCTCGTGGACCGGCACCCGTCGCTCGAGCTCACGGCCGCCACGGCCCGCGCCGAGGCCGGGCGGCGCCACGACGAGATCTACCCGCGCTACGGCGTGGACAGCGTGCTCGAGGTGTTCGACGCGGACGCGGTGGCCGAGCGCGCGCAGGCCGCGCTGGTGGCCTACCCGCACAAGGCGGCCGCGCCGGCGGTGCGAGCGTTGCGTGAGCGCGGCCTGAAGGTCGTGGACCTGTCCGCGGACTTCCGCCTCGACCGTGAGAGCTACGAGCGCTGGTACCAGCCCCACGAGGCGCCCGAGCTGCTGGACGAGGCGGTGTACGGGCTGCCCGAGGCGCACCGGGACGAGATTCGCGGCGCCTCGCTGGTGGCCGGTCCCGGGTGCAACTCCACCGCCGCGCTCCTGGCCACCCTGCCGCTCAGGGGACGGATCGAGGACGCGGTGTTCGACATCAAGGCCGGGGTCTCCGGCGCGGGCCGCGAGGCCACCGAGGAGACGCACTACTCCTCCGCGGCGGAGAACGTGAACGCCTACAAGGTCGAGGGCCATCGCCACAGCGCGGAGATCGAGCAGGAGCTGGGGCCGGAGCGCTTCAGCTTCGTGACCCACCTGGTGCCGCTCGACCAGGGCATTCTGGCCAGCTGCTACCTGACCGTCCCCGGGCTCGGGGCGGACGAGGCCGGGGCCCTCTACCGCGAGCACTACGCGGGCGAGCCGTTCGTGGAGGTCGTGGACGCGCCGCCGCACACGCGGCACGTGCAGGACAGCAACCGCTGCCGTGTGTTCGTGACCGTGGTGGGCGATCGCACCATCGCGCTCGCGGCCATCGACAACCTCTGGAAGGGGGCTGCTGGGCAGGCGCTCCAGGACCTGAACCTGATGCTCGGCCTGCCCGAGGACGCGGGCCTCGGGTGAGCGGCTTCTTCCACTCTCGCTGGGTGGAGCGCCCCGGCCACGTGACCGAGCTCGACCCCACCGCCCTGGCGCGCGGGTTCCGGGCCGCCGGCGTGGCCGCGGGGCTGAAGCCCGACGGGCTGGATGTGGGCTTGCTGGCGAGCGACGCACCCGAGACCGTGTCCGCCGCTCGCTTCACCACGAACGCCAGGGTCGGCGCGCCGATCGTGGTGTCGCGACAGGCGCGCACGGACGGCCTCCGGGCCGTGGTGGCCAACGCGGCGCACTCGAACGTGGGCGACGGCCGGCGCGGCCTCGAGACCGCCGTGGCCATGCAGGCCGTCGCGGCCGAGGCGCTGGGGGTGGAGGCCGACCGCGTGGCGGTGGCGTCCACCGGGGTGATCGGCACCGAGCTGCCACGGGAGCCCGTGCTGGCCGGCGTCCGCGCCGCCGCCGCCCGGCTCGGTGAGGACGCGGCCACGTTCTCCGAGGCGATCATGACCAGCGACCGGGCGCCCAAGCGGGCCTGCCTGGAGGTGGCGCTGCCCGCCGGCACGGTGAGGCTCTCCGCCCAGGCGAAGGGCGCGGGCATGATCTCCCCCCGCCACGCCACGATGTTCTGCTTCGTGCAGACGGACGCCCGGCTCATGCCCGAGACCGTGGACCTGCTCACCGGGGTGTGCGTGAAGCGCTCCTTCGACCGCATCACCGTGGACGGCCAGCTTTCGACGAGCGACACGGTGGTGGTGCAGGCCGGAGGCGCGTCCGGCGTGGCGGTGGAGCCCGAGACCGCGGACGAGATCGCCCTGGGCGAGGCGCTCGACGCGCTGATGCGCCAGCTCGCCCTGGAGATCGTGGCCGACGGCGAGGGCACGGAGCGGATCGCACGGGTGATCGTGCGCGGGCGCCACGATGCCGTGGAGGCCGTGGCCCGCTCGGTGGCGAACTCCCCTCTCGTGAAGACCGCCCTGAACGGAGCCGACCCGAACTTCGGCCGCATGCTCCAGGCGGCGGGCCAGGCCTGGCCGCCCGGCGAGGGCTTCCCGGTGGACCTCCACATCGAGGGCCTGCTGGTGGTGTCCGCGGGCGACGCCGTGCAGCTCGCGGAGGAGGAGTGGAGCGCTGTGGTCGGCGCCTTCGCCGCGCCCGAGGTGGAGTTCGAGCTCACCGTGCCCGGCGAGGGCGGCGAGACCGAGGTGTTCTTCAGCGACCTGTCGGAGGGCTACGTGCGCTTCAACTCGAGCTACACGTCATGAGGGACGTAGCCACACTCCTCGAGGCGCTTCCCTACATCCGGGAGTTCCACGGCGAGACCGTGGTGATCAAGTACGGCGGCGCGGCCATGACCGACCCGGTGCTCACCGAGGACTTCGCTCGCGACGTGGTGCTCCTCAAGTACGTGGGCATGAACCCGGTGGTGGTGCACGGAGGTGGGCCGGACATCACCCGCTACATGGAGCGCCTCGGCATGGAGGTGCGCTTCGTGGACGGGCTGCGCGTGTCCGACGACGCCACCGTCGAGGTGGCCAAGATGGTGCTGGTGGGCAAGCAGAACAAGGACATCGTGCTGCTCATCAACCGGCACGGACAGCCGGCGGTGGGGCTCTGCGGCGACGACGGCCGGCTCTTCACCGTGCGAAAGCGCCTTGCCGGCGCCACCGACGTGGGCATGGTGGGGGAGATCGAGCACGTGGACGCCGATGTGCTGAACCACATCGCCGAGGACTACATCCCCGTGGTGGCCTCGGTGGGCGCGGACCCCGAGGGGCGCTCCTACAACGTGAACGCCGACGCCGCGGCGGCCGCCGTGGCCGGCGCCCTCAATGCCTTCAAGGTGATCTTCCTGACCGACGTGGAGGGCTGGCGCGCCGATCCCGCCGATCCCGCCACCCGCATCTCGGAGGCGAAGGCGGACGAGGTGCGCCGCCGCCTGCCCGAGGTCAGCGGCGGGATGCGCCCCAAGCTCGAGGCCTGCCTGCACGCGCTGGAGGCGGGCGTGGGCAACGCCCACATCCTCGACGGCCGCCAGCCGCACTCGCTGCTGCTGGAGCTGTTCACCGACGAGGGAAGCGGCACGAAGCTGTGGCCCTAGACGCCCTCCAGACCATGGAGGCCGAGGCCATGATGGGCACCTACGCCCGTGCCCCGGTCGAGTTCGTCCGCGGCCGCGGCACGGTGCTCTGGGACTCCGACGGCAACGAGTACCTCGACTTCCTGGCCGGCATATCCGTGGCCCAGCTCGGCCACTGCCCGCCCAGCGTGGTGGAGGCGATCCGCGAGCAGGCGGGGCGGCTGATCCACGTGGGCAACCTCTTCTACACCGAGCCGGCGATGCGGCTGGCCGCGCGCCTGTCGGAGCTCTCGCTCGGGGGCAAGGTCTTCTTCGGCAATTCGGGGGCGGAGGCGATCGAGTGCGCGCTGAAGCTGGCCCGGCGGCGCAAGCCGGGCGGGCGATTCGTGGTGGTCGAGGGAGGGTTCCACGGCCGCACCATGGGCGCACTGTCCGCCACCCCGCAGGAGACCAAGCAGGCTCCGTTCGCGCCGCTCGTGCCCGGCTTCGAGGTGGCCCCGCGCGGCGGGCCGCTGCCGGTGGACGACGGGGTGGCCGCCGTGCTGATCGAGCCCGTGCAGGGGGAGAGCGGGATCCACCCGGTGGAGCCCGAGCTGCTCCTGTCCGCCCGCGAGGCATGCGACCAGCACGACGCGCTCCTCATCCTGGACGAGATCCAGTGCGGGATGGGCCGCACGGGAACGCTCTGGGCCTGGCAGCAGCTGGGGGTGGAGCCCGACGTGATGACGGTGGCGAAGGCGCTCGGGGGCGGGCTGCCGATCGGGGCGTGCGTGGCCTCCCCGGAGTACTCGGACGTGCTCCAGCCCGGAGATCACGGGTCCACCTTCGGTGGAGGCCCCGTGCAGGCGGCCGCCGCCCTCGCGGTGCTCGACACCGTGGCCGACCACGACTTCCTCGCGGCGGTCCGGGCCAAGGGAGAGCGCCTGGCGGTGGGCCTCCGGGGCGCGGGCCTGGACGTGCGGGGTATCGGGCTGATGCTCGCCTTCACGACCCCGGATGCCCCCGCCCTGGTGCGCCGCGCCCTGTTGGAGCAGCGGCTGGTGCTGAACGCCACCGGCCCCGACACGGTGCGGCTGCTCCCGCCGCTCACGGTCTCCGACGAGGAGATCGACGAGGCCGTGCGCCGCATTGCGGCCCTGAGCGCCTGAGCGGGCGGCCGCCGTGCTGCTGTTCGCCTACGGGAGCAACCTCGCGAGCGGGGAGGTGGGTGGCGAGGCTCGTTTCGAGGGACCCGCGCTGCTCCCCGATCACCGGCTGGCGCTCACACGGCGCTCGGTCCGATGGGGCGGCGGCGTGGTGGACGTGGTGGCGGCACCCGGGGAGCACGTCTGGGGCGCGGCCTACGAGACTCCCTCGGAGGCGCTCGAGCGACTGGATCGCAAGGAGGGCGCCGGGTTCGCCTACCGCCGGCGAGCGGTCCGGGTGACGCTGCGGGGCAAGACGCTCGACGCCATGGCCTACGAGGTGATCGACAAGGACCCGGGCGCGCCGCCGGCCACACCGGAGTACACCGAGATGGTGCTGGGCGGGGCGCGCGAGCGCGGCCTGCCGGACGAGTGGCTCCTGACGCTCCGAGCGGTGCTGAGCGGCGCTGCTAGCGTGCCCGCCCCATGACCGAGGACCGGACCACCGCACGCCCCACCGCCTCATACGAGGCCGCCCCCGGCGAGGTCGGCCGCGTGCTGCTGCTCTACTCGGGCGGCCTCGACACGAGCGTGATGCTCAAGTGGATCCAGGACGAGTACGAGGCCGAGGTGGTGGCCCTGACCGTGAACCTCGGCCAGCCCGGCGAGGACTTCGACGTGGTGAGGGGCAAGGCACTCCAGCTCGGGGCGCTCGACTGCCACCTCGTGGACGCCCGTGAGCAGTTCGCGGAGGAGTACGTGCTCCCGGCGATCAAGGCGAATGCGCTCTACGGAGGCGGCTACCCGCTCTTCACCGCGCTCGGCCGCCCGCTGATCGCCAAGCTGGCCGTGGAGAAGGCGCGCGAGACGGGCTGCGACACGATCGCCCACGGCTGCACCGGCAAGGGCAACGACCAGGTCCGGATCGAGTCCACCGTGCTCGCCCTGGCGCCCGAGCTCAAGATCATCGCGCCGGTTCGCGGCTGGCAGATGGGGCGCGAGGAGGAGATCGCCTACGCCCGCGAGCACGGCATCCCCGTGAAGGGCGGCACCGAGGCGCCCCCGTACTCGATCGACGACAACCTCTGGGGCCGCTCTTCCGAGGGCGGCCCGATCGAGGACCTCGCGGAGCCGCCGCGCGACGATGTGTTCCAGCTCGTCACCGCGCCGGAGGACGCCCCCGACGAAGCCCAGGACGTGGTGGTGGAGTTCGAGCGCGGCCGGCCGGTGGCCCTCGACGGCGAGCGGCTCGGCCTGGTGGCGCTGCTCGAGCGCGCGGCGGAGCTCGGGGCCCGTCACGGCGTGGGCATCGTGGACCACGTGGAGGACCGGATCGTGGGCCTGAAGGTACGTGACCTGTACGAGGTGCCGGCAGCGGCGATCATCCTGCCCGCCCACCGGGAGCTGGAGCGGCTCGTGAACACCATCCATCAGAACAACTTCAAGCCGCAGCTCGACAACCACTGGGCGTTCCTGGCCTACGCGGGCCTGTGGCACGAGCCGCTGCTGGAGAACCTGAGCGCCTTCATGGAGTCGGTGAACGAGCAGGTGACGGGCGCCATCACGATGCGGCTCTACAAGGGATCCGCCCGCCCGGTGGCGCGGCAGTCTCCGAACGCGCTCTACGACCAGGCCCTGGCCGGCTTCGGGGAGTCGGGAGGGCTGTTCTCACAGCAGTCGAGCCCGGGATTCATCGAGCTATGGAGCCTGCAGTCGCGCATGGCTTACGGAATCAGGAATCGGGAAAGGGAAGACTCATGAGCTCTCGCGGATACACGGTGCTGGGCTGGGCGGTCTGGCAGGTCGCCAAGCTGCTCGCAAAGCAGAAGGTGGGCCAGAACCGGGTGAAGCTCGGCGCGGCCGCCACGGTGGGCCTGGTGCTGGTCGGCGGCGTGCTGGCAGCGCGCGCTACGAACGATGATTCCTAGGATGAGCGAGCCTGTCGGTGATCAGGTCTTCGCAGGCCTCGCGCGCGGAAGCGCGTTCCGATCGTGACCATCAGGTGGGCCACGCCCAGCACGATGAAGAATGCGGTGGGGGCGGCCTCGTCGGAGAAGCCGGCCACGAAGGGCAGCGCGATCAGCACGGCCACCAGCGCATAGTCGATCAGCACGTGGGCGGCCAGCGGGATCTGGTTGGCCAGGCTGGTGGGCCCGTCGGTGGTGGAGGCCACGGTGAGCACGAGCACCCCCACGATGATCGCCGCCGCCGTGGCAGCGCCGGAGTCGAACGAGAGCACGAACGGCGCGATGATCAGCAGCGCTCCCGCCGCGTACTCGATCACTCCGTGGACGAAGCGCGGAATCGGGCCCTCGGTGAGCATGCGGGACTTATATCCGCTCGCCGCCCGCTGAACCGGAATTCCCCCGCAAGTACCGGGGAAGCGACCCTCGGGCATCCGCCGCGCTTCCTAGGATGCCGTCCGTGAGCTGCGCGCATCTCCACGTCCACTCCGAGTACTCCGTGCTCGATGGTGCGTGCCGGATCGACTCGCTGGCCGAGCGCGCCGCGGCCTACGGCCAGCCGGCACTCGGCCTCACCGACCACGGTGTGATGAACGGCGCGGTCGAGCATTACCAGGCCTGCCACAAGCACGGGATCAAGCCGATCATCGGCGTCGAGGCGTACTTCGTGGACGACATCAAGTCCGAGGCGGTGCGCTACGAGCGCAACCACCTCACCCTCCTGGCCCGCAGCGACGAGGGCTTCCGCAACCTGGTGAAGCTCAGCTCGGCCGGCTACCTGGAGGGGTACCGGCGGGGCAAGGCCAACGTCGACCTGGAGCTGCTGAGCCGTTATTCGGAGGGCGTCATCGCGCTCACCGGATGCCTCCAGTCCCGCTTCTGCCGGCGGATCGTGGAGGGTGCCCCGGCGGCGGCCCGGGCCCACGCCGACGAGCTGCTTCAGGTCTTCGGCCAGGACAACGTCTACTTCGAGGTCCAGAAGAACGGCATCGCCGAGCAGGACCAGGCCAACGAGGGGATCGTCCGGATCGCCAACGAGGTCGGGCGCCCCCTGGTGGCCACGGCCGACGTGCACTACCTCGGGCGCGAGGACTACGACAACCACAGCGCCCTGCTCTGCGTACAGACGAAGAGCACGCTCGCGGAGCCGAAGATGAGCTTCGACACGAACGAGTTCTACCTCAAGGATTCGGGCGAGATGACGGCCGCGTTCGCCGCCTGGCCCGAGGCCGTGCCCACCTCGCTGGAGATCGCCGAGCGCTGCTCGGTCGAGATGGAGCTGGGCAAGATGCTGATCCCCCGCTTCGAGACCCCGGGCGGGGAGCCCGAGCCCGAGTACCTCCGCGAGCTGGCGCTCGAGGGCCTGCGGGACCGCTACGGGGATCCGGTGCCGGCCGAGGCGATGGAGCGGCTGGACATGGAGCTCGCGGTGATCGAGAAGATGGGCTTCGCGGCCTACTTCCTGATCGTCTGGGACTTCGTGAAGTTCGCCAAGGACAGCGGGATCGCGGTGGGCCCGGGCCGCGGCTCGGCGGCGGGCTCGATCGTGTCCTACTGCCTCCGGATCACGGACGTGGACCCGCTCAAGTACGACCTGCTCTTCGAGCGCTTCCTGAACGCCGAGCGGATCTCGATGCCGGATATCGACATCGACTTCTCCGTGAAGGGCCGGGACCGGGTGATGCAGTACGTCGCCGAGAAGTACGGGCGCGAGTCCGTCGCCCAGATCGTGACCTTCGGGCGGATGCTGCCCCGGGCCGCCACCCGTGACGCCGCGCGGGTCCTGGGCTACGACTACGGCACGGGCGACCGGCTGGCCAAGCTGATCCCCGAGCCGGTGATGGGCCGGTCGAAGTCCTTCGACGAGTACCTCGCCGAGGAGCCCGAGCTGCGGCGCGTCTACGACTCCGAGGGCGAGGCGCGCCAGGTGATCGAGACCGCCAAGGGGCTCGAGGGCATCGTGCGCAACTCCTCCATCCACGCGGCGGCGGTGGTGATCGCGGACCGCCCGCTCACCGACATCGTGCCGCTCCAGCTGGCCGAGGACCGAGGGGCCGTCACGCCCGACGGCGAGCGCTCGTACCGCACCGTCACCCAGTACTCGATGAAGCCGATCGAGGAGATCGGGCTGCTGAAGATGGACTTCCTCGGCCTGCGCAACCTCGATGTGATCGAGGCCGCGCTGGACATCATCGAGAAGTCCACCGGCGACCGCCCCGACATGGCGGCGCTGCCGCTCGACGACCCGTCGACCTACGAGATGCTCCAGCGCGGCGACTCGGTCGGCGTGTTCCAGTTCGAGTCCGACGGCATGCAGGAGGCCCTGCGCAAGGTCAAGCCCACGGAGTTCAACGACCTCGTCGCGCTCAACGCGCTCTACCGCCCCGGCGCCATGCGCTACATCGACACCTACGCGCGCAACAAGCGCAATCCGGACGCGGTGCAGCACATCGACGAGCGCCTGCGCCCGATCACCGAGTCGAGCTACGGCGTGATCCTGTACCAGGAGCAGTCGATGCAGATCGCCAAGACGATCGCCGGCTTCACGGGTCCTCAGGCGGACGACCTGCGCAAGGCCATCGGCAAGAAGCAGCGCGAGCGCATGGCCGCTCTCCGCGACGGCTTCTTCGAGGGCGCCCGCGCCACGGGCACCTCTGAGGCGGTGATCCAGGAGCTCTGGGCCGTGAACGAGGCGGCCGCGGACTACTCGTTCAACCGCTCGCATGCCGCCTGCTACGGACTGATCGCGTACCGCACCGCGTGGCTCAAGGCCAACTACCCGGCGGAGTACATGGCGGCGCTGATCAGCTCGGTCATGTCCACCAAGGACAAGGTCCCGTTCTTCGTTGCCCGGTGCGAGGACATGGGGATCGAGGTCCTCCCTCCCGACGTGAACATGTCGGGGCACGACTTCAAGGTCGTGGAGGGCAACATCCGCTTCGGGCTCGACGCGGTGAAGAACGTGGGCAACCAGGCGGTGGCCGCCATCGTGCGAGCTCGCGAGGAGGGCGGCCCGTTCACAACGATCTGGGACTTCTGCCGCAGGGTGGATTGCCGCGCGGTGAACAAGAAGGCGATCGAGTCACTCGTGAAATGCGGCGCCATGGACTCGCTGCCCGGCACCCGCACCGGGCTGGTGGAGGTGCTCCCGCAGGCGCAGGCCGCGGGCCAGAAGACACAGCACGACGCGCAGATGGGCCAGAGCTCGTTCTTCGACTTCGGCGACGGTGGAGGCGGCGGCGACGACATGACGGCGCACCGCGACCTGCCCGTCCCGCCGCTCCCGGACGAGCGCAGCGTGCTGAACGCCTGGGAGAAGGAGACGCTGGGGCTGTTCCTGTCGAGCCATCCGCTCAAGGAGGTGCGCCCCGCCCTGCGGGCCAAGGTGGACTGCTCGCTCGCCGAGGTGGGTGAGCGCAAGGACGGCGATTGGGTCACCGTCGGCGGAATGATCTCCGAGTGCAAGCGCATCCGCACCAAGAAGGGCGACCCGATGATGTTCGCCACCCTCGACGACCTCGAGGGACAGGTCGAGGTGCTCATCTTCAACTCCGCCTACGCCAAGAACGAGGGACAGGTGGAGATCGACCGGGTGGTGCTCATACGCGGCCGGGTGGATCACAAGGAGGCGGGCGAGACCAAGATCGTGGCCCAGGAGGTCGAGCCCTTCGAGCCCACCCCAGAGGAGGTGGAGGTGGCCACCGCCGAGATGGCGGCCGGGCCGGTCGTCCGGAGGCTCACCCTGCACGTGTCACCGGGCGTGCCCGAGGGCTTCCTCGTCGAGCTCCGCGACGTGGTTGGACACCACCCCGGGGACCACGAGCTGCTGCTCGCGGTGGGCGAGCGGCGCCTGCTTCTCGGGGACGAGTTCCGGGTGTCCGCGAACAGTGCCTGCTGCAGCGAGCTGGGTGCCCTGCGCGGGGCCGCGCGCGTAGTTGCCTGACGGCCCGTAGACCTCGGATACCGCTCTACAATGACCGAGTGCAATCGCTGCCCGCACCGGCCAAGGAGCTCCACGAGTGCCGCCAGTGCTGCTCCTTCTGCGACCGCGTGGTGCACCCCTCCGGATGCATCGCCGCGAACTGCCAGTTCCTCTACCTCTACGACGATGAGGAGACCGGCCGCCGCTACATGGGCTGCATGAACAAGGTCTTCCGCGGCGAGATCGACCAGGAGATGTTCGAGCAGGCCGAGCGCACGCGGCAGGGCTTCGGCGGCGTCAAGATGACCGGCCTCCCGCTACCGCAGTGCCGGGCCGCGGTGGAGCGCGCCTACGACGGCTTCAGCGAGGCCTTCGACTGCGTGAATCCGGAGTTCTTCGAGACGCCGGTGCCGGACGAGTTCGACCTGCGGGATCACCTCTAGCGCCGCTGGGGGTCCGTCGTTCGCCGCTTCCCGCGGACCTCTCGCGGCTTCGCCGCTCGTTCGCTCGCGCCGGGGGCACTCGCTCCGACACGGTCCTCGTGAAGGGCGACCGCCGCTCCCACAACAGCGCCTGGCCGACGGCCTTGGGTCGTTAGCTGGCTGTCTCCGCAGCTTTCGCTCCACCTTCCTGCCCTGCGGTTGCACTGCAACCAAAAGTCAGGAAGGCGGCGACGTTCGGCCCCCTTCCGGACAGCTAATGCAGCGTGGGTCGGTAGATGAGCTCCTGGATGTGGCCGTCGAGCGTCCGGCTCTCGATCAGCTCGAGGTCGAAGTCGGCCGCACCCTTGAGGATTGGCTCGGCTCCCGTCTGACCGGTGATCACCGGGAAGAGCGTCACCTGAATGCTGTCGACCAGGCCGGCTGCCATCAGCGCCCGGTTCATCGACAGGCTGCCGTGAGAGCGCAACGGCACTTCGGACTCCTCCTTGAGCCGGGGGACGACATCGACGGCGTCACCGCTCACGAGGGTCGCGTCCGGCCAGTCGAGGGGTCCTTCGAGGGTCGTGGACACCACCGTTGTCGGCAGGTTCCTCATCCGGGTGTTCACCGGGTCGCTCACCCTGGACTCCTCGGTGCTCGGGCCCAGCATCTCCACGAATTCACGAAAGGTGTTGGCCCCGAGCACCATCCGCTGCCCCGCGCCATACGCGGCGAGGCGGCGATCGAGGAACTCGGGGCCCTGCTTGCCCCAATAGCCGCCCCAGTCGCCGCTTTCGTTGTAGGAGCCGTAGCCGTCGAGGCTGCAAAAGACGTCGAAGGTGTAGGTGGCGGTCATGTCGTTCTCCTCGCGTGCGATTGATCGGTGTGGGTGTAGACCGGCACCAACAGCGAAAGTCATCGAAGTTCGCGGCGCGAACGTGCTCGTGACCTCAAACCGTTGCGCCGAAGCTGCTTCATGCGCTGCACGTCCTCCTTCTCGGGCGCCCTGCCGGCGAACCCCGGCCCCTCGAAGAAGATGGGCAGCCCCTCGAAGCGCGGCTCGGAGAGAAACGCCGCACAGCCCTTCGTGCCCAGCTCGCCCGTGCCCAGCGGCGCATGGCGGTCGCTGTTCGATCCCAGCTTCGTCTTGGAGTCGTTCACGTGCAGGCAGCGCAGGCGGTCGAGTCCGACCACGGCGTCGCAGTCGTCGATCACCTGCGCCAGGCCATCCGCGGTGCGCACGTCGAAGCCGCTGGCCAGCAGGTGGCACGAATCCAGACAGATCCCCAGCCGCTTCTGGCCTCCGCCCAGCTTGATGAGCTCCGCCAGCTCCTCGAAGCTCCGGCCCAGGGTGGCGCCGCTGCCGGCGGTGTCCTCCAGGAGCAGCGCGCAGCCCTCGGTGTCGGCCAGAGCCTCACGCAGGACCTTCCCGGAGCGCTTCATCGCCTGCCCCTTGTCGCCCTTGAGCGCCGAGCCTGCGTGCAGCACCACCCCGTCAGCCCCGATCGCGTCGCCCATGCGCAGGGCGTGGGTGAGGGAGGTCAGGGACTTCTTGCGCATCTCGGAGTCCTCGGTGGCGGTGTTGATGAGGTACACCGCGTGAACCACGACGGACTCGATCGGCCCGTCGTCCATCAGCTCGCGGAACTCCGCGATGTCGTCGTCCTTCCAGGAGGTGGGTCGCCACATCCGCGGCGACTGGCTGAACACCTGGATCGCGGCGCACCCTCGCTCGACGCCGCGGCCGTGCGCCTCCACCAGGCCGCCCGCCGTGGAGACGTGGGCGCCGATTAGCATCGAGGGATCACTTCGAAAGGCGAGATCAGAGTCAGGTTCGCGCCGTCTCCCACGGGGGCGCTTCACATCGGCGGGGCGCGGACAGCACTGTACAACTGGCTGGTGGCCCGGGGATCGGGCGGATCGCTCGTCCTCCGGATCGAGGACACCGACCGTGAGCGCTCCACTCCGGAGAACGTCGAGCAGATCCTCGATGCCCTCCACTGGCTGGAGCTCGACTGGGACGAGGGGCCGCTCTCACAGGCCGATCGGGCGCCGGCGCACGCCGCGGCGGTGGACGAGCTCCTGGCCTCGGGACACGCCTACGAGGACGAGGGCGCCATCCGGGTGCGCGTGCCCGACGAGGGCGAGGCCGTGATCCAGGACGTGATCCGGGGCGAGGTGCGCTTCCCGCTTCAGTCGATCCAGGACTTCGTGGTCCGGCGCTCGGACGGGAGCCCGCTCTACAACCTCGCCGTGGCCGTGGACGACCGCGACATGGGGGTGACCCATGTGATCCGCGGCGACGACCATCTCTCCAACACCCCGAGGCAGGCCCTGATCCTCGACGCGCTCGGCGCCGAGCGGCCCGTGTACGCGCACCTGCCGCTCCTCTACGGACCCGACGGGAAGAAGCTCTCCAAGCGCCACGGGGCGGCCTCAGTCCAGGAGCTGCGCGACGAGGGCTATCTCCCCGAGGCGGTGCGCAACTACATGGCCCTGCTCGGATGGGGGGACGAGGACTCGAGCACGATCATGTCCACGGACGAGCTGGTGGAGCGCTTCGACCTCTCGCGCGTGTCGAAGAGCCCGGCGGTGTTCGACGTGCAGAAGCTGCGCTGGATGAACGGCCGCTACATGCGCGAGCTGCCGGTGGAGGATCTCCGCGGCCGGCTCGAGGAGACGGTCGGCCGCGAGATACCGGCCGAGGCCGTGGCCATCAGCCAGGAGAAGATGCAGACGCTGGCCGAGTTCTGGCCGCTTGTCGGGGTTCCTCGTGGAGCCCCAGGAGGTGGACGAGAAGGCCTGGGCCAAGGTGATGGGCGACGGCGCCGGCGATCGCCTCCTCGCCGCCCGGCAGGCGCTCGAGAGCGTGGAGCCGTTCGACGCCGACGGGGTGGAGAGCGCCCTGCGCGGCGTGGTGGAGACGCTGGACGCCAAGCCACGGGACGTGTTCCAGCCGGTGCGCGTGGCCATCAGCGGGACCACGGTGTCACCGGGCATCTTCGAGTCGGTGGCCGTGCTCGGTCGCGAGGAGACGCTTTCCCGCATGGATCGTGCGCTTGAGCGGGCCCGCTCGGAACGCTGAGCGACGCCCACGCATTCTCAACCTTTACCGGGGCGATGCCGATAGCGGGTGGGACGGAGCACCACGCTGGATGCGCGGTCGACGTCGTGACCTGTAAACGAGCACTAGGCAGGGACGAGCCCAGGTGCGAGCCGCTTCAGTATCGCCGCCGATCAGTTCAGATGCAGTCGCAGACGAGTCCGTAGGCCACGGGCGGAGACTGACATTCGCTTTTGAGGCCCTCGAGGCCTTCCCGGCGCTGGCCGAGTCCCGCAACCGGGTTCTTCGCGTGGTGCGTGAGGAGCGGACGTCGGTGGCCGAGGTGGTGGCCGCCGTCGAGTCCGACGTGGCCCTGCTCATCACCGTGCTGCGGATCGCGAATCGCAGCGCCGCCCGCAAGCGGGGCAAGATCGCCACCATCCCGGAGGCGGTGGAGATCCTCACGCCCGGTGGCGTCGAGCAGCTCGCCCAGCGCGCCGCGACCTTCGACTTCTTCGAGCGCACCCCCGGATGGGACCTCATGCCGGAGCTGTTCCGGCTCCACGCCGTGGCCACCCAGGCCTGCGCCGACCGTGTGGCCCGCGAGCTCGACTATCCCGACCGGGACGAGCTGCTGTGCAGCGCCCTTCTTCACGACGTGGGCAAGCTCGTGCTGGCCCACGCCTACCCGGGCTACCCCGACCAGATCCACGGCGAGGCCCGCACGCCCGAGGAGCGCCTGCGCCGCGAGCGGCTCGAGCTCGGCGTGGACCACGCCCTCGTCGGCGGCGTGCTGGCTCGCCGCTGGGGCCTGCCGAACCGCCTGGCGCTGGCCATCGAGCGCCACCACAGCGACGACGCCGAGGGCGAGGCCGCGCTGCTGCGCCTGGCCGACATGCTCGCCCACTATGGCCATGGCCGGGACATCAGCGCCAACCAGCTTCTCCGCGCGGCCACGGCCTGCGGCCTGTCCATCGAGCAGCTGCGGGCCGTGATGTACGAGCTTCCGCAGGGCGGCCCCGCCGTCAAGCGTCACGTGGACCCGTGCCCGCTCTCGGGCCGGGAGGTGGAGGTGCTGAAGCGCCTGGCCGAGGGCAAGGTCTACAAGCAGATCGCCGCTGAGCTCGGGCTTTCCACCAGCACGGTGCGCACGCACCTGCACAACACGTACTCGAAGCTCGGCGCGGTGGACAGGGCACAGGCCGTGCTCATCGCCACCGAGCGCGGCTGGCTCTAGCCGGTAACCCTCCCGGAACCGTATTCTCCCCGCCGCCGGTTTCATCCGACGCAGGGAGGCGCCTCACCCATGGCCACGGTCCGCGAAGCCACGCTCGATCTCATGCGCGAGCGGGGGATGACCACGGTGTTCGGCAACCCGGGCTCCACCGAGCTCCCGATGCTCGCCGACTTCCCGGAGGACTTCCGGTACGTGCTCGGTCTCCACGAAACCGTGGCGGTGGGAATGGCGGACGGCTTCGCGCAGGCCGCGGGGCGCCCAACGATGGTGAACCTCCACACCGCGCCCGGCCTCGGCAACGGCATGGGGGCGATCTTCAACGCGCAGGCCAACAAGTCCCCGCTCGTCGTCACGGCGGGCCAGCAGGCCCGGTCGCTCATGACGCTGCAGGCGAACCTCACCAACCGTGACGCCACGCGCATGCCGCATCCGCTCGTGAAGTGGAGCTACGAGCCGCCGCGTGCAGAGGAGGTGCCGCACGCCATCGCGCGGGCCACGCACCTGGCCACGCTGCCTCCTCAGGGACCGGTGTTCGTCTCCATTCCCATGGACGACTGGAACGCCGAGGTGGACCCGCAGGCCACGCCACACCAGATGGGACGGCAGGTGGGTGGCCGTGCCGTGGCCGACCCCGCGGTGGTGCGCGACCTGGCGGAGCGCCTTGCCGCCGCGCGCAACCCGGTGCTGGTGGCCGGTCCCGAGCTCGACTCGGGCGGCGGCTGGCCGGCGGCGGTCGAGCTGGCCGAGCAGCAGCGCATGCCCGTGTGGGCCACACCGGCCACGGGCGGCGGCCGGATCGGCTTCCCCGAGAGCCACCCCGCCTTCCAGGGCCTGCTGCCCCCCGCGGTCGGCCCGCTCGGCGAGACGCTCGCCGCCCACGACCTGATCCTGGTGGCCGGGTCGTCGGTGTTCCCGTACTACCCGAACATCCCCGGGCCGCCGCTGGCCGAGGGCTCGTCGCTGGTGGCGATCACGAGCGACCCGGACGAGGCCGCGCGCGCGCCGATGGGCGACGCCATCGTGGCCGATGTGGCCCTGACGCTCGAGGCGCTCGTGGCCGCGCTCGACCCCTCCCAGCGCGACGCCCCGCCCGAGCGGCCCGTCCCCGAGGCGGCGCCCGAGTCCGATCCGATGAACCCGTCCACGGCGGTGGCCGCGCTGGCGGACGTCTTCCCGGACGACGGGATCGTGGTGCTCGAGTCGCCCTCGGCCACGCTCGCGCTCCGCAACCAGATGCGCCTCGGCCCGCCCGGCAGCTACTTCTTCGGAGCCGGGGGAGGGCTGGGCTTCGGGCTGGCGGCCTCCATCGGCGTGGCCCTGGCACAGCCGGACCGCCGGGTCGTGTGCGTTCTCGGCGAGGGCTCGGCGCAGTACGCGATCCAGGGCTTCTGGACCGCGGCGGCCTACAACGTGCCGGTCACCTACCTGATCCTTCGCAACGAGGAGTACGCGATCCTCAAGTGGTTCGCCACCCTGGAGGACGTGACCGGGGCTCCGGGGCTCGACCTGCCCGCCCTGGATGTGGCGTCCGTGGCCGCCGGCTACGGAGTTCCGGCGCGGAGGGTGGAGGGCCGCGACGAGCTGCACTCCGCGCTCGGCGAGGCCATCGCCTCCGATGGGCCCTCGCTGGTCGAGGTCCAGGTGGCCCCGGGCATGGCCCTGGCCTAGGCCTCCCGCGGCCGGCGACGCCTCGCGCGCAGGCGGCTCAGCGCTCCGCGCCGCTCGCGCGGGGATCCGATCGGCACGCGGGCCACGATGGTGGCGCCCTCATCGGTGCTGAGGACCTCCAGGACTCCCCCAAGGATCTCTGCCCGCTCCCGCATGCTCGCGAGCCCGAGATGTCCGGGCTCGGAGTCCGAGCGCGGGTCGAAGCTCCCGAACCCGTGTCCGTTGTCGGCAACGGTCAGCTCCACGCCGTCCGCGGTCCGACGCAGCGAGATGGCCACCCGGTTCCCTCCGGAGTGGCGGCCCGCGTTGCTGGCGCTCTCCTGCGCTATGCGGAAGAGCTCGCCGGCTACCTCGGGCACGAGCTTCACGGGATCGATGTCCACCTCCACGTCGACCGCGTAGCGTCGTTTCCACACAGGGGTGCAGGCGTCGATCGCCGCCTCGAGGGTCACCTGGTCGAGGCCGTGAGGGCCGAGGTCCACCATCTCGTCGCGCAGCACCTGGATGTTCCGCGCGGCGATCAGGCGCGCGTCGGCGAGCAGCTCCTCCGCTCGCTCTGGGTTCGACCGCTTCAGCTCGGAGCCCATGGTGGAGAGCACCATGTCCAGGCCGATGAGCTCCTGCACGGGGCCATCGTGAATCGTCTCGGCCACCCGCCGGCGGACCTCGGCCTCGCTGCGCATCGTGCGGCGCGAAAGCTCCCGTGCACGCATGCGAGAGGCGGACTCGAGCGTGTGCAGCCGACCCACCACGAGTCCGGTGGACAGAGCGGCGAGCACGAACACGGTGTCGTGGAAGGCAACCTTGTCGGGGTCCAGGTTGGTGTGGTTGCGCAGCGAGGAGGTGAGCACCAGCACCACGGCCCAGGTGAGCGCGAGGATCAGGCCGCGACCCTCGCCCTGAAGATTGGAGTGGGCCGCGATCAGGAACACGGCCGCCGACTGGATGGCCAGCGAGGCCTGGGGGGCGGCCAGCTCCACGGCCACCAGCGCCGCCAGGTCGCCGAGGGTGAGCATCGGGTTCATGGCCGCGGCAGGGCGGCGCAGCGCAAGCGCAAGCATGGCCACCGACCAGGGGACGAACACGGTGCCCAGCGCGATGGCGGTGTTTCCGGATCCCTCGAAGGGGAGGACGAGAGCGGCGATCAGCGCGGTGACGGCGAGGGCGAGGCGGGTGGCCGCAAAGACCACCACCGGCTGGGCGGAGTCGATCGGCAGGCGGCGAAGGTTCACGCGTCGGTCCGCCGCCGGGACTCGAACGCGCGCAGGCGGAATGCCGTGAGCGCCGCTCCCGAGGTGTCGATGAGCCAGTCGACCGGGGTGCCGTGGCGGCCCTCCACGAAGGTCTGATGAAACTCGTCGGTGATGGAGTACGCGGAGGCGATCCCGAGCGCCACCAGCGCAGCGCGCCGTCCGTCCATGCGGGTGCGCAGCGCGCGCCACCAGAGAAAGCAGAGCAGGGCGTACTCCGTGAAGTGGGCGATCTTCCTGAGGATCAGATCGGCCGTGCCAAGCCCGGAGTTCAGGTCCGGCTGAGCCGAGAAGAAGAAGATCACGGCCATCAGTGCGAGGGGAGGCAGCCAGAGCCCGATGCCCCGCGAGAGCGCCATCTGCATACCGTAGAGTGACCGGCCGTGCTGGTCATCACCACCAAGTCCCCGTACGCGGTCCGGGCACTGGCGGAGCTGGCCCGGAGAGGGGGAGGGGCACCGGTTCCGATCGGTGAGATAGCCCGCGCCCGCTCGATCCCGGTCCAGTTCCTCGAGGGCCTGTTCGCGACCCTCCGCCGTGCCGGGATTCTTCAGAGCCAGCGTGGCGTGAAGGGCGGCTACAGCTTCGCCCGTCCGCCGTCGGAGATCACGGTGCTGGAGGTCGTGGAGCTGCTCGAGGGGGAGCTGGGCGCTGACGCGCGCGAGTCCGGCGTGATCTGGACCGAGGCCACCGACGCCGTCCGCACCGTCCTGGCCGGATCGACGATCGCCGAGCTGGCGGAGCGCGAGTCTCAGGCGGCCGGCGCGCAGATGTACTACATCTAACTGGCCTCTGCGAGTTAGAGCCGAATCCCGCACCACAGAGCGAAACAGGTACCGGTAGAGATCCGTATCGACCCGTGGTTCTGGCGCGAGATCCGGGCGTCTAAGCGTTTTCCGGCGGCTGTTCCGACAGACCCACGGCTTCGAGGGCTTGGTCGCGGGTCGCGAACCAGTAGGTGCCGAGGACCTTCCCCCCGCGGAAGGTGAGTACGCACCAGTAGTCGAGCACGTCGGCTATCCCGCTCGTCTTGCCTTGAACGGGTCGCGTGAGCCGGACCAGAAGCCGGTCGCTCCCGGCGCCGATGACCTCTCCGATCTCGAAGTCGGCGTGTTCCCAGGTTTCGATGATGGCCGCGCTGAATTCCCAGACGGCGTCGCGACCGCGAACGGTCTCGGACTCCGGCCACGCCGGGTCGGCTCGGAACTCCACCTCGGAATCCTGCAACCGCAGCCAGGCATCCCTGTCGCGTCGGTTGACCGCCTCTACCACCTGACGCGTGATCTCCACGTTCTCCTGCGACATCGCCCGCCGAGTATCCCGCCTCGGCCTGCGGGTTCGCTACTCCAGCATCCCGGCGGCTTCGAGGGCGGCCGCTTTGTCGATGTATGTCTCCAACCGAGTGGCCTTACCGGTGTGGATTGTCACCACCTGCCGCCAGCGGCCCTCCATCACGGTTCGACTTCCGTGTGGGCGACTTCGCTGGCGGATGGCGAGGACAATCCTGTCGCCCGCGTCGATGATCTCCGTGGCTTCGATCGTCAGATGGTCGAACGACGCTACCCAGTCCCGCATCCAGCGTTGTGCCGCCTCCCACGATAGGTACCGCCATCGGGATGGTCGGGAGTCGTGACGACCTCAAACTCGTCGCCGAGCTCGGCGAAGTAGCTGAATTCGCCACGCGCATACCGCTCATACACCGCGCGAACAAGCTCCACGTTCTCCTCGGACATCGCCCGCCGAGTATCCCGCCTTCGGCGAGCGCCGCAGCAGTCCTAGCCCGCCGGCTGCTTCTTGCCCCCGGTCGCGACGAAGCTGACGCAGTCGCCCTGGTTGCTGAACGCGGCGCCGTAGTTGCGCCAGCCGCCCTTCTTGCACTGCTCCTTACTAACGGAATCCACTCTGACATAGCCGCTGCCGTGGCCAAACGGGTCGGCGATCACGACGATGGTGATCGAATGGGAGCCAGGGCTAAGTACGAAGCTGCCGTGGCTGAAGGATGGGTCTTCGAAGGCAACGGCGGGGTCACCTACGAAGGGCTCGGTGCCACATTCCTGCACTGGAACTGCAGCCGTCGTCCCAATCGAGACGCCGAAGTCGAATACCTCGTACTGGTCACCGCGACATAACACGTCGGTGACCTTCACTACAACAGGCGTTGAGCTCGAGAAGGAAAAAGGCTCCTCTATGGGCTGGCCCTCGCCGAGAAACCCAAAGTCGAAGAGCGTCCATTCTGGGGCATCCGCCTGGATTGGCGGGTATGCGGAGGCCAGACTTGCGCTCGCGGGCCCCGCGCCGTTAGGGGCGGCCATCGCAGTCGCCGCACCAGGCAAGCAGCAGACGAGCCCTACAAGAAGACTGCGCTGGAACCTTCTCACTTGGGCACTCCTTCCGGCCGACACCGATGCCCTGCACTGCGTGGCCTACCACTCGGCAGGTGGTCGGAACAATCCGCCCGTAGGGGGAGGGGGAACCAGAACCCGCCTCACAGCCCGTCACCCCGGGGTACCTCGCTGCGAGAAAAACCAGGATTTTCTGGGGGTTGGTGCCCGGTTTAGCTCTGTAGAGCCAGCTTGGGCCGCCTGGACGGCGCTATTGGCAGAACACGTTGAGGCACTGGAGCGGGTTGCCGTTTCCGCTGGCCCGGTTGCCGCCGCCGTCGATCACACCGGGAACGGCTCGTATGCCGAGGTCGCCGTTCGAGTTTGCGACGTTGTCCGCGAGGCGGGCGCTCGGGTCGCGCACGTCGATGCCGTCCCCCTGGTTGTCGTGGGCCTGGTTCGAGCGCAGCAGGGTGGCCGAAGCGGTCGCGTTCACGTGGATGCCGTCGCCCTCCTCGTCGGGGTTGACGGAGAGGATGTGGCTGACCTCGTTGCCTATCAGCCGGTTGTCCGTCCCGTTGCCCACGCGGATGCCGCTGAACGGCCCGGAGAAGCCGGGCACCTGCCCCACGCGGTCGCGCAGCAGGCGGTTGGCCGAGCCGTCGACGTTCACTCCGTCGAGGCTCGAGCCGAGGGTCGAATCGGAGACCGTCGCGCCATCCCCGAGGAGGTCTGCCGCCCTGCCGAGGACCCCATAGATGGTGGAGGTGCCGACACTGGTGCCCGGACTGTGGTCCACGATGAGCCCGGTGGTCCGCCCGAGCCCGGACACCGCGCGTATCGCGTTGTCACCGCCACCCGTGACCGTGATCGCGTATGGGCTTCCCTGCAGGCTCAGTGAGCGCACCACGTTGCGAGAGGCTCCTTGGAGGGACACGGCTGTGCCCCACCCGTCGAGGCCGCCGTTACGCACGGTCACGTCGTCAAAGCCCCCGGTGTTGTCGATTCCGAGGATCCCGCCGCCTCCCTGGGTGATCCCACCCTCGATGCCGTGCCCGGCCAGGTTGATGTCCACCCCATCCGCGCCCACGACCAGGCCGTTGCTGCTTGCCTTCGGCCCGAGCGGATCGGAGCCACAGGCGAGGTTCCCTGTGAGCTTCACGTCGGCGGTCACCGTCTGCCCGCAAACCACGTCCTGGGTCGTCACGACCCGGTCCTGGCCGCAGGTCCCGCCCTCCGAGTCACGGGCACAGATTCGGTAGTGATAGATCGTGCTGCGCTCGAGGCCGAAGATCGTCACGGTCACCGGGGTCCGCTGGTTCTTAACCAGACTCTGCGACTGGTGCTGAGTTTCCGACCCGTAGTTCGTGGTCTTCCCGTATTCGGCCCAATAGGAGGTTGGGCCCCCGGTGTTGGTGACCACCTGGCCGAGCACCCGGGCACCGTCGACCGACACCGCTGAGGAGAAGCCCGTGGTGCCGACCGCACATCCGGAAAGCGCCGTCGCCCCTGCCGCCACGAGGGCGAGGAGGCCCGTTCCGCGAGAACCTGCGATGGCGGCTGACAACGTCACTGCTAGTGCGCGTCCTACACCCCGCCCGGGTCCACGTCAACCCGAGTGGTCCAACAGACCCCGCAACGGGCGCTCGCTCCTGACTGGGTTCTCCCGCCAGTCCGTCGAACGCGATAGCCACCTTCGGCTGGCCCGGGCTGAACGCTTTTTCGCCGGGCGAAGCGGGCCAGCCGTAGCAGGACGGCCCGGTCGTAAGCGGCCTGTTCGGCGTTGAGTGTGATGAGGCGGGCTGAGGATAGTCAGGTGAGCCGGAAACTATTTGGAGCGGGCGGCGCTTAGGTGGTTGCCGATGGCTGGCGCTCAACGCAGATCCGTACGCCGCGATCTCGACGATGTCCGACCAGACATCGACAGGACCGCCAGTCGTGTTGGACCAACGGACCTCTGCATGTTGCGAGAGGCACGCCGCTTCGAGCTGGCCGAGGCCGGGGATGACAAGCAGCGTCTTGCTTTGACGTCGAACGTGGTCAGCGACTGGTCCTGAGTCCGTGGAGGCTCCCTGCGCTCATCCCCATCCATGGGCCAGCGGCAACGGCAACCCCGCGCTGGTGGGCTACTCCGACGGCCCCACGGCAGCGAGCGCCGCTACTCCGGCGTACCGGCCACGGATGAGCACGGATCAAAGGACGCTGCGCACGACGAGCATCCCCCGGCTGGAGACGAGATGCGCCAGGTCGTCCGTCAAGCGTTGAACGTGTTCGCTCGCCTGTTGCTCGAAGCGCTCCACTTGGACGATCTCGGCGATCAGCACGTAATCGGCTTGACCGATGGACTGTCCGGGCACGTCCGCCGGGCGCGTAAGCCGCCAATCCGAGATCGTGTCCAGCGACCCGCTGACGATGTCGCGATCCTCCGTCATCAGGCGCTCAAAGTCCTCGGCCAGCGCCGGCGAACGCAGCTTGAACCATATGAGGAGGGTCGCGGGAGGACCCATTCACCAAGCGTAGTCCGAGATGTGCTCCTGCGACACCGTCTACTCCGACAGCCCCACGGCTTCGAAGGCTTCGGCAGGCTCAGTGAAGTAGCGAAGTTCGCTCACCACCCCGTCGCGAACAGCAACAACACAGCCTCGCGGAGAGTCGACCTCAACGCCGCTCACGCGCCCGCGTCCGCGCTGCCTGCCCGTGATCAGCACGTGTTGATCAAGATCACGCGCCCGTTCGACCTCAAATCCCCAGTCTTCCCAGATCTCGTCCATATCGCGGAAGAACTGGAACACGCCGTCTGCTCCCACGTAGCTCACCGGCTCGCCAACGGCACCCACGAGGTGCATCTCGAATCGAGCATCACACACCGCATTGAAGGCCTCGGGGTCTCCCCGATTCATCGCGGCGACGCCACGGAGCACGATCTCAACGTTCTCCTGCGACATCGGCTACTCCGACAGCCCGGCGGCTTCGAGGGCCGCTTGGCGAGAAGGAGTGAACTTGAGCCGAATCATCTTCTCGGCTCGAAACGTCCAGACGGAGAACACAGGCAGTTCAGCTTCGGCCCCGCTCCGCCTTCCGAGCCCGATCTGGGAAGTCGGCCCAAGGGGCAAGCCACTCCCGCATGAAAGCCGTATCTCCTCGACGCCGTCAGCGACCACGAGATCCTCTCCCGGCACCCACGCCTCGAAGGCAATCTCGGGGTCGAACAACTCGATGGCCGCCGACATGTGGCCCTGCGCCCACTCACGGAAGACATCACGGACCCGGTCGACGTTCTCTTGCGACTTCGCCCGCCGAGTATCGCGCGTTGGCTACGGGGCTTCGAGTGCGGTTGGCTCAACGCGACCGGTCAAGGAGCCCCCGCAGCTGGCGCTCGCTCCGCGCCGGGTTCTCCGCCAGTCCGTCGAAGGCGGCGATGGCCACTTTCAGCTGGCTGAGGCTGAACGCCTTTTCGCGGGCGAAGCGAGCGAGCCATCGAAGGACGGCCCGGTCGTACGCGGCCGGCTCCGCGCCGCGCATAACCAGGCAGATGCGCAGGGCATCGTCGAGGTTGACGTGGGGGAGCTCGAGGGCGGCGACCCGGATACTCGCGAGGTTGCCGGTGTCAAGGGCCCTGCGGAAGCGACTGTAGGGGCCCCCTTGCGACGTCATGCGAACGCATGTTCGCATAGGGGTCAAGGTGCGTGGCACACCCGCTGCGAGCGAGGATCCTCGAGGCGCTGGCGGGGGAGGAGCTTTCCCCAAACGAGCTGGCGGCTGAGTTCAACGAGCCGCTGGGGAACGTCAGCTACCACGTGGTGGTGCTCCGCGACCTCGGGATGGTCGAGCTCGTGGCCACCGCGCCGCGCCGCGGAGCCATAGAGCACTTCTACCGCGCCCGCTGGCGCGTGCAGCTCGATGTGCGGCCGCTCGACGGCGATCGGGTCTCGAAGCCCGTTACTGGCCGCCGCGCCCAACGCGCTGCATAGGCCTGACGAGGCTGTGGAGGTCATGGACCTCCGGCTCGGGCCAACGGGAGATCCTGTCCCCGACGAGCATGAGCGTGGCCGGACGCAGCCGTTCTTCCACGAAGCGGTCGTGATCCTCGATGGACTCCCAGACGTCGAAGATCCGCATCCGCCCGTTCTCGGTGACGGCCGCGGTGTGAACGATCAGCCCGGGCGGCGGCTCGTCGTGGAAGCGAATGCTGACCGCGACCATGTCGTACTCCTCCTGGCCCACCGCGGTGGTGTACTCAACGACAACCGGCATTGATCCCCCTGCGTTGCTCACGGTTTACCTACCGCACGCGGGTGGACCGCAAACTTCGGCGCCAGTAGTTGCCGGCAGCGAAGATCGACATCTGCTGGTCGTCGAGCGCCGCGGTGCCGAAGGGGTCACTCGGGCCGGCGGCAACCCGTCGATGTTGGAGCGGCGGGAGCCGGGTTTGCTGGCCCAGGCGAACCGGGCGACGCCGTTCGTCATGTCCGACTGGAGGCCGAGCCAGTACACGCCAGGCTGGAGGTGCGTGGGCGGAGCAAGGTAGAGCGGCACCCAACGTCCTGACATCGCCGCGGGCACCGTGAGGTCGAAGCTACGTGTCAGGTATCCCTTGAGCGAGAGCACGTCCACCTGGGTGTTGGGAGCGTCCCGGCGGATCCTCGTCTCGCCGGTCTCCCGGTCCTGACCCGGGTATGAGCCACCCGATGCTTGGGGTTCCGTGCGCCACGAGATCGTCGTGGTGCCGTCCCCGTTCTCGGTGGGGCTCATCGACATGTTGAACGGCAAGCCGTTGTAGTAGGAGCCGCCGAACGGCCTCGCCCGTCAGCGTCGGCGCCGGCGCCGGCGCAGCGGTGTCGCGCCAGGCCGAGAGCCAACCCCACCAGGACGGAAAACCGACGGTGTCCCCCTCACGGGGAGGACCCTACTGCGCGTCGAACAACCCTGCCGGAGGCCGGCGAGATCCCGGTGACCGGCCGGGTGTGAGGAGGCTGTGCAGCTCGTGCACCTCGCGGCCGCTGTCGTTGTCGGCGTACTCCCGCCCCACGACCTCGGCGATGGCCGGGCGGAGTCGTTTCTCAGCGAACCGGTTGTGACTCTCGAGGGAGCGCCACACATCGAAGACGCGGATCTGCCCCTCTTCGTTGACCGCCGCGGTTTGCACCATGAGCCCGTCCGGCGGATCATCGTGAATGCGAATCCGGCTGAAGATCTCGTCGTACTCCGCGGCACTCACGTTGCTCGTGTACTGAACGACGATCGGCATGGCGTCTTTCCCCCGCGTTTGCTCGTCCACCTATGTAGTACCGGATCCGGGGGCGACGCAAACGCTGTTGCGTGCGACGTCAGAAGACCGTGAGCGCGAACAGCGCCGCGAGCGAGGCGGCCACGAATGCCAGCGCCGCTCCGGTGGTCGCGCGCCCGAGGGGGCCGAGCGCGTGCTTGCCCATCACCTCCGGATCGCGTCCGATGCGTCTCATGAAGGGGAGCAGCACGAGCAGGAGCAACGCATTGAGCGCCTGGGACAGGTACAGGATGGAGAGCAGCGGGGCGCCCGGGAGAAGCACGATCGTCGCGGCCGTCAGCACCATCGCCCCGTAGCCCATGTAGAAGAGCCGCGCGTCGGCGAAGCCGGCGTTGAGGTCTCCTGGCGCGTCGAAGGCCTCGGCCATCGAGTACGCGGTGGACAACGGCACGATCGAGGCGGCCAGCAGGGCCGCCCCCAGGAATCCGAGTCCGAACAACGTGGACGCCAGGTGTCCCGCGAGCGGCTCCAGTGCCTGCGCGGCGTCACCCGCGTCGTTGATGTCCGCGCCTCGAGCATGAAGGGTGGCCGCGCAGGCCACCACGATGAACACCCCGATCACGCCGGTGAGCACCGCGCCTACGATCACGTCCACGCGCTCGTACGGCAGGTCGTCCGCGGTCAGGCGCTTGTCCACGGCGTAGGACTGGATGAACGCCAGGCCCCAGGGTGCGAGGGTTGTGCCGACGGTCGCCACCGCGAGGAGCACGGCGTCCCGGGAGCCGGGGATGCTCGGGACCACCAATCCACGCGCGGTGGCGCCCCAGTCCGGACCGGCCAGAAACCCGGACACCACGTATCCCACGAACACCGTCGCGAGCGCCAGCAGAACGTGCTCCACGCGATGGAAGGAACCGCGCAGCACCAGCAGCGAGACGCCGACCGCGGCCACGGGCACGCTCAGATACCGGCTCACGCCGCCGAGGAGCTCCATCCCCGCCGCCACCCCGGCGAACTCCGCGCACAGCGTGCCGAGATTGGCCACGACGAGGGCCCCCAGCACCACCATCGCGCCACCCGTGCCGTAGCGGTCGCGCACCAGGGCGAGCAGTCCCTTTCCGGTGACGATTCCCATCCGCGCGCCCAGCTCGTGGAACACGATCAGCGCGAGGGTGGACACGGCCAGCACCCACAGCAGGCGGTAGCCGTACCTGGCCCCGAGGATGGAATAGGTGGTGATCCCCGCGGGGTCGTCGTCCGAGAGGCCCGCGAGTACCCCCGGCCCCACCACGGCCAGCAGGGCCAGCAGCCGTCCCCGGCGAAGGAGCTGACGCCGGCGCCTCACCAGGCGCCAATGGAGGTGGCGGCCTACCGGGGGATCGGTCAGCGGCTCAGGGTGATGGGGACCAGGGTGAAGGAGAGGGCAACGTGCGGAGCGTCGGCGAGCGCTTGCTCGAGCTCGCTCCGGCTGGTGTGGCGTTCCGTCAGGCGGCGTCCCTCGCACCGGACGGTGAGCTCGCTTGCCGTGAACGGCCACGGGTCGAGCGTCCAGCGATCGCCTGACGATTCCAGACGCAGGACGGCAGGTCCCTCGCCGGTACCCGGCACCTCCTCCAGCGTGTACGGATCCCACCCCAGGCAGAGCGCGAGCGAGAGGGCGTCCCACGCCGCGAGCAGCCGCTGGTTGCGCGAGAGCTCCGCCCGGTCCGCTCCCAGGAGATCGATCAGCCGCTCCTGGAGAGCGCGCTGGGACGAGAGGTAGCCGGCCACCGCGGCGGCGTCCTCGGGACCAAGCCGGGACACGTCGCGGTGCTCGTAGAGCGCCGCACCATGCATCGACACGAGCAGCGCGGCGTAGCGGCTCTGAGCCAACAGCTTCCGTGGCGCGGCCGACCACAGCCGCAGGTGGTCCTCCAGCGCCATCTCCATGAAAGACCGCGGCCACCCGGTGTCCGGGTCGGGCTCAGGAGCGCGGTCCCATTCGGCCATGCCCACGTCGTGCTGCTCGGCGGCCAGGCAGACCTCCTCCCGGGGCGTAGGCGCTCGGAAGCGCTCGTTTCCCCACGCGCGCGCGAGCTGGCCGGAGAGCCAGGCGTGGGATGCCTGGCCGATCGCCACCACGCCCGCACCCTCGGCCCGGATCAGCATCCCGCCATTGTGCCGTTGGCCGACCCGGGCCGGGCGCGACGGTACCCTCGGGCAATGTCCGTGTCCTCCTCGACCGGGGCGATACCCGACAACCTGAGCGACATCGTGGGCGGCACGCCGATGGTGAGGCTCGCTCGCGTGGCCCCCGACTGCGGCGCGGAGATCGTGGCGAAGCTCGAGGCCTACAACCCGGCGGGCAGCGTCAAGGACCGCATCGGCGTGGCGATGATCGACGCTGCCGAGGCGGAGGGCGCGATCGTGCCCGGGCGCACCACCATCGTCGAGCCCACCTCGGGCAACACCGGCATCGCGCTCGCCTTCGTGTGCGCGGCGCGCGGGTACGACCTGGTTCTCACCATGCCGCAGGGGATGAGCCGCGAGCGGGGGAACATCGTCCGCCTCTACGGCGCCGAGGTGGAGCTCGTGGAGTCCATGGGGGGCATGAACGAGGCGGTGGAGGCCGCCCGTCGCATCGCCGCCGAGCGCGGGGACAGCTTCATTCCGGACCAGTTCTCGAACCCGGCCAACCCCGAGATCCACCGGCGCACGACGGCCGAGGAGATCTGGCGCGACATGGACGGCCGCGTGGACGTGCTCGTGGCCGGTGTGGGCACGGGCGGCACCATCACCGGCTGCGGCGAGCGGCTCAAGGAGCGCAATCCGGACCTGCACGTGGTCGCCGTGGAGCCGATGGCCTCTGCGGTGCTCTCGGGCCGCTCCGCGGGACCTCACAAGATCCAGGGCATCGGTGCCGGGTTCGTGCCCGCCGTGCTGAACCGCGCGGTGATCGACGAGGTGGTGCCCGTGGACGACGAGGACGCCATCGAAACTGCCCGTCTCTGCGCTCGTCGCGAGGGCGTGCTGGCCGGCATCTCCTGCGGCGCCGCCCTCTGGGGGGCGATCCACGTGGGCTCGCGACCTGAGATGCGGGACAAGCGGATCGTGGTGATCATGCCCGACTCGGGCGAGCGCTACGCGAGCACCCCCTTCTTCGCCCCCTGATGATCGGCATCGCGACCTTCACCCGTGTGGCGCGCGAGTTGCGCGAGGACCTGACCGCCGCCGCCGAGCGCGACCCGGCCGCCCGCAGCGTCGGACGGCTGGAGATGCTGCTCACCTACGGCGGCGTTCAGGCGCTGCTTGCCCACCGGGTCTCGCACGCCCTCTACGAGGCGGGCGTGCCCGTGGTCCCGCGCGCGCTGGCCAATGCGACCAAGGTCGTGACCGGCATCGAGATCCATCCCGCCGCGCGGATCGGCGAGGGACTCTTCATCGACCACGGGTCGGGTGTGGTGATTGGCGAGACCGCCGAGCTGGGCGACTCGGTGACGCTCTACCAGGGCGTGACCCTGGGCGGCACCGGGTTCGAGCGGGGCAAGCGCCACCCGACCGTGGGGAGCGAGGCGATCATCGGCGCGGGGGCCAAGCTGCTCGGCCCGATCCGGGTGGGCGAGCGAGCCCGCGTGGGAGCAAACTCGGTGGTGATCCATGACGTGCCGCCCGACGCGACGGTGGTGGGCAACCCGGGGCACCCCGTGCGGGTGAATGGCCGCAAGCCCCAGGGCCCGGACGCCGACTGGGCGCACCTGCCCGACCCGGTGGCCGACGCCATGCGCGGCATGGCCAACCGGCTGAACGGCCTGGAGGAGATCGTGGCCGAGCTCACGGGACGCAAGCCCGAGGGCGCCGAGGTGCAGCCGCTGCGCCCGCGGCGCGGCCCGGACTCCACCGGGGGGTAGGCGCGGCTCAGTAGTACACGCTCCGCGTGCGGTGGCGGGGACGGGACTTGTAGCGCGGATCCTGGCCGCGGTTCCAGAGCCAGCCGTCGAGCGTCCGGGGCGGGACGCCGGATTGGCGGGCGATCTGCTCGCAGGCGTGAACCGCGCAGGCCCTGATCTCCGTCTCCTCCTCTCCCGGGGGCAGGAGCTCACCGGCGTCGATGCGGGCGGCCAGGTCGGGGTGGTAGCGGAGCACGCCGTCCACGCGCAGCACGTGAGGCACGAGGTTGTCGGCGAAGATCGTGAGACGGTCGAGGTCGTGGAACTCCGCGACCCCCGCCAGGGAGAGGTCCGAGGGCACGATCTGGGCGCGCTTGTAGAAGCCGGTGTCGTCGAAGAAGGGCATGCCCTGGGCGAATGAGGCGGCCAGGCGCTCGGCCGATCCCTCGGCGGAGGCCACCACCGCCGGCATGTCGCGGTCCCCGAGGAATCTCCCGAGCTGGCGCAGTGCCTCGGCGTAGAGGGCCATCAGCTCGTGACCGGGGTCCTGCCCGAGCACCCGGGCGACCTCGGGCGTAGTGGCGGCACGCAGCTCGGCGTTGGACCAGGGGCCGGCCCCTCGGAAGCGGTCGGCCAGCGCCCAGGCCACGGTGAAGTAGCCGGAGCAGCCGCGTCGCTTGCGCAGGGTGGGGAACCAGCCCGAGCCGAAGTTGATGGCGTCGAGCGTCAGGACGTAGCGGGCCACCTCCTCGGGCGGCCCCTCCAGGTAGTGCCGCTCGGGATCGAGCTCGGGCGCAGGCGCGGGTTCCACGGCGGCGATGCGCTCGGCGTCGATCTCCACGTGCCGGGCTCTGGCGGCCACGGCGGCGCACCGCTCGCGGACCTGATCGAGGAGGTCGCCCACGAACGATGGGTTTACACCACCGGGTAGCGTGCCCGCCCGTGCCCGCCCCCTTCGTCCACCTCGAGCGAGTCCGCTTCGGAGACCTCGACGCCATGCGGCACCTGAACAACGTCGTGTACCTGCGCTACTTCGAGAGCGCCCGGATCGCCTACATGTCGGCGCTCTCGCCCGGCCACAGCCCCGCCAACCCGGAGCGCGGGGCCTTCGGGATGATCTTCGCCGAGGCCCACATCAACTACCGCTCGCCGGTCGAGTACGACGAGGAGGTGGCGATCGGCTGCTCCGTGGGGGAGGTCCGCCGGTCCGCGTTCCGCATGGACTTCGCGATGCACGTGGGCGAGCGCCTGGTGGCCGAGGGCTACGGCTGGCTCGTGGGCTTCGACTACGAGGAGCAGACGGCGAGACGGCTTCCGCCGGAGCTGCGGGAGGCGCTGGAATCGGCTCGGGCGGGCTGACCGCAGGCGCAACTATCCTCGCCTGAGTGAGCTCGCCCGCCGCCGTGGACAACCTGCTCGAGGGTCTGAACGACCCTCAGCGCGACGCGGTTCTGCACGGCGAGGGGCCGCTTCTGATCCTGGCCGGGGCCGGATCGGGCAAGACGCGGGTGCTCACCCACCGCATCGCTCACCTGGTGGGAACGGGGCAGGCCCGCCCGAGTGAGATTCTGGCCATCACCTTCACCAACAAGGCCGCGCAGGAGATGCGCGAGCGGGTGGAGGGCCTCGTCGGCCGCAAGGCGCGGGCCATGTGGGTCATGACCTTCCACTCGGCGTGCGCGCGCATCCTCCGCGCCGACGCGGAGCGGCTCGGGTACACGCGCGGCTTCACGATCTACGACGAGCAGGACACGCTGCGCCAGGTCAAGGCATGTGCCGAGGAGCTCGACGTGGATCCGAAGCGCTTCGCGCCCCGGGGCATCCGGCGCCAGATCTCGGACGCCAAGAACCAGCTGCTCGACGCCGAGGCCTACCGCCTCAAGGTGTCGTCGTTCTTCGAGCAGACCACGGCCGACGTGTATGCGCTCTACGAGCAGCGGATGCACAGCTCGAACGCGATGGACTTCGACGACCTGCTGTTCCGCTGCGTGAACCTCTACGAGCTCTTCCCGGAGGTGCGCGAGCGCTACCGCCGGGCCTTCCGGTTCGTGCTGGTGGACGAGTACCAGGACACGAACCACGCCCAGTACCGCTGGCTCCAGCTGCTCACCGAGGAGCACCGGAACCTGTGCGTCGTGGGGGACGATGATCAGTCGATCTATTCCTTCAGGGGAGCCGACATCCGCAATATCCTCGACTTCGAGGACGACTTCCCGGACACCGGCGTGATCAAGCTCGAGCAGAACTACCGCTCGACCCAGACCATCCTCAGCGCGGCCAACGGGGTGATCTCGAACAACCGGGCACGCAAGTCCAAGTCGCTGTGGAGCGACGTGGGGGAGGGCGACCCGGTGCACGTCCGGGAGCTCGAGGACGAGCACGCCGAGGCGCGCTTCGTGGTGTCGGAGATCGAGTCGCTGGTGGACACGGGGGCCTCGCGCGACGAGATCGCCGTCTTCTACCGGACGAACGCGCAGTCGCGGGTGCTCGAGGACATGCTGGTGCGCTACGGCGTCGGGTACCAGATCATCGGCGGCACGCGCTTCTACGAGCGGGCCGAGGTGAAGGACGCGCTGGCCTACCTGACGCTGCTCGTGAACCCCTCGGACACCGTGGCCTTCGGACGCGTGGTGAACTCACCCCGGCGCGGCATCGGCCAGACCTCGCAGGGGCGCCTCGTGGCCCAGGCCAACACGCTGGGCGAGCCCATCTGGGACGTTGCCGCCGCGCCCGACCGGGTGCCCGGCCTGGCCTCGGCCGCCGTGAAGGCCGTGGGCCGCTTCATGTCGGTCATGGAGCGCCTGCGCGAGCGCGCCGAGGGTGGGGCGGGGGTTGGCGACCTGCTCCAGGAGACGCTCGAGGAGACCGGCTACGTGGAGGCGCTCCAGGCCGAGCGCACGATCGAGTCGCAGGGCCGGCTCGAGAACCTCGAGGAGCTGGTGGGAGTGGGGCGGGAGTACGACGCCGCCGCGGGCGGGCCGGCCGCCGCGGAGTCGGACGATGAGCCCGGCGTCGAGCAGTTCCTCCAGCAGGTGGCCCTCTTCAACGAGCAGGACGGCCTCAGCGACGACGACGGCATCGTGACCCTCATGACCCTCCACAACGCCAAGGGCCTCGAGTACGACACCGTGTTCGTGATCGGCATGGAGGACGGGGTGTTCCCGCACCTTCGCGCGATCGAGGCGGGCGACGTGGAGGAGGAACGGCGCCTGGCCTATGTCGGGATGACCCGCGCCCGGCGCGAGCTCTACCTGACGCACGCGCGCTCACGGAGCCTCTTCGGCGGCCGCGACTGGAACGTGCGCAGCCGGTTCATCGACGAGGTGCCGAACGAGCTCACCGACCTTGACGAGAGCGCCCCGACCGGAATGGCCGCGGCCTCGACGTGGAGCGGCAGCGCGGCCGCGCCCACCCCGGGTCCCGCTCCGGGGAGCGGCGCCAGCTTCTCCCTCGGCGAGGACGTGGTGCATGCGAACTTCGGTCCCGGCGTGGTGATCGGTCTCGAGCCCGGGGGGCTGGTGGTGGTGCGGTTCCAGGGCACCGACGAGGCGCCGCCGTCCGAGCGCAAGCTGATGGCCGACTACGCGCCGCTCAAGAAGCGTGGCTGAGGCCCAGATCATCGACGGCAAGGCCCTGGCCGCGCGGATGCGCGATCGCGTGGCCACGCTGGTCAAGCGGCTGGAGGAGGTCCACGGCGTGACCCCCGGCCTCGCCACGATCCTGGTGGGGGACGACCCGGCATCCGAGGTCTACGTGCGGATGAAGCGGGAGGACAGCGCGCAGGTCGGCATCCGGTCCTTCCACCACGAGCCGCCTGCCGAGGTGTCCGAGGCCGAGCTGGCGGCGCTGATCGACTCCCTGAACGCTGACGAGCGGGTTCACGGCATCCTCCTCCAGCTGCCGCTGCCCGCACATCTGGATCAGGCGGTGCTCGTGCCGCGGATCGCCCCCGAGAAGGACGTGGACGGCCTCACTCCCGTGAACGCCGGGCTGCTCTTCCAGGACCAGATCGGCGCCATGGTGCCGTGCACTCCAGCCGGGGTGATGGAGCTGCTGGCCGAGGCAGGGGTGGATCTGGACGGCGCACGCGCCGTGGTGGTCGGGCGCTCGATCCTGGTGGGCAAGCCGCTCACGGTTCTGCTGCTGGCCGCCAACGCCACGGTCACGCACTGCCATTCACATACCCCGGACCTGGGCGCCGTCTGCCGCGAGGCGGACGTGATCGTGGCGGCCGCGGGACGCCCCGGCCTGATCACGGCGGACATGGTGCGCGAGGGCGCCGTGGTGATCGACGTGGGCACCAACCGGACCGAGGCCGGACTTACGGGCGACGTGGACTTCGAGGGTGTGAGCACGAAGGCGCGGGCCATCACCCCCGTGCCCGGCGGGGTGGGCCCGATGACGCGCGCGATGTTGCTGGTGAACACGGTGGCGGCGGCGCAGGCACAGGCGGTCGCGGGTAACTCCCGCTAGGGCCGCGGGTACCCTCCGCCGATGGACCTTCGGAGACTTCGCGTGGGCGAGATCCTGCTCGCCGCCTCGGGGCTTCTGCTGCTGGTGTCGCTGTTCCTGCCCTGGTACGGGACGAGCGGCGCAGATCTGAGCGGCTGGGAGGCGCTCAACATCGTGGACGTGCTGCTCGCCCTCGTGGCCCTGAGCGCCCTCTCGGTGCTCGTGGCCACCGCATGGGCGCGGGTGGCGGCTGTGGCGATCGCCCTGGACGCGCTGGTCACCCTCCTGGGGCTCATCGGGCTCGTGCTGATGGCTTTCCGGGTGCTCGCCCTGCCGGACGACGCGACCGGCCGGGAGATCGGGCTATGGCTGGCCCTCGCGGGCACTCTCGGCATCGTCGTGAGCGCCACCATCTCCATGCGGGACGAGCGCCTCTCTCCCGCAGGGAGCTACACCGACGCCACCGGCCTGCCCGTCTCCGCCCCGCCGGAGATCCAGCTCCTGCCCGCTCCGCCGCGCGGCGACGGCGCGTGACCCTCGCCCCGGGCATCGAGCGCCGCGAGGATTTCATCGTGGAGGGCCGGCTCCTCACCGACGTGGGGGGCACGCTCCCGGTGAAGGTCCTCTCGACGCCGGGGATGATCGCGATGATGGAGCGCTGCGCCTCCGTGCTCGCGTTCGAGCACATGCCCGACGGCCACGCCACCGTGGGCTTCGAGGTCTGCATCAAGCACGTCGGAGCGGCCGCGGAGGGTGCTGTCTGCGTGGTCACCGCCCGGCTGAACGAGGTGGCGGACGGGCGCAAGCTGCGCTTCGCCGTGGAGGTCGCGGAGGGCGAGCGCACCCTCGGTGTTGGCACACACGAGCGGCGGATGGTGGACCGCTCGGCTTTCGGCGGCTGACCGGATGATCGACCGCGACCAGGTGAAGCACGTGGCCCGTCTGGCCCGGCTGCGCCTCACCGATCAGGAGATCGACGCGATGGTGGAGGAGCTCCCGGCGATCCTCGGCCACATCGAGCGGATGGAGTCGCTCGACCTGGAGGGCGTGGAGCCCACCACGCACGTCGTGGGGCTCGAGAACGTGCTGCGCGAGGACGTGCCCCGGCCCAGCCTGCCCGTGGAGAAGGCCCTCGAGCCCGCACCCGACCCCCGCCCGAACGGGTTTGGGGTCCCCAGCCCAGGGCGCACATGAGCTCCGGCCTGCTCGACCTCACCGGTGCCCAGGCTGCCGCGCGCGTGCGCGATGGCCAGATCTCGGCCGCGGAGCTGTTCGAGTTCTGGCGCGCACGGGCCGAGGCCGATGATCTGGGCTCCTACCTGTGGGTGGCCGACCAGACGCCGGCCGACCCCGAGCCCGGGTCGGCGCTGGGCGGGGTCCCCGTCGCGGTGAAGGACCTCTTCTGCGTGGAGGGAGTGCCGAGCATGGCCGCGTCGCGGATCCTCGAGGGGTACCGCCCGCCCTACACCGCCACGGCGGTGGAGCGGCTGGCCCGCGCCGGAGCGCCCGTGCTCGGGAAGACGAACCAGGACGAGTTCGCGATGGGCTCCTCCACCGAGAACTCCGCCTACGGCCCCGTGCGCAACCCCTGGGACCGGGAGCGCGTGCCCGGCGGATCGTCGGGGGGATCGGCCGCGGCCGTGGCCGGCGGCACGGCGCCGTGGGCGATCGGCACGGACACCGGCGGCTCGATCCGCCAGCCCGCGGCGCTCTGCGGGATCGTGGGCATGAAGCCCACATACGGAGCGGTGTCGCGGTTCGGGATGATCGCCTTCGCCTCCTCGCTCGACCAGTGTGGGCCGCTCACCCGCACGGTGATGGACGCCGCGCTGCTGCTGAGGGCGCTGGCGGGCCATGACCCGAACGACTCCACGTCGCTCGAGCACCCGGGCGGCATCGACCTGCCCTCGGCCGAGCGGCTGGATGACATGCGCGTGGGAGTGTGGGGCCTCGAGGAGGAGGGGCTCACACCGGGCGTCGAGGAGCAGGTGCGCCGCGCCGTGGCGCTCGTGGAGGAGCTGGGCGGGTCGGTGGAGCCGGTGGACCTCCCGCACGCCGGGCACGGTCTGTCCGCGTACTACGTGATCGCGCCCGCCGAGGCCAGCGCCAACCTGGCCCGCTACGACGGTGTCCGCTACGGCCACCGCACGCCGAGCGACGACCTGCTGGAGATGTACGAGCGCACCCGCCACGACGGCTTCGGCGAGGAGGTCCGGCGCCGGATCATGATCGGCACCTACGCGCTCTCGTCGGGCTATTACGAGGCCTACTACGGCACCGCCCAGAAGGTGCGCACGCGGATCGTGGAGGATTTCCGGGCCGCGTTCGAGCGCGTGGACCTGCTGGTCACGCCCACCTCGCCCACCGTGGCCTTCCGGCTCGGCGAGCGCACCGCGGACCCGCTGGCGATGTACCTGTCGGACTACTACACCGTGCCCGCGTCGCTGGCCGGGCTGCCGGCCATCTCCATCCCCGTCGGGCTCTCCGAGGGCCTGCCCGTGGGGCTGCAGATCGTGGGGCCGGCCTTCGCCGAGAGCCGCATCCTCGACGCGGCGCACGCGCTGGAGGGCGCGCTCGGGTTCGAGGGGGCGCCGCGCGCATGAACGGCACCCGGCAGTACGAGCCGGTGATCGGCATCGAGATACACGTGCAGCTGCGCACGCGGACCAAGATGTTCTGCGGCTGCGCGCTGTCGTTCGGCGCTCCGCCGAACACGCTCACATGCCCGGTATGCCTCGGTCATCCGGGCACGCTCCCCGTGACCAACGCCGAGGCGGTGCACCTCGCGCTCATGATCGCGATGGCCTTCGACTGCGAGATAGCCGACCGCTCGATCTTCCACCGCAAGAACTACTTCTATCCCGACAACCCCAAGGGCTACCAGATCAGCCAGTACGACATTCCGCTGGCCACGGCGGGTCGCCTCGGGGACGTTCGGATCCACCGCGTGCACCTCGAGGAGGACGCCGCCAAGCTCGTGCACGCGGGCGCCTCGGGCCGTATCCACGGCGCGGAGGGCAGCGTCGTGGACTTCAACCGGGCGGGCACGCCGCTGGTGGAGATCGTGACTGAGCCGGACCTGCATTCCGCCGACGAGGCCGGCGAGTTCGGCCGGATCCTCCAGGCCACGATGCGCCGAATGGGCGTGTCGGACGTGAACATGGAGGAGGGCTCGCTGCGCATGGACGCGAACGTGTCCATCCGCCCGGCGGGCGAGACCACGCTCGGCACGAAGACCGAGCTGAAGAACATGAACTCGTTCCGCTTTCTGGAGCGCGGGATCCTGGCCGAGATCGAACGCCAGGAGAGCATCCTGGCCGACGGCGGGCGGGTGGAGCAGGAGACGCTCCACTACGACCCTCGGAGCGGCAGCATCAGCTCGCTGCGCTCGAAGGAGGAGGCCCACGACTACCGCTACTTCCCCGAGCCCGACCTGGTGCCGATCGCCCCGACTCCCGAGATGCTGGACCGCGCCCGCTCGGCCCTGCCCGAGCTGCCCCAGGCTCGTGCCGAGCGCTTCGAGCGCGATCTCGGGCTGCCCGCCGACTCGGCCCGGCTTCTGGCCTTCCGCGCGGAGCTCGGCGACTTCCTCGAGGAGACGCTCGCCGCGGGCGGCTCCGACCCCCGCCACGTGGTGAACTGGGTGGTGAACGACCTGGCCGCGCGGCTCGGGGACCGCAGCCCGGAGGAGACCAAGATCGAGCCCGCCGCGCTCGCCCGCCTCGTGGAGATGGTGGAGGGTGGCGAGGTGGCCGGGTCCGCGGCCAAGGACGTGCTCGCGGAGCTGGTGGAGAAGGGCGGGGAGCCGGCCGCGGTGGTTGAGTCGCTCGGCCTGGCCCGCGCCGGCGGCGACGAGCTGGAGCAGATCGTGGACCGCGCGCTGGCCGAGCAGGCCGACGCGGTGGAGAAGATCCGGGCGGGCAACGATCGCGCCATCGGCGCCGTGGTGGGCGCGGTGATGCGCCAGACCAAGGGCCGCGCGGACGGCGGCGAGGTGCAGCGGATGATCAAGGAGCGGATCGGAGTCTGAGGGCGGCGTATCCTCATCGTCATGGCGCGACTAATTCGGATGGACCGAACCGGCCACAGCACCCTGGCCGAGTGGACGACGCACGACGACCCGGCCTTCGACGCGGCCCTGAGCGAGTTCCGCAAGCAGATCGAGCTCGGGTACATCGGAACCATGCCGGACGGGCCCGGCAAGGCCACCCATGTGCGCGAGCTGCCGCGTGACGCGGACCTCGTGATCATGCGCCGCCCGATCGCCGGCGGCTAGCGGTGGAGGCCTCCCGGGCCCTCCCCGAGCTGGCGAGCGTTCCCTGGCGCCGGCCAACGGACGCCGCCTGGCTGCGCCGCTACGGGCGCATCTGGCAGGCCTGGACGCTGGCCTACACCGTGCCGTTCGTGATCGCGGGCGCCGTGCTCCTGGCCCTCGATCCGGTGACCGTGCCCGTGGCCCTGATCGCCTTCGCCCACGGCTGGATCATCCCGGAGCTGTACGCGTTCCGGGGAGCGAGCGTGGTGCGGAGGAAGGGCCCGCGGAACGAGGAGGGCGAGACGGTGGCCCTGGGGCTCCTGGGGGATCTTCTGGGCCACGAGCAGCGTGATCTTCACCGCAGCACCGGCCTCGCGCTCGAGCCCGGGTCGCTCGGGACGTGGCTGGTGGGGGAGGGCGGCGTGCTGCTCGTGATGCCCGGCGGGCGTCGTGTGCACTGCTTCTGCGTGGGTACCGCCGACCGCGAGCTGCCGCCCTCCGACAGGGTGGCGCACCTGCTGCTGGCGCTGCGGGAGGACGAGGTCGGCTTCGCCACCGTGGCCAACCACGCCTTTGCCGGAGCGGCATGGCGAGTGGGCCGCCGGCTGCCCGTGCCGATGAGGCCCGCCCTCCGGGCCGCCCGCTCGGCCGCCAGTCAGTAGCCTCGACGGCCGTGGCCAACGAGGTGGTGATTGCCGGTGGCGGCTTCGGCGGCCTCTACGCGGCCCGCCGCCTGGAGAGGCGCCTTCCACGCCATAGCGCGCGCATCACGCTCGTCTCGGCGGAGAACTTCATGCTCTACTCGCCGCTGCTTCCCGGCGCGGCGTCGGGCTCGCTCGAGCCCCGCCATGTGGTGGTGCCGCTCCGCGAGGAGCTGGAATGGACAGACCTTCGGCTGGGACGCGTCACCGGCGCCGACCCGGCCCGCAACGAGCTCGCCATCCGCACCGTGGACGGGCGCGACGAGCGGCTCCATTACGACCAGCTGATCGTGGCGCTGGGGTCGGTCTCGCGGGTGCTGCCCGTGCCCGGGCTGGCCGAGTACGGTGTGGGCTTCCACTCGCTGGCGGACGCGATCGCCCTCCGCAACCGCGCCATCTGGAACCTGGAGGTGGCGGAGTCGCTCCCCGACGCCGAGCTGCGCAGGGCATACCTCACCTTCGTCTTCGTGGGGGCCGGATACGCGGGCGTGGAGGGCATCGCGGAGATGCAGGACTTCGTGGCCGACGTGATCGACCGCTACCCGCGCTGCCGCGTGGAGGGCGCGCGCTTCGTGCTGGTGGAGGACCGCGACCGGATCATGCCCGAGATCCCGTCCAGCCTGGCCGACTTCGCCACGCGCGAGCTGCGGCGCCGGGGCATGGAGATCCGGACCGGCATGCGCCTCGCCTCGATCGACGAGAGCTCGGCCACGCTCAGCGATGGTGAGCGCATCCCGGCCCGCACCGTCTGCTGGACCACCGGCGTGGCGCCCTCGCCCGTGATCGCCCGGCTGGGACTGCCGCTCCACGAGTCATCCGGCCGGCTTCAGGTGGACGCGACCACGAGGGTGGAGGGCCACGACAACGTGTGGGCGGTCGGGGACTCCGCCGCCGTGCCCGACCCGGCCAAGCGCCGGCACTCGCCCTCTCCACCCACCGCCCAGCACGCACTGCGCCAGGGCAAGGTGGCCGCGGACAACGTGGCCGCCGCGCTGGCCGGAGGGCGGCCACGCCCCTTCCGCTACCGCACCCTCGGGGTGTTCGTGGACATGGGCCAGCACAAGGCGGTGGCCACGATGCTGGGAGTGCGCCTCCGCGGCTTCCCGGCCTGGTTCGCGGCCCGGACCTACCACGTGGCGCTGATGCCCGGCACGGCCCGGAGGCTGCGCCTCGTCACCGACTGGACGGTGGGCCTGTTCTTCGGCCGTGCCTCGGCCGAGCTGGGCCAGCTCGGCCACCCGCCGCGCCTGGGCGCGCTCATGGACGACGTCGAGGAGCCGGGGCCGACGCGGTGACGGGCGAGCGCATCTTCCGCGAGGGAAGGTCGGCCGACCTGCGCGCCAGCTTCGAGCTCACGGCGATCTCGCTGCGGGAGGCCGTGCGCATCCGCGGCGTTCCGCCGCTTGGCGAGGAGGGCTCCGAGGCGGAGTTCCTCGAGGAGGAGTGGAAGCGCCAGCGGCCGCTGCTCGAGTTCATCGCCGGCCAGCCCGACGGGGAGTTCTGGGTGTGCGAGGACGAGGGCGGGATCGTGGGCTACGTGAGGATGGCCCGCTTCGATCCCATGGACGAGCTGAGCGAGCTGGCCGTGCACCCGGAGAAGATCGGCACGGGCATCGGCACGGGCCTGCTCGAGCGCTGCTGGCCCGAGCGGCCGACCCGCGAGCGGGGGCGCGTGGTGGTGACCCTCGGCACCTCGCCCGACCTCACGCTCTACACCCGCTTCGGGGTCATGCCCGTGGCCGGCCACTGGCACCTGCGCCTGGCCACGGACCGGTACATGGAGCGGCGTTCCCTGGAGGCCACGGACGCCACCGAGCCCGCCGTGCACGTGCTCACGGCGGACCGGGCGGTGGAGGAGTGGAAGCTCCTCGAGCCGCTGGCCATCGGACACAAGCGCCCGGCTCTCCACGAGTTCTTCGGCCGCTCTCGCAGCTGTCTGGCCGTGATGAACGGGGAGGAGGCGAGGGGTCTGTGCTGGGTCAGCCCGATCGGCGAGATCGGCCCAGCCGTCGGCGCCACCCCCGAGGACCTGCTGCCCGTGGTGCTCGCCGCTCTCGACAGGGTGGCCAAGTCGCAGCAGCCGGAATCACTGGGCGTCTACTGCACCACCGACTCCTGGTGGCTGCTCGACAGGCTCCGGCGGCTGGGCTTCATCGTGCGCTGGCCGAGCTGGGTGATGTCGTCGGTTCCGCTGCCTGGGCTGGACCGATACCTGCCCACCCGTCCCGCGCGGCTGCTCTGACACACTTGGCTCATGGGACAGACGGTTTCGGATCTGGGTCGCAAGGCGCTCGCCCTGCTGGTGCTGCTGCTGGCGGCCTGGATCCTGTTCAAGCTGGTGCTGGGCTTCGTGGCGGCCGCGGCCGGGATCATCGTCGCGGTGATCGCCGTGGTGGCGGTGGTCTGGGCCATCAGAGTGCTCTGAGCGCAGCGTCGTGGAGTACGTAGTACTGGCCTTTTTCTGCGGCCTCTCCGCGGGGGTCGTGGGAAAGATCAAGGGCGGGTCGTTCTTCCTCTGGTTCCTCGTCGGGCTGTGCCTGCCGCTGATCGGCACGCTGGCGGCCGTCTTCTCCCGCTGGGAGCGCAACGAGCCGCTGCGGCGCTGCCCCGAGTGCGGCACGGTTCTTCCCCTGTATGACCAGGTGTGCAAGCGCTGCGGCCGGGACCTCGAGTTCCCGTCGGATCCGGCCGAGATCGGCCGCCCGCACGCCCCGGCCTGACCGGGAAAGCACGCCCGAGGCTTGAAAATCCGCTGGTAGACTGCGTCCTCCCGTCACCCCACTACACCAGTGAGGTGGAGGACAACCGCCCCCAGAAAGGAGCGCTGGCCGCAATGCGAGCTGTCGACGCCATCATGGAATGCCTCAAGGCCGAGGGCGTCGAGCACGTCTTCGGCATCCCCGGCGGGGCCAACCTGCCCACCTACGACGCGCTCTACGACGCCGGCATCCGGCACGTGCACTGCCGCCACGAGCAGGGCGCCGGACACGCCGCGGAGGGCTACGCGAAGGCGTCAGGCCGGGTGGGCGTGGCACTGGCCACCTCGGGCCCGGGGGCCACGAACCTCGTCACGGCGATCGCGGACGCGCAGATGGACAGCGTGCCCACGGTGTTCATCACCGGCCAGGTGCGTACAGAGCTGATCGGCACCGACGGCTTCCAGGAGGCGGACATCAGCGGCATCACGATGCCGATCGTGAAGCACTCGGTGATGATCCAGGACCCGCGGGACATCCCGCGCGCCATGCACGAGGCCTTCCACATCGCCCGCAGCGGGCGGCCCGGCGCGGTGCTGGTGGACGTGCCACAGGATCTCTCGCGCGCCGACATCCCGTACGAGCCGGTGTCGAAGCTCAACCTCCCGGGCTACCAGCCCACCAAGGAGGGCAACGCGAAGCAGATCCGTCTGGCGGCGAAGGCGCTGGCCAACTCGATCCGGCCCGTGATCTACGGCGGCGGCGGAATCGTGAACGCCGAGGCAGCGCGCGAGTTCACCGAGCTGTGCCTGTCGGACAAGCTGCCCGTGACCTGCACCCTCATGGGCCTGGGCGCGTTCGCGGCCGACCAGGACCAGTGGCTCGGGATGCTGGGCATGCACGGCACCCGCACCGCGAACTACGCCATGGACGAGGCCGATCTGATCGTGGCCATCGGAGCGCGCTTCGACGACCGCATCACCGGCAAGCTGTCCGAGTTCGCGCCGCGGGCGAAGTTCATCCACATCGACGTGGACCCGGCCGAGATATCGAAGAACGTGCCCGCCCACATCCCGATCGTGGGCGACGCGAAGGACATCCTTCCCCGCTTCACCGCGGAGTACCGCGCGCTGGCGGCCGACCCGGCCCGCCTCGAGGGCTGGTGGCAGCGGATCCGCGGCTGGCAGGACAGGTACCCGCTGCACTACGACGACAGCGAGGACTCGGAGATCAAGCCGCAGTACATGGTGGAGGCGATGTACGAGGCCACTGGCGGCAACGCCGTGATCACCTCGGACGTCGGCCAGCACCAGATGTGGGCCGCCCAGTACTACGGCTTCACCCGCCCGCGCCAGTGGATCAACTCCGGCGGTGCGGGCACGATGGGCTTCGGGCTCCCCTCGGCGATGGGGGCCAAGGTGGCCCGGCCGGACGACGACGTGGTGTGCCTGGCCGGCGACGGCTCGCTGATCATGAACGTCCAGGAGCTGGCCACCTGCGTCACTGAGCGGATCCCGGTGAAGATCTTCCTGATGAACAACGGCTACTACGGCATGGTCCGCCAGTGGCAGGAGCTGTTCTGGGACAAGCGCTACTCGTCCGTCGAGATGGGGGCCAGCCCCGACTGGGTGAAGCTCGCCGAGGCCTTCGGCGCGAAGGGCGTCCTGGTCTCCGACAAGGGCGCGCTCGTGGACACTTTCAAGGAGGCGCTGGCCGAGGACGGGCCGGTGCTCGTGGACGTGCGCGTGACCAAGGAGGAGAACTGCTACCCGATGATCCCCGCGGGTCAGGCGGCAAGGGACATGGTGGGCTGACATGGGCGAGCCAGGCACCAAGGAAGTTCTGAGCCTCGAAGACCTCCAGGTCACGGGCGGCGGGCGCACGGGGCGCAAGCACGTGCTCTCGATCCTGGCCGAGAACCGGCCCGGCGTCTTGGCCCGGATCGCCGGGCTGTTCGCCCGGCGCGGGTTCAACATCGACTCGCTGGCCGTGGGCCCCACGGACGACACCAGCCTGTCGCGCTTCACGCTCACCGTGGACGGCGCCGCGCACCCGATCGACCAGGTGACCAAGCAGCTGCACAAGCTCGTGAACGTGATCAAGATCCGCGATCTCGAGCCCGGCGAGACCGTGGCCCGGGAGCTGGCGCTGTTCAAGATCTCGTGCCAGGACGGAGAGACGCGCGCGCAGGTGATGCAGTTCACGGACATCTTCCGCGGCAACGTGGTGGACGTGCACAAGCGCTCGGTCACGGTGGAGATCACCGGCACCGACGACAAGATCGAGTCGTTCGAGGACATGGTGCGCCCGTTCGGCCTGATCGAGATGGTCCGCACGGGCGAGATCGCCGTCTCGCGAGGGCGCGGCGCCACCTGAGCGCCCGCTCGCACGCCCGTGGGCGAGGCCGGTTTGCGCCAAAGCGTTACAACTTGCATGTGGGAATCGAGGGACGAGGTGGGCCGGACGAGCCTGAGGGATCCCGTAAGCGAGTCATAGCGGGGCTTGCTCTTGCGGGCGCCGTGGCCGCGATCCTGGCCATCGCCCTCATCGGCGGGTCGAGCTACCGGGTCACCGCGGAGTTCCAGAACGCCGGCCAGCTCGTGCGCGGCAACGACGTCCGGATCGGTGGCGCGAAGGTCGGGACGGTCAGGGACATCAAGGTCTCGCAGGACGGCATGGCCGAGGTGACCTTCGAGGTGAGCGACCACGACTACGTCCCGCTCCGCACCGGCACCGAGGCGGTGGTGAGGCTCGGCTCGCTCTCTGGGATCGCAAATCGCTACATCGACCTCCAGCTCGGGCCCGACGACGGCCATGCCATCGACGATGGCGGGCGGATCGACGCGGACCACACCCGAGCCGCGGTGGAGATCGACCAGGTGTTCAACATCTTCGACAGGCCCACGCGCCAGGCGCTGCAGGACGTGGTCGCCGGCTCGGCGGAGTCCCTGAAGGGGCGCGGCACCGAGCTGCGCCACGGGATCCACTACCTGAACCCCACGCTCTCCACGGGCGCCCGGCTGTTCGGGGAGCTGTCCCAGGATGACCGCCTCCTGCGGCGCTTCCTTGTCCAGTCGTCCGACCTCGTGACGGCGCTCGCCCAGCGCCGGCGGCACCTCCGCGGCGCGGTCTCGAACCTGGCCACCACCTTCTCGGCCCTCGGCCGGCAGAAGGAGGCCCTGGCCGAGTCGGTGGGCCGGCTGCCCCCGTTCCTGCGGCGCGCGAACTCCACGTTCGTGGACCTGAGGGCTGCCCTCGACGACGTGGACCCGCTCGTGGACGCCGCGAAGCCGGTGGCCGTGCGCCTGCAGCCATTTCTCGCGCAGGCGCGCGGGTTCGCGCGTGACGGCGCACCCACCATCCGCGACCTGTCGCGGACGATCAGCGCGCCGGGCGCCAACAACGACCTGATCGAGGCGTTCGGGAGCTTCCCGCCGCTCGCGAGCTCGGCGCTCGACGCCACGCGTGCGAACGGTGCGGTGCGGCGGGGAGCCTTCCCGGAGACGGCGGCCGCGCTGCGAGCCGCGGCGCCCACGATCGCCCTCGGCAGGTCCTACACGCCGGACTTCGTCGGCTGGCTCGACGACTTCTCGACCACGGGCGCGTACGACGCGCTGGGCGAGTACTCCAGGGCGTGGATCAACCTGTCCGAGTTCCTCTACGGCCCGGGCCCGAAGCTTCACCAGTTCCGGCGCTGCCCGGGGGCCGACGAGGCGCCGGCCGCCGACGGCTCCAACGTGCTCTCCGCCTCCGAGCGGAGCACGCTCCAGTGCGACGGCTCCCAGCGCTCGGTGGGGCCGTGAAGCGGTCCGCCCTGGTCGCCCTGGTGCTGGTGCTGCTCGCGCTGGGAGCCGGCGGGGCCGCGCTCGCGCTCGGCGCCGGAGCGGACGACGACGCGCAGGGCAAGACCTACGAGATCGAGTTCGACAACGCCTTCGGGGTCTCGCAGGGCGGCGACTTCAAGGTCGCGGGGGTCCGCGCGGGCACCACGGGCGACCTCCAGGTCGAGGTCAAGGGCCGTGCTCGTCCGGTGGCCGTGGTGAAGGCGAAGATCACCGAGCCCGGCTTCGCCGACCTGCGCCGCGACGCGCACTGCGAGATCCGGCCCCAGTCGTTCATCGGCGAGTACTTCGTGCAGTGCCAGCCGGGCACCTCGCCGGATCGGATCCCCGACGGCGGCCGGGTGCCCGTGGCGCAGACGACCTCCACGATCCCGCTCGACCTGGTTAACAACATCGTCCGGCGGCCCTACGTCGACCGCCTGCGGATCATCGTGAACGAGCTGGGCGCGGGGCTGGCCGGCCGGCCGGGCGACCTGAACGCCGTGCTCCGCCGGGCCCACCCCGGGCTGCGGGAGACCAACCAGACCCTGCGCGTGCTCGCCCGCCAGACCAGGACGATCGAGCGCTTCACCGTCGACGCCGACACTGTGGTGGGAGCGCTGGCCCGTCGCCGGAAGGACGTATCGCGATTCGTTCGCGAGGCCGGGGCCACCGCCGCGGTGGCCGCCACCCGGCGGGACGAGCTGGCCGGCGCGTTCCACCGGCTACCGGGCTTCCTGGGCGAGCTCAATCCGTACATGCTGCGGCTGGGCGAGCTGGCGACGGCGCAGCAGCCGGTGCTGCGCGACCTGCGCGGCTCCGCCGGGCAGATCAACACGTTCCTGACCCGGCTGCCTCCGTTCGCCGACGCCGGCCGGCCGGCCGTCACCTCGCTCGGCCAGGCATCGAAGGCAGGTACCCGGGCCGTGCGCGTGACCAGCCAGGAGCTCCACGAGCTCGGCCGCCTGGCCAAGGACGCCCCGGGCGTCGCCAAGCCGCTGCGGCAGCTGCTCGAGAGCATCGACGACCGAAAGCGCGCGGTCGACGCGGACCCGCGCGCGGCCGCCACCGACCCGCCCGCGCCGGACAGGACCCACATCTCGGGCCAGGGCGGCTTCACCGGCATGGAGGCGATCTGGAACTACTTCTACTGGCAGGCCCTCTCCACGAACGCGCTGGACGACACGGGCCACATCCTGCGCCTGAACGTGCTCGTGGACCCGGAGTGCTCCAGCTACTTCAACCACCGCAGCGGGCAGGAGGCGGCACTCGATCGCTGCAAGCAGTGGCTCGGGCCGAACCAGCCGGGCATCAACCAGCCCGATCCCACCGCCGCGGCGCCGGCCACGCCATCGGCGGCCGCGCCCGTGGCACAGGCCACCGGATCGCCCCGGGCCGCGTCGAGCCTCACCTACGCCGAGCCGGTCCTCGACTACCTCCTGGGCCCATGAGGGGACGGCGGGGAGCCCTCACCGCGACCCCGCTCCTGGTGGGGGCGGTGACCGTGCTGGTGACGCTGGTGGCCGTCTTCATCTCGTACAGCGCGAACGACGGACTTCCCTTCGTGCCCACCTACAGGATCAAGGTCGAGCTGCCCGACGCGGCAAAGCTGGTGGAGGGCAACGACGTGCGCGCCGGCGGCTTCCGCGTCGGCCAGGTGGGGGCCATCCACACCGCCAGGAAGCGCGTGAACGGCCAGGTGCGCTCAATCGCCGTGCTCGACCTCGACCTCGACAAGAAGCTCGAGCCGCTCCCCGTGGACACCCGCGTGACGGTCCGTTCCCGGTCCGCCCTCGGGCTGAAGTTCGTGGAGCTCGTGCCCGGGCGCTCCCAGCGCACCTATCTGGCCGGGGACACCATCCCGCTCCGTGCGACGTCCCCTCCGGAGGACCTCGAGGACGTGCTGTCCATGTTCCAGCCGGAGACGCGGGTCGATGCCCGGAAGGCACTGCAGGGCTTCGGCGACGGCCTGGTGGGGCGCGGTCCGGCCCTCAACAGCACGATCGAGCAGCTGAGGCCTTTCCTCGGCCGGCTCGAGATCGTGATGCGCGCCGTGTCGGACCCGAAGTCCGAGCTCCGCGGCCTGTTGCCGGCACTCGCCCGGACGGTGCGGCAGGCCGCGCCAGTCGCGGCGGTACAGGTCTCGTGGATCGCCAACATGGCGGACACCTTCGCCGCGGTGGGGCGCGATCCCGCCGCGCTTCAGGACACGATCTCGGAGACGCCGCCGACGCTCGACGCGGCCACCGCGTCGTTCAGGGTCCAGACCCCGTTCCTGATGAATTTCGCCGACCTCTCCCGGCGCCTCCAGCCGGCGGCCGCGGAGCTGCCTCGCGCGCTGCCCCCGCTCAACGCCGCGCTGCAGGCCGGCGTGCCGGCATTCCGGAGCACGCCCGAGCTGTCCGACCGGCTGACGCAGCTCTTCGGGGCGGCCCAGGACCTGGGTGAGAACCCGATGACGCTGCTCGCCCTGCGTGACCTCCGCACCACCCTCGAGGCCGCCGGGCCCGGAGTCCGTCTCGTGGCTCCGTACCAGACGGTCTGCAACTACCTCAACTACTTCTTCACCCCGCTCGGGACCCATCAGTCCGAGGCCGTGCCGGGCGGCACCGCCCAGCGGATCCTCGCGAAGCTGCTGTTCGGAGGCCAGGCCAACAACCTGGGGACCACGGAATCCAGCCGGCCCGTGGACACGCCCGGAGATCCGCACGAGGGAACGACCCAGGCCCTCCACAAGCAGCCGAACAGCCCGGCGGTGGACTCCAAGGGACGCGCCGACTGCCAGGCCGGGCAGACGGGCTACCTGAACCGGCTCGTCACCGACGGCCGCTACCCGCCCAGCACCGACGAGGAGAACTTCCTCGGCGGCGGCACGCACGTGGTGTTCGATCCGGACAGCCCGGGTCGCAGGGGCGGCACGTACAAGTCCCGCCAGCTCGGCATCCGCGGCACCGGGGACGTGCCGTGAGGACGCGGCGGCTATCCGAGCTCCACGTCGGGCTGCTGGCGATCCTGCTGGTCGTCGTCCTCATCTACTTCGCCTTCACCAAGTCCAACCCGTTCGCCAACCCGTACGAGCTCCGAGCCTCGTTCCGCGATGCCCGCAGCATCGGGACCGGCGCCCCGGTGCGGATCGCCGGGGTGGAGGTGGGCAAGGTCACGAAGGTCGAGGCGACCGGGAACGGCGCCGGCACGGTGACGATGGAGCTGAAGGACGAGGCGCTTCCCCTCCATCAGGACGCCCGGCTGAAGATCCGGCCGCGGATCCTCCTCGAGGGGAACTACTTCGTGGACGTCTCCCCGGGCACGCCGTCCGCCCCCAGCCTGAAGGACGGCTCGACCGTTGCCGTCACCCAGACGGCCACCGCGGTGTCGCTTCCGGAGGTCCTGGCGGTGTTGACGAAGGACACGCGCTCCGACCTCCAGACGCTCCTGGAGGAGTACGGGACCAAGGGCCTCAGCAACGGTGGGGCGGCGGCCGTGAACCGGACGATCCGGTACCTGAGTCCCGCCTACCGGCGCACGGCGCTTACGAACGAGGCGCTGCTCGGCGTGCAGCCGAATCGCGACCTCCGGCGCCTGCTGAGGGGCCAGTCGCGCACGGCGGCCGCCCTCGTCGCCAACCCCGAGACGCTGAAGCAGCTGGTCACCGACCTCGACTCGGTGGCCGGGGCGCTGGCCCGCCAGGACGCCGCGCTGGAGGCGTCGGTGCCGGCGCTGCGCGACACGCTGCGAGCCGGATATCCGGCGCTGGCCGACCTGGACGCGACCCTGCCTGCCCTGCGGGCGTTCTCCATCGAGGCGCTTCCCGGCGTGCGCTCGACCGCCCCCACGCTCGACGCGGGAATCCCGTGGATCGCCCAGGCCCGCGCGCTGGTGCGACCCGCCGAGCTGAGGGGGCTGGCCGCCGACCTGCGAGAGGCGGTGCCCAGCCTGGTGAAGCTGAACCGGCGGCTGGTGCCGCTGAACGGGCAGCTCCGCCCGCTGTCCTCCTGCACCAACCGCGTTCTCGTCCCCTTCGCACAGTCCCCGATCCCCAGCATCGAGGCCGGGAACTCGGGCCAGGAGGTGCGCCGGCAGATCCTGCGGAGCTTCGTGGGCCTGGCCGGCGAGAGCCGCGTGCAGGACGCGAACTCGCAGGTGTTCCACGTGCAGGGTGTGATCCCGTCGAACCTCGCCAACGGGCGGGTTGAGCCGGCCGCGCCGCTCGACCCGAACACCCCGCCAATCCATCGCCCGGACGTGGCCTGCGAGACCCAGGACCCGCCCTCGCTGGCGGCCCCCGGCGGCGCGGCCGCGACCTACTCGGCGCCCGGGAGCACTGGGCCCGTGAAGCGCGCGATCCGCGTCCACCGGTGGGAGATCCTGGCCATCATCGGCCTGCTCGTGGTGGCGATCACCACCACGGTCGTGATCCTCTCCAAGCAGGGCCTGCGCTTCCCCCTCGTCCAGGCCTCGCCCAAGCGGATCGAGGTGGCGCTGTCGGATGCGCAGGCGGTGGAGCCCGGACGCGGTCAGACGGTGCGCGTGGCGGGCGTGCAGATCGGGAAGATCGCCGGGGTCCACCTCGAGAACGGCGTGGCAGTTGTCCAGCTGGACATCGAGCGGCAATACCAGGACATGGTTCGGGAGGACGCGACCGCCCTGCTGCGCCCGCGCACCGCGCTGAAGGACATGTTCATCGAGATCGACCCTGGCCACGGCCGCGTGCTCCCGGCGAACGGGCGTATCGGGGTGGAGGGAACCGCCCCGGACATCGACCCCGACGAGATCCTGGCCGCTCTCGACGGCGACACGAGGCCCTACCTGAAGCTGCTCGTGGCTGGGGCCGGCAAGGGCCTGCGGGGGAGGGGCGAGGACCTCAACGCGACCCTCCGCCGGCTCGAGCCTCTCCACCGTGATCTCGCCCGCGTGACCCGTGCGACAGCCAGGCGGCGGCGGGCGCTACGACGTCTCGTGCACAGCTACAGCCTGCTCACGGCCGAGGTGGGGCGTCACCCGGCCGAGCTCGAGCGGTTGGTGAGCGCGTCAGGCGCGGTGTTCGGGGCACTCGCGGGCGAGGATCAGAACATCTCCACCGCCACGGCGGAGCTGCCCGGGGCGCTCCGCCAATCGGCGCAGACGCTGGGGGAGGTCGGTGGCCTGGCGCGCGAGCTGAAGCCCACGCTCACAGCGCTGCGCCCGCCGATCCGCCGGCTCGACGAGGCGAACGCCGCCGTGCGGCCGTTCTTCCGCGAGACGCTCTCTCCGATACGGGACGAGATCCGCCCCTTCGTACGCGCGGCCCGCCCGTGGACGGCCGACCTGAAGACAGCCACTGTGTACGGGGCACGGGCGGTGCCCGACCTCACGGACTCGGTCGGCAAGCTCAATCGCTTCTTCAACATCGGCGCGTTCAACCCCGGCGGAGCCGAGGGACTGGCCGGGAAGAACGTCAGCGAGCAGCGCGCGCGTCAGGAGGGGTTCCTGTACTGGCTGGCCTGGACGGGGCAGAACGGGGTCTCCCTCTTCAGCACGGCCGACTCTCAGGGCCCGTGGCGCCGGGTGAGCATCTGCGGGCTCGACCTCGCCCAGCTCCAGCCGCTGCTGATCTTCACGCTGAGGGGGCTCTCGCGCTCCAACCCGGCTCTGCTCGAGCAGGTCACGGGCGCCACCGACGGCAGCGTGACGCCCGGGAGCCCGGTTCAGAACCTGCTCGACTCCGGGTTCGGCACCTGTGACTACAACAACCTTCCCACCGCCCCATGAACAAGCACGCGCCCAGCATCGGCGGGCTGGCGGCGATCGTGGGGTTCTCGCTGTCGGTGATCCTGCTGCTCACCTTCCTGTGGATCGCCTTCGGCGGCTCGGTGCCCCTGGCGGCGCAGGGGTACCGCTTCGAGGCGGCCTTCCCGGACGCGTCGCTGCTCGTGGCGGAGGCGGACGTGCGCATGGCGGGCGTGGACGTCGGCCGGGTCAAGACCAAGAGGCTCGCGCCCGACGGCCGGCGAACGATCGCCGAGATCGAGATCGACCACCGCTTCGCCCCGATCAAGAGCGACGCGCGAGTGATCCTGCGGCAGAAGAGCCTCCTGGGCGAGACCTATGTCGAGATAGCCCCGGGCAGCCAAGATGCCCCCGACCTCCCGGACGGTGGGACGCTCGCCCGGACGCACGTGAGCCAGACCGTGCAGCTGGACGAGATCTTCAGCGCCTTCGACGAGCGCACGCGGCGTAACTTCCAGGACTGGCTGCACGAGTCGGGGATCGCCACCTCCGGCACCTATGCCCGGGACGTGAACGACTCGCTGGGCAACGCGGCCCCGTTCTTCAAGAACGGCGCCGACGTCCTGAGCCCGCTGGCCCACCAGGAGGTGGCGCTCCGGCGGCTCGTGCGCAACACCGGCCGCGTGTTCCGCGCCGTCTCCGCGGACGACCACAGCCTGAGGGATCTGATCACCGGCGGCGAGGCCACATTCGGCGCCCTGGCCTCGCGCGACGAGGCCCTCAGCCAGACCTTCGAGGTGCTCCCGACGTTCCTCCGGGAGACGCGCGCGACGGTGATAAGGCTGGAGCGCTTCGCGCGCAACACCGATCCGCTCGTACGCGACCTCCGAGGCCCGGCGGACGACCTCGCCCCGACACTGCGCGACGTGAGCACCCTCTCGCCGGATCTCGAGAAGCTGTTCCGGGCCGTCGGCCCGCTCGTGGCCGCCTCGCGAGCCGGGGTGCCCGCCGCCCAGCGCCTGCTCGAGGGAGTGCAGCCGCTGCTCGAGTCGGCGCACGTGTTCCTCCCCGAGCTCAACCCGGTGCTCTCCTACCTCTCGTTCTCGCGTGCGCAGGTGGCCACCTTCCTCGCGCCGGGCGGATCCGCGCTTGGCGGAAACGGGGCCGGCGGATACGGCTCCGGCTCCGGCAAGTTCACCGAGCACTACCTGCCGCAGTCGGCCATCATCGACTCCCGCTCGCTCCAGCGCCGGGATACCCGGCCCTTCTGGGAGCGGGCGAACTCCTATCTGGCGCCGAACTCGTGGGAGCGGTCGATCGGCCTGGGCGCGATCGAGGCATTCGACTGTGGTCCCGCGGGCGGTGAGCGGAAGAACCCGTCCGGCTCGGCCGGCACGGCCGCACCTCCCTGCTTCGTGGCGCCGCCACTTCTCTTCCAGCACCAGCAGTATCCGAGGCTGCGAAAGGGGCACGCGCCGATCGTGCCCGCCCCGCGCGGCCGCCAGGGCCTCTCGCCCGCCCGGCCCTGACCGCGACCCGGCACCGGCCTCGGCCTCGGCCCCCGCGGTCGTCATCCTTTGATGCCGTGAGCCGAGTCACCCACAGCGAGTCTCCCTTCGTCCTGGGCTCTGACGCCGAGCGCCTTCTCTTCGAACGCACCGAACAGGCCGTGGACCGTGCCCGGCGCACGCACGCGACCGCGGTGGCCGCGGTCACCGTCCCGCTGTCCGCCGGCCTGGACCTCTCCGCGTCGGTTCTGGCCGCGCGCCGTGCGGACGATCGCTACTTCTGCCTCGAGCAGCCGGACCGCCGTGGCTTTGCCCTGGCCGGCCTGGGAGCCGCGGCGGTGGTGGAGGAACGCGGCCGGGGACGCTTCGGCGAGAGCGCGCGTCGGGTCCGCGCGCTCTCCTCGCGCACGATCGCCGACGACCCGGGGCGCGACCCCGACCGTCCGCCCGCCGCGGGTCCGGTGTTCGTGGGCGGCTTCGCCTTCGCCCCGGACGGTGGAGGCGCGCCCGAGTGGTCGTCGCTCGCGCCCGCCGCGCTGGTCCTGCCCGAGGTGTCGCTGGCCCGCTACGGCGACGAGGCCCGGCTGACGCTCACCGTCGCCGCCACGGGCGACGACGACCCGCGCGCGCTGGCGGAGCGCGGGCTGAGGCGCCTGGCCGAGCTCTCCCCGGCCTCCATGCCCCTCCTCGATCCCGATCCGCTGGACCGCGCCCGGGTGGCCGGAGCGGCCGCGCCGTCGCACTACGAGGGCGCCGTCGCGCGGGCCGTGGAGCGCATCGCGGCGGGCGAGCTCAGCAAGATCGTCCTGGCCCGCGAGGTGCGGGTGCACGGCACGCGCGATCACGAGCCGGGCGCGATCCTGGACGCTCTCCGCGTGGCCTTCCCGGCGTGCTACTGCTGGTGCGTCGGCACGCCCGAGCTCGCCTTCGTCGGGGCCAGCCCGGAGCTGCTGGTGCGCCGCGACGGAGCCCGCGCCCAGACCGTGGCCCTCGCCGGCACCACGCGCCGCAGTGCCGACCCCTCCGTGGACGACCATCTCGGCGAGCAGCTCCTGCAAAGCGCGAAGGACCGGGAGGAGCAGGCGATCGTGGCCCGGCGCATCGAGCGGACACTCGCCCCGGTCAGCCTGTGGGTGGCGGCGGCCGACGAGCCCGCGCTGGCGAAGGTGCAGAACGTGCAGCACCTGGCCACGCCCATCCGGGCCCAGCTGGCCCGTCCCGTGCACGCACTGGAGCTCGCGGGGCTGCTCCACCCGACTCCCGCGGTGGGAGGCGAGCCGCGCGAGGTGGCGGAACCGCTGATACCGGAGCTCGAGGGTCTCGACCGCGGCTGGTACGCGGGCGGGGTGGGGTGGACCGACCTGGCCGAGGACGGCGAGTTCTGCGTGGCCCTCCGCTGCGCCCTTCTACGTGGATCGATGGCGCATCTATACGCGGGCTGCGGAATCGTGCGCGACTCGGTCCCGGCGGATGAGCTCGCCGAGACCGAGGTCAAGCTTCAGGCGCTGCTCCCGCTTCTGACCTGAGCGCTTCCGCCAAGGCCGTCACGGCCTCGCGGTGGAGCTCCACGTTGTCCTCCCGCTTCGTCCTCACCTCCACCAGGGCTGGTCCGGACAGCGCCGACCCCACCTCCTCGACGCTCACCACGCGGTGCTCCAGCCCGCCCAATGCCGCCAGCGCCGACATGTCGAGGCCGTGCGACGTGGCGATGTGGCGCTCGTAGGCGTCCCGCTCGGCGTGCTCGGCCACCGGCAGGAAGTCGAAGATCCCGCCGCCGTCGTTGTTCACGCACACGATCGTGAGCTCCACGCCCGCCCGGCGGGCTGTGATCAGACCGCCCACGTCGTGGAGCAGCGCCACGTCGCCGATGAGCACGTAGCCGGGGCGGCCGGTGGCCAGCGCGGCGCCGGCGGCCGAGGACACCACGCCGTCGATGCCGTTCGCGCCCCGCCCCGAGAGGAAGCGAACGGAGCGCTCGCCGCCCGGGAAGAAGGCCTCCACGTCGCGCACGGGCATGGAGTAGCTCAGCCACACCAGGGCGTCGTCCGGGAGCGCGGGGGCAAGCGCGGCGGCCACCGCGCCCTCGAAGCCCTCGCCGCAGGCGCCCAGGACGCCGGGCACGAGCGCGTCGGCGCGGAGCCATGAGCCGATCCACTCCGGGTCGGCCACGCAGTCGCCCACCGCGGTCTCCGCGGCCAGCGCCTCCAGGGTGGCCGCCGGGGGCGCGGCGAGAAGAACCTCGGCCGCGTGCGCGGGGTCGTGCCAGGTGGCGTTCGGGTCGATCACCACCTGCGGGCATCCGGCGATCCATGCCCGCAGCGCCTGCGACACGGGCGGCTCGCCCACCCGCAGAACGATGCCCGGATCGTGCGCGCGGAGGAAGTCCTCAGCCCGGAGAAGCAGGTCGTAGTGCGCCACCACGCTCTCGCGGTCGTGCGGGCCGCATCGTACGCCGGAGGGCGGGTCGGCCAGCAGCGGCCATCCCAGCGCTGCGGCCAGGCGGGCGGCAGCCTCGGCGTATGAGGTGGGGGCCTCGCCGCACACGATCACCCCATGGGGCTCGGCCCCGAGCCGCTCCGCGACGCGGGTCAGCTCGCCGGCGTCGATCCTCCCCCCGGCGCGGCGAACCTCCGTCCAGGGGCGCTCGCCGGGGCGGCCGGTCCAGATTGCGGGGTCCAGGTCCTCGGGCTCGGGGGCGAGCGGCGGGCGGAGGGGGAAGTTGAGGTGCACCGGGCCCGGGCGCCCGCTGGCCGCGGTGTCCACCGCGCGACACGCGAGCGCGCGGTGGTGCACGGCCGTGGCGCGCGAGGGCTCGTGGGTGCCCACCTCCACGAACCACTTGGCCGCGGTGCCGAACAGACCCAGCTGGTCGATCGACTGCCCGGCGCCCACGTCGCGGAGCTCGGGGGGGCGGTCGGCCGTGAGCACGAGAAGCGGGGTGGAGGACTCGCGCCCTTCGGCCACCGCGGGATGGAGGTTGGCCGCCGCGGTGCCCGAGGTGCAGGTCACGGCCACCGGCCGGCCCGTGGCCCGCGCGATGCCGAGCGCGAAGAAGCCGGCCGAGCGCTCGTCGATCACCGAGACGCACTCGATGTCCCGGCGGGCGGCGAGAGCAAGGACGATCGGGGCGTTGCGCGAGCCCGGGCAGGTCACCGCGTGGCGCACCCCGCACCGGGCCAGCTCCTCCACAAAGGCCTCGAGCGGAGCGAAGGTCCGGTTCAGGGGCGACACGGCGGGGCACGGTACTCCACCGGCCGACCACCCCCGGCATGATTGGGCGCGCCATGCGGATCCTGCTGATACCGGGCTTCATGCAGGGCGCCGGCGCGTGGGCGCCCGCGGCCGCCCCGCTCGAGACCGAGCACGACGTGACGGCGCTCGAGCACTCCGAGCACACCTACGAGGGCCGCCTGGACGAGATCGCCGCGGCGGGCGAGGGTGCCGTGCTCTGCGGATACTCGCTCGGCGGGCGACTGGCACTGAGGGCCGCACTGCGCTCGCCGAACCGTCACCCGGCGGTGATCACGGTGGGCGCGTCGCCCGGGATCGAGGAGCCGGAGGCTCGCAGCGCCCGCGCCGCGGCGGACGATCGGCTGGCGGGCTGGATGGAGACGAGCCGGATCGAGGACATCGTGAGCGTGTGGGAGCGCCAGCCGCTGTTCGCGGATCAGGTGGACACGCTGGTGGAGGCCCAGCGCGCCGGCCGGCTGGCCCAGGACCCCCGCTCGCTGGCCCTCCTGCTGCGCACGGCCGGGCAGGGGGCGCTGGTCCCGGTCTGGCACGAGCTGGAGACGCTGCGCCCGCCGCTGCTCGCCCTGGCGGGCGCCCGCGACGAGGCCTATGCGCGGGTGGCGGAGCGGATGGCCGAAACCGCCCCGGACGGCCGGATGGCGCTGCTGGAGGGGGCCGGGCACGCGGCCCACCTACAGCAGCCGGAGGCGTTCGCGCGCCAGGTTTCCGCGTTCCTCAGCCGCTGAGCGGCACCCTGTTGCCGGCACCCGCCGCGTTTCCGTAAGGTACGCGGACCGGGAGAGTTCGCATGAGGCGCGCACTTCCGGGGCATCAAATGCGCACCACCCTGACTCCGCGGAAGCCGCCACCGCGGATCCCTCTGGGATCCATGTTCCAGTCACGTACATCGCGTGCGATAGCCCTCGCTCTGGCCGCAACGGCCGCCTTCGCACCCGGCCCCGCCGCGGCGGTGCAGTCCACGGGCGGCGATTCGCCCAAGCTCCACAAGCTCTGGCGCCAGTATCCGGTCAACCGGGACGCCGGCGCCACGGCCGCGGTGGCCGCGCTCGATCCCACCGAGGTGCGCCCCGCTTTGAACGGCCCCCCGTCGAAGGCGGCCGTGGAGGCGGCCCGGTCCCCGGATCGGGGGCAGCCGACCCAGCCCGCGGCCACCACCCCGGCCCCGGCCGCCCCGTCCACCACGCCGTCCGCGGCCGGGGACACCGCACCCGGCCTCGTCGTCGATCAGAAGAGCGCGAGCAGCGGCTCCGATTCCTCCGGCGGCCCCGCCGCGGCGGTGGTGGCGGAGGTCGCCATCCTTATCCTGGCTCTCATCGCGGGACTTTCGGTAATCGTCCTCTGGCTCAAGGAGCGGCGGAAGCCGCGGGCGGGGGGCGCGAAGACGGCGGCGCCGGCCACGGGGCCCACCACGAATGGAAAGCCGGCGGCGCCGGGCCCGGCGGCGGCACCGAACGGGAAGCCCTCCGCGCCGGTTGCGCCACCTCCGGCGAAGCCGAAGCCGGCGACTGCGAAGCCGGCCCCGGCGCCCGTTCCGGAGCCGGTGGCGGAGAGCCCCAAGCCGGCCGCGGGGGAGCCCGGACCGACGGTGCCGGTCCCGAGCCCCGTGGCGGCGACTCCGAAGCCGCGCAGGCGATTCCGCAAGGGAGCCACGCCACCCCCTCCGGAGCGTCACCGGGAGCTCAGCTGGGCCGGGCCTCCCACGAAGCGGCGGCGTCCCCCCGTGGCGATCGAGCCACGCCGGGAGGAGCCGCTCCGGGTTCCGCCCCGGGAGCTGCTCGAGCGCGCCGCGAAGGCCAGACGGCCCGCCGCCCGTCCGCCGGCGGCCCCCGCCGCCCCCGCGCCCGCGGCAAAGGCTCCGGAAGCACCCGCGAAGGCCCCCGCACCCGCCGCGAAGCCCTCTCCGACCGTCGTGCCTCCAGCGCCCACCCCGAAGGTCCCCGCGCCCGCGCCCGCGGCGAAGCCTGCGGTTCCGAAGCCCGTCGCCGAGGCACCCGCGCCCGCGCCCGCATCGAACGGCCCCTCCCCGGTGGCGAAGGCGCTGGCTCGCGCCCGGGGCGCCACTCCCCGCGCCGCGGCTCCCGCCGCGTCGTCGCCGTCACCGCCCGCCCAGGCGGCGCCGCCGCCCCGGGCCGAGACTCCTCCACCGCCGCGCCCGGCCGCGCCTGAGCGCCCCGCAACGCCCCGGCTGAAGCCGCTCGCCGCGCGCTCGCACCCGCGCCCGAACAGCCGGCCCGCGACCCCGCCCGCGCAGCCCCAGCCCACCAGCCAACCGGCGCCGGCGCCTCAGCCCGTGCCCGCCGCGAGCGGGGCCGCGACCGCGGCGACGCTCACCTCCCCGGGGGTCTCCCGCCCGCGGGTCCCGGTCGGCGTGCGCATCGGGCGCATGCGGGCCCAGGGACTCAGCCCGCGGGAGATGGCGGACCGCCTGAACGACGAGGGCGAGCCACCGCCGCTCCGGTCCACGAGCTGGACCCCGCTGAACGTGCTGTACGCCGCCCGGCGCATGCGCCGCTTCCAGCGCTAGTCCACGAGCACCTCGTCCAGGGCCTCCAGGTCCTCCGGCACTCCGAGGCCCGGACCCTGGGGCACGAGCTGAAGCCCGCCTCTGGGCTTCGGCAGCACGCCCGCGATGCGCGCGTCGAAGAGATCCAGCGTCGCCAGCCCGCAGGCCAGCTTCACGTCCTCGGCGGCCGCGAGCTGGAGCGCCGCCGCGATGCCCCACGGCCCGTCCAGCGTGCTGGACAGGAACACCTCGAGACCGTTCTCGCGGGCCGCGCGCAGAGCCTCCCGGGCCGGGCCGAAGCCTCCACACCCGGCCACTTTCAGGTTCACCACGTCGCAGGCGCCCAGCTCGATGGCCCGGCGCACATGCTCGATCGTGGTCACGCTCTCGTCGGCGGCGATCGGCGTGGACACCCGCTCGCGCACCTCCGCCAGCTCCTCGAGCGTGCCGCACGGCTGCTCCACGAACTCGAGGTCGTGCTCCTCGAGCGCCCGTATGGCCTGCACCGCCTCGTCCACCGACCACGCGGCGTTGGCGTCCACCCGAAGCGCCGGCCACGGGCCCACCGCCCCGCGGGCGGCGGCCACCCGCTCCGCGTCGTCGGGGAGGCCGACCTTGACCTTGAAGCACGCGTAGCCCTCGGCAAGCCCCTCGCGTGCCCGGGCGGCCACCTCGTCGGGCGGCCCCGCCGGAAGGGTCATGTTCACGGGCAGCGAGTCGCGGCGAAGCTCGGCCAGCGGCCGTAGCTCCTGGCGCGCCGTGAGGTCCAGGCGGGCGATCTCCTCCGCCGCCCGGGCCTGGGCCGGCCGCAGCCCGGCTCCGCCCGAGAGCGCCTCCACCGCGCGCTCCACGGGCACGCCGTCGTAGGGCTCGAACGGCGCCGCCTCTCCGTAGCCGCGCGTGCCGTCGCTGTCCTCGAGCCGCAGCAGCACCATCTCGCGAGCTGACACCACGGCGTTCGACGTGACGAACGGGCGCCGCAGGGGGATCGAGAGGCGCAGCAGCGTGCGCTTCACGAGAGCAGGACCCCGGCGGAGAGGAGCAGCGAGTACACGCCGAGGAGGCGGCCCGTGGCGGCCAGGGCGCCATTGAGGGCGGGGCCGTCGGTGCGCGTTCGCACCGTGCGGATGAGCGGCGGGGCGAGCGGCCACGCCAGCGCGGTGAGCGCCAGCCACCAGGAGAGCCCACCCGCGGCGGCCACGCCAAGCGGCACGGCGAATGCCACCACCAGCATCGCCACGAAGAGCGCTCGCGCACGCTCGCGCCCCAGCTTCACCGCCAGGGTGCGTTTGCCCGCCCGCCGGTCGGTGTCGGCGTCGCGCACGTTGTTCACCACGAGGATCGCGGCGGCCAGGAGCCCCACCGGCACCGAGAGGGCGAAGGCCTCCCAGGTGAGGTCCTCGGTCTGCACGTAGTAGGAGCCCGTCACGGCCACCACGCCGAAGAACAGGAACACGAACAGCTCGCCGAGGCCCTCGTACCCGTACGGCCGCGGCCCGCCGGTGTAGAGCACCCCGGCCACGATCGAGGCGACGCCGACCAGGAGCAGCTCCCAGCCCGCCACGGCGGCCAGGTAGGCGCCCGCCGCCACAGCCACGCCGAAGGCCAGATAGGTGCCCACCAGCACCCGCCGCGGCGGCAGCAGCCCGCCGGCGGTGACCCTCACGGGCCCGAGCCGGTCCTCGGTGTCCGCGCCCCGGCGTGCGTCCGAATAGTCGTTCGAGAGGTTCGTGCCGATCTGGATGAAGACGCTTCCGACAAGCGCGGCCACGAAGGCGAGCGGCCTGAACGTGTCCTCGGAGATCGCGAGCGACGTGCCCACCAGCACCGGCGCAATCGCCGCGGGAAGGGTGCGCGGCCTGGCGGCCAGGAACCAGAGACGGAGAGGGCTCAAGGGCGTCGCGGGAACTGAGCGAAGTCGGGAGCGCGCTTCTCCCGGTATGCGTTCCTGCCCTCCTGCGCCTCCTCGCTCATGTAGAAGAGGAGGTTGGCGTCGTGGGCCAGTTGCTGGATCCCCGCGAGCCCGTCCTCGGCCGCGTTGAAGCTCGCCTTGAGGAGCCGGAGGGCGAAGGGGGAGAGAGCCAGCATCTCGCGGCACCAGCGCACCGTCTCCTCCTCGAGAGACTCGAGCGGCACCACGGTGTTGACCAGGCCCATGTCCAGGGCCTCCTCGGCCGAGTACTGCCGGCACAGGAACCAGATCTCCTTCGCCTTCTTGGCGCCCACCTGGGCGGCGAGGGCGGCGGCGCCGAAGCCGCCGTCGAAGCTGCCCACCTTCGGCCCCGTCTGGCCGAAGCGGCCGTTGTCGGCGGCGATCGTGAGGTCGCAGAGCACGTGCAGCACGTGCCCCCCGCCGATCGCGTACCCGGCCACCATGGCCACGATCGGCTTGGGCAGCCGCCGCATCTGCACGTGCAGGTCGGTCACGTGGAAGCGGCCCACGCCGCTGCGCCCCGCCTCGTCGTCGGCCAGGTAGCCGGAGTCGCCGCGCACGCGCTGGTCGCCGCCCGAGCAGAACGCCAGCGGGCCCTCTCCCGCGAGCACGATCACGCCGACGCCCGTGTCCTCCCGAGCCCGCTCGAAGGCCGCCGAGAGCTCCACCACGGTCTGCGGTCGGAAGGCGTTGCGCACCTCGGGACGGTCGATCGTGATCTTGGCGATCCCGTCCGCGGTCTCGTAGCGGATGTCCTCGTAGTCCCCGGCCGCGTGCCACTCCACCGCGGGGCGGATGCTTCGGCGCGCCTGCTCCTCGGTCCAGTCCCCGGTGTCCATCGCGCCGTACGATAGTTGCGCTGGACGAGTGGCTGACCTCCGCAGCACGTGCGCGACCCGGCCACCCGGCCGTGGTGGACGGCGCACGCGCGCTCACCTACGAGGAGCTGGACGAGGCGGCCACGGCATGCGCGCGCCGGCTGGCCGGGCAGGGCGTGGGCGAGGGCGACCGGGTGTCCACCACACTCGCTCCCGGGCGCGACTTCTGCGTGCTGCTCCACGCACTGCCGCGGCTGGGCGCGGTGCTCTGCCCGCTCGACCCCCGCGGCCGGCCGGACGCGCCCGGTCCCGTAGGGCATGGTGCGGTGCTCGCCCGATCGGCGATCGGGCTGCGCTCCTCCCTGGCCTCCCTGCCGGACGGGCCGGAGGGCCAGGAGGCGCTGCGAACGGAGGTGGGGGAGGACGAGGTGTTCACGGTCATCCGCAGCTCCGGCACCACCGGCGTGCCCAAGGCGGTGGAGCTCACCTACGCCAACCACCTGGCCAGCGCCCGGGCCTCGCGCGACGCGCTGGGGATGGAGCCGGGGGACCGCTGGCTCTGCCCGCTTCCTCTTCACCATGTGGGAGGGCTGGGGGTCCTGGTGCGAAGCGTGATCAACCAGACCACCGCGGTCGTTCACGAGCGCTTCGACGTGGACCGGGTGATGGCGACGCTCGAGGCGGGCGAGGTCACGCTGGTGTCGCTCGTGCCCACCATGCTCGCGCGCCTTCGCGACGCCGGGCTGGAGAGCGCCCCCGGTCTTCGCGCCGTGGCTCTGGGCGGCGGCCCGGTGGCGCCCGGGCTGCTCGACTGGGCGGCCGCAACGGGCATTCCGGTGGTGCCGGTCTACGGGATGACCGAGACCTGCTCCCAGGTGGTGGCGGGGATCCCCGGCCGTGCGCTCGAGGGGGTGGACATGGCGCTGGGGGACGACGGCGAGATCCTGTTCCGCGGGGCGATGGTGGCCGCCGGCGCCGTGGCCGAGGACGGCTGGCTCCATACCGGCGACCGGGGCCGGCTCGACGCCGGCGGGCGCCTGTACGTGGAGGACCGCATCAAGGACCTGATCGTGACCGGCGGCGAGAACGTGGCCCCCGCGGCGGTGGAGGCGGTGCTGAGCGCCCATCCGGCCGTGGCGGACGCGGGGGTGGTGGGGGAGCCCGATCCGGACTGGGGCGAGGCGGTGGCCGCGTTCGTGGTGCTGCGCGGCGCGGCCACCGAGGACGAGCTGCGCGAGTGGTGTCGCGGGCGCCTGGCTCCGCACGAGGTCCCGAAACGGGTGACCGTGCTCCGGGAGCTGCCGCGCAACGCCGCCGGAAAGCTCGTGCGCACCCGGCTGTAGAGTCCCGCCGCGATGATCTACGACAAGGACGCTGACCTCGGAAAGCTCGACGGCAAGACCGTCGCGGTGCTCGGCTACGGCTCTCAGGGCCACGCGCACGCGCTCAACCTGAAGGACTCGGGAGTCGAGGTCGTGGTCGGCCTTCGCGAGGGCTCCGATTCCGCCGCCAAGGCCCGCGACGACGGCCTGCGCGTCGAGTCGGTGGCCAACGCCGCCAGTGAGGGCGACGTGGTGATGGTGCTCCTGCCCGACGAGAAGCAGGGTGAGGTGTGGGAGTCGGAGATCCGCGACGGCATCGCGCCCGGCAACCTCCTGATGTTCGCCCACGGGTTCTCGATCCACTACGAGACGGTGGATCCCGGGCCCGAGGTGGACGTGGGCATGGCCGCACCCAAGGGTCCCGGCCACCTGGTCCGCCGCCAGTTCGTGGAGGGCCACGGCGTGCCCGGCCTGGTGGCCATCCACCGCGACGCGTCCGGGAGCGCCCGCGACATGGTGTTGGCCTACGCGCGCGGCATCGGCTGCACCCGCGCGGGCGTGATCGAGACCAGCTTCAAGGACGAGACCGAGACCGACCTGTTCGGCGAGCAGGCCGTGCTCTGCGGCGGCGTGTCCGAGCTGGTCAAGGCCGGCTACGAGACGCTCGTGGACGCGGGGTACGACCCGCGCATGGCCTACTTCGAGTGCCTGCACGAGCTGAAGCTGATCGTGGACCTCATGTACGAGAAGGGCATCACCGGGATGCGCTACTCGATCTCCAACACCGCCGAGTACGGCGATCTCACGCGTGGCAAGCGGATCGTGGACGACCACACCCGCGAGGCGATGAAGAAGATCCTCGGCGAGATCCAGTCCGGCGAGTTCGCCCGCGAGTGGATCGCGGAGAACAAGGCGGGCCAGGAGAACTTCCAGCGCATGCGCGCCGAGGAGCAGAACCACCAGATCGAGCGCGAGGGCAAGGAGCTCCGCTCGATGATGGACTGGATCGACACGGAGTTCTGAGATGGAGGAGGGGCGGACGCCGGGGTTCCTCCCTCCGGAGCCCGCCGGGCCGGAGCCGGAGCTCGCCCCGGCGCCCGGGGTGCCGCCCGCGCCGGCACAGCCCGCCTGGCAGCAGCAGCCACCGCCGGGCCACTGGACGCCCGGCGCCGCCCAGCCCGACAACGGTGACGCCGTGGCCGGGTTCGTGCTCTCGCTCGTGGGCGGCTCGCTGGTGCTCCTCAGCGCCGGCCTCTCCAGCATCGTCTCCGTCGGACTCGCGATCGCCGGGATCGTGTACTCCCGGAAGGGCAGGCGCCTCGTGGCGTCGGGGCGCACCCAGAAGCACGGAGGCCTGGCCCAGGCGGGGTTCGTGATCGGGATCGTCGCCCTCGGCCTGGCCGTGCTGGCCACGATCGCCTGGATAGCCGTCCTGGTCCTGGCGCTGACCGACGACAGCTTCCGCAACGACCTCCAGGACGAGTACGACAGCGGGCAGAGCGTCAGCGCTCCCCTGCGCCTGGGCGCCACGACGATCCGGATTGCGGCGCACCTCCTGGTCTGACGCTATATTCGCCCGTTCGATGCCGAACGCGAATCCGTACCTCAAGCAGTACCTCATGACCGCCGGGCCGACCCCGCTGCCCCCGGCCGTGTCGCAGGTGATGGCCGAGCCGATGCTGTACCACCGGGCGCCGTCCTTCGTGGACGTGTACGCCCGCGCGCTCAGGCGCCTCAAGGACGTGTTCGCCACCTCCAACGAGGTGCTGATGTTCTCCAGCTCCGGCTCGGGTGCCCTCGAGTCCGCCGTGGCCAACCTCGTCCGCCGCGGGCAGCCCGCCCTCGTGGCCTCCTGCGGCAAGTTCGGCGAGCGCTGGGCCGAGCTGTCCGACACCTGGGGCGGGGACACCATCCACTGGGAGACCGAGTGGGGCCAGAAGGTCGACCCCGCCGAGCTGGACCGCAGGCTGGGGGAGAACCCCGGCGTGGAGGTGGTCTTCACCACCTTCTCCGAGACCTCCACCGGCGTGATCAACGACGTCCGGGAGCTGGGCGAGGTGGCCCACCGGCACGGCGCGCTGATCGTGGTGGACGCGGTGTCCGGCCTCGGGGCCGTGTCTCTGCCCCAGGACGAGTGGAACATCGACGTGGTGGTCTCCGGCTCGCAGAAGGCGCTCATGTCGCCTCCCGGCCTGGCCTTCGTCAGCCCCAACCAGGCGGCACTCGACTACGCGGCCGCCACCGACAGCCAGCGCTTCTACTTCGACTGGGCCAAGACCGTGGCCGGACAGCGCAAGGACCCACCCGACAGCCCCTTCACCCCGGCCGTCGGCCTCGTGGCCGCTCTGGACGTGGCTCTGGGGATGATCGAGGACGAGGGGCTCGCGGAGGTGTTCGAGCGCCATCGCCTCCTGGGCCGCGCGTGCCGCGAGGCCGTCCGCGCGCTCGACCTGGACACCTTCGGCCCGGAGGACGACAACGCGAACGTGGTCACGGCCATCAACCTGCCGGACGACATCGAAGGCGCCAAGGTGCCGAGCGTCATGCGCGACCACTACGGCATCACGATCGCCGGCGGCCAGGCCCAGCTGAAGGGCCGGATCGCCCGGCTCGCCCACTGCGGGTACTTCGGGGCCTTCGACATCCTGATGACGCTGGCCGCGTTCGAGATGACGCTATCCGAGCTGGGACACGACGTGGAGCTGGGCGCCGGCGTGGCCGCCGCCCAGCGGGTGTTCCTCGAGTCGGGCGTCTCGGTGTCCGCCGCCGCGTGAGCGCCGACGGACCCGCCCGCGTCCTCGTCAAGGAGAAGATCGGCGACTCCGGGGTGGATCTGCTCCGGCAGGCCGGCCTTGACGTGGAGATGGGGACCGACTGGTCCCAGGAGGAGCTGGAGAGCCGCATCGGCGAGTTCGACGGCATCCTGATCCGCTCGGCCACCAAGCTCACCGAGGACCTTCTCTCCAAGGCCACGCGGCTCCGCGCGGTGGGGCGCGCCGGCGTGGGCGTGGACAACGTGGACGTGGACGCCGCCACCAAGCGCGGCGTGGTGGTGGCCAACGCGCCCCAGTCCAACGTGGTCACCGCGGCCGAGCACACCATGGCGCTGCTCCTGGCCCTCGCTCGCAACGTGCCCCAGGCGCATGCGTCGCTCATCGGAGGCGCATGGGAGCGCTCCAAGTTCAGCGGCGTGGAGCTGTACGACAAGACGCTCGGCGTTCTCGGCTTCGGCCGCATAGGCCAGCTCGTGGCCCACCGCGCGCTCGGATTCGGGATGAAGGTGATCGCCTTCGACGCCTACGTGGCCGAGGAGCGCTTCCGCGAGGCCGGAGTCGAGCGAATGGACACCTCCGACGACCTCTACGCCCGGGCCGACTTCGTGACCATCCACCTGCCGGTCACTCCCGAGACGCGCGACTGGCTGAACACCGAGGCGTTCGCCAAGATGAAGGACGGCGTCCGCGTGATCAACGTGGCTCGCGGGGGCCTCTTGGTGGACGAGGACCTGAAGCAGGCGATCGACTCCGGCAAGGTGGCCGGGGCCGCGCTCGACGTCTTCCGCGAGGAGCCGGTCACCGAGCACCCCCTTTTCGGCCATGCGGCCGTGGTGGTGACCCCGCACCTCGGGGCCTCCACCGCCGAGGCCACCGACCGCGCGGGCTACCAGGCCGCCGAGCAGGTGGTGGCCGCCCTCACCGGCGGCACGGTCACGAGCGCGGTGAACGTGCCCGCCATCGCGGCCGAGGACATGGAGGCGCTGGGCGGCTTCCTCACCCTGGCCCGGGACCTGGGGCGGATCGCCACCGCTCTGGCCGAGGGCACCTCGGTGGATGGGCTCGAGGTGGAGTACCGCGGCCGGATTGCCGAGCGCGACACCCGCCTGCTCACCGTCCAGGTCCTGAAGGGCGTGCTCCACGGGCACACCGAGGAGGAGATCAACGACGTGAACGCGCCGTCGCTGGCTCAGGAGCGCGGCATCGCCGTCACCGAGACGAACACCGCGCACGCCCGCGACTTCACCGACCTCGTGAGGGTCACCGTTGTGAGCGGCGGCGAGCGCACGCGGGTAGTGGGCACCACCCTCGGCACCCTGGACCGCTCCCACCTGCTGGAGGCGTGGGGCTCGCGCTTCAACGTCCAGCTCGAGCGCCAGCTGGCCATCTTCCGCTACGAGGACCGGCCCGGGATGCTGGGCCGGGTCGGCACCGCCCTCGGTGACAAGGGAATCAACGTGGTGTCCGCCGCGGTGGGGCGCGAGTCCGACTCGCACACGGGCGGCCAGGCCACGATGGTCGTGACCGCCGACGCCGCCGTGCCGCAGGCCGTGGTGGACGAGATCGTGGGCAGCGACGGCTTCGTGGCCGGGCGCACCGTCAGTCTCTGAGCGCGTTACCGGCAAAAGCCGGAAGGACCGGAAAAAAGGCAGACTTTCGCGACGCCGTCCTGAACCTGTGGCAGGCTGGGAATCGTGCAGGGAAGGTCCCGCCCCGCTCGCTCGTCCGGCCTGTTGCCGGCTCTTGCGCTGCTAAGCCTGCTCGCCGTCATCGCACCCGCCGCGATGGCCGCTGAGCGCGTCCAGCCGCCGCGTGAGCTCGTGCACCAGTATCCGCTCGACGCGGGCAAGACCCGGCTGAAGTCCGGCGACAGCCCGGCCACGCGCCCGGTCGCCGTGCGGACGTCCGCAACCGCCAGCGGGGACAACGACAACGGCTCCACGCTGCCCGGGTTCCTGCTCATCGGGCTGGGCCTTTCCGCGCTCGCCGCGGGTGCCGTGTGGATCATGCGCGCGCCGTCATCGCCCTCCGAGGGCTCGTCCGGGGGCACGCCCGCTCCCGCGGCGCCGCTGCGCGCCGCGGCTTCGCCGGCCACCTCCCGCTTCCGGCGCAAGCCCAGGCCGCGCTCGGCCAACGGCGGCACGCCGAGCAGGGGCGGTGGCTCGGTGAAGGACCAGCCCGCGCTTCAGCAACGCATCGCCGCCATGCGGGAGAGCGGAATGACCCTTCAGGCGATCGCGGACACCCTCAACGGAGAGGGCATCCCGACCGTGCGGGGCGGAGCGCGCTGGCGCCCGTCGAGCGTGCAGACGGCCGCGGGCTACAAGCGGCCTGCGCCCGGGGACAAGCAGCGCCCGCGGGCCGGCCGCTCGCCCTCGGCGCGCTAGTCCGTCACCGCGAGGTCTCGCCGGCGTTCGCCCGTTGAGAGAATGCGCGCGTGCGCGCTCTCGTGATCACCGAGCACGGTCCCCCGGAGGTGCTCAGGGTTGAGGAGCGCCCCGACCCCGAGCCCCGCCCCGGGCAGGTGCGCGTGAGGGTCCGCGCTGCCGGGATCAACTTCGCCGACCTGATGGCGCGGGTCGGCCTGTACCCGGAGGCGCCGAAGCCGCCGTGCGTGGTGGGGTACGAGATCGCCGGAGAGGTGGAATCGCTCGGCCCCGAGGTGGAGGGCTTCCAGGTCGGGCAGCGGGTGATGGGCGGATGCCGCTTCGGCGGCTACGCGGAGCTGGTGGTCACGGGCGCGACTGAGCTGGCGCCGCTGCCCGACCACTGGAACTACGCCGAGGGCGCGGCAATGCCGGTGACCTACGCCACCGCGTACGCGGCCCTGATCCGGTACGGCGGCCTGCGGGAGGGCGAGCGGGTCCTGATCCACTCCGCCGCCGGCGGCGTGGGTATCTCGGCCACCCAGATCGCGAAGATCGTTGGTGCCCACGTGTTCGGCGCCGCCTCCCCGGCCAAGCACGAAGCGATCCGCCGTTTCGGCGTGGACCATCCCGTGGACTACCGGACCCACGACGTGGTGGACGAGGTGCGCCGGATCACGGGGGAGGAGCAGCCGCTCGACCTGGTGATGGACGCCGTCGGCGGGCGCAGCTTCAAGCAGAGCTACTCGCTTCTGCGCCCCGGCGGGCGGCTGGTGTGCTTCGGAGCGTCCGAGGTTCAGGCCGGCGAGCGCCGGAGCCGCATCCGGGCGCTGCGGGTGCTGGCCCAGATGCCGCGCTTCGGCCCGATGAAGCTGATGAGCGAGTCCAAGGCGGTGATCGGGCTGAACCTGCTCGCGCTCTGGGACGCGAAGGGCACGCTCGAGGACTACCTGGAGCCCCTGAGCGCCTGGATCGAGGAGGGCCGGCTGCGGCCCGTGGTGGCGCGCACGTTCCCGCTCGAACAAGGCCCCGATGCCCACCGCTACGTGCACGCCCGGGAGAACATCGGCAAGGTGGTGCTCGAGGTCTGAGTACATGGCTGCGGTGCTCGCCCGATCGACGATCGGGCTGCGCTCCTCGCCAGGGCTGCGGTGCTCGCCCGATCGACGATCGGGCTGCGCTCCTCGCCAGGGCTGCGGTGCTCCTGGCCTGACGCGCTAGGCTTTTCGGCGATGCCGCGCCTGTCTCACCTGCGCCTTCTCCTTCTTCTCCCCCCTCGGGGGGAATAACGCGTGGCGGCCGCCAGCCGCAAGCTCAAGGGGAATGCAGGTAGGACGAAGAAGAGGGCGATGACATGACCGACGGACGCAACGAGCAGGACCGAGTACGGATCTTCGACACGACGCTTCGCGACGGCGAGCAGTCTCCGGGCATCTCGCTCAACCGTCAGGAGAAGGTCGAGATCGCGCACCAGCTCTCACGGCTGGGCGTGGACGTGATCGAAGCCGGCTTCCCGATCACCTCTCCCGGTGACTTCGAGTCGGTTCAGGCGATCGCCCGCGAGGTGCACGGCCCGGTGATCTGCGGGCTGGCCCGCACGTCGAAGGCCGACATCGACGCCGCGTGGAACGCCATCAAGGACTCCGAGCGCCCGCGCATCCACACGTTCATCGCCACCAGCGACATCCACATCGAGCGCAAGCTCCAGACCACGCGCGAGGATGTGAAGGGGCAGGCCCGCGCCGCCGTCGCACAGGCGAAGGCGTTCACGGACGACGTTGAGTTCTCACCCGAGGACGGCTCGCGCTCCGACGTCGAGTTCATGGCCGAGGTGGTGCAGATCGCACTGGACGAGGGCGCCACCACCATCAACGTGCCCGACACGGTGGGGTACACGATGCCCCACGAGTACGCCGAGATGTTCGGGCGCCTCTACGAGCTGGTCCCCGGCCTCCGCGACGTGACCGTGTCGGTGCACTGTCACGACGACCTGGGCATGGCCGTCGCCAACTCCCTGGCCGGTCTCACGGCGGGCGCGCGGCAGGTGGAGTGCGCGGTGAACGGCATCGGCGAGCGGGCGGGCAACGCGTCGCTCGAGGAGATCGTGATGCTGCTGCACACGCGCGAGTCCACCGTGGGCCTGTGGACCGGGGCGGTCACGAGGGAGATCGCGCGGACCTCGCGGCTCGTGTCGCGGCTCACGGGCTACCCGGTGCAGCCGAACAAGGCCATCGTGGGCCGAAACGCGTTCGCCCACGAGGCGGGCATCCACCAGGACGGCGTGCTGAAGGAGCGCACCACCTACGAGATCATGGACGCCACCACGATCGGGCTCGACGCGAACTCGATCGTGCTGGGCAAGCACTCCGGCCGGCATGCGCTGCGCAAGGCGCTCGAGGACCTGGGCTTCCAGGTGGACGGCGCGGCCCTCAACACGGCCTTCAAGCGCTTCAAGGAGCTGGCGGACAAGAAGAAGAAGGTCACGGCGCCCGACCTGGAGGCAATCGTCTCCGACGAGATGAAGCAGGTGCCCACCGCGTACACGATCGAGGCGTTCGAGGTGGAGGCCTCGAACACGCGCGCCCCGCTCGCTCGCGTGCAGGTGCGCCTGCCGGACGGGAGCGTCGAGTCGGGGAGCTTCACCGGCGACGGTCCGGTGGACGCGTTCTTCAGCGCGATCAACGCGGCGGTGGGCCATGACGCCCGCCTTCGGGAATACCACGTGAGCGCGGTCACGGGCGGCCGCGACGCCCTGGGAGAGGTCACCGTGGTGCTCGAGCTCGACGGGCAGCTGGCGTCGGGCGCGGGAGTGTCGACGGACATCCTCGAGGCGTCGGGCAAGGCCTACCTGCGCGCGCTCTCGAACGCGCTCGCCAAGGCGCAGGGGGACTGGGGCTCGGCGGCCGACGAGGCGGAGCACCATCTCGTGGAGGCGTCCCGCACCACACCCGCTCCTTGAGCCAGGCCGGGTTCACCTGGCGCGACGGCGAGCGCACCGTCGGCTTCGGGTCGGGTGTTGCCGGCGAGGCGCCGCGGTTGATCGAGGCGGCCGGGCTGGGCGAGTACGCGCTGCTCACCACCGAGCGCGGCGAGGACCTGGTGCCCGGCCTGCGCGACGCTGCCCGTCATGTCGTCCTCGTGCCGCCGGGGCGAGTGGACGAGATCTCGGCCGGCCTGCTAGGGGACACGGGCGAGCTGTCGCTGGTGGCACTCGGCGGGGGCCGCGTGGTGGACACGGCAAAGGCGATCGGTGGCGTGACCGGCCGCCCGGTGGCGGCAATCCCCACCACGCTCTCCGGTGCGGAGATGACTCCCTTCCACCGCACCCCGGTGGGGGTGGAGAACGCCCGCCTGGTGCGCCCCGCGCTGGTGGTGGCCGATCCAGGGCTGATGGTGGGACTACCCGGTCCGAGCCTGGCGGCCACAGCGATGAACGCCCTGGCCCACGCGATGGAGGCGCTGTACACGCCGATGGCGAACCCGATGGCCGAGCTGGCCGCCCTGAGGGCCGCCACCCTGATCGCGGAGGGGGTGACCACCGATCCGCCGCGCGCGGAGGAGCTGGCCCTCGGCGCGATCCTCGCCGGGTATGCGTCCGGATCCGCCGGCATCGCCGTGCACCACGCCGTGAGCCAGACCGTGGTGAGGCTCGCCGGCACTCCGCATGCGGAGACCAACGCCGTGCTCCTGCCCCACAGCGCACGCCTGATGTCCACCCGGGCGATCGGCGTCCTCGGCGAGTTCGCCCACGCACTGGGTGACCCCGGCAGCGATCCCGAGGCCGCGGCCGGCCGGGTGGCCAAGCTGGCGGCCCGCTCGGGTCATACGCGTCTCGCCACGCTCGGCATGGAGGAGGGGCAGGTGGACGAGGTGGCCCGCGCCGCGGCGCAGCACCCCGCGGTGGGCAACACGCCCGACCCGCCGGACGAGGCGGAGATCGCGGAGCTGGTGCGGGCGGCGCTGTAGGCCGCGCTGCCCGTGAAACGGCAGATGGGTGGGGGTGTGGCTCTCTTGCATGCATGACATGCACGGAGAGCCAAGCCCCCTGATCCCCGCCTCCGCACCCAGCCGCAGTTCGCGGGGCCACCCACCACACGTCCGTGATAACGTACGCTCGTCCAGTGACCGTCGCGAGCATCGAAACCCCCGAGCAGAACCTCAACGTCGGCCCCCGCGTCAAGGCCCTGCGCGAGGCCATGGACCTGTCCCTGCGCGACCTGGCCGAGCGCTCGGGTGTATCCGCACAGATGCTCAGCCAGGTGGAGCGGGGGGAGACCAGCCCGACGCTCTCGCTGGCCGGCCGGATCGCCACGGGGCTCGAGCTCACCCTCTCGCAGCTGCTTCGCCTGGACGAGGGCGGCTCGGTCAGCGTCGTGCGCAGCGGCGAGCGGCTGGCCGGCGGCGCCCGCGCTCGCGGCCACAGCTTCGAGGTCCTCACCCCGGCCGTTCCGGGGCAGCGCGCCGAGGTGTCGGTCCACACCCTCGCGGCGGGCGCCTCGACCGGAGGCCCCGGGGATCCGCCGATGCACGAGCCGGGCAGCCGCGAGACCGCGGTGGTCACCGACGGCGCCCTGCGCCTGGTCTGCGACGGCGCGGGTCACGACCTCGACACCGGGGACTCCGTGACCTTCGACGCCGATCTGCCCCACCACTTTGAGAACCCAGGAGAGACCGACGCCCGCTTCCTCGCGGTCGTGGCCGCCGGTCTCAGGAGGTCGTGATGCCGAAGACGATGCTGGACAAGATCTGGGAGCGCCACGAGGTCCGCGACGGCCTCATCTACATCGATCTGCACCTGGTGCACGAGGTCACGAGCGCGCAGGCCTTCGAGTCGCTGCGCCTGGCCGGGCGCACCGTGCGGCGCCCGGACCGCACCCTGGCCACCGCGGACCACAACGTCCCCACGGACGGCGCCAGCGCCCTGCCCATGGTCAGCGACCCGCTCTCGCGCAAGCAGATCGGCAAGCTGGAGGAGAACTGCGCCGAGTTCGGCATCCCGATCCACTCGATCGGCTCCGAGAGCCAGGGGATCGTCCACGTGATCGGGCCGGAGCTGGGAGTGACCCAGCCGGGCATGACGATCGTGTGCGGGGACTCCCACACCTCAACCCACGGCGCCTTCGGGGCGCTGGCCTTCGGCATCGGCACCAGTGAGGTGGAGCACGTCCTGGCCACCCAGACCCTCCAGCAGCGCAAGCCGCGCTCGATGCGCATCTCCTACCGGGGCGAGCTGGCGCCCGGGGTCACCGCCAAGGACCTGATCCTCGCCACGATCGGCCAAATCGGCGTGGACGGCGGCGTGGGCCACGTGATCGAGTACTCCGGGCCGGCCGTGCAGGGCCTGTCGATGGAGGGCCGCATGACCGTGTGCAACATGACCATCGAGGGCGGCGGCCGCGCCGGGATGATCGCGCCTGACGACACCACGTTCGAGTGGGTCGAAGGTCGCGAGGGCGCACCGCGCGACATGGACGCCGCGATCGAGGACTGGCGCGGGCTGGGCACCGAGGACGGCGCGAGCTTCGACAGCGAGGTGACGATCGAGGCATCCGAGATCTCACCCCAGGTGAGCTGGGGCACCAACCCGGCGATGGTCACCGGCGTGACCGCCGCGGTGCCGGAGCCGCTGGACGACGGCGACCGCCGTGCGCTCGAGTACATGGACCTCGAGCCGGGCACGCCGATCCAGGACATCCGGCTCGACAGGGTGTTCCTCGGCTCGTGCACGAACTCCCGCATCGGAGACCTGCGTGCCGCGGCCGAGATCGTGAAGGGCCGCACCGTGGCCTCCACCGTGAACGCGATGGTGGTGCCCGGATCGGCCAAGGTGAAGGCGCAGGCCGAGGCCGAGGGCCTCGACGAGGTCTTCAGGTCCGCCGGGTTCGACTGGCGCTCCGCCGGATGCTCGATGTGCCTGGGGATGAACCCGGACATCCTCGACCCGGGCGAGCGCTGCGCCTCCACGTCGAACCGCAACTTCGAGGGGCGCCAGGGCCGCGGCGGGCGCACCCATCTCGTGAGCCCGCAGATGGCGGCCGCCGCCGCGATCGAGGGACGTTTCGTCGACATCCGGGAGTGGTCATGAACGCCGTGAACGTCATCGAGGGCCCCGTGTCCGTGCTCGACCGCGCGGACGTGGACACCGACCAGATCATGCCCAAGCAGTTCCTGAAGCGGATCGAGCGCACCGGCTTCGGCGAGTTCCTCTTCTACGACTGGGCGAAGCAGCCGGGCTGGGACCTGCCGTCGAATCCGATCCTGGCGACGGGCCGGAACTTCGGATGCGGCTCCTCGCGCGAGCACGCCCCCTGGGGCCTCGAGGACTACGGCTTCCGGGCGGTGATCGCGCCGAGCTTCGGCGACATCTTCTTCTCGAACTGCACCAAGATCGGGCTGCTCCCGGTGGTGCTGTCCGAGGACGAGGTGCATGCGGTGATGGCGGCCGGCGAGGCGCGCATCGACCTGGAGGCGCAGACCGTGACCTTCGACGGCGCGGTGGCCCGCTTCGAGATCGACCAGGAGATCAAGCGGCGCCTGCTCGGCGGCCTCGACGACATCGGCGTGACGCTGCTGAGCGAAGAGGACATCAGCGCGTATGAGCGGGAGCGCGAGCGCAGTGGTCCCGTGACCACGAGCCCCGCATGAGTGCCGGCGCGAGTCCCCGCGACTGGGACGCCCAGAGCTACGACCGCGTCTCGGACCCGCAGGTGGAGATGGCCCGCGAGGTGCTGAAGCGACTCGAGCTGAGCGGCGGCGAGACCGTGCTCGACGCGGGCTGCGGCTCGGGCCGGGTCACCGCCATGCTGCTCGACCTCCTTCCCGAGGGCCGCGTGGTGGCCGCCGACGCCTCGCCATCGATGGTGCACGAGACCCGCGAGCGTTTCGCCGGGAACGACCGGGTGGACGTCCTGGATCCTGTGGACCTGGTGGAGCTCGAGGTGGCCGAGCCGGTGGATGCGGCGTTCTCCAACGCCGTGTTTCACTGGATCAAGGACCATCCCGCCCTGTTCGCCCGGCTGCACGACGCGCTGCGACCCGGGGGCGGGCTCACCGCGCAATGCGGCGGCAGGGGCAACATCGACCGCTTTCGCCGTCTGGCCGATGAGGTGGCGGCAGAGCCGCCCTACGCCGAGCACATGACGGACTTCGTGGGTCCCTGGAACTACGCCGGGCCCGAGGAGACCGAGGAGCGCCTGCGTGCCGCCGGCTTCGAGGACGTGCGGTGCTGGCTGCAGCCCTGGCCCGTGACTCCCGGCGAGCCGCTCGAGTACGCACGCACGGTGTGCCTCGGCAACCACATCGAGGCGCTGCCCGAGGAGCTGCGCGAGCCCTTCGCAGCCGAGGTGGTGCGGCGGTCGGGAGATCGGCTGACCCTGGAGTACGTCCGCCTCAACATCCAGGCTCGGCGCGCATAGATGGCCGCGCGTGTAGTCACCCTTCCCGGGGACGGGATCGGGCCGGAGATCATGGCCGCGGCCGAGCGCGTGCTGGCCGCGGTCGGGGACTTCGAGCTCGATGAGCAGCTCCTCGGCGGCGCGTCGATCGACGCCCACGGCACGGCCCTCACAGACGAGGTGCTGGAAGCCTGCCGGGGCGCGGACGCCGTGCTGCTGGCCGCCGTCGGCGGGCCGAAGTGGGACACCACCGACCCCTCCGCGCCTCGGCCCGAGCAGGGCCTCCTCGGCCTGCGCAAGGGGCTCGGCCTGTTCGCCAACCTGCGGCCGGTGCGGCCCAGCCCGGCGCTGATCGACGCCAGCCCGCTGAAACCGGAGCGCATCAGGGGCACGGACCTGCTCGTGGTGCGCGAGCTCACCGGCGGCATTTACTTCGGTGACTCCGGCCGCGAGGGCGACCGTGCCCACGACGACTGCGCCTACACGGTGGCGGAGGTCGAGCGCATCGCCCGTGTGGCGTTCCGCTCGGCCCGCACCAAGGTCACGAGCGTGGACAAGGCCAACGTGATGGAGACCTCGAGGCTGTGGCGGGAGACGGTGACGCGCGTGCACGCCGAGGAGTTCCCGGACGTGCCCCTTGAGCACCTGCTGGTGGACAACGCCGCGATGCAGCTTGTGGCCAATCCATCGTCCTTCGACGTGATCGTCACCGAGAACCTCTTCGGGGACATCCTCAGCGACGAGGCGGCCATGCTCACCGGGTCGCTGGGGATGCTGCCGAGCGCCTCGCTGGGCGACGGCGGACCGGGCCTGTTCGAGCCCGTGCACGGCTCGGCCCCCGACATCGCCGGCACGGGCAGCGCCAACCCGATGGCCATGTTCGGCTCGGTGGCCCTCATGCTGAGGCACGGACTGGCTATGGAACCGGGCGCCGCCCGGATAGAATCGGCCGTCGACCTCGCGCTGGAGCAGGGCATTCGCACGCCCGATCTCGGCGGGGAGGCAGGCACAGAGGACGTCACCAAGGCCGTCCTCGCGAAGATCTGACGGAAGGACGGGAGCACGTTGACCACCGCCGACCTCATCTGGCTGAACGGGGAGTTCGTTGCCTGGGAGGACGCGAAGGTACACGTGCTCACGCACGGCCTTCACTACGGCACCGGGGTCTTCGAGGGCATCCGGGCCTACGAGACCGAGCGCGGCACCGCGATCTTCCGCAACGCCGATCACCTGGCCCGGCTCGAGCAGTCGGCCAAGCTCTACTACATGGACCTGCCGTTCTCGCGTGCGGCGCTGCGCGAGGCCATGCACGAGCTGATCTCGCGAAACGGGCTCAAGAGCTGTTACATCCGCCCGCTCGTCTACCGCGGCTACGGGCCGATGGGCCTCAACCCGCTGGACAACCCGGTCGAGGCGATGATCGCGGTCTGGGAGTGGGGCGCGTACCTGGGCGAGGACGGGAAGGCGAACGGCGTGCGCGCGCGGGTGTCCTCCTACCGCCGCATCTCGTCCGAGTCCCTCATCCCGCAGTCCAAGGCGTCGGGGCAGTACCTGAACTCGGTGCTGGCCAAGATCGAGGCCACCAAGTCCGGCTACGACGAGGCGATCCTTCTCGACGACAAGGGCTGCGTCTGCGAGGGCACGGGCGAGAACGTGTTCGTGATCAGGGACGGCGTGATCGCCACTCCGCCGGGCACGGCGAGCATCCTCGACGGCATCAACCGCAAGTCGGCGATCCAGATCGCCCGCGACCTCGGTCACGAGGTGGTGGAGCGGGACGTGGCCCGGGCCGAGATGGCGCTGGCCGACGAGGTCTTCCTCACCGGCACGGCCGCGGAGCTCACGCCGCTGCGGGAGATCGACGACATCGAGATCGGTCCTCCGGGCCCGATCACCCAGGAGATCCAGCGGGTGTTCGACGACGCGCTCCACGGGCGCGACCCGCGCTACGAGGGCTGGCTGGACCTCGTGCCGGTACCATCGCAGGCGTGAACGCGGCACGGAACAAGCGAATTAGGTGGGCGGCCGCTTAGCGGAAGCACCCGGCGTGGCCGGGTGCGCACCGACAGCTTAGGCCGCCCCGTCCGCTCGTTCCCTCAAGCTGAAAGGCGTTCACCCAATGTCAGAGAAGGTTCTGGTCTACGACACCACCCTGCGTGACGGCATGCAGGGCGAGGGCATGTCGCTCTCCGCGGGCGAGAAGGTGCGCGTGGCGCACGCGCTCGACTCGCTGGGCGTGCACATGATCGAGGCGGGCTTCCCGGCCTCGAACCCCAAGGAGGAGGCGCTCTTCGAGCTGCTTGCCGGGGAGACCTTCGACACGGCCGAGGTGGCCGCCTTCGGGATGACTCGCCGCCGCGACTCCTCGGCCGAGGCCGACCCCTCGCTGCGCTGGCTGGCGGACTGCTTCGCGCCCGTGTGCACGCTCGTGGGGAAGACGTGGTCGCTGCACCTTGAGAAGGTCACCCAGGTGGACCCGGAGGAGAACCTGCGGATGATCGCCGAGTCGGTGGCCTTCCTGGCCGGGGAGGGCAAGCGGATCGTGTACGACGCCGAGCACTTCTTCGACGCCTACCGCGACGACCCCGACTACGCGCTGCGCTGCCTGCGGGCCGCGGCCGACGCGGGTGCCGGCAACGTCACGCTCTGCGACACGAACGGGTCGTCGCTGCCGAGCCAGGTGGCGGAGGCCACCGCCCGCGTGGTGGCGGAGATGGGCGGCGTTCAGGTGGGGATCCACACCCACGACGACGCGGGCTGCGGGGTGGCGAACGCCCTGGTGGCCGTGGAGCACGGGGCGCGCATGGTGCAGGGCACCATGAACGGCTACGGAGAGCGCTGCGGCAACGCCAACCTGGTCACGATCCTGCCCGCGCTCGAGCTGAAGCTCGGCTTCGAGACGGTGGGGCGCGATCGCCTTCGCTCGCTGACCGAGACCGCCCACCTGGTGGACGAGCTGTGCAACGTGGCGCCGAACCCGAACCAGCCCTACGTGGGGGCCAACGCCTTCGCCCACAAGGGCGGCATGCACGTGGCCGGCGTGAACCGGGACGCCCGCACGTTCGAGCACCTCGACCCGGCCGAGGTGGGGGCGGACCGCCGCGTGCTCATCTCCGAGCTGTCGGGCAAGGGCACCGTTCAGGCACGCGCCGACGTTGACGACGACACCGCCGCTCGCGTGGTCGAGCGGGTGAAGGAGCTCGAGCACCGCGGGTACCAGTTCGAGGCCGCCGACGGCTCCTTCGACCTCTTGATCCGCAGGGAGACGGGGGAGTACGAGCCGCTCTTCCGGCTGGAGTCCTGGCGGGCGATCGTGGAGAAGCGCGAGGACGGCAAGGTCCAGACCGAGGCCACGATCAAGATCTGGGTCGAGGGTGAGCGCTACGTGCGAACCGCGGAGGGCAACGGCCCCGTGAACGCGCTCGACAAGGCGCTGCGCGAGGCGATCGCTGAGCGCTATCCGCACATCCGGGACATCCAGCTGGTGAACTTCAAGGTGCGGATCCTGGACGAGGTGAAGGGCACGGGTGCGGTCACGCGCGTGCTGCTCGACGCCGGCGACGGCCGGAGCACCTGGGGTTCGATCGGCGTGTCCGAGAACATCATCGAGGCCAGCTGGGAGGCCCTCGTGGACTCGCTCGAGGCGGGCATGCTGCCCACGCGCACCGGGCGGCCCCGGCCGCACGTCACCGCGTGAGCGAGCCGATCCCGCTCGCGCGCCCGCTGGTGGGCGAGCCGGAGGAGCGCGCGGTGCTCGACACCCTGAGCTCCGGGCAGCTCGCGCTGGGCCCGCGGCTCCCCGAGTTCGAGCGCGCCCTCGGTGCGCGGCTGGGAGCCGAGCACGTCTCGGCGGTGTCGAGCGGCACGGCCGGCCTTCACCTCGCCGTCCGCGCCGCCGGGATCGAGCCGGGCGACGAGGTTGTGACCTCGCCCTTCAGCTTCGTGGCGTCCGCCAACTGCCTGCTGTACGAGAACGCGCGCCCGGTGTTCTGCGACATCGACCCGCGCACGCTGAACCTCGACCCGGCCGCTGCCGCCGCGGCCGTGGGAGAGCGCACCACGGGCCTGCTGCCCGTGCATATCTTCGGCTACCCGGCCGACATGCCCGCGCTCGAGCGGCTGGCCGCCGAGCGCTCGCTCTGGATCGTGGAGGACGCCTGCGAGGCACTTGGCGCCGTGCATGCCGACGGCGCTCATGTGGGCGCCCGCGGCCACCTGGCCACCTTCGGCTTCTACCCGAACAAGCAGCTCACCACGGGGGAGGGCGGCGCGGTGATCGCTCCGTCCGCGGCGGCCAAGGAGCGCATGGACTCGGAGCGCAACCAGGGCCGGGCGCCGGACATGGGCTGGCTCGACCACGATCGCCTCGGCTACAACTACCGCCTCGACGAGCTGTCCTGCGCGCTCGGCCTGGCCCAGCTCCAGCGCCTCGACCACATGCTGGCCGCCCGGGCCCGCGTTGCCGCCCTCTACAGCGAGTCGCTGGCGGGGCTGGAGGGCCTCGAGCTGCCGTGCCCGGACGCGGGCGGCGATCGCCGCAGCTGGTTCGTCTACGTCGTGCAGCTTCCGCCCGAGGTCGATCGCGACGCTGCCGTCACCGCCCTGCGCGAACGCGGGGTGGGGTCGAAGCCCTATCTGCCGGCCATCCACCTGATGAGCCTCTACCGCGAGCGGTTCGGGCACCGAGAGGGCGAGTTCCCCGTGTGCGAGGACGTGGCCCGGCGCTCGCTCGCGCTTCCCTTCTTCCCGCAGCTCACCGAGGGCGAGGTCGCGCGGGTGGTGGAGGCGGTCCGCGAGGTCGTGGGCCAGCCGACGGGCTCCCTGTCCTAGTTCTACGGCCCGCCGCGCCGATTGCCGATAATGGGGAAACGTGGCGCGGCCTCGGTACACCCGGCTGTCCCTGCGCATGTCGGCTCTGGCCGCATTCGTGCTGGCCGCGGCGGCCCCGCTCCTGCTCTGGCATCACCCGATCGAGGCCATGGCCGATGACTTTCGCCTCAACGCCGGCTACATCGTGACCGGCTGGAGCGGGTACATCCTGATCGCCAGCGGCCTGCTTCTCATGGTCCCCGTGCTGCTCTCCGTGGGCCTCGGCCCGGACAGCCGCTTCTACCCGCGGTCGCGCAACGTCTTCATCGGCTGGGGCACCTCGCTCTACATCCTCGGCGTGGCCCTTGCCAGCATCGTGGGCTCCGCGGTCGGCTGAACCCAAGCGCCTGAGCGGAAGCAGCCGGCTCGGCCGGGTGCGCACCGACCGCCGTAGACTGGCCGCCGATGGGCCGCTTCCGAGACCCGCAGGATCCGCTGTTCCAGGCGCTCAACTCGTCTATCTCGTTCGACTTCCGCCTGGCGCCGTACGACCTCGAGCAGTCGCTCGCCCACGCCAGGATGCTCGCCCGCAGCGGGATCATCTCGGAGGAGGACCTGTCCGAGATCGAGCGCGGCCTCGAGGCCGTCCGCCGGGAGATCGACGAGGACGCGTTCCAGATCGCCCCGGGCGACGAGGACGTGCACATGGCGATCGAGCGCCGGCTCACGGAGATCGCGGGTCCGGTCGGGGGGAAGCTCCACACCGCCAGGTCGCGCAACGACCAGGTGGCCACCGACGTGGCCATGCTCGTGCGCGCCCATGCCCTGGAGGCGAAGGTGCTCCTGCTGGGCCTCATGCGCACCCTGGTCGGCCAGGCCGAGCGCCACATCGACTGGCCGCTGCCCGGCTACACCCACCTTCAGCGCGCCCAGCCGGTGTACCTCTCGCACCACCTGCTCGCCTACTTCTGGAAGCTCCGCCGCGATCTCCAGCGCTTCAACTTCTGTCTCACCGCCACGGACGACCTGCCCCTGGGCGCCGGGGCGCTCGCCGGCGTGAACTTCGACACCAGCCGGATGTTCGTGGCTCAGGAGCTGGGCTTCGGCGGCATCGCGGAGAACTCGCTCGACGCCGTGTCGAACCGGGACTTCGTGCTCGACTACCTCTCGGCCGCGGCCACCTGCTCCACCCACCTCTCGCAGCTGGGCGCGGAGATCGTCCTCTGGTCGAGCCAGGAGTTCGGGTTCTGCGAGGTGGAGGACGCCTTCAGCTCCGGGTCCAGCCTGATGCCGCAGAAGAAGAACCCGGACGCGGCCGAGCTTCTGCGCGCAAAGGCCCCGCGGGTGGTGTCGCACCTGATGGCCGTGCAGGGCGTGCTCCACGGCCTGCCGCTCACCTACAACAAGGACCTGCAGGAGGACAAGGAGCCGCTCTTCGACGCGGTGGACACCCTCGAGCTCTGCCTTCGCGTGGCCACTGAGATGCTCGAGGGCATCAGCTTCAACCGCGAGCGCATGGCCGCCGCGGCCTCGGACGACTTCATCGCGGCCACCGACGTGGCTGACGCGCTGGTGCGCCAGGGCGTGCCCTTCCGCGAGGCCCACGGGATCGTCGGCGGCCTGGTTCGCGGCGCCGTGGAGCGGGACAAGACGCTGTCCGAGCTGAGCGACGCGGAGCTGGCCGAGCTCGTGCCCCAGCTGGATGGGTCGCTGCGGGCGCTGCTCGAGCCCGCGAGCTGGCTCGAGTCGAAGGTCTCGGAGGGAGGCACCTCGCAGGCCCGGGTGCGGGACCAGCTCGCGCAGGCCCGGCACGTGCTCGATGAGGCCTCGAGGTGAGGCCGTCGCCTCTGGGGCGGGAGTTCTACGTGCGGCCGGTGAATGAGGTGGCCCGCGACCTGATCGGCTGCACCGTCGGGCATGCCGGCACCGCCGGGCGGATCGTGGAGACCGAGGCCTACCACGAGTCCGAGCCCGCCTGCCATGCCCACGTCGGCCTCACCGGGCGCAGCCGCGTGCTCTTCGGGGAGCCCGGCCGGGCATACGTCTACTTCTCCTACGGCGTGCACGCCCTGCTGAACGCGGTCACCGAGCCGGAGGGCGTGGCCTCTGCGGTGCTCATCAGGGCACTGGAGCCGCTCGAGGGACTGGACCTGATGAGGGAGCGGCGCGGCCTCGAGCGCGCGGAGGAGCTCTGCTCCGGGCCCGGCAAGCTCAGCCAGGCGCTCGGCATCGGCCTGGGCCTGAACGACACCTCGCTGGTGGACGGCCCGATCGAGGTGCTCGGCCGCCCCGCGGACGCTCCCGAGCCGCGCGTGATCGCCGGCGAGCGCATCGGGATCACAAAGGCCGTGGAGCTTCCGTGGCGCTACGTGGACGGCGACAGCCGCCACGTTTCCCGGCCCTGGCCGCCGGCCATGCGCCGCGCCCGCGCGGCCTGAGGCTCAGCCCTGCGGCGCGACGGCGCCGCCGTCGTTGCCCGTGCCGCCGGTGCCCGGGCTGGGGGCCGGCGCCTGGGGCTCGGGCGGCGTGCTGGGCGGCGTGGGGGTGGGGGCCTGCTGGGGCGGGGCCGGCGCCTGGGTGCCGGGCTGCGAGTTGCCGGGCTTGGCGCCGGCCTTTCCGCCGGTGTCCGGCGTGGTGCTCTGTCCCTCGGGCACGGGTGTGGTGGTGGCGGGGCCGCTCGGGAGCGTGGGGGTGGTGGTCGTGTCCTCGCCGTCCGGGTTCCCGCCGCGGTCGAGGATGCGCTGGTCGCGGATCCCGATCCAGGCGGTCATCAGGTCATGCCAGATCTCGGCCGGGAACGTGCCACCGGCCACCGGGCTGCCGTGGAACTCGGTCTGCATCGGCGTGAGACGGTCGGGGTAGCCCACCCACACAGCCACGGTGAGGTCCTTGTTGGCCCCCACGAACCAGGCGTCGCCGTAGTTCTCCGTCGTTCCCGTCTTGCCGAACGCGAACTCGCTGATCTGGGCGGCCTTGCCGGTGCCGCTCGAGATCACGCCGCCCAGCAGCTCCTGCGCGGTCTCGCCCACCTGGTCGGAGAACACGCGCTTCGAGCTGGTCTTGTTCTTGTCGTCGATGTGGCGCCCCTTGACCCACTCGATGCCCACCGGGCCGTGGCCGCCCGGGGCCAGCGACCCGGACTTTCGCTCGCCCTTGTTGGCGATCGTGGAGTAGGCGTAGGCCATCTCCAGCGGCGTCACGCCCTCGGCCAGCCCGCCCAGGGTCATGGCCGGGTTGGTGGAGATCTTGGTGCGTACGCCCATGCGGCGGGCCATGCGGGCGATCCTGCGAGTCCCCTCCTTCAGGCCGAGCTCGGCGAACACGGAGTTGTCCGAGGTGGTGATGGCGGTTCGCAGCGACTCGACGCCGTAGTAGTTGTCGTCGTAGTTGTTCACCGTGAACGGCCCGCTCTTCAGGTTGAAGGTCTTCTTCTGGGACGTGTAGGTGCTCTCCGGGCTCACCCCGTCGGCCAGCGCGCGCACGAGCGTGAAGGGCTTGAAGGCCGATCCCGGCTGGCGATGGCCGTTGGTGGCCAGGTTGAAGGCGTTCTCCTTGTAGGCCGCGCCTCCGACCATGGCCTTGACCTCGCCGGTGCTGTTCTTGATGGCCACAAGCGAGGCGCTCGGCCCGTAGCCGCTCAGCCGGCCGGCGATGGCCTGCTCAGCCGCCCGCTGCAGCTCGGGGTCGATCGTGGTCTTGATCTTCAGTCCGCCTCCGAACACCACGCCCGGCCGGTAGCGGTCCACCAGCTGCTGGGTCAGCCAGCTCGAGAAGAAGGGCTGCGAGGAGTCGAGAGCGGGCGGATTGATGTTCGCCTCGGCCGGGACCTTGGTGGCCACGGCCTCGCGGTACTGGGCGTGGGTGATGAACTTCTGGTCAAGCATCCGGCTCAGCACCAGGTTGCGCCGGGCCGTCGAGTGGCGCGGGTTCTCCACCGGGTCGTACAGCGACGGCGAGGCGATCAGGCCGGCCAGCAGCGCGGCCTCCGCGGGTGTCACGTCGGCGGCCTGGTCGGCGTTGCTGTAGCCGGTGCTGCCGTCCGGCTGGAGCACCGGGGGCCGGAAGTAGGCCCGTACGGCCGACTCCACCCCGTAGGCGCCGTTCCCGAAGTAGACGGTGTTCAGGTACTGGGTGAGGATCTTGTCCTTCGACCACTTGCGCTCGAGGTGGTAGGCCAGCGCGGCCTCGCGCAGCTTCTGGAAGACCGACCGGTTGCCCTGGGCGGACAGCGCGTTCTTCACGAACTGCTGGGTGATCGTCGATCCTCCCTGCGCGGCGCTGCGCCGCAGCAGGTCCTGGGAGAAGGCTCGCGCGATCCCCTTGTAGTCCACGCCGCCGTGCTCGTAGAAGCGCCGGTCCTCAATGGCGATCACCGCGTTCTTGATGTTGGGGGAGATCTGGTCCTCGGTGAGGAGGATGCGGTTCTGGTTCCCGGTCAGCCGGGCGACCTGGGAGCACTTCTGGGTGTCCGACTCCTTACAGCCGGGAAGGTCGGCGTAGAGGACCGAGTTCTTGGCCGCCGCGTACTCCGCCTTGTTCTCGAGCGCCGGCAGGTCGCTGGCCACCGCCATCAGCATCCCGAACACCGTGGAGATCAGGGCCAGGATGCCCAGCCCGAGCAGCAGGAAGGCCAGACGCAGCTTCTTGACCCTCGGCCTGGCGCGCTTGGGGGGCTCCGGCGGCGACCCGCCCGAACGGGTGAAGCGACCGCTGGGGCCCCCGGACGGGGGAGTGAGGGTGGACGTCGGCGACTCGGGCATTGCGGGTGAGCGCCTCTACAGAGGTCTTTTTGGCGGCCGTGAAGTGCTGCTCGCCTACGCTCTGTTCCCGCCCGGCACGGCACGGCGCGGGGGCTCGGCGAGCGGTCGGCAGTCTAGCATTGGCGCCATGCCGAATCCCCCGGGCGGGGTCGCCCTTCACCTCACCCGCAACGCGGTGGACGCGCTGCCGGAGGGGGAGCTTGGGCGCCAGCTCGCGGAGGGGCGCCCGCTGCGCGTGAAGCTCGGGGTGGACCCCACCACACCGGACATCCACCTGGGCCACACGGTCGTGCTGCGGAAGCTGCGGGAGTTTCAGGAGCTCGGCCACACCGTGGTCCTGATCATCGGGGACTACACCGCGCGTGTGGGGGATCCGAGCGGACGCAGCTCGGCCCGGCCGTTCGCGGACCCCGAGGAGATCGACCGCAACGCCGAGACGTACCAGGAGCAGGCCTTCAAGGTGCTCGACCGGGACCGGACCGAGGTCCGGCGAAACGGCGAGTGGCTCGACATGGCCATGGACGACCTGTTCCGGCTGGCCCGCACCTCCACCGTGGCCCAGCTGCTCGAGCGGGACGACTTCGCCAAGCGCTACGGCGAGGGGAAGCCGATCACCATCCTCGAGCTCCTCTACCCGCTCCTCCAGGGCTACGACTCGGTGGCCGTGCGCTCCGACGTGGAGCTCGGCGGCACCGACCAGAAGTTCAACGTGCTCCTCGGCCGCGACATCCAGCAGGCGTACGGGGTACCACCTCAGTCCATCCTCACGATGCCCATCCTGCCCGGGATCGACGGGGTGCAGAAGATGTCGAAGTCGCTCGGGAACTACGTGGGCGTGACCGAGCCTCCCGAGGAGGTCTTCGGCAAGCTCATGCGCGTCCCCGACGACGCGATGCCCCTCTACTACGACCTTCTGATGGACGAGCCAATGGATCCGGACCTCTCCCCGCGCGACCAGAAGCGGCGACTGGCCCGGGCGCTCACCGAGCGCCTCCACTGTGAGGAGGCCGGCGCCGCCGCGGAGGCGCGCTTCGAGCGGGTCCACGTGGAGCACGCCGCCCCCGACGACGTGGAGGAATACGCCTTCGCCGCCGGGAACGGCGAGGTGCATCTGCCCGCGCTGCTCTCCGATGCCTTCGGGCTCTCGCGCT